>NZ_JBITLM010000007.1:0-539340 GCF_044465295.1 Nonomuraea sp. NPDC049714 | reverse complement strand
AGGGCCGACAGATCCCGTTGAGGACCTCGAGGTCAGTCAGTCGGTGGGTCAAACCCTGGCGGGAAGCGCTCACCTCCATCATCACTGTCAGTCGGTGAACACGAACTCGGCGCCGGCGGCCAGCGCCACCTCGGGGCCGAAGAGCCTGGCCGGGGTGTACGCGCCGGGGCGCACCTCGCCCTTGGCCAGGCGCTGGGCCACCTCGGTGACGGCGCCGACCGTGAACGTCATGCCCTCGCCGGTGCGCAGCCAGCCCTCACGTACGCGACCGGACGGCCACTCGACCCGGGCGCGGCCCCAGGACGATCGGCGCGGGCGCTCCTTGGCCGTGGTCGTCGTGACACGGGCGAGCCGCCGAATGGCGAAGCCGGCCAGGCCGGGCAGACGCAGCACGCCGCCGATCGCCGGCAGCGTCGCTCGGACGGCCGGGTTGGTCGGGGCGAGAGCCGAGGCGCCGATCACCGACGGGGCGCCGCTGGCCCGCCAGGCAGCGAAGAGCTCGCCGCTGCCCCAGGAAGCGGTGGTGACCACGTCGCCTTCGGGGGTGGTCAATCGCTCGGCGGCACGGCCGGCCTGGGCGCGTATCATCCGGCCCTGCCGCACCTCGCGGCCGCCGTCGAGCAACGCCTGCACGATGGTGGCGGCCAGGGCTTCGCCGAGGGCGCCGGGTTCGATCGCGACCGACGCGACGGCGTCGACGCGTACGCGCGACGGCTTTTCCTCGGCCGTCAGCAGATGCAGCAGGATGCTCTCGGTCGCGAGCACGCCGAAGCCCGCCCCGGAGACCAGCGTGCGACCGGTGGCCGCCGCCTCCCGGTCCATGCCGTGGAGCAGCTCGAACGCGCTCAGCTCGTTGGAGACGTCGACGTAATGGGTGCCTGGCGGGCAGGCCCGCGCGACCTGCGGCGCCGTGACCGCGAACGGGCCCACCGTGTTGATCACCACGACCGGCGCCTCGGTGGCCAGCCGCGCGCAGACCTCGTCGAGCGAGCCGGTCACCGCGCGGGCGTCCGGACTCACCTGGGTCAGCCGCTCCCGATCGCGGCCGACCACCACCACCTCGGCGCCCGCCTGCTGCAGGCGCTGCACCGCTTCCCGGCCGACCCGTCCGGTCGCGCCGAGCACCCAGATCTCACCCGTCATGTTCGCCCCCATCATTCATGGCACGTCGTGTCATCACTATCGCATAGCATGACACGACGTGTCATCACTAGAATGGGCCGCATGGGTCGATGGCAGTCGGGTGCGCGCGAACGGCTCGAGCAGGCCGCGCTCGATCTCTTCCTCAAGCAGGGCTTCACCGAGACCACCGTGCCGCAGATCACGGCGCGGGCCGGGCTCACGACCCGTACGTTCTTCCGGTACTTCGCCGACAAGCGTGAGGTGCTGTTCGCCGGCGAGGAGTCGGTGCCCGAGCTGGTGGCCCGGTTCATGGCCGAGGCCCCGCCGTCGCTCGGCCCGATGGAGCTGATCACCGAGGGCCTGGCCCCCACCGCGGCCGAGATCTTCAAGGGCCGCAGCCTCGACTACCTGCTACGCCGACGGGCCGCGATCGACGCCGAACCAGCCCTGCAGGAGCGCGAGCTGCGCAAGTCCTCGCTCATGTCGGAGGCCCTGGAGCAGGGCTTCCGCGACCGCGGCGTCGACGACCTGACCGCCCGGCTCGCGGCGGAGATCGCCGTGACCACGTTCCGGATAGCGGTGACCCGCTGGCTCGACCAGCATGGCGACCCCGACCTCCCGGCCACCATCAACCAGACCCTGGCGGCGATGCGGCACCTGACGAACACGCCGTCGACTTAACGGACATCCAGCTCGAAACTGCTCCGGTACGGCCTGCTCCTCCGGCTGCTGCTCGTCGTACCTGCCTCCCGTCCGCGCGGTCGACCGCCTGATCGGCCTGGTCCGGGCGCTCCTTGGCCAGCTCTTCGGCCTTCTTGGCCGATGGCGAGCAGGAACTCCTTTATTGGCAAATATCCGAAAAATAGAGAAACGTGAGTCGTAAAATTTTCAACGTTGCTGAATCGTGACAGCCCGGCCATCGGCGGACCCCGTGACAACCGCGTCACACCACACAGAAAAGCTCTGAAGAGCGGCCGGAAACGAGAGAAGCCGAGGCTCCACACGATGTCCACCCAAAGGAAGTACACCCGTACCAAAAAGACCCTTTCCCGCGTCCTCGCCCTCGGCGCGCTCGTTTATCTGGTCATCACCTTCGCCACCCAGGGCGCCGAGTCGGCGGGCCAGGTGTCCAGCGTCATCGCCGCCATCTCCCTGCTGCTGACCAGCCTCGGCCTGGTCAGGTTCGGCTCCGAGACGCCGGCGCGCAAGTCCGCGCGAAAGGCTCTCGCCAGGAAGGCCGCGCACGCGCCTTTCCTTCCCGCCCCCATCGGGAAAGAGGAAAAGAGCCGCCATTCCGACAACGTCATCATTCCGCTCGGATGGCTGATGATCGACGGATGCGGTGAAATGCCCACCATGACGGGATGGCAGGCGATAAAAGACCTGTGCACCTGCGTGCCCGACGGCCTGCCACTCACTCTTTTCGCCTTGCCGACCGGAAATCCGCACGGTCCCGGCTGGGTCACCCCCGGCCGGCTCGTGGTCATCTGCGGCATCGGTATGGTCTGCCCCGCCTGACGCCACACCATGACGGTGACCGGCCCCCTCGGGGACCGGTCACCGGAGGCCGAGCTCAGGTCAGACGGAGATCCGGCCCGCGCCGGCCCCCGCGGTCACGATCGACTTGACGCTGGAGGCGCCGTCGAGCGAGTAGGAGTACGGGATGGAGGCGACGCTCCCGCCCGTCTCGCCGGAGCCGGAGTTGACGAAGTGGTTCGCGCGGGCGACCAGGCTCCCCGGTCCGGAGTCACCCTCGCCCAGATGGAAGGGGTCCTCGGTGTTCTCGAAGTAGTTGCCCTCGACCAGGACACCGGCGCCTTCCGTGGAGGCCACGCCGTAGCCGCCGACGCTGGAGTAGAGGTTGTTGTAGACGTGCACGGGGTTGCCGAAGCGAACGCGCGGGTGGCGCTGGTTGGTGCCGTCGAACCAGTTGTGGTGGTACGTCACCCGCAGGTGCCCGCGGTCCTCGCTGCCGTTGTCGTCGTCGTGGCCCAGCAGCATGGTCTTGTCGTGGTCGAAGACCCTGTTCCAGGAGATGGTGACGTAGTCGCTGGCGCGCTTGACGTCCACGGTGCCGTCGTAGCCGTCACTGAAGCTGTTGTGGTCGATCCACACGCGGGTGGAGTACTGCACGTTGATGGCGTCGTCGTCCCAGCCCCGGAAGTTCAGGTTGCGGACGATCACATTGGAGGCCTCGGAGATGTTCAGTCCGCAGCCCGAGATCGTCGCGCCCGCATTGCCCAGCAGGGTCTTGTTGGAGCCGACGCGGATCAGGCCGGAGCAGGAGATGGTGCCGGACACCCGGACCACGGCCGCGTTCGTCCCGGACAGTGCGCTGGTCAGCGCGGAGGCGCTGGAGACCGTGACCGGGGAGGCGTTGCCGCCGCCCGAGGTGCCGCCGCCCTGCGTGGCCCAGCCGACCAGGCCGGTCGGGTCACCCGGCGGATCCGTGGGAGGGTCGGTCGGCCCGGAGCCGGTGGGGACGAGCCGCCACTGCTTGGTCGCCACCGAGTCGCAGGAGTTCGTCTGCGCCAGAGCGCCCGCGGACGTCGAGTTGTCCTTGATGTTGAGGCACTTGCCACCGTTGGCGTTGACGACCCGGTAGGTGGATCCCGACTCGGTGAGGCTCCACCTCTGTGAGGCCGCCCCCGAGCAGCTCTCCTGCTGCACGGCCTTACCCGCACCGGTGCCGGCGTCCTTCACACCCGCGCACTTGCCGCTGTGAGCGGGTTTGAGCAGATAGCCGCCGCCGTCGGCGACCACGTCGAAGGTCTGCGCCGCGCCGCCGCACCCGCTCTGCGTGAGCTGTAACCCGTCGGCGGAGCCGCCACCTGGCACGGTGAGGCACAGGCCGCTGCTGTTGTTCACCACGGTGTACGGTCCCGGCGCCGGAGCCGCCGAGGCGGCCGAGGCGACGGAGACGCCGGCCACCGCCGTCCCCGTCATGACGATGGCGGCGGCGACCGCCGCGACCGTTCTGCCGCTGATTCTCTGTCGCACGATGTGAGCTCCTTGCTGGTCCGGGCAGGCTGTTCAGCCTGCGACATGGCGTCCTTCCAGCGAGCATCCGTTCACGTAGATGAATGGCATACGTGAGAGCGAACAAGAAGCACCATAGGTAAGCGCTTTCCCGGTGTCAAAGAGCCGTGAAAGTTTCATGACTCTTCAGCGTGAAAGGCGTCCTCCCGGTTGCCTCACCTCATGCGTTACGCCGAACGGCGCGAGCCGGGGGCGGCGGGCCAGGGAGTCCGCCGGTGAGGGTGTCCTCCGGGCGCAGCGGCACGTTCGCCTCCTTGATGTAGTAGGTACGCACCCGCGCCGAGTCGCGCAGCAGCCGGTGGAGATAGCGCCCGAGCAGCGCCACCGCCGCCAGCGTGAGACCGGTGAGCAGCAGCTGGGTCGCCGCGAGGGCGCTGCCGCCCACCAGCCCGGCGTATCCGAGCACCGCGAGCACCAGGGCCAGGCAGCCGCCCAGCGCCCCCGCCGCGTAGACAGCGGCGAGCGGACGCCAGGAGAAGCCGAAGAACAGCTCGAAGGAGTGGGCCGCCAGCCGGGCCACCCGGAGCTTGGACCGGCCCGCCGTACGGGGCCGGTGGGTGACCGGCGTGACCGCGTATCGGGCGCCGACCAGGGGCACCGCCGGGATGAACCAGGGCAGCCGCAGCTCCGTGATCGTCTGGGCCAGGCCGGTGCGGACCAGCCTGAAGGTGGAGGCGCCGCGCGGCATGTCGATGCCGAACAGCCGCCGGGCCGCCCAGTGCAGACCGGCCGAGCCGCCCCTGCGGAGGAGCGGGTCGCGCCTGCCCCGCCGCTCGCCGAACACCACGTCGTAGCCCTCCCCCGCCTTGTCGAGCAGGGACCAGATCTCCGCCGGCGGCACCTGGAGGTCCGCGTCGCACTGGACAGTCCAGGGCCGGCCCGCGTAGCGGAATCCGGCGGCCATCACGGCGTCGATGCCGAAGTTGCGGGTGAAGGACAGGTAGCGCACCCTCGGGTCCGTCTCGGCCAGCCGGCGGATCCGGTCGAGGGAGTCGTCGGTGCTGCCGTCGTCGACGAAGAGGATCTCCAGCTCGCCCACCTCCTTCAGCGCCTCGACGAGCTCGCCGTGGGCGGTCTCGACCTGCGCTCCCTCGTTGTAGCAGGGCACCAGCACGGTCAGCCCCGCCGGCTCGGTGGTCACATGCGTCTCCTCAGGGCGAGTCCCAGTACGAATCCCTGCGCGCCCAGCGCGTACACCGCTCCGGCGGCCCCGGCGAGCGGGACGGTGAGCGCCCCCAGCGCGGCCACCGCCGCCCAGGCGAGGATCGCGGCCTTGGCGCTGTCGCGCAGGCCGCTCTTGCCGGAGTTCTCCAGTACGAAGATGCCGAAGCTCGCCAGGGTGTTGGCGGGCAGCAGGGACGCCAGCAGAACGGCCAGGACGATCAGCGAGCGGGTGCCGGCCACGCCCGCGGCGAGCGCCGCCCCCGCGAGGACCAGCCAGAGGGCGCTGGTCAGGATGGCCACGTTCGCGACGCGCATGCCGAGCGTCCGCGCCCGCGCGGAACCGCCCGAGGTCATCCACAGCGCCAGCCGGGGCTGGTAGATCCGCTGCACCGTGTAGACGACGGACGCGGCGAAGCCCCAGCCGAGGATCATCAGGTAGAGGTCGCCGCTCTGGCCGGCGTGCAAGGAGAGCGACAGCTCCACGAAGAGCGTCCCGATGATGGCGTTGCTCATGACGTCGGCGGCGCCCATCAGCACCACCGTGCCGGCCAGCAGGCCACGCAGCGCCCGGCGGGAGCCGTGGGCGCGCGGCAGCCCGCGCAGCAGGACGAGGTTGAGCGCGGTGACCAGGACCAGCAGCCCGGCGAGGTAGCCGGTGGGCCGGAGGTGCGCGGTGAACGCCAGTCCGGCCAGCGCGATCATGCCCAGGCCGAGGAGTGAGAAGTGGGCGGTGTCGTAGGTGTAGCGGCCGAGGGCCCGGTGGACCGCCACACCCAGCGAGCCGCAGCCGAGGGCGATGTAGTAGGCGATGGCCAGCAGGTAGATGGTGGCGGTGGAGCCGGGCGCGAGGACGAGCCCGGCGGCGGCGGCCGCGGTGAAGGGCAGCGGCACGTACGCGACGACCGCGCGGAGCAGGCCCGCGAGCTGGTCACGGGTGCGGAAGGCGCGCGGGATGAGGGTGAGCGCCGCCTTCTCCGGCCCCGACTGCACCACCATGCAGAGCCAGCCCACGGCTCCGGCGGCTGCGGCGTAGGCGTTGAAGTCCGCCCGGCTCCAGGCCGCGACCAGGACGCCCGAGGACCCGTACAGCAGCAGCCTGAAGGTGGCGCGGCCGCCGAGCAGCGTGAGCAGGCGGCGGGCGCCGATGCGGTGGGAGGCGACGGCGGTCATGTCGCGTCCAGGTCGTCAGCGACGGTCCGGCGTAACGGGCGCTCGCCCGTCTCCAGGTAGGCGAGCAGGGCCTGGCGGATGCGTTCGTCGCCGAAGCGGGCGCGCACCCCCGGCACGGACGGCCCCTTGTCCACCCCGAACAGGGCGCGGAACAGGGCTCTGACCTGGTCGGTGGTGAACGACTCCGGCAGGGTGAGCAGGTCTTCGACCGCTTCCCTGGCGGGCGGCGGCGCCTCGGCGGCCTCCAGCCAGGTCGTGGAGCGGCCCGCGGTGGCGAGCCAGTGGCGCAGGTGGCCGACGCGTTCGGCCACGAAGGGCTCGTCGCGCCCCAGCCTGGCCAGGGCGAGGGCCGGGTCGTAGCAGGTGGCGTGCAGGGCGGCGCACACCTGGGAGAACGCGGGCAGGACGTCGAGGGGGACGTCGCTCACCCGTTCGACGGCGGCTCGCGACTCGGCCGAGGCGGCGGCGCCCGCGACGAGCGCGTCGAACCCCTTGTACCAGCGGGCGAGCGTGGCCCGGTCCGGCGCGGCCGGGATCTCCCCGGCGCTCTGGCGCACCCAGCGGACCATGGGTGCGGGCAGGTAGGCCGCCAGCGGGTCACCGTCCACGGGCGCGAGCCGTGGCCGGCCGGGGGTGGGAGGCGGGCCGGGTCTGAAGACGGCGCCGCAGGACCGGCAGGAGTAGCGGACCGGGCGCAGGCGCCGGGCGATCAGGGCGGGGTGCGGGTGGCCGCACTGCACGCAGGTCATGGGCTCGTCCACGGTGGTCACAGGGGCACGGCCAGCGCGGAGGAGGGGACGAGGTCGGCGCCGAGGGCGCTCTTGGCCTCGGCCTGCCCCTTGCCGAGGACGAGTCCGGTCTTGCCGGAGGCGATCGCCCATTCCACCATGCGGACGTAACCGTCGAAGTAGAGGTGCTTGCGGCCGCCGTCCTCGGGCAACCGCGCGCCCCAGCTCAGGCAGATGGGCCAGTCGGGGTGGTCGAGGATCAGGGAGAGCCCGATCAGCCGGCCCGCGTCGCGGTAGCCGATGGCCACGACCTCGTCGCCGCCGACGAGGGCTTCCAGGTAGGGCAGCGGCAGCGGGGCGAGCGGGAAGAGCCTGCTGCGGTGCTTGAGGTCGTTCTCGGCGCGCAGCTCGGCCGCCTCGGCCCCGCCGACCAGGTCGCGGGCCGGTCCCACCTGGATGGACAGGCTCGGATCGGCGGTGAACTTCCTGGCCCGCCGCCGCAGGGAGTCGCTGCGGGCGCGGTCGAGCAGGGCGTACCACTCCCCGACGCCGCTCCAGGGGGTCGCGAGCCTGGCCAGCGGCGCGGTGGGGAGGGTCACCCGGACCCGGCCGGGCAGCAGCTCCGGCTCGCCGGGCGACACCTCCCGCCACACGGCGCTCCGCCAGCCCGCCCCCAGCTCGCGGCGCAGGCCGCGCAGGCAGTCGCGCAGCAGCTCCCGGCGCTGTTCGGGGGCCGGGTCACCGGCGAACCACCAGCCTTTCTGGGAGCGGTTCGCCGGGGCGTGGACGTCCAGGACGCCCGCGCGGTCACGGCGTCCGGCGTAGCCGCCCCGGTGCGGCCTGATGCCGCGCAGGGACACCGACACCGCGCCGACGGCGGTGCCCGCCTGTCTCAGCACGGTGAGCAGCAGCGGTGCCTGGGCGGCCCAGGCGTAGGCGCGCAGCAGGTCGTAACGCCAGGTCACGCACTGGCGGGCAGCGCCGCGCAGCTCTTCCCAGTCGGCGGGCTCGGGGTCGTGGCGAGGGTCGAGGATCTGCAGGCTGAGGCTCATCCCATCGCCCACCGGGGCACCGCGACGAGCTTCATCGGGACGTACTCGAAGCCCAGCGAGAGCTTGACGTCGATCATCCCCCGGCCGCCGAACAATCGCTTCCCTCCCTGGCCGACGGCGCCGGCGACGATGCGCGCGTAGCTGTCGAAGTAGAGGTCCTTGCGGCCGCCCTCCTCGGGCCGCAGTGCCGCCCAAGGGCCGTAGATCGGCGAGGTGGGGTGCTCGAAGACGATCGCGAAGCCGAGCAGCCGGTCCGCCGAGTGGTAGGAGATGACGGACACGTCCTCGCGGGCGAGCAGAGCGGCGAAGTAGGCCGCTGGGAGATCCGGCCGCGGGTCGAAGCGGGACGCCAGGCGGGCCGTGTGCGTGCGGTTGAGCTCGGCCAGTTCGGCGGGGTCGAGGTCGAGCCGGGCCCGGCCCTCGGTCACGACCAGGTCGGCCGCGGCGGCGATCTTCCTGGTCTGCCGGCGCAGCGTCGACCTGCGGTTTCTGCTCAGCGAGCCGATCCACCCCTCCACCGAGGCCCAGGGCAGTGACATGACGGTGCCGCCCGGCGACTGCCGCATGATCGCGCCCCGGCGGGCGACCAGGGACACCTGAGGCTCGGCCACCATGCGATAGAGCGCTCCGGCCACTCCCAGGCCGAGGTGCCGCCGGGCCGCCCGCTCGAACCGCCTGAGCAGCTCACGGCGGGTGGCGTGGGACACCTCGTCGCCGAAGTGCCAGGTGGGTCCGTTGGAGTGGCCGGGCAGGCGGACGTCCAGCACGAGCGGCTCCCGGCGCGGGCGCGGCATCCGGCCGGAGCCCGGGGGGCGCAGGCCGATGTAGACGGCGCCGACCACCCCGGCGACGCGGTCGCCGTCGTGGAAGACGGCCAGCAGCGGGCGGGCCCACGAGCCTTCGGACGACGCGGCGATCACGTCGTAGGCCCAGACGGCGGACAGGCCCTCGGCGTTCCGGAAGTCCTCCCAACCGGGCGGCTCGGGGTCCTGACAGGGGTCCAGAAGGGACACTTTCACGTGGTAACCCTCGATGGAGAAATCATCACAACATGGACACAGAGTCTCACAGGGTGATGATCTTCCCAGAAGACTCATGCTGTGATCAACCACGGCGCCTGACCATGGCACCCATCACCTTGCACACACCAACCGTCAAGAGGTGGCAATGAAGGTCGGAGTGACCGGCGGAAACGGATTCATTGGCCGATACGTGTGCGAAGAACTCGCCGCCCGAGGCCACGTTCCGCTCGTGTTCGATCACCGGGGACGCGCGGACGGCGAACTGCCCTGGGAAGTCATGCGCGGCGACATCCGCGACGCGACCGCCATGACGGAGCTCGCCGCTCACTGCGACGCGATCATTCACCTGGCGGCCGTGCTCGGCACGCAGGAGACCATCACCAACCCGCGGCCCGCCGCCGAGACCAACCTCATCGGCGGCCTCAACTTCCTCGAAGCCGTCGCGCAGTACGACCTGCCGGGCGTCTACATCTGCGTCGGCAACCACTGGATGGACAACAGCTACTCCATCTCCAAGACGGCCGTGGAGCGGTTCGTCCGCATGTTCAACGCCCACCGCGGCACCAGGGTGAACAACGTCCGCGTGGTGAACGCCTACGGCCCCCGCCAGCAGGCCGCGCCGCCGTTCGCCTCCGGCAAGGTCCGCAAGATCACCCCGGCGGTCGTCTGCCGCGCGCTGAGCGGCATGCCGGTCGAGCTGTACGGCGGCGGCACGCAGGTCTCGGACATGGTCTGGGTGGCGGACGTGGCCCGCACCCTGGTGGCCTCGCTGGAGACGGCGGCGGCCGGAAAGGCCCTCGACCACGTCGTCGAGGTCGGCCCCACCACCTCGTCCACCATCCGGGAGGTCGCCGAGCTGATCATCGACCTCTGCGCGGCGCGCGGCTATCCGCGTGTGCCCATCGCCGACCTGCCGATGCGCCCCGGCGAGACGCCCGACACCGCCGTCACCGCGAACACCGGAACCCTCCTGTCCGTGGGCATCGAGCCGAGCTCGCTGGTCTCGCTCGCCGACGGCATGGCCAAGACGGTGGACTGGTTCATCGAGACCCGCGGCGTTCACTGGAGCGCTCCGGAGACGGTGACGACCGCGTGAGGCGACTGGTCGTCCTGGGCGGCTCGGACGGCACGATCAGCTCCTTCCGCGCCGCCCGGCGGCTCGGGCTCGGCACCGTCTGCGTCGACATGCGCGCCGACGCCCCCGGCGTCGGGGAGGCGGACGAGTTCCTGCACCTGAGCACCCGCGACGTGGACGCGGTCAGCGCGGCCCTGCGTGGCCGCGACGACCTGGCGGGGCTGCTCGCCCCCGGCAGCGACATCAATCTCCCGGCCCTGGTCGAGGTGGCGGGACGGCTCGGGCTGCCCTGCGGGCTGCCCCCGGCCGCGCTGCGGGCCTCGGTGGACAAGGCGTACTTCCGCGAGGTCTGCGAGCGGCTCGGCCTCGGCGGGCCCGGCTACGTCAGCGGCTCCGCCGGTCGAGTTCTGCGCGCGGCCGTACGGCTGAACTTCCCGGTCATCGTCAAACCGGTGGACTCCGGCAGCTCCAGGGGCATCACCGTGTGCGCAACCGCCGGTGAGCTCGGCCCCGCCGTCGAGGCCGCGGCGGCCGCGTCCCCCTCGGCCACGGTGATCGCCGAGGAGCTGGTGACCGGCCAGGACCTGTGCGGGGAGGCGTTCCTCCAGGACGGCGAGGTCGCCCTGCTCGGGCTCAGTGACCGGGTGGTCGAGGCCCCGCAGGTCGTCGCCGTCGGCCACGACATGGCCCCCCGCGACCCGGCGCTGACCAAGGAGGTCACGCGGCAGCTCGAACTCGTCTGCGCCGAGGTCGGCTACACCGACGGCCCGCTGAACCTCGACCTGTTCGTCACCGGCGACGGCGTCGTGCTGATCGAGATGGGCGCGCGGATCGGCGGCAACGGCATGGGCGAGGCGCTCGGCCTGATGTACGGCGTGGACACCGTGGCCGCCGCCGTCCTGCTCGCCACCGGTGAACGCCCCGACCTCACGCCCCGCTGGACCAGGCACGCCTCCGTCCGCATGCTGCGCGCCGGCCGCGCGGGCACGCTGGTGTCCCTGGACGGCCTGCCGGAGGCGCTGGCGCTGCCCGGCGTGGCCGACGTGCTGGTCACCGCCTCGCCGGGCGAGCGGGTCGTGCCCTACACCGAGTGCCGGGCCAAGCTCGGGTACGTGCTCGCGTCGGGCGCGTCGGCCGACGCGGTGGCACGGGTGCTGGCCCGGGTCGAGGAGCTGGTCACGGTCGGCGTCGATGCCGGTTAGGTTCGCCGCGGCCGACTGGGGGCCGATGCCGGTCAGGTTCTCCGCGGCCCGCTGGGAGCGGGCCTACCGCGGAGTCGTCCGGACGGCTTTCGACCGGGTGCCGTTCTACCGCGACCAGTGGGCGGCGGCGGGCCGGGCGCTGGACGAGCCGGAGCCCACCCCCTCCGCCGCGCTGGCCGGCCAGCTGCACCGCCTGTGCCCGTTCGCGCGGCCCTTCGACGCCTCCCGCGAGCCGTCGCTGTGGATCGGCGACGGGCGGGAGCTGCGGGACGCGCTCGCCCTGACGGGCGCGCCGCGCCGGACCCCGGTGCTGGAGGTGCGCGCCGCCGTGCTCGACCGGCGGGCTCTCACCCCGGCCGGTCCCCGCTACGGGGTGCTGCTGGCCCCGGACGCCCGGGTCGTCGACGAGGACCGGCGCCGCGCGCTGAACGCCGCCGCGCACGACCTGGCGAAGCGGGCCGGGCGAGCGATCGTGGTGGGCGAACGGCCCGCCCTCGACGCGATCCTGCCGGAGCTCGACCCGGTCCGGGTGCACGCTGTCGAGCGCATGACCGTGGCGCTCGCCGTACGGGATGCCCGGCCCGGAGTCGTGCATGACCCGCATCTCGGCTACTTCGCCGGGACCCACCCCACCTGCGGCCGGACCCACCTGCTGTGGCGGCGCTTCCACGCCCGCCCGGCAGGGCGGGCGACGGCCGTCACGGCGCTGCGCCGGCGACGGCCCATGCTGGTCGGCGTCGTCCCGGACGGCGCGGACACCCCCGGCGCGACGGAAACACTGATCACGGCCGTCTGCCCCGAGCACGGCACACCGATTCTCTCCACACACTGACTGGGATGCGCATGCTGTCCACTTCGTCCTCGTTCTGGCGGGACAACCGCGTCGCGCTGCCGCTGGGGGTCCTGGCGGTGGCACTGGCCGCCCTGGTCAGGTTCGTGATCCCCTACGAGCAGGAGATCACCTCGCTCTGGATGCTGCTGGTCAAGCTGACTCCGCAGCTCGCCGCGCTCGCCTGCGTCGCCTGGCTGGACGTGGCGTGGGCGCGGCGGCTGCGGCTGCATCTGGTGGCGCTGCCCGCGATCTTCCTGGCTTTCCTCTGCTACTTCGTGCCCGCGACGTTCATGACCGCCCTCGACATGGCCGACGGCACGGCGGAGTTCGAGGACCTCTATTTGCACGTGGTCGTGTTCGTGCCGTTCATCATGATCGCGCTCGCACTGGCCTACCGGGTCGGCGGCGGCTCGCGCGAAGGCGTGCTGCGGGTCGGCGCGGCCATGACGATCCTGCAGATGTCGGGCCTGGAGGACCTGGTGGCGGTGATGCTGAACAGCAGGCTGGACGGGATCCCGGAGGTGTGGGACTGGGCGCACCACATCACGGTCCGGCTGGGGCACGTGGCGACGCGGAACGAGGCCTACGCCTTCATCGCGGCGCACGTGGTGCTGGCGGTGCTGACGCTGGCGGTGCCGAGGCGGCTGTTCGCCGCCCTCGGCCGCCGGCTCCGGCCGGGGCGCCCGGCCGGATGATCTAGCCCCACACCTCGCGGGCGGTCTCCACGATCAGGGCCAGCTTGGCGAACTGCTGGTCTGCGGTGAGCTGGTTGCCCTCGACGGTGGAGGAGAAACCACACTGCGGCGACAGGCAGAGCTGGTCCAGGTCGACGTACTTGGCGGCCTCGTCGATGCGGCGCTTGAGCGCGTCCTTCGACTCCAGCTCGCCGTGCTTGGTGGTGACCAGGCCGAGCACCACCATCTTGCCCTCGGGCACGTAGCGCAGCGGCTCGAAGCCACCGGAGCGCTCGTCGTCGAACTCCAGGAAGAAGCCGTCCACCGCGAGCTCGCCGAACAGCGCCTCGGCGACGAAGTCGTAGCCGCCCGAGGCCGCCCAGGAGGAGCGGAAGTTGCCGCGGCACATGTGGGTGGTGATCGTCATGCCCTCGGGCTTGGCGGCGAGCGCGGCGTTGATCTGCTTGATGTAGCGCAGGTGCATGTGCTCGGCGTCGTCACCGCGCTCGGTGAGCTCGGCCCGCTGGGAGGGGTCGTTGAGGTAGGCCAGGCTGGTGTCGTCGAACTGCAGGTAGGTGCAGCCCAGCTCGCCGATCTTGCGCACCTGCTCGGCGTAGGCGGCGCTCAGATCGGTCCAGAACTCCTCGACGTCCGGGTAGACGGCCGGGTCAATGGCTGCGGGGCCGCCCCGGTAGTGGACCATGCTGGGCGAGGGGATGGTCAGCTTGGGCACGGCCGTGGTCACGGCGTCACGCAGGAACGCGAAGTCGGCGCCGAAGATCGGCTCGCTGACCTTGATCTTGTCGTGCACGCGCAACGCGGCAGGGGTGAACTCGATGTCGCCCTGCTCGTTGTGGAAACGGACCGTGATGTGCTCGTCGGTCGCCGTGCCGATGCCGCCCAGCTGGTGAATGAAGTCCATGTGCCAGGAGGTCCGGCGGAACTCGCCGTCGGTGGCCGACTGCAGGCCGATCTCCTCCTGCCTGCGCACGACCTCGCGAACGGCCTCGTTCTCGACCTCGCGCAGCGCGTCACCGGTGAGGGTCTCCCTGGCTTCCAGCAAGGTAGCGGGGCGCAGCAGGCTGCCGACGTGGTCCGCGCGAAACGGGGGTGTGGTGCGCATGCGACTCTCCTTGAGCGAACGTCAATGTCAAGTTTGTCCGGTGGGGCGGCATTTCCACCGAGGAGCTTAGGCCGTGCCGCCGGCTGCCCCGTAGCGAGCCCTGATCTGGGCCTTGAGCAGCTTGCCCGCCGCGTTCCTGGGTAACTCGGGGACGAGCTCCACGTGCTTCGGGATCTTGTACCGGGCGAGCCGGCCGTCCAGATGGGCCACCAGCTCGTCAGGCCGTTCGGTCCGGCCCGGCCGCAGCACGACGAGGGCCTTGCCGACCTCGCCCCACCGGTCGTCGGGGACGCCGATCACGGCGCACTCGGCCACCGCGGGGTGGCCGTACAGGACGCTCTCCACCTCGGCGGGGTAGATGTTCTCCCCACCGGAGATGATCATGTCGTTGATCCGGTCGGAGATGCGGACGAAACCGTCCTCGTCGGCGACGCCGACGTCGCCGGAGCGCAGCCACCCGTCACTCGACAGTACCTTGCTCGTCTCCTCGGGCCGCTGCCAGTAGCCCGGCGTCACGTTCGGGCCCTGGACGTGGACCTCGCCCGGCTCGCCGGGAGCCGCGGCGGATCCGTCGGTGGCGACCAGCTTGACGTCGGAGAAGAAGCACGGCACGCCCGCCGAGCCCGCCTTGGCCACGGAGTGCTCGGCCCCCAGGAACAGGGCGCCCGGCGCCGTCTCGGTCAGGCCGTACCCCTGCAGGAACGTCAGCCCGCGATCCTGGTAGGTCCGGATCAGCGGCTCGGGGACCGGCGCGCCGCCGCAGAGCAGGTGGCGCAGGCTGGACAGGTCGGCGTCCGGCCACCGCGGCGACTGGGCGAGGAAGGTGAACATGGCGGGCACCCCGAACATCACGGTGACCCGCTCCGCCTCGATCAGGTCGAAGGTGGCGTCCACGTCGAAAGACTGCTCCAGGATCGCCCTGCCGCCCTTGAGCACGGTCGGGATCAGCGTCTGGGCCAGGGCCGCGATGTGGAACAGCGGCGCGCTGACCAGCGTCACCTCGTCGTGCGCGAGGGGGACGTCGACCAGCAGGTTGAAGGTGTTCCAGATCAGGTTGCCGTGGGTGAGCACGGCGCCCTTGGGCCGGCCGGTGGTGCCCGAGGTGTACATGATCAGGCACGGGTCGTCGTGGGTCACCGGCTCGTCGATCGGTTCCGGGGAGCCCGAGGCGAGCAGGTCCTCGTACGCGCTCGCCAGGACGTGGCGGCCCGGCAGGCCGGCGCCGTCGTGCCCGTCACCCAGCACGATGACCTCCGCGCCGGCGTCCTCGACGATGTAGCGCAGCTCGGGTGCGGCCAGACGGGTGTTGAGCGGGACGAACATCGCCCCCAGCGCTCCGGCGGCGAAGAAGGTCTCCACCAGCGCCGGATGGTTGGCTCCCAGGTAGGCGACCCGGTCGCCGGGCCGCACCCCGAGCTTCGCGAGGGCGTGGGCCAGCCGGTTGGTCCTGATGTGCAGGTCGCGGTAGGTCCGGTGCAGGCCGCAGTGCGTCAGCGCCACCTTGTCCGGCGACATCCGCGTCCTGCGGGCCGGCCACGAGCCCAGCCCCTGATTCCGCATCCGCACTCCTCCACGGTCTTCGCCATCAAATTAGGCCACTTGGCGACGGCTGTCACCGTTCTGCCCAACTTTGCTGGCATGCGTCCGGAACCGCGTCGAGGATGCGGGCCGTGATCGCCGCCGCCTCCGGCTGGAACCGCTCGTGCAGCACATGGCAGACCCGCTGCGCCTTCTCGGCCGGCCAGTCGTGCGGCAGGTAGCGGAGCGGCAGCCGGGGGTCGGTCCTGATGATCTGCAGCCACTCGGTGAGCAGCGTCAGCGAGCGAGCCAGGTCGTCCGGCGCGGCGAGCTCGGGACGGGCCCGGTCCCACCGCCGCAGGAACGCCTCGTAACGCCGCCCCAGCCCGGACAGGTCGTAGGCGTCGCCGATCAGCGCGTGCATGTCGGTGGGGTGCCTGGGCTCGGCCGAGAACACCTTCACCCCGGCGCCGATCCCGTCGATCACCTTGGCCGGGTCGACGTCACCCGGCGCGATCCACAACCCGTTCTGCAACGGCCCGAACCCGGCCCAGATCAGCCGGGAGCGCAGCTCGTGCCGCTGCCGCTGCCAGGACTCCGGCAGCGAGAAGCCGACGAGCGTCCACCGGTCCTCGCCGGCGTCGTTCACGACGCCGCTGTGCCAGATGCGCCGCTCACCGTCCTTGAGCACCTCGGTGCTCATCGGGGTGAGCCCGAAGTACATCCGCCGCCCGGCCCGCTGGCGGCGCAACAGCCCCCGGTTGACCATCCGGGTCAGCGTGGAGCGGGTCGCGTCCTCGGAGATCCCGACTCTGGTGAACGCCTCGATGAAGCTGCCGGAGGACACGCAGATCCCCCGGCCGTACACGTGGTCGCCGAGAAAGGTCAAGATCACCGACTGGGGACGCAGGCCGCTCTCCCGCTCCTGTGCCGCCACGTCTCGCTCCCGTACGCATGTTGGGCAATCTCTTGACAGCCGTAATGTACCTGCCTATGTTCAGGGCCACATCGCGGGGTCCAGGAGGTCCAGATGCGCAGGCTTCTCCCATCTCTGGCATGCCTCGTGCTGGCCCTGGCGGCCTGCGGCGGCGACGGCGACGGCGGCACGAGCTCCACCGCCGACGACCCGATCAAGGTCGGCCTCATCGTCTCCCTGACCGGCAACTACACGCCGCTGGGCAGCGAGGACAAGAAGGCCGTGGAGCTGGCCGTCGAGCAGGTCAACGGCCAGGGCGGACTGCTCGGCCGCAAGGTGGAGCTGGTCACCCGCGACGACAAGACCGCCCCCGACCAGGGCATCGTGGCCTACAACCAGATCAAGGGCGAGATCGACGCCCTCATCGGCCCGGTCTTCTCCAACTCCGCGCTGGCCATCGAGCCCATCGCGCAGCGCGACAAGATGCCCTATCTGTCACTCGCCCCCGCCCAGGAGCAGGTCGAGCCGATCAAGTCCTACGTCTTCGTCACCCCGGCGCTGTCCAGCATGTACGCCGAGCGCTACCTGCAGTACATCCAGGCCGAGGGCATCAAGACGGTGGCCGTCGCCTGGGACTCCAAGAGCGCCTACTCGGTGTCCGGCCACAAGGCCATGGTCGCGCTGGCGCCCAAGTACGGCGTGACGATCGCCGTCGACGAGGCGTACGAGACCAGCACCTCCGACTTCAGCCCGCTGTTCACCCACGTCCGCGAGTCGGCGGCCGAGGCACTGGTCTTCTGGGGCTCCGGCGCGCCCGGCGTCACCGCCGCCAAGCAGTACGCCGCCTCCGGCCTGAAGACGCCGCTGTTCCTGACCGCCTCCCAGGCGAGCAAGCTGTGGCTGGAGCCGATGGGCGCGGCCGCCGAGGGCATGACCGTGCAGAGCGCCATCGGGGTGGTGGGCGAGCACCTGCCCGACGGCAAGCAGAAACAGATCATCGAGCAGATGGCCACCCCGTACGAGCAGAAGCACGGCTACGGCCCGCCGCAGTTCGCCCAGGACGGCTACAGCGCGAGCCTGCTGCTGTTCGAGGCGATCAGGAAGGCCGGCAGCACCGACAAGGTCAAGATCCAGCAGGCTCTGGAGAGCATGGACCTGATCACGCCGAACGGCCGGTTCCGCTACTCCCCCACCGACCACTCCGGGCTGTCCCCCGAGTACATCTCGGTCAACACGGTGAAGGACGGCAAGTTCGTGCCCACCGACTGGGCCAAGGAGCAGCTCGCCAAGACCGTCACGGCGGAGTAGAGGTGCTGACGGTCACCGGGATCTCACGCTCGTTCGGCGGCGTCTACGCCGTCCACGACGTCACGCTCGGCGTCGCCGAGGGCGAGGTCTGCGGCGTCATCGGGCCCAACGGAGCCGGCAAGTCCACCCTGTTCAACCTCATCACCGGCCATCTGGCGGCCGACCAGGGCGAGATCTCCTTCCTCGGCCGCCGGGTCGAACGGCTCGCGCCGCACCGGCGCGCCCGGCTCGGCATGTCCATCGTGTTCCAGGCGGCCAGGGTCTTCCGCGGCATGACGGTCCGGGAGAACGTCATGGTCGGCATGCACGGCCGTACCAGCGCCGGCTTCGTGTCGGCGGCGCTGCGGCTGCCACGCCACCACCGCGACGAGCGCGAGATCGCGCGGGAGGCGGACGCGGCCCTCGTCCGGGTCGGGCTGGCCGATTGGGCCGATCGCCCCGCCGACCTGCTGCCGATCGGGCAGCAGCGCGCCCTGCAGCTCGCCCGCGCGCTGTGCGCGCGGCCCCGGCTGCTGCTGCTCGACGAGCCCGCCTCCGGCCTGCGCGGCGGCGAGCGTGAGCACCTCGCCGCGCTGGTGGAGGAGCTGCGCGCGGACGGGCTGACCATCCTGCTCATCGAGCACGACGTCGCCTTCGTGACCCGGCTCGCCGACCGCGTCGTCGTCCTGGACCTCGGCCAGGTGATCGCCGACGGCTCCCCCGCCGAGGTCCGCGCGGACCCGCTCGTGCTCGCGGCCTACCTCGGACAGGCCTCATGATCGACGTCACCGACCTGGTCGTCTCCTACGGTACGGCCACCGCGCTCGACCACGTCACCCTCTCGGTAGGGCAGGGTGAGATGGTGGCGCTGCTCGGGCCGAACGGGGCGGGGAAGTCCACGCTGGCCAACACGCTGGCAGGCATCCTCGCCCCGGTTTCGGGGACCGTCCGGATCGGGGGCAGGCTGGCGATGATCCCCGAGGGCCGCCAGCTCTTTCCCGACATGTCGGTCGCCGACAACCTGGCCCTGGGCGGCTGGCGCTCCGGGCAGCGCGACCCCGCCGCCGTCTACGAGCTGCTGCCGCGCCTGGCGGAGCTGTCCGGCAGGAAGGCGGGCGTGCTGTCGGGCGGGGAGCAGCAGATGGTGGCCTTCGGCCGGGCCATGATGGCGCGCCCGGAGGCGCTCGTGGTCGACGAGCTGTCGCTCGGGCTCGCCCCCAACGTCACCGCCGACCTGGCCGCGCACCTGGCCGAGCTCAACCGGGAGCACGGGCTGACCGTGCTGCTCATCGAGCAGAACGCCCGCCTGGCCTTCGAGCTGTGCCACCGGGCCTACGTGCTGGAGTCCGGGCGGCTGGTGGCCGAGGGAGACAGCGCCGAGCTGGCCGAGGACCCACGGGTGGCCAGCGCCTACCTGGGTGGGGCGATCACATGAGCGCGTTCCTGACCTACCTGCTCAACGGCCTGGCGGTCGGGTGCGCCATCGCGCTCATCGCCAGCGGCCTGGTCGTCATCCACCGGGTCACCGGCGTGGTGAACTTCGCCCAGGGGACGTTCGCCGTGGTGGCCGGGCTGTGCACCTCCTCGCTGCTCGGGATGGGGTGGCCGCACGGCCTCAGCGAGGTCGCCGCCGTCCTGGCGGGCGCGGTGGCGGGCCTGCTCACCGGCCTGGTCGCCATCGGCAAGCGCGGCACCAGCCCGCTGTCGGCGCTCATCGTCACGCTCGGCGTGGGCGTGCTGGCGTACGCCGTCGAGATCGTGCTGTGGGGGGACCAGCCGCGCTCGGCCCCCGGCCTGGCCGGCTCGGTGACCATCGCGGGGGCCCGGATCCAGACCCAGCACCTGCTGGTCATCGGCGTCACGGCGGCGACGTTCGTGCTGATCGCGCTCTTCTTCGGCCGCACCTACCTGGGCAAGGCGCTGACCGCGTGCGCCTCCAACCCCTACGCCGCCCGGGTGGTCGGCATCGACACGCGGCGGATGGGGCTGCTCGCCTTCGCCATCGGCGGCCTGCTCGGCGGGCTCGCCGGGGTGCTCATCACCCCCCTGCGGCCGATCTCCTTCGACACCGACGTCCTGCTCATTGTCAACGGCTTCGCCGCCGCCGTCTTCGGCGCGCTCACCCGCCCGGTCATCACCCTCATCGGCGCGCTGCTGCTCGGCGTGGCCGAGACCATGGCGGCGGGCTACGGCTACGGCTCCCACCAACTGGAGGTCGCGCTCGGGCTCATGATCATCGTGATGATCGTCCAGGCGAGCCGCCACTCCACGATCCACCAGGAGACGGTGTGAGAAGACTCGCGGGCGGGCTCCTCGTCGCTGCCGCCACGCTCGCGCTGCCCGCCGTGCTCGACGACAGCGCGCTGGCCGTCTACATCCTGCTCGGCCTGGCCGCCATGGTCACCGTCGGGGTGTCCCTGCTCATGGGCTACGCCGGGCAGGTCTCGCTCGGTCAGGGCGCCTTCTACGCCATCGGCGCCTACACCGCCGCCCTGCTCACCCTGGGCGGTGTGCCCCCGCTCGCCGGGCTGATCGCCGCCCCGCTGGTGGCCGCCGCGTCCGCGCTGGTCATCGGTACGCCGCTGCTGCGGCTGCGCGGCCACCATCTGGCCTTCGCGACCCTGGCCATGCAGCTCATCCTGCTGTCGGTGGCCGGGCAGATGGAGTTCACCGGGGGTGACATCGGGCTGCAGGCCATCCCGCAGTTCGGCATCGGGTCGTGGGAGATGAGCGGCGCCGCCGCGTACGCCTATCTGACCTGGGCGGGGCTGGCTCTGGTGATGCTGGTGACGTACAACGTGAGCACCTCACGGCCCGGCCGCGCGCTGCGCGCGCTGGCCACCAGCGAGACCGCCGCCGCCTCCTCCGGCATCCCCGTCGGCCGCTACAAGCTCGCCGTCTTCGCCCTGTCCGCCGCCTTCGCCGGGCTGGCGGGCGGCATCTACTGCTTCTACACCGGCTACGTGGCGCCCGGCTCGTTCCCGGTGCTGATCTCGATCCAGTACATCGTCATGGCCGTCGTCGGCGGGCTCGGCACCATCTGGGGAGCCGTCGTCGGAGCCACCGCGATCACGCTGCTCCTGCAGGCGCTGAACATCGTCGGCGCGCTGCCCGGCATGCCCAGCTACGCGCCCAGCGTGCTGTCGTACGCCGTCTACGCGCTGGTGCTCATCATCGTCGTGCTGTTCCTGCCCCAAGGGCTGCTGCCCGCCCTCACCCGTCGTCTGCCTGCTCGGGTGCGGGCCAGGAGCTAACCCTGTGCCTGGACGACGCCCGCGTAGACCCAGCGGCCCTCCAGGCGCAGAAAGCGGCTGTGTTCCTCCAGCTCGCCCGGCCGGCCGCGCTCTGTGTAGTGGGCGCGGAAGCGTACGGCGCCCTCGGTGTGGATCACGCTGCCGCCGGTGCTGCCCAGGATCTCCAGCCGGGTCCAGCGCAGCCGCCGATCCGGCTCCAGGCGGGCCGGGCGGTCGGCCGGGTGCCAGGTGCGCAGCAGGTAGGCCGTGTCGCCGGTGGCGAAGGCGGTGAAGCGGGAGCGCATGAGCAGCTCGGCCGTGGGGGCGGACGCCTCGCCTCGGTGGAAGCGGCCGCAGCAGTCCTGGTAGGGGGCGGGCAGGCCGCAGGGGCACGAGGCGGGAGCAGCGGGCATGCACCCATTGTGCCTGGCTTCCCTTCGTGCCAGGACGCGCTTGCTTCGCGCTCGTGCTCAGACGCTTGCCGGGCGGGCTCCCTGGAGACGCGTCGTGAGGTCGGTGAGCGTCGCCCCCAGCGGGGCGTTCAAGGTGAGCGCGGCGTCGGCGTCGCCCCGGGTCGGGCCCTGGTTGACGATGGCGATCGGGATGCCGAGCGCGGCGGCCTTGTCCACGAACCGCAGCCCGGACCGGACCGTCAGCGACGAGCCGAGGACGAGCAGCGCCCGCGCGCCCGCCACGAGCGCGAAACACTCGTCCACGCGCGGCCTGGGCACGTTCTCGCCGAAGAAGATCACGTCCGGTTTGAGCAGGCCGCCGCAGCTCTCGCAGTCCACCACCCGGAAACCCTCGACCTGCTCGTCGTCGAGCACGGCGTCGCCGTCGGGGTTGATCCGCCCGCTGGCGTCCCAGTCCGCGTTGACCGCGCGCAGGCGGCGCTCCAGATCCGTGCGCGGGGTGCGCTCCCGGCACGACAGGCAGACCACCCGGTCCAGGCCGCCGTGCAGCTCGACCACCCGCCGCGCTCCGGCCGCCTGGTGCAGGCCGTCGACGTTCTGGGTGACGATCCCGGCGATCAGTCCGAGCCGCTCCAGCTCGGCCACCGCCCGGTGACCGTCGTTCGGCCGCGCTGAGCCGATCTGCCGCCAGCCGACGTGGCTGCGCGCCCAGTAACGCTGCCGCGCCCGCGCGCTGCCGACGAACCGCTGGTACGTCATCGGCTCGGCCTTGCGTGCCCGTCCCGTCGGACCCCGGTAGTCCGGGATGCCGGACTCGGTCGACAGGCCCGCCCCGCTGAGCACCGACACCCCGCCACCGGCCACCAACTCGGCCAGCAGCCTCCTCGCGCTCTCACTCACCACTTCATGGTGCCATTCGGACCCGCCCCATCAGACCCCGCCTCTGCCGCTCAGCCCAGCTCGACCAGGAGGGTCAGGCAGCTTTCGACGCCGCTGCGGCACGCCTCGACGCAGATGGGACCGCGCCCGCGCCGATCGCACTCCCCGGCCGAGCGGATGCAGAGCTCGACACAGGCGCGGAGCTGCGCGCGGATGAGGTCGTCGTCGTACGCGCCAGGCTGGGACAGCATGCGGGCCGTCGCCTCACAGAGATCGGCGCAGTCCAGGCTTGTCCTGATGGACGTGCGGAGCGAGGTCATCCGCTCCTCGCTGAGGCTGGCGTCGGCGCACGCCGTGCAGGCCTGCGCGCAGTCGAACAGCGTCCGCACAGCGTCCGCGATCACTGCGCGGTCCGGCCCCTGCTCTCCCGGAAGGGCGTGGAGCATCTCACGTATCAGCATGTCAGAGCTCCTTTTCGTCGTTATCTTCCGGTGCCCGCCGAGGCAGCGGTTCACACCCGCTCGGGCGCATCGGATCGGGCCTCGCACAGCAGCCCCTCCTCCAGCACGGCGGACAGGAGCAGCTCGCGGTACCCGCCGTCGCGGAAGAGCACGGTCAGCCGGTCCTCCTCCCGGCGGATGACCTCTCCCGGCCCCCAAACGGTGTGCTCGACCTGGGCGTGCATCGGGAAAGGCCCCTCCTCGACGCCGTTCGGCCCGGCCGCCGTCCCGGCGTGGCAGGTGTCGCAGTTGCCGCACGGCTCGGGGAGCCGCTCGCCGAAGTAGCCGAGCAGGAACACGCGCCGGCAGTCCCGCGTCTCGGCGTAGCGGCGCATCATCTCCAGGCGGGTGCGCTCGATGTCCCGGTGCTGCTCGGCCACCGCCCGCGCGGCCCGCGCCGCCTCGGCCGGCTCCTGTCCCGACCACGTGACCGTACGGGTGCCGAGCCGGACCGCGCCCGCCTTCTCCAGCAGGTTCAGCAGCGAGGTCAGCCGCCGCGCCGTGAGACCGAGCCCCTCGCGCAGCCGCTTACGGTCGGTCCCGCCGCCGTCCCGCATCCCGTCGCCCTGCCGCTTGCTGTCGGTCCCCTCGCCGGCTCGCACCGCCTCCGCGACCCGGGCGAGCGTCTCCTCGTCCGGCAGCGCGCCGGTGAAGAACCGCTGCAGCCCCAGGTCCTCCTCGTGGTAGAACAGCACGCCGGCGGCCGGCTCCCCGTCCCGGCCCGCCCGGCCGATCTCCTGGTAGTACGAGTCCAGCGACCCCGGCACCTGCGCATGCACGACGAACCGGACATCCGGCTTGTCGATCCCCATCCCGAAGGCGCTGGTGGCCACCACGACGTCCACCTCCCCCGCCATGAACGCCTCCTGCACCCCGTCACGCTCGGCCCGGCGCATGCCCGCGTGGTAGGCCGCCGCCCGCACGCCGCCGTCCGCGAGCCGTCCCGCCAGCTCGCCGGTCCCCTTGCGGGTGCTCGTATAGATCAGACCGGGTACGTTCAGCTCCCGCACCGCGTCGGCCACCTGCTCGACGCCGTCGCCGGACGATCTCCGTACCTCCAGCCGGATGTTGGCCCTGTCGAACCCCTGCACGACCTGCAGCGGATCGCGCATGCCGAGCCGCTCGACGATCTCCGCCCGCACCGGCGGCGCCGCCGTGGCGGTCAGCGCCGCGATCACCGGGCGGCCCAGCGCCTCGGCGACGGCCCCGAGCCGCAGGTAGTCCGGGCGGAAGTCGTGCCCCCACGCCGACACGCAGTGGGCCTCGTCCACCACCAGCAGCGACGGTCTCGCGGCGGCCAGCTCCCGCACCACGTCCTGCCGGGCGAGCTGCTCGGGCGCGCAGAACAGGAACTCCGTCTCCCCCGCCCGCAACGACTCGAACGATGAGGCCCGCTCCCCCGCCGACGTCGACGCGTCCAGGCTGACCGCCTCCTCGTCCCGCTCGCGCAGCGCCTCCACCTGGTCTCGTTGCAGCGCGATCAGCGGCGACACCACCAGAGTGGGCCCTTTCAGGAGCAGCGCGGGCACCTGATAGATCGCCGACTTCCCGGCCCCCGTCGGCATCACCGCCAGCGTGTCGCGCCCGTCGGCCAGCGCCGCCATCGCCTCCAGCTGGCCGGGCCGCAGCGCCTCCAGCGCCAGCACCTTTCGCGCGACCCGCTCGCACCTGTCCTCGCTCGTCTCCGCCATCGGTTTCCTCTCCCGTGCGAAGCCCTCCCCTGCCCTCGCACCGGGCACTTCACCGCTCGTCCCGCGCCCGGCCCCCCGGCACGGCGCCGCGCGGTCAGCGGGCGAGCAGCTCGGCGATCGTGACGAAGCGGTAGCCGTCGGCGCGCACACCGTGGCGGCGACCTGGGCGGCCGTGGGGTCGCCGGTCGATTCGGCTCCACGTCCCACATGATCGTCCGCCGCCCGTGCTCGGCCAGGTAGAGCGACAGCGACAGCAGCTTCTTGCCCGGCCCGGCTTCGCCCTGCTCGGACACGCCCATGCTCTTCCCCTCCGGTACGCCCTGTTTCGGGTGTTCGAGGCTTCACGATCAGCGAATTCTGGGGATCACGGATGACTTGGGCGGATTTTCCTTGGGGTTGAGCGGCGGTCGTTTACTTCTGAACGTGTTCCGAAGTACCGTAGGGTATGGACTTGCCGACCGTCCCGTTCTCCGACCTGTCGAAGCACTCCAAGCGAGTTGCCCAGACCATCGACCGGTTTCATCGGGTGCACGTCAAACGTCGAGACGGGGAGGATCTCTTCATCTCCACGGCTCGTCACGACAAGCAGCGGGAAGAGACGGCGGATGTCGCGGCTCGCATGATGGCCGCTCTGCTCGCCAGCGAGGAGGGTGCTCACGCCATCGTGCACGCCCTGCCCGCCGTCTTCCCGTGGGCACGGCATCTGTCCGAGGAGGAGACCCGGGAGTTCGTACAGGAGCTCATGGATGCCACGCGTGACGCGGTCGATCTGGACGTTCATGCGGCCGTGCACCGCGTCATCGTCGAATGGCGGGCGACCGCTCGCATTCTGGCCGACCCGTCCTTGACCGCGCGGCTCACTCGCGCGCTGCCCGACGAGGACCACGGCGAGGTGTTCGCGCCGTGAGTCCCAAGCGCGGCGACGCCGTGTCGCCGCCGCCTGTGGGTGCCGAGTGGCATCTCCGATTCGCCACCAACGAGGCGGCCAAGGGATGGATCGACCTGTGCGCCGGAGCCGCGGGCAACACACGGCGCTGTTTCGAGGCGTTGCGGGCCGATCCGCTGTCGCAGGAGGACCCAGACCGACAGCACCGGCTACGCGGCCGCCTCGCCACCGCGACCCTGGGTGGTCGCGAATACCCGCAGTGGGAATACGAGGTCACCGCGGGCGGGCGGGTGCGTTACCTCGTCGATGAACCTCGTCGCACCGTCCATCTCGTCTATGCCTCCCCTTGTCATCCCAAGGACACCGACGCCTGACGTGGTCCGACGCAACGCCTCCTAGATCAGCGGTCTTTGCGGCCACAGTGTTCAGGCATGCTCAGAGGCGATCGGCCGCCGCTTCCCCAGGTGATGCGGGTTGTTCGGCACATGGTGGCGGCGATGGGTCCGGTGGAGCGTTCGATTGCTTCATCTTCGATCAAATCCGATCGGTACTATGGGTGCCCGCGAGGAGGACTATGACGAACACCGCAACCGGCTCCCCGATCCACCGTCCGGACGCCACCGGCGCCGGTCCGCTGCTCGCCGCCTGGGGGGCTGATGCCTCGTGGGAGAGCCTGGCGCACCGCCTGCTGCCGCCCGGCACCGCGCTCCCGGCGCCTCCCGCCGCCGTCGGTGACGGGGATCCGCTGGGCGAGGTGCGGGAGCTGGCCGAGGCTGAGCTGGGGACTCCGTGGCCGCAGCCGCTGGCCTCGCAGTACGCGCGTTACTTCCGCGCCGGAGACGGAAACCGTACGGACTACGAAAGTCAGGTGTTCGGGCGTCAGGACCGGCTGACCCGGGCGGTGCTGATGGCGGTGGCAAGCGGCGCGGAGCGGTGGCTGGACGAGGCCGCCGACGGGATGGTGCTGCTGTGCGAGCAGAGCTCGTGGTGCTGGCCGGCCCATGAGGAGTCGTGCCGGCCCAGGGGGACCGTCCTGCCCGACCTGGCCGAGCCGTGCCTGGACCTGGGGGCCGCCGAGGTGGCCGCCCAGCTGGCCTGGGCCGATCACGCGCTCGGGGCGCGGCTCGACGCGCGCTTTCCGGGGTTGCGTGCGCGGGTGCGGGCGGAGGCTCGGGTGCGGGTGCTGGAGCCGTTCACCCGGCGGCGCGACTGGCACTGGCTCGGGCTCGACGGCCACGTGCACAACTGGTGCCCGTGGATCTGCGGCAACGTCCTGGTCGCCGCCCTGCGCCTGAGCGAGCCGGGCGACGAGCG
Organism: Nonomuraea sp. NPDC049714; assembly: GCF_044465295.1. NCBI lineage: Bacteria > Bacillati > Actinomycetota > Actinomycetes > Streptosporangiales > Streptosporangiaceae > Nonomuraea > Nonomuraea sp. NPDC049714. Next base: position 512,500 of record NZ_JBITLM010000007.1, on the reverse strand, counting down.
GGCGCGGCAGGTGGCGCTCGCCGTGGAGGGCATCGACCGTTACCTCGCGGCGTTGCCGGACGACGGCTCGATCGACGAAGGCTACGAATACTGGTGGAACGGCGCCTGCCGCGCGCTGGAGGCGCTCGACGTCCTGGAGCACGCCACGGCGGGGACGCTGAGCGCCGCGCGGGTGCCTGTCGTGCGGGAGACCGTACGGTTCCCGCACCGCATGCAGCTGGGCGGGCCGTGGTACCTGAACTTCGCCGACGCGCGGGCCCGGCCGTCCAGTGAGCTGCCCTGGCAGGTGCCGTACCGGTGGGGCCGCCGGCTGGACGAGCAGGAGGTGGTTCGGCACGCCGCCGCCCATCGAGGCGCGATCTCCGTCCGGGCCGGGCTCGGGCGGGCACTGCACGAGCTCGCCGACGCCGAGTGGCAGCGGGCCGTGCCTGGAGAGCCGCCCCTGGTCGCCGGGGTCTGGCTGCCCGGCACCCAGGTGGGCCTCGCGCGATCGGCGGCCGGGACACCGCGCGGCCTCACCCTCGCCGTCAAGGGCGGGTACAACGACGAGAACCACAACCACAACGACGTCGGCACCGTCGTCGTCGCCGTGGACGGCGTGCCGGTCATCGTCGACGCGGGGCGGCCGACGTACACGGCGCAGACGTTCGGGCCGGACCGGTACGCGATCTGGACGATGCGGAGCGACTGGCACAGCGTTCCGGAGGTACGGGGCACGCCGCAGGGACAGGGCCCCCTGTTCAAGGCCCGCGACGTCGAGGTGACGGACGAGTCCGGGGTCTTCGCGGCCCGGATGGACCTGGCGGCGGCGTACCCGGTGGAGAAGCTGCGCCAGTGGCGGCGGACGGCCCGGCTCGACCGGGCCGCGTCGCTCGTGACGATCGAGGACGCCTGGAGCTTCGACGGCGACGGGCCGCCGAGCTCCCTGCACTTTCTGCTCGCCGGGCAGGTGGAGCTGACCGCCGGGCGGGTGGTGGTACGGCCGCTGGACGGCGCCCGCGACGTGCTCGTCAGCTGGGACCCGGAGCTCGCCACGGGCTCGCTCACCGTCCGGGAGCTGGACGATCCGATGCTCTCCTCGGTGTGGGGCGAGCGGCTGACCCGGCTGGAGCTGCGCCTGCCCGGCACGGCACACGGCTCACTCCCGATCCACGTGGAGGTACGCGCATGACGGCCCCTGACCTTCCCGCACCGCTACCGGTGGAGGTGGGCGCGTGACCGTCCCCGACTCCCCCACGCCGCTGCCCGACGAGCGGCGCGCCCAGGTGGTCGAGCTGCTGCGCCGGCGCGGTGTCGTACGCGTCAATGACCTCGCCACGGAGCTCGACGTCTCCGCGATCACCGTACGGCGCGACATCGCGCTGCTCGCCTCACAGGGCATCATCCGCCGGGTGCGCGGCGGAGCCGTACTCCATGGCGGCGCCCTCGCCGACACGCTCGCCGTCAAGGACCCCGAGGGGACGCCGCCCCCGCAGGCGGCGCCTCATCCGGTCGCCGCCCGTGCGGGGCAGCTCACGATCGGGGTCGTGGTGCCGTCGCTCGACTACTACTGGCCCGACGTGATCCGCGGCGTCCGAGAGGCCGCGGCGGCGTCCGGCGCCCGGATCGTGCTGCGCGGGGCCACCTACCAGGCCGCCGACGAGCGCCGCCAGCTCTCCTGGCTGGTCGAGTCCCTGGGGGTGGACGGGCTGCTGGTCGCGCCGACCACCACCGGCAGCGACGGGGAGGCGCTGGTCCGCTGGCTCCAGCACACCGACGTGCCGGTGGTGCTCATCGAGCGCACCGCCACCGTCGGCCCCTACCAGGAGGCGATGGAGTCGGTGGTCAGCGACCACGCGCTCGGCGCCACGATGGCCGTGCGGCACCTCGCCGCACTCGGCCACCGGCACGTCGGCGTGGTCACGACCTTGCAGAGCCCTACGGCTCCACATGTACGGCGCGGCTGGCGGCAGGCGTGCGAGGAGCTCGGCCTCAAGTTGGACGGCGCGCTCGACATCACCACCGTCGACCAGCGGCACCCCGACTGGCCCAAGCAGCTCGACGAGGTGCTCGACAAATCCCTGTCCTCAGGAGCGACCGCGCTGCTGGTGCACTCGGACCCGGAGGCGATCAGCCTGGTCGAACGCTGCCAGGAACGCGGCATCCGGATGCCGGGCGACCTCACCGTGGTGACGTACGACGACGAGGTGGCCGAGCTGTGCGACCCGCCGCTGACGGCCGTCCGCCCACCCAAGTCGGCCATCGGCCGAGCGGCCTTCGCCATGCTCACGGCCCGCCTGTCGGACCCGGACCCGCAACGCCCCGCCCACCGGATCGTCATCGAACCCCGCCTGATCGTCCGCTCGTCCTCGTCGTAGGGAGTCAGCGGCTCATCAGGAAGTAGGTTCCAGACCCCTCTCCGGCAAAGAGAGGCCACATCATTTCCCGTCACCATGCGTGACCGCCATGCCGTCTATCGTGCACGACACCCTTGTCCGGCTGTTCCACGACCGGCCCCAACTGGCGGTGGAAATCCTGCAGGACCTCATGGAGGTGAACCTCCCTGCCACTCCCCTGGTCCGGGTGGAGTCGAAAACTTTCAACACCCGCCCCTCCGACGACATCGAGGCCGACCTCGTCATCGTCCTGGGACCGCCGCAGGCGCCCGCACACGTGATCATCGTCGAGATCCAGAACGACAAATCCAAGGATCCCCGGCAACTCGCCCGGTATGCCGCCGCCGCGTGGCTGCTGCTGGGCTGCGACGTCACGGTCCTCGTCATCTGTACCGACCGTGGGACGGCCACCCACTACGCGCGGCCCATCGATTCCGGGTTGACCGGCTACCGCCTGCACGCCCGGGTGGTGGGACCGGACGACATTCCTCCGATCACCGACCCGCATGAGGCCGCCGCTCACCTTGAACTGTCGGCCATGTCGGTCATGGTGCACGGCCGCGACCGCAAGGTCATCGAAGCATTGGCAACAGCACTGGCGGAAACTCCCCCTGGTAACGCTTCGAAGTACTATGAATACGCTTACGACATGTCCGGGCCCGAGGTCCGTCACCTCATGGAGGAGATCATGAAGTCCACCGACTGGCCAGTCTTCACGCCCTTCGCGCGCGAGCACTACGGCCGCGGCCTCGAAGTCGGCGAAGCGAAGGGCGAAGCGAAGGGCGAAGCGAAATCAGTGCTGCTCGTGCTGGGCGCCCGCGGTTTCACCATCCCCGACGACACCCGCGACCGGATCACCGCCTGCACCGACCTCGACCAACTCGAACGCTGGCTCACCCGCGCCACCACCGCCCGAACCCTCGAAGACGTGTTCAACGAACCGGGTTGACGAAGGAGGTTCCATAAGGCTGGGGAGCGCCGCCCATATGCCAGGACTCCTGGAGGCCCGTACACGGGCCATGAGGAGTCACGTGTACGGGTGCTCCAGTGGTAGACAGCCGATGGTGGACGTGTCCACGGTGTCGGTGGTGGTGTCCGGCCAGGTGAGGTGGGCCGTCGGGCCGTTCCAGGAGATCGTCGGCGGCTGCTCCGGCGGTTGACCGCCGAGGAAGACGGTGGCCTCGTACCACGTGTCCGGCTGGGCGGTCCCGCTTGTGGCGCACCAGGGGATCAGGGTCCAGGGGGCGAGCGGTGAGGAGTCCTCGGCGGCGGTCACTGCGGACACGTCCAGGCCGGGGCCGGGGAGGACGTGTGAGTGAAGGGTGCCGTTCGAGGCTCCGCCGGAGGAGGGGGTCTGGGCGGGTAGTGAGGGGCCATCGGTTGAAAGGGTCTGGGCGGGAAGGGGCCAGCCGCCTGTGCGCAGGGGGCCGGTCACGTCGCCCGCTGCGGTGAGGCGGATCAGGCGTACCTCCCAGGGGCCGCGTACGGCGGACAGGACGGTGAGGTGGGGGCCGAGGCGGACCGCTCCGGAGCGGCCGGAGCCGTGGTCGCGGCTGGTGGGGTCGGGGGTGACCCAGTGGGCCTGCCAGCGGGAGGCGCCGAGGAGGGTTCCGGTGGGGAGACGGTCGACGAGGAGGGTGTCGAAGCCGGTGCGGTGGCTGGGCAGGCCGTGTTCGTCGAGGATGGCGACCGACTGGTCCAGGGGCTCGGCGGCGTGCTCGCCCGCGAGGGCCGGCGAGGTGGCGGTGGAGTAGCCGAGGCGCGCGTACAGCGGCGAGTCGGTCAGGTTCGTGCCCGGATGCGAGTGGTCGGTGCCGTGGTTGAGCACGCGGACGACGCCGTCGGCGCGGGTGCCGCTGACCAGCCAGCCGGGGGCCGGGATGGCGAGCCGGAAGTCGCCGGTCTCGGCGGGGAGGGGCTCCTCGACGGCGGTCCACACCGGGTGGTCGGCGGGCAGCGACAGGCCGAACATCCCCTTGGCCGCCCAGTAGGGGGAGCCGGGGCCGGAGTAGGTCTGGGCGATGGGCCGCCAGGGGTGGTGCCAGCCGAGGGTGAGGACGCCGTCGTCGTCGGGGGCGCCGTGCTCGACGAAGTGGCGGGCGATGCCGGAGGCGGCGCGGCGCAGCAGGCCCGGGGCGGGGGTGGTCAGGCCCGCGCGGGCGCCCGTCCAGAACGGGGTGGCGGCGGCGAACCGGTAGGTGAGGCTGCGCCCCTGGATGAGGGGGGATCCGTCGGCGCCGACGAGGTGGACCGCGTCCTGGAGGTAGCGCTCCAGCCGCTCCAGGTAGACGGCCCGGCGCGCGTCGGCCGCCGGGTCGCCGGCCGCCATCTCCGTCCACATGACCGGGTAGAACTGCAACGCCCAGCCCGAGTAGTGGTCGTAGGCCCGTTCGGCGCCGTCGGCGTACCAGCCGTTCTCCCGCGCGAACCCGTCCGTGAACGCCAGCCCGTCGTCGATGTCCCGGCGCATGTCCGCACGCCGGCCCGCGCCCCCGACGGACAGGAGGAACTGCTCGACCACGATCTGGAACCAGATCCAGTTGATCGGCGGGTAATCAGACCCGATCGCCGGCGTCAGGTAGTCGACCACCTGTTCCTGCACGCGCGGGTCGAGCCGGTCCCACAGCCAGGGCCGGGTCAAGTGGAGCACCAGGGCGAGGGAGGCGGCCTCGACCTTGGGCTGGCCGTGCTCGTCGAGGCGTACCCAGCGCTCCGGCGAATGCGGGTCCGTGCCCGTGGCCAGGCCCTTCGCGTACCATTCCAGCAGCCCGTGGGGGTCGCGACCGTCCTCCCCCGCCACCCTGAACCCGGCCGCCAGGAAGGTGCGCGCGAAGCCTTCGAGCCCGTCCACGTCGGTGCCGTAACCCCCGGCCGGGCCGGGGAAGGTGATGCGCGCGTGGCCGTCGGAGGCGTGGCGCCGCGCGGACAGCAGCAGGTGGTCGGCGAGTGCCGCCCAGTGGTCCCTGGTCCATCCGGTGTACGGCGAGAGCCGCCGGTCGTCGAACTCTCGCAGCGTGCGCATGGGTCCTCCTGTGCGGTGGGGCGTCGCCGGTCGCGACGCGCTGGTTCGTCGCTCGGCCGCCCGCCGAGTGACGGGACGTGATGCTGGCATCGGGACCGCAAGGCGTCAAGACAACTGTGCTCGTTTTTGATCAGAAACGCTCACTCCGATCGCCTCCGCGCACCACCCTTGACGCCCCGGAGGGCCGGTGACAGCATCACAACTTCGTCCTGTTACATCGGCGACATCGATCTTTCGCAGGACAGAGCGCAGCACGTCAACTGATCAATAACGATCGGATGAACTGATCGTTATTGATTGAGAAAGTATTGACGTGATTGAAACGATCGGACATGATCGGCGGCACTGGAAAGCGCTTCCCCATCGAAAAGGACCCGTGTGAGAGACGTACGCCGACCACAGGCACTGCTGCTCATGGACCCCGCGCACTTCAGCGTGCAGTTCCCCGAGCCGCAGCTCAGCCGGTTGCGTGCGCTGACCCAGCTCGCGGAGCCGTTCCCCATCACCGATCTGGACGATCCGGACGTGCGGCGCCGGCTGCGTGAGGTGGAGGTGCTGGTGACCTCGTGGGGCTGCCCGCAGCTGACGGCCGAGCGGCTCGCCGACGCGCCGAAGCTCAAGGCGATCTTTCACTGCGCGGGCACGGTCCGCTCGTTCGTCACCGACGAGGTGTGGCGCCGGGGCATCCTGGTGACCACCGCCGCGGACGAGAACGCGATCCCGGTCGCCGAGTTCACCCTCGCGGCGGTCATCTTCGCCGGCAAGAAGGCCCCCTTCCTCGCCCAGGACGCGCGCCTGCATCGCGACGACTGGTCCGCCTACGCCACCGCACGCGGGGAGCTGTCCAACCGCGGGCGGACGATCGGCGTCGTCGGCTTCTCCCGGACGGGACGCCGGGTCGTCGAACGGCTGCGCAGCCTGGACCTGGCGATCCTGGTGGCCGACCCGTACGCCGATCCGGCAGAGGTGAGCGCGGCGGGCGGCAGCCTGGTGCCGCTGCCCGAACTGCTGCGCCGCTGCGACGTGCTCACCCTGCACGTCCCCGCGCTGCCCGCCACCCGCAACCTCATCGGGGCAGCGGAGCTCGCCCTGCTCAGGGACGGCGCGACCGTCATCAACACCGCGCGCGGCGCGGTCCTGGACACGACCGCGCTGGAGAACGAGTGCGCCTCTGGCCGGCTGGACGCGATCCTGGATGTCACAGAACCTGAGCCTTTGCCCGCAAGTTCGCTACTCTACGACCTGCCCAACGTCATGATCACCCCCCACATCGCCGGGTCTCTCGGGGCTGAGACCCGGCGCATGAGTGAGAGTGCGCTCGATGAGCTCGAACGCTACCTGTCCGGCAGGCCGCCTCGTGCGGCCCTCACCCGGGACGAGTTCGTGGTGAGCGCCTGAGCTCTGAGACCGGCTCATGAAAGGAGACCGGATCAATGATCGCTTCGAACACGCCAGGAGGTCGCGGAGTGCGACGTCAGCTTGTGAAGTGCGCGGCGGCCGCGGCCGCACTAGCCCTCGCCGTAACCGCTTGTGGCGCGAGCGACCCAGCCGCCCAGAGCGAGGGCGGCGACGTCACCCTCTCTGTCACGGTGTGGAACCTCGCCAAGACCCCTGAGTTCAAGGCCCTGTTCGACGCCTTCGAGGCGGCGAACCCGGGCGTCAAGGTGGAACCCGTCGACATCCTCGCCGACGACTACCCGGACAAGGTCACCACGATGCTGGCCGGTGGCGACAAGACCGACGTCATCACCATGAAGAACGTCATCGACTACTCCCGCTACTCCAGCCGGGGACAGTTGACCGACATCACCGACATCGTGAAGAAGAATGACACTTCCAAGCTGGCCGGCCTGGACGCGTTCAACGTCAACAACGCCTACTTCGCGATGCCGTACCGCCAGGACTTCTGGCTGCTGTACTACAACAAGGGCCTCACCGAGAAAGCCGGCGTGAAGTTCACCGACGGCATCACCTGGGACGAGTACGCCAAGTACGCGCAGCAGCTCACCCAGGGCGACGGCGCCAAGAAGGTCTACGGCACCTACCAGCACACGTGGCGGTCGGTGGTCCAGGCGATCTCGGCGGCCCAGACCGGCGGCGACCAGCTCGGCGGCGACTACACCTTCTTCACCGAGCAGTACAACACGGCGCTCGCGCTGCAGAAGGCCGGCAACACGCTGGACTACGGCACCGCGACCGCCCAGCAGGCCGACTACCGCACCATGTTCGAGACCGAGGCGACGGCCATGCTGCCCATGGGCACCTGGTACATCTCCGGCATTCTCGAGGCCAAGGAGAAGGGCGAGACGAAGGTCGACTGGGCCCTGGCACCGATGCCGCAGCGTCCGGGCGGCACTGGGGTGACGACGTTCGGCTCGCCGACCGCCTTCGCCGTGAACAAGAACGCCGAGCACGCCGACATGGCGAAGAAGTTCGTGGAGTTCGCCGCGAGCAAGGCCGGGGCCGAGGCCATCACCAAGGTGGGCGTGGTGCCGGCGCTGCAGACGCCGGAGATCACCGAGGCCTACTTCAAGCTCAAGGGCATGCCGACCGACGAGTTGTCCAAGAAGGCGTTCACGCCGGACAAGGTCGTGCTGGAGATGCCCGTCAGCGAGAAGGCGTCCGACATCGACACGATCCTCAACGAGGAGCACCAGCTCATCATGGTCGGCGACAAGACGCCCGCCGAAGGCATCAAGTCGATGAACGACCGCGTCAAGAGCGACGTTCTCAGCTAAGTGAAGGGCGGCGGGCGCTCAGCAGGCGCCCGCCCCTCTCCTGAGCGCAGCATAGGAAGTCACGAAGGACCACCATGGCCCATGTAATGACGCAACAGGCGCCGACGGACAAACCGTCGCCCAGCGCCCCCCGCCGGCCTCGCGCTTGGCGCAACACCCTGATCGGGTGGAGCTTCATCCTGCCGAACTTCATCGGCTTCGCCCTGTTCACGCTCATTCCGATGAGCGCGGCGTTCGCCCTGGCGTTCATGGAGTGGGACTCCTACAGCACGCCGGAGTGGGTGGGCCTGGAGAACTTCCAGAAGATGTTCTCCGACGAGAACTTCCGCGTCGCGCTCTTCAACACCCTGTACTACGCGGCCGGCCACATCCCGCTCACGCTGGTCGCCGCGCTCTGCCTGGCGCTGGTGCTCAACAGGAAGCTGCGCGGCGTGGGGTTCTTCCGCACCGCCGCCTTCTTCCCGTACATCACCTCGCTCGTCGCGGTCGCCGTGGTGTTCAACATGCTGTTCAACCCGTCGGCGGGGCCGGTCAACCAGTTGCTCACGGCGCTGGGCGTGGCGGAGCCGCCCCGGTGGGTGGCGAGCACCGACTGGGTGATGCCGACGGTGATCGTGACCAGCGTGTGGCGGGACATGGGCTACTACATGGTGCTCTTCCTGGCCGGGTTGCAGACGATCCCCCGGGAGTACTACGAGGCGGCCAAGGTCGACGGGGCCGGCGCCTGGCAGCGCTTCTGGAGCATCACGCTGCCGTGCCTGCGGCCGACGACGTTCTTCGTGCTGGTCCTGCTGACGATTCAGAGCTTCAAGATCCTGGACCTGATCCAGGTCATGACCGACGGCGGCCCCGGCCGTAGCACGCTGGTCCTGTCGCTGCTCATCTACCGGGAGGGCATCAGGGAGGGGCAGTTCGGCTACTCCTCGGCCATCGCCCTGGTGCTGTTCGTGATCGTGCTCGCCGTGACCGTCGCCCAGTTCCGTATCAACGAGCGGAGGAGTGCCACATGACCGCGCTGCACGAGGCTCCCCCGGCCACGGAGCGCCGGTCGGCGCCCGCCGTCCCGTCGCGGCGGGGGCGGCGACTGGTCCGCATGGTGCTGGCGTACGCCGCGCTGCTCGCTGCGGCGGCGGTGGTGCTGGTGCCGTTCGCGTGGATGGTGTCGTCGTCGCTGAAGCGCAACAACCAGGTCTTCTCCATCCCCATCCAGTGGATTCCGGAGGAGTTGCGCTGGTCGAACTTCGTCGACATCTGGACGCAGATCCCGCTGGCGACCTATTTGGGTAACTCGGTCTACCTGTCGGTCGTGATCACGTTCCTGCAGCTGCTCACCGGCAGCTTCGCCGCCTACGGCTTCGCCAAGGTGCGCTTCCCCGGCCGGGACCTGCTCTTCCTGCTCTACATCGCCACCATCGCGGTGCCGTGGCAGGCGTACATGGTGCCGCAGTACATCATCATGCACCAGGCCGGCCTGACGAACACGCACCTGTCGATCATCCTGCTGCAGGCGTTCAGCGCGTTCGGCGTCTTCCTCATGCGGCAGTACTACATGTCGATCCCCGACGAGCTGTGCGAGGCCGCGCGCATCGACGGGCTCAGTGAGTACGGCATCTGGTGGCGGATCATGCTGCCGCTGTCGAAGCCGGCGCTGGCGAGCCTGGCCCTGCTGACCTTCGTGAACACCTGGAACGACTACATGGGGCCGTTCATCTACCTGACGAGCAACGACCTGTGGACGGTCCAGCTCGGCCTGCGCTCGTTCGTCGGCATGTACAGCGTGGAATACGCCATGATCATGACCGGGGCGGTGCTGTCGGTGCTGCCGATCCTGGTCATCTTCCTGTTCGGGCAGCGCTACTTCATCCAGGGCATCGCGACGAGCGGGCTCAAGGGGTGAGCGCGGTGCGCGGCCTGCTGCGACCGGCCCAGCAGACGACGTACGAGCGGGTGTTCAACACCGTGTACGTCGGCCTGATGACGAACCTGTTCCTCGCCGTCGCGTGCGCGCCGCTGCTGGTCGCGCTGGCGATCGTGCGGGATCCGCTGGTGTCGTGGCCGTTCTTCGCCGTGCTGTCCGCGCTGTGCGCGCCGGCGCTGGCCGGGGCGTTCCGGTGCTTCGCCGCGCTGAACGAGGGGTCGACGGCCGTGCTCCGCGCGTTCTGGGGCGGCTACCGTCAGGCCGCGGGCCGGGCGCTGGCCGTCTGGGCGGCCGCGACGGTGCTGGTGTGCGTGCTGGTGCTGGACGCCGTCGTGGTCGCGCGGACGTCGTGGGGGCCGGTGCTGGTGCCGTTCTTCGTCACCGCGACCGTACTGGTCGTGGCGCTGACCGTGGCGCTGCTCGTGGTGATCGCCGAGACGCCGCGTGACGTGCGGCCACGCGGGCTCGTCCTGCCGTGCCTCTATCTGGTGGCGCGGCGCTGGTACCTGAGCGCCCCCACCGTGGCCGTGCTCGGCCTGGCCGTCGCCGTCATTCTGGTCAAGCCGGTGCTCGGCGTCCTGCTGGCCACCGCTCCCCTGCTGTTCGTGGCCTGGTCCACCACCAGGTACGTGGTCACCCCGGCACTGCCGGCCGCCTAGCCGGAACGTACAAGGGACTCCGGAAGCTCATCGGCCGTCCACACTCCTCTCAACATTTGGTCATACCCGCAGGTCATGTTCGGATCATCGGCCACTCCCGAGTACGAGGAGACCCATGATCCGACGAGCAGGCTTGATCTTCATGACCGTGCTGGCGGCTGTGGTGGCGCTCGCCTCACCCGGCACCGCCGACCCGGCCACCGCCGCCCCTTCCACCATCAACGTGGCGCATCGCGGCGCGTCGGCGTACGCACCGGAGAACACCGTCGCGGCGTTCAGGCTGGCCGCGCGGCAGGGCGCGGACATGTTCGAGCTCGACGTCCAGGAGACCAGCGACCACCGGCTCGTGCTCATGCACGACACCACCCTGGCCCGCACCACCGACGTGGAGCGGGTCTTCCCCGGCAGGGCGCCGTGGCGGGTGGCCGACTTCACCCTGGCGGAGATCCGGAAGCTCGACGCCGGCTCGTGGTTCGGCGACGATGCCGAGCCGGTGCCCACGCTACAGGAAGCGCTGGACGCGATGCGCGGCAGCGGGCTCGGCCTCCTGCTGGAGATCAAGTCCCCGCGGCTCTACCCGGGCATCGAGGCCAGAGTCGCCCGTGAGCTGCGCCGCTCGTGGTCCGGCGGGCTCGCCGTGCAGTCGTTCGACTGGGGCTCGATGCGCCGGTTCGCCAGAACGATGCCCGAGGCGCCCATCGGCCTGCTCGGGACGCCCTCGGCCGGCGAACTCCCCGCGCTGGCGGAGTTCGCCGACCAGATCAACCCGCCGCACGGCGACGTCACCCGCGACTACGTCGAGAGCGTGCACGACCTGGACATGGCGGTCCTCACCTGGACCGTGGACGACGCGGCGACCATGCGCCGGATGATCGCCTCCGGGGTGGACGGCATCATCACCAACAGGCCCGACGTTCTCAGCGAGCTGTGAACGTGGTCAGGACGGCGGCGTGGTCGGAGGTCCAGGCGTTGTCCTGATGGTTCGGGATGGGCGTCGGGGCGCCCTCGACCACCGCCTCCGACGCCTTCACCCTGAGGTCGCCCTTGTAGTGCACGAAGTCGATGCGGTCCAGCGGCTCGGGCTCGCCGGTGTGCCCGTCGTGGCCGTACCCGCCGGTGAAGGTCGTGTAGATCGGCGACCAGGTGATGCCGGGAGCCGCGACCGGGTCCGGATGGGCCTCCCGGTAGGAGTCGCGCATGCCCGCCCGCTCGGGCAGGACCGAGGTGGGCCAGGCCACCGACTCGTAGCCGCAGCGCTGGGTCGCGGGCGTCCAGTCCAGGTGCGAGGGCGCGTTGAAGTCGCCCAGCAACAACACAGGGGTACGGCGCGCGTCGGCCAGGTCGCCGGACATGGCCGACATGATCTGCCGGATCTGGCCGGTGCGCTTCGACTCGGCCTCCCGCTCCATCAGCCGCTCGACGCTCCACCTGCCGAAGCAGGCGTCGTACGGGCCGTACGGGGTGTAGCCGAGATGAACGTTCCAGAGGGCCACCTCGTGCCGCTCGTCGAGCGCGATCCTGGCGCTGACGGCCGGCATTCCCGACTCGGCGGGCAGCGGCCCCCGCGAGACGATCGGGTAGCGGCTGATGATGCCCAGGTCGGAGCCCGCCTGGTAGTGGTCCCAGCCGAGCGCCTCGGCCAGCTCCCTGGCGGAGGTGGAGGACGTCTCCTGCAGTCCGACCACGTCCACGTCGCTATCGAGGAGGAACTTCAGCTGCTTCTCCCTGCCTCCCCTGACCTGGCTGCCGCCGTGCCACAGGTTCCAGCTCATGGCCCGCAGCTCGGGCACCAGCGGCCCGCCGGGCGGCCGGACGCGGACGGCGACCGTGGCGGTGTCCCGCTCACCTGCCGCGTCGCGTGCCTCCACCTCGAACGTGGCCGTCTTCGCCGAGGCGGCGGCCGGCGGCGTGCCGGTGACCCCGCCGTCGGCGCTCACCCGCAGCCAGGCGGGGCCGCTCACCTTGCGGAAGGTCGCCTGGCCGCGGACCGTGCCCGTGACACTCGCGGTGTACGGCGTCTTCGCGCGGGCGTTGCGCAGGGTGAAGCGGTCGGTCACGAAGTGGACGGGTTCGCTGCTCACGACCTTCATCTTGACCGGCTGGGCCAGCCACGCATAGCCGTCCTCGGCCAGCGCGTAGGCGACGTAGTCGCCGGGTTCGAGCCCGGCGGTGGGCAGCGTGGCGGTGCCGGTCGCGGCGGGGATGTAGACCCACGTGAGCGAGGGGCCGACGTACTTCTCCGCGACCGGGCCGTTGCCGGGGTCGGTGTAGAGGCCGATCCAGTTCGTGGGGTCCGGGCGCGGCGTGGAGTAGGACAGCTCGATCGGGTCGCCCGCCTTGACGCTCGCGGATCGGAGCGTGAGCGTGCCGTCGGGCGCCCCCGCCCGGGCCCGGCCGGCCTGGGCGTCGGCCTGGGCCGGGACAGCCTGGGCCGGGACGGCCGGCAGGGCCACGGCGGCCAGCAGTGCGGTGGTCAGAAGCAGGGTGCGGCGCATAGGAATCCTTCGTCGTGCGGAACTCGGGACAGGCTCTCCTACACGGGAATCCAGAAGGTGTACGGTACCTGACCGCAGGTGGTGGTGACGATGAGCGCGTTCGTGGGTAGCCGTCTGACCATGGCAGCCGAACGCGTGACCGACGAGCCCGATCCCGACCACCGCCGCCCCGAGGAGGTGAGCGACGAGACCGTCGAGGCGCTGGGCGCGCTCAGCGAGGCGCTGGAACGGACCCACCGGGCGCGCGGCCACCTCTACTCCTGGCACCAGCTCACCGGCAGCGCGGACGCCGGCCTGGACAAGGCCGTCGAGCTGCTGCGCAGGGCCGGGCACCAGGAGATCGCCGATCGGATCGAGCGGGACCTGATCGGGCTGAACGTCATCCAGGGGCGGTGGACGTTCCAGGTGTGCGAGGAGTACGACGCGCTGTACTACGCGACGTTCCAGGCCCTGGAGGCGGACGCGCGCGAGCGCCTGGCGGGCGGGCGCCCGCACCTGTACGAGGCGGAGCTGAAGCAGAAGCGGCGCACGCCCGGCCTGCCCGGCCACGAGACCGCTCCCTGAGATCTACGGCTCGTCAGTCACGCCCGTCGTCCGGCGCGTAGGGCGGCAGGTCGAGCCGGGCGCGGATCTCCTGCTGGACCGCGATCTTGTCGGCTCGGGCGTCGATCGTCATCACGTACTCCTTGCGGCGGAACAGCTCCACCACCGGGTCGATCTTGTCGTGGTAGTCGCGCAGTCGCCTGGCCAGGGCGTCCGGGGTGTCGTCCGCGCGGGTGACGAGCTCGCCGCCGCAGACGTCGCACCTGCCCTCGGCCTCGGGGCGGTGGGCGATGAGGTTGTAGTCCATGCCGCACCGCGAGCACAGCCGCCGGGCCAGGACGCGCCGCCGCACCTCGTCGTCGGGCAGGTCGAGCAGGATCACCCCGTCGAGGTCGTAGCTCTCCAGGAAGAACTCCGCCTGGCGCCGGTTACGGGGGAAGCCGTCGATCAGGAAGCCGTAGTTCCAGTCGTGCTGCTGGAGCCGCTCCCTGACCACGTCCTCCACCAGGTCGTCCCCCACCAGCTCACCGGCGGCGACCAGGCGGCGGACCTGGGCGCCGAGCTTGGTGTGGTTCTTGACGTGCCAGCGGAAGATGTTGCCGACGCTGATGTGGACCAGGTCGAGGTCGCCGGCCAGCAACGTGCTCTGGGTGCCCTTGCCGCTCCCCTGCACTCCCATGATCACATATTTCCGCATATCGTCCTCTTCCTCATCTCGTCGTCCCGCCACCATGCCACAGACCGCACCCGGCAAGATCCACTCTGTACGCTCGGGCGGAGGAAGAGGATCAGCGCCGGATGGGGGTGCTCTCCCGCAGGACGACGCCGGTGGGGATCTGTACGGTGTCCAGGCCCGGACCGCCGCCCAGCGCGAGCCGCATGGCGGCCCGCCCCGCCTCCCGCAGGGGTACGGCGACGGAGGTGAGTGCCGGGGTGACGTCGATCGCCGAGTCGATGTCGTCGAAACCGGCGACCGCGATGTCCTCGCCGGGGACGAGACCGGCGTCGCGGAAGGCCGTCATGGCGCCGATGGCCATCACGTCGTTGACCGCGAAGACGACCTCCACCTCACCGGCTCCCCGCTCGGCGAGCTTCCGGGCCGCGTCGTAGCCGCCGCCGCGGGTGAACTCGGTCTCGAACACGAACCGGTCGTCGACGGTGAGCCCCGAGGCGTGCAGCCCCGCCGTGAAGCCCGCGACCCGGTCGCGAGACGTGCGGACGGAGTCGGGCGCCCGGAAGATCGCGAAACGCCGGTAGCCCGCGCCCGCCAGGGCTAGGGCTAGCCGATGGGCGCCGCCGGTGTTGTCGATGGTGACGGTGTCGAACGGCAGGTCCCGCTGGCTGACCATGACGACCCGGCCCCCGGCCGCCTGGTACTCCTCCAGCTCACCGGCGAGCGCGCCACGCGTGTCCGTACCGCCGGCACTGTCAGCACCGCCAGCACCGCCAGCACCGCCAGCACTGCCAGCACCGCCGACATTGTCGACGCGAGTGCCCGCGACCACGATGACGCGCGGACGCTGTCCCCGTAGCGTCCTGACGAGTTCGAGCTCGCGCTGCGGGGAGCGGCCCGCGACCGCCATGGTGACGACGAGCCCGGCCGCCTCGGCCGCCTGGGTGACCCCGGCCGCGATGGCCGAGAAGTAGGGGTCGGCCACGTCGCCCACCACCAGCGCCACGGTCGGCGTCGAACCCCTCGCGACGGCCTGCGCCGACGGGTGCGGCCGATAGTTGAGCTTGGCCGCCGCCGCGCGCACCCGGGAGGCGTTCTCCGTGCGGACGTTGCGGGCGCTGCCGTTGAGCGCCCGCGAGGCGGTGGCGATGGAGACGCCCGCCTCACGTGCCACATCGTGCAGCGTCACCGACCCCCGGACTCCGGCGGCCGGCACCGGCGGGGCCTCATCCATGGCGCCGCACCCGGTATGTCAGCACGCGGTGTGTCATCGCCCGGCCTGCCGCCACCCGGCCTGTCACCACCCGGCGTGTCATCGCCCGGCCTGTCGTTGCCCGGTTTCCGGAGCGTGCACCAGGGGGTGGGCGACGTCGTGCGCCTGGAGGTGGCCGCACATCCCCCATCGGGGCTCGGGTGGGGCTTCGAGGAGCGAGGAGCGCAGGAGGTGGTCGCCGTCGCCGCGTTCGAGCGCGTCGAGGACCGACGCCGTCTCGCGGGTCTCCCGGGCGACCGTGGCCGCCCAGATCTCGCGCCAGCGTGCGACCGAGGGCCGGACCAGCGCGACCGCGCTCGCGTACAGGCTGCGCAGTGGGGCGAGGTCGCCGTCGCGGGCGGCGTCGGCGAGCCGCAGGAAACCCGCGACGGCGAGCTCGCGCCGCCGCCGGACCGCCGCCTCCACCGTGGCGGGGTCGCCGGACGGGAGGGTGGCGGCCTCCCGGTAGCGGGCCGGGTCGCCGACGATCTCCGGAGGGAAGGTCATGACCGCGTCACCGGCCTCGGGCAGGCCGGCGTTCTGCATGACGACGACCACTTCCAGGCCGCCCCGGTTGATCGCCCGATGGATGGTTCCGGGCGTGAACCACACGGTCGAGCCGCTGCTCAGCTCGGTCTCCCGGAAGCCGCTCATGTCGAGCGTCTGCAGGGCGCCACGACCGGCGATGACGACGTACGCCTCGGTGGAGGCCGTGTGCAGGTGCGGCGTGCCGCCCTTCAGGCCGTCGGCGCAGGCTCCCGAGTAGACCGCCAGCCTGCTGACGGACGTGCCTCCGGGAAACGCGGGAGTCTCACCGTAGGACGCGAGCGAGTGGCCCGAAGGCGCGGGCGAACCGTCCGAGAACGCGGACGAACCGTCCGGAGGCGGGGACGAATCGTCCGGAGGCCAGGACGAACCGCTCGGCGGCGGCGACGAACCGTCCGGAGGGCGGGACGAGCCGCCTGGAGGGGGTGGGGTCATGCTCGGTCCCTCCCGGTGGCGAGGGCGGTCAGGGCAGCGCGGCCCTGGTCGGCCAGGAGCACCGAGCCGTCCTCGCCCCGGTCACCGTCGGCCACGACGACCGCGTACCGGAAGCTCATCGTCTCCCCGTCCGCCAGCGGGACCTCCTCGCTGAAGAACGGCGCCGGGCTGAGGCAGGCGAACATCTCGCTGCGGGCGAACCACTGCGGCGGATGCTGCGGGTTGGCGGTGTCGTCGACCATGACGATCGTCGACCAGGCGCCGCTCCCGTCGTGACGGCCCCGGAAGCCGAACCACTCCGCCCGCACCCCCCGCAGCTCGTCGCCGCCCGCGCCGGTCGGCGACTGGATGATGCCGCCGGTGAACGATCGCGGGCCGCGCCAGAACAGGCCGCCGTAGCCGGCGTTCTCGCGCCCCTTGGTCGTCGGGGAGCCGAAGTCGAGCGTGGCCCCGGACACGTTCGTCATGGCCGTCTCAAATACCAGCGCCCAGGTCGTCGCGTCCACCACGGTGGCCGTCAGCGCCCGCCGCTCCTCGATGACGGGCCGGCCCGCCTGGGAGATCCAGTCCAGGCGATGCGCGATCCGCACCCGGTCGCCGGTGACCGACAGCTCGGTCATGTCGTGGTGGACGGCGCTGCCGTTGTTGTCGAGCTGTACGTAATTCCCCTGGACGTACGTGGGCCCGCCCCAGAAGTTGTGCTCACCCACGTGCGGCAGCGACCAGGCGATGCCCTTGTGCCAGACGTGGTCGTGCGGCCGGAACAGCGAGACCACGTCGCCGGTCAGGGTGCGGAGCGGGTGCAGGTAGGGCTTCGGCGACTCCAGCACGGGGGTGTCGGGCCGGTAGGTGTAGGTGAAGAGCTCGACGTCGCCCGCGGAGACGGTGACCGAACGACCGAGCGCGTGGCCGGCCTGCAGGGTGGGGGTCATCACTGGCTCACTTCGCTCGAAAGGGTCTTCCAGGGGGTGCCCGTCCCGTCCATGCGCTCGGCGAAGGGGCTGCCGGGGCCGAGTTCGCCGCTGCGGACGCGCCGGCCGGTGAAGGAGGAGGCGTAGACGGCGGCGACGAACTCCATCGTCCGCCTCGCCTCCTCCAGCGTGACCGGGGGCGCCTCGCCCCGGTCGAGCGCGTCCAGGACCGCGGCGAACTGGCCGTCGTGGTTGCTCCGCACGGCCTCGGGGTCGGGCTGCCAGAGCTCGGCCACCTTCTCGTGCCCCGGAGCCGGGGTGATGGTCCAGTCGTCGTCGGTGTAGCCGTACAGGTGCTCGACCTCGACGGTGGCGCGCTCGAAGTCGAAGCGGAGCACGGACGTCTCCCTCGGCGACACCACCGAGTTCACCACCGTGGCCATCGCGCCGCCGTCGAAGGTCACCAGCGCCATCGACACGTCCTCGGTCTCGGTGTCGCGGGCTTGGCGGGCGGCCATCGCGCTGACCTCCCGCCACGGGCCGAGCACGGAGAAGAGCAGGTCGAACTGGTGGATGCCGTGGCCCATGGTGGGCCCGCCGCCCTCGGACTCCCAGGTGCCGCGCCAGGGGACGGCGAAGTAGGCCTCGTCGCGGTACCACTGGGTGAGGCAGGTGGCCAGCAGGGGGCGGCCGAGCTCGCCTGAGGCCAGCAGCCCGCGCAGCCGGGCGGCGCCGGCGCCGAACCGGTGCTGGAAGACGGTGGCGACGTGGCCGGTCGAACGGCGCTCGGCCTCGATCAGGGTGTCGAGCTCGGCGAGGGAGAGCGTGGGCGGCTTCTCCATCAGCACGGTGACCCCGGCCGCCAGGCACTCCAGCGCCTGCGGCGCGTGCAGCAGGGGCGGGGTGCACAGGTGGACCAGGTCCACCTCCTCCTCGCGGAGCAGCTCGGTCAGGCTCGCGTAGGCGCGCGGCACGTTCCACGTGGCGGCGAAGGTCCGGGCTCGGCCGGGGTCCACGTCGGCCGCGGCGACGAGGTCGGCCCGTCCGCCGGAGCGGGCCAGGGCCTGTGCGTGTGCGGTGGCGATCCCACCGGTGCCGACGATCGCGGCCCGGTAGCGGGGTTGAGACATAAAATCCTTCAAACGCCGGGAAAACGTATTCCGCAGTGTGCCCGCCGCGTCACGCCACCGTCAAGGCGCTCAGACGGCCTCGGCGCCACCCGTCGAGCCCGTCGAGCCCGCCGATCCCGCAGCTCTGGTGCTCTCCCTGACGACCAGGAGGCCCCGTACGGTGAGGTGCTCGGGGGCGGACTTCTCGCGCAACGCCAGGCGGATGGACTCGGCGCCCACGTGGGCCAGGGGAAGACCCACGGTGGTCAGCCGGGGCGTCACGTCGGCGGCCAGCTGGATGTCGTCGATGCCGGTCACGGACACGTCACCGGGGACGGCGACCCCGGCCGCGCGCAGGCCCGACAGGGCGCCGATCGCGATGACGTCGCTGACCGCGAGCACCGCGTCGCAGCGTCCGGCGGGCAGCTCGCGCACGGCGTCGAAGCCGCCCTGGCGGCTCGCCTCGCCGTGCGCGACCTTGATGTGCCGGGGCTGGACGCCACCGGCGCGCAGCCCCTCGACCATGCCGGCGACCCGGCCGGAGAAGTTGACCCGGTCGGCCGGCCCGGCCAGGATCGTCACCCGCCGGTGCCCGGTCTGAGCGACGTGCTCCCCCGCCACGCGGCCCGCGCCGTGGTTGTCGAAGGCGATCGAGTCGAACGAGCCGTGGGTCACGCCCACGATCACCACCCGCCCGCCGTCGCGCTCGTAGGCGTGCAGCTCGCCGAGCAGGCGGGCGTCGAGCTCGCCGGCCCCGAACCTGCTGGAGGCGAGCACGAGCGCGCGCGGGCGCAGCGAGCGCAGCAGGCGGACGGCTTCGAGCTGCCGGTCGGGGGCTGCCTGCGTCGAGCAGACGGTGACGAAGACGCCGGACATCCGCGCCCGCCGCTCCATCTCCGCCACCACGATCCCCATGGCGGGGGTGGTCAGGTCGTCGGCGACGAGGGTGACGGCGTCGCCGGCGCGCCGCATCGCCCTGGCCGAGGCGTCCGCGGTGTAGCGCAGGGCGGCCGCCGCGGCGAGGACGCGCTGCTCGTACTCCGGCGCCACCGTCCGTGAGCTGCCGCCCAGGACGCGGGAGGCGGTCGCCACCGAGACGCCTGCCGCCGCGGCCACGTCGTGCAGCGTGACCGTCCGTCTCGCCGCACGGGGCATCCGGGGTCCTCTCCACGACGTCGTCGGGCGCGTACTGCATGGTAGCCCGGTCGCGGGCGCCGAAAGTTTCGGCCCATGGTCTCGTACGCGTCCGGCGAGACGCCGCGGCCGGTCCCCGCCTGGGTCAGGCGCCCAGGAAGCCGGCCTCCTTGAGCCAGTCGGCCGAGACCTTGGCCGGCTCCATGCCCTCGACGTCGACCTTGGCGTTGAGCTTCTGCATGGTGGCGTCGTCCAGCTTGGCGATCACCGGGTTGAAGACCTCCGCCAGCTCGGGGTGCTTCTGGAAGATCTCGTCCCGCACGGTCACGGCGGCGTTGTAGACGGGGAAGAACTTCTTGTCGTCCTCCAGCACCGTCAGCCCGAGCGCGGCGATGCGCCCGTCGGTGGTGAACACCTCGCCGAAGTTGCAGGTCTGGCCCTTGTCCGTCTCGGTGTAGACGACGCCGGTGTCCAGCAGCGCGATCCGGTCCTTGGGGATCTTGAAGTCGTAGGCCTTGGTGAGGCCGGGCAGCCCGTCGTCACGGGTGGAGAACTCGGTCTCGATGCAGATCGAGACCTCCTCCGGCTTGGTCTCGGCGAGCTTCGCCACGTCCGAGACGGTCTTGACGCCGAGCTCCGTGGCCTTCTCCGAGCGGATCGCCAGAGCGTAGGTGTTGTTCAGCGGGGTCGGGCCGATCCAGTGGATCTTGTTCTGCTTCTTGTCGGCCTCCGAGGTGGCCTTGAACTGCTCGGCCGGGTCGGCGATCGGCTCGGTGTTCTTCAGGTGCTCGATCCACCCGGTGCCCGAGTACTCCCAGTAGAGGTCGATCTCACCGCCGAGCAGGGCCTTGCGGTTGGTCACCGTGCCGCCCAGGTTGGTCTTGTCCTCCACCTCGGCGCCGTGCGCCTTCAGCAGGTGGACCGCGATCTGGCCGAGCATGATGTTCTCGGTGAAGTCCTTGGAGCCGACGACGAACGACGCGCCGTCGAGCTCGCCGCCCGCGCTGGCGGTGGCGACGGTGTCAGATCCACCGCAGGCGCTCACGGTCATGGTCAACGCGGCCGCGGCGAGCAGCGCGAGCGTACGGTGGAGGGGACGGCCTTGCATGCGAAAACACCTCTTGCTGGGGGATTGCCGGAAAAACGGTTACATGCCGCGGGGCTTGAGCAGGCTCTCGGCGAGCCCGCCCAGCCAGTCGATGAAGAAGGCGATGCACGCGGTCAGCACGCCGCCGACGATGGTCACGGGCAGGCGGTTGAGTTTGAGCCCGTTGATGATCAGCTCGCCCAGCCCGCCGGCGGCCACGAAGGCGCCGAGGGTGGCGACGCCGACGGTCAGCACCAGGGCGGTGCGCAGGCCGGCGAGGATGGCGGGCACGGCGAGCTTGAGCTCGACCCGGCGCAGGATCTGCCCCTTGGTCATGCCCATGCCGCGGGCGGCCTCGATGAGCGCGGGGTCGATCTGCTGCAGCCCGACCATGGTGTTGCGCAGCACCGGCAGCACCGCGTAGGCGACCAGGCCCACCAGGGCGGTCTGGAATCCCACGCCCAGCACGAACGTGGCCAGCACGAGCAGCCCGATGCAGGGCACGGCCTGGCCCAGGTTGCCCGCGGTGAGGATGAGCGGGGTGACGAGCCGGCTCTTGGAGCGCGAGGCGACGATGCCGAGCGGGATCGCGATGATCACGACGAGGGTGGTCGCCACGAGCGTCATCTGGAGGTGCTCGATGGTCTTGGCGACGATCACCGACCGGTTGAGGCTGCGCTGTTCGATGGAGTCGAGCTCCAGGGTGCCGACCCAGGTGTACAGGGCGGCCAGCGCGATGAGGATGGCGGCGGGGGTGAGCAGGTGGCGCAGGCCCGAGGCGCGGACGGGGTTTCGGGCCTTGCCGACAGTGAGGGTTTCAGCGGTCACCGGCGACCACTTCCTCCCGGACGGCGGACGTAGGAGATCCCACTGCCGCGCAGAGCGTGGCGTAGGTGAGCACGCCGGACGGCGTGCGGCACCGGTCGGTGCCGTGCGCGACCATCAGGTCCAGCGCCTCGCGCAGGCTGGCGTCCGCCGCGATCCGCGGCAGCGCGCCACCTGACCGCGCCGACTCCTGCGCCGTCTCCCGGGCTGTCTCCTGCACCGTCTCCTGGGGTACGTCCTCCACCCGGAGCAGCGCGAGCCGCTTGAGCGTGGCGTCCTGGCCGATGAAGCCGGCCACGTAGTCGTCGGCCGGGTCGGCCAGGATGTTGGCGGGCGTGTCGTACTGCGCGATGTGCGAGCGGTCCTTCAGCACGGCGATGCGGTCGCCGAGCTTGATGGCCTCCTCGAAGTCGTGCGTGACGAAGATGATGGTCTTGCGCAGCTGCTTCTGCAGCTTGACGAACTCGTTCTGCAGGTGCTCGCGGGTGATGGGGTCGGTGGCGCCGAACGGCTCGTCCATCAGCATCACCGGCGGGTCGGCGGCGAGCGCTCTGGCGACGCCCACCCGCTGCTGCTGACCGCCGGAGAGCTGGCGCGGGTAGCGGTCCCGGAACGTCGCCGGGTCCAGGTGCACCAGCGCGAGCAGCTCTTCCACCCGCTCGGCGATCCGGGGGGCCGGCCAGCCGAGCAGCTTGGGGACCAGGGCGATGTTCTGTCCCACGGTCTGGTGCGGGAACAGGCCGACCTGCTGGATGGCGTAGCCGATGTGCCTGCGCAGCTCGTCGGGGTGCAGGCTGAGGATGTCCTCGCCGCCGATGCGGATCTCACCCGACGTGGGCTCCACCAGGCGGTTGATCATCTTCATCGTGGTGGTCTTGCCGCAGCCCGACGGGCCGACGAAGACGACGAGTTCGCCGGCGGGGATGACGAGGTTGACGTTGTCGACCGCTGGAGCGGGCTGCCCCGGGTAGTGCTTGGTCAGCGCCCGCAACTCGATGCGGACTCCTTCGGGATCACGGTCGAACACGAAGCCCCCTGGGCGTGGTCAGATGGCGGACGGCTGAGAAGAACGCGTCGAACAGCACCGCGATGATCACGATGCCGAGCGTGCCCGCGAGCGTGGCGTTGAGAGAGTTGACGGAGCCGAGCCGGGAGAGCCCCTCGAAGATCTGGCTGCCGAGGCCGGGCCCGTCGACGTAGGCGGCGATCGCCGCGATGCCGATCAGCATCTGCGCGGAGATGCGCACACCCGCCAGGATCAGCGGCCAGGCCAGCGGCAACCTCAGCCGCAGCAGCAGGCGGACGGCGCCCATGCCCATCCCGCGTCCGGCCTCCACGGTGGCGACGTCCACGCCGCTCAGCCCGGTGACGGTGTTCCTGATGATCGGCAGGAACGCGTACACGGTGAGCGCTATCAGCGTTGAGCCCCAGCCGAGCCCGGTGATCGGGATGAGCAGGGTGAGCAGGGCCAGGGAGGGGATCGTGAGGATTCCGGCGGACACTGTCAGGGAGGCGCCCCGCGCCTTCGGTCTCTCGTAGGTGAGGAGTCCCACCCCCACGCCGACGGCCGTGGCGATGGCGATCGCGATCGCGACCACGAGGGCATGTTCGACGGCGGCCAGCGAGAGGGTGTCCCAGCGGGAGACCACGTACTCGCTGAAAGTCATAGAGTTACCGCCTTCGCTTACGCTTGCATGGGCTTGTAAACGTATGACTTGTTGCGGTCATTGCAAAACTTGTTGCACCTAGCGCAACGCACTTGTTATGAACGGATGTGGATGGACGAGAAGCTTGCGGTGTCCTCCGCCGGGCTCCGCCGGGACCTGGAGATCCTCGACGTACTCGCAGGTCACGGCGATGATCTGGATACCGACGGGTTCGGCGTGAGCTGGATCGCGCAGCGGCTGGGCCGGGAGAAGAGCCAGGTGTCCAGGGCCCTGCGCGCGCTGGAGACCGAGGGCATGGTGGAGCGCGATCCGCTGACCCGGCGCTACCGCCTGGGCTGGCGGCTGTTCGCGCTGGCGGCACGGACGCAGCAGGCCAGGCTCGTCCAGGTGTCCGCGCCGATCCTGCGGCGGCTGGCCACCACCTTCAACGAGGACGCCCACCTGTGCGTGCTCCGCGGCGACCAGGTGCTGACGCTGGTGTCGATCCCTTCCTCGCGTGCCTACCACCGGATCTGGGAGGGCGTCTCGGTGCCGGTGATCATGGCGGCGGCGGGCCGGTCGCTGCTCGCGGACTGGGAGCCGGATCAGGTGCGCCGGCTGCTGCGGGCGCCCCTGCCCGCCGGGCTGGACTCCGCCGTCAGCGACGAGGAGCAGTGGATGGCCGATCTCGGCCACGCGCGCTCCTTCGGGTACGTGGTCAGCGACGTCGAGCTGGACGACAGCCCGGCGGCGGTGTCGGCGCCCGTCTGGGATCACCGGGGGCTGATCGCGGGCGCGATCAGTGTGTCGGTCACCCGCCTGGCGGACCTGGCCCACGCGCACGAGATGGGCCGGGTGATCGCCGGGACGGCGCGCGAGCTCTCCACCAGTCTGGGCCTGCTGCCCAGGGCCGCCGGCGGGGAGCTCTGACGCGTCCATGCCCCTGAGCGAGGATCGGGGAAAGCTCAGGGGCGATCACTGATACGGCCCGGCCGGGCGAACGGGCAGGGTGGCCCTATGAACTCCGAAAGCCGCCTGGCGCGCCTCTCCTTCACCGCCGGGCCAGCCGCGTTCCTGGGCGGGTGGATCCTCATGCTGCCCATCGACGGTGACCTGGTGCCCGGCCCGTGGTGGACGGCCGCGCACGCGGTCTGGCTGACCGGTTTCCTGTTCTTCGGCGTGATGACGCTGGCGCTGCGGCGGATGGCCGCCCCGGTGACCGGCGGGCGGCGGGCGCTGGTGGAGATCGCGTCCGGGGTGGCGCTGGTCAGCGTGGCGGCCAACATCGCCCAGCTGGTCATCGACCTGGTCGCCGGGTTCACCGCGGCCGACGGCGCGGCCATGCGGGCGCTGTTCGACCAGGTGCAGGCCTATCCCGGGGTGGCGCCGGTGGTCTACGGGGCGGGCGCGCAGTTGTTCTTCGCCGCGCTGCCGGTGCTGGCCGTCACCCTAGCCGTGCTGCGCCGGGTCACCCCGGTGAGCGCCGCCGTGGCGGTGTCCGGCGTAGTTCTCCTGGCGGGGGCGACGCTCACCGACGGCCGGGGCTCGATCCTGGTGGCGGTCGGGATGGCGCTGCTGTGGCTGGGCGCGCTGCTGCTGGGCCGGGGCCCGCAGGCCGCCGACGGGCTCGGCGCGACCGGATAGGCGGGCGGGGTCGGGACCGCCCTGCTCGCCGTACCAGCGTGCCAGGCGACCCTGCCGCCCCACGGCCCGCAGGCGGCGCTCGGCCGCCTCGCGGGTGGCGCCGGTGGCCACGATCAGCAGCGTGTCCCCCTCCCGCAGCCCGGTTTCCGGCGCGGGCACGAACGTGGCCCGGTCCCGGATGACCAGGCTGATCACGGCGGGCGCGGGCAGCCGCAGCTCGGCCACCTCCACCCCGTGCAGGCGTGAGCCGGCCGGGACGGTCAGGGTGAGCAGCTCGGCGTCCAGCACGTCCAGCGGCGCGGACTCGATGTCCACCTCCCGCGCCTGGTCGGGCTGGATCACGCCGAGCGCGCGGGCGAGCGGCGGCAGGGCCGGTCCCTGGATCAGGGTGAAGACGACGACCAGCACGAACACGATGTTCAGCAGGTGGCCGCTGCCCGGCACGCCCGCCACGATCGGGAAGGTCGCCAGCACGATCGGCACCGCGCCGCGCAGCCCCGCCCAGGAGATGAACGCCTGGTGCCGCCAGGGGACGCGGAACGGGATCAGGCAGGCGAGCACCGAGGCGGGGCGGGCCAGGAGCAGCAGGACCGCGCCGACGAGGAGGGCGGGCAGCAGCGCGCCGGGCAGCTCGCTGGGGTCGACGAGCAGCCCCAGCATGACGAACAGGCCGATCTGCGCGAGCCAGCCGGCGCCCTCGGCGAAGGACCTGGTGGCCGCGCGGTGCGGCAGCACCGCGTTGCCGAGGACGATCGCGGACAGGTAGGCGGCCATGAATCCGGAGGCGTTCGCGGCCCCCGCCGCGGCGAACGCGATGACGCCCAGGCCGAGCGTGGCCAGCGGATACAGACCGCTGGCCGGCAGCGCGACATAGCGCAGCGCGGCCACCCCCGCCCAGCCCACCAGCAGGCCGACGGCCGCGCCGACGACGATCTGGTAGATCACCTGCCCGCCGATCGTGGCCAGGTCGGGCACCCCGCCGACACTGCTGAAGACCAGCACCAGGATGACGGTGGGGGCGTCGTTGAACCCGGACTCGGCCTCCACCATCCCGGCCAGCTTCCGGGGCAGCGGCAACGCTCGCAGGACGGCGAAGACCGCGGCCGCGTCGGTGGAGGACACGATCGCCCCCAGGAGCAGGGCGAGCTGCCAGTCCATGCCGAGCAGCAGGTGCGCGCCTGCGGCGGTGACCAGGACGCTGACCGCGACCCCGGCGGTGGCCAGCAGCGCCGAGGGGGCCAGCAGTTTCCGCAGGTCGGTCCAGCGGGTGCTGAGCCCGCCCTCGATCAGGATGAGGGCCAGCGCGCAGGTGCCGAGGGTCTGGGCGAGCTGGGCGTCGTCGAAGTCCAGGCCCAGCACGTCCTCGCCGATCAGCACGCCGACGGCGAGGAACAGCAGCAGGCTGGGCAGGCCCAGCCTGCTCGCGGTGCGGGCGGCGGCGATGCTCGCCAGCAGCACCAGCCCTCCCGCGAGCAGGACCACGTACAACTGCGGCAACGTCATCGTCACCACCCCTCCCCTTGCTCACGCGAAGCTCCCGGGAAGCTCACGGGAAGCTCCAGGAAGCTCATGCGAAGTAGCGCAGCCACACATAGCCCCAGGCCATGACCGAGCTGACGGCCGTGACGAGCAGCCCGTACTTGGTGAACTGCCAGAACGAGATGGGCTGCCCCGAGCGGGCGGCGATGCCGATGGCCACCACGTTGGCGCTGGCCGCGACGGCGGTGCCGTTGCCGCCGAAGTCGGCTCCCAGGGCGAAGGCCCACCACAGCGCCTGCCCGGTGCCGGCGTCCGGGGCCTGCGCGACCAGTCCTTCGACGATGGGGGTCATGGTGGCGACATAGGGGATGTTGTCGAAGAACGCGCCGAGCACGGCGGAGCCGAAGAGCAGCGCGGTCGCCGCGCCGAAGAAGTTGTCGCCCACCGCGCCGACCGCCCAGGTCCCGACGGTGGCGATGACGCCGGTGTGCACCAGCCCCGCCACCATCACGAACAGGCCCATGAAGAACACCAGCGTCGGCCACTCGACCTCACGCAGCGTCTCGTTGACGTCCGGGCGGGCCACCAGCATCATCAGGCCCGCGCCGAGCAGGGCCACCATCGACGGCTCCACGTGCACGACGGCGTGCAGGCCGAACCCGGCGACGACCAGGGCGAGCACGATCATGCAGCGGAGCAGCAGCTTGGGGTCGGTGATGGCACGCCGCTCCTGCAGCGCCATCACCTCGGCCACCCGGTCCGGGTTGTAGTGGAACGAGCGGCGGAACATCACCCGCGTCATCAGCACGAAGACCGCGAACACCACGACGACGATCGGCGCCATGTGGACCAGGAAGTCGTTGAACGTCAGCCCCGCGCGGCTGCCGATGATGATGTTGGGCGGGTCCCCGATGAGAGTGGCCGCGCCGCCGATGTTGGAGGCGAGGACCTCGGCGATGAGGTACGGCGCGGCGGGGATCGCGAGCCGGGCGCAGACCATGATGGTGACGGGCGCGACCAGCATGATCGTGGTGACGTTGTCCAGGAAGGGCGAGGCGATGGCGGTGATGGCCATCAGCATCACCATCAGCCGGTACGGCCGGCCCTGCGATTTCTTGGCGGCCCAGATGGCCAGATAGTCGAAGACCCCCGTCTGTTTGATGATCCCGACGATGATCATCATGCCGAACAGCAGGAAGATGACGTTCCAGTCGATCCCCTCGTGCTCGGAGAAGAACACCTCCGCGCCGGGGATCAGCCCGAACACCGCCATCACGCCGGCGGCGACGAGCACCACCTTGACCTTGTTCACCTTCTCGGTGGCGATGAAGAAGAACGCCACCACGAAGACGGTCAGGGCGAGGACACCGGTCATCGGTCGCGCCCTGGCGGTCCCGTCCGGACCCGGGCACGAGTGGCGCATGTGACATGCCGCGTCGATATCAAGAGTGCTGTCATGGCAAGTCCTTCACTGGAAAAGCATCAGGTCCCGCAATTCTTGACAATTGGGACACATGGCCACCATCGGGTCTGACACCCATCTCTCCCCTCATCCACCATGTAGGTCGGCACGGGTGAGCCCGCAGGCGTACGGCGCGGATGGTGGCCACACCGGATGGACTCCGGTCCTCGCGCGGGGGCAGGGTGGAGGCATGACGGACCAGCGGCAGCGAACACCGGTGCAGGCCCTGTTCAGGCGGGTCATCGTGATCAACGGCCTGGTGTTCACCATCGGGACGCTCGTCCTGGCGCTCTCGCCCGCGACGGTGTCCTCGCCGGTGCTCCTCACCGAGATCCCGGTGCTGACGATCGGGCTGGCGCTGATGCTGGCCGCCAACACGCTGCTGCTGCGCAGGAGCCTGGCCCCGCTGGAGGCGCTCACCGCGCTCATGCGGCGGGTGGACGTGCTGCGGCCCAGCGACCGGCTCACCGACAAGGGCAACGGTGATCTGACGGACGTGATCGGCGCGTTCAACGCGATGCTCGACCGGCTGGAGGCCGAGCGGACCACGGCCAGCGCGCACGCCCTGGCCGCCCAGGAGGGCGAGCGGCAGCGCATCGCCCGCGAGCTGCACGACGAGATCGGCCAGAGCCTCACCGTGGTGCTGCTCGGGCTGAAGCGGGCCGCCGACCGGGCGCCGGAGGAGCTGCGCGAGGAGCTGCACGCCATCCAGGAAACGGTTCGCTCCAGCCTGGACGAGGTCCGGCAGGTCGCCCGGCGGCTGCGGCCCGGCGTGCTGGAGGATCTGGGCCTGATCAGCGCGCTGAACGCGCTGGCGGCCGAGGTCTCCTCGATGAGCGGCGTGCAGGTGGTCCGCCGCCTGGACACCGGGCTGCCTCCGCTGGGCGGCGAGGCCGAGCTGGTGCTCTATCGCATCGCGCAGGAAGGGCTGACCAACATCGGCCGCCACGCCCACGCCTCCCGCGCGGAGCTGACCCTGTGCGGGCAGCCGGGCGGCGTGCTGCTGTCCATCGTCGACGACGGGCGCGGCGGGCCGATCCACGAAGGCGCCGGCATCCGGGGCATGCGCGAGCGCGCCCTGCTCATCGGCGCCCGCCTGTCCATCGAACACCCGCCGGACGGCGGGACCGCGGTGCGCCTGGCCGTTCCGGTCCGGGCCGAAGGGAAATGATCAGCTTGGAACCGACCCGCATCCTGCTCGCCGACGACCACGCCCTGGTACGACGCGGGCTACGGCTGATCCTGGACGCCGAGCCGGACCTGACGGTGGTGGCCGAGGCCGGCAACGGCGCCGAAGCCGTCGAGCTGGCCGACGAGGGCGTGGACCTGGCCATCCTCGACATCGCGATGCCGCGCATGACGGGGATCCAGGCGGCGCGCGAGATCTCCCGGCGCCGGCCGGAGATCCGCCTGCTCATGCTGTCGATGTACGACAACGAGCAGTACCTGTTCGAGTCGCTCAAGGCGGGAGCCAGCGGCTACGTGCTCAAGTCGGTGGCCGACCGGGACCTGCTGGAGGCGTGCCGGGCGGCGATGCGCGGCGAGCCGTTCCTCTACCCGGGAGCGATCACCGCGCTGATCCGCGACCACCTGCAGCGCGACGACCAGGGCGAAGGGCTGCCGGCCAGCATCCTGACGCCGCGTGAGGAGGAGATCGTCAAGCTCATCGCCGAGGGGCACTCCTCCAAAGAGATCGCCGACCTGCTGGTGATCAGCGTCAAGACCGTCGAGCGGCACCGCGCCAACGTGCTGGGCAAGCTCGGCATGCGGGACCGCCTGGAGCTGACCCGCTACGCCATCCGGGCGGGCCTGGTCGAGCCATAGCTCCTGTCATTCAGGACATCCCATAACCCCCCATTGACATCTGTATAAATCGGCCCTTAGCTTTGCGAAACGTTTCGACAAGCTTCTCATGGGCCGAAGGGGGCCGAAACCGGATGTCCTCATTACGCGACGTGGCCGAACGCGCACAGGTCGCGGTCAGCACGGTCTCCGCGGCGCTGAACGGCACCCGCCCGGTGGCGGCGGCGACCAAGGAGCGCATCGAGCAGGCCGCCGCCGAGCTCGGCTACCGCCCCAACGTGCTGGCGCGCGGCCTGGTGAGCAAGCGGACCCGGATCCTGGCGCTGCTGTTCCCCGCGCCGCGCAGCGGATTCGGCCTGACCGAGATGCAGTTCGCCACCGGCGCGGCCGAGGCCGCCAGCGAGCGGGGCTATCACCTGCTGCTGTCGCCGGAGAACGCCGACCCGATCGAGGAGCTGCGCCACCTGACCGGGCTGGGCCTGGTCGACGGCGTGCTGCTGATGGAGGTGCGGCTCGACGACGAGCGGACGCGGTGGCTGGCGGAGGCCGGTTTCCCGTTCAGCATGATAGGCCGGACCCGCGAGCCGGGCCCGATCGACCACGCCGACATCGACTTCGCCCGGATGGCCGGCGACGCGGTCGCGCACCTGACCGGGCTCGGCCATCGCGCGATGGCCTTCTTCAACCACTCCACCGACGGCTACTCCGCGCAGTACGGCCCGGCCATCCGCGCCGGCGAGGAGTTCGAGGCGGCCGCCCGCGAGGCCGGCCTGGGCTACGTCGGCGACTTCCGCGCCGACTCGGCCGAGCAGGGGCGGCAGGCGTTCGAACAGCTGGTCGCCGAGCACCCCGAGGTGACCGCGCTGGCCGTGATGAACGACCACGCGGCCGTCGGGGTGCTCGCCGCTGTGGCCGAGCACGGCTGGCAGATCCCCCGTGACCTGACCCTGATGCTGGTGCTCTCCTCGGCCCGGGTCGCCGAGATGTTCCACCCGAGGCTGACCACCCTGGAGCCGCCCAGCGCCGAGCTGGGCCGGCTCGGCGCCGGCATGCTCATCGACCGGCTGACCGGCGACGGCGACGGGCCGCCCCGGCGGCACCTGGTGGCCTGCCGGCTGGTCCCCGGCGACAGTTCGGGCCCACCGCCGGCCGACCGGACAGCCGACAGAACAGCGGGACGACGATGACGCCACGCCTGGGCATGCACACCCTCACGGCCGGCCGCGGCCTGCTCTTCGGCGGTGACTACAACCCCGAGCAGTGGCCGGAGAGCGTCTGGACCGAGGACGTCGAGCTGATGCGGGCGGCCGGGGTCAACCTGGTCACCGTGGGCGTGTTCAGCTGGGCACGACTGGAGCCGGAGCCGGGCGCCCGGGACTTCGGCTGGCTGGACCGGGTGCTCGACCTGCTCGGCGACGCCGGGATCGCGGTCGACCTGGCCACCCCGACCGCCTCACCGCCGCCGTGGCTGGGCCACCGCTGGCCCGAGACGCTGCCGGTCGACGAGTCGGGACACCGGCTCTGGTACGGCGCCCGCAACCAGTTCTGCCCGAGCTCGCCGGTCTACCGGGAGCGGGCCCTGGCCCTGGTGGCCGACCTGGCCGACCGCTACGCCGGCCATCCGGCGCTGGCGCTGTGGCACGTCGGCAACGAGTACGGCCAGATCTGCCACTGCGACGACTCGGCGGCGGCGTTCCGGGCCTGGCTCCAGGAGCGCTACGGCGATCTGGACGGGCTCAACGAGGCCTGGGGCACGACCTTCTGGAGTCAGCGCTACAGCGACTGGGCCGAGGTCATCACGCCGCGCCGCGCGCCGTACCTCATCAATCCCACGCAGCTGCTGGACTTCCGGCGGTTCAGCTCCGACGCGCTGCTCGCGCACTACCGCGCCGAGCGCGACCTGCTGCGCGCCCGTACCCCGGACACGCCCGTCACGACGAACTTCATGGGTCTGTTCAAGCCGGTCGACTACTGGTCGTGGGCGCCGGAAGAGGACCTGGTCTCCAACGACCACTACCCCGATCCGGCCGACCCGCTGGCCCCGGTCCGCACGGCGCTGGTCCACGACCTGATGCGCGGCCTCGGCGGCGGGCGGCCGTGGATGCTGATGGAGCAGGCGACCACGGGGGTCAACTGGCGCCCGCACAACCTGCCCAAGCCGTCCGGGCAGATGCGCCTGGAGTCGCTGCAGGCGGTGGCCCGTGGCGCGGACGGGCTCTGCTACTTCCAGTGGCGGGCCTCCCGGTTCGGCTCGGAGCGGTTCCACGCCGCGATGCTGCCGCATGCCGGTCCCGACACCCGGCTGCACGCCGACGTGCGCGCGCACGGGGCCGAGCTGCGCCGGCTGGCCCCGGTCGCGGGCACGCGGGTCGCCGCCCGGGTGGCGCTGGTGCACGACTGGGCGAGCTGGTGGGCGCTGGAGGAGCGCGGCCAGCCGAGCGACCGGCTCTCCGCCACCGACCAGCTGCTCAGCTACTACCGGCCGCTGTGGGAGCGGGGGGTGGCCGTGGACGTGGTGCCGCCCTCGGCCGACCTGTCCGCGTACGCGCTGGTCGTGGTGGCGAACCTCTACCTGATCGGCGACGCCGACGCCGCCGCGCTGACCGCGTACGTGCGCGCCGGCGGCGTGCTCGTGGTCGGCCCCTACTCCGGGGTCGTGGACCCCCGCGCGCACGTCCGCACGGGCCGGTTCCCCGCCCCACTGCGCGAGGTGCTGGGCGCCTCGGGCGAGGAGTGGCGGCCCGCGCCGGAGGACCGGCCGGTGCCCTGCCGCTGGGCGGACGGCACCGGGTTCGCCGCGCACGCCTGGACCGAGCTGGTGCGCTCCGACGGCGCCGAGCCGGTGGCCGCCTTCACCGAGGGCGACCTGGCCGGGCACCCGGCGGTGCTGCGGCACCGCAGCGGCCGGGGCGTCGCGTGGTACGTCGCGACGATGCCGGAGCAGGACGCGCTGGCCGAGCTGACCACTCGGGCGCTGGCCGACGCCGGCGTCGCCGGAGTCCTGCCCGAGGTGCCGCCCGGCGTCGAGGCGGTCCGCCGCGGCCCCGCGCTGTTCCTGCTCAACCACGGTGACCACGCCGCCGAGGTGCCCATCCCGCACCGCGCCGAAGACCTGCTCACCGGATCCACGGCGGAGGGACGGATCACCCTGGCCCCCAGAGCGGTCGCCGTCCTGCGCCCGCTCGACACCCTCTAGGAGAAAGACCCCCATGCACAGCAGAAGAACCTTCCTGGCCTCGTCCGCGGCGATGCTGTTCCTGTCGGCCTGCGGCTCGGGCGGCGCAGGTGACTCAGGCGACGCCGCCGCTCCCGCCGCCTCCCCCATCGGGGGTGACGAGAACGCCGCCGCGACGCTCACCTTCTGGGCCTGGGCGGAGAACATCCAGCGGGTCGTCGACCTGTGGAACTCCAAGAACCCCACGCAGAAGGTCACCCTCAGCGGCCAGGCCGCCAGCGACGAGCTGATCGCCAAGTTCCTCACCGCGGTCAAGGCGGGCAACGCGCCCGACATCCTCCAGGTGGAGTATCAGTCGCTGCCGACCCTCATCACCAACAACGCCCTGCAGGACCTGACCCCCGTGATCGGCGACGTGCAGTCCGCCTTCCCGGCCGGCACCTGGAACCTGACCTCCTTCGGCGGCGCCACCTACGGCGTGCCGCAGGACGTCGGCCCGATGATGCTCTTCTACCGCGCCGACATCTTCGAGGACATGGGCCTGAAGGTGCCCGCCACCTGGGAGGAGTTCGGCGCGCTGGCCGAGACAGTGCGCAAGAAGGACGACAAGCGCTACCTGACCACGTTCTCCCCCGGTGACGCGGGCTGGCTGTCCGGCTTCGCCCAGCAGGCCGGAGCCAACTGGTGGACGAACGAGGGCGGCGCCTGGAAGGTCTCCATCGACGACCCGGCGACCAAGAAGATGCTCAGTTTCTGGGGCGAGCTGGTCAACTCCGGCACGCTGCTCGGCGACCCGATGTACACGCCGCAGTGGAACAGCCAGATGAACGACGGCACCATCATCGCCTGGCCGAGCGCGGTGTGGGGAGCCGGTGTGCTGGCGGGCGTCGCCCCGTCCAGCAAGGGCAAGTGGAAGATGGCCCCGCTGCCGCAGTGGAGCGCGGACGAGCGGTTCACCGGCTTCTGGGGCGGCTCCTCCACCGCCGTCGCCGCCTCCTCCAAGCAGCAGGCGCAGGCCGCCAAGTTCGCCAAGTGGATGAACACCGACCCCGAGGCGCTGAAGGTGCTCGTCGAGATCGGCCTCTACCCCTCGGCCACGGCCGGCCAGACCTCCGGCGGGCTGGGCGCCGCGCCCGACTACATGGCGAGCCAGACCGACTACTACGAGTCCGCCGCCGCCATCGCGCAGACCGCCCGCGGCTTCAGCAGCTGGGGCCCGAACACCAACGTCACCTACGGCGCCCTGGAGGACCTGATGCCGACCGCGGTGAAGGAGAAGTCCGACTTCGCGGCCGTCGCCACCAAGGTCCAGGAGCTGAGCCTGGCGGACCTCAAGAAGCAGGGCTACGAGGTCTCCGGCGGCTGAGACGACCCCTTGGAGCGTTCCAGCTCGCAGAACGGATATGACCATGACTGTCAACAAGCTCGCCCCGCGGCGGCGCGGGACGGCGTCGGCGCCCTACCTGATGACCGCGCCCGCCGTGGCGCTGTTCGTCGTCTTCATCCTGGTGCCGATCGGGTACGCGATCTGGCTCAGCCTGCACGCCATGCGGGTGCGCGGCGCCGGGTTCGGCATCCGTACCGAGGTGTTCATCGGCCTGGAGAACTACCTCGACGCGTTCCGCGACTCGGCGCTGCTGGAGTCGCTGGGGAACATGCTCTTCTACGGCCTGATCATGGTGCCCGCCACCATGGGCCTGGCCCTGCTGTTCGCCCTGCTGCTGGACGCTCCGCGAGTCGGCGGCAAGCGCTACTCGCGGATCACCATCTTCCTGCCGTACGCGGTGCCGGGAGTCATCGCGAGCCTGCTGTGGGGGTTCATCTACCTGCCCGCGGTCAGCCCGGTCAGCGCCGGCCTGGAGGCGGTCGGGCTGCCCGCCGCCGACTTCTTCGGTGACGCGTCGATCTTCTTCTCGATCGCCAACATCGCGGTCTGGGGCTCGGTCGGCTTCAACATGGTGGTGCTCTACACCACCCTGCGGGCCATCCCCAAGGAGCTGTACGAGGCGGCGCGGCTGGACGGGTCGGCCGAGTGGCAGATCGCGCTCAAGATCAAGATCCCGCTGCTGCGCCCGGCCCTCATCATGACCTCGGTCTTCACGCTGATCGGCATGCTGCAGGTGTTCAGCGAGCCGGCCACGCTGCGGCCGATGACCAACACCATCACGCAGGACTGGGTGCCCCTGATGCGGGTCTACCAGCAGGCGTTCGTGGAGAACGACATCTATCTCGGCGCCGCCACCTCGGTCCTGCTGGCGGTCGCCACCGTGCTGCTGTCTCTCGGCGCGATCGGCGTCTTCCGGATCCGTACCAACAGGAGCGAGCGATGAGCGTCCTGCGAGACCGCGGCACGCGCACGAAGATCGTGCCCACGATCGTGCTGGCGCTGGGCGGGCTCTACGCCATCCTGCCGCTGCTGTGGGTGGTGTTCGCGGCCACGAAGAGCTCCGAGGAGCTGTTCACCACCTTCTCCGGGTGGCCGAGCTTCAACGGCGGCTTCACCGGCAACCTCAGCGCGCTCAACGACTACGGCGACGGCCGGTTCTGGCTGTGGATGCTCAACAGCCTCATCTACGCGGGCGGCGGCGCCTTCCTGACCGTCGTGGTCTCCACGGCGGCCGGGTACGCGCTGGCGAAGTACCGCTTCACCGGGCAGCGGCTGATCTTCGGGGCGCTGCTGGCCGGCGTGCTGGTGCCGCAGATCACGCTGGCCATCCCGCAGTATCTGATGCTGTCGGAGATGGGCCTGGTGGGCACCTACTGGTCGGTCATCCTGCCCAGCATCATCAGCCCGTACAGCATCTACCTGTGCCGGATCTACGCCGACGCGGCCGTGCCGGACGACATCCTGGAGGCCGGGCGGATCGACGGGGCGAGCGAGTTCAGGCTGCTGTGGTCGGTGGCCGCGCCGGTCATGCTGCCGGGCCTGGTCACCGTGTTCCTGCTGCAGTTCATCGCCATCTGGAACAACTTCCTGCTGCCGTACATCATGCTCGCCGACGACAGCCTGTTCCCGCTCACCGTGGGCCTGTACTCACTGCTCAACCGGGGCGCCTCGCAGCCCGCCCTCTACACCCTGGTGATCACCGGCTCGCTGCTGTCGATCATCCCGATCATCGCGCTGTTCCTCTTCCTGCAGCGCTTCTGGCGGCTCGACCTGGTCGCGGGCAGCGTCAAGGGCTGACCCGCACTCCTCAAGAGAACGGACACCATGAAGTTCAAAGACGGCTACTGGCGGATGCGTCCCGGCACGCGGGGCGCGTACGCCAACGCGGCCTTCGACGTGACCGCCGGACCGCCGACCGCCGGCACCCTGCGCATCCTGGCGCCGACCAGGCCGATCACCCGTCGCGGCAACACCATCGACGGGCCCGTGCTGCGGGTGGACCTGTCCTCGCCGATGCCCGAGGTGATCCGGGTCCGCGCGGTGCACCTCGCCGGGTCGGTGCCCACCGCGCCCGCGTTCGAGGTGCGGGACGAGCACCCGGCGGTCCAGGTCGGCCTGGACGCCGAGGCGGCCACGCTGACCAGCGGCTCGCTGCGGGTCAGCGTGCGCAGGGACGCGCCCTGGGACATGACCTTCAGCGCCGGCGGGCGGGAGCTGACGCGCAGCGGCGAGAAGTGCCTGGGCGCCATGACGGACCCCGACGACCGGCACTTCATGATGGAGCAGCTCCACCTCAGCGCGGGCGAGCTGGTGTACGGCCTCGGCGAGCGGTTCGGCGCGCTGGTGCGCAACGGCCAGGCGGTCGACATCTGGAACGACGACGGCGGCACCAGCAGCGAGATGGCGTACAAGAACGTCCCGTTCTACCTGACCAACCGGGGCTACGGCGTGTTCGTCAACCATCCGGGCCGGGTGTCGTTCGAGGTGGGCTCGGAGACGGTGTCGCGGGTGCAGTTCAGCGCCGAGGGGCACGACCTGGAGTACCTGATCATCCACGGTCCGACGCCGGCCGAGATCCTGCGGCGCTACACCGCGCTGACCGGCCGCCCGGCCCTGCCTCCGGCCTGGTCGTTCGGGCTGTGGCTGTCCACCTCCTTCACCACCGACTACGACGAGGCGACCGTGACCTCGTTCGTCGACGGCATGGCCGAGCGGGACCTGCCGCTGAGCGTGTTCCACTTCGACTGCTTCTGGATGCGCCAGTTCCGCTGGTGCGACTTCGAGTGGGACCCCGAGGTGTTCCCCGACCCCGAGGGGATGCTCAAGCGGCTCAAGGATCGCGGGCTGAAGATCTGCCTCTGGATCAACCCGTACATCGGGCAGGCGTCCGCGCTGTTCGAGGAGGGTATGGCGGCCGGTCACCTGCTGCGCCGCCCGGACGGGACCGTCTGGCAGGACGACCACTGGCAGGCGGGCCGGGCGTTGGTGGACTTCACCTCGCCGGCCGCCCGTGAGTGGTACGCGGGCAAGCTGCGCGGGCTGCTGGACATGGGCGTGGACTCGTTCAAGACCGACTTCGGCGAGCGGGTGCCGACCGACGTGGTCTACGCCGACGGCGCCGACCCCGAGCGGATGCACAACTACTACAGCCTGCTCTACAACGAGACCGTGCACGAGGTGCTGACCGAGCGCCGCGGGCCCGGCGAGGCCGTGCTGTTCGCCCGCTCCGCCACCGTCGGCGGGCAGCGGCTGCCGGTGCACTGGGGCGGCGACTGCGAGTCGACCTTCGAGGCGATGGCGGAGAGCCTGCGCGGCGGGCTGTCCCTCGGCATGGCCGGTTTCGGGTTCTGGAGCCACGACATCGGCGGCTTCGAGGGACGGCCGGATCCCGCGGTCTTCAAGCGCTGGGTCGCCTTCGGCCTGCTGTCGTCGCACAGCCGGCTGCACGGCAGCCAGTCCTACCGGGTGCCGTGGCTGTTCGACGAGGAGTCGGTCGACGTGCTGCGCTCCTTCACCCGGCTCAAGGCCCGGCTGATGCCCTACCTGTACGGCGCGGCGGTGCGGGCGAGCCAGGAGGGCATGCCGGTGATGCGGGCCATGCAGCTCGAGTTCCCCGGCGACCGGGGCTGCGAGTACCTCGACGCCCAGTACATGCTCGGGCCCGACCTGCTGGTGGCGCCGGTGCTCTCGGCCGAGGGCGAGGTGTCGTACTACGTCCCGGCCGGCGTCTGGACCCGGCTGCTGGACGGCGGCACCGTGAGCGGACCCGGCTGGCACACCGAGCGGCACGGCTTCGACAGCCTGCCGCTGCTGGTGCGGCCGGGCGCGGTGCTGCCTACCGGAGGCCGCTCCGACCGGCCCGACTACGATTACGCCGACGACGTCACCCTGACGGCGTACCGCCTGGCCGACGGCGATCGGCGGACGGTGACCGTACCGGACACCAGCGGTGGCGCGGCGGCGGTGTTCGAGGTCTCCCGCGTGGGTGACCGCGTCCACGCCCGCCGCGCCGACGGTGTCCCCGCCCGCTGGAACCTGTTGCTGGCGGGCGTCGCCGAAGCCGCCGGCGCCACCGGCGGCACTCTTGAGACCACCCCCGGCGGCGTACGAGTCGCCGCGAACGGCGACACTGATCACATCGAGATCGTCCTGAAATCATAGGAGTGACTCCCCATGCCCGCTTTCCCCGAGAACTTCCTGTGGGGCACCGCCACGGCCGCCTACCAGGTCGAAGGCGCCGCCTTCGAGGACGGTCGCGGACCGTCGATCTGGGACACCTTCTCCCACACCCCCGGCCTGGTGGCCAACGGTGACACCGGTGACGTGGCCTGCGACCACTACCACCGGCTTGAGGAGGACCTGAACATCCTCGCCGACCTGGGCGTCGGCGCCTACCGCTTCTCCATCTCCTGGCCCCGGGTGCTGCCGGGCGCCGGTGACCGGATCAACCAGCCGGGCCTGGACTTCTACAACCGGCTCGTCGACGGGCTGCGCGCCCGCGACATCGCCCCGGTGGCGACCCTCTACCACTGGGACCTGCCCCAGGAGCTGGAGGACGCCGGCGGCTGGCCCAACCGTGACACCGCGCTGCGTTTCGGCGAGTACGCCCGGCGCATGGGCGAGGCGCTCGGCGACCGGGTGCACACCTGGATCACCCTCAACGAGCCGTGGTGCTCGGCCTACCTGGGCTACGCCTCCGGCGTGCACGCCCCGGCCCGCACCGACGCCGCCGCCTCGCTGGCCGCGGTGCACCACCTCAACCTGGGTCACGGCCTGGCGGCCAGGGCGCTGCGCGAGGTGATCGACCCGGCCGCGAAGATCTCCGTCACCCTCAACCTGCACCACATCCGGGGCGAGTCCGAGCGGGACGCCGAGGCCGTGCGCCGCACCGACGCGCTGGCCAACCGGGCCTTCCTCGGCCCGATGCTCGACGGCGCCTACCCGCGCGACCTCATCGAGGACACCGCCTCCGTCACCGACTGGTCCTTCGTCCAGGACGGCGACGAGGCGACCGCCGCCGCGCCGCTGGACCTGCTCGGCGTCAACTACTACAACCCCGTCCTGGTCCGCCAGTGGGACGGCACGAGCGAGCGCGACCAGGCCGACGGCCACGCCAACGGCGCCGCCTCACCGTGGATCGCCTGCGACGACGTCGACTTCGTCCGCCAGCCCGGCCCGTACACCGAGATGGGCTGGAACATCGACGAGACCGGCCTGACGGAGCTGCTGCTGCGCCTGCACCGCGACTACCCCGAGCTGCCCCTGATGATCACCGAGAACGGCGCGGCCTTCCCCGACGTCGTGTCCGACGACGGCCACATCCACGACGAGCAGCGCGTGGACTACCTGCGCCGGCACCTGACGGCCGTCACCGAGGCCATCGAGGGCGGCGCGGACGTCCAGGGCTACTTCCTGTGGTCCCTGATGGACAACTTCGAGTGGGCGCACGGCTACGCCAAGCGCTTCGGCATCATCCGCGTCGACCACGACACCCAGGTCCGCACCTGGAAGGACAGCGCCCACTGGTACCGCGAGGTGGTGGCGGCCAACGCGCTGCCCGCCACCGACCAGGTCACCACCCCCGCCTCCTGACCACGGCGAAACCAGCGGATCGGGCGGATCGGGCGGATCGGGCGGGTCGGGCGGGTCGGGCCCTCACCCGATCCGCCTTCGCCTCCGCCCTCCGCCTTCGCCTCAGGTGAGCAGCTCGACCGTGCCGCGTTCGCCGTCCACCCTGACGCGGTCGCCGTCGCGCAGCCTCATGGTGGCGTTGCCGGTGCCGACGACGGCGGGGATGCCGAGTTCGCGGGCGACGATGGAGGCGTGGGAGAGGGGCGCGCCCATGTCCGTCACCACGGCCGCCGCCCTCGGGAACATCGGCGTCCAGCCGACGTTCGTGAGCGTCGTCACCAGGATCTCGCCCGGTCCGAGCCGGTCGCCGTCCTCCGGCCCGGAGATCACCCGGGCGACGCCCTCCACCACGCCGGGCGCGCCGGGAAAGCCGGTCACGGT
The DNA here is from genome assembly GCF_044465295.1 of Nonomuraea sp. NPDC049714. Classification (NCBI taxonomy): domain Bacteria; kingdom Bacillati; phylum Actinomycetota; class Actinomycetes; order Streptosporangiales; family Streptosporangiaceae; genus Nonomuraea; species Nonomuraea sp. NPDC049714. The sequence continues at coordinate 472,170 of NZ_JBITLM010000007.1, read as the reverse complement.
GTCGCTGACGGCGCCGCTGACGGCGCCGCCGCCGCGCGCGTCGTAGAGGTCGCCGCGCCGGTCCGGGTCGGCGGCCCAGCGGATCGGGTCGAAGCGGCCGACGATCAGGGCGGGGTACGGCGGCAGCGCGGCGTAGCGCTCGTAGGTCGCCCGCCGCACCGGCACCTGCTCCAGCGGGGTCTCGTCGCCGTGGAGCACGGCGAGGATCTCCTCCCGGGACAGGAAGAACATCGCGTCGCCATGTCCGGTGAGCTCGCCGGCGCGGACGGCGAACGCGCGCACGACCCAGAAGGCGCGCACGACCTCCGACCGGGCGGACTCACGGTCACGCACGACGGCGTTCCAGCGCCGTACCTTGGCCCGCGTCCTGGCGAGCCTGCGCGGGTAGCGCCGGGCGAAACGGGCCCACGCCTCCTCACGGGCCCGTTGCTGGCGGGCCAGCAGCGCCTCGGTGTCCACGCTGGAGCCGCGCAGCCCGGCGAGCTGCGCGTCGATCCAGGCCGGGTCCTCGCCGGGGCGCGGCATGGAGATCTCGAACTCGTGCGGGCCGCGATGCCCGTACGCGCGGGCGAACTCCGCACGGGTGATCTCGCCCCTGGCCAGCTCGCCGAGCCCGGTCAGCAGGCCGAGGCTGGCCAGCTCGCCGTCCACGTTGACGCCGGTGAGCATGGCCTCGGCGTCGAGGTCGCCCACCAGCCGGCGCAGCCTGTCGCGGGTGAAGACGAGCGTGGCGCCGCCCTGCCTGCCCGCCGCCTCCAGCATCCGGCAGGCCGTGACCAGGTGCGGCTCCCCCTCGCGGGTCCACAGCCCGGCCAGCTCCGGGCCGGTCCGGGCGCCCGCGACGGCGGCGCGGAGCTCCTCGCACCGCTGCGCGGCGGTGGCCAGGAACGGGCGTAACCCCCTGATGTTGGCGCGCACCCGCCTGCGCACGCGTACGGCCACCGGGAGGACGCCCTTGACGATCTCCCAGCGGGAGGCCGTCAGCAGAGGCACGTCCAGGCCGGGCGGCAGCTTGCCGAACACGTCCTCGATGGCGCTCAGCCGGCTCTGCATGCCCAGCGCCCTGGCGGCGGAGAAGGCGACGCTCAGGTTCATGTAGAAGCGGCCGCCGATGTTGCCGATCAGGTCGAAGCCGGGCAGGACCGAGGCGGACATGGCCTCGCTGATGAACAGCTGGACGAACGACCAGGTGGCGGGCGTCATCACGTCGGGGATGGCCTCGCCGAGGTTGCCCGCGGTCCACAGATGGTCGCCCTTGAGGCTGTCGTTCCACTCCTCGACCCGCTGCCCGATGGCGGTGATCGGGCGGGCCTGCACGATGGCGAACGCGCCGCCGCTCCTGGCCCACTCGACGTCCATCGGCGCGCCGTACAACTCCTGGACCCGCGCGCCCAGCGCGGCGAGCTCCAGGGCCTGCGGCTCGGTGAGCACGGGCGCGTGGCGCAATTCCTCCGGCGTCGGCCGCTCGTGCGTGCCGTCGGGGGTCCGTACGGTCATCACGGCCTTGTCCCCGGTACGCGTCTGCGTGATCTTTCCTGCGGACACCACGATCGTGTCGGGGGTGACCTGACCGCCGACGACGGCCTCGCCGAGCCCCCAGGAGGCGTTGATCACGGTCTCGTCGCGGTCGCCGGTGACGGGGTTCGCGGTGAACATGACGCCCGCCGCGTCGGCGTCGACCAGCGCCTGGACCACCACGGCCAGCGCGACGTCGTCGTGCGGCACGCCGTTGTGGTCGCGGTAGGCGATGGCGCGCGGGTTCCACAGTGAGGCCCAGCAGCGCCGGACCGCGTCGAGCAGCGCCTCGCCCCGGATGTTGAGGTAGGTGTCCTGCTGACCGGCGAACGACATGTCGGGCAGGTCCTCGGCCGTCGCGGAGGAGCGGACGGCCACGGCCACACCGCCACCCGCGACCTCACCGCCCACCGCCTCGGCCATTGCTGCCTCGGCCCCTACCGCCTCGGCCCTTACCGCCTGGTCGCCCATCGCCTCGTAGGCCGCGAGGATCTCGGCGGCGAGGCCGGCCGGGAGGTCCCGCGCGGCGAACAGGGCCGCGATGCCGGCGGCGTCAACCTGGAGCAGCTCGTCGCGGAAGTCGGCGACGAAGGTCCGGTAGGCGTCCGTGGTGATGACGAAGCCGCCGGGAACGGGCAGTCCCGCCCTGCTCAACCTGGCCAGGGACGCGCCCTTGCCGCCGGCCGTGGCGAGGTCGGCGGCGGCGTCGCCGAGAGGCAGCACGGTCTTCACGTCTCACGCTCCGCGACGCCGAGGCTGAGCGCCAGCTTGCGCCGGGCGACGTCCTCGACCGTGTCGAGATAGACCTTCGTGGCGGCCGCCACCTCGGCGGCGGCTCGGTCCGCCGGAGCACCCGCGCTGAGCGCCCGGTCGGCGGTGTCCGCGATCAACTCCGGCAGCCGGTCGTCCGGCACCCGCACCGGCTCGGCCAGCAGGCCCTGCGTGAACAGGAATCCGTACAGTACCGAGGAGACGACGGCGAGCTGCTCGGCGGGCGTCCGGTCCGCGCGGGCCACGCCCAGCCCGGTCAGCGCGCCGAGGTAGGTCTCGAACGCACTGGTCAGCACGGGTGTGGTCACGCTTTCCTGCTTCTGCTTGCCGAGCCTGCCGAGCACCTCGGCGTCGCCGAGCAGCAGCGCCCGCATCAGGGGCCGCCGCAGCAGCGCCTCGGCCAGCCCGCCCACCACCTCGCGCAGCGTCCCGGGAGCCGTGGCGCGGACCTCCTCCAGCAGAAGCACCCGCTCCCGGCGGAGCAGCGCGGCGAAGAGCGCGTCGCGGGTCTTCCAGTGCAGATAGATCGTGCCCTTCGCGACGCCCGCCTGCTTGGCCACGTCGTCGATGGTGGTCTTGTCGTAGCCCCAGCGGAGGATCAGCTCCGCGGCGGCGTCCAGGATCCGGTGCGCCCGCTCCACCTGCCTGACCGGATCCTGCGGCGGTCGTCCAGCCTTGACCATAGCTCGCCCCCAAATGTTTGACTGGATGAGCGTATATGGTCATTAAATAGAAATCAAAGTTTGGCGAGGAGCGCCTCCGCCTCGGCGGCGAACAGGTCGTCGCCGGTGGCGACCGCCTGCTCCAGCAGCCGTCGGGCGGCCGGCAGGTCGCCGTGCTCGTAGCGGATCTCCCCCAGCCGGCAGGCGGCCTCGGCGACGAGGCCGGGCCGGTCCGTCAGGTTGAGCGTCAGCTCGTAGAAGCGCAGCGTCCCGTCCCGGTCGCCCAGCCAGTAGCAGAGCTCGCCGAGGTGCGCCGCCGCCATGGCCGACTCCGCGTCGCCCGAGTCGATGACCCGCTGGTACCAGCCGAGCGCCTCGGGGAAGTCACGCTCGCGCTTGGCCAGCGCGCCCAGGTGCATGGCCGCCACCGCGGCGACGTGCCCCTCGGCCGCCGTCACGGCCCTGAGATACCAGGCGCGGGCGCGTACGCCGTCCTCCTCGTGGAAGGTGCTGCCGAGGGCCACCATCGCCCTGGCGGCCAGGGCGGCGTCGCCCGCCTCCAGCACCTGCTCGTACACCTGCCGGCCCTGATCCACCTGTCCGTCGCCGACCAGGGCCTGCGCCAGGACGGTGAGCGCGGTCGGCTCGCCGCTCGCGGCCGCCGCGTGCAGGGTGCGCAGCGACGCCTCGGTGTCGCCCCGCTCCTCCTGCAGCAGACCGAGCAGGCTGCCGAACACGCCGTGGGCCGGGCCGTCCGCGTCTCCCGCCCGGCGCTCGGTCAGGCTGTAGAACGCCGCCGTCTCGCCCTGCTCGTCGAGCAACTCCAGCAGCCTGCCGCCGGCGACGAACCGCACGTCGGCGTCCTCGTGCTCGTTCAGCCGCTCGTACACGGCCCGGGCCTCCCCTGTCTCCCCCAGCTCCGCCAGCCGCCCGGCGACCTCGATCTCGGTGTACGGATCGGCGCCGGCCAGCGCGAAGTAGCGGCGCACGGCGGCCGGGTCGGCACAGAGTCCGCCGAGCCGCCGTGCCGGTTCGGCGGCGTCGGCGCCGAGCCTGGACAGCATCCGCACGGCGAGCGTGTGCTCGCCCCGCTCGCAGGCCTGCCCGGCGATGATCACCAGGTTGGCGGACGCGGCCCCCGCCTCCTCCGACCGCGGATGCGCCCGCACCGCCGCCGCGAACGCGTCGGCCGCCCCCAGCGGGTCACCGTCCTCGTGCAGCCAGCAGCCCAGCTGGAAGCCCGCCCGCGCGGCGGCGTCCGGGTCGTCGGAGCTCACGGCCAGCATCGCCTGCTCGGCCGCGGCCGCCGCGTCCCCCGTCGCGCGCAGCGCCCGCGCCAGGTCGCCGCGGATGGACGGCACCGCGTCGGCGTACCCGGCCTCGATCGCCTCGCGGAACCTCACCGCCGCGCCGTCCTGGTCACCGGCCGCCCGGCACGCCTCACCCCATGTCCAGTGCCCCATGGCCACGGTCTCCGGATCACCGCTGGCGACGGCCTGCCCCGCCGTGCCGGGGATGGCGTCGTACTCCTCGTGCCGCACCAGATGGACCAGCAGGTGGCGCAGGCTTTCCAGGTCCCCCGCCGACACGCCCGACTCCAGCGCCCGCCGCGCCTCCCTCACGTCGCCGCGCTCCTCCTGCACCTCGGCGAGGTGTACGGCGGCGGCCGGCATCGCGGCGGTCAGCGCCTCGACCGCCCCCTCCAGATCCCCGCGTTGCGTGCGCGCCACCCCGATCCCGCGCCAGGCCGGCTCCGCGCTCTCCGCCTCCCGCGTGGCGGGCAGCAGGCACAGCTCGGCCCTGCAGTGCTGCCCCTGACGGACGAGCAGCTCCCCCAGAGCGACCCGCGCTCGCCCGGCCACGGCCGACTCGCCCAGCTCGACCACCAGCCTGTACAACTCCTCGGCCGGCTCCGCACCGTCCAACGCCCCGGCCACGGCCACGACCTCCGCGAACGCCTCCGCCGTCGCCCCCTCGGCCAGCAGCCGGCGCACCTCCGGCACGTCACGCGCGTCCAGCGCCAGCAACAGCTCGGCCCGCGCCCCCGACCCGGTCAGCTCCGTCAACGCCGCCACGGGCGCACTTCCAGGGTCGGTGCCCGTTTCGGCCGCAGTCGCGGTCGCCTCCCCGGGAGGGACGGTCGGCGTGATCGGCGTGGTGAGGGTGGTGATGGCGGCTGTCAGGTGGCCGTGGGCGCGGAGGAAGCCCGCGAGGTGGAGTGCCCCGGCGTCGCCGAAGGCCTCGTCGAGCACCTCCCGGGCCTGGGACAGCTCACCGGCGGCCACCAGGACCTCGCCGAGTCCGAGGGCGGAGCGCTGGTCGGCCGGGTTCAGGGCCAGCGCACGGCCGTACGCCCGCGCCGCCGCGTCGTACCGCTCCAGGGCTTGCCAGGCGCCGCCCAGGCTCTGCAGGGCCAGGGCGGCCATGGGCTCGTCCGCGCCTTCGGCGGCGTGCTCCCAGGCGGAGATCGCGCCGGGCCGGTCACCGGTCTCGTCGCGGAGTGCGCCCAGGTAGCAGGCCGTCTCCTGCTGGAGGCCCGGGTGTCCCGCCTCCAGGGCGAGCGACAGGGCGGCGTCGGCGGCCGCCCGGTCGCCGGCGCGCTGCCACGCGTGCGCGGTCTGCGCCGCCAGCATGGTCGCCAGCCACTGCCCGCCGTCGGCCGGGATGGCGGCGAGGGACCGCGCGGCGACGGCGAAGTCCCGATCGAGCAGCGCCCTGGCGTAGCGCCCTGCCTCCCCCTGCTCCGGATCGTCGCCGGGCACCAGGGCGAAGGCCGCCCGCGCCCCTTCGACGTCGTCGAGCCGGACCCGGGTGAGACCGAGAAGCCAGCCGCTGCGAGCCGTGTCGCCCTCGGCGACCAGCCGCTCGTACAATCGCCCAGCCGCCAGCAGGTCCCCCTGCCGCTCAAGAACCTGCAGCAGCCCGGCCGCCGCCGCCTTGCGCAGCCCTTCATGCTCGGCCGCGAGCGCCTCCCCGTAAGCGGCCCGCGCCTCACCGTAGGCCGCCCGCTCCTCGCCATAGACCCCCAGCGCCCCGCCGTACGGGCCCGGCACCTCGCCGTAGACGCCCGGCACCTCGCCGTACGGATCCTGCGCCTTGCTGTGAGGGGCCGGGGCCTCGCTGTGAGCGGCCCGTGCCGCAGCGGGCTCGCCGGCCACCAGGTCGGCCAGGCCGTACGCCACCCAGGGCGCGAGCACCGGGTGACCGTGGGCGCGTGCCCGGCGCAGGAGGTCGATCGCCTGTTCCCGCTGGTCGTGGCCGAGGAGGAGCTCCTTGTAGACCACGGCCGTGTAGGACAGGGCGAGCGGGTCACCGGAGGAGGCGGCCGACTCGAACAGCCTGGCCGCCTCCGACAGGTCGTATCCGACCGCCGCCAGCACCTGGGCGTAGACGGCGGCGGCCAGGCCGTTCGCCGGGTCGTGGTCCAACGCGGCGCGGTAGCGGATCAGCCCTTCCTGCCGGCCCAGCCGCTGGTGGTCGACGATCGCCCGCAGCACCGGGTGCGGGTCGTCGCCGGAGGTGCGCAGCAGGTGCAGGAGGAAGGCGGCGGTGAAGCCCTGGGCCACGTCGAGGCCGTGGGCGACGTAGGAGAGCAGCTCGTCGGCCTGCTCCCGGTCCCCTTCGCCGATCTCCAGCTCGGCCAGCGCCACCATGGCCCTGATCGACTGGGTGTCCGCGCCGGAGTCGACGGCCCCGCGCAGCAGCCGCCGGGCCTCCTCGACCTCCCCGGCCCGCAGCCGCTCCAGCCCGCTGTCGGCGTCCTGGAGCGCCTGCTCCTCGGCGGGGTCGGCCATGGGCCGCCGGCGCGCGTCCTGGTCGAGCAGCAGCGCCGCCTTGAAGGCGGTGTCGGGGTCGGGGTGCGTGGCCGCCGCCCTGACCAGCTCCATGGCGGGTTCGTACGACGAAGGGTGCTGGTCCAGCAGCAGCGCGAGCAGGGTGACGCAGGGGGAGGACCACGGCGACTCCCCCGCCTCCAGTACGGCGCGCAACGCGGTCAGGGCCTGGGCCGCCTCGCCCGCCTCGGTGTGCAGCTGGGCCAGGCAGGCGTGCGCCTGGACGGCGTACTCGCGCTGGCCGCTGGCGATCACCCGGTGGAAGATCGCCCTGGTCGTCTCCTCGTCGCCGAGCTGGGCGAAGACCTTGGCCTGCTCCAGGAGCGCGGGCAGGCGCAGCTCGGGCCGCGGGTCCTCGGCCGCCCTGGCGTAGGCGTCGGCCGACTCGGTGTACTCGCCGAGGTTCGCCAGCGCCGCGCCGAGCAGCTTGTACGCCATGGCCAGGTGTTCGGGGTGACCCACGGCGACGGCGTGCTCGCACACCTGGCGGGCCGCCTCGTGCTCCTCCTCCTCGGCGTACAGCTGGTAGAGCCTGAACGCCGACAGCGACACCACCTCAGGGTCGCCGCAGGTGAGGAGCCGCCGGTAGTCCTCCTCGTCCTCGGCCACCTCGTACAGCTCGGCCGCCGTGGCGGCGGTGAGGAAGGCGAATTCCGGCAGCTCAAGGTGGGCGGCCAGCTCCGCGACGGCGGGGCTGTCACAGCGGCGCGCCCGCCTCAGTGCCGCCTCGGCGCCCGCCGCGTCGCCCAGCTCCGTGCAGACCAGCACCAGCGCTGTATCGGCCAATGCCGCCACCTCGAAGTCGGCGCCGTCGGCCGCGATGGACAGCACCCGGTGCGCGGCAGGCCACTCGCAGGCGCTGACCAGCATCAACGCCATGGCGATGGCCGAGCGCTGGGCGAACACCGGGTCGTCGGAGAGGATCACCGACCGGTGCGCGGCCTCGGCCCCGTCCAGGTCGCCCATGTCCTGCAGGAGGCAGGCCAGCAGGTGTGACGCCTCGGGGTCGCCGGCGGCCGCGACCTCCCGGAACAGCGCGGCGGCCCCGTCGAGATCTCCCGCTTCCCAACTCCGCATGGCCGGCCCGAGCCGTTCTGACGTCATGTGTCCACTCCTTGTATAGCTTTGAAGTGAAAAAACTACACATATGGCCACTTCGAGCACAGGGCTATCCGGATATCGCGAGTCCCGCGACGGGTGGGGCGGGCCGCGCCGTAGCGTAGACCTCATGGCAAAAGCGTTCTGGATCGACCAGGAGTTCGACAGGGACCGTGACGGGCGCTTCTCCGTGCACGTACGCAAGAATCTCGAAGAGTTCGAGTGGGGCGACATCGCGCCCGTCAGGTTCGCCTGCGCGGCGTGGCGGCTCGCCACGCCGCCGTCGCTGTCACCGGGCTACGTGCGCTGGGACCGGCGGGTCCTGGAGGCCACCTGCGTCCGCAACACCTGGGACGGCACGCTGAACGCGCGCATCAGGGTCGCCTCCCCGCTGCCCGCGCAGCTCACCAGCTCCCGGACCTGGTGGCGCGACCGCGGCTGGCTCGGCTGGCAGGAGGTCTTCGGCCAGTACGTCGAGCCGACGCAGCAGGACCTGGCCCGGCACCCCTTCGTACGGGCCAGCCTGCTCATCGAGGTCCCGGTGCCGCTCGCCGACCTGCCACCGGAGCCGGAAGGCCCGCACGACCAGGTGGAGCAGAGCGCCGCACGCGCGGTGACGGTGCTGGTGCGCGAGCTGAACGAGCTGGTCACCCCCGTGCTCGACCAGCTCGGCTAGGACCCCGCCGTGGCTCACGAGACCAGCCGTTGGTCGAGGTAGGCGTGGGCGGCGGCGAGCTGATCGGACTGCGCCGAGCGAGCACGAGAAATGGCTTCCGCTACGACGATTCCCTTGCCAGGAGCGGTCTGATACGCCGACCCCAGACCCTGGCGCTTGGAGGGGTCGAACCGGCGTACCTCCTGCCCCAGGTGAAGTTCCGCGAGAGGTTGGTCGTTGACGGTACCGCCAACGTACGCTCGCAGGTACGAGCGCCGGACATGCGCACGAGGAGCTTCACCACCTGGTGGATCAGCTATCGCCCGACCAGGCGAATGGCGGAATTCGTCCGCACGTATGAGGACGCACGCCTCGATCCCGCCGACGTGTCCGTCGTTGCGATCGCCGAGCGGCTCGCGATCACACATATCGCAACCCTTGACCGTCGAGACTTCTTGCTGATGCGCCCTCGCCAGGTGCCGGCGTTCAGGCTGCTGCCAGAAACACTGCTGTGAAGTGGAGCGCGTGGGTTGCTCGTACCTGCGCCGAACCGCACCTCCGCCGGCTGCGGCTCAGGTGGCGCCAGGCGGGCGTCCCCGGACGGGCGGGCACGTTCCCGCCCAGGTCGACAACTACGGCTAGGCGCCCGTGGAGCCGTCGATGAGCTCACGGAGGATGTCCAGGTGGCCGTTGTGGCGGGCGGTCTCCTCGGTCATGTGACCGATCACCCAGCGCAGGGTGAGGTGGCCGCCCTTGCTGTCCTTGCCCTTGGACAGGGTGTCCAGGTCGACGCCCGCGATGCGCTCCCGTACGCGCTCGCACTGCGCCTCGTACTCCACCAGGAGGCGTGCCAGCGGCATCGTCAGCGCGACCTTGAACTCGGCGTCAGGGTCCTCGTCGGTCCACGGCCCCCGGTCCTCGTCCCCGAAGAACATCACCTCGAACCACCAGTGCTCGTTCCACCGCAGGTGGTTGACGATGCCGGCCACCGACATCAGCGGCGAGGCGGGCAGGGGCGTCCTTCTGGCGTCCTCGCTGCCCAGCCCCTCGCATTTGTGGATCACCGTCGCACGGACATAGTCGTGGAAGGTGGTCAGCGTGGTGCGCTCGTCCCAGGAGGTCGGCGTATCGGTCCTCTTCATCGGACCAGCATGCCCGATCTTCGAATGGGTAGCAGCAGCGTATGCGGATCACCCTCGCTGTCGCACTCGCCGCGGTGCTGGTCGCCGGCTGTTCGGTCGACACGGCCGGGCCGGCCCGCGCGGCCGAAGGGTTCCACAGCGCCCTCGCCTCCCAGCAGCTGGACGAGGCCTGCGCCATGCTCGCGAAGCAGACCGCCGACCAACTGCCCGATCCCGGTCAGAGCTGCGCGGAAGCGCTGCGTGAGCTGAACCTGGGCGCCGGCGGCCCGGTCACCGAGGTGAGCGTCTGGGGCGACGAGGCCCAGGTCCGGCTGGCGGGCGACACCCTGTTCCTGCGTCACTACCGGGACGGCTGGCGGGTCAAGGCCGCCGGTTGCCGGCCGGTGCACGATCTGCCCTACGAGTGTGAGGTGGAGAACTGATGCGGGTGGTGTTCGGCCTGACCGTGGCCGTGATCGTGATCGGCCTGGTCTTCTTCTTCCTGATCGGGCTGGCGCACCAATGAGCCGGATCAAGGACAACGCGCTCTCGGTGACGTTCCTGACGCTGTTCCTGATCTGCCTGGCGGGTCAGGGGCTGGCGGGCATGCTGCACTACAACGAGCGGCAACTCGTGGACGGCGGGCAGGCCATCTCCTATCTGGAGTACGTGACCTCCTCCTCCTTCGCCGTGGACGTGGCGGAGAACTGGCAGTCGGAGTATCTGCAGTTCCTGCTGTTCATCATGCTGACCATCTGGATGGTTCAGCGGGGCTCGCCGGAGTCGAAGGAGCCCGGCAAGGAGGGCGCCGAGTCCGACGAGGAGCAGCAGATCGGCCGCCACGCCAGTGCCGACTCGCCCGCCTGGGCCAGGGCGAAGGGCTGGCGGCTCAGGCTCTACAGCAACTCGCTGGGGCTGGCGATGGGGACCGTCTTCCTGCTGTCGTGGCTGGCGCAGTCGGTCGCCGGGCTGGCGTCGTACAACTCCGAGCGACTCACCGACCTGCGCGATCCCATCGGATGGAGTTCGTACGTCACCTCGCCGGAGTTCTGGGACCGGAGCCTGCAGAACTGGCAGTCGGAGTTGCTGGCGGTGCTGTCGATGGTGGTGCTCTCCATCTATCTGCGCCAGCGCGGCTCACCCGAGTCCAAGCCGGTGGGGGCGGCGCACTCGGCGACGGGGGTCGAGGGCTGACCGGTGACGACCGCGACGATCCGGGTGCCGCGGGGGAAGGCGCCCTGCCGTACGAGGTCGAGAATGCCGTACAACATCTTCGCCACGTACACCCCCTCCACCCGATATTTCGCGATAAATCCGTTCAAAGTGGGTGTGGTGCGGGCGTAGCCGCCGAAGTGGTAATCGAGGTTGATCGACCAGTTCGACCAGACCCGCCCGTACGCCTCCCGCTGCAACCTGGCCACCTCCCCCACCAGGAACCCGGCCCCCTTCAGCACCGCGAACCCGAGCGCCCGCCTCCCTTCGGGCAGCCCCGCCGAGATCCCGGCCAGCGTGCCCCCGGTCCCCACCGGGCAGCAGATCACGTCGTAGTCCCCGGCGACCTCCCCGGGCAACTCCCCCGGCAGCTCGGCGCACCCGCGCACGGCCGCCGCGTTGCTCCCGCCCTCGGGCAGGATCGCCACGTCCCCCCACCGCGCACGCAGCCGCGCCTGGATCTCGGGGGTGTGCTTGAGCCGGTACGACGTCCGGTCCAGGTAGTCGAGCCGCATCCCGCAGGCCACGGCGTGGGCCAGCGACGGGTTCAGCGGCAGGTGCTCCTCGCCGCGGATCACCCCGATGGTCTCGAACCCGTGCCGCAGACCCGCCGCCGCCACGGCCCTGATGTGCCCGGAGTAGGCGCCGCCGAAGGTGAGGATCCGGGCGGGGCCGAGGTTGTAGCGGAGCTTACGCGCCTTGTTGTCGTCGTGCACCAGGAAGACCCGTACAGCGCCCAGCGCGGGATCCAGCAGCTCCTCCACAGCCCTCCTCGTGCCGTTCCGCCGCCCGTTGCCGCTAGTCTACGGTCGGGCCATTGTTGAGGAGTGTTGGGTTATGCGCGTTGTTGAAGCTTTTCGTGCCGCGTTCGGCTCGGACCCCGAGACCGTCTGGCGCGCTCCCGGCCGGGTCAACCTGATCGGCGAGCACACCGACTACAACGACGGCTTCGTGCTGCCCTTCGCCGTCCCGTGGGGCGTCACGGCCGCCGTGAGCCCGCGCCCGGACCAGACGATCCGCCTGCTGTCCCTCCAGGGCTCCTCCACCGAGCCCATCACCCTGGCCACCCGCGAGGAGGCCACCGGCTGGACCCGCTACGCGGTCGGCGTCCTGGCCATGCTCGGCGACCGGGTGCGCGGGGCCGACATCGCCCTCGACGGCGACGTGCCGCAGGGCGCCGGCCTCAGCTCCAGCGCCGCCCTGGAGGTGTCCGTCGCCTCGGCGCTCAACGAGCTGCACGGCCTCGGCATGACCCCCATGGAGATCGCGCTGCTCAGCCAGCGGGCCGAGAACGACTTCGTCGGCATGCCCTGCGGCATCATGGACCAGGCGGCCTCGGCGCTGTGCGAGGAGGGCCACGCGCTGTTCCTCGACTGCCGCACCCTGGGCTCCCGGTCCATCCCGCTCGACCTGGCCGCCCAAGGGCTGCGCATTCTCATCATCGACACGCAGGTGCACCACGAGCACGCCGGCGGCGAGTACGCCAAGCGCCGGGCGGAGTGCGAGTCGGCGGCCGGCAAGCTGGGCGTCGCCTCGCTGCGCGACGTCACCGACCTGGCGGGCGCGCTGGAGCGGCTTCAGGGCGACGAGCGTAAGCGCGTCATGCACGTCGTGACGGAGAACCACCGTGTGGAGGCCCTGGTCGGGCTGCTGCGCGCGGGCGCCACGAGCGAGATCGGCGCGCTGCTGAACGCCTCGCACCTGTCGCTGCGCGACCAGTACGAGGTGTCCTCACCGGAGCTGGACGTGGCCGTGGAGGCGGCCGTGCGCGGCGGCGCGAAGGGCGCCCGGATGACGGGCGGCGGCTTCGGCGGGTCCGCGATCGCCCTGGTCGGCGAGGACCGGCTGGACAGCGTGCGCGAGTCCGTCCTCGCCGCCTACGCCGAGCGCTCGTGGACGCCGCCCCGCTTCCTGCCCGCCACCCCGGCGAAGGGCGCCCACCGCCTGTCCTGACGCCTCACCCCCGCCTGTCCTCAGGGGCATAGAGCGGCGGGAAGTCGGGGTCCCGTCGCTCCAGGAAGCTCGCCACGCCTTCGGCGAAGTCGGGGCGCTCGAAGGAGGCGAGCATCTCCTGGGTGGCCGCCTTCGCCGACTCCTCCAGGCTCGTCGTCCAGTCGGACCAGATCTGGCGCTTGATGACGGACATCGACGTCGGCGAGCTGTGCCGGGCCAGGTCCCCGGCATAGGCCTGGGCGGCTTCCAGGAGCTCGCCGGGCGGCAGGGCCCGGTTGGCCAGCGACAGCGCGACGGCCTCCCCACCGGTGAAGGTCCGGCCCGACAGCAGGAGGTCCATGGCCTTCTGCTGGCCCATCACGCGCGGCAGGATCCACGACAGGCCGTACTCCGCGATGAGCCCGCGCCGGGCGAAGGCGGTGGTCCACTTGGCCTCTTCCGAGGTGAAGACCAGGTCGCAGACCAGGGCGTGGACCATGCCGAGGCCGGCACAGGCGCCGTTGACGGCGGCGATGATCGGCTTGCCGATCGTGGTGGGGAAGGTGGCGGGCCGGGGGTCCGGCGGCTCGGCGTAGGTGCCCGCCTGGATGGCGGTCAGCGCCTCGAAGTCGGCGCCGGAGCAGAAGCCCTTGCCCGCCCCGGTCACCACGACGGCCCGTACCTCGGGGTCGCGCTCCGCCTCGGCCAGGAGGTCGAAGTATCGGCGCCCCATGGCGTCGGTCCAGGCGTTGAGCCGCTCCGGGCGGTTGAACGTGAGGGTCAGCACGCCTCGGTCGAGCGAGGACAGTACGAGTTCGGCCATGAGGCAACAGAACCATGTTCTAGGACGGCGACGCAAGGTCAGTGGCCTCTTGAGGGGTGCGGGGAGGACGGCGACGCAAGGTCAGTGGCGCGGCATGAAGGTGGGGGTGAGGGTGAGATTGTCGTAGGAGCGGTGGAAGACGGGGGTCGCGCCGCCCGAGATGGGCGGGACGATCCACGACCACTCCGCAGGGCAGGTGCGGCCCGCCTTCTCCTCGCGCTCCAGATGGGTCAGGAACCGGCCGGACTCCGTGTGGTGGTCCGTCATGGTCACGCCCGCCGCCTCGAAGGAGTGCAGCACCGCCACGTTCAGCTCCACCAGCGCGTGGTCGCGCCAGAGCGAGCGCTCGGTGGAGGTGTCCAGGCCGAGCCGTTCGGCGACCACGGGAAGCTGGTCGTAGCGGTCGGTGTCCGCCAGGTTGCGCGCGCCGATCTCGGCGCCCATGTACCAGCCGTTGAACGGCGCGCACGGATAGCAGACGCCGCCGATCTCCAGGCACATGCCGGAGATCGCGGGCACGGCGTGCCAGCGCAGCCCGAGGTCGGCGAACCACGGATACACCGGATGCACGATCGGCACCTCCAGCACCACGTCACCCGGCAGGTTGCACAGCAGCGGCCCACCCAGACCGGGATCGATGATCAGCGGCAGCACGTCGAACCGCCCCAGCCCGCCCCGCCACCCCATCTCCCGGGCCAGCGCCGTGAGCTCGGTCTGACGAGGGTCACCTATGACCGAACCACCCCTGGTCCGATGCCCGGCATAGCGGATGAGCTGCTCGTTCAGCACCCGCGGCGCCCGCCGACCGGGCACGTCGGGCGGAAAGACAGTGATCGTCGGCCTGATCTTGCCGTCACCGGTGGCCTCCCGCAGATGCGCGACACACTCCAGAGCCACCCCCTCCGCACCGGCGACGTCCCGCCGATCGCGCACCCGCAGCGACTTCCAGTAGAGACGGCCGATGCAGCGATTGCTGTTGCGCCAGGCCACCCGGGCCCCGAACTGCAACTCCTCGAAGGTGTGCACGTAGGTTCCGTGGCGGGCGATGTCCCTCCCCACGTCACGCAGGCGCGCGTGCATCCCGCCCTCGGTCGGATGCTCGCCGTGGAAGAGCCTGATGAAGCGCTCCGCCTCACGAAGGTCGGTCGTACGCTCGATGACGCCAGGCAGAGCCAGAGCATCGAAAGGACGCAGGGATCTGATCCAGGTAGGCACGCAGTAACCAGCACTTTTCGCTTCACGGAGCACCCCACCGATTCCGGGTCGGCGACGCCTCCTGCCGGCAGCGCCCTCTCCACGCCACCTCGTCAGCTTGTCCGCGGCTCGCCGCGCCGGCCATGGGGCTGACCGACGCGGCGGCTCCATTCTCACCCCTCGAAGCCCCGCTTGTCCGGCGAAACACCAAAGTGTGTGACCTTACGACTACATGGAGTGAAACCCACGCCAGGCGGATCTTGTCGGTGGAGATGTCTACGCTTCCCACTCATGCGCGACGAAAAGACTTGCACCGTACGCCTGGAATTCGATGTACAGGACTGCGCCACCGCACATCTGGCAGATCAGGGATGGGATCAATATCCAGAAGAACCGGTGCGGTCTGTCGGGAACATCCAGGTTGCGAAGCGCTCCGTTTCCCTGTGGACCACGCACCAGTGGGGGCAGACGAACTTCACGGTGACGATCGCCGACCGGGATCCAGGAGCCGATCTGACCGGCTACGAGGAGATCGCCGAAATCAGTTACGCGTCCGCGTCAGGCCAGGTGGCGCTGGTCGGGTTCAACTACGACAATCTCCCGATGAGTCTCCTTCCTCCCCTCCCCGCCGGCCCTGGGACCTACCGCGTCCGCTATCACGTCAAGGGAATGGACACAGAGGGAACGGACGACGCCACCGATGACCATTACCTCCAAATTTGGCCTTCGCCTCTTGAGGAGCCCGCCGTCATCAAGGCCACACCTGAAGCTCTTTGATACCGGCTGAACCCAAAGAAGTATGAGCGTCAGGCTTTCGCCTTCTTTTTCGCTCTCTCCTCGGCTTCGATCCTGGTCTTGGCCTTGTCAAGACCTTGGTCGACGATCCTGCCGATTTCGTCGAGATCGTGCTTTACGCGTTGCTGCTCTTCCACGTCGAACTGCTCTATCAGCTGGCAGAAATGGCATCGACGAGCGCCAGCCCCCTGCCACCCGGGTCGGTGTCGGCGGGGGCCTTGATGCATGGCCTGGTTGCATCAGAGCCTTCGTCGAGCACTTCGACAAGGATGCGGTCCTCTGACGTGGCCACCCGCACTTCGATGCGACCACCCCCGCCACCCGAACGCGAGTGGAGGATGGCGTTGGTAGCGATTTCGCTGAGCAGGAGGATTGTCACCTCCGCCAGGGCCGGGGATGCCAAATTATCAAGCAATTCCGCGAGCCAGTCGCGAGACAGACGGACGCTGACGGGAACCCCCGCGAAGGTGCGCTTGCCTATGACGGTCAGGCCGGACCCACGAATTAGTGGAAATATCATGACACGTCGACCACCTTTCGGATTCTCGTGCAGCTCTGACGGCCTCGCATGAGCCCTTTGCAGGAAATGAGTCACTCGCCACCCCGCACGCCATTGCGTCGCTAGGCTTCCGATCGTGCACGTAGAATCAGCGATCGCGGACCCGTACGAGCCCAACAGTCCGGCGCAGACGACTCGCGGCTGAATTGAGGGAGCTGCGGCGAGCATCCGGCAAGTCGCGCGATGACGTGGCGAAGTTCGTCGGTGTGGCTCCATCAACTATTACGAAGATCGAGAACGCCTCGGCCGCCGCCCGTCCTGCTGACGTCTCGATGCTGCTGGAGTTGTTCGGAGTAGAGGGTGAGCGGCGAGAGGTGCTGCTGACGCTTGCTCGTGAGGCTCGCCAGCGGAGCTGGTGGCAGGCGTACTCAGGAGCGATTCCGCAATGGTTCGAGGTCTACGTCGGCCTCGAAGCAGAAGCGACAGAGATCCGTACGTGGCATCCCGAGATGATCGATGGGCGGCTGCAGACCGAGGGCTACATGCGGGCACTGATCCAGGCCGAGGTCGAAGTGCCGGCCGATGACGAGATCGATCGTCGTGTCGCCGTACGACTCAAGCGACAGGAACAGCTCACAGCGAGCGAACCCCTCCGGCTCTGGAGCATCATCGGGGAGGCCGCCCTGCATCAGGTCGTGGGTGGTCCCGAAACGATGCGCGAGCAGTTGCACCATCTGGTCGACGTGTCGCGGCTCAACAACATGACGTTGCAGGTCCTCCCTTACGACGTGGGCGCGCATCCGGGGATGCAGGGCGGGTTCCATTTGTTGCGCTTCACGACGGATCCCGCTGTCGCGTAGTGTGAATATCGGCAAGGCTCGATCTACATGGAGAAAAATGAGGACGTGTCGGCCTATGCTCGCGTCCTCGACCTGCTCGTGGCTCGGGCTCTCGGCCCCGATCAGTCACGAGACCTGATACGCCGGGTGTTGCGCGAGCTTCCCCGTGACGAAGGAGAAGGTTGACGGCGATGGATCTCTCCGGTGTCGTCTGGCGCAAGAGCCGTCGCAGCGGCAACGGCGGCGCTGACTGCGTCGAGGTCGGCGTACTCGAAGCACCGAACGAGCTTGCCACACACAAGTCTGATGAGGATCGTCTGGTGGTCATGCGTGACTCCAAGGATCCCGATGGCCCAGTGCTCTTCTTCACGGAAAGCGAGTGGCAGGCCTTCCGTGGCGGCATGGGTGACGGAGACTTCGACGACCTCATCTAGCCGCTGATCGAAATCTGGCCTGTGTACTCGACGACGACATGGCCAAGCAGGCTCCACGCCATCGAGGTGACGGTTGATGGCGGGGCTGTCTCGGTGGAACACCTCGCCGATCTCGTCGGGGCACTCAACACCTAACACCACGCAGACCGTCTACCGGCGCCAGATCAGGCCGGTCATTGTCCCTGACACCGAGGGCATTGGACTCCGTCTCAAAAACGGTGACCAAGCCAGGTAGTGGCTCCCGGAACGACTCAGGCCCCCTTCCTTGATCAAAGAAGGGGGCCTGAGCTGCGGCAAAGCTCCCGCGAGAGGACTCGAACCTCTAACCTGCCGGTTAACAGCCGGCTGCTCTGCCGTTGAGCTACGCGGGATCGTACGATGACGCTGATCGACGGGGGGTTGGCCCCGTCCGTCGTGCGCAGGAATAGATTAGCGCACTCGCGGAGTGCGTGTCGCATCGTGATCGGGGTAGGGCCGTGGGAGCGGAGGTGCAACATGCGATATCGAATGCCATTCGTCATGGGACTGGCCGTCGGCTATGTGCTCGGCAGCCGGGCAGGCCGTGAGCGATACGAGCAGATCAAGCGGACGGCACAGCGTGTGGCCGACAACCCCAGGGTGCAGGAGGCCGCGGGGGTGGTCGGGGCGCAGATGTCGAAGGCCGGGGAGACGGCACGGTCCAAGGTGGGCCCGCTCCAGGAGCGGATGCCGTTCAGGAATCGGCACCGCCACGACGGGGAGGCCGGCACGGGCTGGCCCGAGGAGACGGCGGACCAGCCGAAGGCGGCCGGGCAGAGCCGGATGCCTTACTGATCGGCGCGCATGGGCGTGTCGTCTCTCACACGCCCATGCTGCGCCGCAGCCCTTCGAGGGCCTGCTCGGCCAGGGCGCGCAGGCCCGGGTCGTCGGGGTCGAGGCCGTCGTCGAAGACGAGCGTCCAGCCCACCATCTCGCCCGAGGGGCGGCGTCTGGCCACCAGTCGCACGCCGCCGCGCCCGGGGAGATTCACGTGCTTGTTCACCACGATGGTGGCGTTGACCCGTTCGCGCAGGGTCTCGGGCAGCAGGCGCGGCTCCGGCACGAGCGCCCGGCGGCTCTGGCCGTCGATGGTGAGCAGGCGCAGCCCCTCTTCGTCCCAGGACGCCTTGTCGACCGTCTCGTACGGCACCCGGGTGCCGTCGGCGAGGTACAGGGCCAGGTCCGTGGCCACCACGTAACCCTCGCCCGCGGCGGGGCTGAACGTCAGCACCCGCTCCCCCGGCAGCGTGGCCAGGGACTTGCGTACGTCGGCGGGCAGGCGGCGGAAGGCTTTCATGGCTCCACGGTATCGGCGAGCAGGTCGAGGGTGAGCGCCGCACTCCAGGAGAAGTCCCTGCACCCCCGCCCGCTGCCATCGAACGGGTCGAAGCACTCCCGGAAACCGGCCTGCCGCACCAGCCGCAGGGTGCCGTTGGCGAGCTGCCGGCTCAGGGGTTCGAGCGCGTGCACGGCCGCCGCGTGGCGCAGCAGCCAGTTGGTGTTGACCCAGGAGGGGCCGCGCCAGTAGCGGGTCCGGTCGAACGTGGCCGCGCGGATCTCGCAGCTGGGGACTGGGTAGCCGGTCGCGCCCATGAACCGGGCCGACTCCAGCATGTCGACGGCGGCGCTGACGTGCCCGCTGGGCAGCCCGGGGTCGAGCAGCGGGCCGAACGCACCCACCGTGCAGACTCTGATCAAGCTGTCGGTACGCAGGTCGCGGGCGTAGAAGAAGCCGTCCCACAGGCGTTCGAGCAGCGCGTGCCGGATGCGCTCCGCCTGCTCGGCGTGCGGTTTGCCGTCGGCGCCGGTCAGCGGCGCGAGCTCGGCCATGGCCTGGCAGGAGGCGAGCCAGATCCCGTTGAACATCGGGTCCTCGATGGCGAACGGGTGCTCGTCGCGCAGATACTCGGGGCGGTAGCCGGCGTCACGGTAGCGCAGGGCCAGCCAGACGTAACGGTCGTGGTCGCTGTCCGGGTGCCGTTCGGCCAGCTCGATCTTGCGGTAGCCGTACCTGATCTCCGGGAGCGCGGCGAGCGGCTGGTCCCAGGCGGGGCTGTCGTCCATGCCCGACTCCCAGGGGTGCACGATGGCGGCCAGGCCGCCGCCGCCGAGGTCGCGGGCGCTCGCGAGGTAGGCGTGCTGGGCGGCGATGGCCGGGAAGACGCGCCGGACGAAGGCGACGTCGCCGGTGTGCCGGTAGAGCCACCACAGGGCCAGCCCGTGCAGCGGCGGCGCGGTGAGTCCGGAGGTCAGCACCGGTGGCGCGGCCCCATGGTCCTGTGAGCGCCAGACGGGCGGGCCGGGGAAATACGCCTGGGGCGTGTGGAAGACGATGTGCGGCAGCATCCCTGTCGCCCACTGCCCCTGGAGCAGGCCGAGCAGCTCGGCGCGGGCCCGGTCGGGGCGGTGCCTGGCCAGCCCGATCACCACGAACGCGGAGTCCCAGCTCCACTGGTGGGGGTAGAGGCCAGGCGCGGGCACGGTGGCGCATCCCGTCCAGTTCGCCTCGAGCACGGACAGCGCCTCGCGCCCGAGGGCAGCGTCGTCGACCGCTGGCCGCGCCTCCATCAACCCACTATGCGCCGGGATGCACCAGGACGCTATGTCCTTTTAGCCCACTTCGACAGGAACATCACACCGAGCGCCACGGCGCCGATGATGAGGCCCCACTTGACCAGACCGAAGACGAGGCCCATGAGAGGGCCGATGAGGAAGAGGGCGGCGATGATCGCCGCGATGATAAGAAGAATTCGTCCCATGCCCAGACCGTACGAGATCATTTAAGTGTTCTGCAGGTAAGACAGGGTTCAATCAGGGACAAGTCAGGGGTTCCCCTACTCTTTTGGAACCAACCGGTCGGTCCTCCCGTTGACACGGGCAGCGGGGGACTGCTGCACGGGGAGCGTGATCAGTCTGGGACCACCGATGAGCAGGGAAGCGGCCGAGTTCGCGCTCAGCGCCAGAGCCGCCGAGCGCGACCGCATCTCCGGCGACCTGCTCGACCTGGAGTCGCACACCACCTACCGATTACTGAAGGACGCGACGTTACGCGGCCGGACGCGGCAGCGCTGGGACCAGGCGCAAACGGCGCTGGCCGCCATGTGGTCGCTCAACGACGCCTACCGCGAGGTGCTGCGCCAGGCCGAGCGGATCAGGGCCGGACGCGCCCGGCTCGGCGGCGATCAGCTCGCCGCGCTCACCGAGCTGCTGGCCGGGCCCTCGGTCGTGGTCAGGGCGCCGCGCCGGCCGGTCGAGCAGCGCTCACTGTTACCCCAGCCGGACGAGCGGCTCACCCTCGACGAGACCGTCCTGCGGATGGACGCCGCCTTCCAGACCGCCACCGACGCGCTCACGGAGATCGACTCCACCTGGACCGCCCTGCTGCCCCGGCTCGACGCGGCCGACAACGCCCTGCGCGAGGTTGACGCCCTTCTGCTCCGCCTGGGTGAGACCGCCGATCTGGCCCGTACGCGCGCCGACCTGAGCCGCCTGCGCGCCGCCGTCCTGGAGGACCCGCTCGACGCGGGCGCCGCCAAGCAGGAGCTCGACCCGATCGCCCGCTTCCTCGCCGGCACCCAGGCCGACCTGGAGCAGGCCCTGGCCGTCAGGGACGAGTACGGCCGGCGGCGCGAGAACCTCGGCGCCGCCCTCGACCAGGTGCGCGCGGCCGAGAGCGAGGCCCGGCTGGCGCACGGCGCGGTCGTGGTCAAGATCGCCCTGCCGCCCCAGGCACAGCCGCGCAACCGGGTCGGCGAGCTGGCCGGCGAGCTCGACGCGCTGGACGCCGCGGCCGACTCCTGGCTGGCGCGCTCCAAACGGCTCGCCGCGCTCGAACAGCGCGCCCAGGAGGCCGCCCAGCAGGCCCTGACCACCGCGAAGGCGCTCTTCGGCCTGATCGCCAGGCGTGACGAGCTGCGCGGGCTGCTCGTCGCCTCCCAGGCCAAGGCGGCACGCCTCGGCACGGCCGAGGACCCGGAGGCCGTCCGGCTCTACGCGCAGGCGCGGGCGCTGCTGTGGACCGCCCCCTGCGACCTGACCAAGGCGGCCTCGGCCGTCGATCTGTACAAGCGCGCGATCCACGGAGGTGGCCGATGACGCCCTGCTCGCAGCCCGGCTGTACGGGCACGATCGAGGACGGGTACTGCGACCAGTGCGGGCACGCGGCCGGCCCGTCACTGAGCACCTGCGCACAGCCCGGCTGTTCCGGCATGATCGAGGACGGGTACTGCGACCGGTGCGGGCACGCGGCCGGCGCCGCACCGGCGGCCGCCTCCGCCGCCCCCGCCGCCACCCCATCCGGTTCCGTGAACAGCGGCGTGACCGCGCCCGTGAGCAGGGGCGTGACCGCGCCGGCGAGCGGGGGCGTGACCTCACCGGCGAGCAGCGGCCGGTCGCGGGCAGGCATGCTCGCCGAGCTCGCCGACCTGCCGTCGGCGCCCTACCGGAATCCGGCCGACGCGGTGCTGTCCGACCCGCAGGTGTCCGAGGAGAAGCGGTTCTGCGCCAACCTGTCCTGCGGCAAGCCCGTAGGGCGCTCGCGGGACGGGCAGCGGGGCCGCGCCGACGGGTTCTGCCCGCACTGCCGCACCCCCTTCTCCTTCACCCCCAAGCTCGCCAAGGGCGACCTGGTGGCGGGCCAGTACCGGGTGCTGGGCTGCCTGGCGCACGGCGGGCTCGGCTGGATCTACCTGGCCGCGGACGAGAACCTCAACGGCCGCTGGGTGGTGCTCAAGGGCCTGCTCAACACCGCCGACCCCGAAGCGCTGGCCGCCGCCGAGGCCGAGCGGAAGTTCCTGACCGAGGTCGACCACCACAACATCGTCAAGATCTTCAACTTCCAGCGCTCGGCCGGCCTCGGCTACATCGTCATGGAGTACGTCGGCGGCCAGTCCCTGCACGAGCTGCGCCGCCAGGGCCCCTTACCGCTGCGCGAGACCCTCATGTACGGGCGCGAGATCCTGCGCGCGTTCGGCTACCTGCACGAACAGGGCCTGGTCTACTGCGACCTCAAACCGGCCAACGTGATCCGGGTCGGCAAGCGCCTCATGCTCATCGACCTCGGCGCCGTACAGCGCATCGGCTCCCCCGCCGGCTCCTCCTGGGTGACCGTCGGCTACCACGCCCCGGAGCTGGACACCCAGCCCGCGTCGGTGCGGTCCGACCTCTACACGGTGGCCAGGACGCTCGCGGTGCTGGCCATCCCGTCCTTCAGCCCGGCCAGGGGCGGCGTGGCCTCCCCGCTGCCCGACGACTGCGGGCACGAGTCGTTCGCCCGGCTGCTGCGCCGGGCCACCGCGCCGGACCCCGCCGACCGGTTCGCCGACGCCAGGGAGATGGAGGAGCAGCTCGTCGGCGTGCTGCGCGAGATCAGCGCCGCCGCCGACGGCGTGCCGTACCCGGCCGCGTCCACGCTGTTCGGGCCCGAGCGGGCGCCGGTGGGAACGGCGCTGGCCGCCGCCGACGACCAGGTGTTCGACGACCTGCGCGCGCTGGACGCGGTGGCCGCGCTGCCCGTGCCGCTGGCCAACCCGGAGGACCCGGCCGCGGGTCAGCTCGCCGGCCTGGCGGGCCGCCATCCCAGCGAGCTGCTGACCGAGGTACGGGCCATGGCACCCACCCCGGAGACCCGTTTCACGCTGGCCAGGCTGCTCGTCGAGGAGGGCTCGCCCGAGGCGTCGGAGGTGCTGGACGAGCTGGACCGGCTGCTGCCCGGCGACTGGCGCGTCACCTGGTACCGCGCGGTGGCCGCGCTCGGCCTGGGCGACCCGTCGCAGGCCGTGCGGATGTTCGACGCCTGCGTGTCGCTGCTGCCCGGCGAGCTCGCGCCCCGGCTGGGCCTGGCCTTCGCCCTCGAATGCGCCGGCCAGGATCCGGTGCGCTGGTACGAGAGCGTGTGGCGGACCGACCACGGCTATGTCAGCGCCGCCTTCGGGCTGGCCAGGAACGGCCTGCCGGGGGCGCTCGACGAGGTGCCCGTCACCTCCAGCCACCGGGTGGCGGCCCAGGTCGCGCTCGTCGCCGCCACCTCCAGGGGTCCCGACCCCACGCGGCTCGGTCACGGCGACCTGGCGGCCGCCGTGACGAGGCTGGAGCAGCTCGCCGACCTCGACCCGCGCCGCCGTGAGCACCTCACCGCCGAGGTGCTGCGCGCCGGTCTGGCCCTGCTCGGCACCACCGCGCCGCCTGCGGGGCTGCGCCTGGCCGGCGCGCCGTTCACCGAGCGGGGCGTCCGCCGCAGGCTGGAGGAGATCTACCGCGGGCTGGCCGCCGCCGCGCCCTCCCGTCAGGAGCGCCACACCCTGGTCGACCGGGCCAACGAGGTACGTCCCCGGACGTGGCTGTGAGCTGCCCCGTCTGCGACGCCCCGGTGACGGCGGGCGACGCCTACTGCGAGGCGTGCGGCCACCGGCTCTCCGCTCCCTCCTGTACGGCCTGCGGCGCGCCCGCCGTGGACGCCGAGGGCTACTGCGAGCGCTGCGGCCTGCGCCAGCCCACCGGCAGGGACCACGCGGAGCTGGAGCTCCCCGGCGGCGCGGCGGGCGTGACCGACAGAGGCCTGCGCCGCGCCCGCAACGAGGACGCGATGGCCCTGCTCGCCGGTGGGGCGGTCGTGGCGGTCGTCTGTGACGGGGTGGGGAGCTCGCCGCGGGCCGACGAGGCGTCCGCCGTCGCGGTGGAGACGGCCGCCGCCGCCCTGGCGCGCGGACTACCGCACGAGGAGGCGTTCACCCTGGCCAAGCAGGCGGTCGTCAAGCTGGCCGCCGCCGAGGACGACGCTCCCGCCTGCACCTACGTGGCCGCGGTGGCCGAGCCGGGACGGGTGACGCTCTGCTGGGCCGGTGACAGCCGCGCCTACTGGCTGCCCGGCGGCACGCCGCTGACCGAGGACGACGCCGTCCCCACGGGTGAGATCACCGCCTGGCTCGGCGCCGACTACGCCGACGCGGTCCCGCGCGTCCGCACCTTCGTCCCGCCTGGGCCGGGGTCGCTGCTCATCTGCAGCGACGGCCTGTGGCGCTACCTGAACGACTACCGCTTCCCCGCCTCCGGCACCCCGCTCGAACAGGCCCGCCAGATGCTGCGCCACGCGCTCGACTCCGGCGGCCAGGACAACGTGACCATCGTCGTGATCCCCCTCGTCGTGAAACCTCTAGGAGGCCCGCATGGGTGACCAGCCCACCTTCACGCTGCAGATCGACCAGAACAAGTACCTTCCCACCGGCGGGCGGGAGGTGCACGCCGTGCTCACGGTCTCCTCCTCCGGTGACGCCCTGGCGACCTCCGTTCCTGCCGAGGCCGCCGAGGTCATCATCGTCGACACGTCCGGCTCGATGAGCGGCAGCAAGATCCGCGACGCCAGGCTGGCCGCCGCCACGGCCGTGGACACCCTGCGCGACGGCGTCTTCTTCGCGGTGATCTCCGGGACCAGCGGGGCCAAGGTCGTCTACCCGCGCGGCGACGGGCTCGTACGCGCCACTCCGGCCACCCGGGCGGAGGCGCAGCGGGCCGTCGCCAAGCTGAGCGCGCACGGCGGCACCGGGATGGGCGAGTGGATCAAGCTCGCCGGCAACCTGCTGTCGGCGCACCCGGACGCGATCCGGCACGCCATCCTGATGACCGACGGCCAGAACAACGAGCGCGACGAGGTGTTCGACGCGGTGCTGGCCGCCTGGAGCGGCAAGTTCGTCTGCGACAGCCTCGGCGTCGGCGCCGACTGGGTGCCCGCCCAGCTCCGCAAGGTGTCCGAGGCGCTGCTCGGCACCTTCGAGTACGTCCGGAACCAGAACGAGCTGGCCGAGTTCTTCCGCCGGATCACCCAGACCTCGATGAGCAAGACCCTGGCCGACCTGTCCCTGCGGGTGTGGGTGCCGCAGGCGGCCACGCTCAAGTTCGTCAAGCAGGTCTCCCCCACCCTGCTCGACCTGACCGGCAAACGGCTCGACGTCAACCCGCTGACCGGCGACTACCCCACCGGATCGTGGGGCGCGGAGGAGCGTGAGTACCAGCTGTGCGTGGAGGTCCCGCCCGGCCGGCTCGGCCAGGAGATCCGCGCGGCCTGGGTGAAGCTGGTACGGCCCGACACCCAGGACGTCTACGCCAGCGGCAACGTGCTCGCCCAGTGGACCGACGACCTGGCCCAGTCCACCCAGATCAACGTCAAGGTCGCCCACTACACCGGCCAGGCCGAGCTGCACGAGCTGATCCAGGACGGGCTCGGCGCCCGCGCGGCCGGTGACGAGCGGACGGCCACCGCCCGGCTGGCCAAGGCCAGGCAGATCGCCGCCGACTCCGGCCGCGAGGACACCGCCAGGCTCCTGGACAAGGTCGTCGAGGTCGACCCGGTCAGCGGCACGGCCCGGCTGCGCGGCCAGGTCGACAAGGCCGACGAGATCGAGCTCGACACCGGCTCGGTCCGTACCAGCAGGCTGCGTAAGAGCGGGGAGGGCAGCTGATGGCGACCTGCCCTCAGGGCCACGCGTCGGGCAGCGACGACTACTGTGACGTGTGCGGCGCGCAGATCGCCGGAGCCGCCCCTGCGGCGCCCGAGCCGCAGCCGGCCGCCGAGCGGACGGGCGCCGAGAGCTGCCCCATCTGTCAGACGCCGCGTGCCGGGCAGTTCTGCGAGGTGTGCGGCCACGCCTTCGACGGCTCGGGCGCCCCGGCGCACCTGCCGGCGGCCGGCGCCCGCTGGGAGGCGGTCACCGCCGCCGACCGCGTCTACTACGAGCAGGTGATCGCCGAGGGCGGTCCGGACGCCGACGCCATCGCCTTCCCGCCGTACTGCCCGGAACGCTCCTTCCCCCTGGAGGCCGAGCAGGTGCGCATCGGACGGCGCAGCCGGGGCCGTGACCTCCAGCCGGACATCGACCTGTCCGGCCCGCCGTCCGACCCGGGCGTGTCGCACCTGCACGCCGTGCTGATCGCGCAGCCCGGCGGCTCCTGGATGCTCGTCGACCCGGGATCCTCCAACGGCACCCGGGTCAACGGCAAGCCCGTCGCCGTCAACACGCCCGTCACCGTCGGCGTCGGCGACCGCATCCACGTGGGCGCCTGGACGGTCATCACCATCAGGGAGGGGACGCCTTGACCGTGACACAGGTTCAGCCGGCAGCGCCTCCCATGCCACCCGCACCACCGGCACCACCCGCGCCACAGCCGCCGCCTTCGCGGGCGCTGCCCGCCCGGAGCGGCGTGCCCGGCCGGATCAG
The DNA here is from genome assembly GCF_044465295.1 of Nonomuraea sp. NPDC049714. NCBI lineage: Bacteria > Bacillati > Actinomycetota > Actinomycetes > Streptosporangiales > Streptosporangiaceae > Nonomuraea > Nonomuraea sp. NPDC049714. The sequence goes on along the minus strand of NZ_JBITLM010000007.1, from coordinate 445,560 downwards.
GTTGCTCACGGGCGTCACGGCGGCCGCGCTGGCGCTGCTCTTCGCGGCCGTCGCGGCAGGCGCCGCCGTCGCCGGCGACGGCATGCGGGTCATCGGCCGCGACGCCGGCCCGCAGGTCGTCGCCACCGCCGGGCTCTACTTCGGGCTGAGCGACATGGACTCGCAACTCGCCGACGTGCTCGTGATGGGCCAGGCGAACGAATCCCGCCGCCAGGCCGCCCTCACCCGGTACGAGCAGCAGCGCGCCATGGCCAACCGGGCGCTGCTGAAGGCGTTCGAGCTGGCCGGGAACGACCAGGCCGAGCGCCGCACCATCGAGTCGGTGCTCGACGGCCTCGGCCGCTACGAGCAGCTGGCGGCGCGGGCCCTGCTGCTCGACTCCCAGTCCGGCCACCCCGCCGGGCCGCCGCCCGCCGAGGTGGTGGCGGTCTACCGGGAGGCCACCGATCTGATGCGGCTGGTGCTGCTCCCGCAGGCGTACAACCTGACGCTGGAGAGCGGCACGATCGTGCGCCGCACCTACGACGACAAGACCGTCATGCTGCCCGCGCTGCGGTGGGCCGTGGTGGCGGCCGGGCTGCTGGCGCTGATCTGCCTGCTGCGGCTGCAGGTCTATCTGACCAGGCACTTCCGCCGCGTGTTCGGGCCCGCGCTGGTGGCCGCGACCGTGCTGACCCTGGCCACGCTCGTCTTCGGCGGGAACGTGCTCAGGCAGGATCTCGGTCATCTGGAGACCGCCAAGTCCGACGGGTTCGACTCCATCGTCACGCTGGCCAAGGCCCGCGCCATCGGCAACAGCATGCAGGGCGACCAGAGCCGCTTCCTGCTGGACAAGGAGCGGGCCGACACCTACGAGCACACCTACCTCGACAAGTCGCAGAAGGTGCTCTACCGCGAGGCGGGCAACCTGGAGACCTACCACGCCCAGGTGGCGCGGGGCTCCGACGACTACCTCGGCATGCTGGGCCTGCGGCTCAGCACCGGCACCGGCCGCCCCGCGCTGGACGCCTACACCCGCTTCCAGGCGGCCGACCGGACCTTCCGCGACCTGGTGGCCGCCGGCAGGACCGGCGAGGCCGTCGCCGCCCGGCTGGGGCCGGTGCGGGAGGCGTTCGACGCCTACGACAAGGAACTGACGGCACTCGCCGACCGGCACCAGGCGGTCTTCCAGCGAGCCGTCGGCCAGGGCGAGAGCGCGCTCGACGATCTGTGGCGGCTGCTCCCGTACGCGATGGGCGGCATCGGCCTGCTCCTCGTCGCCGGGGTGTGGCCACGACTGAGGGAGTACAGATGAAGCGGCTGCTGACGGCGGCGCTGGCAGCCCTGGTGGCGCTGCTCGCCGCCTCCTGCGGCGCCGGCGCCCCCGAGTCCGTCGTGGACAAGGACCGCATCGTCATCGGCGTCCGCCCCGACCTCCCGTCGGTGGGCTTCCGCACCCCCGACGGCGACTTCGAGGGCTACGACATCGACGTCGCCGGCTACATCGCCGACAAGCTGGGCAAGGAGGCCGAGTTCATCCCCGTGCTGGCCTCCGACCGGGAGCGCGTCCTCGTCGAGGGCAAGGCCGACCTGGTCGTGGCCACGTACACGATCAGCCAGGACCGCAAGGCGCGGGTGCTGTTCGCCGGGCCGTACCACATCTCCTACCAGGACATTCTGGTACGGCCAGGAGAGACGGCCATCCGCAACGTGCGCGATCTGAGGGACCGCCGGATCTGCGAGGTGCAGGGGTCCAACGCGGCCTCGCGGGTGCTGGAGGAGCGCAAGGTGGCCGCGCGGGTGCTGCCGTTCAAGGACTACAAGGCCTGCCTGGCGGCGCTGAAGGCGGACCAGGTGGACGCGATCACCACCAACGACATCATCCTGGCCGGTCTGGCCAAGCAGGACGGCGGCGGGATGCGGCTGGTCAACGCCCAGTTCAACGAGCAGCGCACCGGCGTGGGCATGCGCCTGGGCGACGTGGCGGGCTGCGAGGAAGTCAACCGGGTGATCACCGGCATGTACCAGGACGGCACGGCCGCCAAGCTGCTGGAGAAGTGGTTCGGCGCCACGGGCCTGCGCATCGACACGGTGGCCGTACCGCAGTTCGAGGGCTGTGTCTGAGAGGGCTTGCTCCGGGACGACGGCGGGCCGGGGAGCATGTCCCCGGCCCGCCGTCGTGACCCCTCCCAGTCCAGATATCTCAGTCCAGATATCTCAGTCCAGATAGTCGCGGAGCATCTGGGCCCTGGTCGGGTGCCGGAGCTTGGCCAGGGTCTTCGACTCGATCTGCCGGATGCGCTCTCTGGTGACGCCGAACTCCCTGCCCACCTCCTCCAGCGTGTGCGGATGGCCGTCGGCCAGGCCGAAGCGGAGCTGGATGATGCGCTGCTCGCGGTCCGACAGTGTCGCCAGGATGTCGTCGAGCTGATCCTGCAACATGATGAAGGCGGCCGCCTCCATGGGCACGACAGCGTCGGCGTCCTCGATGAAGTCCCCGAGGTCGGAGTCCTCCTCACCGATCGGTGACTGCAGCGACACCGGCTCCTGCGCGATGCGCTGGATCTCCACCACCCGATCGACGGGAAGGTCCATCTCCATGGCGATCTCCTCCGGGATCGGCTCCCGGCCGAGATCCTGGTGGAGTTGCCGCTGCACCCTGACGAGTTTGTTGATGGTCTCCACCATGTGCACCGGGATGCGGATGGTCCGCGCCTGGTCGGCGATCGCCCGGGTGATCGCCTGGCGGATCCACCAGGTGGCGTAGGTGGAGAACTTGTAACCCTTGGTGTAGTCGAACTTCTCCACCGCGCGGATCAGGCCGAGATTGCCCTCCTGGATCAGGTCCAGGAACAGCATGCCGCGGCCCACGTACCGTTTGGCGATCGACACCACGAGCCTCAGGTTCGCCTCGATGAGGCGCTGTTTGGCCCGGGTGCCCTGCCAGACGAGCTCCCTGAACTCAGGGAAGGCCAGCCGGGAGACTCCGTTGCCGAGCTTGTCCTCGGCGAACAGGCCGGCTTCGATCGACTTGGCGAGCTCCACCTCCTCTTCGGCTGTCAGCAGCGGCACACGGCCGATCTCCCGCAGGTAGATCCGGACCAGATCACTGGTCGGCGCCCGCTTGCCTACGTCTTCCTCATCGGCGCGGGCAGGCTCCTCGTCGCCCTGAGGCTCGAGCACCTCCACGCCGTTCTCGGCGAGCATCCGCACGACGCGTTCCAGCGCGTCGGACGGCAGCTCGGATCGGTCGAGCGCGGCTGCGACGTCATCGACGGTTACGCTTCCGCGCTCCCTTCCCTTTGCGACGAGGTCCGCCACCTGATCAACGGATGGCGGTCCACTTGGCAGCACCGATGCACCCACGGGAGACAGTCTGCAGTATTGGTTCCATAAAATGGCAGACCCATTTTTGGTACAGAAGGTAAGGCGACCACCCTTACCGAATTGAGATCGCTTCAATGTTTAGCCGGAGTTTGATCAGGAAAGTAAAGTCAATTACGCGCTCTGGATTGATGTCGCCCGCCGGACGCCTCCGCACCCCTGCCGGAGCCGTCCCATCAGGGCGTTCGCGGCTCCGGAATTGCCGATGAGTTCGGCCACTCCGTCCGCTTCCGGGCGGCTGAGTGGACTTTTCCCCGATCTTCGCCGCGCCGGGACGCACATTCATTCGGTAAGGCCGGGTCAGCTTCCGGCGGCGCGGTCGCGGAGCACGCGGCGCTGCTGCTCCAGCGCCACCAACTCGCCGAACAGCTTGTTGTAGTCCTGCTGCTCGTCCACCGGATTGAGGCGCTGCATGCGGGACTTGACCTGGGCGATCGCCCGGTCGACCGCCACGGCCTCCAGGGCGGCCAGCATGGCGCCGGCGTAGCGCTCCTCGGCGCCCGGCTCGACCTGGATCGCCTCCACCGCGAACCGGGTGACCAGCGCGCGGGCGCCCTCCTCGTGGGAGTGTGTCAGCAGCAGGTCCACCCATTCGCGCCCGCCGTGCCCGGCCGCGGCCAGGCCGCCGGCGGCGGTGAGGACGTGGTGCAGGACGACGTGGTCGGGGGCGGTGAACGCCTGCGGGTCGAGCGCGTCGAAGCGGGGGCCGAGCAGCGCGGGCCGCTGCACGGCCAGCTTGAGCAGCTCGGCCTCGACGCGGACGTGCGGGTCGACGGGCGCGAGCCTGGCGGTGCGCTGGGGGCGGCCCTGCTGGGCGCGGGCGACGTCGCCGATGCGCTGGATGACGAACCGCTCGTCCATGAATCCGAGCCACCGGTCGAGGTCGATGGCGTAGCGCTTGCGCAGGCCGGGGTCCTTGATGGCGGCCACGATGGGCGCGGCGGCGTCCAGGGCGGCGATCTTGCCTTCGTTGCTGCGCAGGTCGTAGCGGGCGATGGTGCTGCGGATGGCGAACTGGAACAGCGGCTCGCGGCTGGCGATGAGGTCGCGGACGGCGGCGTCGCCCTGCTTGACGCGCAGGTCGCACGGGTCGAGCCCGTCGGCCTGGATGGCGACGTAGGTCTGGGTGACGAACTTCTGCTCGTCGGCGAAGGCCCGCAGCGCCGCCTTCTGGCCGGCGGCGTCGCCGTCGAAGGTGAAGACCACCTCGCCGCGGAACTCGGCCTGGTCGAGCAGGAAGCGGCGCAGGATCTTGATGTGCTCCTCGCCGAAAGAGGTGCCGCAGGTGGCGACCGCGGTGGGGACCCCCGCCAGATGGCAGGCCATCACGTCGGTGTAGCCCTCGACGATGACCGCCTGGGCGCGCTTGGAGATCTCCCGCTTGGCCAGGTCGATGCCGTAGAGGACCTGGCTCTTCTTGTAGAGCGGCGAGTCGGGGGTGTTGAGGTATTTGGGGCCGTCGTCGGAGTCGAGCAGCTTGCGGGCGCCGAAGCCGATCACGTCTCCGGTGGCGTCCCTGATCGGCCAGATGAGCCGGCCGCGGAACCGGTCGATCGGCCCGCGCCGCCCCTGCTTGGCGAGCCCGCCCTTGACGATCTCGTCGGCGGTGAAGCCGCGCCCCATCAGGTGGCGGGCCAGCGCCTCCCATTCGTTGGGCGCGTAGCCGACCCCGAACGTCTCGGCGTCGGCCCGCTCGAAGCCCCGCTCCGACAGGAACCGCCGTCCGGGCGCGGCGTCGGGGGCGAGCAGCTTGTCGGCGTAGAACTCGGCGGCGGCCCGGTGGGCCTCGATCAGCCTGGCCCGCTCGCCGTGGTCGCGCCGCGGAGCATAGCCGCCCTGCTCGAACTGCAGCTGGATGCCGGCCCGCTGGGCGAGCCGCTCGACGGCCTCGCTGAACGGCAGGTGCTCGATCTTCTCGACGAAGGTGATGACGTCGCCGCCCTCGGAGCAGCCGAAGCAGAAGTACATCCCCCGCTCGGGCGTGACGTTGAACGACGGGCTCTTCTCGTCGTGGAACGGGCACAGCCCCTTGAGGTTGCCACCGCCCGCGTTTCGCAACTGGATGTGCTCGCCGATCACGTCGGCGATGGGGGAACGCTCGCGTACGAGCGCGATGTCGACATCACGGATCCGGCCAGCCACGCCGGTGAGTCTATTGCGCGCCTCCGACAGACTCTCACCCCGGTGAGAGAAATGCTGTGACCTCCGTGACGGGCCGGACACCAGTGGTGACGCCATCGCGCGGATACGCGGAAAGCTGTTATGGGAACGGTCCCTGTCGGCTACAAAGGTAAAGGTTGTCCTTGGATACGGTGACGCGGGTGGAGATCATGCGAGCGGGGCTGGGCGTGAGGTGGGCGGCGGTGACGGGCGTCGTGCTGCTGACGGCCTCCTGCAGCACGGCGACCGGCATCGCCGGAGTCAGCGCCCAGTCCCCGGCGTCCGCGCCCGCGTCCGGCACGGAGAAGAGGACGGCCTCTCCCGCCGTGACCGCGACCATCCCGTTGCCGTCCCCGTCCAACCAGGCGGCCGTGCGCGCCCCCGAGGGCGACGACCCGGTCAGGGTGCCGCCGCCCAAGCTGTCGAAGTACACCTACGTCTTCCCCGTCGAGGGCTGCAAGGTCACCTACCAGAGCAAGCTGCTGGTGCTGCCGAAGACGACCATCTGGGCGGCCAAGGGGTGCGCGTTCGTGGCGCCGGTCGGCGGCGTCGTCGACGAGGTCAACACCCAGAACCGGTGGCTGCCGTCCACCGACTCCGGCGCCCACCGCGAGGGCCGGTTCGTCACCATCATCGGCGACGACGGCGTCCGCTACCTCGGCGGCCACCTCGACAGCGTCGCCGAGGGGATCCGCCCGGGTTTGCGCGTGTCGGCCGGCCGGCTGCTGGGGCGGGTCGGCAACACCGGCAACGCCCGCGCCACCGCGCCCAACCTCTACTTCGCGATCTCCTGGAAGACCGGCCCGTCCCTGTGGTGGGTGCGCAGGGGCATGGTCAAGCCCTGGGACTATCTGGACGCCTGGCTGTCGGGCAACCCGACGCTCTCGCCCAGGGAGGAGACGCTGGCGCTGCGGGGCAGGGTCGGCGAGACGCCGCCCTGCACCGTGCTGTGCGCGTCGAAGAAGGCCCCGACCCCGCGCAAGACCAAGCAGGCGGACAAGGACGACGAGCCGTTCACGCTCAACCCGACGGGGTTCTCCTGACGCCGGTCACCGCGACAGGCGCTGGTGCCAGGCCACGGCCGAGGTGTCGGTGAGCGAGGCGATCTGGTCGATGACGACCCGGACCCTGGCGGCGTCGCCGGACGCCTCCAGGAAGTCCGGGCGGAAGGCGGGCTCCAGCGTGCCGGGCGCGCCGAGGGTGATCAGGGAGGCCAGCTCGGTGATGAGGTCGCGCTGCCGGGCCTGCTTGGCGTGGTGGTCCTCGGTGGTCATCACGTAGTGGGCGGTGACGCCCTTGAGCAGCGCGCACTCCAGCAATGTCTCGTTGGGCACCAGCAGGTCGACGCGGTGGCGGGGGCCGTAGGCGTCCAGGGTGGCGGTCTGCGCGGCGCGGCAGAAGCGGCCGATCAGGCCGCTGGTGAGGGCCTTGAGCCCGGCCAGGTCGGCGAGGGTGGCGTCGAAGCGGCGCGGCCAGAGCGGGTCGGCGACCAGCTTGGCGAACACCTCCTCCAGCTCCACCGGGTCGGCGTCGGGGGCGTACCAGGTGCGGGCGATCCGGCAGACCTGCACCCGCTCGGCGGGTGACCGCAGCGCCTCCGGGGTGACGTGGCCGGAGTGCAGCGCGTCCTCCAGGTCGTGCACCGAGTAGGCGACGTCGTCGGCCCAGTCCATGATCTGCGCCTCGAAGCTGACCCGGCCGTCGGGCGCGCCGTCCCTGATCCAGGCGAAGACCGGCAGATCATCGTCGTAGACGCCGAACTTCGCCGACCGGTCACACGTCCAGGGGTATTTGATCGAGGCGTCCAGGGCGGCCCGCGTCAGGTTGAGCCCCGCGCTGCGGCCGTCGCCGGTGAGCACCTTGGCCTCGAGCCTGGTGAGCAGCCGCAGGCTCTGCGCGTTGCCCTCGAACCCGCCGCAGGAGGCCGACAGCGCGTTGAGCGCCACCTCCCCGTTGTGGCCGAACGGCGGGTGGCCGAGGTCGTGCGCCAGGCAGGCGGTCTCGACCAGGTCGGGATCGACGCCGAGCGTGGCGCCCATCTCCCTGCCGACCTGGGCGCACTCCAGTGAGTGCGTCAGCCGGGTGCGCGGGATGTGCTGGCCGCCGCCGGGAGACTCGCCCGGCCCCACCACCTGCGTCTTCGCCGCCAGCCTGCGCAGGGCGGCGCTGTGCAGCACGCGGGCGCGGTCGCGCTCGAACGCGCTGCGCTCCGGATTGCCGGGGGGCTCAGGAACCCACCGCTCCTGGTCGTGCTCGTCGTAGCCGATCATAAGTGCAGCGATTTTATCCGGTTTCCGGTCTCCGCTAGTGTCGAGCCTCGCGAGAACCCCTTCCCCGGGAGCCCTCCTCTATGACCACCGCTTTGCGCGCTCTGCTGGCCTTCGCCCTGCTCACCGGCTTCTACGTGCTGGTCGGCGTCGTCGTTGCGGTGGCCGTCGTCCTCGACGTGCTGCTGATCGTCGACTTCCACGGCAACCTCCTGCGGGGGGCGATCATCCTCACGCTCGCCGCGGCGGCGCTCGTCCGGACCCTGGTGATGGTGAGCCGCCGCAGCGGCGGGGAGCAGCCGGGAGTGCTGGTCGGCCGCGAGCACGAGCCGGTGCTCTGGCAGACCGTGGAGGATCTGGCCCGGCGGGTGCGTACGGCCCCGCCGGACGAGATCCGGCTGGTGCCGGAGGTGAACGCGGCGGTCGGGGAGGACACCCGCCTGCTGGGGCTGGTGGCGACCAGGCGGCGGATGTACATCGGGATGCCGCTGCTGCAGACGCTGACGGTGGACGAGATGCGGGCGGTGCTCGGGCACGAGCTGGGCCACTACAGCGGCGCGCACACCCGCCTGGGCGCGCCGGTCTACCGGGGCCGGGTCTCGCTGCTCGCGACCGTCCGCAACCTGCACAGGCACCGGTTCATCCAGCGCGTGTTCGCCGCGTACGCCAAGCTCTACCTGCGGGTCTCGCAGGCCGTCTCGCGCAAGCAGGAGCTGGAGGCCGACGAGTTCGCGGTGCAGATCGGCGGCCGGCAGGCCATGGGCCAGGCGCTGCGCAAGATCCACTACACGGCGACGGCCTGGGACCTCTACACCGAGACGTACCTCTCGCTGACCGGCGCGGGCGGCTACCGCCCGGCGGCGGTGTTCGGCGGCTTCCACTCGATGCTGAACGACACGGCCCGGCAGGCGGAGCTGGTGCGGCTGGGTGAGCGGCCCGAGGAGACCTCGCCGTACGACTCGCATCCGAGCCTGGCCGACCGGCTGGCGGCGATCGAGCTGCTGCCCGAGCCCGAGCACGTGCCGGACCCGCGCTCGGCGCTGACGCTGCTGCAGGACGCCAACGTGGCCGCGCACGCCGTCGAGCAGTCGATGTGGACGCCGGAGGCGCTGACCGGGCTGCGGGCGGCCTCCTGGGAGGAGCTCGTCGCAGAGGGCGTCTACAGCGCCCGCAACGCCCATGCGCTGTACGACCTGGCGGTGGCGGGCCAGCGGGTGATGGGGGCGAGCAAGCCCTACCTGGACGCGGCGTTCGAGGCGATCGCCAGGGGCTTGCAGGGCGAGCTGGAGGAGCGGCTCAAGGAGCTGGGCTGGGGTCCCGCCGAGCCGGTGCTGGCCAAGGTGCTGGGGCAGGCGCTGGAGGCGGTGCTGATCAAGCACGGCCAGGCCCGGTGGGAGCTGTCCTGGTCGGGCCCGGCCCGGCTGGTGTACGACGACGGTGAGGAGGTCGCGCTGGCTGAGTACGCGGCCCAGGTCGCGACCGGCCCGGCCGCCGTCGCCGGCCTCCGCGCGTGGCTGGGCGACCTGGGCGTACGCCATGACTACGTGCCGGCCGAGGCCGAGCCGGCACAGCAGCAGGCGGCCGGATGACTCAGCGGGTGTCGGACTCGCAGTCGCTCAGCGCGGCGCGGCCCGCCTCCAGCCGGGCCACCGGGATGCGGAACGGCGAGCAGGAGACGTAGTCGAGCCCGGTGTCGTGGCAGAAGTGCACCGAGTCGGGGTCGCCGCCGTGCTCGCCGCAGATGCCGACCTTGAGGTCCGGCCGGGACCTGCGGCCGTCCTCCACCGCGAGGGCGACCAGGCGGCCGACGCCGTCCCTGTCGAGGGTCTCGAACGGGGAGACGCCGAAGATGCCGAGCTCCAGGTAGCGGGAGAAGAACGACGCCTCCACGTCGTCACGGGAGAAGCCCCAGGCCATCTGGGTCAGGTCGTTGGTGCCGAAGGAGAAGAACTCGGCCGCCTCGGCGATCTGCCCGGCGGTGAGCGCGGCGCGCGGCGTCTCGATCATGGTGCCGACGAGGGCGTCCACGCCCGCCTCCGCCAGGATGGCGACGGCCTCCTCGCGGACCGCCTCCAGCTCCTGCACGGCGGCGACGAGCGGGATCATGATCTCCGGCCGGGCGCCGGGCACCTCCCGCGCGGCCTGGGCGATGGCGCGTACCTGCATGGCGAACAGGCCGGGGATGACCAGGCCGAGCCGTACCCCGCGCAGGCCGAGCATGGGGTTCTGCTCGTGCAGTCTCCTGACGGCGGCCAGCAGAACGCGGTCCTTGTCCGTGGCCTCGCCGGTGGCGACCTTGACCGACAGGTCCACGATGTCGGGCAGGAACTCGTGCAGCGGCGGGTCGATGAGCCGCACCGTCACCGGCCGGCCGTCCATCGCCTGGAAGATCCCGGCGAAGTCGGCCTTCTGGAGGGGTTCCAGGGCGTCCAGCGCCGCCTGCCGTTCCTCGTCGCCCTCGGCCAGCACGAGGTCCTCCACCAGCTGCCTGCGCTCGCCCAGGAACATGTGCTCGGTCCGGCACAGCCCGATGCCCTCCGCGCCGAACCGGCGTGCCCTGGCCGCGTCCTCGGGGGTGTCGGCGTTGGCCCGCACGCCCAGCCGGCGCGCCGCGTCGGCGTGCCGCATGATCCGGTCCACGGCCCTGACCAGGTCATCGCCGGGCTCGGCGCCCTCGAAGTACTCGACCACGGAGGAGTCGACCACCGGCACCTCGCCGAGGTAGACCTCGCCGCTGGTGCCGTCGATGGAGATCACCTCGCCCTCGGTGACCACCACGCCGCCCGGCGCGGTGAACCGGCGCTCGGACACCGACACCTCCAGCTCCTCCGCGCCGCACACACAGGTCTTGCCCATGCCGCGGGCGACCACGGCGGCGTGCGAGGTCTTGCCGCCGCGGCTGGTCAGGACGCCCTGGGCGGCGATCATGCCGACCAGGTCGTCGGGGTTGGTCTCGCGGCGCACCAGGATGACGTTCTCGCCCTGCCCGGCGAGCTCGACCGCGCGCTCGGAGGAGAAGACCGCCTTGCCCACGGCGGCGCCGGGTGAGGCGTTCATGCCCTTGGCGATGCGGCGCTTGCCGGCGCCGCCGTTGAAGCGCGGGAACATGAGCATGGCGAGCTGGTCGCCGGTGACCCGCGTGACGGCCTCGTCCATGGTGATGAGGCCCTGGTCGACGAGCTGGACGGCGATGCAGAACGCGGCGGCGGCGGTGCGCTTGCCGACCCTGGTCTGCAGCATCCACAGCTTGCCGCGCTCGATGGTGAACTCGATGTCGCACAGGTCCCGGTAGTGGTTCTCCAGGGTCTCCATGATCGTCATCAGCTCGTCGTAGGAGCGCTTGTCGAGGCGTTCGAGCTCCTGCAGCGGGATCGTGTTGCGGATGCCCGCGACCACGTCCTCGCCCTGGGCGTTCTGCAGGTAGTCGCCATAGACGCCCTGCTGGCCGGTGCCGGGGTCGCGGGTGAAGGCGACGCCGGTGCCGGAGTCGTTGCCGCAGTTGCCGAAGACCATCGCCACGATGTTGACGGCGGTGCCGAGGTCGGCGGGGATGCGCTCCTGGCGGCGGTAGAGGACGGCGCGCGGAGCGTTCCAGGAGTCGAAGACGGCCATGACGGCCAGGCGCATCTGCTCGCGCGGGTCGGCGGGGAAGTCCTTGCCGGTCTGCTCCCGCACGATGCCCTTGAACGTCTCGACCAGGGCCTGCAGCTCGTCCGCGCCCAGGTCGGTGTCCTGGCGGTCACTCTTGAGCGTGTCGAGCGCGTGCTCGAACAGCTCGCCGTCGATGCCGAGCACGGTCTTGCCGAACATCTGGATGAGCCGGCGGTAAGAGTCCCAGGCGAAGCGGTCGTTGCCGCCGGACTGCTTGGCGAGGCCGTGCACGGACTCGTCGTTGAGACCGATGTTGAGCACGGTCTCCATCATTCCCGGCATGGAGAACTTCGCGCCGGAGCGCACGCTGACCAGCAGCGGGTCGTCCGCCTGGCCGAGCCGCCTGCCCATGCGCGCTTCGAGCGCGCCGAGATGCTCGGCGACCTCCCGCTCCAGGGCGTCGGGCGCGGCGCCCTCGGCCAGGTAGTGGCGGCACGCCTCCGAGGTGATCGTGAACCCGGGAGGAACGGGCAGCCCGAGGTTCGTCATCTCGGCGAGGTTGGCTCCTTTGCCGCCGAGCAGGTCTTTGAGATTCCTGTTGCCCTCGGTGAAGTCGTAAACATACTTGGCCACCACAGCTCCAATCAACGCTCCTGTTCCGGACTCTACCGGCGGAATTGATGATGAAACTGCACTCATTGGTTAAGTCACTGTTTCCCCAGGTAGAGCCTCCTAGACAGGTCTAATCCAATCTTTATTCGGTTCCTTACCAGATTGGTTTATACCAATGGTTCAAACCAATTTTTCCACCTATGTCCACACCGCGAAGGGCACCTGACATCCGAATGTGATCCACGTCTGCCATCCTCACCCGGTGCGCTCATCGACCCCCCTCCTGGCAGCCACCGGCCTGGTCTGGACCCTCTCCGCCTGCACCGCCGCACCGCCCGGCCCCCTGCCGTCCCTGGAGCCATCGCTGGTCGGCTCCGAGCAGTACCACGTGACCGACCTGCGGCCGGGAGACTGCCTCGCCGCCATCTCCGCCGACCTTCGGGTGGCGGTCGTGCCGTGCGACGTCGGCCACCGCGCCGAGTTCTCCTCCGTGTACGTGCTCGCCGAGGGGCCGTGGCCGGGCACGGAGGTGGCGATGCGGAAGTCGGTGGAGTGGTGCGCGGCCAAGATGCGGGTGAGACCGGAGAAGCGGGACACGGTGAAGGCCGGCGCCATCCTGCCGCTGGAGAGGGACTGGCCACGTGCTCGCACGGCCTACTGCGTCGTGGTGCCGGTGCGGGGGGAACTGGTGGGTCGGGTGCTCAGTTAGGCCTGCGGGTGAGCGGGTTGTGGCCGGGGGCCGGGCCGCCGGCGGCGTCGCGGGCGGGCAGCCAGAGGACGAACGTGGACCCCTGGCCGACCTCGGAGAAGACCGCGACCCGGCCGCCGTGCGACTCCACGATCTGGCGGACGATCGCCAGGCCGAGGCCGGTGTGCCGGTCGCGGCGGCTGGCCTCGCCGCGCCAGAACCGGTCGAACACCCGCGCCTGGTCGGCCGCCGCCAGCCCCGGGCCGTCGTCCTGGACGGCCACCCACAGCCAGTCGCCCGTCCCGCTCACCTCTCGGTGCGCGTCGGCGCTCGACGGGCGCAGCTTGCTCATCCGGGACGATCCGCTGAGGATCTCCGCCGCCCCCATCGGAACTCCGGCCGGACCGGAGGCGACCCGGACCCGGCCACCGGGCGGGGACAGCCGGACCGCGTTGGACAGCAGGTTGGCCACCGCCCGTCGCAACGCGTCCTGGTCGCCGGTCATCTCCAGACCGGGGATGAGCTCGCGGGTGACGGTCAGGCCGCGGGCGACGGCGAGCGCGGCGTACTCCTCGCACGCCTCCCCCGCCACCCGCGACAGGTCCAGATCGGTGTCGGCGAACGCGCTGCCCTGCCGCCTGGCGCTGGCCAGCAGGTCCTCCACCAGCCGGGTCATCCGGGTCGTCGCCCGGTCCACGATGGCGATCGCCCTGGTCCGCTCCTCGTCGCTGGCCTCGGGCGACAGCAGCACGGCGTCGACGTTGGCCCGGATGATCGTCAGCGGGCTGCGCAGCTCGTGCGAGGCGTCGTCGATGAGCTGCCGCTGCGCCCTGAACGCCTCCTCCAGCCGGTCCAGCATGGTGTCGATGGTGTCGGCCAGGTCCTTGAGCTCGTCGCTCGGCCCGCTCAGCGTGATGCGCCGGGTCAGGTCCGTCGCCTGGATCTCCTCGGTGGTACGGGTGATCGACCGGACCGGGCGCAGCACCCGGCCGGACAGCACCCAGCCGATGCCGAGACTGGCGACGAAGAGCGCGCCCAGAGTGTAGAGGGAGTAGTCGCGCAGGGTGTCAAGCGTCCTGACGTTGACCGCGTTCTCCACCTCTTCGATGAAGACCACCTCCTGCTTACCGACGTACTCACCGTTGCGGTACGCCTTGGCGATGTCGGTGGCGTACGAACGCTGCTCGGTGGTCCGTGAGACGCCGTAGTAGATGCCACCCAGCACCAGCGCGGCCAGCAGGAAGAGCAGGCCGGAGTAGAGCACGGTGAGCCGGAACCGGATGGTGTGGATCATGTTGGCTCCTTGAGCCGGTAGCCGCGGCTGATCACCGTCTCGATCAGGCCTTCCGCCTGCAGTTTGCGGCGCAGGTTGCCGACGGTCACGCGCACGGTGTTGGTGAACGGGTCCGCGTGCTCGTCCCAGACGTGTTCGAGCAGTTCCTCGCTGGAGACGACGTGTCCCGGCCGGGTCATCAGGTAGTGCAGCACGCCGTACTCCTTGGGGGTGAGCGCCAGGTCCCGGCCACCCAGCGACACCTCCATCCTCGCGGTGTCGATCCGCAGCAATCCCACTTCGAGGACGGAGGTGCCGCCGGTGTCCCTGCGCAGCAGGGCTCTCACCCTGGCCAGCAGTTCGGGAAAGGCGAACGGCTTGACCAGGTAGTCGTCGGCGCCCTCGTCGAGCCCTCGCACGCGGTCGTCCAGCCGGTCGCGGGCGGTGACCATGATGATGCGCACGCCCTGACCAGCGGCCCTGGCCGCCCGGCACAGCTGAAAGCCGTCGCCGCCGGGCAGGTTGAGGTCCAGCAGGACCAGGTCATAGGCGTTGACCTGGAGTTTCTCGTGCGCGGCCGGGGCGTCGTAGGCGACGTCCACGGCATATCCGGCCCGGATCAGGCCGACCCGCAACGCGTCGACCAGATCCTCTTCGTCCTCGACGACCAGCAATCGCATGTTGTGGACCCTAGTTTCGGATGATTCGTTCTGCGATGGGGGCCGCCCGGTCGATCGGGATGGCGAAGCCGATGCCGATGTTGCCGCCGCCCCGCCCGGCCGCTATCGCGGTGTTCACCCCGACGACCTCGCCACGCGCGTTGACGAGCGGGCCGCCGGAGTTCCCCGGATTGATGGAGGCGTCGGTCTGCACGGCCCTGCGGGTGGACCCGCCGAGCCGCACCTCACGGTCCACCGCGCTGACGATGCCCGCGGTGACGGTGCCCGACAGGCCCAGCGGTGAGCCGATCGCGAGCACCTGGTCGCCGACCGACAGGTCCCCCGACCTGCCGAGCGTGGCGGCCGGCAGGTTCGCGGCCCCGTCGACCTCCAGCACCGCCAGGTCCTCGTCGAAGTCCGCGCCCAACACCCGGGCCGACAGCCGGCGCCCGTCGTTGAGCACCACGGTCACCTGGCTCTCCCCCCGGATCACGTGCGCGTTCGTGACGATATGTCCCCGCGTGTCCACCACAAACCCCGACCCGCCGCCGCGCCCCGCCTCGATGGAGACGACGCTGGGCAGCACCCGGGCGGCGGTGGCGCTCAGGCCGGTCACGCTCCCGGCGGGCAGCGGGGCCGCCCGGGGCAGCGCGGTGGCCGGAGCCGGCTCGCTCCCCTCGAAGATGGCGGCCCCCGCCAGGCCGGCCGCACCGCCGGTGAGCGCCGCGACGAGCACGGCGGTCAGCAGCACCCGGCTGCCCCTGGCCCGCGCCGGGGATCCCCCCGTGACGACGGATCGCGGGACCGTCTCGATCGGGACGACGGGCACCGTGCGGAAGTCAGGCCCGCTCGGCCTGCCGAGCCCGTTCACGGCAGCCTCGCGAACCACAGCATCGAGGTCACCGCCGCGAGCAACGCCGACAGCAGCGCCGCCGCGACGAACCACTGCCAGATCTCCTGCTGCTCGGTCCGGTAGCCGACGGAGGTGCCGATGTCCTCGTAGACCGCCTGGAGCTCGTCGCCGCTGGCGGCCTCGTAGAAGCCGCCGCCCGCGACCTCGGCCAGGTCCTGCAGCGCCGGTCCGTCCACGGGCACGGGCACCTGCCTCCCCTGGAGCTCGATGACGCCGCCCTGGGTGCCGTAGGCGATGGTGGTGACGGGCACGCCGCGCGCGGCCGCCTCCTGCGCCGCCTCGGTGACCGTGCGGCCGGTGGTGTTGGAGCCGTCGGACAGCAGCACGATGTGCGCGGGCGGCGCCTCCTCCTCGCTGTCCAGCGCGGCGATGGCCTCCAGCGAGGAGTAGACCGCCTCGCCGATGGCGGTGCCGGACGTGGTGGACAGCCGGTCGAGCGCGCTCAGCACCGCCTGCCTGTCGGTGCTCGGCGGGACCGCCACGGCCGCCTCCGAGGAGAACGCCACCAGGCCCAGGTTGAAGCGGGGCGGCAGGCCCTCCACGAATTGCCTCGCCGCCTGCCTGGCCGCGGTGAACCGGTCCGGCGAGACGTCGGTGGCGCTCATCGAGGCCGACACGTCGAACGCCACCATGATCGTCGCCCGTTCCCTGGGCACCTGCACCTCCGCCGTCGGCCTGGCGAAGCCCACGACCAGCAGCACGAACATGCCCAGCAGCGCCGCCGCCGGGACGTGCCTGCGCCAGCCGGGCCCGCGCGGGGCGACCTTGTCGAGCAGGTCCAGGTTGGTGAACCGGACCGCGTACGCGCTGCGGCGCCGCGACACCAGCAGGTACGCGACCGCCAGCAGGGCGACCGGGACGAGCAGCAGCAGCCAGAGCGGTGAGAGCAGCGTCATGCCGCGTCACCCCCTCCCTTCGGATCGAATCCCATGACCGGACGGCCACCGGACTCGGCCCCGCCACCGCCACCGCCACCGCCTCCCGTGCCGACGGCCCCCGTACCGGCGGCTTCTGTATCGGCGGTTTCTGTATCGGCGGGGCGGGCCGGGGCGGCGAGCCGGGCCAGCCGCCGTTGCCGCAGGACGTGCTGCACCAGCTCGCGGACCCAGTCGCCGTCCGTGCGCAGCCGCAGGTGGGACGCGCCGGCCCGGCGCAGCCCGTCCTGGATGGCGCCGCGCTGCACTGCCGCCGCCTCCGCGTACCGCAGGCGCAGCCGCGCGCTCGCCGTGGACACCTCGCGCCGCCGGCCCGACTCCGGGTCGATCAGCGTCAGGATCCCCACGTCGGGCAGGGTCAGCTCGCGCGGGTCGACCACCTCGACGGCCAGCACCTGGTGCCGGACCGTGAGCCTGCGCAGCTCGGACTCCCAGGTACGCGGGTCGTCCAGGAAGTCCGACACCACGACGACCAGCCCGCGCCGCCTGACCACCCGGCCGAGCTGGCCGGCGGCGGTGCCGAGCAGCGGCTCGCGGGTGCCCGGCGGGGTGCGCGGCAGCCCGAAGATGGCCTGGAGCAGCGCCATCAGGTGCGGCCGTCCCGTCCGGGCGGGCAGCACCCGGACGCCGCCGCCGTGGACCAGATGGGCGCCGATCCGGTTGCCGGTGCGCTGGGTGAGGAAGCCGATCGCCGCCGTCGCGGCCAGCGCCAGCTCCCGCTTCTCCATCGCCGCCGTGCCGAAGTCCATGCTGGCCGTACCGTCGAGCAGCGTCCAGATCTCCAGCTCGCGGTCGGCGACGAGCTCGCGCACGTGCGGCTCGGCGGTGCGGGCGGTCACGTTCCAGTCCATCCGCCGCACGTCGTCCCCCGGCTGGTACGCCCTGGCCTCGGCGGGCTCGCTGCCCGGTCCGGGAAACAGGCCGAGGTGCTCGCCCTGGAGCAGCCCGTCCAGCCTCCTGGTGATCGTCAGTTCGAGCCTGCGCAGCGCGGGCTCGGCCGTCAGGTAGGAGATCATGCCGCGGCGTCCTGCTGCGGGGCGATGACCGGCAGCGGCACCGCGGCCAGGACCTGGTCCACGATCTGCCTCGGCGAGACGTTGTCGGCCAGCGCGTCGAAGGAGAGCACCAGCCGGTGCGCCATCACGTCGGGCGCCAGGTTGCGGATGTCCTCGGGCAGCACGTAGTCGCGCCCCCGCATCAGGGCCAGCGCCCGACCGGCCGCCAGCAGCCCGAGCGTGGCCCGCGGGCTCGCGCCGAAGGCCAGCAGCCGGGCCAGGCCGGGCAGCCCGTAGCGCTCGGGGGCCCGGGTGGCGTAGACGAGGCGGACGGCGTACTCGGCGACGGCGTGGTGCACGAACACCTCGTCGGCGCGGCGCTGCAACGCGATCAGCCGCTCAGGGTCCAGAACGGGCTGCGGCACCGGGGGGTCGACGCTCATCCTGTAGGCGATCGCCAGCTCCTCCGATTCGCTGGGATAGTCCACGTCCACCTTGAGCAGGAACCGGTCGCGCTGGGCCTCCGGGAGGTGGTAGACGCCTTCGGACTCGATCGGGTTCTGCGTGGCCAGCACCAGGAACGGCGTCGGCACCTTGTGCGTGACGCCGCCGATGCTGACCTGCCGCTCGGCCATGATCTCCAGCAGCGCCGACTGCACCTTGGCGGGCGCCCGGTTGATCTCGTCGGCGAGCAGCAGGTTGGCCATGACCGGGCCGAGCTCGATGTCGAAGCTCTCGGTCGACGGGCGGTAGATGCGGGTGCCGACGATGTCGGACGGCACCAGGTCGGGGGTGAACTGGATGCGCGCGAACGTGCCGCCCACCACCGTGGCCATGGTCTCGGCGGCCAGCGTCTTGGCGATGCCCGGCACCCCTTCGAGCAGGCAGTGTCCCCGTGCCAGGACCGCCACCAGCAGCCGCTCCACCATCTGGTCCTGTCCGACGATCACGCGCTTGACCTCGAACAGCGCCCGTTCCAGCAGTGCGGCGTCGGTCATGACCGGACCTCGGGGCAGTCGTCGAGGGTCACTCGAAGTTCCAGGGCGGACGGCTCCGGGTCGGCGTGGGCGGCGCTGCCTGTCATGAGCAGCGCGCCACCGGCCAGCAGGACGGCCGCGAAACGTGTTGTGCGTGCCATGGGTCCCCTGTCCTTTCTTAGGTACAAGGGCATGTCATCAAGAGCACGCGAAAACGTACGTAACTCCAGCCTTTATACGGTTTTTCGGTGCCCGCCCGGGGCGAGGTCCGCGCGTGCGTCTGACGTGCCGCATCCCCGCGTACGGTGATCGCATGAAGATTGTCGTTCTGGACGACTACCAGCGGGCGGCCCGCGATCTGGGGCCCTTCGACTCCCTGCCAGGCGTCGAGGTCGAGGTGCTGCACGAGCACATCGCCGGCCTGGACGAGCTGGCGGCCGCGCTGCGCGGCGCGGAGGTCGTCGTCGCGATGCGCGAGCGGACGCCCTTCCTGGCCGAGACCTTCGACCGGCTGCCGGATCTGCGCCTCCTGGTGACCACGGGCATGGTCAACGCGGCCATCGACCTGGCGGCGGCCGCGGCCCACGGCGTCACGGTCACCGGCACGACCATGTCCCGCTCGGCCACGAGCTCGAACAGGAGCTCCAACACCGCCGAGCTGACCTGGGCGCTGATCCTGGCCTGCCGGCGGCACGTGGTGACCGAGGACCGGGCGCTGCGCGACGGCCGCTGGCAGACCACCGTCGGCACCGACCTGGCCGGCAGCACGCTGGGCGTGCTCGGGCTGGGCCGGCTGGGCACGCAGGTGGCGCGGATCGGCCAGGCCTTCGACATGCGGGTGATCGCGTGGAGCCAGAGCCTGACGCCCGAACGGGCGGCCGAGGCAGGCGCGACCTGGGTGCCCAAGGACGAGCTGTTCGCCGCCGGCGACGTCCTCACCGTCCACCTCAAGCTCAGCGACCGCACGACCGGGCTGGTCGGCGCGGCCGAACTGGCCGCCATGAAACCCACCGCGATCCTGGTCAACACCTCGCGCGGGCCGATCGTGGACGAGAAGGCGCTGGTCACCGCGCTGACCGCCGGCACGATCGCCGGGGCCGGGCTCGACGTCTACGACACCGAGCCGCTGCCCGCCGACAACCCGCTGCTGGGCGCGCCCAACACCGTGCTGCTGCCGCACCTCGGGTACGTCACCGAGGCCGCGTTTCGTTCGATGTACGAGCAGGTCATCGAGGATGTCGCGGCCTGGCGGGCGGGATCCCCGATCCGGGTGCTGACGGCCTGAGCGCACACTGGACAGGCGGTTTTGGGGCTTGTGGGCGGTACGCGGGAGGATCGGGCGATGCACGGGAGGATCGGGCGATGCACGGGAACGAGGAGACGCGCCTGCGGGTGAGGCTGCTCGGCACCCTTGAGGTGCGCCGCGGCGACGCCGTGGTGGCCGTTCCCGGCGCCCGGCTCCGCGGCCTGATCGTACGGCTGGCGCTGGCCGGCGGCCGGCCGGTCGCATCGGGCGTCCTGGTCGATGCGCTGTGGCCGCAGGATCTCCCGGCCGACCCGGCGAACGCGCTGCACTCGCTGGTCTCCCGGCTGCGCCGGCTGCTCGGCGAGGCCGGCGCGGTCACCCAGTCCGAGGGCGGCTACCGCCTCGGCATCGCGGAGGACGACGTCGACGCGCTGCGGTTCGAGCGACTGGCCACGCACGGCCGTAACCGGCTCCGGGCCGGCGACCCCCAGGCGGCGGCCGGGCCGCTGAGCGAGGCGATCGCGCTCTGCGGCGAGCCGTCGATGATCACCGCAGCCCCACTCCACGGCGAGCCGCCGGTGATCGCCGCGGCCCCACTCCACGGCGAGCCATCGGAAATCACCGCAGCCCCACTCCACGGCGAGCCATCGGAAATCACCACAACCCCACTCCACGGCGAGCCATCTGTGATCGCCGCGGCCGCACTCCGTGGCGAATCGTCGGTGATCGCCGCGGTCGCCCCGGCGGTGGCGACGCGGCTGGCCCGCACCGCGGTCGAGGCGTGCGCGGATCTGGCCGAGGCGGAGCTGGCGCTGGGCCGCGCCGACGACGCCGCCACCCTGCTGACCGCCCTGCTCGCCGAGCACCCGGCGGACGAGCGGCTGGCCGGTCTGCAGATGGACGCGCTGGCCGCCCAGGGCCGCCAGGCCGACGCCCTCGACCTGTACGAGCGGGTGCGCGAGACCCTCGCCGACCGGCTCGGCGCCGACCCCGGCACCGCCCTGCGCGAGCGCCACCTGCTCCTGCTGCAATCACCTGCCCCCGCTCCTGCACCCACTCCCGCTTCCCCTTCTGCCCCCGCTTCCGCTTCCGCTCCTGCCCCCATTTCCACTTCCGATCCTGCTTCCGCTTCCGCTCCTGAGGTGCGGCGCGAGGCGCCTGCGAGCAATCTGCCCGCCGCCCTGACCAGCTTCATCGGGCGCGACGACGATCTCGCTCGGATCGACACGCTGTTCACCCGCGGGCGCCTCGTCACGGTGGTCGGGCCGGGCGGGGCCGGCAAGACCCGGCTCGCGGTCGAGGCGGGCCGCCGCCACCGCCACGAGTACCCCGACGGCACTTGGCTGGTCGACCTGGCCGCGGTCACCGAGCCGGCCAAGACCGGCGCGGCGATGCTGGCCGCGATCGGGCTGCGCGGCACCGGGCTCTTCGAGGCCTCCGGCCGGATGCGGTCCGAAGGCAGCGAGCTGGACGTACTCGCCGACCAGCTCAACGGCCGGGAGAGCCTGCTCGTGGTGGACAACTGCGAGCACCTGATCGACGCCGTCGCGCACCTGGTCGCAGCGCTCCTGCCGCGCTGCGCCGGGCTGCGGGTGCTGGCGACCAGCCGCGAGCCGCTCGCGATCGACGGCGAGGCGCTGGTCCCGCTCGGCCCGCTGGCGCTGCCGGACCCCGGCGACGGTCTCGATGACCTCCGCCGCAGCGCGTCGGTGCGCCTGTTCACCGAGCGGGCCGCGGCGGTGCGCCCCGGCTTCGGCATCGACGAGCGGACGCGCGCGGACGTGGTCCGGCTGGTGCGCGGCCTGGACGGCATGCCGCTGGCGCTGGAGCTGGCCGCAGCCCGGCTGCGGACCCTGTCGCTGGCCGAACTCGCCGCCGGGCTGTCCGACCGGTTCCGGCTGCTCACCACGGGCAGCCGGGCCGCGTCGCCGCGGCACCGCACGCTGCACGCGGTCATCGCCTGGAGCTGGGATCTGCTCGGCGAGAACGAGCGTACGGTGGCCGAGCGGGTCTCGGTCCTGCCCGGTGGCGTGACGCCGGAGTCGGCCGCCGCGGTCTGCGCCGGCACCACGGTGCTCCCGGGCGAGGTCCCCGAGCTGCTCGCCGCCCTGGTCGACAAGTCGCTGCTGCAACTGGCGCCCGACGCGGGCCGCTACCGGATGCTGGAGACCCTGCGCGAGTACGGGATGGAGCGGCTCGCCGACCAGGGCGCGCTCGACGCCGCCCGCGATCTCGCCGCCCGCCACTTGGCCGACCTCGTCGCCCGCGAAGAGCCGCTGCTGCGCGGCCCCGATCAGCTCGCCGCACTGCACGTGCTACGCACCGAGTACGACAACGCGCTCGCCGCCCTGCGCCACCTGTGCGACACCGGCAACGGCACCGCGGCCGTCACGCTCGCCATGGACCTCTCCTGGTACTGGCAGATACTCGGCCGGCATGCCGACGCGGTGTACTGGCAGGGGGAAGCACTGGCGCTACCTGCTGCGGGCCACACGCTGGATCGCGACACCGCCGAGACGGTGTTCCTGCTCAACCGCATCAACGCCCGCTCCCCGCTGACCGCCGAGAGGCTGCACGAGAACGAAACCGCGCTGCGGGCGCTGGCCGATCGCCTGCTCGCCCACCCGTCGCTGCCCGGATTCGCCGGCGTCCTGGCCGCGATCACGCTCCACTTCCTGCGGGAGCACGAGGCGTCGCGCGCCTTGGTTCAGCGTCTCGTCGACGGCCCCGACGTCTGGCTGTCCGGGCTGGCCCACATGTTCCGGGCCTCGTTCGCCGAGGACCAGGGCGACCTCGACCAGGTACGCGTCGACGTGGCCGCCGCACTCGACGCCTTCGGCCGGGCCGGCGACCGCTGGGGCCTGGCCACCGTGCTGCCGATGCGCGCGCTGCTGCGGCAGTACGACGGGGACCTCGACGGCGCGTTGGCGGACCTGCGCGAGGCTCGGGCGCAGGCGCGGGAGTTCGGCTCGCTGAGCTTGGCCGACGAGATCTTCCTCGACGTGCGGTGGATCGACCTCCACCTGCGGCGGGGCGAGGACGCGAGGGCGAGGGCGATGCTCGATGCGGTCCGCGAGCGGGCGGAGCGATCGGCGTCGCCGGAGCTGGTCGTCATCGTCACCGCTCTCGAAGCCGGCACGTGGCTGCGGCTCGGCGACCTGGACCGCGCGCAGACCCGCATCGAGGCGGCGGAGGCGGAGATGACCGGCGGACCCCCAGCCGACGGATCCCCGACCAGCCGATCCCCGGTCGGGGGTGGCCATGGTCTGGTGATCGTCAGCTCGGTGCGGGCGTCGCTGTGCCTGCGGCGGGGTGACGCCGAGGGTGCCGAGGCTGCGCTGGTCCGGGCGTACGGGGCGGCGCTGGAGGGCGGGGACTTGCCGATCATGGCGATGGTCGCGGTGACCGAGGCTGAGCTGGCCGCGCTGCGGGGGCGGTACCGGGACATGGCGCTGCTGCTCGGCGCGGCGGCCCGGCTGCGCGGCACCCACGACCTCAGCGACCGGCAGATCCAGGCGATGGCCACCCGCGGCCGCACGGCGCTGGGCGAGGACGCCTTCGCCGCGGCGTACCAGGATGGCTGGCAGCTGGACGGCAAGACGGCCTCGCTGCAGGTCGATCCGGCGCGCCTGCTCCGGGGGCCGAATGGTCCGGCGCGCCTGCGCCCGGAGCCGGACGATCCGGTGCGACTGCGCTCGGAGCCGGACGGTCCGGTGCGGGCCCATGCCGGTGAGTCGGAGTCGCCGCCGTCGGCCGGTCGGTAGGCACCTGCGGCCACGCGCCGGACGGCCGGCTCTATCCCTGGAACAACTCCAGGTCGAAGGCCTCGGCGATCGCCTGGTTGCCCGCGTCGTTCGGATGGATGCCGTCGCCGGAATCGAACTCGGCGCGCAGGTTCGTCGGTGCGGCCGGGTCACGGGTGGCCGCGTCCAGATCGACCACCGCGTCGAACTCACCGCTGTCGCGGATCCAGCGGTTCACGTCCTGGCGCATGCGCTCGCTCTCCGCCGTGAAGACGAACGTGCCGCCGAACTGCGTCAGCGTGCAGCCGATGATCCGCAGTCCGTGCAGATGCGCGCGGCCGATCAGCATGCGGTAGCCGGCGATGATGTCCTCCGCCGTCGCCCGCTCGCTCTCCGGCATGCCCATGAAGCTGAAGCAGATGTCGTTGCCTCCCTCGGCCAGGACCACCCAGCGCACACCCGGCCGGGCCAGCACGTCGCGGTCGAAGCGCGCCAGCGCGCTGGCGCCGAAGCCGTCGGTCTCACGCAGGACGCGGTTGCCGGCGATCCCCATGTTGATCACCGCGCGCGGCGGCAGGTCATGCCGCGCGGCCAGCCGGCGCGCCAGCGACGAAGGCCACGGCGTGTCCGCGCCGGGCGTGGTGCCGGCGCCATCGGTGATGGAGTCGCCGAGGGCGACGATGGTGGCGGCCGTGGGCGGCGCGAGCACGTCGATGCCGGTGAGCCAGGCATAGGACTGGAACCCGGTGGCGTCCCACAGGTCCTGCGTGGCGGTCTGGTCGCCCGGTGCGAGCCACGCCGTGCGCAGTCCGAGCTCGTGCGTCGTGGGAGTGACCTTCTCGTCGGGGATGTACAGGGAGACGACCAGATCGGTCTGCGCGGGCACGTCGTACTCAAGGGGATCGCTGTAGATCTGCGCGCCCGTCGGCAACACGACCGCTGCGCGCCCGCCGAAGGTCAGTGCGCGCGAGCTGTCCGCGCGGATCGCCGCGCCGCTGTCGTGCCGCGCGATCTGCGCGGCCTCGACGCGCACCGGCGCGTGGCCGAAGGAGTTCGACAGCGCGACGCGCACGGCCGTGCCTCCCACGGTGGCACGGGCCACCATGCGTACGGTCTGCGCGCTGACCTTCGTCGGCCCGGCCGGTGGTTCGGCCAGTGGTTCGGCCGATGTTTCCGCCGGCGGTTGGACCGGCGGTTCGGCCAATGGTTCGGCCGGTGGGGGCGTGGGATCCTGCGCCGGCGCGGCGGCGGGTGTGTCGGCGGTGGGTGCGGGTGCGTCGGCGGCGGGGGTGACGGCGGGCGGAGCGTCGTCCGGTGGATCCGGCATCCACGGCCCTGCACCGGGCTCGGCGGGTTGCGCCAGTTGCTGTGCCGTGCCCCAGGTAGCGATCCAGTTTCCCTGGCTTGTCGGGCTTGGCCTGGTGCTTTCGCGGACCTCGTTCATGGCCCAACCTCTCGAATCGTCGTGATCATCATGCGGATCGATGCTTCTGCCCGGGCCGGTCGCTCTCGTTCAGAACCAGCGCGCGAGCGCCTCGTCGAGTGACCGGGTCGACGCGTCCGTCCACGCGATGCAGCCGTCGGGACGGACGAGCGTCGACGGGCCTTCCTTGGTGC
The DNA here is from genome assembly GCF_044465295.1 of Nonomuraea sp. NPDC049714. NCBI lineage: Bacteria > Bacillati > Actinomycetota > Actinomycetes > Streptosporangiales > Streptosporangiaceae > Nonomuraea > Nonomuraea sp. NPDC049714. The sequence continues at coordinate 420,521 of NZ_JBITLM010000007.1, read as the reverse complement.
GCGCATGGTGCACGTTGTGCGGGAGTGACCGTTCCGAGGGCGAGACGAACAGGCCGCCGCCCTTCTCCATCAGCGCGTACAGCCGCTCTTCGCCGCCGTCGGCGAGCGTGAGGAGCCGGTCCTTCGTGAGCGTGCCGACGAGCGGGTCGTCGTCGCCGAGGTCGTAACGGATGCCGGCCCCCGAGAGCATCTCGCCGATGTGGCGATTGCCTTCGGGCAGCTTGATCAGGTCGCTCACGATGGTGCGGAGCGCGCTCGTGAGCGGGTCGGGACGCACCAGCGCGACTTGCGCGCGCGTGTTCTCCAGGACGCGCGCACCGACGGGGTGGCGCTCGGCGGTGTAGGAGTCGAGGAGATGATCGCGCCCCTTCACCGCCGTGGCGAGCTTCCAACCGAGGTTCGCGGCGTCGACGAGGCCGAGGTTCAGGCCTTGGCCGCCGAAGGGTGAGTGGACGTGCGCGGCATCGCCGGCGAGAAGGACGCGGCCCATGCGGTAGTGCATCGCCTGCCGCGCGTTGTCGGTCCAGCGCGTCGCCTTCGTCATCGCGAGGATCTTGACGTCGGTGCCGCTCACGCGCTGGATCGACGCTTCGACCTCGGCCTGGGTGATCGGCGCGGCTCGATCCGGCGGCGGGCCGTCGAACTCCGCCGTGAAGACGCGCCCGGGGATCGACGTGACGAGGCCGCGCGGCGTTCGCTGCCAGCCCTTCGCCAGCTTCTCGGGCGCGTCGAACTCGACGTGAGCCTGGTAGCCGGTGATGGTCGGATCCGTGCCGGGGAACTCGAAGCCGGCGAGCTTGCGGACGAGACTCCGGCCGCCGTCGCAGCCGACGAGGTACGTCGCGCGCAGCGGGCCCGCGCTCGTCGCCACGGTCACGCCGTCGTCGTCCTGCTCGAAACCTTCCATCGCGACGCCGCGACGGATCTCGATCCCGAGCTCGCCCGCGCGCACGGTGAGGACTCTCTCCAGTGCCTCCTGCGGCACCATACGGCTGCGGCGCTCCGGGTCGCGCTGGAGGTCCTGGTCGATCACGAACAGCGCGGAGAAATGGCCTCCCGGCTTCTTCACCGGCCCGGATCCGGCACGTGCCGCCTTCGCCATCGGCATCGTCACCTGTTCGTCGTCGAGCGCACGCGCGAGCCCGCGTCGCTCCAGCGCCTCGGCTCCCACCGCGCCGATCGCGGCGGCCTTGATCCCGAGGTCGGGCTCGGCCAGCCGTTCCAGTACGAGCGGCCGCACGCCGGCGGTCTTGAGCTCGATGGCGAGGAGAAGCCCGACCGGGCCGGCGCCGACGATGACCACGTCGTGCACCACAAGATCGCTCATGTCTCAGTCCTTCCGTCTCGGACCGGAGCCGTGCAGGCTCCGGCCTCGACAGGCAGACTGCCGCGGCCCTCTGGCATCGCCCGCACATCGCCCGCACACGCCTCTGGCACAGCCGGTGACTCGTCGGCTCGCCGGCTCCATGGCCTGCCCGCCGAGCCGGACGACACCCCAGAACGTGCGACGCCGCCCGTCGCGAGCGGCGGGCGGCGTCGGGGCGGGGACGAAAATCCTCGCCGGAGAGCTAGTCGTTCAGGTGCTGGCGCAGGTAGGAGTCGACCTGGTCGAGGGCGATGCGCTCCTGGCCCATCGTGTCGCGCTCGCGGACCGTCACCGCCTGGTCCTCCAGGGTGTCGAAGTCCACCGTGATGCAGAACGGCGTGCCGATCTCGTCCTGGCGCCGGTAGCGGCGGCCGATCGCGCCCGCGTCGTCGAACTCGACGTTCCAGCGCCTGCGCAGCTGGGCGGCCAGGTCGCGGGCCTTGGGCGACAGGTCGGCGTTACGGGACAGCGGCAGGACGGCGGCCTTGACCGGGGCGAGCCGGTGGTCGAGCCGCATGACCGTGCGCTTCTCCATGACGCCCTTGGCGTTGGGCGCCTCGTCCTCGGTGTAGGCGTCGAGGAGGAAGGTGAGCGTCGCCCGGTCGACACCGGCGGCGGGCTCGATGACGAAGGGGACGTAACGCTCGCCGGTGTCCTGCTCGAAGAAGCTGAGGTCGACGCCCGACGCCTTGGAGTGGGCGGTCAGGTCGAAGTCGGTGCGGTTGGCGATGCCTTCGAGCTCACCCCACTCGGAGCCGGTGAAGTTGAAGCGGTATTCGACGTCGACCGTGCGCTTGGAGTAGTGGGACAGCTTCTCCTGCGGGTGTTCGTACAGGCGCAGGTTGTCCTTGTTGATGCCCAGGTCGGAGTACCAGCGGAAGCGCTCGTCGATCCAGTACTGGTGCCACTCCTCGTCGGTGCCGGGCTTGACGAAGAACTCCATCTCCATCTGCTCGAACTCACGGGTGCGGAAGATGAAGTTGCCGGGCGTGATCTCGTTGCGGAAGGACTTGCCGACCTGGCCGATGCCGAACGGGACCTTCTTGCGCGCCGACTGCTGCACGTTGAGGTAGTTGATGAAGATGCCCTGCGCGGTCTCGGGGCGCAGGTAGGCGAGGCCGGACTCGTCCTCGACCGGGCCGAGGAAGGTCTTGAGCAGGCCGCTGAACTGCCTGGGCTCGGTGAAGGTGCCCTTGTTGCCGCAGTTGGGGCAGGTGATGTCGGCCAGGCCCTGCTCCGGCTGCTTGCCGTGCTTCTCCTCGTAGGCCTCGACGAGGTGGTCGGCGCGGAAGCGCTTGTGGCAGGACTGGCACTCGGTCAGCGGGTCGGAGAAGGTCTCGACGTGGCCGCTGGCCTTCCACACCTCGGGCGCCAGGATGACGCAGGAGTCGAGGCCGACCACGTCCTCGCGGGCCTGGACCATCGACAGCCACCACTGCCGCTTGACATTGTTCTTCAGCTCGACGCCCAATGGACCGTAGTCCCACGACGCGCGCAGTCCGCCGTAGATCTCGCTCGACGGGTATACGAGCCCGCGGCGCTTGGCGAGGCTGACGATGGTGTCCATGACGTCTGTGCGTCGTGCCATTTTGGTTGGATCTCTTTCCGGCTGGAGGTCGGCGAGGAACATTCGATGAAGCTCCCAGCTTAGGGGACGCTCACGCGCCCCCGCGCGCGAGTATCGCTACGCCCGGTCTTGCAGGTAGACGTCTTCGAAGGCGCTGGGTTCGTTGACCATGAGGATCATGAGGGGATACATCGCCATCCGGGCGGCGGACAGGGCCCTGCGGTAGAAGCCGGCGCCCTCCCACTCGCTGACGAGCGCCCACAGGTTGGGCTCGTCGACCGAGCGGGCGAGCCGGCCGCGCAGATAGCCGGGCTGGGTGGCGAGGGTGTCGAGGATGGCGTGGCCCTGCTTGGCGAAGTCTTGGGACTGGGACTCTGGAACGGTGTAACGGATCACGGCGAGCACGTTCACAGGATGTCAGACGGATCCATACCGACGGGGCGATTCGTTCGGCCGCTAGGCTCGGCCACGTGGCCACCAACGACGACCGCCGCAAGCACCCGCTCGCCCAGCCGCGCCCGGCCCAGGGCGCCAAACAGGGCGCCCAGCAGCCAGCCCACAAGGGGGCGAGGCCGAAACGCCCGCTGCCGCCGGGCGAGCAGTTCTTCACGCCCGGGGCGACGGGGCTGCGCAAGGCCGTGGAGCAGCGCAGCGCCACGCCGCTGGCGTTCCTGTTCACCCAGGTGCCCAAGTGGGTGCCGCCTGCCGTCATGGTGGGCCTGCTGCTGACCGGTTTCGTGGTCACCAACTGGCTGGGCGGCGTGGCCGTGCTGCCGGTGCTTGCCTTCATCGTCTGGCTGGCCTACCTGTCCTGGCCTTCGCTCAAGGTCAGCGGCAAGCTCCTGCGGGTCGCCATGTCGACCTTCCTGGTGTTGGTGGTGGCGACCCGGTTCGGGCTGTTCTAGCCGGTTCTGGCTGGTCTAGCCGAGCGGGCTTTCGGGCTGCAGCGTGTAGTGCGGGAAGTTGCCGGGCAGGCGCTCGCCGTCGGGGCCCTGGGTGGCGGCCCGGACGAGCAGTTCGCCGCCGACGAAGGCGCCGCGCCACGAGGCGCCGAGCCCGCCGAACAGCTCCTCGCGGTCGCCTCTGGAGCGTGGCCGGTTGTGCCCGACCTTGAAAGCCCGCACGTCGGGGGCGAGCCGGCCGAAGGTCTCCTCCTCGTCGCAGGACAGGGTGGCCACCAGGGCGCCGTTGCTGGCGTTCATCGCGGCCAGCAGCTCCGCCTCGGTGTCCACGAGCACGATCGTGTCGACCGGGCCGAACGGCTCGGCGTGGAACAGCGGTGAGGATCGGGGCGGGTTCAGCAGCGCCACCGGCGCCACATACGCCGAAATATCCTGACCTGGCAGGAAATGTCCGTCAGCCAGGGACGCCCGGTGGATCGGCACCCCGCCCCTCGCGACGGCCTCGTCCACCTGGTCGGCCAGTTCCTTGGCCTTCGAGGCGTTGATCAGTGGCCCGAAGTCCAGCTGCGGCAGCGGGTCGTCCGGCTCGGCGACCGCGAGCGGATGCCCGAAGCGCAGCGAGCCGACCGCCGACAGGTAGGCCCCGAGGAACTCGTGGAACAGCGACCGCTGCACCACGAACCGCGGATAAGCGGTGCAGCGCTGTTTGCCGTAGTCGAAGGAGGCCCGGATCTGCCGGCCGAGCGCCTCCCAGCCGGAGTACTCCCACACCCCCCACGCGTTCAGCCCCTCCTGCTCCAGGACGTGCCTGCGTTCCAGGTCGGCCAGCGAGGTCGCGACGTTGGCGCCCGCGTCCCTGCCGCCCACGAACGACACGCACCCGAGCGACTGCCCCGCCACCAGCACCGGTGACAGCTCGGCCCCTCCCCCGCTGACCAGCGTGAAGGGCAGACCTTCCCGTACGGCCAGCGCGGTGGCGAGGGTGAGGCAGCACAGCCCGCCGTCCGTGGGCGTCTTGGCGATGACCGCGTTGCCGGCCAGCGCCTGCACGAGCATGGCGTGCATGAGGACGCTCATCGGATAGTTCCAGCTGGCGATGTTGCTGACCGGCCCCGGCAGCGGCGTGCGGCCGTCGACCATGCGGTCGATCTCGTTGAGGTACCAGCGCACGCCGTCCAGGCAGCGGTCGACGTCGGCGCAGGCCGTCTTCCACGGCTTGCCGATCTCCCAGACGAGCAGCAGGGCCAGCAGGTCGCGGTGCGCGGCCATGGACTCCACGGCCGCGGCGACCCGTGCCTTGCGTTCGGTCAGCGGCAGGTGCCGCCACTGCCGGTGCTCCTCGACCGCGCCCGCCACGGCCCGGCCCGCGCCGGCCCGGTCCAGCCGGGGCGGCCCGGCGATGGCGGTGCCGTCCAGCGGCGAGAAGACCGGCACGGGCCGCCCGTCCCGCTGCCAGAACCCACCCCAGTGGTTGAGCACCCGATCGTCGTGGAAGGCCTCGGGCGCCGCCGCACGGCATCCCGCGTAGGCGTCCCGCCAGGCTGTTCCAGGTTTGAGTTGCAAGGGAATCTCCTCAGTCGGACCAGTCGACGCTGATGAGCTCGGGCAGCGGCTCGAACTCCTTGATCGCCTCCAGCGAGGGCCCCATGGCGGCGTTGGCCTCGCGCTCCACCATCACCTCGACGAGCACCGGCAGTTGTTCGCGTTCGGCCTCGGCCGACGCCCAGGCCAGCGCTTCGCTGAGGTCACCGGGCACCTCCACCCTGCGCGCCGGGCAGCCGAAGGCCTCCATCGCCTTGACATGGTCGATACCGCCCTCTCCGTAGTGCAGGTCCACGGCGAAGTTCATCTCGTACGGGATCTCGGCCTGTCTGATCAGCCCCAGGTACTCGTTGTTGATCATGACGATGACGAACGGGATGCGGTACTGGGCGGCCACCGCGATCTCCTCCATCAGGAACTGGAAGGAGTAGTCGCCCACGACCACCACGACGTCGCGCTCGGGATAGGCGCACTTGACGCCCAGCGCGGCGGGGATCTCCCAGCCGAGCGGCCCGGCCTGGCCGCAGACCAGGTAGCGCCGGGGCAGGTAGGTCGTCTGGAACTGGCCGGACCAGATCTGGTAGAGGCCGATCGCGGTGACGAAGGTGGTGTCCCTGCCGAAGTGCTCGTTGATCTCCTTGAACACCCTGGGCGGCTTGATCGGCACGTCGTCGAAGTCGTCCCGGCGCGCCATCGTGCGGCGCAGCTCGCCGACCTTGCGCACCCACTTGCCGGGTTCGCGGGCCCCGGTGCGGGCGCGCGCCTCGTCCGCCAGCTCGGCCAGCACCGGCTTGGCGTGTCCGACGAGACCGAGGTCGGGCTCGAAGACCCGGCCGATCTGGGTGGGCTCGACGTCCACGTGGATGAAGCGGCGGCCCTTGCGGTAGACGTCGAGGTCGCCGGTGTGCCGGTCGCCGAAGCGCGCGCCCACGGCCAGGACGAGGTCGCTGTCCAGGAACGCGGCGTTGCCCCACCGGGTCTGGGTCTGGATCCCGGCCATCCCGGCGAACAGCGGATGGTCCTCCGGGAAGGCGCCCTTGCCCATGAGCGTCACCTGCACGGGCACCTGGAGGTGCTCGGCCAGCGCGCGCAACTCGTCGGCGGCGTCGGCGATGATGACACCGCCACCGGCCAGGATGATCGGCCGTTTCGCCGTGGTGAGCAGGTCCACGGCCGCGCGCACCGCCTGGGGCAGCGGCCGCCGCACCTCGACGGGCAGCGGCGCGTCCAGCTCGGGGTCGTACAGGCAGGTGCCTCGCTGCACGTCGATCGGCAGGTCGATGAGCACCGGGCCCGGCCGGCCCGAGCGCGCGATCCGGAACGCCTCGCGGAACACCCAGGGCGCCTGGGCCGGCTCCTTGAGCTGCACCGCCCACTTGGTCACCGGCTTGGCGATCTCCACGATGTCGACCGCCTGGAACGCCTCCTGGTGCAGCTTGCTGGTGGCGGCCTGGCCGGTGACGCAGATCATCGGGATCGAGTCGGCCATCGCGGTGTAGAGGCCGGTGATCATGTTGGTGCCGGCCGGCCCGGAGGTGCCCACGCAGACGCCGACGTTGCCGGTCACCCTGGACCAGCCGTCGGCCGCGTGCGTGCCGCCCTCTTCGTGGCGCACCGTGATGTGCTTGATCGAGCTGTGCTGAAGCGCCGCGTAGAAGGGCAGGATGGCGGCCCCGGGGATGCCGAAGACGGTGTCCACCCCCTCCGACTCCAGCACCGCGACCACGGCCTCCATGCACGGAACACGTTTCATGAGTTGAGCCTTTCGATCACCTTGAGCAGCGCGGAGTGGTCGAGTGAGCCGTGGCCCTGGGCTCTGGCCGCGGCGACGAGCTGGGCGACCTGGCCGGTGAGCGGCAAGGAGACGCCGGCCTCCCGGGCCGCCGCGACGGCGATGCCCATGTCCTTGTGGTGCAGGTCGATGCGGAAGCCGGGGGTGAACTCGCGCTCGATCATGGTGTGCCGTTTGAGGTCGAGGATCCTGGAGCCCGCCAGGCCGCCCGCGAGCACGTCCAGGCCCGCCACCGGGTCCACGCCCGAGGCCTCCAGGAGCACGATCGCCTCGGCCACCAGGCCGTAGATGCCGCCGACGACGAGCTGGTTGGCCGCCTTCACGGTCTGCCCCGCGCCCGAGGGGCCGACGTGCACGATCGTGGTGCCGAGCGCTTCGAGGACCGGCCTGGCCGCCTCGACGTCCTCGGCCGCGCCGCCGACCATGATCGAGAGTGTCCGCTCGATCGCGCCGCGCTCCCCGCCGCTGACCGGGGCGTCCAGCGCGCGGATGCCCCGGCCGGCGGCCAGCCGCGCGGCCCAGCGCGAGGTCTCCGGCCTGATCGTGCTCATGTCCAGGTAGAGCAGGCCGGGGCGGCCGTGCTCGACGACGTCGGGGGCGACCTGCTCGACCTGCGGCGAGTCGGGCAGCATGGTGATCACCACGTCCGCCCCCGCGACCGCCTCGGCCACGCTGGACGCGCCCTTGCCGCCGATGGATTCGAGCTGCGCGATCCGCTCGGCGCTCACGTCGTAGCCGGTCACCTCGTGTCCGGCCGTGACGAGGTTGGCCGCCATCGGGCTGCCCATGATCCCCAGGCCGACGAAACCGATACTCATCGCTGCCTCCAAGCGAACGCTCCTGGCCCCTCGTGCCGGTACTCCAGCCCGATGTGACCGCGATAGCCCGCGGCCTCCAGCCGCGAGAAGATCTCCTGGTACGGCATCCGCCCGCTGCCGGGTTGACCCCGGCCGGGGTCGTCGGCGATCTGCACGTGGACGAACCGGTCGACGTGCGCGTCGATGAGGGCGAGCACGTCCTCGCCCATCCGGTGCAGGTGGTAGAGGTCGGCCAGGAAGCCGACGTTCGCCCTGTCCACCTCGTCGATCAGGGCGAAGGCCGCGCCGGAGGAGGTGATGGGATAGTGCGGGTTGTCGTGGGAGTTGACGGCTTCGACCACCACGGTCGCGCCGATCCCGGCCGCCGCGTCCGCCGCCCGCCTCAGGTTCGCCACGGCCAGGTCCCTGTCGACCTCCGGGCCGTTGCCGTACAGCGCGTTGAGCACCTCGCAGCCCAGCTCGCCCGCCAGGGCGACCGCGACGTCGATGTTGGCCACGAACCCGGCCGAGCCGTCCGGCCTGGCCAGCATCCCGCGATCGCCCGCGGCCATGTCGCCGGCGTAGAAGTTCAGCCCGACGAGGTCGACGCCGGCGTCCTGAACGGCGTCGACGAACGCCCGCAGCTCGGCCGCCGCGGGCTCCGGCGTGTCGAACGGCCACCACAGCTCCACCGCGTCGAACCCGGCCTTGGCGGCGGCGGCCGGCCGCTCCAGCAGCGGCAGGTCGGTGAACAGGATCGAGAGGTTGACGTCGAACCTCATGCGGCCGCCCTGCCCAGGGCCGAGCGCATGAGCCTGGCCGTCTCCGAAGGGGTTCGCCCGACCCGGACGCCGACCGCCTCCAGCGCCTCCTTCTTGGCCTGGGCGGTGCCGGACGAGCCGGACACGATCGCGCCCGCGTGGCCCATGGTCTTGCCCTCGGGGGCGGTGAACCCGGCCACGTAGGCGACGACCGGCTTGGTGACGTGCTGCTCGATGTAGGCGGCAGCCCGCTCCTCGGCGTCGCCGCCGATCTCGCCGATCATCACGATCGCGTCGGTCGCCGGGTCCTCCTGGAAGGCCTGGAGGCAGTCGATGTGGGTGGTGCCGATGACCGGGTCGCCGCCGATCCCGACGGCCGTGGAGAAGCCCAGGTCGCGCAGCTCGTACATGAGCTGGTACGTCAGCGTGCCCGACTTGGAGACCAGCCCGATGCGCCCGGAGGAGGTGATGTCGGCGGGGATGATGCCGGCCGACGACTGGCCGGGGCTGATCAGCCCGGGGCAGTTCGGCCCGATGATCCTGGTGCGTCCGGCGGCGAGCGCGCGGAAGCGGACCGCGTCGTGCACCGGCACACCCTCGGTGATGACCACGCACAACGGGATGTCCGCCGTGACTGCCTCCTCGACGGCGGAGCGGGTGAAGCGCGGCGGCACGAACACCACCGACACGTCGGCCCCGGTCTCGGCCATCGCCTCGGCCACCGAGCCGAAAACGGGCACCGAGCGCTCGCCGAAGTCGACCGACCGGCCGCCCTTGCCCGGCGTCACGCCGGCCACCACCTCCGTGCCGGCCGCGAGCATGCGGGCGGTGTGCCGGCTGCCCTCCGCGCCCGTCATGCCCTGGACGAGCACCCGGCTGTCCTTGGTCAGGAAGATCGCCATCACACACCTGCCGCGAGTCTGGCCGCCATCTCGGCGGCGCCGTCCATGGTGGAAACCTGGCGGACGACCGGGTGCCTGGCGTCGCTGAGGATGCGCCGCCCGACCTCGGCGTTGTTGCCGTCCAGCCGCACGACGATGGGCCGGGCCAGGCCACGCTCGCCGAGCAGTTCGAGTGCGGTGACGATGCCGTTGGCCACCGCGTCGCAGGTCGTGATGCCGCCGAAGACGTTGACCAGCACCGAGCGCACGTCCGGGTCGGCCAGGATGATCTCCAGCCCGTCGGCCATGATCTTGGCGGACGCGCCGCCGCCGATGTCCAGGAAGTTGGCCGGGGCCGCGCCCGCTCCGGCGACCACGTCCAGCGTGCTCATGACCAGCCCCGCGCCGTTGCCGATGACGCCGACCCGGCCGTCGAGCTTGACATAGTTGAGCCCCTTGGCCCTGGCCTGGTCCTCCAACCCATCAGAAACCTCGGCGTACGCCCAGGAGTGCCGGAAGGCGGCGGCGTCGTCGAGGGTGACCTTGCCGTCGAGGGCCACGATCCGCTGGTCGGTGGTGCGGATCAGCGGGTTCACCTCGACGAGCAGGGCGTCCTCCTCGACCATCACCTGCCAGAGGCGCTCCAGGACCGGCGCCACCGCTTCCGGCAGCCCGGCCTTGGCCACGAGCAGGCGCGCGGTCTCGGCGTCCACTCCGGTCACCGGGTCGATCGGCAGCCGCACGATGGCGTCGGGGTCGGTCTCCGCCAGTTCCTCGATCTCCATGCCGCCCTGGGCGGACACCATGGCCAGGAAACCGCCCTGCGCGCGATCCACCAGGAAGGCCGCGTAGTACTCCTCGAAGGGCACGGTCGCCTCCTCGACGAGCACCGTGCGCGTGAGGTGTCCCTTGATGTCCATCCCGAGGATGCCGGTGGCCTCCTCCTCGGCGCTCGCGGGCCCGGCCGCCACCTTGATCCCGCCCGCCTTGCCCCGGCCACCGGTCTTCACCTGGGCCTTGATCACGACGGGCACACCCAGCTCGGCCGCGACCGCCCCGGCCTCCTCAGGGGTGGCCGCGACTCTGCCCGGCGGGATCGGGATCCCGTGGCGCCCGAAGAGCTCCTTCGCCTGATATTCGTACAGGTCCATTTGAGCCTCCTTTGTAGACGGTATACCGTATGGAATATCCTTCGTCTAGGTCTCGACAGCGGGCTAGTTCCTGGATATTCCATACAGTATGGAGAATGCAGCAGTAATCAGGGACTGGCGCGGGCGGTCCTATCTCGTCGGCCCCGTCCCCCGCGACCGCACCCGGATGCTCTGGCTCGCGCTGGCGGCGATGGCCGCCATCAGCCCTCTCCAGTACGGCTTCGCCGCGCTGCTGGCCAGAGACGCTCCCACCCTGTTTCTGCTGGCCGCCTGCCTGGTCTGCCAGGCCGCCGGCGCGCTGCCGGCCATCCGGCTCGTCCGCCGCGGCCGCCTGCCGGTCCGCGCGGCCCTGGCCATCGGCGCCGCCCTCAGCGCCATCGGCCTCCTGACCATCGCCCTGACCGGCCCCCCGACCGGTGCCACGGTCGGCGCCACACCGGCCGCCCTGGCCGGGGACGCCGGCGCCTCGTCCGCTTTTCCGACCGCCGACCTCCTGGGCGGGCTGCTCGGGTACGCCGTGCTCGGCGGGCTGGGTGCGGGCATCGTCTACGGGGTCTGCAGCGAGGTCGTATCCTCCTGGTATCCCGAACGGCCCGCCGCCCAGGTCAGCCTGGTGACCGGCGCCTTCGGCTACGGCGCGGTGCCCATGCTGGTGTGGGTGGGGCTGGCGCCGGGCGCGGTGCTGCCCGCCTTCGTGGTCGCCGCGGTGCTCGCGGCGGCGGCCATCGGGGCGGCGGCCTGGGCGCTGCGGCTGCCTCCGCGCCGGTGGTGGCCCGACACCGTGGAGCCGAGGACGCACGCGCTGGACGCGGCGGTCCTGCGCCGCAACCCCGTGGCGGTCAAGCAGTTCGGCCTGGCCCAGGCGCTGCGCACGCGCGCGCTGCCCGCGCTCGCGGTGATCCTGGCCTGCGCGGGCGCCGTGTCGCTGTTCGACGTGGTCGCGGTGGCGGTCACCGGCTCGTGGGCCGCGCTGGCCGTCATGGTGGCACTCAACGGCGTGGGCCGGTCACTGGCCATGCGCTGCTCGGAGCTGTTCGGCCGCAGGCGGGTGCTGGCCGCCGTGCTGACCGTGCTCGCCGCCGGCCAGGTCCTCCTGCTGGCCGCCATGCAGGACGCCACGACGGGCCTGGTCGCCGCCGGCCGGTCGGCCGCGACCGGCCTCACCCCGGTGACCGACCCAGCGCTGGGCACCGGCACGGCGCTGGGCACCGGGGCGACCCTCCCTCCGGGAGCGGGACTCGTACCCGAGGTGGGGCTGGTGGCGGAGGCGGCCGGGCTGGCGCAGGCGGGCGGGCCGCTGCTGTGGCTGGGGGCCGTCGCCGCCGGGCTGGGCGGCGGCGCGTTCTACCCGCTCGTCGCCAGCCTGGTGCGGGAGTTCTTCGGCGTCGAGCGCGTCGGCGAGATCCACGCCGTGGTCTACAGCGCGAAGGCCGTGGCCGGGGTGGCGGCCGTCGCCCTGGCCCTGCTGTCGCTGACGGCTCCCGCCACCGCCCTGCTGCTCGCCGCCGCGCTGGCGGCCCTGCCCGCCCTGGCCACCCTGCGCCTGCGCGCTCCCGGCCTGCCGGCCACCATCCCGGTATGACCTGCCCTCACTGCGGACAGCATTGTGTGGACAACGCGTCGTTGGTCTTGTGGCCAAGCGTCGCCACGTCAGCGTCGACGCGGCACCACCATGCTGCAGCGATCATGACGCGGCTCCAGGACTACAGTTCCGGGGACAGGCCCCATAGTGCTGCGGCATGATCGCGTATGTGCGGCTCATCCCCCTTCATCCCCGGCGAATACTCCGTCGTGCCCTTCGACGGAGCGAGAGGAACCTTCAGGAAGGACGGCCCGAGCCTCGTTACAGCCGTTCCAGTTCGTTGTGCGTACCACTTTTTCTGGCGGCGGGCCTCACGGGAGCGCTCGGGCTGGCTCAATACAACGATGCCGTTCCCGCTTTCGCTGAGGCTGCCCATCCCGGCGAAATTCACCTTGCAGTTGGGGGGAAGCCACACCCGGTGAGCGTTGTGGGAATGGTGAGCCCTACTGGTGATGAGATGTTGCTGCAGATCGGTACGGAAGCGCCGGACGCAGGCACGACTTTCTCCTGTGTGCAAGTGGCCGTGGACTTCAATGGCGTGCCATTCAGCAAGATCTATTACGAGCGGACCAACCTCACCTTCAGGCCCCCCCAGCAGCGACCCGCCGCTGGGCGATACAGGGTGAATGTGGATGCATGCGGCACCGGAGCGGATCGCACGCTGGATTTGCGAGTGTTCCTGCATGGCAGGCTGGCCGCCCGAGCTGGCTCGACTGTGGATGTACGCTTGCCCGGGATCTTTCTGTTCGGAGATAGATCAGCGCCGTCAGGATTATCGGCGTCCTGGTCTGTTCAGGCAGCAGCAGACCATGGCCCGTTCAAGGCGGAATCAGTCTCGGAACGCTATACCGGCCCCGATCTCGAGTGGAGCGCCACCCGCGAAGCCCCAGGCACCACGTGGAGAGGATTGCCTGCTCAGTATGGAACGTTCACTGATATTCGGGCGGAGAAGGCAGCCAGCCGATCGACGTTCTGGTCCGGTCTGTGGATCGGCCTTGCGACATCGCTGTTTGCGTGGGCATGCGAGGTTCTGTGGGCTGCACGTATGAGCCGTCGGGAGTCAACGGAGACCTTGAACAGCGCTCATGTAGCGGCACTAGTTGCCCAGCAGGTGACACGCGCGCTGGCAGAGCGTTCGGAAGCCGAGCGACGTCAAGCATTACGCGACCGGAAAATGCGCCGCAATCTCGTTTGGCGGGCCCGAAAGCAGAGGCGGTGACAAACGGTCGGATAGTCACCACAACTAATATCGATCTTGGTATTGTTTTTATATGAAGGCTAAAGCCTTGAACGCGCCCGTGCTGACCGGCGCCATTGTCGACCGGTCCGCCGCCGGACAGGCGGCGCCCGCTGTGCGCGTCGAGGGCTCGCGCACCGTCCATCTGGCGGGCACCAGCGTGGATCGCTACGACGAGGAGCTTCCCGCCCCGGCCTGCCACACGGGCATCGCCGGATGGGACCCCCGGAGGCTGCGCTCGTCCGACGCACCGGTCAACTGCCGGCGCTGCCTACGTCTGATCTCACGCCGGCAGCTGCCCGCACGGGTGCACGCGACCCTCTTCTGACCCTCACCCCGGTCAGGCGTCGGCCGAATCGTAGTCCCCGGCCGTCAGCGGCACATGCCGTCTCGGGGCGCAGCAGCACAGGTCGAAGCCACCGTGCGTCGGGCACTCCACCTCATCGGCCTCTGGGCAGTAGTAGACGCCGCAGTCGCCCTCCCTGCACCGCGGATCGGCGACCCGCACGCTCAGCGCCAGATGTTCAGCGTCCGCCAGCGAAAGAGGCGGGCGGGTCCGATGCCATACCCACGCCGCCCCGAGGACCGCCCCGAGGGCGGATACGAACAGTAGCCTTTTTGACACGCTCTGAGCGTAGGGCAGGGCCACACCGCACCGGGAGCAGATACGACAAACCCCCAGGGGGCGCTCGCCCCGCGGGGGTTGACACCGTCGATCCGCCCGAGTTCAGGCGGCGATTCCCTCTCTCAGCAGCGGGGTCTCGTGGTGGCGCTCGTCATTGATGTTCCCGTCGTGACGAAGTAGCCGCAGCCTTGCCGCGCACACTCCAAGATCCCGCCGTCTGGTGCGTCGTACCAGATGAGCGGACCTGGGCAGCTCACGTAGCGGGCTTCGCGGTCTCTTTCGGCCGTACCGTGGCGCCGTCGTAGCGCTTAGCGACCTGGTCAGCCGTGGTCTTGCTCGTCGAGCTGTAGACCACCTTGTTGTCGGCCGTGACCACCTCGAACTGCGGTCGTCCTTTGTTGCATCCGCATCCCATCACGCAGCCCCCATCGTCTTGATCTTTTCTGTCATCGTGGCCGCGATCTGCGCCCGCGCCGGGGCCAGCCGCTCGGACAGCTTCGCCACCTCCGCCTGCCGGGCCGCGAGCCGCTCCAGTTCCACGGCCACCGCCGGAGCCAGAGCGGCGGCCAGCGCGGCCACGTCGAGCCCGGCGACCGGCTGCTCCCCCGGCGGAGCAGCGGCGGAGGCGGCCAGCGCCATGTTCGCCCGTTCGACCACCGCGCTGGCGGCGAGCCGGGACGGATGCCCAGGCACCGGCACGCTGAGCACGGCACGCAGCGCCCATTTCCCGTTCCGTTCCTGGCGCATGTGGTAGCTGGGCTGGCAAGCGGTGAACACCATCCGGTCCCACTCGCTGAGCCAGGGGGCAGCGGCCCCGCTGAACCACAGGCCGCCGTCGCTCATCCCGACCGTGACGATTCCCGCCACCGTCCTGGTGTCGTCGAACTGGCAGGCGGCTGTCTCGCACTCGGCGCCGTCGCGGTGGTGGCCGGCGTTCATCGTGAACGCCCCCACCTTCACCGTCGAGCCGTCGTCGAGCTGGAACCTGGTGCGCAGGAACGCCGTGGTGTCGATCGGGCCCAAGCTCTCGATCGTCAGGTTGCGGCCGGGAAAGCCTCGTGCGGCACTCCGCGCTGGGCGACCCACCCGTAGATGCGGCCGGCCGCGTAGTGGACCCCGCCCGAGCCGGGTGGCAGCTCCGCCGGGGTGGGCTCGGCGAACCAGGCCGCGGGCATCGGCGGCAGGTTCCGCATCTCACTCCACGCGGACGCCTCCAGCGTGCTCATCTCCTCGTCCTCATCCCGGTCGTCGTCCCATGGCGGCCGCAGGGCCGGATCGTCGTAGGCGTCGGCGAGCCGCGAGTACGACATGTAGGAGGCGTACTCGCGGAACCCGCCTTGCGCGGTGCCGTCCGGCAGCACGACCAGCCGCAGCACATGCCCGTCGCCGACTCCCATCCGCATCGGCGTGACGATCACCGCCCCAAGCCGGCACTGCTCGACCCAGGCGTACGGCACCGTCCGCACGGCGCACGTGACGTGCACGCGGTCGAACGGCGCACGCCCGGCGACTCCCTCGGCGCCGTCACCGACGACCAGATGCGGGCGTAGACCCGCCGCGGCGAGGTTCTTCGCCGCCGCCTCGCCGATGGACGGGTCCACCTCCACCGAGGTCACGTTCTGCTCCCCCGCCAGATGGCAGAGCAGCGCCGCCGTCCACCCGGTGCCGGTGCCGACTTCCAGCACCCGGTCACCAGGCCGGGGGTCAAGCAGTTCGAGCAGGTCGGCGACCGTCGCGGGCGCCGACGACGACGAGCTGTAACTGCCGTCCATGTCACGCAGATCGGTCGCGCCGTCGTCGAGCTGCGTCACGAGCGCCGTCTCGGTGTAGACGCTGCGCAGCCACCGGTCCGGGTCGGTGTCCCGGTCGATCACGAACGGCGGCCGGTCGTCCTCCGCGATCAACACCAGCGGTGGAACGTACTCGTGTCGCGGTACCGACCGCAGAGCGCGCTCGATCCTGCTCTCGACCGGCGCCCGCACCGTTTCGATCCGGGCGATCATGACGTCGAGCAGCTGCCCGAGGTCGGTCACTTTTTGCCGCCGTCGGCGGGCTTCTCCCGCGTGCCTCCCCCGTCGCCGGCGCCATCGCGCGACTGGTCCTTGTCCGGCTTGAACGGAGTGAACGTCTCCTTCTTGCCGCCTTCGTGCTTGCCCATGTTGATCTCCCTTCGCTTTGCCGTTGCTGTGCGTGACCGTATGACCACGTGACGGTGCGAGGCAAGCCTCTTCGGGGAGATGGTCGGCTATCGCTGGACGGGTCGTCCAACTACCGGCGTCGGGAGATGTCGGGAGGTGGCTGGGAGCTGTTCATGGTGCCAGGGCGGCGCCGCCCCGCGGGCTGTGGGCGGTGTACTCGTGGGCGGTGGATGACCCCCGCACCGGGCCAGCTCGCCGACGACGATGACGGCGTCGGCGCCGGGAGAGGCCCGATGTGGCCGTGGCGCCGGATCTCCCCCGTCAGGGATGAACGTCATCGCCTCACCTCCACCGCGGCGGCCGCGATGGCGACCGCGACCTTGTGGAAGGGTCGGCCTCAGGTGCCTCGTCCGCCCGGTCGTAGCCTTGGGTCGTGCGCGGGTCAGCATGGCCGAGCGCGAACCGGCAGCCTTCGAGGTGTCCGGTCTGCTGAGCCTTCACGACGTGATGGCCTGCTGCCCCGGTTCCCCGCCAGCCCTCTGAGCGGCCCACTCACCCTCATCGAGCGCCTGCAGCGCCCTCCGCGGATCGGTGAACAGACCCGGATTCTTCGTCAAGCGTTCGACCTGCTCCGGAGACAGTTCCCGCACCAGGGGAACACCGTCGATCTTCAAGATGAGCATGTTGCTGAAGTGGAGCAGAGCGTTGTCCGTGCCCTCCAGCGACTGCAGGATGGCCGCGATCGCTTCCGCCTGAGCCTTGGTGATCTGAGACTGAGGCTCGCCGTACCAGCGAGCCTCAGCACCGGCTCGCGCGACACCGACGGCCCCATCAACTCCCTCTGGCGTCGTCTCCCGCTTGAACGCGGCCACAAACGCCTGCCAGATCGACCCCCGAACAGGCGGGAACTCGTGGTCGACCTCCAGGCCGAAGACGTCGAGGGCAGCCTCCAGCGCCTCACGCACCCCGAAGTAGTCCTCGTCGTTGTCCAGGTACAGCGCGACGACCGACTTCGCGCCCGGCCCGCCTTCGATCTGGGCGTGCACGACCGCATTGGCGAACCGATTCTCAGCGAGCGAAGCGGCGCCGGCTTGGTGCCTCTTGACCAGGTGGCGCAGACGTTCCGGCGAAGCGAGGTCGGGCACCAGGTCCAGCAGACCGGAGTCCGGCTCCCCGTTTTCGTCCGTCATACGGTCTTGCCCCTGTACTTCCACGACCAGGCCGTCCTCCTGCCGCCACCCCAGCATCTCCAGATGCTGGGAGGCGGCTTCGATGAGGGCTTCGGCCCTGTCCACCGTCTCGCGGGGCGCCACTCCCGCTATGAGGTACGCCGTCAGCGTCGTCTCCATCCCCTTGAGCTGGCTGATCAGATCCGCCGCGAGCACGTCGGTTTTGCTGGCAGCTTTCCGGAGGACCGCCCTGAGCCTGCGAAGCCTCGTGATCGGCTGCGTCAGGTTCAGGTCCTGAGCCGTGGTGCGGGGGCCGTCTTCGGATGTGGGGGACATGAACGCTCCTTCGGGTGAGGGTTAGAGGCCGACGTCACGCATGGCGTTGTCACGCCAGCGGTCAACGGGACGGATGTAGCGGAGCAGGACGGGAGAAGTCGGCGACCAGCGTCCATGCTTGGCGATGACGGACACCGGGACTCCTGCTGCGTAGGCGACGGTAGCGCCGCCTACGCGCAGGCTGTGCGCCGTGTACTCGCCGGCGCGGGGAACAGCGGCCCGCCGGGCTGCTGTGCGGACGATTTCGTTAACGGCGTCGGCGCCGAGCGAGCGGCCGATGGTGTCGTGCACGTACAGACGACGCAGCAGCCGGCCGCCGCGGTGGCCAGCCTCGTCGAGCACGCGCGTCCAGGAAAGGTAGGCGTCGACCGGGTCGGTGAGGGGATGCTTGCCGCGCGGTACGGCGATGGTCTCGCCGCGGCTTTCCTTGTCGGTCTTGCTGGTGCGGATGGTGACCTCGAGGCCGTCGGCGACCACGATGACGTCGTCTCGGTTGAGGGCGACGAGCTCGCTGCGGCGGCCCATGACGGCCAGGCCAAGGATGAAGACGAGGCGGTCGCGGATGCCGCTGATGGTCCTGGTGTCGCAGGTGCCGATCATGGCCTTGAGGACGTCGATGGTGACGGGCGGTGCTTCGCGCTGGTGGCGCTGGCCGTTCTCGGCGCGGCGGCGTTTGTACTGGCGCAGGACGCGCAGCGCGGCCTTGCTGTGCGGCTGGCCTTCGTGGCCGGCGCTGGTGTGGCAGCTGCGGATGGCGCCCATGGCCTGTTCGATGGTGGCGGGTGCCATGCCGCTGTCGGCGAGGTGGGAGACGTAGTCGGTGTAGGTCTGGGCGGTGGCGGGCAGTGCGACGCGGCCGGCGGCGGCGCACCAGTCGATGAACAGCCGCCATTGCCGTTCATAGGCGCGGCGGGTGTTGAGCGGGACGCTGTCGGCGAGCCGGACGCGGGTGCTGTCGCTGATGGTGAAGTCGGCGTCGGTGTAAGACTGGCCGTCGACCGGCTGGAGGTGGCCGGGCCGGATCGCGGGGACAAGTTCGGTCATGTGTCTTCGGTCTTCGCCCGGGGGGTGATGCGGTGGAAGGTGTGCATCGGGAGACCCTTTTCGATCTTGTTTCGTGTAGCCGCGATAAGTCACGTTATCGCGGGTACTAACAGAGGGTAAGGAGAACGCCACACTCCTCACGCCCGAGTCAAGCCAGGGTCACGCGCACACCTATATATGAGGGCCCGCCACAGACCGCCGCCCGACAACACCCAGACGACGCCCTTGCCCCCGCTTGTCTCCCATGCCTGGTTCGCCGACCGCCGTACACGACCCGCCACGGTCTGTCACCGTGTGCCCATGCGCCCCTCCACACCGGCCGCCCCGGAAACGCCGGCGAAGATCTGGCTGCCCCGCGAGGACCGGCAAGCCCTCGCCGACCTGATCAACACGTTCGCGCATTAGGAAACCGACCCTGAGCGGCAGCTGACCGCCTGGGAAGCGCCCGAAACCCTGGGTCCTTTGACCGACGATCGCGTGCTTTCATAGTCCCGGAGGCTCCATCACGGACGCCACACATCACCCGGCCCGGCACGACCGGCGGGGCTTTCACGCGGGCGGCTGATGGACCTGTCGACGGCCCGCTGGCGCGGAAGTGCCGGGAGCGCAGCGGTTGAACACCTGTGTCCGAACCGGTGATCATTGATCTCCGGTTGGGCGGCCTGACACAGGATGCGCGGGCACGCCATCAGGTGACGGCGGATCGTCGTCCAGCGAGCATGTCCAGCTCCACGACAAGAAGGCAGGTTGATGATGAAGGCGGTTGCAGTTCTCCGCGGTGACAGCGAGCAGCGGCTCGTGGCAGGCCGGCCCCGGGGTCGGCGGGCAGCTGCTGGCGTGTCCGCGGTGTGGGGCTCGGGCAAGGGTCGAGCTGGAGGTCCCTGCGGCGGACTGGACTCCACCGTCGCCGGTTGAGGCGGCGGATCGCGGCGGCGGTGGGGTGCCGTCGCGGTGGCGGGCGGTGGGGCGGCGGGCTGCGGTGGCGGAGTGGTGGCGGGGGTAGCCGCGCAGGTGGAGACTACGCCGGAGGAGCATGCGGAGGCGGTCGCCGACGCGGTGATGGCGGCGGTCGGCGGGCTGCGCTGACCTCGCGGCGGTGACCCGCAGGAGCTCTGGCCGTCGCCGGCGTGGTCGGACTGTCGTCGCTGACGGCTGGTCACATGGCGGGACGGGGCCGCCGGCGAACACGTAGACCTGGCGCTCACGCCGCACGGCGTCGATCCACTCCTCGGGCGCCTTGGCACGGCTCACCTCGACGAGGCGCTGCCCGCAGCCGCCGACGACCAGGCGGCGTGCCGGTGACAAGCCCAGCCGCCAGCCGGCCGTGCTGTTTCATCTGGTAGCCGGTGCTTCCGTCGTCGTTGGTTTAGGTCTCGGTGCGGGGCACCCCGAACCGACGCATGCCCTCGACGAACGCCTCAACGCGGTGGTCCAGCAGCGGCAGCGACACGTACAGCCCGGCGGTCGGCCACCATTCGGTGAGCGACTTCGGGATCAAGAACGCCCGCGCGTCGATGTCGTCACGGGCGACGGGCCACAGCATGGAGTGAGTGGATGTGCTCATGGGGTAATCGTGCCGTTCTGGCCGCCGCTGCGCTCGCCGTTCGGCGGATGGGCGCTCATGGGAAGAGGCCCGAATCCTCGGGGCAGACACGCGGGCGGGAGCACCTGAAGGCCGCGGCGGCAGCGGGGCGCGGCTGCCGTGGTGAGGCCATCGAGCAGGGCCAGGAGAAGCAGGAGCAGGAGGGGCGTCACGGCCGCACGTCCTGGCTGTCGTAGTCGAGACTGGCGCGGACGCTGGCGGCGATGCACACGCGGCACCGGCGAGGGCCACCTGTGGCGGGGGCAGGGGCTGTGGAGGTTGGGTGGAAGGGAGGACTTCGGAGCCTCGAAGGCGTATCATTGGCAAATCATTTGAGCCGTATTCACACATTCAGCATGTGAGCCAATGACCAAGAAACGGCGCACTAAAAGACGCAGTAGGTTTCGCCCGCTTCTCCTCTTCGCAGAATACGTCCTCTCTATCGCCGCCATGGCCGCGATAACAATTACTTACATCAAATGGCGAGAACCTGAACCTTCCTATCTCTTCACCTTGTCCATGATTGCCATCACAACACTCTCATTCAGTTTCACTTTCTGGATGGGATTTCCAGGCGAACGGTTTCACCTCCGAATCCGCCTGAATAGAGCCGCATCGAAAGCTAAGCCTGCTAAAGGCTCAGCACTTCCGGGCATTGACCTTAGCTATCTTGCAGAAGACCCACACACCTCGAAAGCCGCCGTAGAGGTGGCTACGGGACTGAATGATCTTTTTCTCCGGCTCGGCCCACCGCCTCCGGAACTGCGGGTCGATTCTGTCCCCCATGGCCGGGGAGATGGGGGGAACCAGCAGTGAATCCCATAGAACGCGAGCGCGATCCGGTCACCGGCCTTGAAATCGCCATGGAGTGGGCGAAGCTTCCTCCGGAATACCTCGCTACGGCCCTCGGTGCTTTGGAGCCCGAGCTCGCGCGGCAGCACGAATATCGGATGACCCGGGACGCTCGTGCTCATGCTCGCCACATGGCCGGGCTCATCGCAGGGTTCGTCGTCTGCATCGCGACATTGTCCGCGGCCATCGTTCTCGGCCTCAATGGCGAGGTGTGGCTCGCCGCGATACTGGCGGGCCCGAGCGCCGCCTTCATGCTGAAGACGTTGGTTCTCCGCAAGGCAAACACTACCGATATCAAGGAGTTTCTCCGGCGTTCGAATCCTCCTCCGGCAGAGCAGGCCGCGCAGTTGCCTCCGCCATAAGAGCCCCACTCGCACGGGTCGAGCTGCCAATATCAAGATTTGTCGGCGAGACCTGCTCTCCGGCAGAGGAATCGCGGCAGTTCACTGGGGCTTGCCGTTCTAGCCGGGGGTGCCGGCGGTGGTGGGACGGCCGTAGCGGGCCGCGGCCGTCGACCGACTGGCGGTGCGGCGGAGCGTGGCGGGGTTGCCGATCGAGGGGATGGCCAGGCGTTCGGCCCAGAACGCCATGACGACGGTGTCGCCGGCGTCCGGTGAGCGGCCGAGGCGGCCGATGACGTCCTCCCGTAGCTCTCTTTGGCATCCTCCCCCGCCTGGAGATGGGGGATTCCAGCGGCAACTACCTCACGAGGAGGAGGTCGCGTTGAGGTTCGCGGTTCGTCGGCTCGCCCAACGGCGGGCCTCCCCGCGCGGACACGGCATGCCCTGCCGCGTGTGCGATGTTCCTGGCCGCGTTCACGTCGGCGTTGCCGGCGTATCCGCAGGACCGGCACCGGAAGGCTGCTTGGCTCTCGCGCGCCTGCCGATCCACGATCCCGCACGCCGAGCAACGCTGACTCGTGTACGCGGGGTTGATCTTCACGACCCGGCCGGGAGCCTTGTGCTCCAACCGCGCCACCAGCCGGCCTCACCCGGCGGCCAGGATGCCCCGGTTCAGGCCCGCCTTCTGCGTTGCGGCCCGGTTCGGCAACGGTGCCCCTCGCCGAACGGGTCATGCCAGCGATCTTCAGGTCTTCGACGGCGATCACGTCGAAGCGGCGGGCCAGATCAGTGGAGGTCTTCTCCACCCAGCCCTTGCGCCGATCCGTCTCCCGGGCCTTCAGCCTCGCGATGGCCACCTTCACCCTGCCACGCCGGTTCGATCCCCGGCGCGCTCTGGCGAGCTTGCGCAGGAGCCGCAGCAGGCGGGTCTTCTCCGCATCGCGCAGGGTGGGCGCGTTGAGCATCTGCCCGGTGGACAGGGCGGCCGACACCGCAACGCCCCGGTCCACACCCACGACCTCACCCGCACCCGGCGCGGGGACGGGCTCCGGGATCGCGGCGAAGGCGACATGCCAGCGCCCGGCGCGGTCACGGGTGACCCGATACGACCTGACGCCCGCGGGTACGGCGCGGGACCAGCGGAACCGCACCCACCCCACCTTCGGCACCTTGACCTCGCCCACGCTGCGGGAGACACGCCGGACATCGTCGGCCTTGACCGCGACGATCCGGAACCCTTCCCCCTGACCACGCTTGCGCCAGGTCGGCTTGCGGTGGGTCCTGCCGAAGAAGCCGGACATTGCCTGAGCGAAGTCCTTCAGCGCCTGCTGCCGCACGACGATCGACCCGGCTCGCAGCCACTCGTTCTCCGCCCGCGCTTCGGTCAGCTGGCGGCACTGCTCGGCGAACCCTGGCGCGGACCTGCGATCCGGCCTCCAGCAGGCATGCTGCTCCACCGCCAGATTCCACACATACCGGGCATGCCCGCAATGCTCCAGAAGCGCCGCCTCCTGGGCGGGCGAGGGCTGGAGCCGGTAGCGGGACACGCCGACCAACCTACCGATCAACACCGACACAACCGGGAGACAGAAGTGCCCGACCGATCCGCGTTTCCTCCCCACCCTGAAGGACGAGGCATGCACGCTGCAGGTTCATGGTGACGAGGCTCACGCCTGGATGCGGCGTCATGCGCAGTATGCTGTAGGCAGTCGACGAAAACCACTAAAGCTTAGTCCTGGAGTCTGTCATGTTGCTGTCGGATCAGGCCGGTCAGGCGGCGGCCACCAAGATTCCCCGCCCAGCCACGCTCAGAGAGAGCGTGATCGAGGCCATCCAGGAGCTCATCGTCTCCGGCCAGCTCAAGCCCGGCCAGCACCTCGTGGAGAGCGAGCTGGCCGAGCTGCTCGGGGTTTCCCGGCAGCCGGTCCGTGAGGCGCTGCAGCAGCTCAGCGGTGAGGGCTGGGTCGACCTGCACCCCGGCCAGGGTGCGTTCGTGCACGTCCCGACGGTGGAGGAGGCCGACCAGTTGCTCGCCGTGCGCGCGCTGCTGGAGACCGAGTCCGCCAGGCTGGCCGCGCTGCACGCGGGTGAGGACGGCGTACGCCGCCTGCGCGCCCTGTGCGCACGGGGCATCGCGTCCGTGAAGTCCGACGACGTCGAGGCCGCCGTGGCCACCAACTCGGAGTTGCACGCCCTGGTCACCGCCCTGTCGGGCAACCAGGTGCTGGCCGAGCTGGCCAGCCAGGTGGCCCGCCGGGTGCGGTGGTATCACACGCCCGTGGCCCGCCGGCGCGGCATGGACTCCTGGCAGGAGCACACGGCCCTGATCGACGCCATCGAGGCGGGCGACGAGGACCGCGCGGCCCACATCATGCGCGAGCACACCGAGCACACCCGCGCCTCCTACATGGACCAGCGGGGCAGCCAGCCGGTGGAGCCCGCGCCCAAGACCAAGCCCGTGCGACGGCGGCGACCCCGCACGTCGTCCGCGGATTGACTCGGCGTTCACACAGGAACGCTTGTCCCGTAACACCACGGGCAGAGGATGACACAGAAAGGAGGTGCAACAGAATGAAGAGCGCGCTTGTCCGCTTTCTCCTTGGAGATACCCCCGGACAGTCCGCCGACGGCCGGAGGATCGGCATCGGCCTGGCCACCGCGATACGCAAGCAGCACTCCGCCGAGCAGGCGGAGCGGTACATGACCCAGTGGGTCGCAGAGCGTGACGTGCACAAGAGCACGCGCGGCTGACTGAGATGCCGCGCACAGGGGTGGTCGCTCCCCGCGCGCGGCAGGTTCAGCGCTCGATCGAATCCGATTTCACCGGCTCCGCCGCCTCCGCGGCCTTGGCGTCCCGAGCCGATTTGAGCAGGCTCAGCACCGTGGTCACGGCGAGAGTGCCGACGATGACGCCGAGAGACGCCAGAATCGGGATCTGCGGCGCCCAGGAGACGCCGTCGTGGTGCAAGGCTTCGAGGATGAGCTTCACTCCGATGAAGGCCAGCACCACGGACAGGCCCTTGCTCAGGTAGACCAGCCGGTCGAGCAGGCCTCCGATGAGGAAGAACAGCTGGCGCAGCCCCATGAGGGCGAAGGCGTTGGCGGTGAAGACCAGATAGGGCTCCTTGGTGAGCCCGAAGATGGCCGGGATCGAATCGAGTGCGAACAGCAGGTCGGTGGTGCCGATGGCGACCATCACGATCAGCATCGGCGTCACCATCCTGCGCCCGAGATGCACGGTGAGCCGGCCGCCGTGGTAGGTGTCGGTGGTCGGCAGCACCCGGCGCACGGTGCGCAGGGCGAGGTTCTCGGAGAACTCCGCCTCTTCGTCCTCGTGCCCGATCAGTTTCCACGCCGTGTAGATCAGGAAGGCGCCGAAGATGTAGAAGAGCCAGTCGAACCTGGTCACCGCCTCCGCGCCCGCGGCGATGAAGCCGCCCCGCATGAGCAACGCCAGGATGATGCCGATGAGCAGCACCTTCTGGCGATACTCACGTGGCACCTGGAACCGGCTCATGATCAGCAGGAAGACGAAGAGGTTGTCCACGCTGAGGGAGTACTCGGTGATCCAGCCGGCGAAGAACTCCCCTCCGTGCTGCGCCCCCGACACGACCAGCAGCCCGATCCCGAAGATCGCCGCCATGCTCACGTACAGCGACACCCAGCCCACGCACTCCTTGAAGGAGGGCTCGCGCGGGTTGCGGGCCACCAGGTAGAAGTCCAGGGCCAGCACAAGGCCGAACCCGCCGATCGTGGCGAGCCAGATCCAGGCGGGCACATTCATCGGCGAGCTCCCTTCCTCGACCTCGGCTGCGAGGCCTGAGCTTGACGGACGTACTGGCCGAGGAGCGCCTCGGCCCGGGGGTTGCCCTCGGCGTGACGCAGCAGCCAGTGCGGCATCATCCGCTCGTGCAACCAGAGGAAACCGATGGCGAAGCCGAGGCTGACCATCAGCTGGTAGGCCAGGAAGGGCAGCACGCCCTCGGCCAGGCCGACCCCGGCCACGCTCTCCTGGACCAGCCGGGACAGCGGGAAGCCCGCCATCCAGTAGAGGCCGACGGGCCCGAAGGTCCCCGGCCGGAAGATTCCATGACTGAGCAGGACGCCGTACAGACCCCCGAAGAAGGCGAGGGGGACGGCGAGCGCCAGTGCCGACTGCGCCGCCAGGCCGGCGGGCTGCCCTGCGAGGAGGGTCAGCCCGCCGGCGATGGCGCCGGCTCCGGCTCCGATAGACGCCCCTGGCAGGGCGAGTTCGAGGCTTTGCCGTTCGATCATCAGCCCACGACCACACCGAAGGCGAACAGGCTGTAGAACAGCATGCCGAGGTAGAAGAACGCGCCAAACCCGATGATCAGGTTCGTCCACCATTTCGGTCTGATCGGTTTCGGCAGCATGCGGTTGTTCACCAGCAGCAGCGTCACGCAGTACGCGCCCATCGCGAAGGTCGACAGGAACGCCAGCGTGTCCAGGATCCCGCTGGGCCCGTCGGCGGGGCCGAACAGCAGGATCAGGATGCCGAAGATGATGACTCCCCACAGGAAGCCCGCGTACAGGTGGGACATGCGCAGCTTCTTCGCGCCCTTCACGAAGTTGTACGTCATGTCGGCCTGGCCGCGTGAGAAGGAGTCGAACAGCCCGAGCGTGGCGTTCAGGCCGATCAGCGCGATGAATCCGAGGAAGATCACGCCGAGTGCCGAGCTGCCGGCCGAGGAGACGGCGTCCGCCATGGCGGTGAGCGCCACCTCCCGGTCGTCACCCTGGATGGCCGTACGGACATCGGGGTTCTGCCGCGCCGCCGCCTGGGCGATCACCGTGAAGGAGATCGTGACCAGCATGGTGATGCCCCAGAAGAGCAGGAGGGCGTCGAAGGTGACCCAGCGCCGCCAGCCCTTCCACTTGGCCATCTCCGCGGGGTCGTCGGTGTCGAACATGAAGCCACGCGAGGGCATGGCCTCTTCCTCGCCGGCGTGCCGCAGGCCGTGGACCTTCGGGATGTGCGCGCCCATGCCGGCGCCGGAGGCCCGCAGGTGCAGCGTGTACCACATCTGCTGCATGCCGGACGGTCCGGCGAACGCGCACGCCCCGACGATGACCGGGAACCACGCCGCCGTCATGGCTTCGGCCGGGAGGTAGCCGAAGGAGAACATGCCGGTGATCGTGGTGACCACGTCGCCCCAGGTGCCGACCATGGCGGCGACCACCGCGGTGCCGATCACAAGAGCGCCGATGAGCAGCGACAGCACGTTCTCCAGCAGGTTGTAGATCACCTTGGCGAAGCTGAAGACCACGCCGACCAGGATGAGCCCCGCGATGGCGGTTATCATCCACGGGATCCCGGAGATCTGTTCCAGCGCCGCCGCCCCGGCTGACAGGTGTCCCGGCCAGATGTAGACGGCCATGGCGACGATGAAGAAGAACCACATGAGCGGCTTGAACACGCGGGCGGCGCCGGAGAAGATGCTCTCCCCCGTCGCCATCGCGTAACGCGCCATCTCCAGCATGACCACGGCCTGCAGGGTCACGCCGATCAGGAACAGCCACCTGATCTCCGGCCCGAACAGCAGCACCAGCCGGGGCCACATGTAGGACTCGCCCATCCCGACGCCCAGGGCCACGAGGAAGACGGTGGGCCCCAGGATGTGCACCGAGGGAGGCGCTTCGGGAAGTTTTCTGATGGGCATCGGCTCAAGCCGGCCCGCTTTCCATACTCGTTCGTCCTCAGCCGGTGGCGCTGACGCCGCCGGAGTGTTCGATGTGTCCACCTACGGACCTCCTGGGGGGTTGTTTTTCTTACTGCGCGGCCCCGATGCGCCCCCTCGCCCTGCTCCAGCTCGGCTCTTAGCGGAGCAGTCCGGCAGCCCGTGCCCAGCGGTACTTCGCGCCGAGCACCGCTACGGGCTTCTCGGTCGTGTACGGGTACGCGACCACGCCGTGTTCGTACAGGTACTCGCTGGCCTCCTCCACTTCGGTGTCACCGGCCAGCGACACGACGACCGGTTTGACGTTTCCTTTCGCCCGCTCCTCCGCCACGACCTCGGCGATGAGCTTGGCGAAGACCATCGGCGGGGTCACGATGGTGTGCCAGTAGCCCAGGACGAGCGCGTGGATCCGGTCGTCGGAGAGCCCGAGCCGGACCGTGTTCGCGTACGTCGAGGGTGGTTCCCCGCCGGTGATGTCGACGGGGTTGCCCGCCGCGCCGAACGGCGGGATGAAGGCGCGGAAGGCCTCGTCCAGGTCCGGCGGGATGTCCATGAGCGTCAGCCCGGCGTCCACGCAGGCGTCGGACAGCAGCACCCCGGAGCCGCCCGCCCCGGTGATGATGACGACGTTCTCGCCCTTCGGCGCGGGCAGCACGGGCAGCGCGCGGGCGTAGTCGAGCATGTCGTTGAGTCCCGGCGCGCGGACCACGCCGGCCTGCCGCAGGATGTCGTCGTAGACCTTGTCGTCGCCGGCCAGCGCCCCGGTGTGGGAGCCGGCGGCCCGCGCGCCCATCGCGGTGCGCCCGGCCTTCAGGACGATGACCGGCTTGTTCTTGACGACCCGGCGGGCCGCCTCGACGAAGCCGCGCCCGTCCTTGAGGTCCTCCAGGTGCATGGCCACGGCCTGGGTGTTGTCGTCCTGCTCGAAGAAGGTCAGCAGGTCGTCCTCGTCCACGTCGGCCTTGTTGCCGACGCCGACGATCGCCGAGACGCCCATCTTGGTGGTGCGGCTGAAGCCCAGGATGGCCATCCCGATGCCGCCGCTCTGCGAGGTCAGCGCCACGCTGCCCTTCACGTCGTACGGCGTGCAGAAGGTCGCGCAGAGGTTCTCCGGCGTGTAGTAGTAGCCGTAGATGTTGGGGCCGAGCATGCGCACGCCGTGCCGCCTGGCGATCTCGACGATCTCCTGCTGGCCCGCCACGTTACCGGTCTCGGCGAAGCCGGAGGGGATCATGATGGCGCCCGCGACGCCCTTCTGCCCCGCCTCTTCCAGGGCCGCGGGGACGAACTTGGCGGGGATGGCGAAGACGGCCACGTCCACGTCGTGCGGGACGTCGGAGATGCTCTTGTACGCGGGCAGCCCCAGGATCTCCGGGGCCTTGGGGTTGATGGGGAAGATCTGACCCTGGTAGCCGCCGTTGATGAGGTTGCGCATCACCGAGTTGCCGATCTTGCCGGTCTCGCCCGAGGCGCCGATGACGGCGACCGAGCGCGGCTTGAAGATCCGGTTCATCTGGCCCAGGATCACCTCCCGCGAGAGCCGGGTGACCTGCGCCGGCGGCTCGCCGATGAGGATCCGCACGTCGGCGGCGACCGCGCCGTTCGCGTCGGCGAAGACCGGGTTGAGGTCCACTTCGACGATCTCGGGGAAGTCGCCGACCAGCCTGCCGACGCGCTCGATCAACGCTGCGAGCGCGCCCCGGTCCGCGGGCTCCGCACCACGGGCACCTCGCAGCACTTGTGCCGCTTTGATGTCGTCCAGCATCCCCAGTGCGTCTTCGTCCGAAACCGGGGCAAGTCTGAAGGTTACGTCCTTGAGCACCTCGACCAGGACGCCACCCAGGCCGAACGCGACCAGCTTGCCGAAGGTGGGGTCGGTGACCGCGCCGATGATGACCTCGTGGCCGCCGCCGACCATCTGCTGCACCTGGACGCCGTCGATGCGGGCGCCGGGGTCGTAGGCGCGGGCACTGGCCAGGATGCGCTCGTAGCCGTCCCGTACCTCATCCTCCGTCTTGAGCCCGACCAGTACGCCGCCCGCGTCGGTCTTGTGCAGGATGTCCGGCGAGACGATCTTCAGCACCACCGGGAAGCCGAGCCTGGCGGCCAGCTCGGCGGCCTCCGTCGCCGAGCCTGCCACCCCTTCGCCCGGCGTGGCGATGCCGTACGCCTGGCAGATCTCGCGCCCCTCGGGGGCGGTCAGGCCGGTGCGGCCCTCAGCGAGCGCCTTGTCCAGGATCTCTCTGACCGCGCCTGTCTGCTCCACTAGATGACTCCGTTCGTCTTCAGCTCGGCCAGCTCCTCGGCGCTCACGCCGAGCGGGCCGTAGATCTCCTGGTTGTGCTCGCCGAGCAGGGGCGGCGTGGTGATGTCGACCGGCGAGTCCGACAGCTGCAACGGGCTGCCGACGGTGGTGAACTCACCCCGCTCCGGATGGTCGACCGTGACGACGATCCCCTCCTCGCGCAGGCTCGCGTCCTCGACCAGCTCCTTGGTCGACAGGATCGGCCCGCACGGGATGTTCTCGGCGTTGAGCCGGTCGAGGACCGTCCACTTGTCGTGGCGGCTCGTCCACTCCTCGATCAGCTGGAACATCTTGTCCAGCTTGGCCAGCCGCGCCTCGGGGGTCGCCCACTCAGGGTCCTCCGCCAGCTCGGGGCGGCCGATGATGCCCGACAGCGGCTTCCAGCCCACCGGCTGGACGATCACGTAGATGTAGTCGTTCGGGCCGCCCGGCGCGCAGCGCACCGCCCAGCCGGGCTGGCCGCCGCCGCTGGCGTTGCCGGAGCGGGGCACCTCGTCGCCGAAGGTCCTGTTCGGGTACTCGCGCAGCGGGCCGTGCGCGAGCCGCTGCTGGTCGCGCAGCTTGACGCGGCACAGGTTCAGCACGGCGTGCTGCATGGCCACCTGCACCCGCTGGCCGCGCTGGGTCTGCTCGCGCTGGTAGAGGGCGGCCAGGATGCCGGCGACCACGTGGATGCCGGTGCCGGAGTCGCCGATCTGCGCGCCGGTGGCCAGCGGCGGGCCATCCTCGAAGCCGGTGGTGGACATCGAGCCGCCCATCGCCTGGGCGATCACCTCGTAGGCCTTGAACTTGGCGTAGCGGCCGGTGCCGAAGCCCTTGATCGAGGCGTAGATCAGGCGGGGGTTGAGCTCCTGCAGCCGGTCCCAGGTGAAGCCCATGCGGTCGACCGCGCCGGGGCCGAAGTTCTCCACCAGGACGTCGGCGTCCTTCACCAGCTCGGTGAACAGCT
Organism: Nonomuraea sp. NPDC049714; assembly: GCF_044465295.1. Classification (NCBI taxonomy): domain Bacteria; kingdom Bacillati; phylum Actinomycetota; class Actinomycetes; order Streptosporangiales; family Streptosporangiaceae; genus Nonomuraea; species Nonomuraea sp. NPDC049714. The sequence continues at coordinate 389,903 of NZ_JBITLM010000007.1, read as the reverse complement.
CCTTGCCGCGCTCGCTCTTCATGTTGAGGGTGATGCTGCGCTTGTTGCAGTTGAGCATCGTGAAGTAGAGGCTGTCGACGCCCGGCACGTCGCGCAGTTGCTGCCGGGTGATGTCGCCTGTCGGGGACTCCAGCTTGACCACGTCGGCGCCGAGCCAGCCGAGGAGCTGGGTGCAGGACGGGCCGGACTGGACGTGGGTCATGTCGAGGACGCGGACACCTTCGAGTGCCTTCATGTCAGGGACCTGCCTACTTGTACATGGTCTGGTTCATGGTTCCGGGGGCGTAGACGTCGGGATCGACCCACACGTTGATCAGCGACGGCTTGCCGGACTGCCTCGCCCGCTCCAGCGCCGGGCGGATCTCCGCCGGGTCGCGGACCTCCTCGCCGTAACCGCCCAGGAGCTTGGCGAAGTCGCCGTAGCGGATGTCGCCCAGGGTGTTGCCGATGCGGGCCCGGTCCTCGCCGTACTTGGCGGCCTGGCCGTACCTGATCTGGTTCATCGAGGAGTTGTTGCCGATGACGCCGATGAACGGCAGGTCGAAGCGGACCATGGTCTCGAAGTCCCAGCCGGTGAGGCTGAAGGCGCCGTCGCCGAACAGGCAGAGCACCTCCTTGTCGCGCCGGGCCTGCTTGGCGGCCATCGCGAAGGCCATGCCGACGCCGAGCGTGCCGAGCGGTCCCGGGTCCATCCAGTGGCCGGGCGACTTGGGCTGCACCACCTGGCCGGAGAAGGTGACGATGTCGCCGCCGTCGCCGATGTAGATGCTGTCCTCGGTGAGGAACTCGTTGATCTCGTGGACCAGGCGGTAGGGGTCGATGGGGCTGGCGTCGGAGAGCTGGCGGGGCAGGCGCTTGTCGTAGGCCTGGATCTCGACGGCGCGCAGCTCCTCCATCCACTCCTTGCGCCGGGCGGCGGCGTTGTCGATGCGGCCGCTCGCCGCCTGGGCCACCGCCGACAGGATGAGGCCGGCGTCACCGACGATCCCCAAGTCGATGTCCCGATTTTTCCCGACAGTGCGGTAGTCGAGGTCGATCTGGACCACCTTGGCGGTCGGCGACAGCCGCTTGCCGTACCCCATCCTGAAGTCGAACGGTGTGCCGACGATGATGATCAGGTCCGCCTCGTTGAAGGCGTACCTGCGGCTGAGCTGGAAGTGGTGCGGGTCCCCCGGCGGCAGCGTGCCGCGCGCCGAGCCGTTCATGTAGGCCGGTACGTTCAGCGACCGGACGAAGTCGATCGCCGGGGCCGTCGCCCGGCACGTCCAGACCTGGCTGCCGAGCAGGATGCACGGCTTCTCGGCGTGCGCCAGCATGTCCGCCAGCCGCTCGATCGCCTCCGGGTCGCCGGCCTGCCGGGTGGAGGCCCGGTAGTTCTTCGGGATCCGCGCCTTCTCCAGCGGGATCTTCGCGTCCAGCACGTCGCGCGGGATCTCCAGGAACGACGGGCCGGGCGCGCCGTGGAAGCACTCGCGGAACGCCATCGACACGATGTCCGCCACCCGCTCCGTGCTCGGCACCGTCGCGGCGAACTTGGTGATCGGGGTCATCATGTCGACGTGCGGCAGGTCCTGGAGCGAGCCCATCTTGTGCTGGCTGAGCGCCCCCTGACCGCCGATGAGCAACATCGGGCTCTCGGCCCTGAAGGCGTTGGCCACACCGGTGACCGCGTCCGTCGTGCCGGGCCCGGCGGTGACGACCGCGCAACCCGGCTTGCCGGTGATGCGCGCGTAGCCGTCGGCCGCGTGCGCGGCCACCTGCTCGTGGCGCACGTCGATGACCTCGATGCCCTCATCGACACAGCCGTCGTAGATGTCGATGATGTGGCCGCCGCAGAGCGTGTAGATCACGTCCACGCCCTCGGCCTTGAGCGCCTTGGCTACCAGATGACCACCGGAGATCGTTTCCGACATCGTGCACCCTTCTTCGTGTCTCCCGCATACTGCATACCGTATGAACGCAATGGTTACCCTCTAGTCACACGCCTGTCTAGCCCCGTAGGGCAACTCGATCAGTTCGACAGGCTCCCCGAGCCGTCCTGACCGCCTCGCCCGGCGCCTCCGCCACAGGTCCATGTCGTACATCGGTCATTCGGCGACTCCTTGACCCGAAATTTTCCATACTGTATACCGAATGCACGATCCGACGCGAGAACGGAGCGAAAGCATGAAGGTCGCTGTTCTTGGCGCCGGCGCCATCGGCGCGTATGTGGGGGCCGCACTCCACAGGGCCGGAGTGGAGGTGCACCTCATCGCGAGAGGGGAGCACCTCCAGGCCATACGCAGATCCGGTGTGCGGGTGCTCACTCCCAGGGGCGACTTCGTCGCCCACCCCCATGCCACCGACGACCCCCACCAGGTCGGGCCGGTGGACCACATCTTCCTGGGCCTCAAGGCGAACAGCTACGCCGCCGCGGGCCCCATGATCACGCCACTGCTGCATGACGCCACGAGCATCATCGCCGCGCAGAACGGCATCCCGTGGTGGTACTTCCACGGGCTCAAGGGCCCCTACGAGGGCTATCGCATCGAGAGCGTCGACCCGGCGGGAACGGTCACCACCGCGCTGCCGCTGGAACGCGCGATCGGCTGCGTCGTCTACGCCGCCACCGAGATCGAGGAACCGGGCGTCATCCGCCACCTGGAAGGCACCCGCTTCTCCATCGGCGAACCCAGCGGCGAGTCCAGCGAGCGGTGCCGGAGTTTCAGCCAGGCGGCGGTGGCCGGCGGGCTGAAGTGCCCGGTGGAGCGCGACCTGCGCCGCGACGTCTGGATCAAGCTCATGGGCAACATCGCCTTCAATCCGATCAGCGCCCTGGCCCGGGCCACCATGGCCGGGATCTGCCGGCACAGCGGCACCAGGGAACTGGTGCGGGCCATGATGGCGGAGACCGTCGAGGTGGCCCGCAGGGTCGGCTGCGATCCCGGCATCTCCATCGAACGCCGGCTGCGTGGCGCCGAGAAGGCCGGCGAACACAAGACCTCTACCCTCCAGGACCTGGAGAAAGGCAAGCCGCTAGAACTCGACGTGCTCCTGGCGGCGGTGGTCGAGCTGGCCGACCTGACCAGCGCCGAGGTCCCGACACTGCGCGCGATCCACGCGGTGAGCGACCTTCTGGCCGAGAACCTTGTCCGCGCGGTCTAGCGGGGAATACCGTATGCAGAATGGAGGATCATGACGGCCTGACTTGTTCGCCGCCCGCGCAGAGGAGGGGCCCATCGGATTCCCGCGTGGGAATCCGATGAGCGTTCACGCGGGCGAGCGGCCGAACGTCACCCCGGACACCGGTCACGGCTCAGCCGGTGTGCCCCATCCGCCGGGGTGATGGCGGGATGCCGTACGGCGTAGGCCGGGCCCCCAGCGCCGCCGTCCGGCATCCCAACAACCCACGATTTTGACAACCATTTTCATTCTGCGGCATACTGACTCACATGATGTCAGGACATTCCCGCCTGCGTGCGGTCGGTATGCTCACGGGCGCCATGGTGCTCACCGCCACCGCGTGCGGCTCCACGACGACCGCCACCGCCCCTGTGGACAAGCCCGAGGTGCTCGCGGCCTTCTATCCGCTGCAGTGGGTGACCGAGCAGGTCGGCGGTCCCGACATCACCGTGCAGAGCCTGACCGCCGCCGGCGTCGAGCCGCACGACCTGGAGCTCGGCGCGCAGCAGGTGGCCGACCTTGAGGACGCCACGCTGACCGTCTACATCAAGGGCGTGCAGCCCGCCGTGGACGAGGCGGTCGCCGCCGACCGCAGCTTCGACGCCGCCACCGCCGTCACCACGATCCCCGCCGGTGAGCACGCGGAGGAGGAGCACGCCGAGGAGGAGCACGCGGCGGAGGAGCACGCGGCGGAGGAAGAGGCCGGCCACGAGCACGAGGTCTCCTACGACCCGCACATCTGGCTCGACCCCTCCCGCTTCGCCACCGTCGCCACCAAGCTGGGCGAGCGCCTGGCCACCGCCGACCCGGCGCACGCGCAGGGCTACAAGGACCGCGCCGCCAAGACCGCGGCCTCCCTCACCACCCTGGACCAGGAGTTCACCAAGGGCCTGACCGCCTGCTCCACCAAGACCATGATCACCGCGCACGAGGCGTTCGGCTATCTGGCCGACCGCTATCAGCTCAAGCAGGTCGGCATCACGCTCGACCCGGAGACCGAGCCCTCCCCCGCCCGCATCGCCGAGGTCGCCAAGCTGGCCAAGGCCGAGAAGGTGACCACCGTCTTCACCGAGGCCCTGGTCAGCCCCAAGGTCGCCGAGGTGCTCGCCGCCGAGGCGGGCGCGAAGACGGCGGTGCTCGACCCTCTGGAGAGCAAGCCCAGTGGGGACTACCTTTCCGCCATGCGCGACAATCTTCAGACATTGCGGACTTCCCTGGGATGCACTCCATGAGCGAACGCGCCTTCATGATGACCGCCGGACGGGTGACACTCGACCGGCGGTCCATCCTGCGTGGCGTCGACCTGACCGTCCACCCCGGCGAGGTCGTCGCCATCATGGGCGCCAACGGCTCCGGCAAATCCACCCTGATCCGCGCCCTGCTCGGCCTCACGCCCCTGTCCGGCGGCCAGACCCTCCTGTACGGCACCCCGCCCGCGAAGTTCCGGCACTGGTGGCGCATCGGCTACGTGCCGCAGCGCCTGGCGGTGGGCGGCGGCGTGCCCGCCACCGTCTCCGAGGTCGTCACCTCCGGGCGCATCGCCCGGCAACGGAGGCTCCGCCTCACCGGCGCCGCCGACCGCGAGGCGGTGGCGGACGCGCTGGACGCCGTCGGCCTGTCCAGCAGGGCGGCCGACCCGGTGCAGTCGCTGTCCGGAGGCCAGCAGCAGCGGGTGCTGATCGCCCGCGCGCTGGCCGGCCGGCCCGACACGTACGTGATGGACGAGCCCACGGCCGGCGTCGACGCCGCCACCCAGCAGATGCTCGCCGACACCCTGGCCACGCTGGTGGCCGACGGCAAGACCATCGTGCTGGTGGCGCACGAGCTCGGCCCGCTGGAGCCGCTCATCACCCGCGGCGTCGTGGTCAGGGAGGGCCTCATCGCGCACGACGGGCCGCCACCACAACCAGAAGGCGAGTGCGCCAGACCGGGGCACGAGCACGTGCACCCGCATGCCCCCGAGGTCACCGCCGCGGCCGGGCCGCTGCAAGGCTGGCAGGGAGAAGCATGATCGACTTGCTCGGCAGGGAATTCTTCCAGCTCGCGCTGATCGCCGCGCTGCTGGTGGGGCTCTGCGCGCCCGCCGTGGGGACCTTCATCGTGCAGCGCAAGCTGGCTCTGCTCGGCGACGGCATCGGGCACGTGGCGCTGACCGGCGTCGCGCTCGGCTTCCTGACCGGCACCGCCCCCGTGCTCACCGCCGTCGCGGTCGCCATCGCCGGCGCCGTCGCCATCGAGGTGGTCAGGGCGCGCGGCCGCACCAGCGGTGACGTCGCGCTGGCGCTGCTGTTCTACGGCGGCATCGCGGGCGGCGTCATGCTCATGGGCATCGCGCCCGGCGGCAGCAACGCCAAGCTCAACGCCTACCTGTTCGGCGCGATCGCCAGCGTCACCAGGCTGGACATCTGGATCATCGGCGGACTGGCCGTCGCGGTGCTCCTGGTGGTCGGGATCTTCGGCAGGGAGCTGTTCGTGCTCTGCCAGGACGAGGAGATGGCCAAGGCCAGCGGCCTGCCGGTGCGCTTCCTCAGCCTGCTCATCGCCGTCACGGCCGCGCTCACCGTGGTCATCGCCATGCGCGTGGTCGGCTTGCTTCTGGTCAGCGCGCTGATGGTGATCCCGGTGGCCACCAGTCAGCAGCTCACCAGAGGCTTCCGCTCGACTATGCTGCTGGCCATGCTGTTCGGCGTGATCGCCGCCGTGGGGGGACTGCTCGTTTCGTCCCAGTCCGCCAAGGTGGCGCCGGGCGCCGCCATCGTGCTTCTTGCTCTGCTCGGCTTCGTCCTGGCCCTCGGTGTCGGTAAGTTCGTACGTCGAAGCCGATCCCAGGAGTCCACAGTGAGCGAGCGACGCGGCATGAGCGTCAAGGAGGTCGCATGACCACAAGACGCGATGCCGTCCATGACACCCTCCGGCAGAGCGCGGGCTTCCGCAGCGCTCAGGACGTCTACGCCGAGATGCGCCAGCACGGCGCCAAGATCGGCCTGACCACCGTCTACCGCGCGCTCCAGGCGCTGGCCGACGGCGGCCACGTCGACGTGCTGCGCACCGACGACGGCGAGTCGGTCTACCGCGCCTGCGCCACCGGCGAGCACCACCACCACCTCGTCTGCCGCCGCTGCGGCCGGACCGTCGAGGTGGAGGGCCCCGCCGTCGAGCGCTGGGCCGAGACGGTCGGCACCGAGCACGGCTTCACCGAGATCACTCACACGGTCGAGGTCTTCGGCACCTGCGCGTCCTGCTCCAAGACGTCGCTGGCCGGTTGAGGCCGCCGCGAGCCCCACAGCACGCCCGCGACGATCACCGCGCAGCCGGCGAGTTGCGCCACCGACGGGCGCTCGTCGAGCAGCGCCGCCGACAGAGCCACCGTCGTCATCGGCTGGACGAGCAGGAGCAGGGCGGTCAGCGCCGCGGGCTGCCGGGGCAGCGAGTAGGCGATCAGCGACCAGCCGAGCACTTGCGGCCCGAGCGCGAGCAGCAGCAGCCAGCCGTGCGCGGGCCAGACCGGCGCGAAGTCCGCGCCGCCGAACAACGGGCTGAGCGCCGCGATCGCCAGGGTGGCGACCGCGGTGGCGTGCGCGATCGGCCCCACCGCGCGCCCCGCCCCGGCCTTCAACAGCAGCATGAACCCGGCGTAGGCGATCGAGGTGGCGACGCCGGTGAGCACGCCGAGTGCCGGGTTCGCGCCGTACGCCGCGCTGTCGAAGACGCCGGAGATCAGCACCACGCCGGCGAACACCACCGGGGTGGCGAGCATGAGCCGGTTCGACGGCCGCTCATGGAACACCGCCCAGGCGGCGAACGCCACGATGAACACCTGCAAGTTGCCCAGCACGGTCGCCAGGCCCGCGCCCACGTAGTCGATCGAGTGGTGCCAGAACAGCAGGTCGAGCGCGAACAGCAGACCGGCCAGCCAGGCCAGGTTGCGCGCCTTGCCGGGCAGCGGCCCGAGCCTGCGGCGCTCCAGCCAGGCCAGCACCAGCATCGGCGGCACCGCGTAGGCGCACCGGTACAGCGCGGAGGTGGCCGGCGAGACCTCGGCCATCCGCACCAGGGGCGCGGACGTGGAAATGATCAGAGCACCGGCGACCGCGACCAGCACGATACGGCGATGTGCACTCACGAGCCCCCCTGCTCCCCCGCAGGGGAGATACGCTTGACCACGCTAGAACCAGCCCCGACAGGAGTCAATATGGCGTTTGGCCATGACATGGTGCATGCACTGGCCACCGTCGTCGAGCTCATCAACACCTCGCCGTCCACCGGCGGCGACGACGACCTGGTGAGCCTGGCCGAGCTGCAGTCCTTCGTCGAATCGCGACAGGTCAGCGGCATCACCACGCTCACCGCCCGCGACCTCGGTCAAGTTCGGATGGTACGCGAAGCCTTCCACCGGGTTTTCACCGCCCCCGACCAACCCACCGCCGTGCGCATCCTCAACTCATTGCTGTCGGAGACCCGGATCACCCCCCGGCTGACCGAGCACGACGGCCACCCTCTGCACGTCCACTACTTCGCCCCCGACGCCACCCTCGCCGAGCACCTGGCGGCGGACTGCGGGGTGGCGCTGGCACACCTGCTGGTCGAGGACGAGTGGCAGCGGCTGCGCACCTGCGCGGCCCCCGACTGCGAAAACGTCTTCGTCGACGAGTCCCGCAACCGCTCGCGCGTCTACTGCGACAGCCGCACCTGCGGCAACCGCATGCACGTGGCCGCCTACAGGGCCCGCCGCCGCGCCTGACAGGGGCCTTCACCTTCCGTTCCCCCGCCCCACAAGCACGGCCCTTCGGACGTCCCGATCGGGGCTCCCGCCCCGAACCCAAAGGCAGGGGCCTCCCGGCCCCCACACCCCCGGTGGCAGGCCCATGAGAGGACGCACGCATGGCCACATCGACGCCGAAGGTCGACGCCTGGGTGCTGATTCACCGCATGACTTGCGTATACCGCCGGCTCCGTCATGGCGGCCACCGCAGAGATTGAACTTCTTCTTCAAGCAGCCGATTAAGCTGGGGCAAGTGCGGACACTTACGTGGACTTAGCCTCATGACTGCCGCAGCTGAGGAGTACGAAGACCTGCACCGGCTTGTCGATCGACTGGCGCCGGACCAGGTTCGTGAAGCGCGTGTCCGCGTTCTGCAGTTGGTGCACACCAATGATCAATCAGTTGAACTGGACACCCACGATCTACCCACGGCGTTCGGTGCCTCTCAGGCCGGGCGGAGTGATGGAGCCCGGCGAACGGAAGAGATACTTCACGAGGGGTATGGGGCCTAGGCATAGATGCCGACCCCATCGTTGCGGCAATGTTCGGGGACGACGCGCTCCCGTTGGGCTCGGCAGACGCGTCTGTGGTGGCAGTGGCGGAGCGGATGCATCTGACTGAGATCATGACGCTTGATACCCGAGATTTCAGCGTGGTGCGACCGATTCACACGGCTGCCTTCACGTTGCTTCCCAACTGAGCGATCCGTGACCGATCCGAGCTTCCCGCGCTCACGTGACGACCTCGGCGTCGGCCGGCTCGAGGGCCGCCAGGAGGCGCTTAGACCTGATTGGGCAGCGCTCCGCCGTAGCGTCGGTCGCGCTTGGCGTAGGTCTCGCACGCCTGCCACAGGTCCCGCCGGTCGAAGTCGGGCCAGAGCCGGTCCAGGAACACCATCTCGGCGTAGGCCGACTGCCACAGCAGGAAGTTGGAGAAGCGCTGCTCGCCGGAGGACCGGACGAACAGGTCCACCTCCGGGATGTCCGGCTCGTCGAGGTAGCGGGCGAAGACCTTCTCGTTCACCTTCGACGGCCTGACGCGGCCGGCCCCGATGTCCTCGGCCAGCCTGACCGCCGCCTGGACGATCTCGGCCTGGCCACCGTAGTTGACGCAGAACTGCAGCGTCAGCTTGTGGTTGTGCTCGGTCATCTCCTCGGCCGTCTGCAGCTCGGAGATGACGCTCTTCCACAGCCGCCCCGGCTTGCCCGCCCAGCGCACCCGCACGCCCATGGCGTGGAGCTCGTCGCGGCGGCGCCGGATCACGTCGCGGTTGAAGCCCATCAGGAAGCGGACCTCGTCGGGCGAGCGCTTCCAGTTCTCCGTCGAGAAGGCGTACGCGCTCAGGTAGGGGACGCCCAGCTCCAGCGCGCCCTCGATGACGTCGAACAGCGAGGCCTCGCCCGCTTTGTGCCCCTCGGTGCGCGGCAGCCCGCGGGCCTTGGCCCAGCGGCCGTTGCCGTCCATGACGATGGCCACGTGCCGCGGCACCAGGTCGCGCGGGATCGGCGGCGGCGTCGCACCCGAGGGGTGGGGTGACGGCGGGCGGACGTTCAAACCGGCTCTCTTTCCACGTGTCGAAGCGAGCGAATGCCGTGCTCCAGATGCCACTGCAGGTAGGCCGCCACGAGGCCGCTGCACTCACTGCGGTGGCGCGGCTCCGAGGCGTCGGCGGAAGCCCAGTCACCGCGCAGCAGCGCCGTCATGAGCCCGATCGTCTCCCCCGCCGGCACTGCCGAGCCGGCGGGCTTGCACGCGCCGCACACCACGCCGCCCGCCACGATGGCGAACGCCCTGATGGCCGGAGCCTGGCATCGGGCACAGACCTCCAGCGCCGGAGCATAACCGGCGACGGCCAGTGAGCGCAGGAAATAGGCGTCGAGCACCAATCTCGACTCGTGCACGCCGTCCGCCAGCGTGCGCAGTCCGCCCACCAGCAGCAGGAACTGCCGCAGCGCGGGCTCCTTCTCGCCATGGGTGAGCCGGTCCGCGGTTTCGAGCATCGCGGTGCCCGCGGTGTAGCGGGGATAGTCGGCCGCCAGCGCCTCGCCATAGGGTCTGATCGTCTCGGCCTGGGTGACGATGTCGAGCGAGCGGCCCGTGTGAAACTGCACGTCCACATGGGTGAACGGCTCCAGCCGGGCACCGAAGCGCGAGGTGGTGCGGCGTACGCCCTTGGCGACGGCCCGCACCTTGCCCGTGCGCTTGGCCAGGACGGTGATGATGCGATCGGCCTCGCCCAGCTTTTGGGTGCGCAAGACCACGCCCTCATCCCGGTAGAGACTCACCAGGCCATCCTACGGCCGTACCAAAGTGGAGAAAGTTCGTGCAACACCCCTTGTGGTGTGACGCGACTTTCCGCAACCCTCACTAGACTTTGACGCCTGTCCCCCATCGCCAGTTGTTCAACCCCCCGTTACCGCCTCGAAAGGGAGTCATGACCCGCGTGGTCCTGCTGGGCTCTTCGCCCGGCCCCGACACCGCTCCGACCGGCTTGAGGCTCGCCGCACTTCCCGGCAATCCCACCGTCGTCGAGCGACTGCGCAGCCAGGTCCTCACGATGGACCCGCGGCCCGCCACGATCGAAACCGGCGACGTGGCCGCCGCCCTGCGCGCCCTGGCCGAAGTCGCGGACGCCGCGACGGAGAACCTGTTCATCATTCCTGACAACTCGGTCGTCCACGACGAGCTGATCTACCAGATCAACAAGACCAAGCGCGGTGCGCTGGTGCTCGTCGCCAAGGAGCCGCGTCAGGAGGCGGCCGACGAGGCGGCCGGCCAGATGACCGGAGAGCAAGAGGTCCCCGAGACCGTCCCGATCGACGAGGCCGACCCCGAGATCGGCATGAGCCGGGTCGAGGGCCTGCCCGTCCGCGCCCGCATCGGCAAGTCCCGGGTGGTGTCCATCGGCACTGCCACCCACAAGGTGACCAGGCCCAACGCCGTGCTGCTCGGGCCGATGCAGATCAGCACACGCAACGCCCCCGTGCTGGCCGAGACCTGCCGCGAACTGGCCGACATGGCCGACACGTTCGGCGAGAGCGACGACCTGGTGCAGCTCATCGCCTTCGGCCTGGTCCGCAAGGGCGTGTCGGTCGGCATCCGAGGCCGCCGCGACCTGTTCTTCCGCCGGGTCACCACCCAGGAGGAGGCCAACGAGGCCGGCACCGAGATGTCCGGCATGAACGAGGACCGCGCCAGGCTCAACCACGCGGTCAAGGGCGCCGACGGCTTCTTCACCACCTACTTCGTCTCCACCTACTCCCGCTTCATCGCCCGCTGGGCGGCCAGGCGCGGCCTGACGCCCAACCAGGTGACGTTGATCTCGATCGCGCTCGGCGTCGCCGCCGCCGCCTGCTTCGCGACCGGCGACCGGCCCGGGATGATCGCGGGCGGGGTGCTGATCTACTTCGCCTTCGTCTTCGACTGCGTCGACGGCCAGGTCGCCCGTTACGCCCGCAAGTTCGGGGTGCTGGGCGCGTGGCTGGACGCCACGTTCGACCGGTTCAAGGAGTACGTCGTCTTCGCCGGTCTGTCCATCGGCTGGGTGGTCTCGGGCAACAGCGACGACATCTGGATCCTCGCGCTGGCGGCCATCGGCCTGCAGTCCGTACGCCACCTGCTCGACTTCTCCTTCGGCATCTCCAACCGCCGCAGCAAGGCGCCCGCGCAGCTGCCGACGCTGCCGCTCAGCGCGCCCGACGACCGGGACCTGCGCAGAGCCCTGGTGGCCCGTAAGGAGGAGCGCAAGCAGGGCATCCGCGGTCTGCTGAAGATGTGGTCCAAGGCCGGCAAGTACCGTGCCGTCCACTGGGCCCGTAAGATGATCGTGTTCCCCATCGGCGAGCGGTTCGCGGCCATCGCGATCACCGCCGCCCTCTTCGACGCCCGCATTACCTTCCTCACGCTGGTGATCTGGGGCACCGTCGCCGCCACATACACCCTGACCGGACGCCTCATGAGGTCGCTCGCATGATCACCCAACCGCAGGCCGCCGCAGGCCCCACGCCGGACCCCGACGAGGAGCGCCGGCGCGTCCAGACCGCCCGCCTGCTCGCCTACCGCGACGACGGCCCGCTCGTCCACGCGGTGGCCGGCAAGCTGGGCAAAGGCCTTCCCCCCGTTCCCGCCACGCTGGCGGCCCTGCTGGCCGTCATCGCGGTCAGCGCCACCGGGCTGCTCACCCCGGGCCCGATGCTGCTCGTCCCGCCGCTGATCGTGGTGCTGCTGGTGCTGCCCACCGCGCCGCGCCACCACCTCGGCCGGCTCGACTGGCTCACGCCGCCGATGCTGCGCGCGGCCGAGTTCCTCACCATGATCGTGATCGGCCTGGCGGCCGACGCGCCCAAGTGGCTGCTGTTCGTGCTGGTGTACGTCGTCGGCTACCACACCTACGACACCGTCTACCGCACCAGGCAGAGCATCTGGCCGCCGGCCTGGGTCTTCCACGCCGGCCTCGGCTGGGAGCTCCGGCTGCTCATCATCGGCCTGGGCGCCGCGCTGGGCTGGCTCACGCCGGTGCTGGCGGTGCTGACGGCCTACCTGTTCGTGCTGTTCGCGGTGGAGAGCGTGACGAGCTGGGTCCGTCTCGACAAGGCGTCGGCGCAGGCCGGCGCGGACGCCGAGCAGGACCTGGAGGCCTCTCCGGAAGAGGTCATGGAGCAGGCCACGGGCGAGGCCGAGAAGGCCTAGGCTCTCCCGACTCCCCCTTCACGCACGTGGCCGGCCGCCTTCCGGGGCGGCCGGCTTCGCGCGTTTTCCGGGCTGCGGCATCTGCTTGGGGCCGGATGTGACCGATTAGTCTGGGAATCCAGGGCACCCGGAGCCGGGAGACGCGGATGGCGTTCTTGTCACGGCTGTTCAGGCGGAGCGATCTGCTGACAGAGCGGGAGGAAGCGCGCAAGCAGGGCATGCGGGATGCGCGCCGGCACCCGCTGAACGAGTTCACCGATCCTGACCATCAGCCCGCGTACGTCACGGAGGTACGCGCCCGGGCTCGGGAGCGGATCACCGAGGTCGACAGAGAACTGGCGGCCAGGCGCACCGCCCTGCTGGAGCGAGCCCTGGGGGCCCAGCAGACGATCATGCGCGAGCTGAGCAGACCCGACTTACACCCCGACCCCCACACCAACGGCCACCCCCCTTCCGGCCCTGACGCCTCCCCCTCCGGCCCCGGCCCGCACCACGAGCCCGGACGTGCCTCTCACCCGGCTCCCGAAGCGCCGCCGGCCGATGCCGAGGGCGGGGCGGATCCGTTCATCTCCATCGCCGAGGCCCGGTGGCGGCGGGCGGAGGCGCGGCGGCGGCAGGAGTTGAAGCAGGCCGGTGAGACCGTGCTACAGGCTCGCGCGCACCTGGAGCGGCTCGCCCAGGAGTGGGAGAGCGCCCTGATCGAGCGCGACCACGCCGTGGAGGGTCTGCACGCCCGGGCCGAGCTGCTCATCGCCGCCTACCGGAGCGGCGTGCTGCGCTCGCACCCGCGCCGGGAGGAGGTCCCGTCGCTGTGGAAGGGCGAGGTCGTCGCGATGAACTCCACCGGCGACACCCCGGCGGGCGTCTCCGGCCGGGAGGAGATGGGCCGCATCCTGCACGAGGTCGAGGAGCGCATCGAGGTGTGGCACGCCGAGGTCCTGCCCCGAGAGCCGGCCGTGCGGTCCGGCACGCGCCTCTCCCTCGCCCCACGACGCCCGTCGGCGACGCCTGTGCCGGCGATCGAGCAGGACATACTGCAAGGCCCTGGCGAGAGCGGAGAAGAGGGTCAAGGCCTCGCGAAGGACCACAGCGGTGGCGGGCCCGTGGAAGGTGACGGGCGTAGGAGGCAGGGGTTCGGGGGAGGCGGCGGTGGGCTTGAGTAGCGGGCGAAGAGTGCGGCGTGGGGTGGCGGCCGGCGCTGTGGTGGTGCTGGTCGCGGTGGGCGTGGCCGGGTGCGGGACGGACGCGAGGGCGGTGTGCGGGGTGGTGGTGGACTCCACTTCGTACGCCGATCCGGACACGTCGAGGAAGGACGTCGCCTCGAAGTTGCCGGCGTTCGCCGAGGGGTGCGACTGGGTCGGCTTCGCGGCCGTGACGGGCAGCTCGGAGAGCAGTTCGTGCCGCCAGGACCCGGTGGCCATCGCCGCCACCAAGGCCGAGAACCCGAACGCGAACCCGGTCGTCGAGGAGCGGGTGCGCGAGCATCGCAGCACCGAGGTGCTGCCGCGTGCGGTGAAGCTGTTCGACTGCCCGGCCGAGGGCCAGGGGTCGGATGTGCTGGGCGCGCTGCGATATGTGGTGAAGCAGGCCGACGCGCGGCGGCAGCCCGACAAGGCGCACCAGATCATCGTGTTCAGCGACCTGATCAACAACCGGGGCGAGCTGGACCTGGGCAAGCTGGACCTGGGCGAGGTGGCCAGACAGCAGAAGGTCAAGGAGTTGCTGGACGCCCGCCTGCTGCCCGATCTGACCGGCTATGCCGTGACGGTGCACGGGTTCCTGCGGGAGAAGACGTCGAGCCCGGACCGGTTCCCGCTGCTGGAGGCGTTCTGGCGGGAGGCGCTGGAGGGGGCGGGAGCGACCTCCGTGGACCTGCTGTGAGCAACTGAGAGCGCTCTCCCATCGGCAGCGCATGGCCTTCACGCCACGGTCAACCCCGCCGTGCGGATCGTTGACAACGCGTTAACCGATGTGTTTACGTTCGTGAGAGAGCGCTCTCTCTCGCGCTTCCGCCTCCGCACCCCCAGGAGCAGCGATGACATTACGACCCTTAGGAACGGCGGGCCGCAGGCGGCTCGCGGCGATGGCAGCGGCGGTGGTCACGCTCAGCGGCCTCCTCGTCCACGGCGCCGTGAGCGCGGCCGCCGACGTCCCGGCCACCCCCTCAGGCTGGTCCCAGGTCTGGGCCGACGACTTCAACGGCCCGGCGGGCTCACCCCCATCCTCGGCCAACTGGATCGTCGACACCGGCCACAACTACCCGGGCGGCCCCGACAACTGGGGCACCGGTGAGATCCAGAACTACACCGCCAACTCCACCAACCTGGGCCTCGACGGCTCCGGCAACCTGCGCATCACGCCGCGGCGCAGCTCCTCGGGCGAGTGGACGTCGGCGCGCGTCGAGACCAGGCGCAGCGACTTCAAACCCGCCGACGGCCGCATCCTGCGCATCGAGGGCCGCATCCAGATGCCGAACGTCACCGGCGCCGCCGCCTCCGGCTACTGGCCGGCGTTCTGGGCCCTCGGCTCCCCCTACCGGGGCAACTACTGGAACTGGCCCGGCATCGGCGAGTTCGACATCATGGAGAACGTCAACGGCATCAACTCGGTGTGGGCCGTGCTGCACTGCGGCGTCGCCCCGGCCGGCCCGTGCGACGAGTTCAACGGCCTCGGCGCCAGCCGCGCCTGCCCCGGCTCGACCTGCCAGTCCTCCTTCCACACCTACCGCTTCGAGTGGGACCGCAGCGTCAGTCCCAACCAACTGCGCTGGTACGTGGACGGCCAGCAGTTCCACAGCGTGAGCCAGTCGCGGTTCGACGCGGCCACCTGGAACAACATGACCGGCCACGCCGGCTACTTCCTGCTGCTCAACGTCGCCATGGGCGGCGCGTTCCCGAACGGCGTCGCCGGCAGCAGCACGCCGACGGCGGCCACCGTGCCGGGACACCCGATGGTGGTCGACTACGTGGCCGTGTGGCAGAGCGGCACCGGCAATCCCGATCCCGATCCTGATCCCGAGCCCGGCAACGTGGACGCCCGGTCACGCATCCAGGCCGAGAACCACCAGGCCCAGCAGGGCACCTTCACGGAGAACACCACGGACACCGACGGCGGCCGGAACGTCGGCGCCATCGCCAACGGCGACTGGCTCCGCTTCGACGGCGTGAACTTCGGCGGCCAGGCCGCCACCCAGTTCAAGGCCAGGGTGGCGTCCGGGGCGGCCGCCGGGGTGAGCGGGCTCGTGCAGGTAAGGCTCGACAGCCCGACCGCGCCACCGGTCGCCGAGTTCGCGCTGGCGAACACGGGCGGCTGGCAGTCCTGGCGGACGGTCCCGGCGAACATGTCGCCGGTGACCGGCACGCACACGGTCTACCTGACGTTCAGCAGCGGCCAGCCGGCCGACTTCGTCAACGTCAACTGGTTCACCTTCTCCACCACCTAGCTCCACCAGGTCAGGCGCCGCGCGCATCCGCGTCGCGGCGCCTGGCCACGATCCGCTCGGCCCAGCTCGCGGCCTCCGGATCACGCAGCCCCTCCACCACACCGCCGAGGTACGCCGTGGCCAAGCTGTCGAAGCCGCTGTCGAGCTGCCGCATCCGGCCTGCCCGGCGCCGGTCGGCGGACTGCAGGTACTGGGCGATGCTCTCGGCGTGACCGGCGTCCTGCTGGTAGGCGGCCTGGGCGGCGGCGTGGGTCCGCGCCTCGGCGTCCCGCTTGGCACGCAGCTCGCGCAGCCTGCGGTCGTTGGGGTTGTGCATCCGGCGGCCGAGGTCCGCCGCGATCAGCGCGGTGGCGATGAGCAGGGCCAGCAGGAGGATCATCGTGGGCAGCTGCCCGACCCCCTCGGAGGTGGGCCCGATCTCCTGCCCGTCCACGACCAGCGGCCTGACGAGGGCGTCCCGGCGGAGCACGGCGACGGCGACGATGAGCCCCAGCCAGACCAGTGCCACGCCGGCCAGCAGCCAGCGCCCGCGCGCCGAGCTGCCGTGCTCCTGCCAGGACCGGAACGTCCTGCCGTACAGGTGCGGCGCGACCAGCATGATGAGGGCCGTGCCGGCGGCGAGCAGCGCGGTCATCGCGACGCTGTCGCCCCAGCTGAGGATCACCTGATAGAGGATCGGCACCTCGACGATCAGCAGCAGGAGCAGCAGCAGGGCGGCGGGCAGCCAGCGGCGCACGGTGGGCCAGCGGCTGCCGGACAGCGCGATCGAGCTGGGGCGGCCGTCGCCGGGGCGTCTGCTGGGCTGCTCCAGCTCGGCGACCCGTGGCCGGGTGTCGTCCAAAGCCGCGCGGGCGTCGGTGAAGGCGCGCTGCGACTCGGCCAGCTTGATCTTCTGGGCCTCGAAGGCGGCCCGCGCCTGCTGGATCTCCCGCTCGGTGAGGTCCTCGATCCGGGCCAGCTCGCCCAGCCGCTCGTCCTCCAGCTCATGGAAGCGCGGCACGCTGCCGGTCTGCAGGGTCAACGTGTCGATCTGACCGTCGGCGGCGTGCCCGCGGCCCAGCTCGCGCTCCTCGCGGCGGCGGGCCGCCCAGTCGGGCAGGTGATAGAGGTCGCCGTCGTACGCCACGGCGGGCGCGATGCGGGCGATCTGCCCGGGATCGGTGGGTTCGTCCTTGTGCCGGCGGAAGAGGGGCATCTGGCCTCCAGCGAAGGGCTGTCCTTCGATGCTAGCCGCCAGGCCGCCCGCCGCGAGGTCCCGCGCTCATCCGCTGTCCCGGACCACCAGGCTCGTGGGCAGCACGACGGACGTGGTCGGCCTGCCTTCCAGCCGGGACAGCAGCAGCCTGGCCAGCGCCTTCGCCTGCCCCGCGACGGGGACTCCTACGGTGGTCAGCGCGGGGTCGGTCCAGGAGGCGGCGGCCACGTCGCCGAAGCCGACGACCGCCAGGTCGGCCGGCACCCGCAGCCCCATCCCCGCCACCGCCCGCAGCACGCCGGCGGCCAGCTCGTCGCTGCTGGCGAAGATCGCGTCCAGGTGGTCCACGTCATGCACGAGCCGCCCGGTCGCCGCCACGGCCGTCTCCCCTTCGTGGCCGGCGAGGGCCAGGTGCGGCCGCAGGCCCTCCCGCTGGAGGGCCTCGCGGTGGCCGGTGAGCCGGTCCTGGACGGCGATCAGATGGGTGGGGCCGCAGACCATGCCGATGTGCCGGCGTCCCTGGCGCAGCAGGTGCTCGGTCGCGGCGGCGGCCCCCGCCACGTTGTCCACGTCCACGTACGGGACGAGCGAGGTGATGGCGGGCTTGCCGAGCAGCACGACGGGCGCGTCGGTGCGGGCCAGCCGCTCGGTCAGCGGGTCGGCGTCGTCCGCCGGCAGCAGGATCACCCCGTCCACCAGCCCGGCCTCCACGTGCTGGAGGATGCGCCGGTGGCTCTCGGCGGTGTCGGAGAGCATGAGGGTGATCCGCTTGCCCGCGCTTTCGAGCACGCTGGTGACGTACTGGACGACGGCGGCGGTGAGGGCGTCGCCGCGCTGCCCGGGGACGGACAGGACCAGCGCGACCGTGTCGGTGCGGCGGGTGACCAGGCTCCGGGCGGCCGCGTTGGGCACGTAGCCGAGCTCCTTGACGGCCAGCATCACCCTCGCGCGCACCTCGGCGCTGACCGACAGCTCGCCGTTGACCACGCGTGACACGGTGGCCCTGGAGACGCCGGCGCGCGCGGCCACGGTCTCCAGCGTGGGCCGCTTGAGCCGGTCGTCGCCGAGCCCGCCGCGCTTGATGACGGCGCGGTACCAATGGGCGCTGTCCTTCATGAGCCGCCGCTGGGTGGCGAAGTCGACGTGCACGAGGCCGAACTTGCGCTGGTAGCCGTCGGCCCATTCGTGGCAGTCGAGCAGTGACCAGACGAGGTAGCCGCGCACCTTGGCGCCCGCCTCGATGGAGGTCAGCAGGGCGCGCAGGTGCTCCTCGATGAAGTTGATGCGGTCGGTGTCGCGGACGCCGTCGCCGGTCACGGTGTCGGCGAAGTCGGCCCCGTTCTCGGTGATCATGAGGTTCAGGTCCGGGTACTCCCGCGAGAGGCGGTCCAGCAGCAGTGTCAGCGCGTTCGGCACGATGGGCCAGCCCATGGCGGTCACGGCGGTCGGCACGGTGGTGAACAGGATGTTCTCGCTGCCCGGGTAGGCGGCGTCGGCCGGCTCGCCCGGCTGGGCCTGGACCACACAGGGCGCGTAGTAGTTGACGCCGAGCAGGTCGATGGGCTGGGCGATGATCTCCAGGTCCCCGTCACGGACATGGGCGAGCCCGGCGGCCCGGTCCACGACCTCCAGCAGGCCGTCGGGATAGCGGCCGCGCAGCGCAGGCTCCAGGAACTGGCCGTGGATGAGCCGGTCGATCCTGTCCACCGCCTCGGCGTCCTCCTCCGACAGCCGCCTGCCGGGGTCGGTCACCTGGCCGGGGGTCAGCACCGGGGAGAAGTTGAGCACCACGCCGACCTCGGCGGCACCGGCCGAGCGGAGCGCGCGGGCCGCCAGCCCGTGCCCGAGCAGGAGGTGGTGCGCGCTGGTGAACGCGTCGGCGGCCGACTTCCTGCCGGGTGCGTGGATGCCGGCGGCGTAGCCGATGAACGCCGCCACCCACGGCTCGTTCAGCGTGAACCAGGTGCTCACCCGGTCGCCGAGCCGGTCGTGCACCACCTGCGCGTAGTCGGCGAACCGGTGCGCCGTGTCACGCTCCGGCCAGCCGCCGCGATCCTCCAGCGCCTGGGGCAGGTCCCAGTGGTAGAGGGTCACGTACGGCTTGATCCCCGCGCCCAGCAGCTCGTCGACCAGCTTGTCGTAGAAGCCCAGCCCCGCCGGGTTGGCCCGGCCGATCCCCTCGGGCAGCACCCTGGGCCAGCTCACCGAGAACCGGTAGGCGCCCACGCCCAGGTCCTTCATCAGCCGGACGTCTTCGGGATAACGGTGGTAATGGTCGCAGGCCGCGGCGGAGTCGGAGAAGGAGTCCCAGATGGAAGGGCCTCGGCCGTCCTCCGTGCCGGCGCCCTCGACCTGGTAGGCGGACGTGGACGTACCCCACACGAAGTCTTCCGGGAACTTCGTTCTGCTCATCTCTTCGGCAACCTTCCGGCCAGTTTGCGTAGCACCCAGTCTCCCGTGGTTCGATCGTCGCGCGCCACACGGGCGAGGCTGTATACAGAGCGCGTGGAACTGGATCGGTTGGACCGTGACATCATCGCCGCGCTCGTCGACGACGCCCGTGCGACCTACGCCGAGATCGGCCAGCAGGTGGGGTTGAGCGCGTCGGCCGTCAAGCGGCGGGTGGACCGGCTGCGGGTCACCGGCGCGATCACCGGTTTCAGCGCCAGGGTGGCGCCGCAGGCACTCGGCTGGACGACCGAGGCGTACGTCGAGCTGTTCTGCCAGGGCAAGACCAAGCCGTCGGACATCGCGCTGGCCGTGGCCCGCTATCCCGAGGTGGTCGGCGCGGCCACGATCACCGGCGAGGCGGACGCGCTGCTGCACATCCGGGCGACCGACGTACGCCATGTGGAGCGGGTGATCGAGCGGATCGCGGCGGAGGCGTTCGTGGTGCGGACGAAGAGCTCGATCGTGCTGTCCAGGCTGGTCGACAGCCCTCCGGGGAGCGCTCCCGGAAGCGCCGTGGCGGAGCCGCGCAACGGATCGCCGGTCGCCGGCTGAGACTCGCAACAAAACCTCACCTACACGCAATACCGCCCACTTACCTGCGACAACGCCGCTTCTTAAGCTGTCATCCGTCCCCTGATGTGAGGACCTTTCACTACGCACCACACCGGAGCCCTGCATGCCCAGACACTTCCTGATGTGTCGCCCCGACCACTTCGCGGTCGAGTACGCGATCAACCCGTGGATGCATCCCGAAGCCGGCTCCGATCGCGACCTCGCCATCCGCCAGTGGGAGGGTCTCAAGGCGGTGTACGAGAGCCTCGGGCACCAGGTCAGCCTGATCGACCCCATCGAGGGCCTGCCGGACATGGTCTTCGCCGCCAACGGGGCGCTGGTCGTCGGCGGCCGCGTCTTCGGCGCCCGCTTCGCCTTCCCCCAGCGGGTCCCCGAGGGCCCGGCCTACCTGCGCTGGTTCGCCGAGCGCGGGTTCGAGACGCTGGAGCCCGCGCACGTCAACGAGGGCGAGGGCGACTTCCTCACGCTCGACGACGTCATCCTCGCCGGCACCGGCTTCCGCACCGACCTCGCCGCGCACCACCAGGCACAGGAGTTCCTGGGCCGTCCGGTAGTGTCGTTGACGCTGGTAGATCCGCGTTTCTACCACCTTGACACGGCCCTGTTCCCGCTCGACGGCCGCAACGTCGCCTACTATCCCGGCGCCTTCTCCGCAGGCAGCCGTGAGGTGCTGCGCCGGCTGTTCCCGGACGCTGTGCTCGCGACGGCGCTCGACGCCGAGGTGCTCGGCCTCAACGCGGTCAGCGACGGCAGCCACGTGGTGATCAACTCCGAGGCCGGCGACCTTCAGCTGGAGCTGAAGCGGCGCGGCTACGAGGTGATCCCCGTCGAGCTGTCAGAGCTGCGCAAAGCAGGTGGCGGCCCCAAGTGCTGCACACTGGAGATCAGGGGGGAAACTGCATGACCACCAGCGCAGAACTCATAGAGGTCAGTGAGCGCCGCAGCGCGCACAACTACCATCCGCTGCCCGTCGTGATCCACGAGGCGCACGGCTCCTGGGTCACCGACGTCGAGGGCAAGCGCTACCTGGACTTCCTGTCCGGCTACTCGTCCCTGAACTTCGGCCACGGCAACCAGAAGATCATCGAGGCGGCGCAGGAGCAGCTCAAGCACCTGACGCTGACCAGCCGCGCCTTCTACCACGACCAGTTCGCCCGGTTCTGCGCCGGGCTCGGCGACCTCACCGGCAAGGACATGATCCTGCCGATGAACACCGGCGCCGAGGCCGTGGAGACCGCGATCAAGGTCGCCCGCAAGTGGGGCTACCTGGTCAAGGGTGTCGAACGGGACAAGGCCAACATCATCGTGATGGAGGACAACTTCCACGGCCGTACCACCACGATCGTCAGCTTCTCCACCGACGAGGACGCCCGCGCCGACTTCGGGCCGTACACCCCGGGCTTCACGGTCGTGAAGTACGGCTCGACGGAGGCGATCAGGTCGGCCATCGACGCCAACACGGTCGCGGTGCTGATCGAGCCGATCCAGGGCGAGGCCGGGGTGCTGGTGCCGCCGGACGGCTACCTCACCCAGGTGCGCGAGCTGTGCACCGAGCAGAACGTGCTCATGATCGCCGACGAGATCCAGTCCGGCCTCGGCCGCACCGGCAAGACCTTCGCCTGCGACCACGAGGGCGTCGTGCCCGACGTCTACGTCCTGGGCAAGGCCCTGGGCGGCGGCGTCGTCCCGGTCTCGGCCATCGCCGCGAACGAGGACGTGCTCGGCGTGATCAAGCCGGGTCAGCACGGCTCCACGTTCGGCGGCAACCCGCTCGCGTGCGCCGTCGGCAACGCCGTGATCGACCTGCTCAACACCGGCGAGTACCAGGACAGGGCCGCCCGGCTCGGCGAGGTGCTGCACGCCAGGCTGCGCGAGCTGATCGGCCATGGCGTGGTGACGGTGCGCGGGCGCGGCCTGTGGGCGGGCGTCGACATCGACTCCTCCCTGGCCACCGGCCGCGAGGTGTCCAAGGCGCTGATGGCCCGCGGCGTGCTGGCCAAGGACACCCACGGGTCCACGATCCGGCTCGCGCCGCCGATCGTGATCTCCGAGGAGGACCTCCTCTGGGCGGTCGGCCAACTCGCCGACGCGATCAACTCCTTCCGCTGACCCACCCGGCCCGGCCCGCACCCCCCAGGGGGCGCGGGCCTGTTTCGGTGAAGGGCCCGGTCAGTCTGTCGTGGGCACCGGTGATGCGGACGGTCGAGCCCGCCGGCCGTCGGGGGCCTCGGTGGATACGACGTCCGGCGAGGACCGCGGGGCGACGGAGGCGGACGGCACGGCGACCGTCGGGACGACGGACTCGGTCGGATCGGCAGTTTCCGTCACGACGGTCGGGGCGACGGAGGCGGACGGCACGGGGCTCGTGGACGGGGACGGGGTGTCGGCCTCGAGAACAGGCTGCGCCGTGCAGCTGCCGTCCCCCTCGACGTCGCCGACCTCCGGCAGCTTGTCCACGACCGTGACGCGGAGCGCGGCGGTGTGCGCGACGAGGCTCCCCACCGGCGCGCCGGCCACCTTCGCGTCCACGACCGTGCCCCGCTCCCCCAGTAGAGTGCGGGTCGCCGGGTCGAAGATGAGCTGGTGCAGCGTCCCCTGCGACCGCCGCCCGAGCGCGACCCCCGTGCGCCCGGCCGAGTCCGGCACCCCCTGGGCCTCCTCGACCCCGGGCATGGCCTTGATGGCCTCGAACACCGCCTCCCGCTGCGCCCTGGGCAGGTAGGTCTCCCTGACCAGCTCGCCCGCCGCGTCGAAGGCGGCCTCTGCCACGTCCCGATCACCCGCGCCGTCCCGATGGAAGCGCTCGCGCATCCGCTCCGGGTCGGCGGGCAGCGTGCTCAGGTAGGAGTAGTCGTCCCGCCGGTCCCCCAGCTGGTCGGGGCAGGCCGCGAGCAGTGATCGGGTCGGCCCGCGCAACCGGTGCGCGTTCTCCGGCAGTTCCTCCCCGGGCCACGGCTTCGGCTCCAGCTCCTCGATCAGCAGCAGCCCGGGGGCCTGCCCGTCGACCGACTGGTAGATCTTCCGGTGCGTCCGGTACAGGTGCCGGGTCGGCTTCGCCGCCGAGCCGGCCGAGGCGGCCGTGAACCCGTACATGGTGTCGGACTCGATGAGGATGAACTGCCCCGGCTTGGGGTGGAGCTCGGGAAAGCCCTGCTGGGCGAAGCTCGTCACCGAGGTGGCCGTGGAGATCCTCTGGTCGGTCCCCGTGCCGTAGGCCGCCAGGGCCACCGCCACGCCGCCGACGAGGGTGATCGTCACTCCGAAGGTGGCCACGACCTGCCAGCCCAGCCTGGGAAAGCGGAAGCCGCGGCGAGCCTCGCGCTGCAGTCGCTCCCGCGCCCTGGCGCGGGCTTCCGGCCGGTACGGCGGCACTGCGGGGCGGTTGTCGGCGAAGTCCTTGAACTCCCCGTCCTTGAAGTCGTCATCCATGCTGGGGCTCCTCTGCGAAGGGATCGTTGCCGCCGAGTGCCCGGCGCACTTTCACGCGGAGCCTGTGCAGCCTGGACCGCACCGTGCCGACCGGCACGCCCAGGGCGATCGCCGTCTCCTCGTAGGTGAGATCGGTCCAGGCCACGAGCAGCAGCAGGTCACGCTCCCCCGAGTTGAGCAGGGTCAGTGCCCGGGCCAGCCGGGGCTGGAGCTGCTGGGCGGTGACCCGCTCGGCGCTGCGGTCGTCGAACGTGCCCGGCCGCTCCGCCCCCACCCTGGCCATGGCGCGGTTACGCCGCCGCTCGGTCCTGCGGTGCTGGGCGACGACCTTGGTGGCGATGCCGTACAACCAGGGCCTGGCATCGGACCAGGCGGGGTCGTAGCGGGCGCGGCGCCGGAAGGCGACCAGGAACACCTCGCCGGTGACGTCCTCGGCCGGCTCCGGGCCGAGGCGTCTGGCGGCGTAGCGGTGGATCTCGTCGGCATGCCGATCGAACAGCGCGGCAAAGCTCTCCGGATCGTCCAACGAACGCCCGATAAGCGTTGAGTCGTCCGTATCGGACACTTCGTGAACAGCCACCACGTTGCCGGTCCTCTCTCATGCGGTCACCCTGTTCTTGACCGCACGGCGGGATCCGGTTCCGACTATTTCATTCCAGTTTCATGGAGCCCACTTCACGGATGTCGTCGCCCGTGGAGTCGTACCAGGTGGCCTCGGCTCCCGGGAAGGAGAGCATCGCGACCGCGTTCTGAAACCACGGGCCCTTGATCACCCGCCATCTGAACGGCGGCTTCGGCAGTTTCGCCGACCGCGCCAGCAGCCCGCCGATCAGCGTGGCGACGCCGAACTGGGTGAGCACGTTGGCCCAGCGCAGCGTCCGGCTGAGCGGGTTGCGGATCGGCGAGCAGACGAGCTGGTAGACCGGCCCGGTGTTGGCCTTGGAGACGTAGGAGTAGTGCACGTCGCCGGACAGGATCAGCACCGGCTTGCCCAGCCCGATCAGCAGCCGGGACAGATCCTCGAACGAGCGTCTGAAGGCCGCCCAGTGTTCCAGGTCCACGGCCTGCCTGAGCTGCTCCGACAGCCGCGCGACCGGGCGTCCCCAGGCGCCGTCGCAGAGCGCCTCGTTCCAGTTCTGCACGCCGTGCACGCCCTCGGGCAGCAGGAACGGGATGGACGAGCCGATGATCAGGCGGTCGGTGGGCTTGGCGACCTCCTCTTCGAGCCAGGCCCATTCCAGCGGGTCGAGCATCCGGCGGTCGCCCGGCGTGAGCTGCCTGGCGCACCGGGTATCGATCATGATGAGCCGGCTGTGGCCGAGGTCGCGGGAGTAGCTCCACCGGTTGCTGGTCGTGTCGGCGTCGGCCCGCGCCGCGAAGGCGTCGAGGGCGGCCGCGCCGTCGCCGCCGCTGCCCATCAGCGTTCGCAGCAGCGGATCGTCCGCCCGCTCGGCCGGCGAGAGGTTGCCGAGGTGCTGGTAGACCCAGTAGGCGCCGAGCCCGGCCACCACCCGGCGCGGCCACCAGCTGGTCTTGGCCATCTGCTCGCGCCAGGTCTTGGAGGTGTTCCAGTCGTCGCGCAGATCGTGATCGTCGAAGATCATCGCTGTGGGGACGGTGGACAGCAGCCACCGGATGTCGGGGTCGGTCCAGGCCTGCCGGTAGAGCTCGGCGTACTCCTCGAAGTCGGCGATCTCGTTCTTCGGCTCGTCGTTGTTCCGCCGGGCGTGGATGAACTCCAGCATCTCGGGCGAAGGACTGTCGGCGTAGACCTGGTCGCCGAGGAGCAGCAGGAGATCCGGCCCCAACTCGTCGTCGCCCTGCGACAGATGGCAGCCGAGGGAGCGCAGCATGTCGTACCCGTGGGTGATCTCATGCGGCGCGTCGTGCGGCGCGCTGGTCCGGCACGACCCGAACGCGATCCTGCCCGGCCCCTCCGCAGGGAACAGCCGGATCCGGCTGGGTGGCCGCCCTTCCAGCGGCCACACCTCCTCGCCGTCCAGCTTCACGGTATAGGGAGCCGCATCCTGGGAAAGGTCTGTGATGTCGACCATCGCATAATGGTGACCGTGGACGGTGAAGGTAGGCGACTTGTACGGCCTGCCGTCGGCCTCGACGGTCACCTCGCAGGGCTCTTCGGTCTCCACGAAAATCGAAGCGCTGGCAGAATCCACATAGCGCAACATCGGCCCGATCACCAGTGCGGGCATTACACCCCCCGGTCTGACAGTTCGGCACACTTCGGGCCACAAGCTTGCCAGAGTGTCGCGTTCAGGGCACCCGGATCGGTGGCTTGACTTCCAAGGACCGCGCATCGCCTCAGTAACGACGAGAGCCCTCTAGGCAACACCAAACACCCCGCTCTAGGCTGATCACGACAAGTACGCCCAAATGGGTTTAGGCAACGGCGCCTTACCCAAATATAGGGCGTCCATAACAGGAGGACCTCTTTCATGAGCGTCATGGTGCCGTCAAAGACGCCGGCACAGATCACATCCGGCCGCCAGGCCCTCGACACCGCCCTCTACCAACTCGGCCAGGCCGCCGACCATCTCGGGCTCGGCGACGGGCTCCGCACGATGCTCGGCACGCCCCGCCGATCGCTGACCGTCTCGGTCCCGGTGCGCCGCGCGGACGGCCACATGGACGTCGTCCAGGGCTACCGGGTTCAGCACAACGTCTCGCGCGGCCCCGCCAAGGGCGGCCTCCGGTTCCATCCCGGCACCGACATCCACCAGGTGACCGCGCTGGCCATGGGCATGACGTGGAAGTGCGCCCTGGCCGACATCCCGTACGGCGGCGCCAAGGGCGGCGTGGCCGTGGACCCGGCCACGCTCGACATCCGCGAGCTGGAGCGGCTGACCCGCCGCTACGTCAACGAGATCCTGCCGATGATGGGCCCGGACAACGACATCCCGTCCCCTGACGTCGGCACCGACGAACGGACCATGGCCTGGATCCTGGACGCCTACAGCGTCAACGCCGGCCACGCGCTGCCCGGCGTCGTCACCGGCGCCGCGCCGGGCGACTCGCCCGGCCAGGCCGGCGCGACCTCGCGCGGCGTGCAGATCGCGGCCCTGTCCGCGCTGGGCCGCTCGCCGGAGGGCGCGACGGTGGCGGTGCAGGGCTTCGGCAAGGTCGGCGCGCTCACCGCCCAGTACCTCGCCGACGCCGGCTGCAAGGTCGTCGCCGTCTCCGACCTCTCGGGCGCCGTGTACGCGCCCGGCGGGCTCGACCTCGCCGGCCTGCGGGCCTGGGTGGCCGAGTCCGGCCACGTCCTCGGCTACCGCCACGCCGACGCGCTCGGCCACGACGAGCTGTTCGAGCTGGACGTGGACGTGCTGGTGCCGGCGGCGCTCGAAGGCGCGATCACCGAGGCGAACGCGCCGCGCGTGCGCGCCCGCCTCGTCGTGGAGGGCGCCAACGGCCCCACCACGCCCGAGGCGGACGAGATCCTCACGGCCAACGGCACGACGGTCGTGCCCGACATCCTGGCCAACGCCGGCGGCGTGATCGTGTCCTACCTGGAGTGGGTCCAGGTCATGCAGGCCTACTCCTGGAGCGTGGAGCAGGCCGAGCGCAGGATGCGGGACCTGATGGCCGGCACCTACGCCGAGGTCACCACGCTGGCCGCGCGGCGCGGTCTGACGCTGCGCCAGGCGGCTCACGTCATCGCGGTCGGCCGCGTCGCCGAGGCCCACCAGACGCGCGCACTCCTCCCGTAACCAGGACGACCGGCCCGCCCGTGACGGCGCGCCGGCCCGACCGGCTCTCACGCGCGGGCTCCCGCCGTGACAGCCGGTCGGACCCGCCTCTCCATCAACGTCTCCCGAGGCGACTGTCGTCTTGAGGCGACGGGGGAATCGGGCCCGGGAGGGCTGTCAAGGCCCGAGCGTGCGGGGACCTGTCCGGTCTGCGCATCAAGGGTTTCCTTCCGGATTTTGTCCGTGCGGGCCGATAGCGTGGTGATCTCGCTGGGGAACGTGGGAGGTGGGTGTGCGCAGGTCGTTCAAATTTTTGCTGCGCCCCACCGGCAAGCAGGCCGCCGCGCTCGCCGCGTGTCTGGAAGAGCACCGTGAGTTGTACAACGCGGCGTTGGAGCACCGGCGCACCGCCTACCGCAAGGCGGGAGTGACGGTCCGCTACGGCCATCAGTCGGCCGAGTTGAAGCACATCCGCGCCGACGACCCGGACGGGCAGGCACGCTGGTCGTTCTCCTCCCAGCAGGCCACGCTGCGACGGCTGGACAAGGCGTTCACGGCGTTCTTCAAGCGGGTCCGCGCAGGCCGCACGCCGGGCTTTTCCCCGGTTCAAGGGGCGCGGCCGGTTCGACACGGTCGAGTGGCCGAAGGACGGCGACGGCTGCCGGTGGGACTCCCAACCCGAACATCCCACGGCCAGGTTCGTCCGTCTTCAAGGTGTCGGGCACGTGCGGGTCCACCGGCACCGCCGGGTGCTCGGCACGGTGAAGACGATCTCGGTGAAGCGGGAAGGCTCGCGCTGGTTCGTGGTGCTGTCCTGTGATGACCACCGTGTCAGCCAGGCCGAGTTCCGACGTACGGCGTGCGGGCATGCCGCGCACGCCGACGTGAACGCGGCGATCAACATCTTGAGGGCAGGGCTTGCCCTTCGCCAGGCTGCGGAAGCGGCTTAGCGAGAAGCCGCTCCCTTCAGTGAGCGGAGGAGTCACCCAGGTTGGGTAAACACTGATGTCGCAGTTCAAAGGGGTGATCGTTTCCTGCTAGAAGTGGGTAGGTGTTCAGGTTGCTGCTCGCTCTGGCCCTGCTCGACCCGACCGCCGTCACGGAGGTCTCGCATCGCAACATCCCGTCGCACAAGGTGCTCACCCCGGACGGCGACCGGCTGGGGTACGCCCCTGTGTCCCGTCCCTTCACCGGCGCGCGGCGGCTGACCGGGGTGCTGGTCGGCCGTGACCCTGTCACCGGCACGCACCTGATGTGCGGCGGCGTGGTGCTCGGCTCGCGCAGTCGCAGCCTGGTGCTGACGGCCGCCCATTGCCTCTACCACGAGGGCCGGCTGCTGCGGCAGCTCGCCTTCCTGCCGGCCTACGACCGGGGCAGCCCGCCGCTGGGCGTCTGGCCGGCCGTGCGGACGTGGGTGCCGGCTCGCTGGCGCGGCCGGCCGTACTCCCCCGCGTTGTTGCCGTACGACGTCGGGCTGGTCGGGGTGGCGACCTCGGAGCGGCGGTCGCTGGAGGACGTGACCGGGCCCGGCCTGCGCCCGCTGGCCACCGGCAAGGGGACCGCGCTACGCGGGCTGGAACTGCTCGGCTACCCCAAGGGCAAGCAGTATCCGGGCACCCGGATGTATCGCTGCCTGGGCGACGCGGTGGAGGGCACCGAGCGCGGCCCGGGGGTGCTCGTCACGCGTAACTGCCACGCGGCGGCGGGCGGCAGCGGCGGGCCGGCGGTGTACGGCGAGGAGGTGGCGGGGGTGGTGTCCTCCTCCAGCCCGCTGAAGGACGCCAAGGGCTTCACCGTGCTCACCCGGCTCGGCGGCAAGTCCTTCACCCGTATGTACCAGCAGGCCGACCGGGCCATGCGGCTCAGGCAGGCGAGCTCGCCATGACGATCTCCTCGCAGATGGCGTGGCTGACCAGCGCGTCGTCGGCGGTGATCAGGCGGCCGTCGCGGACCGCGGCGAGGAACTCCAGGCAGATCTGCTCGATGCCGCGCTGCCGGGCGACCGGCACCCAGTCGAGCCGCCTGGTGAGGACCTCGCCGCCGGCGTAGTCGATCACGTCGCCCAGGTTGACCACGCGGCGCTTGACGCCCGCGCCCATGACCTCGCAGCTCTCCTCGCTCGCCCCGCTCGCCCGGTTCATCACGCCGATGGCGGTGAAGCCGTCGCCGGACAGCTCCAGCACGACGTGCTCCAGCAGCCCGTCGCTGGTCCGGGTGCTGAACCGGGTGCCGATCACTTGTCCTGGCACCAGGAACCTCAGCGTGTCCACCACATGGATGAAGTCGTCGAACACCACCCGGCGCGCCACGTCAGGATGTTCCCGGCGGTTCTTCTCCATCAGCACCAGATGGCGGGGAAGCCGGGCGAGTTCCGCGTAGCCGGGCGCGTGGCGGCGGTTGAAGCCGACCATCAGCGACCTGCCCTCCTCGCGGGCCATCCGCACCAGCCGCTCGCAGTCGGCCAGGTTGTCGGCGATCGGCTTGTCCACGTAGACGTGCACCCCGGCGCTGAGCAACTCCTCGACGATCTCCGGGTGGGCCACCGTGGCCGCGTGCACGAACGCCGCGTCGAGGTCGGCCTTGATCGCCTCGGCCACGGACGTGGAGCGGCCGGCCACCCGGTAGGTCTCGCCGAGCCGGTCCAGCGTCGCGCTGTCGCGGGTGCACAGGTGCAGGTCGACGCCGGCCTGAGCGGCGAGCACGGGGAGGTACGCCTTCTCCGCGATGTCACCCAGGCCGATCATGGCAATCCTCATGCGCCGAGCGTAGCCTTCAGCGCCTCGTCCATGGGCGTGGGCGCGACGCCGAAGGTCCGCTGGAAGGCGGAGGAGTCGAGCTCGTACGGCGCGACGAACTGGTAGCGGGTGTGCTTGAGCTCGCGGATCATGGGCGAGACCATGCCCACCGCCTGCACGAGCGGCCAGGGCAGCGTCCGCATCTTGGGCGCCGGACGGCCGAGCAGCGCGGCCATCCGCTCGCCGATCTCCCGGAACGTCATCGGCGCGTTGCTGGGCACGTGCCACGGCCGGCCCCAGGCGCGCTCGTCACCGCCCGCGACGATCAGCGCGTCCGCCACGTCGGGCAGGTACGTCCAGCTGTGCGGGATGTCGGCGGGCCACATGAGCGAGATGGTCTTGCCCGCCTTGAGCGCGGGCAGGAACCGCTCCCCCAGATAGGACTGGTCGGTGGCGCCGGGGCCGAAGTAGTCGGAGCCGCGCACCTCGGTCACCCGGATCCGGCCCGCCCGGTGGGCGGCCAGGGCGTCGGCCCACATCTTGGTCCGGACCCGCACCTTGGGGGTGGTGGACGCCAGCGGCAGGTCCTCGGTCATCGGGCCGGTGACGGGACCGTACGGGTAGAGGTTGCCGACCATCGTCAGCACCGCGCCGGTCGCCTCGGCGGCGGCCAGGAACGAGGCGGCCATCGGCGGCCAGTCGGTGAGCCAGCGGTGGTACTGCGGGTTCACGCAGTTGTAGAGGACGTCCGCGCCCTTGCTGATCTCGGTCAGCCGGGCCTGGTCGGCCACGTCGGCGGCCACCTTGACGGCGCCGTCAGGGCCGCCGCCCGAGCGGGTCACCACGGTGACGTCGTGTCCCTGCGCGAGGAGCTTGGTGGCCAGATGCGTGCCGACCTGGCCGGAACCCACCACGATGTGCTTACCCATGATCAGACCTGCTTCCAGACGATGCGGAGGACCGCGTTGAGGATGAAGAGGGCGGCGAAGACGGCGGCCGGGGTCACGGCCCCCGCCGCGTAGAGCGCCAGTGCGCCGCCGCCGAACCAGACGATCTCCAGAACGACCCGGGCCGCGCCCATGGCCGGGAGGACGGCGTTCTCGCCGCCACCCGCGCCGAACACGGCCCAGAGCGCGATGAACAGGGCCGGCGCGCCGATCCCGGCGAGCAGCTTTACGGCCCAGTTGGGGCTGACGGTGAAACCCCAGTAGCCGGCGGAGACGAGCACACCGAGCTCCAGCAGGAACATCAGGGCCAGGTTCGCGCCCTTTGCCAGAGTGAGCATCGTTTCCTCCGTATGACTGTCGTTCTCGAACAAGAGCAATGCTCTCGCATGAGAGCACCAATCGTCAAGAGCAGTGCTCTCGTTTCTTTCTGCCGCTCTGGTAGCGTGCAGGGCATGACAGCGAGCCGTACCGCGAGAGAACGTGTCAGAGCCGAGCTCACCAAGGAGATCGCCGACATCGCGCGCCGCCAGCTCGCCACCGAGGGCGCGGGCGGTCTGTCGCTGCGCGCCGTGGCGCGCGAGATGGGCATGGTGTCGTCGGCGATCTACCGCTACTTCCCCAGCCGCGACGACCTGCTCACCACCCTGATCATCGACGGCTACAACGCGCTGGGCGAGGCGGTCGAGCAGGCGGACGCCGCCTGTCCCGGCGACGACCACCCCGGCCGGTGGCTGGCCATCTGCCACGGCGTGCGGGACTGGGCGCTGGCCCACCCGCACGAGTACGCGCTGCTCTTCGGCTCACCGGTGCCCGGTTACGAGGCGCCCCAGGACACCATCCCGGCCCGGCTGCGCGATGTGATCGTCATGGGGCGGCTGGTCTCACAGGCCCACGAGGCCGGCGCGCTCGACCCGCCCGCCCTGGCCGGCCCTCCCCCGGAGACGCTGCGCGCCGACGCGGAGAACCTCCGGACCGTCATGCCGGGCGTCCCGGACGATGTGGCCCTCCGGGCGTTCTCGGCGTGGACCGCGCTGTACGGCTGGGTCAGCTTCGAGCTGTTCGGCCAGTTGGAGAAGACCATCTACGAGCGGCGCACGGCCTTCGAGCGCTCCATGAGCATCATGGGCGCGGCGCTGGGCCTGCGCCGGCCAGCAGCGGAACCATGACCTCGTCGACCACGTCCACGATGAGCCGGTCGGGGATGGGCGGGCCGTGAAAGAGAAAGTACTGCCTGATCAGCGCCTGGCCGCTGTCCAGCCGGCGCGGTGTGACGGCGGCCGGGTCGATCTCGCCGCGCTCGACGGCACGCCGGGCGATCTCGGCCATCATCTTGCGGCTGGCGCCCTGGGAGTTCTCCCGGAACGCCTGGGCGACGGACTCGTCCCGCAGCACCTCGCTGAGCAGCCCGCGCATCGCCTCGCCCGCCGGCCCCGACAGCGCCGCCGACGACCGCCGCAGCACGTCGAGCAGGTCCTCGCGCAGGCTCCCGGTGTCGGGCACGGAGACCATGTCGGGCAGCGAGTGATAGACGGCCGCCATGACCAGCGTCACACGGGTGGGCCAGCGGCGGTAGAGCGACGCCTTGCTCGCCCTTGCCCGCTCGGCGACCCGCTCCATGGTGAGCTGGGCGTATCCTCCCTCGGCCAGCTCGTCGAGGGTCGCCTGGAAGATGGCGGAGTTGAGCGCCTCGCCCCGGCGCCGGGGAAGCTTGCGGTGGTCGGTGACCATGTCAGGAATCCTACGGAGCCGCCGCCGTGACCCG
This sequence comes from Nonomuraea sp. NPDC049714, assembly GCF_044465295.1. NCBI lineage: Bacteria > Bacillati > Actinomycetota > Actinomycetes > Streptosporangiales > Streptosporangiaceae > Nonomuraea > Nonomuraea sp. NPDC049714. The sequence goes on along the minus strand of NZ_JBITLM010000007.1, from coordinate 357,052 downwards.
TCCGGCATCGCCGTCCACGGTCACGATCTGGCCGTCGGTCAGCGTGGCGGTCGCCTCGCCGGTGCCCATCACCGCGGGGATGCCGTACTCCCTGGCCACGATCGCCGCGTGCGAGGCGCTGCCGCCCGCGTCGACCACCACGGCGGCGGCCCGCTGGAACAGCGGCGTCCACGACGGGTTGGTGTAGGGGCAGACGAGCACGTCGCCGCCGCCGAGCCTGCCGAACTCCGACGGGTCGCGGACGATCCGCACCGGCCCCGTCGCCAGGCCCGCGCTGGCGGGCGTGCCCACGACGAGGGCGTCACCCAGCTCCCTGACGGGGAAGACGGCCCTGGGGTCGATGAGCCGCACACCCGCGAGCTCCTCGCGTTTGGCGGCCCTGGCGGTCACCAGCGCGCGCAGGTGCCGCCCGGAGTCGCTGTCCGTATCACTGTCCGGGAGCCGTTCGAGCTCCTCCAGCCGCAGGTGGAAGACGTCCTCCGGGGCGTCGAGCGCGCCCGCGTCACGCAGCCGGCGGCCCATCTCCAGCAGCGACCTGCGCAGGACGGGCAGCGGCATCGTGAAATAGAAGTGGCTGTCCTCCCGGAAGGCGACGCCGGCGCGGGCCGCCCGCACCCAGCGTGCCTTTCTACGGCGCAGGAGAGGGTGGGCGAGCAGCTTGTCGAGCGCGTCGTCGCCCGGGGCGGCGGGCGTGGGTGGCTCGGCCGCCAGCAGCCTGACCAGGTCGAGCACCGTCTCCAGCGCGTCCGCCCAGGAGGGCGGGGTGACCAGCAGCGGGGTGGCGGTCTCGCGGTGGCCGTACTCGGCCAGGAAGGCCCGGAGCTTCGCCTCGAAGGCGGCGCCGTCGAGCGCGCCGGTCCGCCTGGCCTCCTCGGCCAGCTCCTCCAGGGCGTGGTTGGCGTCCCCGGTGCGGGTGCGACCGCCGGCGATCAGACCGCTGAACAGGGCGCCCCGGCCGAGCAGCTTGACCGCCAGCAGCAGTCGCAGCAGCGCCAGGCCGGTCCCGGGCAGGTAGTCGATACGCAGGTCCGCCACCGGCTGCACCGCCTCCAGCGCCCTCCTGGGCACCCGGGCCAGCTCCTGCCACGGCAGCGCCTTGAGGTCGAGGGCGGTCAGCTCGCGATTCGTCTCCAAGAACTCTCGGAAGCGCGGGTCATCCGTCCACCGCGCCGGGTCGTACCGCCTGGCCTTGGCCGCGAAGCGGAACGGGGCGGTCAGCACGCGCGGGGTGGGGTGCGGGGTCGGCGGCACCATCCGGTAGACGACTCCGTCCTGCTCCTCCAGGAACTTGTCGAACGCCCCTTGCACGCCGAAGTACCCCGTCACCCTTCCCATCAGCCCCGCCGGGCCGTACGGCAGCCAGGTCGACATGTCGATCGGATAGGGCCTGACGGGGACGTACTCCAGCAGGACCGAGCCGAGCTTGCGCTGGATCGGGTTGAGCCGCCCGAGCGGCGGCGGCGGGAGCGCGGTCATCGGACGGGCCTGCACCAGGTTGACCCTGCCGTCCGCGTACGCCCACTCGATGTCCTGCGGGCGGCCGAAGTGGGCGGCCACCTCGGTGCCGAGCCTGGCCAGCTCGCGCAGCGCCTGGTCGGGCAGCCGCTCGACGGGGCTGCCGCTCTCGTCGTGGGTGACGCCGCCGCCCGCCGTGCTGCGGACGACCACCTCACGGCGGCCAGGTGTGTACGCGGCCACCTTCCCGGAGGGTTCGAGCACGTAGTGGTCGGGGGTGACGAGGCCGGAGACGACGGCCTCGCCGAGCCCGCTGCTCGCGTCGACCACGAGCTGGCCGCGATGCCCCGTGACGGGGTTCGCGGTGAACAGCACGCCCGCGCTCTCCGCCTCCACCATCCGCTGCACGACCACGGCGATGCGCACGCCGGCGTGGTCGATCCCGAGCCGGTCGCGGTAGGCGACGGCCCGATCCGTCCACAGCGAGGCCCAGCACCGGCGCACCGCGTCGACCAGCGCGTCCTCGCCGACGACGTTGAGGTAGGTGTCCTGCTGACCGGCGAACGCCGCGCCCGGCAGGTCCTCGGCGGTGGCGCTGGAGCGCACCGCCACCGGCCCGCCGCCATCGCCGAGCTCGGCGTACGCCCTGATGATCTCCCGGCGCAGCTCGTCGGGCACCTCGGCCCGCTGGACGCTGTCGCGGGTGCTCAGCCCGGCCGCGACCTGCGCGTAAGCGTCGGTCGTGACGACGAAGCCGTCAGGCACGGGGAAGCCGTGCGCGATCAGCTCCCCCAGGTTGGCCCCCTTGCCGCCCGCCAGGGCGAGGTCCGCACGGCCGAAGGACCGCAGGGGTGCGACGAGTTTCATGAGTGCTCCTCGGCATACGCGGTGGTGCGAAGGGGACGCGCCGGCAGGGCCAGCGCGAGCAGGAAGGCCACCCCGAGCAGCGGCGCCATCGCCGCGAACACGGGCGGCACGGCCTCGGCGAAGGCGGCGGGCAGCTGGGTTCCGGTGGCCTCGGCAGGCAGCTGATGTCCGGTGGCCTCGGCTGACCGCCAGGTGATGAGCGCCCCGACCACGGCCACCCCGGCGGAGGCGCCGATCTGGCGCAGGAACGTCACCGACGAGGTGGCGGTGCCCAGGTCGGCATAGGCCACGGAGTTCTGCGCGGCCAGGACCATGACCTGCATGACCAGCCCTACCCCGAGGCCGACGAGCAGCAATACCCCGGCGAGCGTCGCCGCCCGGCCCGCCGCCATGGGCAGCAACGCCAGCCCCGCCCCGGCAAGCGCCGTTCCGGCCACCGGGTAGCCCCGGTAGCGGCCGGTCCGGCTGATCAGCCGGCCGGAGACGATCGTGGTGGTCAGCACGCCGCCCATCAACGCGGTCACCAGCAGCCCCGCCTGGGTGGCCGACGAGCCGAGCGCGATCTGCAGGTAGGCGGGAATGTAGGTGATGGTCCCGAACAGCGCGAACCCGATGAACAGGCTGATCAGCACCGGCACGGCGAACGCGCGGTCCTTGAACAGCCGCAGCGGCAGGATCGGATCGGTCGCCAGCCGCGCGCTCACCAGCCACGCCACCACCCCTGCCAGCGCCACGGCCAGGAACACCGGCTCGCGGGTCTGGCCCAGCATGACCACCCCCACCACGGCGACGGCCAGCGTGATGGCCCCGGCGACGTCGATCGGCGCCCGCGCGACCGGCCTGGGCAGCTTGAGCGTGGCGGTCAGCACGGCGAACGCCAGCAGCCCGAGCGGCGGATAGATGGCGAAGATCCACCGCCAGCCGACGCTGTCGATGAAGAACCCGCCGACCAGCGGCCCGCCCACGGCGGCCACGATGTACGCCGCCCCGATCAATCCCAGGTAGCGGCCGCGCTCGCGAGGGCTGACGATCTCCCCCATGATGGCCTGCGCGCCGATCATCAACCCGCCGCCGCCGATCCCCTGCACCGCCCGGAAGGCGATGAACTGCGGCATCGTGGCGGCCATCGAGCACAGCACCGCGCCGACGACGAACACCACGATCGCCACCTGCATGAGCGGCTTCCGGCCGAACCGGTCGCCCAGCTTGCCGTACAGGGGCATGACGACGGTCGCGGCGACCAGGTAGGCGGTGATGACGGCGGGCATCTGGTCGAGGCCGCCGAGGCTGCCCGCCACGGCGGGGAGGGCGGGGGTCATGATCGTCTGGTCGAGCGCGCCGAGCAGCATGGCGAGCACCAGCCCTGACAGCACAAGCCCCACGGCGACCCCCTAGAGAACTAGTCGTTCTCTAAGAAGAGTAGACGTCACCGTTAGGAAACGCAACGTTCACTAACCGGTTGGGGTGGACATGCTCGTCCAGCCCCCAGAACACCCATGCCCCGCCCTCAGGTACGAGAGCGGGGCATCACCGTGGCGACCTGCGCGGGAGCTTTCGGAGCTCACCAACGGGTACGGCCACGACCGGCGGTCCGGGGGTCACATATGAACGGCTTCTCCCGGACCCGCGATCACCACTTCAGGGAGCAGACGTTGATGGTGCGGGTCGAGAACTTCTTGATCGCGATGGACCTGCTCCTCGGTGCGATCCGGCCGTTCGCGAGGCGCTTGATCTTGTAGACGCCGGGCCGGCCCCGGAAGTAGCTCGTGCCCGTGTTGCGGCGAGCGCTGGCCGCGACGCCCGGACCCTGGACGGTGACCGACACCGGACCCACGTGCGTACACCTGAAGACCAGCTTGACGAGCGCATACGGCGGTGTCGCCGCGGCCGAGGCGGGCGTGAACCCGATGGCCGCCATGGCGACACCCATCGCGAGCGCGCTTACCAAGGCAGAACGCCGAACAATACGAAACACAATGATCCTTTCCTGGCGGACCGGGCGCACCTTAGCCCCGGTCCTTGTACGCAAAACGTGCATTGAGGCGTTTTTCACAAGTTCACGGCCGACCAGGCGCTTTGGAGAGCGGCACGTCCTCCAAATCAGGAGAGCGCTCGATGGGCAAGCTCCGCACGGGAGCCAAGCCACTGCGCCAAAGACCAGAGCCGCCCAGGCGGTGGCCGACCGGGGACAAGGTCAAGAAAGGCGGCCCTGGGATCATGCAGGCCCGGATTCTCCCGGACCAGCGATCACCACTTCAGGGAGCAGACGTTGATGGTGCGGGTCGAGTTATCCTTGATCTTGAAGTACCTGGTCCTCGGTGCGATCCGGCCGTTCCCAATGCGCTTGACCCTGTAGACGCCGGGCCGGCCCCGGAAGTAGCTCGTGCCCGTGCTGCGGCGAACGGCGCCCACGACGCCCGGTCCCTTGACGGTGACCCTCACCGGGTTCACGTGCGTACACCTGAAGACCAGCTTGACGAGCGCATACGGCGGTGTCGCCGCGGCCGAGGCGGGCGTGAACCCGATGGCCGCCATGGCGACACCCATCGCGAGCGCGCTTACCAAGGCAGAACGCCGAACCATATGAAACACAATGATCCTTTCATGGAGAACCCGGCCAACTCTGGCCACGCCTCCCGTACACAAAGCATGCTTGAGGAAGATGATCATTTTTCGGGATGTTTCTCGCGGTCCGTGGGATGACGTAGCGCCGCGTCGGCGGCAGCCGGGACCTCGGCTCAGAACCGGCACGTTTCAGCAGGTCACCGGCCCCACCAAGCCCTGCTCACCAAGCTCGGCATCCCCACCCCAAGCAGGTCCTCAGCCTCCAGCCCGCTGAACAGCCAAGACTTCACCGCCCGGAGAAACGCCCTCCAGGCGGCCAGGCCCTACTGGAGTGATCTTTGCACGCGCCGGTAGCACCGTGGAATACGCCGGGAATACGACGGGTCTCCCGACTTTCTCGGCCGAACGGGTACAGCGTCCTGAAACGTCAAGCAGATGGCCCCCGATGAGGTGGGAAGGATGCACCCTCATCGGGGCCATGCCCGGCCCTGGAACTACGGGGAAGATCCCGGCCGGACGTTGTGGCGACGACTCCGCCGCCCACCCTCCGCGGGAAGGCGGAGTCGCCCAGCCCCGACTGACCGCACCGCTCAGCCAGGGCCGCGTCCGCCGACCGATCCGAAGACCGGTTCGACAGCGGACGGATCAGGGGAAGGAGGGGCGGCCCGGATGGCGCACCAGACGGTACGGCCCAGCCCACGGCCGTGCTCGCGGATCCCCCAGCCCTGGGAGATCTCGCGGACGATCAGCAGCCCACGACCGTCCTCCACCTCGGGCTCCTGCCGGATGTGCGGGTCGGAGAAGGCGGAGCCGGGGTCACGCACCTCCACGTAGATCATCCCCTCCGCCTCGGTGACGGTGAGGCCGATGAAGTCATACGGCCTGGCGTCGGAGTGCCGGAACGCGTTCGTCACCAGCTCGGACACCGCCAGCACGGCGTCGTCGACCGCAGGGTGATCGTCCCCGAGCCAGCTGCGCACTTGTGAGCGGGCGTACGAGACGGACTCGCGAATGCCCACCAGCTGAATCGAACCGATGACCCTCGGCTCCGTACTCGCTGCTTTCATCACTTCACCCACTTGAAGAAGTCGGCCTCGATCGGCCTTCCCACCATCCCAAGCTTTAGCTACAGTTAGTAGTCGATTGACTTCGTTATGCCATCAACCGTTTCGGTGAAACTTCCGTTGAAACGGATGGCAGCCCCCCGGGAGGTCAGGTGCCAAAGGAAAGCGAGCTGTGCCCCGCCGATTCGCCGACCGCCCTCTTCGGCTTCGAGCTGCGACGACACCGCAAGGCGCGAAGCTGGTCCCAGATTCGCCTGTCGAAGGCGGTGTCCTACTCCATCGGCACGATCAGCATGATCGAGACAGCCAGGCGGTCACCGACGGAGGATTTCGCCCGCCGCTGCGACGAAGCGCTTGAGGCGGAAGGCGCCCTGATGCGGCTCTGGCCGATGGTCAGCCACGCATCGGCCCCTCCATGGTTCCGGCCCTGGCTCGATGTGGAGGCCACAGCCGAAGCGATCCGAACCTGGGAACCGCTGGTGGTGCCCGGCCTGCTCCAAATTGAGGACTACGCCCGAGCCGTCTTGGGCGGCGATGTCGGCGTGACGCCCGAGCAAATCGAGGAGCAGGTGATTGCTCGAATGGAACGTCAGTCGATCCTCAGACGCCCCAAACCACCCTTGTTGTGGTCCGTAATCGACGAGGCGGTTCTACACCGGCCGATCGGCAATTCGGCCGTGATGTCAGCACAGCTCACCCACCTGCTCGAAGCAGGCCTGGCACCCCGGATCACCATTCAGGTTCTGCCTCTCAACGCCTATTCCACCACCGGCCTCGCTGGGGGTTTCGCCATCGCGCAAGCACACGGAGTCTTCGACACGGCGTACGTCGAATCCGCCGGGGTCATGAGCCGAGTAACGGAGCGACCAGAGGACGTCAGCGTCCTAACATACAGATATGAAGGGATTCGCTCCGAAGCACTGTCCCAGCGCGAGTCCCTGGAACTGATCAAGGAGGCGCTGCAGCGATGGACGAACTGAACCGAGCGCTCGAAACAGCCACCTGGCGCAAGTCCACCCGATCGGGACCCGACGGCGGCAACTGCGTCGAGGTCGCCGAACTCTCCGGCGGACATCGAGGCGTCCGCGACAGTAAGAATCCCACCGGACCGGCGCTAGTCTTCACCCCAGGAGAATGGGACGCCTTCATCAATGGCGTCAAGGACGGCGAGTTTGACTAGTCACCACCAGCTGTATCTCGCCAATAGGCACGCGCACAGGACCTTTTCCCAGAGATTCTCTCCGAGAAGGTCCTCTGCCACACCCTTCCCAGACGCTTCTCTCCTCATGGCCTCACAAAGATGAGGTGAGGCGAGCTCTTCGGGGCCATGTCAGCCTAAATCATGAACCAAATAACAAGACCTTTGCGCCCTAAATGCAGATATGAGGGATTCGCTCCGAAGTGCTGAGCCATTTCATCCTGAGTAACGGTCGTCTTCGACCAGCCGGAGGACGAGGATGGCCTGCACGATCGCGTTCGCGCGATGCGGGCAGCAGCGCAGCTTGGTCAGCACCTTCCATGCCTTCAAGGTTGCGACGGCGCGTTCGCCAATGGCACAGATGCGGGCATGGGCGGGGTTGACCTCCCGGCTGCCCTCGGGAGAGCCAGGAACAATGGCGATGCCGCTTGAACGGCGTCCGGATCGTGCCGCCCGCGCCTTGATAACCCTTGTCCGCGAAGTCTTCAGTGGGGATCGCTCCAAAACGTGTACCACGGGCCCCACAGGGGCAATGTGTCGCCCGGCCTCCTGTCAGGGCTCCATATGTACGCGAGGTGGCTGTCGCTGAGGGAGAAGACGACCGCGTCGCCGTCCCAGTAGACCGCATCGAATGTGAGGACGCCGATTGTCTGGCGCTTGAGCACCTCGTCCTTCCCCAACGTGCGCGCGACGGCCTCCATCTGGGGAGCCGAGTCAGCAAACCGATCGTCCTCGCCGGGCGCGAGCCAGACGAGCCCCACGAGGAGAAGTGCGCCGGCCAGGAGCACCACTGCCCAGCGTAAGACCGGGCCACCGGTGGTCGTTCGTCTCATGCGAGCATCTTCACATGCTTCCGCGCAGCGGCCTGCTCGTCTTCCCGTCCCAAATGAATTCACCGTCCCAGCGCGAGTCCCTGGACTGATCAATGCAACGATGGACGAGCTGAACCGAGAACTCGAAACAGCCACCTGGCGCAGGTCCACCGATCAGGATCCAACGGCGGCAACTGCGTTGAAGTAGCCGAGCTCTCCTCTGGGCGCCGGCGTCCGCGACAGCAAAGACCCCACCGGCCCGGTACTAATCTTCACTCCCAGCAAATGCGACGCCTTCATCGGAGCGTGCAGAACGGCAAGTTCGGCTAGGTATCACCAGCTTCGCAACCCCACATCGAGGGCGGGCCTCCTGGCCCTTGGGCGCCGGTTCGCCCCATAGGCAGAGGGCGGCGAAGACTCCTGGAGCTTCCTGGCGAATTGCCCGGCCTATTCCATGCCGTCGTCGATGTTGATGGACGGCCGCTGACCTCACAACCGTGCGGGAACACCCGGACGGTATTCAGGCGGGGTCAGCACACGGTTGCGCTCCCCACCTCAGGTCGCCACACGCGCCCATGACCTACCCAGCCGCTTTGCCGCACTCGTCGATCATCCGATGCCGATTCAATTTTCTGCTGTTTCAGCCGATGCTCAACGAGTGCCCACCAGGTTTCATCCTCATTGAGCGACTCACCGCGCATTCCCCGTTCGACGAAATTACCCGAAGATCGCTTTTCTACCAGAGCGTCAGCTCCACACGATTCTCCCCGAAGGCAACTGGAGCCGTGGGTCAACCAGGCATAACATCCGATTCACGAACAAAACTCGTACTCGCTATGCCTTTCATCGAGGTTATGCTTGTTCTGTTGCTGTGATGTTGATTACCGTGTGAAAGACATGGGGGATGCCGCCTCCTGACCTGTTCTGGTGCAGCGAGCCGTACAAGGGGATCATCTTGGCCGACCTCGATCGCCAGGCGATGCAGGCTGTCGCGGAGCGGATCCAGCGGCTGTCGGACGAGCACTGGTGGGCGCTTCATCCTTCCTGCCGCCTGATGGAGAACGACACGTGGGTGGGGCCGGCAGGCAGCCGGTTCGGCACCCAGGTCCACGCTGACCAGAGAGAGCTGTGGACCTTGCTCAAGCAGGCCATCCATAGTGCGAATCAGAAGCTGGCCTCACTTCCGGACAAGCCATGACGGACTTCAGCGGAGTCAAGCAACCCGACTTCGACACGATGGCGGGCAAGCACACCCAAGCGGCCGGGCAACTGGCCGAGCTGGCGCAGGCCCTGCACTGCGAACTGCAGGGCGCCGGGCTCGACACCTCGCTGGCGGCACGGCTTCGGGAGCTGGCCGGACGGGTCACCACACAGGCCGAAGACCTGCGGCGGCGGCAGAAACTGGTCCACGAGTTGCGGCGGCAGAAGGTCAGCTTCGGGACGAGCACTCCAGCCGGGAGCTTCCTGGAGATGCCCGACGGCCTGGAGGCCGCCAAGGGGCTGTTGGACGGGACACTGGCCGGTCGCGCCGCGCTCAACGCCTCGCGCGGGGACGCCAGGGCGCTGGCCGAACTGGAGAAGTACGCGTCGCGGACCGGGGACACGGAGTTCGTCAAGGTATTCCTCGGCGTTCTGGAAGCCGGAGGGGCGACGCGGCTGCCCGGCTCGATCGCCGCGCAGGTGCGCGCCGCCTCGGACCACGGCGATTCGGCGCACGTGGCCTCGCTCTCAGCCCAGGGCCAGAGGGCACTGGGCATGCTCAGCAGGACGCTGGCCAAGGCGACCGATCCGAAGAATCCCGCCTACCTGGGTGCTGATTTCACCCGAGACTTGGTGAAGCAGGGCCGGACCGAGCACGAGTCCAGCGGTATGAAGTACTCGGGCTACCAGGCTCAGGCACTCATCTGGCGTGCTCACGAGGGGGAGCCACCGTACTCGAAGGAGTTCATGGAGATCGTCGGACGCGACGTGATCGTCTACGAGCGCGAGCAGCGCGAAAGCGCGTGGAAGGCGAGCGAGGACTACTCGTGGGCTCAACGACCCATCGTCGACCTGGCCGGTGTTCTCGGACTCGGCACTCTGCTGAGACCGGGGACGCAGGCCGGCGCTCCGGGGGCGAAGAGCTCGTCAGCGGTGGTGGACGACCTGTTCCACGCGGCGAAGTCCAGCCGGGAAGCCTCTCATGCCCTCCTGACCCACACTCCGGCCGGGTGGAAGAAGTCCATGCTGGACTACCTGCTGACGACCCGGTGGGACGTTTCCCGCTATCTGGGCAACTACGCGCCGCTGAACAACATGTTAGTGACCGCGACAACGGGCCAGGACGCCACCTCCCAAGGGTTGGCCACCGAGATGACCAAGATCGTCGCTAACGAGATGGGCGAAGCCTTCGGCCAAGCTACCGACGGCAATCTGGAGATACGAAACAGAGAAGCATTCGATCGGCTGGCCCCCTTGAGCTACCCCTTGGCTCGCGCACTAGCTGCCAACATCGACCAACTCTCGCGCATTTACCTGAACGGTGAGGCCTTCGGCGAGGTCAAAGTCGGGGACATGTCCTATGCGCTGGTGATCGCCACCTTCCACGAAGCCGGATTCGCGGCCCTCGTAAGCGCACAGACCGAACACCTGCGAGCGGCACTCGACACCGCACCCCCAGTCGGGCTCAATGCCACCAACGCCGAGCGGCTCGGTTTCGCCGTGGCCGACGTTGAGAGGTTTGATCGCAACGGGAATGGATGGGTCGACGCGGACGACGCCACTAGATTTTTGAAGAACCGCACCATCGAGGAAGCAACCCCCTTCAATCACATAGTGGAGATCCGCCGACAAGTCCTGATCGCCCAGGAGCTAGATGATAAGAAGGCGGATGACTCGCTGAAGACCATGGTGGCCAACGCGATAGGACTGCTTCCCGTACCTGGCACGAAGTGGGTGAGCGAACTGGCCACCGGAGCCTTCGGGGAGTTGGTAGGCAAGGGATATGAAAAGCTATCTGGAGCTGCTTATGACGAGCTTTCCCGACACGTTGCTCAGCAAATGTCCGAACAGGGCCGTAGTCTGGACGGGAGGTACGAGACACCGGCGAACAACCGGCTGGCGGTAGAGAGGCTGGCGGAGCAAATGCTCGCCACATCCATGTTGAACAAGGGCCTGCTCGACAGTCTAGATTTGGAGAAACAGCCATTTGCGAGTAGCGATTCGCGTACGATAAAGCCTTTCGCCGATATGACTTCCCAGGAATATAGCCAGTTCCTCCACTGGACTCGCGAAACGGGAGGGAGTAGCGAGCTAATCGATGCTTTCGAGAACACTTTTCGCAATACCACTAAGGTAAATGACCATCTCGGCACTGACATCCGCTCCTCATCGGGAGGTAGCGAATGAGGCACTCTCTTTTCTCCGTAGCTACGACATCTCTTGTGTTGATAGCCTCAGCCTGTAGCCCGGAAAGGCAGGTTGCCTCCACGTCGACTGCAGCTCCACAGCCGGTCGTGGATTCCACACCATATGTCTGCAACTTCATCCCCGAACAGGCATTTCGCCTTGTCACCGGTGCAGTCGGACCTCTCAACGAGAGAACCAACGGCACTGAGAGAAACGGCGACTGCCGGGCCCCTGATACGACCCCTCAACCGCTGGAGGTGTGGTGGAGGGAGGAGGGACCTGGAATGCCTTCAGAGCATCTAAGCTCTTTGTCGGACAGCAGGCGTAACATTTACACCCGCCACGGCGGACTAACCCTTCCTGCCGACCTCGGTGACGGAATGGCCGCCTACGTGACGAACGGCCTACTAGCCACGCAACCGTACCGAGTTAGCGCAAAGTTCCGCTGCGACAGTAAAGAACGAATGCTTGATATCTACCTGGCTCAGGTCACCAAGGGCAGAGACACGCTTAAAGACCTCACCGACCTCATGCGCATCGCCCAGAAGCGCTACAGCCAGATCCACGACTGCACCCTCACCGCCGGATAAAACACCTCGACCGCACCCCTCATGGTGAGCTGGGCGCGGTCGAGAAGAGGTGGCATCGTGCCTGGTGGGCGGCATGCCGAGCACCAGTCCCCGCAGATCGTGCAGGGCCGGTGAAGGGAAGCGGTCAGCGCGAGCCGCGGTTTACCGCCGAGATAACAGCCTTGAGGGATGCCGTAGTGGTGTTGGCGTCGATCCCAACCCCCCACAGCACTTGCCCATCAACGTCACACTCCAGGTAGGACGCAGCCTTGGCATCGGCCCCGGCGCTCATAGCGTGCTCGACATAATCGAGCACCCGCACCTTGACCCCCACCCCAGCAATGGCATCAACGAACGCCGAGATAGGCCCGTTGCCAACTCCCGAAATCTCCCGAATCTCCCCGTCAACGCGCACATCAGCGCTGATCCGGTCCTTGTCGTCGACCGTGGACTCGTGTCGGTGCGCCATCAGCCCGAGCCGTCCCCACCGGTTGTCCGGAGCAGGCAGGTACTCGTCCTGGAAGATGGAGTACATGGTGGCCGGACTGATCTCCCCGCCCTCGGCCTCGGTGCGCGCCTGTACGACCTTGGAGAACTCGATCTGCAGCTTGCGCGGCAGGTCGAGCTGGTGGTCGGCCTTCATGATGTAGGCGACCCCGCCCTTGCCGGACTGGCTGTTGACCCGGATGACCGCCTCGTAGGTCCGCCCGATGTCCTTGGGATCGATGGGCAGGTACGGCACCTCCCAGGTGAACGAATCCACCGGCACCCCAGCAGCGGCGGCGTCCCGCTCCAGGTGCTCGAACCCCTTCTTGATGGCGTCCTGGTGCGACCCAGAAAAAGCTGTGTAGACCAGCTCCCCACCCCACGGGTGCCGAGGATGCACGGGCAGCTGGTTGCAGTATTCGGTGATGCGCCGGATCTCGTCGATGTCGCTGAAGTCGATCTGCGGGTCGACGCCCTGGGAGAACAGGTTCATGCCCAGCGTGACCAGGCAGACGTTGCCGGTGCGCTCGCCGTTGCCGAACAGGCAGCCTTCGATGCGGTCGGCGCCGGCCAGATAGCCGAGCTCGGCGGCGGCCACGGCGCTGCCGCGGTCGTTGTGCGGATGCAGCGACAGGATGATCGAGTCGCGGTGCGCCAGGTTGCGGTGCATCCATTCGATCTGGTCGGCGTAGATGTTGGGGGTGGCCATCTCGACCGTGGCGGGCAGGTTGAGGATGACCTTGCGGTCGGGGGTGGGCTGCCACACCTCGTTGACGGCGTCGCACACCTCCACCGCGTACTCCAGCTCGGTGCCGGTGAACGACTCGGGTGAGTACTGGAAGCGTACGTCCACGTCGCTGGCGTCGGCGAGCTTCTTGACCAGTTTGGCGCCCTCGACGGCGATCGCGGTGATGCCTTCGCGGTCCATGCCGAAGACGACCCGGCGCTGCAGCGTGGAGGTGGAGTTGTACAGGTGGACGATGGCCTGCTTGGCGCCCTGGATGGACTCGTAGGTGCGCTCGATGAGCTCGGGCCTGGCCTGGGTCAGCACCTGGATCACCACGTCGTCGGGGATCCGGTCCTCTTCGATGATCTGGCGTACGAAGTCGAAGTCGGTCTGTGAGGCGGCCGGGAAGCCCACCTCGATCTCCTTGTAGCCCAGCTTCACCAGCAGCTCGAACATCTGGAGCTTGCGGTGGGCGTCCATCGGGTCGATCAGCGCCTGGTTGCCGTCCCGCAGGTCGACCGCGCACCAGCGCGGGGCCTCGGTGATGACCTTGTCAGGCCAGGTGCGGTCGGTCAGCCTGATCGGCTCGAAGGGTTGGTAGCGCTGGAACGGCATCGGGCTGGGCTGCTGAGAGGTCATGTCGGGCTCCTCGTCGGTCGAAGGGAAACGGCCGACGCGCATGACAGGCTCCGCGGCGAGGGAGCCGGCCTAGAGGCCCCCGCCGCGGCAGCTAAGAAGCAGTCCGCGCAGCATGGCTTTCACGCTATCAGACGTCTCACCGTGACCCCGCCCGGTTCCACATCGTGAGAAGTACATCGTGAGAAGTCACACCGTAGAAGGCCCACCGTAAGAAGCCCGTAGGAGGCCCACCGTAAGAAGCCTCACCGTAAGAAGCCTCACCGTAGGAAGTCACGAGGAGATGAGGACGCTGAGGCAGGTGACACACCCCTCCAGCTTCTCAAATTCCGAAATATCCACCACCGTCACCTTAAATCCGCGCTTCTCCAGCATGGCCGCGGTCTGCGGCGCGGACGCCGCCATCAGGACCCGGTCATCGCCCAGCGGCACCACGTGCGCCCCCGGCTCCTCCAGCGGTACCAGCAGGTCGGGCAGGTCCACGTACGCCGGATCGCCGATGAGCGTGCCGTCCGGCAGCGCGGTGACCGCCGATTTCAGATGCAGCACCCCGGTCAGCCGCACGGGGACGATCCGCCGCTCCGGCAGCAGCGCGCTGAGCTGCCTGATCCCCTGGTCGTTGGTCCGCGCGGACCTGCCGACGTAAACGGTGTTCCCGACCTGCAGCACGTCCCCGCCGTCGAGCGTCCCGGGCGCGGCGATGCGCACCGCTTTCACCCCGAGCTCCCGCAGGGCCGCCGCCACGGACTCACCCTCCGGCCGCCGCTCCGGCGCGCCCGGCCTGGTCAGTACGGCCAGCTGCCCGGCCACCACGACCGTGTCCTCCACGAACGGCGCGTCGGGCAGGTCGTCGGCAGGCTCGGCGTACACCGCCCGCCAGCCGTTCGCAGCGAGCGCGGCCACGTAACGGGCGTGCTGGTCAGCGGCCAGTTCGCTGTCCACGGCCTCTCGCCGGACATGGGTGACGATCCCCTCGGCGATTCGAGGACCAGGCATTCTTACCAGCGCGATACCGGACATAGGGCGTTTTCTATCACGTGGTCGGTAGAGTCTCGGTCATGCGGGACAACGAGATTCTCTCCACGATCAGCGCTCTGGTCGACGAGGAGCACGAACTGCGCAGCAAGCTGCGGACCGGCGAGCTCGGCACCGATGAGGAGAACGCCCGGGTCAAGCAACTGGAAGTGGCCCTCGACCAGTGCTGGGACCTGCTCCGGCAGCGCCGGGCGCGGCGCGGGGTCGGCGAGGACCCGGACGGCGCCGCCGCCCGTCCCGCCGACCAGGTGGAGAACTACCGGCAGTAACAGGTGGAGGACTACCGCCAGTAAATGGCTCGCGTGCCCGGCGACGGGTGCGCTTGTGTGGGCTCATGCAGATCCAGCGCATCGACGCCGAGCACCCCGGCCGCCTGCTCGACGACTTCCACGACGCGTTCGTCGCCGCCATGGAGGGGGTGCCCGGCCCGCAGGTCTCTGCCGCCCGGTTCCGGCGGGTGGTCGGCGGGGGCGGCCCCGGGGCGCGTGCCGAGGCCTGGGTCGTGGTCGAGGGCGGCCAGGTCGTCGCGGGTTACGGGCTGAGCTTCCCCCGCTACGACAACACCCACATGGGCGTCCTGTTCCCCCTCGTGGTGCGCCCCGAGCGGCGTCGGCAGGAGATGGGCTCGGCCCTGCTCGCCCACGCCCTCGACCGGCTGCGCGCCGACGGCCGACGGCTGCTGCTCGCGGAGACGCCCGCCGAGGGCCCCGGCGCGCGGTTCGCACTGACGCATGGCTTCACGGTCGGCGTGGCCGAGGCCCGCCGCGTGCTCGACCTCCGCAAGGTCGATTGGGACGCTTTTGAGCGGATGCTCCCCCGCAGCGGGGGCTATCGCCTGGAGCGATGGACCGGCCCCACGAGTCCGGAGCTGCTGCCCGATCTCGCCACGGTGATGGACGGGATGAACGACGCGCCCCGCGACGCGGGCGTGGAGGCGATGAACCTCCCCCTCGAACGAGTCCGAGCCGACGAGCAGCGCACCCGCGAAGGCGGCGACGACTCCTACACCGTCCTGGCCAGGCGGACCTCCGACGGCGCCCCCGCGGGCTACACGCGCGTCTTCCTCACGGCCGATCGCGCGGACGGCTGGGTGCACCAGGGCGACACGACCGTGCTCAGGCAGCACCGCGGCCACCGCCTCGGCCTGCTGCTCAAGCTCACCAACCTGTTCTGGCTGCGCGAGCGGGAGCCGCACCTCGACCGCGTCATCACCTGGAACGCGACGTCCAACGCCCACATGCTGGCGATCAACGAGGCCATGGGCTTCGAGCTGCTGGACGAGTGGAACGAGTGGCGACTCCCGCTCCAGACAAGGAAGAGCGCAGAATGGGCGTTGTGACGGAACGGCACGTACTTCTTCGCATCGCGCCGGAGCTGATGATGTTCCTGCCCGCGAGCCGCCGTACCAGCACTCAGCGGATCGCCCTCGACGGCTCCTCCACGCTGGGGCACCACGTGGAGTCGGCGGGCGTCCCGCTGACGGAGGTCGGCCCGATGACGGTCGGTGACCGGGGCGTGCCGCCGTCCTACCAGCCGCGTCCTGGTGACGTGGTGGAGGTGCGGGCGGTGCCCAGGCCGCAGCCGCTGCCCGAGGAGCCGCGCTTCCTGCTCGACGTCCACCTGGGCACGCTGGCCAGGCGGCTGCGCCTGCTCGGCATCGACGCGGCCTACCACAACGACATGGACGACCCGTCGCTGGTCGTGCAGGCCAACGAGGAGCGGCGGGTGCTGCTCACCCAGGACCGCGGCCTGCTGCGCCGCCGCGCCCTGTGGCTGGGCGCGTACGTGCGCGGCTCGCGGGCGCCGGACCAGCTCCGCGACCTGCTCGAACGCTTCTCCCCGCCGCTTCGTCCATGGACGAGGTGTACGGCCTGCAACGGCGAGCTGAGCACGGTGGCCAAGCGGGACGTGGAGCCGATGCTGCGCGCCGGCACCCGTAGGAGCTACGACGCCTACGGGCAGTGCCGGGTGTGCGGCCAGGTCTACTGGCACGGCGCGCACAGCGGCGACCTGGAGGAGATCGTCCGCTCGGCCCGCCAGTGGGCCGCCGGTTGACCTGGTCAGACGGCCAGCAGCCGGTGTACGTCCTCCCCGTTCAGCTCCTCGGCGGCGCCGGTGCGTACGACATGCCCGCCGTCGAGGATGACGAACCGGTCGGCCAGCCGTAGCGCGATGTCCAGATACTGCTCGACGAGGAGCACGGCGAGTCCCGAGGCGTGCAGCCGCTCGATGGCCTCCTCGATCTCCTGGATGATCGACGGCTGGATGCCCTCGGTCGGCTCGTCGAGGATCAGCATCCTGGGTCCGGTCACCAGGACGCGGGCGATGGCGAGTTGCTGCTGCTGGCCGCCCGACAGGTGCCCGGCTCTGCGTTTGAGCAGCGGTTTGAGCCGGGGGAAGAGCTCCAGCGCCTCATCGATGGCGTTCTTCGGCGCCTTCGCCGCCTCGGCGGTCACCAGCAGGTTGCCGAGCACCGACAGTTGCGGGAAACACTGGTGGCCCTGCGGGACGTACCCCATGCCGAGACGTACCCGCTCGTGCGGCTTGAGCTTGGTGACGTCGCGGCCGTCGAACGTGACGGCGCCCGCGGTCGCGGGCAGGAC
The DNA here is from genome assembly GCF_044465295.1 of Nonomuraea sp. NPDC049714. Taxonomy (NCBI): domain Bacteria; kingdom Bacillati; phylum Actinomycetota; class Actinomycetes; order Streptosporangiales; family Streptosporangiaceae; genus Nonomuraea; species Nonomuraea sp. NPDC049714. The sequence goes on along the minus strand of NZ_JBITLM010000007.1, from coordinate 339,648 downwards.
GCCCATGACGGTGTTGAGCAGCGTGGTCTTGCCGACGCCGTTGCGTCCCATGACGCAGACGAGCTGGCCGGGCTCGACGTCGAGCGAGACGCCGAACAGCACCCGCGCCCTGCCGTAACCGGATTCGAGGTCACTTACCGACAGCATCGCTGGGCTTCCTCCCCAGATAGACCTCCTGCACCCGCGGATCGGCGCTGACCTGCTCCACCGAACCCTCCACGAGCACCTTGCCCTCGTGCAGCACCGTCACCTTGGAGGCGTGACGGCGCAGGAACTCCATGTCGTGCTCCACCACGATCACCGTGTGGTCGTCGGCGATCCGGGTGAGCAGCTCCCCCGTCCGCTCGCGTTCCTCCCGCGACATGCCGGCCACGGGTTCGTCCAGGAGCAGCAGTCTGGGGCGCTGCGCCAGCAGCATGCCGAGCTCCAGCCACTGGCGCTGGCCGTGGGAGAGAACGCCGGCTGAACGGTCGGCGAGCTCTTCGAGACCGGTCCTGGTCAGCGCCTCCTCGACGGCCTGCGAGACCCCCTTGCGGCGGCGGGCCAGCGACCACAGGGGCCGGCGGAAGCAGGCCGCCAGGTCGAGGTTCTCGACGACGCTCAGCTCCTCGAAGACGACCGAGGTCTGGAAGGTACGGCCGACGCCGAGCCGGACGATCCGGTGCTCCTTGCGGCCCACCAGATCGTGCCCGTCGAAGGTGACCGTCCCGGCGGCCGGTCGGGTGAGGCCGGTGATCACGTCGATGAGGGTGGTCTTGCCGGCGCCGTTGGGGCCGATCAGGAAGCGCAGCTCCCCTTCCGGCACCGTCAGATCGACGCCGTCGAGGGCGTGGAAGCCGTCGAACACCACTCGTACGTCACGTAGCTCGAGCACTTCGCAACCTCCCCAAAATGCCGGCGATGCCCTTCGGGGCCAGCGTCATGACCAGGATGAACAGCGCACCCTGCAGGTAGAGCCAGCCGTCGGCGAACTGCTCGCTGAAGGCCGTCTTGGCGTATCCCATGAGGACCGCGCCGAGCACGGCCCCGGCCAGCGCGTGCCGCCCGCCGACCGCCACCGCGACGACGAGCTCCAGCGAGGGCACCACGCCGAGCAGCGCGGGCGAGATGATGCCCACCACGGGGACGAACAGGGCGCCCGCCAGCCCGGCCATGCCCGCGGAGGCGGCGAAGGTCACCGTCTTGACCGTCGCCGGGTCGTAGCCGAGGAACCTGACCCGGTCCTCGCCGTCCCGTACGGCCACCAGCAGCCTGCCGAACCTGCTGTGCACGAGCTGCCGGGTGGCGAGGTAGAGCACGCCGAGCACGGTGGCGACCACCAGGTAGAGCCCGCGCTGGGTGGAGTCGTCGGCCAGGTCCGCGCCGAACAGCTCGAAGAAGTTGGTCATGCCGTTGGTGCCGCCGGTCAGGCCCTGCTGCCCCACCAGGAGGATCACCATGGCGGCGGCCAGCGCCTGGGTGAGGATGGCGAAGTAGGCGCCGCGTACCCGCTGCCGGAAGACGAGCGTGCCGAGGACCACCGCGATCGCCACCGGGCCGAGCACCGCCGTGCCGAGGGCGAACACCGGGTTGGCGAACGGCGTCCACAGCGCCGGCAGCTCCTCCACGCCGCTCCACACCATGAAGTCGGGCAGGCCGCCGCCTTCGGCCAGTTTGAGGTACATGGCCATGGAGTAGCCGCCCAGGCCGAAGAAGACGCCCTGGCCGAGGGAGAGCATGCCGCCCTGCCCCCAGGCCAGCCCGATGCCGAGGGCGACGATCGCGTAGCAGAGATACTTGGCCAGCAGGCTCAGCCTGAAGGGTTCGAGCAGCAGCGGGGCCGCGACCAGGGCCAGCACGGCGATCGTGGCGAAGGGCAGGTGTTTTCTGATCATGTGAGCGCCCTCGACCTGAGCACGAACATCCCCTGGGGCCGCACTTGCAGGAACGCGATGACGGCCGCGAACACGATCACCTTGGCCAGGCTCGCGTCGGACCAGAACTCGGCGTAGGAGTTGAGCAGTCCGAGCCCGGCGGCGGCGAGCACCGCCCCGCGCAGCTGCCCGAGCCCGCCCGCGACCACCACGAGGAACGCGTCCACGATGTAGTACGTGCCGAGCGCGGGCCCGACCGGCCCGATCAGCGTCAGTGCGACACCGGCCACGCCGGCCAGCCCCGAGCCGATGAAGAACGTGAGCATGTCCACCCGGCCGGTGTCGATGCCGCTGGTCGCCGCGAGCTGCCTGTTCTGCACGACCGCCTGCGTTCTGCGGCCCTGCCGGGTGCGGCCGAGGTACGCCCACACGGCGACCACGCCGACCACGGCGAGCGCCAGGATGAACAGCCTGTTGTACGGCAGGATGCCGATCGCCCCGGTCAGCCACGACGGCGCCGCCACCTGCACGTTCGGCGCGCCGAACAGGTCGCGGGCCAGCTGCTGCAGCACCAGGCTGACACCCCAGGTGAGCAGCAGCGTGTCCAGCGGCCGGCCGTAGAAGTGCCGGATGGCGGCCCGCTCCAGGATCAACCCCATGAGCCCGGCGACCAGGAAGGCCGCGGGCAGTGCGAGCAGCAGGTCCTGGAGCAGGAAGGCGGTGTAGGCGCCCGCCATGATGAACTCGCCGTGCGCCATGTTGATCACGCCCATCTGGCCGAACGTGAACGTCAGGCCGAGCGCGACGAGCAGCAGCACCGCGCCGATCGACAGCCCGATGGGGAGCTGGTTGACGATGGCCTCCATCAGCTCTGCGCCAGCCCGCTCGCCCAGGGGTAGCCCTTGAGGTACGGGTCGGGCTTGATCGGCTTGCCGGAGTCCCAGACCTGCTTGATCAGGCCGTCGGACTGGACGATGCCGATGCGGGCCGTCTTGTACATGTGCTGGGTCTCACCGTCGATGGTGACCAGGCCCTCGGGACGTTCCAGCGCGATGCCGCCCGCCGCCTTCTTGACCGCCTCGACCTCGACCGTGCCGGCCTTCTTGACGGCCTCGGCCCACAGGTAGACGGCGTTGTAGCCGGCCTCCATCGGGTCGCTGGTGACCTTGTCCTGGCCGTAGGTGTCCTTGAAGGCCTTGACGAAGGCGGTGTTGGCCGGGGTGTCGGTGGTCTGGTAGTAGTTCCAGGCGACCGGCTGGCCGGCGATGTTGTCCACGCCGATGCCCTTGACCTCCTCCTCGGCGATGCTCACCGACAGCACCGGCATGCTCTCGGCGGTGGCGCCGGCGCTCTTGAGCTGTTTGAAGAAGGCGACGTTCGAATCGCCGTTGAGCGTGTTGAACACGGCCTCGGGCTTGGCCTGGGTCACCTTGTTGACCAGCGTGGAGTATTCGGTGTGGCCGAGCGGGGTGTACTCCTCGCCCAGGATCTCCATGCCGTTCGCGGCGGCGTACGCCTTGATGATCTTGTTGGCGGTGCGCGGGAAGACGTAGTCGCTGCCCACCAGGAAGATCTTCTTCTTGCCCTGTTCCTTGAGGTAGTCCAGGCCGGGGATGATCTGCTGGTTGGTGGTGGCGCCCGTGTAGAAGATGTACGGCGAGCTCTCCAGCCCTTCGTACTGCACCGGGTACCACAGCAGCGCCTTGTAGCGTTCGAAGACCGGCAGCATCGCCTTTCTGCTCGCCGAGGTCCAGCCGCCGAACACGGTGGCGACCTTGTCCTGCCGGATGAGCTTGGTGGCCTTCTCGGCGAACGTCGGCCAGTCGGAGGCGCCGTCCTCCACCACGGGCACCAGCTTCTTGCCGAGCACCCCGCCGGCCTTGTTGATCTCTTCGATCGCGAGCAGCTCCGCGTCCCGCACGGTCACCTCGCTGATCGCCATCGTGCCGCTGAGCGAGTGGAGGAGACCGACCTTGATCTCGCTCTCACTGGACGCGGTACCGGACTGCGAACCCGACGCCCCGCACGCCGCGACGGACATGATGAGAATTCCTGAGATGATCGCGTGAGGAATACGCACTGCCGTTCCTTCCTGCAGACGAGCTCTGCGAGTACGGTGATCCGGCCTGATGTCGGCGTGAGATCACGTACGTTAAGAGCCCATTGCCGGTGCCTCACAGGGGGATCCGGAGCACTGCGACCCAGAGGAAACCGGCCCGACACGCCTCGGCAACACCGTGGAAACGGCGGGTTTCTAGGGTCCGGCCCATGCGGCTGACCCCACACGAGCAGGAACGGCTGCTCATCCACGTCGCGGCCGGAGTGGCGCGCGACCGTCAGGCCAGGGGCCTGCGGCTCAATCATCCCGAGGCCACCGCGATCATCGCGTCGTTCCTGATGGAGGGGGCCAGGGACGGCCGGACGGTGGCGGACCTGATGGCGGCCGGACGCGCCGTGCTCGGCCGGGACGACGTCATGGAGGGAGTCCCCGAGATGCTGGACACCGTGCAGATCGAGGCCACCTTCCCCGACGGCACCAAGCTCGTCACCGTGCACAGGCCGATCCCGTGATCCCCGGCGAGTACGTCCACCCCGAGGGGACGATCCCGCTGAACCCGGGCCGCGAGCGGGTGACCGTGCGGGTCGTCAACACGGCCGACCGGCCGGTACAGGTCGGCTCCCACTACCACTTCGCCGCCTGCAACCCCGCGTTGGACTTCGACCGGCAGGCCGCCTGGGGCATGCGCCTGGACGTGCCCGCCGGCACCGCGATCCGCTTCGAGCCGGGCGTCGAGCGTGACGTGAGCCTGGTGCCCCTCGCGGGCCACCGGGTGGTGCCGGGACTGCGCGCCGAGCAGGCGGGAGCGCTCGATGCCTGAGATCTCCCGCGCCCGCTACGCCGCCCTCTACGGCCCCACCACCGGCGACCGGATCAGGCTCGCCGACACCGACCTGTTCGTCGAGGTCACCGAGGACCTGTCCATGGGTCCGGCCGGGGCGGGCGACGAGGCGGTGTTCGGCGGCGGCAAGGTGATCCGCGAGTCGATGGGCCAGGCCCGCACCACCCGCGCCGAGGGCGCCGCCGACCTGGTGATCACCGGCGCGGTGATCCTCGACCACTGGGGCGTGGTCAAGGCCGACGTGAGCGTCGTCGACGGCCGGATCGCCGCCATCGGCAAGGCCGGCAACCCCGACACGATGGACGGCGTCGACATCGTCATCGGCCCGTCCACGGAGATCCTGGCCGGCAACGGCAAAATCCTCACAGCGGGCGCGATCGACTCCCACGTGCACCTCATCTGCCCGCAGGTCCTCGACGAGGCGATCGGCTCCGGCGTCACCACGATCATCGGCGGCGGCACCGGACCCGTCGAGGGCACCAAGGCCACCACCGTCACCGGCGCCTGGTATCTGGGCAGGATGCTGGAGTCCCTGGACTCCTACCCGCTCAACTTCGCGCTGCTCGGCAAGGGCAACACCGTCTCCGCCGACGGGCTGTGGGAGCAGCTCGCGGCGGGCGCGTCGGGCTTCAAGCTGCACGAGGACTGGGGCACCACCCCCGCCGCGATCGACGCCTGCCTGAAGGTCGCCGACGCGAGCGGTGTGCAGGTCGCCATCCACACCGACACGCTGAACGAGGCCGGATTCGTCGAATCCACACTGGCGGCCATCGGCGGCCGGACGATCCACGCCTACCACACCGAAGGCGCCGGAGGCGGGCACGCGCCCGACATCATCCGCGTCGCCTCGTACGGCAACGTGCTGCCCTCCTCCACCAACCCGACCAGGCCGCACACCGTCAACACCCTCGACGAGCACCTCGACATGCTCATGGTCTGCCACCATCTGAACCCGGCCATCCCCGAGGACCTGGCCTTCGCCGAGTCCAGGATCAGGCCGACGACGATGGCGGCCGAGGACGTGCTGCACGACCTGGGCGCCATCTCGATGATCGGCTCCGACTCGCAGGCCATGGGCCGCGTCGGCGAGACGATCATCCGCACCTGGCAGACGGCGCACGTCATGAAGGGCCGCCGCGGCTCGCTCGGCGGCCCCGCCGACAACCTCCGCGCCCGCCGCTACATCGCCAAATACACCATCTGCCCCGCCATCGCCCATGGCTTGGCGGCCGAGGTCGGCTCCGTCGAGACGGGCAAGCTCGCCGACCTCGTCCTGTGGGACCCCGCCTTCTTCGGCGTCAAGCCCACCCTCGTCCTCAAGGGCGGCGTCGTCGCCTGGGCCCAGATGGGCGACGCCAACGCCTCCATCCCCACGCCCCAGCCGGTGCTGCCCCGCCCCATGTTCGGCGCCGCCCCCGCGACGGCCGCCGCCACCTCACTGCACTTCGTCGCGCCGCACGCGCTGGACTCCGGCCTCGCCGACCGCCTCGCCGTCCGCCGCCGCCTGACACCCGTGACGGATGTACGGGGACGCGGCAAGGAGTCGATGCCGCTGAACGACGCGCTGCCGAGGATCGAGGTGGCGCCGGACACGTTCGAGGTCCGGATCGACGGTGACCTGATCGAGCCCGCCCCCGCCCGGACGCTGCCGCTGGCGCAGCGCTACTTCCTCTTCTGATGAACGCCCCTGTGATGAACGCCGCGATCCTGCTCCTCACCGACTCCCGCCTCCCCGCCGGAGGCCACGCCCACTCGGGCGGCGTCGAACAGGCGGTCACGTCCGGCGCCGTACACGACGTGCCCTCCCTGGAGCCCTTCCTCAGGGGCCGCCTGCACACCGCGGGCGCGGTCGCAGCCGCCCTCGCGGCGGCGTCCTGCGCCTTCGCCTCCTGTACGGCCGGCGCCCCGCCCACCTGGGGCGACCTTGACGCCGAGGTCGATGCCCGCACCGCGTCGCCCGCCCAGCGGGCCGCGTCGCGGGTGCAGGGCAGGCTGCTGCTCCGGGTGGCGCGCCGCCTGTGGCCGTCCCCGGTGCTGGAGGAGCTGGCGGAGGCCGTACCGAGCCCCCATCATCCGCTCGCGCTCGGTGCGGCGGCGCACGCGGCGGGAGCCTCGTCCGAGGACGCCGCGCTGGCGGCGGCCTATCACGCGATCAGCGGCCCGGCCACGGCGGCGGTCCGGCTCCTCGGCCTCGACCCGGTGGCCGTCCACCGCCTGCTCGCGGACCTGTCCCGCGAGCTTCCCACGCATCCCCCGGTCGCCTGGACGGGCGCCCGGCCGGACGCCCGGCAGTCCGTCTGGGCGGATCTGCCGGCCCACTCCGCCCCGGCCCTGGACCTGCTGGCCGAGCGGCATGCGCGAGCTCAGGTCAGATTGTTCGTCTCCTAGGAAGGACCCCTCATGAGCGCCGACCATGACGACCACCATCACGCCCCCGACGGCCACGGCCGCGCGCTGCGCCTGGGCATCGGCGGCCCGGTCGGCAGCGGCAAGACGGCCCTGGTCGCGGCCCTGTGCCGGACCCTCGGCCCCACGCTCCAGCTCGGCGTGGTCACCAACGACATCTACACCACCGAGGACGCCGACTTCCTGCGCAAGGCCGGCGTGCTCGACGAGGACCGCATCCTCGCCGTGGAGACCGGCTGCTGCCCGCACACCGCCATCCGCGACGACATCGCCGCCAACCTGGACGCCGTGGAGACCCTGGAACACCGCTTCGGCCCGCTGCACCTGGTCATCGTGGAGAGCGGCGGCGACAACCTGACGGCGACGTTCAGCCGCGGCCTGGCGGACAAGCAGATCTTCGTTTTGGACGTGTCGGGCGGTGACAAGGTCCCCCGCAAGGGCGGCCCCGGCGTCACCACCGCCGACCTCCTGGTCATCAACAAGACGGACCTGGCTCCCCTGGTGAGCGCCGTCCTCGACGTGATGGCCAGGGACGCGGCGGCCGTACGCGGCGACAGACCCGTCCTGTTCACCTCCATCAGACAGGACCCCACCGCCGACGAGGTGGCCACCTGGGTACGCGACCAGGTCGACTCCTGGCTGCACCAACACCACTGACATGCCCACCACCCCACTGCCCTCGCTGCCCTCACCGCCTGTCGTGGGACGGCGCGCGATGCACGCGCGGGCCGCTCTCGCCACCGCTCTGGTGGCGGGCCGCACCAGCGTCCCGGTGCTGAGATCCGCGCCCCCGCTGACGCTCCGCCAGACGGGGCCGCACTCCGTTCACCTCGTCTCGACGGCGGCGGGGCCGCTCGGCGGTGACCGCCTCGAACTCGACCTGGACCTCGCCCCCGGCACCACGCTGGAGCTCGGCTCGGTCGCGAGCACCCTGGTCCTGCCCGGTCCGGGCGAGTCCCGGACGCTGATCACCGCCCGCGTCGGCGCCGGAGCCACCCTCCGGTTCACGCCCGAGCCGACGGTCCTCGCCGCCGGCTGCCTCCACCGCGTCGAGGTGCGGCTGACGCTCGCCTCGGACGCCCGGGTGCGGTGGCGCGAGGAGATCGTCTTCGGCCGGTACGGCGAGCAGCCGGGACGCTGCCATGCCCGCTTCGACGCCACTCTCGACGGCCGCCCCCTGCTCAGGCAGGAGTTCACGGTCGGCGACCCGGCTCTCGACACCTCCCCGGCCGTCTACGGCGACGCCCGCTGTGTGGGCACCACCCTGATCACCGGCGCTGCCCCTCCGGCGGAGGCCATCGTCGCCGACGGGGTCGCCGTGCTGCCCCTGGCGGGCCCCGCCATCCTGATCTCCGCCCTGGCCCCCGACGCCGTCGCCCTCCGTGCCAGGCTCGACTGGGGCGAATCCACCGTCTCGCCCGGCCGTCCACCGAGCCCCGCGTAGCCGTACGCGATCGTGATCGTCCGGCGGGGACGGTCTCGCCATTCAGGTCGTGCGGATAGTAGGCGGCGCGGCGGTCCCGGCTTATCGTGATCGGGTGGCCGACTACCTTTCGCCGTCTCCCACCGGACAGGGCACCCGCCGCGGCTACGCGTTCGGCGTCATGGTGGCCGGGGCGTCGCTGGTGTTCTGCGCGATTCTGCCCTGGGCGGGCGTCGAGGCCAGGAGCGAGCTGATCGGCGGCGGGGTGTCCGACGACATCCGCGGCGTCGACGACGTTCTCGGCGTCCTCGCGCTGCTCGCGGGGCTGGCCGCGCTCGGCTGCGGGGTGGCGGGGGTGCTCACCCGGCCGCGGGTCGCGGCGCTGGCGTCGCTGCCGGGGGCACTGGCCGCGCTGGTGCTGGTGCTGTTCGTGACCGACTCGGCCGGCATCCGGGACCGGATCTCGATCGATCTGGGCCGCCTGCTGTCGGTCGAGCCGGTGATCAGGTTCGGCTGGTTCGCCGCGCTGGCGTCCGCGCTCGCGGTGGTCGTCCTCGCCGTCGCGACGCTGGTACGCCGTCAGCCGTGGCAAGCCGACCGGCGCGGGGGCCGTCAGTCGTAGAAGCCCAGCCGGCGCAGCTGCTTGGGGTCGCGCTGCCAGTCCTTGGCGACGCTGATCCGCAGGTCCAGATAGATCTTGGTGCCGAGCAGCGCCTCGATCTGCTTACGCGCCCTGGTGCCGACGTCGCGCAGCCGCTCGCCCTTGTGGCCGATGACGATGGCCTTCTGCGAGGGACGTTCGACGAACATGTGCGCGTAGACGTCGAGCAGATCGTCACGCCCCTCGCGCGCCATCATCTCGTCGACGACCACGGCGATGGAGTGCGGCAGCTCGTCCCGGACGCCCTCCAGCGCCGCCTCCCTGATGAGCTCGCCGACCAGCACCTGCTCGGGCTCGTCGGTGAGCTGCCCGCCGGGGTAGAGCGGCGGCGACTCGGGCAGGTGCTCGATGAGCACGTCGCCCAGCACGTCGAGCTGCTCCCCCGACCGCGCGGAGACGGGGACGACGGCCGCGAACTCCGCGATCTGCGACACCGCCAGGAGCTGCGCCGCGATCTGCTCCCGGGTGGCCAGGTCGCACTTGGTCACCACGGCGACCACGGGGGTGTTCTTCACCGCGGTGAGCTTGTCGGCGATGAACCGGTCGCCCTTGCCGATCGGCTCGTTGGCCGGCACGCAGAAGCCGATCACGTCCACCTCGGTGAGCGTCGACAGCACGAGGCTGTCGAGCCGCTCACCGAGCAGCGTGCGCGGCCGGTGCAGGCCCGGCGTGTCCACGATGACGATCTGCGCCTCGGGGCGGTGCACGATGCCCCTGATGACCCGCCTGGTCGTCTGCGGCTTGGAGGAGGTGATCGCCACCTTGGTCCCGACCAGGGCGTTCATCAACGTGGACTTGCCGACGTTCGGCCTCCCCACGAAGCAGGCGAATCCGGCGCGATGGTTGTCTGGCGAAGTCACATGTGCATTCTGGCCCATCAACGAGCCTGGTCACGCCACCAGGCGAACGCGTCGGGGAGCACCCCCGGCGACCACGCGGTCATCGTGAGCCCGTCCAGCTCCTGCTCGGTGACCCATCGGGCGTCGGTGATCTCGTCGCCGTCCGGGGTGGGCGTGCCCGAGACCAGGGCGCACCCGTAGACGGCGATCACGTAGGCGACCTCGTGCCCGTTGGGGTAGAGGGTGCGGAACTGCGGCCCGCCGTAGACGCCGATCAGGCCGCGCACCTCCACCTCGATGGCGAGCTCCTCGCGCAGCTCCCGCACCACGGCGTCCTGTGGCCGCTCGTCAGGGTCGATGCCGCCGCCGGGCGACGCCCACAGCCCCACGTCGCCGTGGCGGGCCACCAGCAGCCTGCCGGAACGGTCGAACACGCATCCGCTGGCCGAGGGCAACATCAACAGGTCGGGCCCGACCTTGGCCCGCAGCGCTGCCAGGAACGGCGACATCGGCATCTCAGCGCCCGCCCCCCGCAGCGCGCGGCGTGCCGTCGGGATCGGCCACCAGCAGGCCCTTGACGCCCAGCTCCGCCGCCACGGCCTCGTCGGCGGCACTCGGCTCGCCGGCGGTCACCAGCGCGACGGCCTCCAGTGACCGCGCGCCGCTGGACACGGCCATCGCCACCGCCACCTGCACGGCGGACAGCGTGAGCGAGGTGAGCGCGACGTCGGTGGCCGAATAGGTGCGGCCCGTCTCGTCACGCACGGCGGCGCCTTCGGCCGAGCCGTTACGGGCCCTGGCGGCACGCGCCAACGTAATGATCTTGCTGTCTTCAGGATCGAGAGTCACGAGGACCAGGTTAGGCGGTGGCCATCCTGATCACCGCGTCGAGGAGCTGCCTCGTCCGCTGCGGCTCGACCTCGGCCATGCTCGTGTGCACCAGCGAGACGAGCGTGTCACCGGATCGGGCCAGCACCACGTCCAGCGTGTACGGGTAGCCGTTCAGCTTTCCGCGCAGCTCGCCGCCCACCGCCTCGTCGGCCACGTCCCCGATCGGCAGGATGGTCGTGCGCAAGTGGGTGCCGCTGCCCGCCCGGACCGCCCGGCAGGACTCCAGCGCCCTGGCCAGCTCGGCGATGTGCCCTTCGGCCTCGGAGCCCGCGTATCGGGCCAGCCCCACCCCGACCTGCTCTCCCAGCTCGTCACCCTGATAGCTGGCCGCCGCCTGCGCGGTCAGCGCCCGCTCGGGCGCCCGCCCGCCCGCCGCGTCCAGTACGGCTCGGCAGTTGTGATCCGCCGGCGTGAACGGCGCCTGCCACGCCTGGTCGGGCCGAGGCGAGAAGCCGTCGGGCAATCTGGGTTCCTTGCTCAGGATCTCCCGCATGTGCGCCAGAGCTTTCATGTCGACCCCGTCGACCTCGGCGATGCCCCGGTCGCCGCATCCCCCCAGGGCACCGGCCAGGAGCCCGCAGGCGATGATCCGCAGTACGCGTTTCATGATTCCCCCCGAGTCGCAACCTCCCCGGCCGACGAATACGGCAATCCACCGGAGTTGCCAATAAACGATCAAACGCTAAAAGGGTGCTCTCGCCCGGTTATCCGGACGAGAACACCCTTTACGCCGACCAACGTCCCGGCCGGCTAGCAGGCCGTGACGTTGCCGTCCCCCCAGGGAGTGTCCTGGCGCCGCGAACCCCACCCGGCGTTTCGGACACATCCCTCTGTGACACCCACCGCACAGGGCGTCGATGAAGAGACTGGCCCACACCGCTTGCAGAACGCTTGTAGAAGGCTTGCGCCGCTGCTCAGTCGTGCTCGGCGGCCGCCGGGACGACGTCGCCCTCGGCCGGCGTGACCCGGCGCACCATGACGGTGCTGATCCGGTTGCGCCGGCCGGCCAGGCTTTCGGCGGTCAGCCGGAGCCCGGCCACCTCCGCCTGCGACCCGGCGATCGGCACCCGGCCGAGCGCGTGCGCGAGCAACCCGCCCACCGTCTCCACGTCGTCGACCTCGATCTCGGTGTCGAACAACTCGGCCAGCTCGTCCACCGGCATCCGGGCCGTCACCCGCAGCGCGCCGTCGGACATGGGCTCGACGCGGGGCGCCTCCTGGTCGTACTCGTCGGTGATCTCGCCGACGATCTCCTCCAGCACGTCCTCGATGGTGACCAGCCCGGCCGTCCCGCCGTACTCGTCGATGACGATCGCCAGATGGATCTGCTTCGCCTGCATCTCGCGCAGCAGCTGGTCGATCGGCTTGCTCTCCGGCACGTAGGTGGCCGAGCGCATGATCGACTCGATCCGCTCCTCCCCGCCGCCCTCACCGGACTCGTGCACCCGGCGGGTGATGTCCTTGAGGTAGGCGATCCCGATGACGTCGTCCTCGTTCTCGCCGACGACGGGGACACGGGAGAAGCCGCTGCGCAACGCCAGCGACAGCGCCTGGCTGAGCGTCTTGCCGCGCTCGATGTAGACCATGTCGGTGCGCGGCACCATCACCTCGCGCACCAGCGTGTCACCCAGCTCGAACACCGAGTGGATCATCTCGCGCTCGTCCGGCTCGATGACCCTGCGCTCCTCGGCCAGGTCGACCAGGTCACGCAGCTCGGCCTCCGAGGTGAACGGGCCGTCGCGGAACCCCCGGCCGGGAGTCAGCGCGTTGCCGAGCAGGATGAGCAGCATGGGCAGCGGACCGAAGATCTTGGTCAGCCCGTAGACGATCGGCGCGCTCGCCAGCGCGATCGGCTCGGCGTGCTGACGGCCCAGGGTCCGCGGCATCACCCCGACGATCACATAGCTGACCACGATCATCACCGCCGCGGCGGAGACGTACGCCCAGCCCTGGTCGTCCAGGAGGTCGATGAACAGCAGCGTCGCGACCACCGTCGCGACCAGCTCGCAGCTCAGCCGGAGCAGCAGCAGCAGATTGAGGTAGCGCGGGGCGTCCGCGACGATGGCGTGCAGCCGCTGGGCCCCGCGCTTCCCGTCACGCACGACCGCTTCGGCGCGCACCCTGGAGATGCGCGTCAGCGCAGTCTCGGCGCTGGCGATCAGGCCGCCGACCATGACCAGGACGACGGCCAACAGCAACCAGGCGTTCACCGGGAGCTGCGCACCTCCCGCCATCCTTCGAGCAGTCGGGCCTGCAGGCCGAACATCTCCTTGTGCTCCTCGGGCTCGGCGTGGTCATAGCCCATCAGGTGGAGGATGCCGTGGGTGCACAGCAGCTCCAGCTCCTCCTGGGCGCTGTGCCCCGCCTCGGCCGCCTGTCTGGCCGCCACCTCGGGGCAGAGCACCACGTCGCCGAGCAGGGCCGGATCGGTCGGGGTGTCGGCGTCTCCGCGCGCCCCACCGCCCGGTCGCAGCTCGTCCATGGGGAAGGCGAGCACGTCGGTCGGGCCCGCCTCGCCCATCCACTTCTCGTGCAGCTCGGACATGACGTCCTCGTCCACGATCACGATCGAGAGCTCGGCGAGCGGGTTGATGCCCATCTCGCCGAGGACGTGGGTGGCCAGCGAGACGAGGAGCTCCTCGCCGACCTCCGCGCCCGTCTCGTTGTTGATCTCGATGCTCATCGTCGCTTCCCCCGCTGCTGGAGAGGCTTGGGGTCCTGCAGCGCGTCGTAACGGCCGTAGGCGTCGACGATCTCGCTCACCAGCTTGTGGCGCACCACGTCGGCGCTGGACAGGTGGGCGAAGTGGATGTCGGGGATGCCCTCCAGGATCTCCTGCACCACCCGCAGGCCGCTGGTCGTGCCCGAGGGCAGGTCGACCTGGGTGACGTCACCCGTCACGACGATCTTGGAGTTGAAGCCGAGCCGCGTCAGGAACATCTTCATCTGCTCGGCCGAGGAGTTCTGGGCCTCGTCGAGGATGATGAAGGCATCATTCAGCGTCCTTCCCCTCATGTACGCGAGGGGGGCGACCTCGATCGTGCCCGCGGCCATCAGCTTGGGGATGGAGTCGGGGTCGACCATGTCGTGCAGCGCGTCGTACAGCGGCCGCAGGTAGGGGTCGATCTTCTCGTAGAGCGTGCCCGGCAGAAAACCCAGGCGCTCTCCCGCCTCGACCGCGGGCCGGGTCAGGATGATCCGGTTGACCAGCTTCTCCTGAAGCGCCCGCACCGCCTTGGCCATGGCCAGGTAGGTCTTGCCGGTGCCGGCGGGGCCGATGCCGAACACGACGGTGTGCTTGTCGATCGCGTCGACGTAGCGCTTCTGGTTGACGGTCTTGGGCCTGATCGTGCGGCCGCGTGAGGAGAGGATGTCCAGGGACAGCACCTCCGCCGGGCGGTCGGAGGTCATCCGCAGCATGGCGATGCTCCGCTCGACCGCGTCGGGCGTCAGCTCCCCGCCGCTGCGCAGGACCTCGACCAGCTCCTCGAACAGCCGCACCACCGTGCTGCTCTCGTCGGGGCTGCCGGTGACGGTGATCTCGTTGCCGCGCACATGGACGTCGGCCTTGAAGGCGCCCTCGATGACGCGTAGCAGCTCGTCACGGGAGCCCAGGAGGCTGACCATCGGGTATTCGTCCGGAATCAGCACCTTGGCCTGTGTGCGCGATGGAGGTGCCGTGCGTCGGGATTCGTGTAGTTCGGACATGGGCAGGCCAGTGGCCTGATGCCTCCCGGTCTGTTCGGCTGTTCTTCTCCCCACATCGTAGCCGGGAGCAGCGGAATTACTCGTGCCAATATATCCGGGCCCAAATCACCGTGCCCAGGTCACCCGGGCGGCCAGGTCAGCTCACGCCCGCCCAGCACGTGGGCGTGCACGTGGAAGACGGTCTGCCCGGCGGCGGGACCGGTGTTGAACACGATCCGGTAACCGGCGCCCGCCACGTCATCACCGACGGCCACCGCGTGCGCGGTCTTGAGCACCTCGTCGGCGAGCCCGGCGTCGGCCTGCGCCAGAGCGGCCGCGTCGGCGTGATGCGCCTTCGGGATGACCAGCACATGGGTGGGCGCCTGCGGGTTGGTGTCGCGGAACGCCAGCGCTCTGTCGGTCTCCAGGACGACCTCGGCCGGGATCTCCTTGGCCGCGATCTTGCAGAAGATGCAGTCGGTCATCCGGTCACCCTATCGACAGGCTCCGGATTCCCCTGTGCCCCTGATCAGCGTTGCGAATCGGTAATCCGTTCCGTCGTGGCGTCCGAAGATCGGCGCGGTTAGGGTGTGTGTGCGACACTCAAGGAAAAAACACGATTCAGGGTCGGGCGAGGCCACCTGGCGAGGACACGACTGGGTCATGCCCCCTAAGGAACCGGAAGAGCGTAAACCCTCAGGCAAGGCCGCGCGTCCCACTGATGTGACCACCGAAACCCTCCTGGCCGACAGGTCCATGGGGGCGGTGCCGGTCGGGTGGGATGCCGACATGGCCGTGACCGCGCTTTACAGTGCGCATTTTCGGTCATTGGTGCGTCTCGCTGTGTTGCTGGTGCGCGACATGGCAACCGCGGAGGAAGTCGTGCAGGACGCGTTCGTCGCCATCCATGGCGCCTGGCGCAGACTGCGTGACCCCGACAAAGCACTCGCCTACCTGCGTCAGTCCGTCGTCAACCGATCCCGTTCGGTGCTGCGTCACCGCGCGGTCGTGGAGAAGTACGCGCCCAAGGGACTGCCCGATGCGCCCAGCGCCGAGAACGGCGCGATCGGCGAGCTGGAACGCTCCGCCGTCATCGAGGCACTGAGATCCCTGCCGACACGTCAGAGAGAGGCACTGGTCCTTCGTTACTACGGTGATCTGTCCGAGGCTGAGATCGCCCACGCCATGGGCATCAGCAAGGGCGCGGTCAAGAGCCACACCGCACGTGGCATGGCCGCCTTGCGATCCGTCCTGGAGAAAATGTCATGACCCAGCCCCCCGACGAGCACGGCGAGATCCTTCGCCGTGCGCTCCGCGCGGAGGCGGACGCGGTCGTACCCTCGCCGGAAGGACTGGAGATCATCCGCGCCCGCATCGAGCGGCGTGGAGTGCGCAACCTGTTCTGGTGGCGTGCGGGCGCCGCCGCCGCCAGCGCGCTGCTGGTGGCGGGCACCATCGTGATGGTGGTCCCGGAGCTGCGCCAGCGCGTGATCGAGCAGCCCTACCAGGAGGTGCGCAGCACTTCGAGCAGCACACCGCCGGCCAAGTCCTCGACCAGCCGGCCGCCGTCCCCCAAGTCGACCGTCCGCGAGGACGTGCCGCCGCCCGGGATCGTCTCCGTCCCGGCCACGTCGCCGGCGCCGCAGCCCGCGTCGGAGACGGCCAGGTCGACCAGCAAGTCGACGCCCACCCCGAAGCCCACGCCCACCCCGACGCCCTGCCCGTCGACCGTGGAGGAGCAGGCGGAGCTGCCGTCGGACTGCCCCACGATCACGCCGACGCCCACCCCGTCACCGACTCCGACGATGTCCGAGACGGCCTTGCCGGACACGCCGTGCCCGATGGAGGAGTGCCCTCCCGGCGACCCGGCCCCCACGCCGACGGACGTCCTCAGCCCGCTGCTCGGCACGCCCGGCAGCTGAGCTGACCCGTCACCAGCGGCCGGTCCGGGCGAGCAGCACCGCCGCCGCCGCCACTCCCGCCGTCGAGGTGCGCAGCACCGTCGGCCCGAGCAGGACCGGCACCGCCTTCGCCGCCTGGAACGCGGCCAGCTCCTGATCCGAGACGCCGCCCTCGGGCCCCACCACCACGACGATGTCGCCCTCCACCGGCAGCGCCACCCGGGACAGCGGCTCGGCCGCCTCCTCGTGCAGCACCAGCCCCAGCGCCGCGTCCGCCAGCAGCGCCTCGACCCGCGCCGTGGAGGCCGGCTCCGTCACCTCGGGCAGGTGGAACCGGCGCGCCTGCTTGCCCGCCTCGCGCGCCGTCGACCGCCACCGGTGCAGCGCCTTGGCGACCCGGTCGCCCTTCCACTGGGTGATGCTCCGCGAGGCCGCCCAGGGCACGATCACGTCCACGCCCGCCTCGGTCATCATCTCGACGGCCAGCTCGCCCCTGTCGCCCTTCGGCAGGCCCTGGACGACCACCAGCCGGGGGCTCGGCGCCGGCTCCTCGTGCCGGGCGAGCACGTCCAGTCTGAGCGCGTCCTTGAGCACCTCGCGCACGACGCACTCGGCCACCCCGCCTGCCCCGTCGGTCAGGTCGATCCGCTCACCCTCCCGCAGCCGCCGGACCGCGGCGGCGTGCCGCCCTTCAGGACCGTCGAGCACCAGCTCGGACCCGCTCAGATCGGCCGCGAGGAACACCGGAACCGTCACCCCAGGCACTCCAGATTCTTGACGTTATGCAGTCGAGCGAACACGTGGCGCAATATCGTGTCACGTGCAGTCGCACTTTCCTGAGTCACTTTACGAGGGGTCAGCGCGATGACAGTCTCCCGCCGGCTCCCCTGGCCGCCGCCCGTCAGGGCGCGCCTCGCGCTGCCGCTGGCCGTCTCGACGCTCCTGCTGGTCGCCGGCCTGGGGGCGGGCGCCACGGACCGGCTGAGCGCCAGGGCCGACGCGGCCGGGACCGTCCGTCACGTCGGCCGGGCGCTCGCCGCGCAGGAGCTGGTCCACGCGCTCCAGCGGGAGCGCGGCCTGGCGCTGGGCGTGCTGGCCGGCGATGACCGGTTCGCGGCCGACCTGGACACCGAACGCCGTGCCACGGACCGGGCCAGGGCCCGGCTCGACGCCGCCACGCCGGGCCTGCGCACGGCGCTCGCGGACATCCGGAAGGCCCGTTCCGCCACGGCGCAGGAGGCCTTCACCGCCTACACCGGCGCGATCTCGGCCCTCCTGGACGCCACCTTCGCCGCCCGGCCGGGGGGCATGCAGGCGCTGGAGGCCATCAGCAGGGCCAAGGAGGCGACCAGTCAGGAGCGCGCCCTCGTGACCGCGGCGTTCACGGCCGGGTCGTTCACCTCGGCGGGGCATCTCGGCCTGCTCCAGGTCCGGGCGGTCAAGGCGGACGCGTTCGCCAGGTTCGAGCGCCTGGCGACCCCGGCGGGCCGGGCGGCGCTGGCCCGCGCCCAGCAGAGCCATACCCCCAGGCTCGCCGCCATGGAGAGGCAGGCCGTCGACGGCTCCGGCGGCGCGCCGCTGTCGGCGAGCCCGCGCGCCTGGCACCACGCCACCATCGGCTACGACGACGCCCTGCGGAGCGTGCAGCGATCGGTGGCCGAAGAGGTGCGCGCTCCGGCGCTGGCCGCCGTGGAACAGGCCACCCGGCACCTGGTCATGCTGGGTGCCCTGGCCGCGCTGCTCGTGCTCGGCATGCCCGTGCTGGGCGTGCTCGCCTGGCGTTCGGTGCTGCGGCCCCTGCGGCGGCTCTCGGACCATGCCGGCGCGCTGGCCGACACGCTGGCCGACCAGGTCTCCCGGGTCGTCCAGGAGCACGGCGACGACACCCCGGACCACGCCCTCGCGGCGCGTCTCCAGGAGCCGGGACCGGGCCGCCACGCCGACGAGTTCGCGGAGGTGGCCGGCGCGCTCGGTGACCTGCACCGCAGCGCCGTACGACTGGCTGCCGAGCACACGGCCCTGCGGCGCGTCGCCACCGAGTCGTTGGTGGACCTCGGCGTACGCCACCGCAACCTGGCACACCGCCAGCTGAGCTTCATCAGCGTGCTGCAGCACAACGAGTCCGACCCCGCCACGCTGGCCAGGCTCTGCGAGCTGGACCGCCTGACGAGCCGGATGCGCCGCAACGCCGAGAGCCTGCTGGTCCTGGCCGGCAAGCGGGGGGCGCGCCGCTCGTCGGAGCCCGTACCGGTGGCGGACGTGCTGCGCCTGGCCCTGACCGAGGTCGAGGACCATCACCGGGTGACGCTGCGCGTCGTGGACGGCGCGCCGGTCAGGGGCGCGGTCGTGGCGGAGGTCGCCCACCTGCTGGCCGAGCTGGTGGAGAACGCGCTGACCTACTCGCCGCCCGATTCGAAGGTGGAGGTGTGGGCACGCGCGGACGAGGGCGAGTGCCGGATCACCATCACCGACCACGGCATCGGCATGACCGCCGAGGAGCTGGCCACGGCCAACGCCCGGCTGCGCGGCGCGGAGAGCTTCCTGGTGCCCCCCACCCGCTGCCTGGGCCACCACGTGGTGGGCAGGCTGGCCGAACGGCTCGGCGTCCGGGTGTGGTTGCACGAGTCGCTGCGCTGCGGCGTCACCGCGCGGGTGGCGCTGCCCGAGGAGCTGCTGGCGGTGCGGCCGTCGCCACCGCGACCGGAGCAACCGCCAGAGCTGCTCGGCGGCGTCAGCGCCCGTTGAAGGCGTCGCGCAGCCGCGAGAAGAAACCCTGCTGGCCCGGGGCGAACTTGCCCGGCGGGCGCTCCTCGCCGCGCAGCTTGGCCAGCTCGCGCAGCAGCTCCTCCTGAGCGGTGTCGAGGCGGTGCGGCGTCTCGACGTTGACGTGGATGAGCAGGTCGCCGCGGCCCGTCTCGTTGAGCCGCTGCACGCCGCGCCCGTACATGGTGATGACCTGACCCGACTGGGTGCCCGGCCGGACGTCGATCTCCTCGGCGCCGTCGAGGGTCTCGACGGTGAGGATGGTGCCGAGTGCGGCGGCCGTCATCGGGATCTGGACGGTGCAGTGAAGGTCGTCGCCGCGCCGCTCGTAGATCTCGTGCGGGCGCTCGACGATCTCCAGGAACAGGTCTCCGGGCGGGCCGCCGCCGGGGCCGACCTCGCCCTCGCCGGCGAGCTGGATGTGGGTGCCGTCCTCGACGCCCGCGGGGATGCGCACCTTGATCGTGCGGCGGGTGCGCACCCGGCCGTCGCCGGAGCACTCCTGGCACGGGTTGCGGATGATGCTCCCGAAACCGCCGCACTGCGGGCACGGCCGCGAGGTCATGACCTGGCCCAGGAACGACCGGGTGACCTGACTGATCTCGCCGCGCCCGTTGCACATGTCACAGGTGTCGGGGTGGGTGCCCGGGGACGCGCCCGCGCCCTGGCACACCTCGCACAGCACGGCGGTGTCGACGACCAGCTCGCGGGTGGTGCCGAACGCGGTCTCGCGCAGGTCGAGCTCGACCCGGATGGTCGCGTTGCGACCCCTGCGGGCACGCGAGCGCGGACCGCGCGCGCCGGCCGCGTTGCCGAAGAAGGCGTCCATGATGTCGCTGAACGGGAACCCCGCGCCGAAACCGCCGGCCCCGGCCGCCGCGCCCGCGCCGCCGAACGGGTCGCCGCCCAGGTCGTACATCTGGCGCTTGCTCGGATCCGACAGCACCTCGTAGGCCTGCGTGATCTCCTTGAACCGCTCCTGGGTGGCGGGATCGGGATTCACGTCAGGGTGCAGCTCGCGAGCCAGCCGGCGGTAAGCCTTCTTGATCTCGTCCTGACTGGCGTCACGGCGCACCCCGAGGGTGGCGTAGTAGTCGCTGTTTGCCACTTATCGACCTCTTAAGATGCAGCCAGGATCTGGCTGACGTAGCGTGCCACCGCGCGCACGGCGCCCATCGTCACGGGGTAGTCCATCCTCGTGGGGCCCAGCACGCCGAGCCGAGCCAGTTGGTTGTCGCCTGAACCGTATCCCGTGGCGACGATGGACGTGCCCACTAGTCCGGTGTAGGCGTTCTCTGATCCGATGCGCACGGTGAGAGCGGACGGTGTGTCTGTGGACGTCTCGCCGAGCAGCCGCATGAGCACGACCTGCTCCTCCAGCGCCTCGAGCACGTCGCGCAGCCCGACGCTGAAGCCGGCCCCCGCGAGGTTGGCCGCGCCGGCGAAGACGATCTTCTCGTCGTGGCGTTCGACGAGCGTTTCGAGCAGCACCGACAGGATCGTGGCCACGACGGGCCGATCCTCGGCCGGCAGCCGCTCGGGCAGGTCGGCCACCAGGTCGGGCACATTGCCCAGCCCGCAGCCGTCCAGGCAACTGTTGAGCACCGCGCGCAGGTGCGCGATGCGGGTGTCCTCCACCACTTCGGGCAGCTCGATCACGCGCTGCTCGACGCGGCCGGTGTTGGTGATCAGCACGAGCATGACGCGCCGCTCGGCGAGCTGGACCAGCTCGACGTGCCGCACCGTGGAGCGGGTGAGCGTCGGATACTGCACCACCGCGACCTGCCTGGTGAGCTGCGCGAGCAGCCGCACCGTGCGGGTCACCACGTCGTCCAGGTCCACCGCGCCGGCCAGGAAGGTCTCGATGGCCCTGCGCTCGGCTCCGGACAACGGCTTGATCTGCGAGAGCCTGTCGACGAACAGGCGGTATCCCTTGTCCGTCGGCACCCGGCCGGCGCTGGTGTGCGGCTGGGTGATGTAGCCCTCCTCCTCCAGCGCGGCCATGTCGTTCCTGACCGTCGCCGGGGAGACCTTCAGGTTGTGGCGCTCCGCCAGCGCTTTGGAGCCCACCGGTTCGTTGGTCGACACGTAGTCTTCGACAATGGCGCGGAGCACCGCGAGTTTACGATCGTCGAGCACGTGAGCACCTCCTACCGCTGCCTTCCGGGAAACGACAGGTCTAGCACTCTGTGTTCCCGAGTGCCAAGTGTACGGCTCTCACTCACAAGGTGCGATAACGCCGTGGGCCCCAGGCTGCTGGCGCAACGTCGACCACACCCGTCACACTTGTAACGTGACGGACAATTCACACCCTCAGTCATATGGTCCCCCGTCAGAGCCCGGGCATTCCCCGGGGGAGACACCCCAGGGACAACCACCCCCGTACGGCCCGCCGCAGCAGTACGTCCAGCAGCAGTACGGCCAGGCGCCTCCCTTCGACCAGCAGGGCCGGCCCCCGCAGGGGCAGCCCTTCGACCCACGGGCCCAGCCGCCGCAGTACCCACAAGCCCCACCCCCGCAGTACGGCCAGCAGCCGCAGTTCGGCCAGTACGGCAAGCAACCGCAGTTCGGCCAGCAGTACCCGCCGGGGTCCGGGCCGGGAGTGAACTCGAAGACCCTCAGGCCGCAACTGCGGTGGATCGGCGTCTCCTGGGGCGTCGCCGCCCTGTGCATCGCCGCGGGCGTCATCCTCTTCGTCAGCGGTTTGCTCAGCAGCGTCGACAACGTCGCGCCGACCAGGACGTTCGCCGCCGGCGAGCGAGTCACCGTCGCCCTCGACCCGGCCCAGAGCCCAGTGCTCTACCTCACCAGCCGCACGCGGGTGCGCTACGAGTGCCAGATCGCCAACAGGGCGAAGCTCCTGCCCGTCTCCGGCGTCCAAACCCTCACGGTGAACGGCACGAAGTGGCAGCAGATCCTGCGGATCGACGCACCCTCCGCAGGTGACTACCAGGTCACCTGCACCGTCACGGAGGGCGCGAGCGCGCGGTTCGGTGTCGGCCGGGACATCTCAAGCGCCGTGGGCGGCGCCCTGGGCGGGGTGGTCGTGCTGGTGGCCGTCCCTGGAGTCGGCATCCTGGCCGCGATCATCGTGACGATCGTGGTCCTGATGCGCCGCAGCAGCCAGCGTAAGCGCCTTGCGGTCAGCGCGTGATTTGCTACGGTCCCCCGTGTGTACGAGGGTGATGTTCTAGCGGGAAACTGGCGGCGTCCGGGCCGGGGCAAGATCCCGAAGGTGCCGGCCGAGCGCGATCTGGTCGTGGAGGACGCCGACAGCGGCTTCTGCGGCGCGGTGGTCGCCTGCGACAAGGAGGCGGTCACGCTGGAGGACCGTTTCGGCAAGCGCCGGCTGTTCCCGCTCGACCCCGCCGCGTTCCTGCTGGAGGGCAAGGTCGTGACGCTGGTACGGCCACAGGCGGTGCCCGACGGTGCCCCGAGGCGCAGCGCCTCCGGCTCGATCGCCGTGGAGGGGCTGCGGGCCAGGGTGGCCCGGCAGAGCCGCATCTACGTCGAAGGGGTGCACGACGCCGCCCTGGTGGAGAAGATCTGGGGCCACGACCTTCGGGTGGAGGGCGTCGTGGTCGAGTATCTCGAAGGCGTGGACGACCTGCCGGAGATCGTCGAGGAGTTCGCGCCCGAGCCGGGCCGGCGGCTCGGCGTGCTGGTCGACCACCTGGTGCCCGGCTCCAAGGAGAGCCGCATCGCCGCCCGGGTGACCTCCCCGGACGTGCTCGTGGTCGGCCACCCGTACATCGACATCTGGCAGGCGGTCAAGCCGTCCTCTGTCGGCATCCCGGCCTGGCCGGACGTGCCGCGCGGGGTCCCCTGGAAGGAAGGTGTGATCGCCGCGCTGGGCTGGCGCGTGGAGCCGGCCGACGCGTGGCGGCGCATCCTGGGCTCCGTCTCAAGCTTCGCCGATCTGGAGCCCGAGCTGCTCGGCCGGGTCGAGGAACTGATCGACTTCGTTACGGAGACACCATGAGCCACGATCCGCAGCCCCCGCCGGACGACGACGCGACGCGCCGCATCACCGCCTCCGACGTCCCCGGCGCCCAACCCCCGGCCCCGCAGCCCGACTCGGGCCCCCAACCGACCCCCGACCCCGGCACGGGGTCCGGCACGGGGTCCGGGCCGCAGGCGCGAGGCCCTCAGTCCGGGCCACAGTCCGGGCCACAGTTCCGCCCTCATTCGGGCCCGGAGCATGGCCTGCAGTATGGCACTCAGCCTGGCTCCCAGCCCGTGCAAGGACCCCAGCCAGGCTACGGTGGGCCACCTCCGCCGCCTGGTTACGAGCCACCGCCGTCCTACGGCCAGCAGCCCCCGCCTGGTTACGAGCCGCCACCGTACGGCTATGGCCAGCAGCCTCCGTACGGTCAGCAGCCGCCGTACGGCTACGGTCAGCCGCCGCCTGGACAGCAGCCGCCGCCGTACGGCTACGCGGCGCCGCACGGCCGCCAGGAGCCGTACGTGCCCGGACGGTACGGTCCCCGCCCCGGCACCGACGACAACACGATGGCCATGATGGCCCACCTGCTCGGCCTGTTGGTCTCGTGGGTCGGCCCGCTGATCCTCTACCTGGTCAAGAAGGACGAGTCCCCCTATGTCAGGGACCAGGCCGCCGAGGCGCTCAACTTCCAGATCACCGCGTTCGCCGCCTACATGATCACCGGCATCCTGACGATCGTGGTCATCGGCATCGTGCTGCTCCCGGTCGTCTGGATCGTGGCGCTGATCTTCCAGATCCAGGCCGCCATCTCCGCCAACCGGGGCGAGAACTACCGCTATCCCATCTGCATCCGCCTGATCAGCTGAGCAGGTCGCGTACCAGGGCGTCGGCCAGCAGCCGTCCGCGCAGGGTGAGCACCATCCGGCCGGCCTTGAACGCCTCGACCTCCAGCAGCCCGTCGGCCAGGGCCGAGGCGACGCGCGGACGGGCGGCGGGCGCGACGTCGGCGAGCGGGTAGCCGGTGTCGAGCCTGAGCTCCAGCATCAGCCGCTCGGTGTCGCGGTCCTCGCCGGTCAGCTCCTCGCGCGCGTGGGCGGGTGAGACGCCCTCGGCCAGGCGCTGAGCGTACGGGGCGGGATGTTTGACGTTCCACCAGCGGGTGCCGCCGACGTGGCTGTGCGCGCCGGGGCCGACGGCCCACCAGTCGCCGCCGGTCCAGTAGAGCAGGTTGTGGCGGCAGCGCGCCTCGTCCGAGGTGGCCCAGTTGGACACTTCGTACCAGCGGAAACCGGCCTCGGCCAGCATCGTGTCGGCGATCAGGTAGCGGTCGGCGGCGACGTCGTCGTCGGGCATCGGCAGCTCGCCCCGGCGGATCCTGGCCGACAGCCGGGTGCCCTCCTCGACGATCAGTGAGTAGGCCGAGACGTGGTCGGGCTCGGCGGCGACGGCGGCGGCCAGCGAGGCGCGCCAGTCGTCGTCGGACTCCCCCGGCGTGCTGTAGATCAGGTCGAGGTTGACGTGCTCGAACCCGGCCTTGCGCGCCTCCAGCACGGCCTGGGCGGCCCGGCCCGGCGTGTGCTGGCGGTCGAGCACCTTCAGCACGTGCTCGCGGGCGCTCTGCATGCCGAAGCTGACCCGGTTGAAGCCGCCTTCGCGGAGTCGCTCCAGGTAGCGCTGGTCGACGGACTCGGGATTGGCCTCCGTGGTCACCTCCGCGCCGGCCTTCAGCCCGAACTCGGCGTCGATGGCCGCCAGGATCCGGGACAGGTCCTCGGCCGGCAGCAGTGTCGGCGTGCCGCCGCCGAAGAACACCGTCTCGACCGGAAGGTCCACGTCACCGAGGACCCGCCGCGCGAGGCGTACCTCCTCGATGGCGGTGTCGGCGTAGTCGCGCTGGGAGGCGCCGGGGCCGAGCTCGGTGGCGGTGTAGGTGTTGAAGTCGCAGTAGCCGCAGCGGGTCACGCAGAACGGGACGTGCACATAGAAGCCGAACGGCCGCTCACCGAGACCGAGCAGGGCACTGTCGGGCAGCTCGCCGGAGGCGGGCGCGGGATCGCCGTCAGGCAACGTGGAGGGCACGCTACCAGTGTGCCCGCTGCCATTGACTGCCCGATCCCGTGGCCCTACGATCCGGACAACTTATAAGAAAGTTTCCTATAAATTCATGCTCCCCGGGAGGCGCCCCCCGTGAAGAAGATCCTCATCGCCCTCTCCCTGTTACTCGGCCTCACGGCGGTCCCGCTGCCCGCCCAGGCCGATACGAGCACGCACGACCGCTTCAAACGGGTCGCCTACTTCATCCAGTGGGGTGTGTACGCCCGCAACTACCACGTCAAGGACATGGACACCAGCGGCGCCGCCGCCAAGCTCACCCACATCAACTACGCCTTCGGCTTCGTCAACCCCGAAGGCGCCTGCTACTCGGCCGACCCCTGGGCCGACTGGCAGCGGCCCGTCCCGGCCGAGCAGAGCGTGGACGGCGTGGCCGACGAGCCCGGTCAGGCGCTCAACGGCAACCTCAACCAGCTGCGCAAGCTCAAGGCCAAGCACCCCGGGCTCAAGGCCCTCATCTCGCTCGGCGGCTGGACCGGCTCGAAGTACTTCTCCGACGCCGTGCTCACCCCCGAGTCCCGCGCCGAACTCGCCCGGTCCTGCGTCGACCTGTGGCTGCGCGGCAACCTCCCCGGCCTCGAACCGGGCGCGGGCGCGGGCGTGTTCGACGGCATCGACCTGGACTGGGAGTGGCCGGGGTCGGCCGGCGCCGAAGGCAACATCATCCGGCCCGAGGACAAGCGCAACTTCACCCTCTTCGTCGAAGAACTCCGCGCCCAGCTCACGGCGTTCTCCGCCGAGGCGCAGCTCACCGCCTTCCTCCCCGCCGCCGCTGCCAAGATCGACTCCGGTTTCGAGGTGCGGCGCGTCTTCAGGCAGCTCGACTTCGCCACCATCCAGGGGTACGACCTGCGCGGCAGCTGGGAGACCCGGACCGGGCACAACGGCAACCTGTTCACCGACCGCCGCGACCCCAACGAGGTCCGCTACAGCGTCGACCAGACCGTCCGCGACTATCGTGAGCGCGGTGCCCCGGCCCGCAAGCTCGTCATCGGCGTCCCCGCGTACGGGCAGGGCTGGACCGGCGTCACGGCCGGCGGCAACGGTTTGTACCGGCCGGCCACCGGCCCTGCCCCCGGCAAGTGGGCAGCGGGCGTCGAGGACTACAAGGACCTGGTGACCAAGCCCGGCAAGCGCCACCGCGACCTGCGCACCGGCACGATGTGGTTGTACGACGGCAACGAGTTCTGGTCCTACGACGACCCGGCGGTGCTGCTGCAGAAGGCGGCGTACATCCGGCTCAAGGGCCTGGGCGGCGCGATGATGTGGTCCATCGACCAGGACGACTCCCGAGCCTCCCTGACCTCGGCCCTCCACGCGGTCCTGAGATGAGCCGGCACTCCCGCTGACGGCCCGCCCCACACCCGCTGCGGGCCCCGGCACACCCGCTGTTGGCCCGTCGCGCCCCCTGACGGCCCAGCACTCCTGTTGAGGACCCGTCGCTCCTCGCGCGGACACGCACGCGCCAGTGTCCGCGCGAGGCCCAGCCCCTACGGGGGCGTGGCGTTCAGCGGGGAGGCGTTGAGCTGGGAGTCGGTGTCGAAGTCGGCGAGTTGTAAGAGCGTCTCCAGGGCCGCCTGGCGCGCCTCCTCGACCGACCCTCCCCGCTCGCCGAAACAGTCCGCCGCCACGTCGAGCAGGGCCGTCACCACGGCGGCGTCGGGCATCGGGACGTCCACCACGACCTTCCCGTCCGCCCCCACCTCGGCGGGCATCAGATGCAGCCGGATCAACCGCCGCGCCTCCTCCGCCACGGCGACCCCCAGAACAGCGGCACGCTCGAATCGCTCAGCAGCAATCATGTCACCCTCCAGTCGCACAGGTGTTCGGGTTCAAAAGCTAGCCGCCGCCACCGACAGAATCCCCGGCGCCGACGGCGATCCCGGCCTCCCCGACGAGGTGGCCCGGCGGACCGCGACCCCTGCCGCCCCGACGAGGTGGCCCGACGGACAGCAGCCCCTGCCGCCTCGGTGAGGTGGCTAGGCTCGGGACATGCACGACATGACCATCTCTGTCAGAGGTCTCTCCGTGGAGCTCGGCGGCAACCCGGTCCTGCGCGACCTGGACCTGACCGTCGCCCCCGCAGAGCTGGTCGCCGTGGTCGGCCCCAACGGATCGGGCAAGTCGACCCTCCTCCGCTGCCTGGCCGGGCTCCTGCCCGCCACCGGCGGCACGGTGGAGGTCTTCGGCGCGCCGCCTGTAGACGAGCCGGCCTTCTGGCGGCGGGCGACGCTGGTGAGTGAGGAGCCGGCCTGGTATCCGGGCCTCACCGCCCGCGAGCACCTGGAGCTCACGCACACGGTGCACGCCGGACCGCGCCTGACCGTGGACGCCGCGCTGGAGCTGTTCGACCTGGCCGTGCGCGCCGACGCGCCGCCGCTGAACCTGTCCACGGGCCAGCGCCAGCGCCTGCTCCTCGCCACCGCGCTGCTGCGGCCCAGCGAGCTCCTGCTGCTGGACGAGCCGGAACGCGGCCTGGACGCCGCCTTCCGCGAGCGGCTGGCCGTACTGCTGGAGGAGTACACCGCCGGAGGCGGCACCGTCGTCATGGCCACCCACGACACCGCACTCGCCGCGCGCGCCCGCCAGGTCACCCCTACCGGCGGCCGGCTGACCGCATGACGGCACGCACGCGCATGACACCGAACACCGCCAGTCGACACCCCCACACCACGAGGAAGGCCACATGAGCGCTCACCCTCTCGGCTCCGTGCGCGAGGTGCGGGCATTCGTCCGGTCGCGGCGGCGTGTCTCCCCCAGCCTGAGCGACCGCTACACCTCCGGGTTCATGCTGGCGCTGCTGGCGGCGGTGCTGGGCCGGCCCCTCTCGGGTGCGGTGGAGGGGCTCGCCGGTCAGGCGGATCTGACCCGGATGGGAGCGGGGGTGGCGCTGCTGGCGCTGTCGCTGGCGGTGGGCCTGGCCGCGGCGCGGGCCCTGGGGCCGGTCACGCTCCCCGCGTCCGACGCGGCGTGGCTGGTGCTGACGCCGCTGGATCGGCGAAGTGTGCTGGGCCGCTCGGCGCGGGTCCTGGCGCTGGTCGCGCTGGTGGCGGGCGGCCTGCTGGGGCTGGGCCTGGTGGCCGTGCTGGGCGCGCCCGACCAGCTCGGGTGGCGGCTCGTCGGCGCGCTGGTGCTGGGCGTCTCCGCGAGCGCGGGAGGGATGGCGCTGGCCGTGCTCGGCCAGGCGTCCCAGACGTGGCACGCGTGGCTGTCGGTGGCGCTGGTGGTGCTCCTGGTCGTGGCCGTGGCCGCGGCGTTCGGGCCGGTGCGCGCGCCGCTCGCCGCCGTCGCGGGTGCGCCGGTGACGGCGGTGGCCGCCGCCGCGTCGGGCGCGGCGCTGTTCGCCGCTCTTCTGGTACGGCGTGCGTGGACGATGCTCGGCCGGATTCCCGCCAGGTCCCTGCTGGCCGCCTCCACGAGGGCCGGGCATGTGGCGACGGCGGCGGCGGTGCTGGATCCCGGCGCGCTGGCCTGGATCGCCGAGGACAACCACTGGCGGGGCCGCAAGCTGCGCTCGGCCCGCTGGCCGTCGATGCCCGCGCCGCTCGCCATGGCGTGGCTGGACTGGGTCCGGCTCGCGCGCCGTCCGGGGCGGCTGGCGGTGGTGGCCGCCTGCGCCGCGCTGCCCGCCGTGCTCGCGCAGGCGGGCGGTGGCAGCGCCCTGGTGGGGGTGACCGTACTGGCGGGAGGGCTGGCGGTGGCCGCCACCGGCGTGTCCGGCACGCGCAGGGACCAGGACAATCCGGCGCTGGCCCGGCTGCTCGGTGTGGGGACGCGTCCGGCCGTGCTGGCGCGGGCCCTGCTGCCCGCGCTGCTCAGCGGCCTCTGGATCGCGACGGCGCTGGCGGCCGCAGGGTTGGTCCAGCCCGCAGGCGTGGGCGCGCTGTGGCTGTTCGGGCCGCTGGCCGCCCCCGTGCTGGCGGCGGCGGCCCTGAGGATGGCCAGGAGGGCGCCGGTCGACCATGCGATGCCCGTCATCGACACTCCGGGCGGCGCGATCCCGACCGGACCGGTGCTCTGGGCGCTCACCGGGGTCGATCTGGCGCTGGTCGGCTGTCTACCCGCCTTCGTGGCCCTGACGGCGCCGCCCGCCGGCCTCGCCGCCCTGCTGGCCGCGCAGGCGGTGACAGGCGCCGCCGTGCTCGTCACGTACGTACTGCGCGCCCGCCCGGCCCGGCCCCGGTAGGCACCCCCGGCGCCGGGAAGGAACTACTTCTTGGCCTTGTCGGCGCCGCCGTCGGTCGACAGGGCGGCGACGAAGGCCTCCTGGGGCACCTCGACGCGACCGACCATCTTCATCCGCTTCTTGCCTTCCTTCTGCTTCTCCAGCAGCTTGCGCTTGCGGGAGATGTCGCCGCCGTAGCACTTGGCCAGGACGTCCTTGCGGATGGCGCGGATGTTCTCGCGGGCGATGACGCGGGCTCCGATCGCGGCCTGGATCGGCACCTCGAACTGCTGCCTGGGGATCAGCTCGCGCAGCTTCTTGGCCATGTCGACGCCGTAGGCGTAGGCCTTGTCCTTGTGCACGATGGCGCTGAAGGCGTCGACCGCCTCACCCTGCAGCAGGATGTCCACCTTGACCAGCTCGGACTCCTGCTCGCCGGCGGGCTCGTAGTCCAGCGAGGCATAGCCTCGGGTGCGGGACTTGAGCTGGTCGAAGAAGTCGAAGATGATCTCGCCGAGCGGCAGCGTGTAGCGGATCTCGACGCGGTCCTCCGACAGGTAGTCCATGCCGAGGAGCTGACCGCGCCTGCCCTGGCAGATCTCCATGATCACGCCGATGAACTCGGCCGGGGCCAGGATCGTCGACTTGGTGACCGGCTCGAAGACCTGTGCGATCTTGCCGCCGGTGGGGAACTCCGACGGGTTGGTGACGGTCAGCTCGCTGCCGTCCTCCATGACCACCCGGTAGACGACGTTGGGCGCGGTGGAGATCAGCGTCAGGTCGAACTCCCGCTCCAGCCGCTCACGGATGATCTCCATGTGCAGCAGGCCCAGGAAGCCGACCCGGAAGCCGAACCCGAGCGCGGCCGAGGTCTCCGGCTCGTAGATGAGGGAGGCGTCGTTGAGCTGGAGCTTGTCGAGCGCCTCGCGCAGCTCGGGATATTGGTCGCCGTCGATCGGGTACAGGCCGGAGAACACCATCGGGCGGGGATGGTCGTAGCCGGCCAGCATCTCCTCGGCGGGCTTGACGACCGTGGTCACGGTGTCGCCGACCCGCGACTGCCGGACGTCCTTGACGCCGCTGATGAGGTAGCCGACCTCGCCGACGCCCAGCCCCAGGTCGGACGGCTTGGGCTCGGGCGAGATGACGCCGATCTCCAGCGTCTCGTGCGCGGCCTTGGTGGACATCATGAGGATGCGCTCGCGCTTGCCCAGGTGGCCGTCGATCACCCGAAGGTAGGTCACGACGCCCCGGTAGGTGTCGTAGACGGAGTCGAAGATCAGCGCGCGGGCGGGCGCCTCGGCGTCGCCGATGGGCGGCGGAACGGTCTGGACCACGTGGTCGAGCAGCTCGCGCACGCCCACGCCGGTCTTGCCCGACACCCGCAGCACGTCGGACGGGTCGCAGCCGATCAGGCCGGCCAGCTCCTCGGCGAACTTCTCCGGCTGTGCCGCGGGCAGGTCGATCTTGTTGAGCACCGGGATGATGTGCAGGTCGTTGTTCATCGCCAGGTAGAGGTTGGCCAGCGTCTGCGCCTCGATGCCCTGGGCGGCGTCGACCAGCAGGATCGCGCCCTCGCACGCCTGCAGCGACCGGGACACCTCGTAGGTGAAGTCGACGTGGCCGGGGGTGTCGATCATGTTGAGCACGTGCCCGTCCCAGGGCAGCCGCACGGCCTGCGACTTGATCGTGATGCCGCGCTCGCGCTCGATGTCCATCCTGTCGAGATACTGAGCGCGCATGGAGCGGTCGTCCACCACCCCGGTGATCTGCAGCATCCGGTCGGCAAGGGTCGACTTGCCGTGGTCGATGTGCGCGATGATGCAGAAGTTGCGGATCAACGCGGGGTCGGTCTGGCCAGGCTGAGTGCGCACCGAAGTCCATTTCGACAGGGTTGAGGTCGAGCAGTCTTTCATGGTGACATGCCCGGGTGATTGCCCGAACCGTCATCCGCCGTGGCCTGCGCGTCCTCGCGCTTGCCTTGGCCGTCCTGGTCGCGCTGGTCGTCGTCATCGCCGGCGCGTTCCGCCTTCAGTTTACCGGCGCGCCGGAGGGCTGGGCGAAGAGCACCGGCAATGACGCCCTGTGGCTGGGTCACATGTGGGTCGACGGCCGCCGCACCGAGCAGGACGTGGCGCGCCTGGCGGCCCGCCTCCGCCCCACAGGCATCAAGGACCTGTACGTCCACTCCGGCCCGTTCACGATGGATGGCCGCTTAGATCCAGCCAAATACCCCAACGCCGGAAATTTCGTCAAATGGGTGAAGAAAGAGCTACCCGGCACCCGCGTCTCCGCCTGGCTCGGCCAGAAGGTGGACCACGGACGACTCGACATGACCGACCCGAAGGCCCGTCAGAACATCCTGAACGGCGTCGCCGCCATCATGAAGACCGGCTACGACGGCATCCACTACAACTTCGAGCCCCTGAGCGACGGCGACACCGACTTCCTCGACCTGCTCGACCTGACCAGGCAGCACACGAGCCTGCTGTCCACGTCGACCCCGCAGATCGAGCCGTACCCACTGATGCGCGTGGCCGCCAGAGCCGCGATCGACCACGACAAGTACTGGTCCCAGGGCTACTTCAAGCAGGTCGTCGACCGCGTCGACCAGGTGGCCGTCATGTCCTACGACTCCGGCATGCCCCTGCAGAGCCTCTACGGCGGCCACGTCGTACGGCAGGCGGCGCTCGCCCTCGACCTGGTCCCGGAGGCCAAGAGCGTCGTCATCGGCGCCCCGGCCTACCACGACCACGGCGTCCCCTGGAGCGACGCGGCCGAGAGCGTCGCCCTGGCGGCCCAGGGCGCCAAGCTGGCCCTGTCGGACCACGGCAGGCGCGAGCGGTTCGGCCTGGCGCTCTACGTGGATTTCGCCGCGACCGAGCAGGACTGGCAGGAATACTCCGCCGGGTGGCTATCCTGAAAGGCCACAACCCTGGGCGTTGATTTGAGCAGCCTCCCGGGTTATTGATACTCTGTTCACTTGCGTGTGGCGCGCCCTCTCATCGAGCCCGCGCGCCCATCCATCACCCAGACTTTCACCGAGGCTTCTTCGTGGCGAACATCAAGTCCCAGATCAAGCGCAACAGGCAGAACGAAAAGGCCCGTCTGCGCAACAAGCATGTCAAGTCTTCGCTGAAGACCGCTGTCCGCAAGTTCCGCGAGGCTGCCGAGCAGGGCGACCTTGAGCAGGCCGCGACGCTGCAGCGCGCCGCGTCCCGCGAGCTCGACAAGGCAGCCAGCAAGGGCGTCATCCACAAGAACCAGGCCGCCAACCGCAAGTCGGCGATCGCCAAGCAGGCCGCGGCGCTCTCCGCCAAGTAGGTCTGCTCACCGGAGCGCCGCACCCCCATCCGGGTGCGGCGTTTTCTGCTGTCTGGACTTGGTGACTTTGTCACGATTTCGATATCACGTGCGCATCGCCGCAGCGTATCGGCTGCGTCTCCGTTGAAACGATCTCCTTGCCCTCTCCGGCTTCCCTCCCCGATGGTTCGAGTATCGGGGTGAAGGGGGTCGCATGCGGGGGCCGTTGGTCGTCAAGCGGGCGTTCAGCGAGCCGTTGCTCCTGCTGGCGGCGTTCTGCTCGATCCTGCTCGCCACCACCACCCTGGTCGCGCTGACGATGTACGCCTCCTCCATCGCCGAGGCGGGAGTGCGCCGGACGATGGAGACCGCGCCGCTGAGCCAGGTGGCCGTCACCGTCGGCGCCCCCGTGACGGCCGAGACGTTCCAGGATCGGGACCGGGCCGTGCGATCCCAGGTGGCCGCGGCCTTCACCGGCGCCGCCGCCGAGATCTCCACGAGCTTCCGCTCCGACTCGTACGTGATGCCCGGCCAGGAGCGCCGCGAGGTGCCGGAGCTGCTCAGGTTCGGCAGCTACGACGACCTCGGCGAGCACGCCAGGCTGATCTCCGGCGCCTGGCCACGCCCCACCACAGGCCCAGGCGACACTGTCGAGGCCGTGATCTCCCTGTCCGCGGCGTCGGCGGCCGGGTTCGAGACCGGCCGGGAGATCACCGTCGAAGGCCGCCTCGACCGCCGGCCGGTCAAGGTCCGCATCACCGGGGTCTTCCAGCTCGACGACCCGTTCGGCGACCGGTGGGCCGGTGAGCAACTGCTCGGCCGGGGCGTCGAGACGGGCGAGTTCACCACGTACGGCCCGCTGACGGTGGCGCGCGAGACGTTCCTGGCCCGCTTCGCCACGAACGTCAGCGCCACCTGGACCGCCGTCCCCGACCTGCGGAAGCTGACGCCCGAAGGGCTGCGCCCGCTGGCCGCCGGGGTGGCCGAGCTGCCCGAGGCGCTCAAGGCGAACGGCTGCCCGGCCTGCACCTCCGTCACGCGCCTGCCGGACATGCTCACCCAGCTCGACACCGCCTCCCTGGTGGCCCGCTCCACCATGCTGATCCCGGTGCTGCAACTGCTGCTGCTGGCGACGTACGCGCTCATGCTGACCGCCCGGCTGCTCGCCGACCACCGGCGGATGGAGGTCGCGCTGCTGCGCTCGCGCGGCGCGGGCACGCTGAGCCTGGCCACGCTGGCGGGCGGTGAGGCGCTGCTGGTGGCCGTCCCGTGCGCGGTCGCCGCGCCGTTCCTCGCGCCGCCGCTGCTCTCGCTGGTCCATGCGCTGCCGTGGATCGATGCCTCCGGCGTCCGGCTCGCGCCGGCGGCGGATCTGGGCACGTTCCTGGTCTCGATCGCGGTGGCGCTGGCCTCGGCCGTGCTGCTCATGCTGCCCGCCCTGACCGGTGCTCGCCGTACCTATGTCGAGGAGCAGACCTCGCGCGGTCGCGGCGGCGGGCGCGGCC
This sequence comes from Nonomuraea sp. NPDC049714, assembly GCF_044465295.1. Taxonomy (NCBI): domain Bacteria; kingdom Bacillati; phylum Actinomycetota; class Actinomycetes; order Streptosporangiales; family Streptosporangiaceae; genus Nonomuraea; species Nonomuraea sp. NPDC049714. The sequence continues at coordinate 305,293 of NZ_JBITLM010000007.1, read as the reverse complement.
TGATGGAGCGGGCGGGCGCCGACGTCGCGCTGCTGGTGGTGGCGGCGCTGGCCATCTGGCAGCTGCGGCACTACGGGGCGCCCGTCACCGGCACCGCGGGCGGCGCCCTCGGCATCGACCCGCTCATCGTCTCCGGGCCCGCGCTGGCGCTGCTCACCGGCGGCATGCTGGGCCTGCGGCTGGTCCCGCGCATCTCCAGGCTGGCCGAGCGGCTCACCACGAGGCGGCCGAGCCTGGCGCCCGCGCTCGGCGCGTGGCAGGTGAGCAGGCGCCCGCTCCGGTACGCCGGGCCCGCGCTGCTGCTGACCATGGCGATCGCGATCGGCATCGTGTCCATGGCGACGGCCTCCACCTGGCGCACCTCCCAGCTCGACCAGGCACGCCATCAGGCGGGCGCGGACCTGCGGCTGTCCGGTCCGCCTGACGGGCCGGAGCTGGGCACGTTCGGCCGGGGCAGCGCGTTCGCGGCGCTGCCGGGCGTCACGGCCGCCTCGCCCGCCTTCCGGGGCCAGGCCGACGTCGGCGGCGACACCGCCACCCTGCTCGGCCTGGACGCCGGCAAGCTGACGCGGATCTTCCAGCTGCGTCCCGACCTGTCGGCGCGGTCCGTGGACGAGATGGCCCGCGCGCTGGGCGCGAGCCGCGCCGGCGCCGGCGCGCTGGAGCTGCCCGGCGAGCCCGCGACGCTCACGGTGGAGGCTCATCTGGACCGTGAGCTGCCGTTGCGCGTACAGATCTCCGACGCGCTCGGCGTCTGGCGCGAGCTGCCGCTGACCGCGCGCGGTGCGGACCGGCTCGGCGTGGACCTCAAGGCGCCGGCGGGCCGGAGCGGGAAGATCACCTACCCGCTCTCGGTCCGCGGCTTCGTCGCCACCCCGCCGGAGAAAGGCGCGGTGAACGTCAGGCTGACCCGCCTGAGCGCCGACGGCCGTGACCTCGGCGCGCCCGAGGTCACGCTACGGGCGACGGGCGCCCATCCGGTCGTGGCCGCCTTCGCCCCGCTCCCCGCGCCCGGCCCCCTGCCGGTGGTCCTGACCGCGGATCTCGCCGCCGCGAACAAGCTCACGGTCGGTCAGACCGGGCAGATCAACCTCGACCGCCGGGTCATCGACGTCAAGGTGGCCGGGATCGTCGACCAGATGCCCACCACGGAGCCCGGCCGGCCCGCCGTCCTCGCCGACTGGGCCGCGCTGCAGGCCCACGGGCAGGCGGCGGGGCAGCCGCCCCGGCCCGCCACCGAATGGTGGCTCGCGAGCGAAGGCGGTGACACCGGCCCCGCCCACGCGGCGCTCAAGCGCAACCCGGAGTGGGACGTCACCGCCGTCGACCAGCGCCGGCTCGCCACGGAGCTGCGCGACGACCCGCTGGCGAGCGGCCTGCAGGGCGCGCTGATCCTCGGCTTCGCGGCCGCGCTGTTCTTCGCCGTCCTCGGCTTCGTCGTCAACGCCGCCGTGGCGGCCCGCGAGCGGATGGCCGAGTTCACCATCCTGCGCGCGCTCGGCGTCAGCTTCAGGCAGATGTTCGGGCTGCTCGCCGTCGAGCAGGCGTTCGTCATCGGCCTGTCCCTGGTCGCGGGCACCGCGCTCGCCGCCGTCGTGGGCGGCCTGGTGGTCCCGCACATCGTGCTGACCGGGCAGGCGTCGGCCGTGACACCCGGCGTGCTGCTCGACATCCCGTGGGCGGCGACGGCGGTCATGCTGGCGCTGGTCGCCGCCGTGCTGTTCGCCATCGTCGCCGGGCTGGCGCGCAGCCTGCGCGGACAGGGGCCCGGACAGGAGCCCGGTCAGGTGCTGCGGATGGGAGAGTCCCAGTGAGGCTTCTGCTGCTCGCCCGGGTGCATCTCGGCGCGGTGGCCGTCCTGCTCCTGCTCACGCTGAGCGCGTGCCTGCTCGTGTCGGGCCTGCCGAGAGTGATGCAGGCGGCCTTCGACCAGGCACTGCGCGAGTCACTGGCCACCGCGCCCGCCCAGCACGCGGACCTGACCGCGGTCCTGAGATCCAACGGCGGCGACCAGGACCTGCGCGAGCCGGCCCTGTTCCAGGTGCAGGACGAGCGGCTGCGCACGCTCGTGCCCGCGCCGCTCAACGGCCTGCTCGCGCCCGCCGGCCACGCCAGCGCCAAGACCTACAACACGCCGGTGTACGCATCGGGCGGGCGGACGTTCGTCAACCTCGGCTGGCTGTCCGACGGCGACCGGCGGGTCGACTGGGTCGAGGGCAGGGCGCCGCGCGAGGTGAGCCAGATGCGCTGGCGCGGGACGACCATCCCGCTCTTCGAGGTCGGCGTCGTGGGCGAGGCCCGGGACAGGATGGGGCTCGGCCTCGGCGAGACGAAGATCCTCGGTGAGAGCGACTACGCCGCCATCAAGATCGTCGGTATCTTCAGGGCCAAGGACGCCGCCGATCGCTACTGGAGCCACAACGGCGACATCCTGAACGTCCGCCAGGTGCAGCAGACCGGCAAACTGGACCTGGAGTGGTACACCACCGCGCTGATCCCCGACGCCGCCCTGACCAGGCTCTCCGGCGATGACCGCAACCTCTCCTACCAGTGGGTCCTGCCGATCGACCACCGCTCGGCCGGCGCGCTCGACGTCCCCGGTTACGACGCCGCGGTGGACGAGTTCGAGCGGCTGATGAGGCTGCAGCCCGGCGTCTACGCCGGAAGCACGCTGTCCACCGGGCTGCCGACGCTGCTCGGCGAGTTCCGGACCGCGCTCGCCACCGCGCAGACCATCATGTTCCTGGTGCTCGGCGGGCTGCTGGTGGTCTCGCTCGGCGTGATCGTGCTGGCCGTGCGGCTCCTGACCGAGCGGATGGACCACGGGCTCACCCTGACGCGGGCGCGTGGCGGCTCGTTGCCGCAGGTGGCGGGGGCCGCCGCCGGACTGACCGGGCTCGCCGTCGCGCCCGGCGCCCTGGCCGGATACGCGCTGTCGTACCTCTTCCCCGGCCCGATGCTGCCGCTCGTGCACCTGGGGCCGGTCGTGGTGGTCGGCACGGCGGTCGCGTTCGCCGCCGCACGGGTGGCCGTCACGCACCGGGCCCCGCTGCACGAGCGGCGCGACGACGTGGTGGCCGCCCGCCCCTCCGCCCGGCGGATCACCCTGGAGGTGCTGGTCATCGGCCTCGCGCTGGCCGGGGCGTACCTGCTGCGCACGCGCGGGCTCACCACCCAGGTGGCGCAGGACGGGCAGGATCCGTTCCTGCTGCTGGTGCCGCTCGCGCTCACGCTGGCCGCCGCGCTGATCACCATGCGCTGCTATCCGTACCCTCTTCGGCTTCTCGTACGGCTGACGGCCCGGACGCGGCCGGCGGTGCCCTTCCTGGGGCTGACCCGGGCTGCCAGGGCGCGTTCGTTCAGCGTGCTGCCGGTGCTGATCCTGCTGCCGGCGCTGGGCGTGTCGGTGTTCGCGTCGGTGATCTCCAGCGGGGTCGCCGGCACCCAGGGGCTGGCGGCGTGGCAGAGCGTGGGCGCGCCCGTCAAGATCACGTCCGAGCGTGAGCTGCCCGCCGACGTGGTCGAGCGCGTCCGCCAGGTGCCCGGCGTGACGCGGGTGGTGCCCGCGCAGACCGCCACGGTGCAGGTCGGCCACACGGCCGAACGGGCCGAGATCATCGCGGTCGACCTGGCGCGGTGGCGGGAGCTGCTCACGGGCACGCCGATCAGCCTGCCCTCGGTGCCCGCCGCCTCCTCCGGCATCCCGGCGCTGGTCTCGCAGGAGCTGCACGGGCGCGGCACGTTCGAGATCGGCTGGCAGTCACGGCTGCGGATCACCACCCAGGGCGTGATCCCGGCGCTGCCCGGCTTCTTCACCGAGGGCAAGTTCATCGTCGTGCCGTTCGACGTCAACCAGCGGCCGGTGGTCAACACTCTGCTGATCAGCGGCGACGCCCAGGAGACCGCGCTGGCGCGGGTGGTCCCGCAGGGCCGGGTCGAGTCCCGGGCCGGGGCGCTGGCCGCCATCCAGCACGACCCGCTGACCAGCACCGTGAGCGGAACGCTCCTCGTGGTGACGGTCGCGCTGGCCGGCTACGCGCTGGTCGCGGTCGTCATCACGCTGGTGATCGGCGCCGCTGACCGGGCCAAGGCCCTGTCGTTCCTGCGCACCCTCGGCCTGTCCGACCGGCAGGCCGAGCGGCTGACCGTGCTGGAGATCCTCCCGATGATCGTCGTCACCGCACTGGCCGGCCTCGCACTCGGCCTGGGTCTGCCCGCCGCGCTCGGGCCCGGCGTCGACCTGTCCGCCTACGCGGGCGGCCTGCCCGTCGGCGACTACGAGCTCGACCTGGTCACGCCGACCGCGCTGGCCGCCGGGCTCGCGGTCGTCGCCGTGCTCGGCGCCTACGCGCACACCGCCATCAGCCGCCGCCGCAGCCTCGGCGCCGTACTCAGAGTGGGTGACCTGACTTGAACCCGACCCTGTCCGAACTGGAGGCGCAGGCCGGCGAGCGCAAGGCCGCCTTCGGCGGCGACGCGCACATCGTCTGCGACAACCTGGTGCGCATCTACAAGACCGAGGGCGTGGAGGTGGTCGCCTTGCAGGGGCTCGACCTGCTCGTCCAGAAGGGCGAGCTGCTCGCCATCGTGGGCGCGTCCGGCTCGGGGAAGTCGACGCTGCTGAACGTGCTGTCCGGGCTCGACGTCCCCACCGCCGGGCTGGCCAAGGTGGCGGGCATGGACCTGCTCGCGATGACCGCCAAGGACCGGCTGCGTTACCGGCGCGAGGTGGTCGGATTCATCTGGCAGCAGACCGCGCGCAACCTGCTGCCCTACCTGTCGGCGCGGGAGAACGTCGAGCTGCCCATGAAGCTCGCGGGCAAGGCCCGCCGGGGCCGGGCGGCGGAGCTGCTGGAGCTGCTGGGCGTCGGCTACTGCGCCGGCCGGAAGGCGCCCGAGATGTCCGGAGGCGAGCAGCAGCGCGTCGCCATCGCGGTCGCGCTGGCCAACTCGCCGCAGCTCATCCTCGCCGACGAGCCGACCGGCGAGCTCGACAGCGAGACGTCGGAGGAGGTGTTCGACGCGTTGCGCAAGGCCAACAGGGAGCTGGGCGTGACCGTGGTCGTCGTCACCCACGACCCCCTGGTGTCGGAGCAGGTGGACCGCACGGTCGGCATCCGTGACGGGCGGACCAGCAGCGAGACGCTCAGACGCGAGGACGCCGAGGGTCAGATCATCGCCGAGGAGTACGCCGTGCTCGACCGCGTCGGCAGGCTCCAGCTCCCCCGCGACTTCATGAACGCCCTCGACATGGAACGCCGCGTACGCCTTGAGCTGGAAGCCGACCATATCGGGGTATGGCCGGCACGAGAGGAGCCCTCCGATGAGCAGTGAGCCCCTGGTCGTCGTCGAAGGACTGCGCAAGGTCTACCGCAGCGGCCCGCAGGAGGTCGTCGCCCTGAGGGAGGTGTCCTTCGAGGCGTTCCCCGGCGAGCTGATCGCCATCCGGGGACGGTCCGGATCGGGCAAGACCACCCTGCTCAACCAGATCGGCGGGCTGGACAAGCCTGATGCCGGGCGGGTGCTCGTGGCCGGGCACGAGGTGACCGCGATGGCGGAGAACGACCTGCTGGCGCTGCGGCGCGACGTGGTGGGGTTCGTGTTCCAGTCGTTCGGGCTCATCCCGGTGCTGTCGGCGGCCGAGAACGTCGGCGTCCCCATGCGGCTGGCGCGCACGCCCGTGCCGGAACGGGACAAACGCGTCCGCATGCTGCTCTCCCTCGTCGGCCTGGAGCAGCACGTGAATCAGCGTCCCTACGAGCTGTCCGGCGGCCAGCGGCAGCGCGTCGCCATCGCCCGCGCGCTCGCCAACCGTCCCCGCCTGCTCATCGCCGACGAGCCGACCGGGCAACTCGACTCACAGACCGGACGACAGATCATGCACCTGCTGAGAGCCCTGGTCCGCAGCGAGGGCGTCACCGCCCTGGTCGCCACCCACGACCCGAACCTGATCACACTCGCGGACCGGGTCCTGGAGATCGGCGACGGCGTCCTGCGCGAGACCGCCCTGCAGGAGACCTGACCCCCGAGGCGGCTGCGGTCAGCGGCCGGTGCGGCTCGCCACGATGACCTGGACGGTGTGTTCGAGAGCGTAGGCGGGGTCGGCGCCGCCGCCCTTGACCTGCTCGTCGGCGTCGGCGACTGCCTGCATGGCCTGCGAGAGCCCTTCTGGACCCCAGCCGTTCAGCTGCCGCTTGACCCGGTCGATCTTCCACGGCGGCATCCCCAGGTGGCTGGCCAGCTGCCCACCACGCAGATTACGAGGCGCGCCCCCGACCTTGGCGATGGACCGCAGCCCGCCGGCCAGCGCGCTCACCAGCAGCACCGGGGCGACCCCGGTGCCGAGCGCCCAGCGCAGCTGCTCCAGCGCCTCCCCCAGCCGCCCCTCGACCGCCGAGTCCGCCACGTTGAACCCGGTGACCTCGGCCCGCCCCTTGTGATAGCGGGCCACCGCATTGAGGTTGATGGTCTTGTCCTGCGTGTCGAACGCCAGCTGGCTGCAGGCCGCCGCGAGCTCCCGCAGATCATTGCCCACCGCGTCGAGCAGCGCCTGAGCCGCATCTGGCGCGATGCTACGGCCGGCCCTCTTGACCTCGCTCTTGACGAAGTCGAGCCGATCCCCGGCCTTGGTCACCTTGGTGATGGTGACCACCTTGGCGCCGGCCTTCTTGACCCCGTCGACCAGTGCCTTGCCCTTGGCCCCTCCCGGATGCGCCAGCACGAGGACGACGTCGTCGGAGGGCTGCTTGGCATAGGCCAGGACCTCGGCGCTGACATCCTTCACCAGATCCTGTGCCGACCGGATCACCACCACGATCCGATCCCCGAACAGGGAGGGCGACGTCAGCTGGGTCAGCTCACCGGTCGTCACCTTGGATCCGACCAGATCGTGCACCTCCGCCCCGTCTCCCCCGGCCCGCGCCGCCGCGACGACGGCGGCCACCGCCCGCTCGGCCAGCAACTCCTCGTCGCCGACCACCAGGGTCACAGGTGCTGGATCGGTTCCCGCCATGTCAGGCAGCATGCCACGCCCCACCGACAACCCGGAACTCACCCTGGTGAGTCGTGTGGTCGTACTGGATGGAACGCGCGGCGGGACCGCCGCCGGCCGCCACGCAGCACGCCTAGCGGAGCCGCAGTCCTTCGATGACGAGCCCGACCATGCGGCGCGCGTCGTAGCGAGGGCTTTCGGCCCCGATGCAGAGATTGCCGATGCCGCGCATCAGAACGAGGGCGTCCATGTCGGGGACGATCTCGCCCGCTGTGGCGGCGGCGTCGAGCAGGTCCGCGCAGACGGGGACGAGGAGGTCCAGGAAGTAGGCGTGCAGCGTCTGGAACGCCTCCTGGTCGGACTGCAGCGCCTCGGCCAGGCCGTGCTTGGTGACCAGGAAGTCGACGAAGAGGTCGATCCAGCTCGCCAGTGCGGCGTGCGGTGTGGCGCTCTCCGCCAGCAGCGCCGGGCCTGCGTCGGCACACGCCTGCACCTGGTGACGGTAGACCGCGACGATGAGATCGGCCCGTGTCGGGAAGTGGCGGTAGATCGTGCCGACGCCGACGCCGGCCTTGCCGGCGATCTCCCGCACCGGGGCGTCGACGCCGGAGGCGACGAACACCGAGGCGGCCGCGTCCAGCAGCGCCTTCTCGTTACGCCGGGCGTCAGCCCGTCTCCTCGGAGCCACCGATTCGCCACTGGCGCCGGCCATCGTCCACTCCCGTCTTGCAAAACGGAACACTGTTCCGTATATTCCAGTCGGAACCAAGTTCCGCATTGACAGGATGCCAGCCCGGCAGGCCGATGCCAAGTCGCGAAGGAACAACCATGCACGCAATGCCAGAGCCCACGCCGGTCGTCTCGGTGCACCCGACCACGCTGCCAGCGCCGGATCGCGGCGAGGATCTGCGGGTACGGATCTCCGCACCCGTGACCGGCCACGAACTGCCCGTCATCGTCTTCTCCCACGGTTTCGGCCAGTCCGCGACCGGCTACGCCCCGCTGGCCGACTTCTGGGCCTCCCACGGCTTCGTCGTCATCCAGCCCACCCACCTCGACTCGCGGACGCTGAACCTCCCGTCTGACGACCCGCGTACACCACTCATCTGGAAGCTCCGGGTCGACGACCTGAAGCTCGTTCTCGACCGACTCGACCTCCTGGAGACGTCCGTCCCCGGCCTCGCCGGACGCCTCGACCGCACCCGCATCGCCGTGGCCGGGCACTCCTGGGGCGCCCAGACGGCGAGCACCCTGCTGGGAGCCCGGGTGCTCAACGCCGACGGCACCCCCGGCGAGGACATGTCGGACCCACGGATCAAGGCCGGCGTCCTGCTGGCCGTGACAGGCACGGGAGGAGCCGACCTGTCCCCGTTCGCGGCCGAGCACTTCCCCTTCATGAGCCCGAGCTTCACGGACATGACCACCCCGGCCCTCATCGTCGCAGGCGACCAGGACGACTCCCCGCTGTCGCTCCGGGGGCCGGACTGGTTCACCGACGCGTACCACCTGAGCCCGGCCGGCAAGAGCCTGCTCACCCTGGCCGGGGCGGAGCACTCGCTCGGTGGCATCTCCGCCTACGAATCCACCGAGACGACGGACGAGAGCCCCGAACGGGTCGCCCTGATCCAGCGCCTCACCTGGGCCTACCTTCGCGACACCCTCGGCCTCAAGGACTCCACCTGGCCGGCTTCGGTGGACAGCGCTTTGGGCCACCTCGACTCCAAATAGAACCCACGCCACCGGACCGGGTGAACGCGCTCTCGCAAACTGCTCAGTGGGCCCAGCCCCACACGCCCGCAGCACGCTACCCGGCCCACCGTGACCTTCGACTACTGCGGCTCACCGAAGCCCCGATCACCAGTCGCTCCTCGCTGGGAAGTCTCCGCCTCGGACTGAGCCGGTTATCCGATCCCGATGACGCCGTCTACGGACACCCGCGTCCCCCTCGGCACGACCTCCGAACCTGCCAGCCCGCACGGGCAGGACACGCCGCATGGGCACGACGGGCATGCAGGACACGGGCTGGGCACCGGATGGCGTGCGGGCGGAAAGGAGACCTTGTCCTTTGAACCGGCCAGACCGGACGGACTACGCCGTGAACACGTTGGAAACCCATAGAGGTTCCCGCAGCTCTAGGTGCGGCCGTAGTCCTCATCGGTGATCATCTACCATCGGGGATCACCCGGTTGGGTTGCAGCGGACGACCCGGCATCCTCCAGGCCGCAGGCCGCAGGCCGCACGACGCTCTATGCTGAGGCCCTCGCTGATCATGAGATGTGAGGGGTTCCGTGCTCCCGTTACCGCCCCTCCTCCCGCTGCGGCTCGTCATCGTGTCCGCCTTGGCCGCGCTGGCCGCCCCCGCTCTGCGGACAACGTGGTGGTACCTCCCTGAGGGGCCCGTCTTCACGGCAGAGGGTTTCACCTGTCCCTTGAGCGCCGAACCATACGCGAGCACCGACGTCGACTGGCTCCTGGCGATCAACTGGCCGACAATCTCGGCGGAGCTGAACGGCCGGCCGACCGGTGTGATGGCCCTCGCTCTGGCCGCCGTCATCGCGCTGAGGGGCCGGTGGAGCGCGATCGCGGCGTGGGCGGGGGCCGGGCTCTTTCTCGTGGGCGCGGTGGTGTTCTCGATCCCGTTCGCGATCGAGGTCGTCGAGGTCGGGTGCCGTGAGACGATCCGGTTCTCCCTCTGGGACGCCGTCTGGTTCGGCCCCTTCCTGAACTATGTGACGGGGGCCGCGCTGCTTGTGACCAGCGCCGCCTTCGCCCGCGAGGTTCGAGGCGACGCGCCGTTGGGGGCCGACCACCTCATCAATCCAGCGGGATGACAGGCCTGACGAGGGTGCCGCGTGTGTGCGGGCGTTTCGCAACGAATTCGCCGTGTTCGGGGTCGCGATAGGCACTTGCCTGAATCAACCACTTGGTGAACCAGGGTTCGCCACCGCACTCGGCACCACCGCCGTCGGCGCCGCGGACCTCGCGGCGGTCGGCGGTCAGTTCCCACTTGTAGGGGTTTTGGGCCATGTGCAGTCCTGACAGCGTCGGCGATGCTCCGGCCACGCGGACGCCGTCGGGCATGACCAGGGTGTTGCCGTCCTCAAGCCATCGGGTCGGCATGCGATCGCCCCAGGGGAACAGGCTTCGTGCGCCGAATGCGTAGGCGTGTTCCCATTCATTGGGAGTGGGCAGACGTCGGCCGGTCCGTCCCAGCTCATCGGTGATCGTGTCGTAGGTGGTGTGGGCCGCCAGCCACGCCGCCGTGGGTTTTCCGCCTGGGGCGAAGCGGACTCTGCCGTGGGTGCCCGTGTCGGTTTCGGGCAGGATGAGATCGTCGACGAGTTCCTGGTATCCAGGCTTCCACTTCTGGATGAGCGCGGTGATGATCGGGTGATCGAGGGGAGCCTCACTCACACCGGCCTCGTCAGCGTGCACTGCGGCGAGGAACGCCTTCACATGCGCAGCACGGGGGCGCGAGGTGATCGCGGCGATGTGTTCGCGGATCCCGTCGACAGTACTGTCGGTCCGGCGGGCGAGGGCCTCAGCTCGGTCATCCGGCTCAAGGTCGGCGGACTCGGGGAACAGATCCAACGCTGCGTGGCTACCGAGATAGGAAAGAACCTCCTCGTCGGTCGGCGTCCAGGATTCGGGGTCGAAGCCGAGCTGAGCGTGTCCGCCGGGGACGAAGGCGAACGACCTCCCGTCGACCTCGATGATCGCGTTGTAGGCGGTTCGTCCGGCGAATTCGTGCAGGTGGACGGACGTGACGACACCGCCTACGGCCTGAGCGGTAGCCTCGGCCGTGGCTGCAGCCGCCTTTCGGTCGAAGTGGAGCCACTCGTCGAGGGTGATATGGGCGGTCGACATGCTGCCGAGTATGCCGGAACCGGCCTCACCGTTGGTGATATCGAATGTGCGGACTTCGCAGGTGATGTGCTGTCCCATCGAGACGATCTCGGACGGGTCCTCGCATCTGCGCCAGGACGGCTCGGGCATGGTGATGAAGCCGACGCCGGGGAAGACGGGATGCCTCGGCCCGTCGTCCGGATCGACGAAGATGACGAAACTCTCGATAGCCGCCACGGTGCCGAACAAGCGCTGTCCCGGTCGCAATGCCTTGGGAACGCCCAGAGTGGGGGGTTCTCGGCGGCTGATCGGGAGAGCAGGACGTGCCCGCCCTGAGAATCGACGGCGATGACCTCGGCAGACACCCGGTCGCCGACCTGCCGGATCCCACCAGCCGAACGTGGGAAGGTGCCCCCGATCGCGTGACGTCGGCCACGGTGCCGGCGAGGGTGTCGCCAACGTCCACGGCCGCCAGGAATGCGGCAAGGGGCTGATCGTCTTCCGCCGTCCCCATGATTCCAAGGCTCTCAGGAGGCACTCGATGGCGGAGTGGCGTCGATGCTGCGCAGCCACTCCAGAAGAACGCGGTAGTCGGCCTCGGTGACGCCGCTGCTCGGGTTGATTCGCTGCAGTACCACCAGATCACCGTGCGCGAGAACCCCGAGCTACCACCGCCAGGCCGGTGTCTGTGGCGACGATGGCGAGGTCGCCGGATTTGTCGGTGCGGTAGATGCGGGCTCCGAGGTGGCGTAGCGCGGCAAGCGTCTTCGGGGCGGGGTGACCGTAGCCGTTGTCCGCGCCTACGCTGACCAGCGCGGCGCGGGGGTCGATCGCGTTGAAGAAGGCGGGGACTTGGCGTGGCGAGCCGTGATGGGGCACCTTGAGGATGTCGGCCTGCGGCAGGGGGCCCCGGAGCAGGTCCTCCTGGGCTTCGGACTCGATGTCGCCGCAGAGGAGGGCCGAGCCTTTGGGCCAGCGTACGTGGATCACGACGCTGGAGTTGTTGGCGGCGCTGCCCTCTCCTTGTCCGCCTGCTTGGGCGTTCGCCGGGTCGGGGGCCAGGACCGTCAGCTCCGACGGGCCGAATCGCCATCTGGTGCCCGGGTGTGCGGTCCATGTCGGGATGCGACGGCGGGCGAGGTCTGCGGTGAAGTGGGCACTCTGTGGCGGGGATTCTTGGTACGGGCTGGTCAGGACCGCCCCTACGCGCCTGTGCCGGAGCACGCCCGTCAGACCGTCCACGTGATCGGCGTGCGGGTGTGTGAGGATCACCAACGGCACGTCACGGATGCCGATTCTGCGTAGGCAGCCGTCCATGACGGAAGGGTCCGGACCCGCGTCGACGACCACTCCCTGTTGTGGGCCTGCCGCGATCACCAGCCCGTCGCCCTGGCCGACGTCACACATCACCATCAGCCACCCCGGAGGCGGCCAGGGGGCCATGATCGGTCGTAGAACGAGCATCGCGGCGAGGGCCGCTCCCACCACCGTCAGGGTGACTGTCCGCCACGCGCGCCGTCTCATCACCGGCACCGCGACCGCCACGACGACCACCAGCAGGCCCAACCCTGCCAGGCCCGCCGGCCACGGGAGATTGGCCATGGGCACGTTCGCGGCCCACTGCGCCACCATGATGATCCAGCCCACCGCGTACCCCGCCGGGATCACCAGGACCTGGGCGGCCTCGGGCCAGAAGGGCGCGATCAGTGCGGCGACGAACCCGAGCAGGGTCGCGGGGGCCACGGCCACGCCTGCGAGCAGGTTGGCCGGGACGGCTATGAGGCTCACCTGGCCCGACATGAGCACCAGCACCGGCGTGACGGCGGCCTGCGCCGCCGCAGGCACCGCCACGGCTTCCGCCGCCCACCGGGGCAGCCGCAGGCGTCTCCCCGTCTCTCCCACCGGCCTTCCCGATGCCGTCACGCGCGCCTCCACAGGCGTGCTGGCTGTGGTGGAGGTGTCAGTGGGGTCGAAGCCCACCAGATGGGCGCGCCAGCGTGAACCCGACGGGACGATGTCTGGGGTGGGGGTGTCGTTGTTCGAGGGGGTGGGGGCGGAGCCCGTGAGGCGGGTGCGCCAGCGTGGAGCTAGGAGGAGGATGCCGGCGGTGGCGGTTACCGATAGGGCGAAGCCGTAGGAGCGGGCCAGTTCGGGGGCGAAGAGGATCAGCAGGAGGACGGTCACCGACAGGGCCGCCATGCCGTCCTTGGCTCGGCCGGTGCCGAGGGCGGCGGCCGCCACCAGGCCCATGAGGAGGGCTCGTAGGACGCTGGGCGAGGGTCTGGCCACAATGGCGAAGGCGAGCATGGCGAGGGCCGCGAAGGCGGCTCGGGGGGCTAGGGGCAGGCCGGCGAGGCGGGAGAGAGCGAGGGCGGCTCCCGCGACGATTGCTAGATTTGCGCCGCTTACGGCATTCAGGTGGCTTAGGCCAGCTTCCTGGAGGTTGGAGTTCACCTGCTGGTCGATGCGGGAGACGTCTCCTACTACCAGGGCGGGGAGGAGGCCGCGCTGGTCCGGGGGAAGGACGTCGGCGGCTCTGCGGAGGCCTTGCCTGAAAGCGCCCGCTGCGGTCTGGATCCACGAAGGGGGCGTGAGGATTCGAGGTGGCCCTCGGACCAGGAGGACGGCGGCTGTCAGGTGGCCCGAGGTGGGTGCGGACAGGCGGCCCGATACGCGCAGGCGCTGGCTGGGCAGGAGGTCACGCCACTCGGAGCCGTTGGCGAACACGACGATCGGGGTGTGTACGACCATGCGTTGGCGTCCGGTTCGGAGTGATTCCAGAGTGGCCTCGGCTATGACACTGTCGCGGGTGAAGTAGGCGGTCTTGGAGCGCCTGATCTTGGGGTCGTTCGTCAGGGTGATCTCGGCGGTGACGGTGGCGCCCCTGGCTGCCAGTGCGACCGTCGGGCCTGTGGTGACCGCGTGGACGCGGAGGGCGATCGAGGCGGCCGTCGCCGCTAGGCACACCAGGACGGCGATCGTCACGTTGCGGTGGGAAGACGAGCGGGCCAGCCATGCGGCGAAGCCGGCGCCGGCAGCGGCCAGGGCCGCCACCGTCGCTCCGACGGTGGCGGGGCAGCCCAGGAGGATGAGAGCACTGACCCAGGCCGCCAGGGCGGGGAAGGTGAGCGGCCAGACGCGTCCCAAGACGATGGCGTCGTCCGGGCCACCGTCCGGAGGATCGGCATGCGGAGAGCGGCTTCCGTTTCTCGGGGGCATGTCAGACGCGGACCTTTGGTTTGATCTCCTCGTACTTCTTTGCCCCTATGCCGCTTACGTCGCGGAGTTGGTCGATCGTGGTGAAGGCGCCGTGGGTGGTGCGGTAGTCCACGATGCGAGAGGCCAGGACTTCGCCTACGCCTGGCAGTTGCTCCAGTTGGTCCGGGGTGGCTGAGTTCAGGTCCAGGATGGCTGTTTCCGGCGGAGCGGCGCCGGCTACGGCGGCTGGGGCGGTGGCGCCCACCAAGATCTGCTCGCCGTCCGTCAGGCGTCTGGCCAGGTTGACAGGGCCGAGGGGGGCTCCTTTGCGCACGCCTCCGGCGGCCGTGACCGCGTCGGTCACCCGGGCGCCCATGGGGAGGGAGTAGACGCCTGGTCTGCGGACCTTGCCTGCTACGTGAACCGTCACTTGGGCCGTCGAGGATGGCCGGGACGAGGCGGCGGGGGGAGGGCTTGAGATGGGGGTGGGGGCGGCCAGTGGCTCCAAGGTGGGCTGGGAACGCCAGAGGAAGAAGCCGGCGACGATCACGGCGGCGGCGGCCAGTGCCAGCAGGACTCGCAGACCTGGTCTGCCCGGGTCCAGGCCCGGTGCGGTCACGGCCGCGCGGAACTCCTGGAAGGTGGCCGGCATGTGGGCGAGGAGGGGAGCGCGCTCAGGAGTGGTGATGGATCGCAGCCGGGACTCGGCTATGGTCCGCTCAGCGGTGGGATCTGGAGTGCGCACGGCGGAGAACCTACGTGGCCCCTGACCCTATGCATCCCACCGAACAGGGTTCTGTGGACAACGGAGAACGGTCGGCCACAGCGCTGTGGACAACCTCGAAACCCAAACAACCAGCAAGCCGAAGCCAGTCGAGATGACCGTCAAACCCAAGTGACCGCAACCGGCCAGGTGACCGTCAAACCCCAGGTGACCGTGACCGGCCAGGCGACCGTCAAACCCCAGGCGATCGTGACCGGCCGGTCGAAGTTGCCAGCCGGCATGGCAGTCAAGCCGACGTGACCGTAAGGCCCAGCATGCCCGGCCCCACATGTACCCCCACCACGGCCCCCACCTCCACCACCCGCGACCGCACCAGCCCAGGCACCCGCTTGGCCAAACGCTCCGCCAAGGAAGCGGCGCGGTCCGGGGCTGCCAGGTGCTGGACCGCGATCTCCACGGCCCCCTCCCCCGCGGCCTGTACCGCCAGATCCTCCAGCCGGGCAAGGGCACGGCTGGAGGTGCGGACCTTCTCCAGCAGCGAGATTCGTCCGTCGACGAGGTGCAGCAGTGGCTTGATCATGAGCGCCGAGCCCACCAGCGACGCCGTGGCCCCGATGCGGCCACCCCTGCGGATGTGCTCCAGGGTGTCGACGTAGAAGAACGAGCGGGTCTGCGCGACGCACCGCCTGGCGGCCTCCGCCACCGACTCCAGGGGGTCGCCAGCCGCCGCGGCGCGGGCCGCCGCCAGGACCGGGAAACCGAGGCCCATGGCGATGGAGCGGCTGTCGATCACCTCGACCGGCACGGGAGCGTCCACGGCCGCCGTCAGGGCGGAGTGGACCGTACCGGAGAGCTCGCCCGACAGGTGGATGGAGACGACGCCCGTCGCACCGGCTGCGGCGAGCTCGTCGTAGCAGCGCGCGAAACGCGCGGGAGAAGGGCGCGAAGTGGTCGCTAACGCGAAATCTCCGGAAAAATCCCACTCATCACAGGACTTATCCTGGCAAATCACTTGTACGGGGACGGCGGTGACGCCAGGCAGGTCGGCCAGATAGGCGGTGGAATCGGTGACTACGGCGACGGCTGGCGGCATGGACCGAGGTCGGCTACTGAACCGGTGTCCCACCCCGCCAGACGCGGCGCGGCTTGAGGCCGAAGGACCAGGCGAAGGCGCCTTCGTGGTCGGCGTCCCACTGGACGATGTCGGCCAGGCGGCCCGGCGCCAGGACGCCCCGGTCGGGAGCGCCGAGCACGTTGGCGCCACCGAGTGTGGCGGCGCGCAAAGCGTCGTTGACGCTCATCCCGAACGCCGACACGGCCATCGCGATGACCAGTGACATCGAGGTGATGCCGCAGTGGCCCGGGTTGTGGTCGCTGCCGAGCGCGATCTGCACGCCGTGCTTCATCATCTGGCGGACGGGCGGGAGCTTGCCGCGCTGGAGCGCGGTGGCCGGGCAGACCACGGCGGGCACGCCGTAGCGGGACATGATCGCGATGTCCTCTTCGGACATGTTGTGCAGCCCGTCGGCGGAGGCGCAGCCCAGCTCGGCGGCGAGCTGAACGGCGCCGCGCCGGCTGAACAGGCCCGCGTGGATGCGCGGCAGCAGGCCGACGTTACGGCCGGAGGCGAGGACCCAGCGGGACTCCTCGGTGGTGAAGTGGCCCTCGTCGCAGTAGACGTCCACGCTGTCGGCGCCGGCCGCCGCCGCGTCGGCGCACCAGGCGCCCACGGCCTCGACGTACTCGCGCTGACGGCCGAAGTATTCGGGAGGAACCACGTGCGCCGCGAGGAAGGTGACGTGCACCCGCGGCATCATCGGCTCCTTCTCCAGCTCGCGCAGGAGCCGCACGTCGGCGAGCTCGCCGTCGCGGGTGAGGTGGTAGCCGGTCTTGGCCTCGACGGTCGTGGTGCCGTCGAGCAGCCAGTCGCGCAGACGCTCGCGGACGCCGTTGCAGAGCGTCCAGGGGTCGGTGCCGCGGGTCACGGTGACGGTGGAGCCCACGCCGCCGCCTGCGGCGGCGATCGACGCGGAGGTGGAGCCGCCGGTGCGGATGGCCAGCTCGGCGTAGCGGTTGCCGGCGTAGACCGGGTGGGTGTGGGCGTCGATGAGGCCGGGCGTGACGAGCGCGCCGCCGAGGTTTTCGACATGGTCGACGTCGACGATGTCGTCGACGACGCCGGGCACGCTCTGCGGCAGGTCGGGCGCTCGCCCGACCCACGCGATGCGGTCGTTGTGCACGAGAATGGCCGCGTTGCTGAGGACTTCGTTTCCGGTCCAGAGGCGGCCGATGTTGGTCAGAAGCCGAACGGTCACCGCATCACCGCCCCACGCTTGAGCAGCACGCAGCGCACGGCTGCTTGCGCCGCGCCCACTGAGTCCGCTCCGGGTCCGGACGACATGGGGGGGTCTCCTGCTCTCATCCGCGAAAAGCTTGCGGTGACCGTATCGCTAGACTCATGATCCGGCGATTTCAGTTCAGTTACGTTATTTCACAGGTGCGCTCGCTGTACAGGGTTATTCGGAAGAAAGCTCACTGATCCCAACCGTCACCCTGCCACACCTTCGTCCACAGACTCCCGCGTGTGTCCTGGATCGCAGGAGTCATCATCCGAAACCTGTGCCTTAGATCGGTAAGGCTGCGCTAATCCTAGCAATCCCAGCGTTGCGGGACCACTGCGGCATTTGGGCAGCCCTGCGCCCTTTCGAGCGAGAGCTGCCCAGGAGTACCGCTAAGAGACGCGTTCGACCGGCTTGCCCACCCGCTCCAGCTCCTGATGGAGGCTGGGCAGCACGCGGGCGTGCAGGATCGTGCCGTCGCCGACGTGGTCGACGGAGATCACTTCGCCCTCCTTGTGGGCGCGCGAGATCAGATCGCCTCTGTCGTACGGGATCAGCAGCGAGACCTCGTGATCCAGCTGGGGCATCCGGCGCTCGATGAGCTCCAACAGCTCACCGATCCCGGCGCCCGTGCGCGCGGAGACCACGATGCTGTCGCGCTCGCGCCTGGCGATCCGGTCGAGCACCTCCTGGTCGGCGGCGTCGGCCTTGTTGATCACCACGATCTCGGGCACGTCACCCACGCCCTCGATGGTGGCGAAGACCTCGCGCACGGCGGTGAGCTGGCCTTCGGGGTCGGGGTGCGAGCCGTCGACCACGTGCAGGATCAGGTCGGCGTCGGCGACCTCCTCCAGCGTGGACCGGAACGCCTCCACCAGCTGCGTCGGCAGATGGCGCACGAAGCCGACGGTGTCGGCGATCGTGAACACCCTGCCTTCGGGCGTGCGAGCGCGGCGCACGGTCGGATCGAGGGTGGCGAACAGCGCGTCCTCGACCAGCACGCCCGCACCGGTAATCCGGTTGAGCAGTGAGGACTTGCCCGCGTTGGTGTAGCCGGCGATGGCCACGGCGGGCACCTCGCGCCGCTGGCGCCGGTGCCGCATGGTGTCGCGTGAGGTGGACATGCCCTTGATCTGGCGGCGCAGCTTGGCCATCCGCTCGCGGATGCGCCGGCGGTCCAGCTCGATCTTGGTCTCACCGGGGCCACGGCCGCCGATGCCGACGCCGCCCGCGGCGCGACCGCCGACCTGGCGCGACAGGTTGCCGCCCCAGCCACGCAGGCGCGGCATGAGGTACTGCAGCTGGGCCAGCTCGACCTGGGCCTTGCCCTCGCGGCTCTTGGCGTGCTGGGCGAAGATGTCGAGGATCAGGGCGGTGCGGTCGATGACCTTCACCTTGACCGTCTCCTCGAGCTGGCGGAGCTGGCCGGGGCTCAGCTCGCCGTCGCAGATCACCGTGTCGGCGCCGGTCGTCTCGACCACGTCACGCAGCTCCAGCGCCTTGCCGGAGCCGATATAGGTGGCGGGGTCCGGGAACTGGCGACGCTGGAT
Organism: Nonomuraea sp. NPDC049714; assembly: GCF_044465295.1. Lineage (NCBI taxonomy): Bacteria > Bacillati > Actinomycetota > Actinomycetes > Streptosporangiales > Streptosporangiaceae > Nonomuraea > Nonomuraea sp. NPDC049714. The sequence continues at coordinate 286,645 of NZ_JBITLM010000007.1, read as the reverse complement.
GAGGCCTTCGAGCACCAGGGAGCCTGCGGTCTCGGCCAGAAGCCGCAGCTCCTGGAGTGAGTTTTCGGCGTCGGTGATGGTCCCGGAGGTCCAGACGCCTACCAGGACGACCCGCTCGAGCCGCAGCTGGCGGTATTCGACCTCGGAGACATCCTGGAGTTCGGTGGAGAGGCCCGCCACGCGGCGCAGCGCCTGGCGCTCCTCGAGGTCCATGTCGCCGTTCTCGAACTCGTCGAGCGCGGAGTATTCGTGCATTCGTGTCATCTCTAATAGGCAACGTCTGGACACCTCAGTGTCTTCCCCGATGGTGACACGACATCCCAGATGTAATCACCTGGTTATCCCGCGATCACGCTGACATTCCCGGAGCCGGTGGTGAGCGACACCTTGCGCGGCGAGTTCGGGTCCTTGTCGACCGCCACGTTCGTGTCGCCGGAGCCCACCTGGGTCTTGACGTCGTAGGCGCCGTCGGGCACGTGCAGGGTCACGTCACCGGAGCCGGCCTCGAGCTCCGCGCTGTCGGGCGCGGCGGTGTACTTGAGCTCGATGTTGCCCGATCCCGCCTCGGCGAAGACCTTCTTGCCCGCCAGGCCGGAGGCGTCCACGTCGCCGGAACCCACGGTGAGGTTGAGCGGGCCGGTCAGGGACCTGAGCGTGATGTCGCCCGATCCGGCGTCGGCGTCCACCGCCAGCCCCTTGGGGATCTCGATCTTGTAGTTGACGCTGCAGCTGCCCCAGTCCTGCTCGCAGTCGTACCTGACGAACAGCGTGTCGCCGTCGACCGAGTGCTCGGCGTTGGGCTTGTTGTCACGCCACTGGAGCGTCTCGACCACGCGGATGGCGCTGCCGTCCGTCTCGGTGATCACGGTGTCGCCGGCCCCGCTCTTGACGTGGAGCTTGGCCACCTTGTCGGTCACCTCGTAGCTGACGGTGTCCTGGTTGGTCGGGCCGCCGAGGCCGGCGAGGCCGCAGCCCGACAGGAGGGCGGCGGATGCGAGGAGTCCACCCGCGATCGCGATCGTCTTCATGCCTTGAATGATCGCCCGTGTTATGCCCTCCGTACATCGGGGATGCCCCCGAACACCACCCGGGGTTTCCCCCGCCTTTGACCCGTCGAACCCCCATGGCATAACTTCACTTCCATAATACAAAACTCGGTTTCCATCTAGTGGAAAAGAGACGAGGGGCCCATGGAGATCACCGGCCAGATGCTCGACCGGTTCGACGAGATCCTGACGCCGGAGGCGCTGGACTTCGTGGCGGCTCTGCAGCGGGAGTTCGGCGCCAGGCGCCTTGAGCTGCTCGACGCGCGCCAGGCGAGGCAGGCGGAGCTGTCGGCGGGCGGCACGCTGGACTTCCTGCCGGAGACCAAGGCCGTCAGGGAGGGTGACTGGCGCGTCGCGCCGCCGGCTCCCGGCCTGGAGGACCGCCGGGTGGAGATCACCGGCCCGGTGGACCGCAAGATGACCATCAACGCGCTCAACTCCGGCGCCAAGGTGTGGCTGGCCGACTTCGAGGACGCCAACTCCCCCCTGTGGGCCAACTGCGTCAGCGGCCACCTCAACCTGCGTGCCGCCCTCGACCGGACGATCGACTTCGAGAGCGGCGGCAAGACGTACGCGCTCAAGCCGGACGCCGAGCTGGCCACGGTCGTGGTCCGGCCGCGCGGCTGGCACCTGGACGAGAAGCACGCCCTGGTGGACGGGCGGCCGGTGGCGGCCTCGCTGTTCGACTTCGCCCTCTACTTCTTCCACTGCGCCCAGCGGCAGATCGACAAGGGGCGGGGACCGTACTTCTATCTGCCGAAGCTGGAGTCGCACCTGGAGGCGCGGCTGTGGAACGAGGTGTTCGTCCGGGCGCAGGAGCTGCTGGGGATCCCGCAGGGCACGATCAGGGCGACCGTGCTCATCGAGACCTACCCGGCGGCGTTCGAGATGGAGGAGATCCTCTACGAGCTGCGCGACCACTCGGCGGGGCTGAACGCGGGCCGCTGGGACTATCTGTTCAGCGTGATCAAGAAGTTCCGTACCCGTGGCCGCGAGTTCCTGCTGCCGGAGCGTAACGCGGTGACGATGACCGCGCCGTTCATGCGCGCCTACACCGAGCTGCTGGTGCGTACGTGTCACAAGCGCGGCGCGCACGCGATCGGCGGGATGGCGGCGTTCATCCCGTCGCGCCGCGACCCCGAGGTGAACGCGACGGCGCTGGAGAAGGTGCGCGGCGACAAGACGCGCGAGTCCGGTGACGGCTTCGACGGGTCCTGGGTGGCCCACCCGGACCTGGTTCCGGTGTGCCGGGAGGTGTTCGACGGCGTGCTCGGCTCCAGGCCGAACCAGCTCGACCGGCTGCGTGAGGACGTCAGCGTCTCGGCCGCCGACCTGCTGGCCGTCTCCGAGACGCCGGGTGACATCACCGAGACCGGGCTGCGCAACAACGTGGACGTGGCGCTGCGCTATCTGGCCGCCTGGATGGGCGGGCTCGGCGCGGTGGCGATCCACAACCTGATGGAGGACGCGGCCACGGCGGAGATCTCCCGGTCGCAGATCTGGCAGTGGATCCACAACGGCATCACGCTCGCCGACACCGGCGCGCCGGTGACCAAGGAGCTGGTCGAGCGGATCATCGCGGAGGAGCTGGCGGGGATCGCGGCCGAGCCGGGTTACGACGAAGAGCTGTACGGCCAGGCGACGGCGCTGTTCAAGGAGGTGGCACTGGACGACGACTTCGCCGAGTTCCTGACGCTTCCGGCCTACGCCCGCATGCCGTAAGTGTCGCCATATATTTACGTATATAGGGCGAGCATGCGGGAGGCGTCATGCTGGACACGCTGATCGAGGCACTGCGTGGCGCGCTGCCCGCCGAGTCGGTGATCACAGACCCGGTGCGGTTGCGTACCTATGAATGTGACGGACTCACCTACCATCGGGCCACGCCCGGCGTGGTCGTGCTGCCGGACACCGCGGAGCAGGTCGCGCGGGTGGTCGTGCTCTGCAACGACTTCGCGGTGCCGTTCGTGGCCCGCGGGTCCGGCACCGGCCTGTCCGGCGGGGCGCTGCCGCGCGAGGACGGCGTGCTGATCGTCACCTCCAGGATGCGCCGCGTCCTGGAGGTGGACCTGCCCAACCGCCGGGCGGTGGTGGAGCCGGGCGTCACCAACCTGGCGATCACCGAGGCGGTGCGCCACGAGGGCTACTACTACGCGCCCGACCCCTCCAGCCAGCAGATCTGCTCCATCGGCGGCAACGTGGCGGAGAACTCCGGCGGCGCCCACTGCCTGAAGTACGGCTTCACCGTCAACCACGTCGAAGCCTGCGAGATCGTCACGCCCGACGGCGACCTGGTGACGCTCGACCGGATGGACCCCGGCTACGACCTGCTGGGCGCGTTCGTCGGCTCCGAGGGCACGCTGGGCATCGCGACCAAGATCACTGTACGGCTGAGCCGCGCGCCGCAGGCGGTCACCACGGTGCTGGCCGCCTTCGAGAGCATCGAGCAGGGCGGCAAGGCCGTGTCGGCGATCATCGGCGCGGGCATCGTGCCCGCCGCGATCGAGATGATGGACGCCCTGTCCATCGAGGCGGCCGAGGCGGCGGTGGCCTGCGCCTACCCGGCCGGCGCCGGCGCGGTGCTGATCGTGGAGCTGGACGGGCCCGCGGTCGAGGTCGAGCGGCAGTTCGCCCGGCTGGAGGAGATCTGCTCCGACGCGTTCGAGCTGCGGGTGGCGGCGGATCCGGCAGAACGGGCGGCGATCTGGAAGGGCCGCAAGTCGGCGTTCGCGGCCGTCGGGCGGATCAGCCCCGCCTACATCGTGCAGGACGGCGTGGTGCCGCGCACCTCGCTGCCCCGGGTGCTGGCCGAGATCGACCGGCTCTCGGCCGCGTACGGGATCAGGGTGGCCAACGTCTTCCACGCCGGTGACGGAAACCTGCATCCGCTGGTGCTGTTCGACGACGCCGAGCCGGGGGCCGGCGAGCGGGCCGAGGCGGTCTCGGGCGCGATCCTGGATCTGTGCATCGAGCACGGCGGCTCGATCACCGGAGAGCACGGGGTGGGTGTGGACAAGGCGAAGTACATGCCGAAGATGTTCTCCGAGGCGGATCTCGACACCATGCAGCTGGTCCGGTGCGCCTTCGATCCGCGCGGCCTGTCCAACCCGGGCAAGGTGTTCCCCACCCCGCGGCTCTGCGGCGAGGTGCCGGGCGTGCGCAAGGGCGTGCATCCGCTGGTGGAGTCCGGACGGGCGGAGCAGTTCTGATGCCGGCGCGGGAGCTGGCGAGGACCGGCGTGACGCTCAGGGAAGCCGGTCCCGACGACGCCGTGTGCGGCGTGACCCCCCGGTGGGTGGCCCTGCCCGAGACGGCCGAGGAGGTGTCTGCCGTGCTGCGGGCCTGCGCCGAGCACGATCTGGCGGTCGTGCCCGCAGGAGGCGGCACCAAGCTGCACTGGGGGCCCGCGCCCGAGCGGTGCGACGTGCTGCTCGACATGTGCTGCATGAACGAGATCGTCGAGCACGCGGCGGGCGACCTGGTGGTGCGGGCGCAGGCCGGGGTCACGATGGACGCGCTGTCGGCGGCGCTCGCGGAGCGAGGGCAGGAGCTGGCGCTGGACCCGCCGTTCGCCGAGGGCGGCACGGTCGGCGGCACGCTCGCCGCCGCCGTGGCAGGCCCGCGCGCCTTCCGGTACGGCACCGCCCGGGACCTGCTCATCGGCATCACCGTCGTGCTGCCCGACGGGACGATCGCCAAGTCCGGCGGCAAGGTGGTCAAGAACGTCGCGGGCTACGACCTGGGCAAGCTCTTCACCGGCTCCTTCGGCACCCTCGGGGTGATCGCCGAGGCCACGTTCCGGCTGCATCCGCTGCCCGTGGACCGCCGCTGGATCGTGGCCGTGGTGGAGCCGCCGGAGGTGGCCGCGGCGGAGCCGTGCCAGGCCGGGGAGCTGGCCGCGATGCTCGCCGCCGCGCAGGAGGAGCCCAGCGCGGTGGAGCTCGACTGGCCGCACGGGCAAGGGCCGATCTGGATGACCGTGCTGGTCGAGGGGACTGCCGCGGAGGAACGGGCGCGGGTGCTGCGCGCCCGGATGGGCAGCGTGGTCAAGGACGCGGTCAAGGACGTCAGGGACGAGCCGCCGCCGCAGTGGGGGCTGATCCAGCACGACGACATCCTGGCCGAGGTGCGGTTCGAGCCGGCCGAGCTGACCCGGGTGCTGGACGCGGTGCACTACAGCGGGTTCTCGCTGCGCGGCTCCGCCGTCGCGGGCCGGGTCTGGCTGGAGCTGTGGGACGACCCCGGCGAGGAGAAGACCGCCGAGGCGGTGGCCGCGCTGCGCGCCCGGCTGGACGGCATCGGCGCCCGGCTGACCGTGCTGGCCACGCCGTACGAAGGTGTGGAACGGTGGGGGGCCGTCGGGTCGCTGCCGCTGATGCGGCGGGTGAAGGAACGCTTCGATCCCGGGCGCAGGATGTCCCCCGGCCGGTTCGTGGGAGGGATCTGACATGGACCCGGAGCTGATCAACGACTGCGTGCACTGTGGGTTCTGCCTGCCCACGTGCCCGACGTACGTGCTGTGGGGCGAGGAGATGGACTCCCCGCGCGGCCGCATCCACCTGATGGGGCAGCATGTCGGCGGCACGCCGGTGACGCCGGAGATGGCGGGCCACTTCGACGCCTGCCTCGGCTGCATGGCGTGCGTGACCGCCTGCCCGTCCGGGGTCCGCTACGACCGGCTGATCGAGCAGACCAGGGAGGTGGTGGAGCGGGAGCACGAGCGCGACCCCCGCGAGCGGGCGGTGCGCGGCCTGGTGTTCGGCCTGTTCCCCTATCCGCGCAGGCTGCGGCTGCTGCGGCCCGGGATGCGGCTCGCCGAGCGGCTGGCGCCGTTCCTGGAGCGGGTCCATCCGAGCCTGGGCGCGATGGCCGGGCTGGCGCCGCCGGCGCCGCGACGGCAGCGGCTGCCGCGCGTGGTGCGGGCCAGGGGCCCGCGCAGGGCCGTGGTGGGCATGCTCACCGGGTGTGTGCAGGGCGAGTTCTTCCCGCAGGTCAACGCGGCCACGGCGCGGGTGCTCGCGCTGGAGGGCTGTGACGTGGTGATCCCCGCGGGCCAGGGCTGCTGCGGCGCGCTGAGCGTACACGCGGGCCGGGCGGACCAGGCCAGGCGGCTGGCCCGCCGGACGGTCAGGACCTTCCGCAGGGCGGGCGTCGACACGGTCGTGGTGAACGCGGCCGGCTGCGGGTCGTCGATGAAGGAGTACGGCGACCTGCTCGGCGAGGAGCCCGGCTTCCGGGTGCTGGACCTGTCGGAGTTCCTGGCCGAGCTGGGGCCGGTGGCCGAGCGGCACCCGCTGCCGCGCACCGTCGCCTACCACGACGCCTGCCACCTGGCCCACGCGCAGGGCGTCCGGGCGCAGCCGCGCGAGCTGTTGCGCGGCATCCCGGGGCTGGAGCTGCGCGAGGTGCCCGACTCGGCGATCTGCTGCGGCTCGGCCGGCACCTACAACATCTTCCAGCCGGAGGCGGCCCGCGACCTGGGTGACAGGAAGGCCGAGTCGGTCGGCTCGACCGGCGCCGAGCTGCTGGTATCGGCCAATCCGGGCTGCACGATGCAGATCGTCGCGGCGATGCGGCGCGCGGGCGGCGACATCAAGGTCGCGCACACCGCCGAGGTGCTGGACGCCTCGCTGCGCGGGGTGAGCCTGTGAGTGTCCAGTCGGTCGAGCGGGCGCTCGACGTGCTCGAAGCGCTGGCCGAGCACGGCGGCGAGGCGGGACTGTCGGAGATCGCCGCCAGGACCGGGCTGCCGTACGGGACCATTCACCGGCTGCTGCGGACCCTGCTGGCACGCGGCTACGTGCGTCAGGAGTCCGACCGGCGCTACGCGCTGGGCGGCGGCCTGGTACGGCTCGGCGGCGTGGCGGAAAGCATGGTGGCCGTGTGGGCGCAGCCGTACCTGACCAAGATGGTAGAGCTGTCGGGTGAGACGGCGAACCTGGCGGTGCTCGAAGGCGACTTCGTCGTCTACGTGGCGCAGGTGCCCTCGCCGCGCAGGCTGCGCATGTTCGCCGAGGTCGGCAGGCGGGTGCTGCCGCACAGCACGGCCGTCGGCAAGGTGCTGCTGGCCGGGCGGGCGGCCGGCGAGGCGCTGCCGGTGTTCGAGCGGACCGGCATGCCCCGGCGCACGCCCAACACGATCACCGACGGCCCCGCCATGATGGCCGAGCTGGACCGGGTGCGGGCCCACGGCTACGCCATGGACCTGGGCGAGGAGGAGCTCGGCGTGCACTGCCTGGCCGTGCCGGTCCGCGACGGGGACCGGGTGGTGGCGGCCATGTCGGTGTCCGGCCCGGCCGACCGGATCGACGCGCTGGACCGTGACGAGCTGGCCGAGAGCATGCGGAAGATCGCGCACGCGTTCGGCGCGGAACTCAGGCCGATGATCGGCGGGGGCTGAGAAGCGGCGCTTCGCCAGATATGGTGTTGCGCTATGAGCAACAGCTCAGTGCAATCAGTCGACAGGGCCATCGCGATTCTGGAGATACTCGCCCGAGAGGGCGCGACGCGGGTGACGGATCTGGCCAACGAACTAGACGTGCACAAGTCCACGGCCTTCCGGCTGCTGGCCGCACTGGAGCAGGGCGGGCTCGTCGAGCAGAGCGGTGACCGCGGGCGCTACCGGCTCGGATTCGGCGTGGTGCGGCTGGCGGGCGCAGCCACGGCCCAGCTCGATCTGGCCAAGGAGAGCAGGCGCGTCTGCCGGCGGCTGGCCAAACAGGTGGGCGAGACCGTCAACGTCGCGGTGCCCCAGGACGGCTACGCGGTCAACATCAGCCAGGCGCGAGGGCCGTCGGCGATCAGCGGCCACAACTGGGTGGGCCAGCGCACCCCCGCGCACGCCACCTCCAGCGGCAAGGTGCTGCTGGCCTATGGCGCGCTGCTGCTGCACGACGAGCTGCAGCGGTTCACCCCCATGACCATCACCGACGCCAGGCTGCTGGGGCTGGAGGAGATCAGGCGGCGCGGCTGGGCCTTCACCGTGGAGGAGCTGGAGCTGGGCCTGAACGCGGTGGCCGCGCCGATCATGGGCAGCGACGGCTCGGTGGTGGCGGCGGTCAGCGCCTCCGGCCCCTCCTACCGGCTCACGCCGCAGCGGCTGCCCGAGGTGGGCGAGATCATGGCCGCCGGCGCACTGGAGATAAGCCAGCGCATCGGCTATTACCGATAGGTCCGCAGACAGCGAGTAGTCGGTGTTGCCGGCCGATGTGTGCCGCGTCGGTATTCCCCTGGTACGGCTATGGAGCAGGCGCTAGCATGTTCGAGTTCACGTAATGCTTGCGAGCGATCGCACACTGTAGGGGGTGGTCGATGAAGCTGCGCTACAACTACCGGCTGTACCCGGACGCGCCCCAGCAGGCGTCTCTGGCTCGATTGTTCGGGTGTGTCCGAGCGGTGTGGAACGACGCGCTGGCCCGGCGTAAAGCCGGGTGGAAGGCCGACCGGGCGTGGATCAGTGGCCCACGGTTGCAGCAGATGTGCATCACCGCCGCCAAGCGCACTCCTGAACGGGATTGGCTCGGACAGGTGTCGCCGGTGCCGTTGCAGCAGTCGCTGCGGGACCTGGACGTGGCCTACCAAAACTTCTTCGCCTCGGTGTCGGGCAAGCGCAAAGGCCCGAAGATGGGCCTGCCGGTGTTCAAGTCGCGCCGTGATCTCCGGCAGTCGGCCCGGTTCACCACCACCGCGTTCAGGCTTCGCCCCGGCGGTGCTGGGGATGCGTTGTATCTGGCGAAGATCGGCGAGATCGAGGTGCGGTGGTCGCGCGAGCTTCCTGCCGCGCCTTCTAGCGTCACGGTTGTCAAGGACGCGGCGGGCCGCTACTTCGCCTCGTTCGTCGTTGACGTGCCCGACGACAGCCAAACCCTCGCCCAGGTCGATGTGGAGACGGGGATCGATCTCGGGCTGACCCACTACGCGGTCACCTCCGACGGCGAGAAGATAGCCAACCCCAAATGGCTACACCGCAGAGAGCGCAAACTGAAGAAGGTCCAGCGCGCCCTGGCCCGTAAGCGGAAGGGCAGCGCCAACCGGGCCAAAGCCCGCATCAAGCTCGCCCGTCAGCACGCCAAGGTCGGCGACGCCCGCCGGGACTTCCTGCACCAGACCAGCACCACGATCGTCCGCGAGAACCAAGCGGTGGCAGTCGAAGGTCTGGCCGTGCGGGGCCTGGCCCGGGGCCGACTGGCCAAGAGCGTCAACGACGCCTCCTGGGGCACCTTCCTGCGCCTGCTGGAAGGCAAAGCGGCCCGCTACGGCCGCACCTTCATCGCCATCGACCGCTGGTATCCCTCCTCCCAGCTGTGCCCCTGCTGCGGCCACAAAATCGGGAAACTCGGCCTGGACGTCCGCGCCTGGGACTGCCCCTCCTGCGGCGAGCACCACGACCGTGACATCGCCGCAGCGCTCAACATCCTGGCCGAAGGCATCCGCCTGAAGACTCAGGACGGCCTGAACGACGTGGCCGCCGGGCTGGCGGACACCCGAAACGACTGTGAAGAGCAGGTAAGACCAGGCAAGGCGATCCCGACCCTGGCACCGCCCGAAACCTTCACCGCGCAAGCGGCGTAGAAGCAGCAGTAAACACCCCGCCGTGAGACGGGGGAATCCTTGCCATTCATGGCGGGGAGAAGTCAACGTTAGGGGTATGTGCCGAAGTATCAAGACCCTGCGCCCGCCCTACACCGAGGACGTGACCGAAGACGACGTGCGAGCCGCGGCCCTGCAATATGTCCGGAAGATCTCCGGCTTCCGGGCGCCCGCCGCGCACAACGCCGAGGCGTTCGACCGCGCCGTGGAGACCATCACCAGAGCGTCTGAGGAGCTGCTGGCCGCCCTCCAGGTGCGCGGAGCCCGCTGACCGCCCGTCAGCCGGGCGGGAGCCTGACGGGACGGTCGCCGGAGCAGCCGAGCTTGAGCTCCACGTCCTCGCCCTCGTCCGCCTCGAACTCCACCTCGGCCTCTCGGCCCGGCCCCGGCTCGACGCCGTCCACGGAGTAGCCCTGGGCCGGGCTCCACGAGCGCAGCGTCACCAGGCCGCCGGCGCAGGAGGCGATCACCGTGCCGCCCGGCGTGCGGACGAACTCCCCTTCGGGCGTGCCCGGCTGCGGGGTCGGCGGTGGGGTCGTGGCGGGCGCGGCGGACGCCGAGATCGGGCGTGGCAGGGTGGCGAGGGCGGCTCGGGCCTCGTCCTGGGTCAGCACCGGGCCGGACGTGCCGGTCAGTGCGCCGCTGACCAGGCCGAGCGCCGCCACGGCCGCACCGGTCGCGGCGAGCGCGGCGGCCACCCAGGCCAGGACGAGTCGCTTCACCCTGTCACCTTCCCCCACGTACGGCTAAGGCCAGGTTAAGGCGACGATAACGAGGCGCGGAGCATCGCCCGTGACCGTCTACGGTTTCCTCATATGGCTGACATCCTGCTCATCGAGGACGACGTGGCGATCCGCACGGCGCTGAGCCGGGGGCTGCGGGAGCTGGGCCACGCCGTTTCCTCCTCCCCCACGGCGCTGGACGGGCTGCGGCTGGCCGTACAGGACCACCCTGATCTGATCGTGCTCGACCTGGGGCTGCCGGACCTCGACGGCGGCGAGCTGCTGCGGATGCTGCGCGCGGTGAGCAAGGTGCCGGTGATCGTGGCGACCGCCCGCGACGGCGACGCCGAGATGGTGCCGGTGCTCGACGCGGGCGCCGACGACTACGTGGTCAAGCCCTACAGCGCCGCCCAGCTGGACGCGCGGATCAGGGCCGTGCTGCGGCGGGCGGGCGAGAGCGCGCCGGAGCCGCTCCAGGTGGGCGGGCTGCGCGTGGACCCGCGCGCGCGGACGGCCGAGCTCGACGGGGCGGAGCTGGAGCTGACGCCACGCGAGTTCGACGTGCTGCACTACCTCGCCGCACGCCCGGGAGAGGTCATCACCAAGCGTCAGCTGCTGACCGAGGTGTGGCAGCTCCCGTACGGCGGGGCCGACAAGACGGTGGACGTCCACCTGTCGTGGCTGCGCAGGAAACTGGGCGAGACCGCCTCGGAGCCGCGCTACCTGCACACCGTGCGGGGCGTCGGGGTGAAGCTGGTCGGGCCGTCATGAGGCGCTGGCTGGCGCTGCTGGTGGCGGCCACCACCTCGCTGGTGTTGATCGCGCTGCTGGTGCCGATGGCGCTGCTGATCCGGGCCGTGGCGGAGAACGGCGCGATGAACCGCGCCACCACCGCCGCCGAGTCGGTCGCCTTCGCGGTCGGCACCTCCGACCTGCCGCTCGCCGTGGAGCGGGTGTCGCGTCCCGTGACGGTGTTCCTGCCGGACGGGCGGACGGTGGGCGCCCCGGCCGAGCGCTCCGAGGCGGTACGGCTGGCCGCGACGGGCCGCAGCGTCACCGCCGAGGTCGACGACGGCAGGGAGGTGCTGGCCTCCGTCCAGTCTCCGCAGGGCACCGTGGTGATCAGGGTGTTCGTCGGCGACGACGAGCTGCGGCGCGGCGTACGCGCGGCGTGGGCGGCGCTGCTGGTGCTCGGGCTGGCGCTGGTGGTGCTGGGCATCGTGCTGGCCGACCGGCTGGCGCTGGCGGTCACCAGGCCGGTCGACGGCCTGGCCCGGGTCTCCCACCGGCTGGCGGGCGGCGACCTGGAGGCGCGCGCCGAGCCCGGCGGGCCGCCGGAGGTGCGCTCGGTGGCCCTGGCGCTCAACCATCTGGCCGGGCGGATCGGCGACCTGCTGGCGGCCGAACGGGAGTCGGTCGCGGACCTGTCACACCGGCTCCGTACCCCGCTGACGGGCCTGAGGCTGGACGTCGAGTCGCTCCGGGACCCCGAGGAGGCGGCGAGGGTGGGCGCCCGGGTGGACGCGCTGGAGCGGGCCGTCAGCGCCGTCATCACCGACGCCAGGCAGCGCTCGGCCGAGCGCGGCGCCTGCGACGCGACGGCCGTGGTGGGTGAGCGGGTGCGGTTCTGGTCGGTGCTCGCCGACGACCAGGGACGCACGGTCACGGTCGCCCTGCCGGAGGAGGAGCTGACCGTGGCGGTCGGCGCCGAGGCCCTCGGCGCCTGCGTGGACGCGCTGCTCGGCAACGTCTTCGCGCACACCCCGGAGGGGGTGTCGTTCTCCGTACGGCTCGCGCCGCATCCTTCGGGAGCCGTGCTGGTGGTCAGCGACACGGGGGCCGGCTTCGACCCCGCCCTGCTGGAGAGGGGCAACAGCGCGGGCGGCTCGACCGGGCTCGGCCTGGACATCGCGCGCCGCACCGCCGAGTCCTCGGGTGGCCGGCTGACGGTGTCGTCGTCGGGCGGCGCCATCGTGGAAGTGGTGTTAACCCGGCCTTAGCGCGCGATTACCGCTGATCGGGGTTTCGTAGGGGCATGCACATCACTACGAAGATCATCGTTGCCAGTGCCGGCGTCATGGCCCTCGTGGCCGGCGGGTCCGCCGCCTTCGCCGCCGTCGACCGGCCCGCCCCCAAGGTGGGCGCCGAGCAGGCCATCCAGATCGCCCAGAAGCAGGTGCCCGGCTCGTGGGTGCGCGAGGTCGGCTTCGACGGGCGCGCAACCCAGCCCGACGTGTGGGAGGTCGAGCTGATCAAGGGCGACACAGAGTACGAGCTGGACGTCGACGCGGCCACGGGCAAGCTCCTCAAGCAGGAGAGCGAGCGCATGGACAGCGACGACAGCGACGACGACTGATCAGCAGGAGGACAGGATGCCCGCCATGGCCTCCTTCTCCGCCGCGGTGACCCACAGGTCGTACTTCGCCTTCACCTCGATCTGCCGCGCGATGTACTCGCACCGGTAGGCCTTGCGCGGCGGGAGCCAGGTGGCCGCGTCGGAGTCGCCCTTCTGGCCGTTGAGCGGGCCGTCGACGGCCAGAAGGTTCAGGGGGTCGTTGGCGAACTCCTTGCGCTCGGTCTTGGTCAGCTGCTGGGCGCCCTTCTGCCAGGCGTCCGACAGCGGGATCACGTGGTCGATCTGGACCTTGCTGCTGGTGTCCTGTCCACGCTCGAACTCGATCGTCCTGCCGCTGAAGGGGTCGTCGAGCACGCCGGTGAGCACGATGCAGTCGTGGGTGCCGGGCTTGAACGTCTCCTCGGTCAGGTCCCGCTTGAGGATGTCGTTGCGGGTGTCGCAGCCGTTGCGGTCCACATCCGACCAGGCGGGACCGAACTCGTCCCGGTCGTAGCCGGTCTTCGGCGCCCGGCCCTTCACCGGGATCCCGTCGAGCTTCTCGCGCGCTTCCTTGATGTCGGCGGAGGTGGCCTTGCCGGAGTCCGCGTCCTGATCGGGAAGCAGCGTCGCCTCCAGATCGCCACAGCCTCCGAGCGCCACCACTGTCACTAAACCGGCCAAAACCGCACGTACGCGCACTTACGCCCCCAGACTCGTGATTGCAAAGTCTAGGTATATCAATTTCCGCTCAGCGGGCCTTTTACCGTCCAAGAGCGTCAAGTAGCCATTCGGCTAGGTAGTTGGCGTACGAAGAGCGCACGTAAATCCGGTATGTATCGCCAGCTCGCTCCACAATCACCGGCGTCTTCGCCAGGAGCGTCTGGGCGTGACCGGTGAACACCGAGGGGTGCAGGTCGAGGGGGCACCCGGTGATCAGCACCTCAAGAGCCCCCGGCCCGGCCAGCTCCAGCACGGTCCGCTGCCCCGACACGTCCACCCAGCCGGCGCCGGCCGGAACGCCGCCGAAGGTCTGGCCGGCGAGGCCCGTCACCAGCCACCAGTCGGGGCCGAGCCGTAGCCCGAGGCCGGGGTCGTCGCCCCGGACCTCCCACATGGGCGTCGGGGGCAGCTCGCGGAGTCGTACGGCATCGGAACTCGCCGCCGCGAAGCGAGCGGCGAGGTGGGCGGCCGGGCTCTCGGCGCGGCAGGCTCCCGGAGCGGGCACCGGCGCGTCTTCCAGGGAGCCGGGAACGGCAGCGGGCACCGGCGCGTCTTCCAGGGAGCCGGGAACAGCGGGGTCGCCGTCGCGGCGGGTGTTCTCCGGGTCGTAGAAGACCGGCGCGACGACCGTCACCGCGACCGCGGAGGACCCGGAGACGGCGGTGAGCCGGTCGCCCGGAGCCACGTCCCGTGCCAGGGCGAGGCCGAACGTACGGCCGAGCACCGCGCTGGCGTAACCGCTGGTCACGTGGCCGAGCATGCGCACCGCGTCCGCCCCCTGTGCGGGCCCCTGAGCCAGGGCCGCCGGTGCCGGCTCGGGGTGGGGCGCGGACGGGATGAGCTGGGCGCCCTCCACGAGGGGGGCCGTGGGGTCGTCGGGGAGGAGGCCGATCAGCGTCTTGCGGCCGTCGCGGAGGGTGTCGGGGCGGGCATGCGAGCGCTTGCCGACGTAGTCGGGCTTGCGGGGGGAGACGATCCACGACATGCCGAGGTCCTGCGGGGTGACGGTGCCGTCGGTTTCCTGACCGACGATGGGGAAGCCCTTCTCGGCACGCAGCACGTGCATGGTCTCCGTCCCGTACGGCACCGCGCCCAGGGCCAGCACGCTCTCCCAGAGCGACCTGCCGTACTGCCAGGGCACGTTCACCTCGTAGGCCAGCTCACCGGAGAAGCTGATCCTGAACACCCGGCCGGGCACGCCGAGCACGTCGGTCTCCGCGCATCTCATGAAGGCCAGGCCCGGCGCGCCCGGCGCGACGGCGGCGAGTACGGCGCGGGCCCGTGGGCCGACGATCGCCACCGTGGCCCAGTGGTCGGTGACGGAGGTGAGGCGTACGTCGAGCTCCGGCCATTCGGTCTGCCGCCACTCCTCCAGCCAGTCGAGCACCGCCGCCGCGTTGCCGGTGGTAGTGGTCATGAGGTAGTGGTTCTCGCCGAGCCTGGCGGTGGTGCCGTCGTCGAAGACCATCCCGTCGGCCGTGCACATCAGGCCGTAGCGGCAGGCGCCGACGGCGAGCGTGGAGTACGTGTTGGTGTAGATGCGGTCCAGGAAGACGCCGGCGTCACGGCCCCGGATGTCGATCTTGCCGAGGGTGGAGGCGTCCATCGCGGCCACCCCCGTTCGGGCCGCGCGGCACTCCCGCGCCACGGCCTCGTCCATCGTCTCGCCGCCCAGCGGGAAGTACCAGGGCCGCTTCCACTGGCCGACGTCCTCGAACACCGCTCCCCTGGCGACGTGCGCGCCGTGCAGGGCGGTCGTCCTGACCGGGTCGGACAGCTCGCCCCGGTCGCGGCCCGCCAGCGTGCCGAAGACCACCGGCAGGTACGGCGGGCGGAAGGTGGTCGTACCCGTCTGCCCCGGCGCGACGCCGAGCAGTTGGGACATCACTCCCGTCACCAGCGCGCCCGAGGTCTTGCCCTGGTCGGCGCCGGTGCCGGCGGTGGTGAAGCGCTTGACGTGCTCGACCGAGCGCATCCCGGCGCCCACGGCCCTGGCCAGGTCGGCGACCGTGACGTCTCGCTGAAGGTCGACGAACGCCGTGGGGTCCGGCGCGAGCTCCCCCCAGTGAACGGCCGGCGGGCGCAGCGCCGGCGCGTCGCTGGTGGGCGCCCGGAAACCACCATGGACCAGGGGCCGAGCCCTCTCATGACCCGCCCCGTCGCCCGCCGGGCGGGCCGCGTCGCGGGCGGCGGCCGCGCCTGCGGTGTGGCCGTCCTCGATCGCCTCGCGGGTGCCGTACAGGCCCCTGCACGCGCCCGCCGACTGCTCGGCCTGCGCGGAGGGACCGGGGACGAAGGCCTGGAGGGCGTCGTCGAAGGTGACCCTGCCCTGGGACTGGCTGAAGAGGTGGACGGCGGGGTTCCAGCCGCCGGCCACCGCGAGGAGGTCGGCCTCGACGTGCAGGTCGCCCAGCCGGACGCCGGTGAGCAGGCCGTCGGCGTCGGCCGTGGTCCCGGTGACGGTGCGGCCCGCCAGGGCTCCGGCCAGGCCCTGCGGGCGCGGGTCGACGATGGCGGCGATCTCCACGCCGGCCGCCTCAAGGTCGCGGGCGGCCTCGTACCCCGAGTCGGCGCAGGCGTAGACGACCGCGCGGTTGCCGGGCCGTACACCGTACCTGTTGGCGTAGGCGCGGGCGGCGGAGGCGAGCATGACGCCGGGCCGGTCGTTGCCCGGGAAGGGCAGCGAACGCTCGTGCGCGCCGGTGGCGAGCACGACGCGGCGGGCGCGCAGGTGCCACAGGCGCTCGCCCGAGGGGCGGCGTTCGACGGCGACCAGGTAGTTGTGGTCGTAGTAGCCGATGGCGGTGGTCCTGACCAGGACGCGAACCTCCGGGAGCGCGGCCAGCCCGCTCTCCGCGGCGGCGACCCAGTCCAGGGCGGGCGCGCCGTCCAGCAGGACGCGGCTGCTCAGCAGGTCGCCGCCGAGCCTCGGCTGGTCGTCCAGCAGGATCACCCGCGCACCGGTCTCCCCCGCGGCCAGCGCGGCCGCGAGCCCGGCCGGGCCGCCGCCGACCACCAGCACGTCGCAGTGCAGGTAGCCCTTGTCGGCGCGGCGCTCGTCCACGGCGTCCGGATCCACCCGGCCCCTGCCGCGCAGGCTCCACGCCTGGAGCCCGGCGCGCAGCTCCACGGTGGTGGCGGCGAGCATCGGGTCGGCGTCGACGCGGACCAGCGCGTTCGGCTCCTCGGGCCCGGCGGAGAAGATCCCGCGCGGGCGGCCCAGGTCCACGCTGTGCCCCACGATCCGCACACCGCCGGCCAGCAGGGCCGAGGCGAGCGTGTCACCCGGATGCCCGTGCAGCGGGCGGCCGTCGAAGTGGAACGGGAGCGTGACCGAGCGATCGATCAAACCACCCGAAGGCAGACGGGTCATCGCAAACTCCTACAACGGCGCGAAGGTCAGGGCGATCTACGGATCTCGTGGGTGACCGTGTGGCGTTCCACGACGAACCAGGTGCGGCAGCCGTGGGTGTGGAACCAGCGTTCCCTGAACCAGCCCTTGGGGTTGTCGCGCAGGAACACGTACGCGGCCCACTCGGCGTCCGTCAGCTCGCTGGGCGTGTCGGGGTAGGCGATCCCGGCCTGGGCGCCGTAGCGGAACTCGTTCTCGTCGCGGGGGCCGCAGTGCGGGCAGTCGATGAGCAGCATCAGTGCGCCACCGCCGCCGCGCCGTGCTCGTCGATGAGCGCCCCCGTGGTGAACCTGTCCAGCGCGAACGGTGCCGCCAGGGGATGCGGCTCGCCGTGCGCGATCGTGTGGGCGTAGACCCAGCCCGCGCCCGGCGTGGCCTTGAAGCCGCCGGTGCCCCAGCCCGCGTTCACGTACAGACCCTCCACCGGGGTCGTGCCGATGATCGGCGAGGCGTCGGGCGACACGTCGACGATGCCCGCCCAGGTGCGCAGCACCCGTACCCGGCTGAACAGCGGGAACAGCTCCAGCGCCGCCGCCATCTGCGCCTCGATGACGTGGAAGGCGCCACGCTGGCCGTAGGAGTTGTAGGAGTCGATGCCCGCGCCCATCACCAGCTCCCCCTTGTGCGCCTGGCTGACGTAGACGTGCACGGCGTTGGACATGACCACGCAGTCGAGCACCGGCTCCAGCAGCTCCGACACCAGCGCCTGCAGCGGGTGTGACTGCAGCGGCAGCCGGATCCCGGCCTGCTCGGCCAGCACGGAGGTGTGCCCGGCGGAGGCGAGCGCGACCTTGCCCGCCGCGATCCTGCCGCGCGAGGTCTCCACCGCCGTCACCCTGCCGCCGCTGATCTCGAAGCCGGTCACCTCACAGCCCTGGATCAGGTCGATGCCGTAGGCGTCGGCCTTGCGAGCCAGCGCCCAGGCCACGTGGTCGTGCTTGGCGATGCCGCCGCGCCGCTGCAGGGTGGCGCCCATGACCGGGTAGCGGGCCCGGTCGGAGACGTTGATGATCGGGCAGAACTTCTTGACCTCGTCGGGGTCGAGCCATTCGGCGTCGACGCCGTTGAGCCGGTTGGCGTTGACCCGCCGCCTGGCCTCGCGCACGTCGCCCAGGCTGTGGGCCAGGTTGAGCACGCCGCGCTGGCTGAACTGGAGGTCGTAGTCGAGCTCCTCGCTGAGCCCTTCCCACAGTTTCAGGGAGTGCTCGTAGATGGCGGCGCTCTCGTCCCACAGGTAGTTGGAGCGGATGATCGTGGTGTTGCGGGCCATGTTCCCGCCGGCCAGCCAGCCCTTCTCCAGGACGGCCACGTTGGTGATGCCGTGGTTGCGCGCCAGGTAGTAGGCGGTGGCCAGGCCGTGCCCGCCGGCGCCGACGATGACCACGTCGTAGGCGGGCTTCGGGTCGGGGTCGCGCCAGAGGAAGTCGGGGTGGGTCACCGGCGGATCTTCTCCATCTGGGGGTCGTACAGCGGCTCGGCGGCGACCTCGGCGGGAACCCGCCGCCCGAAATAGGAAATATCCAGTTGCGTCCCGGGGGTGGCCAGCTCGATCGGCAGCCAGGCGTAGGCGATCGGGCGCTCGATGGTGTGCCCGTAGGCGGCGCTGGTGACGTAACCGACCGTGCGGCCCTGGTGCCGTACCGGCTCCTTGCCCATGACCACCTCGGCGCTGAGCAGCGGCGCGAGCTTGCGGGTGACCTCCGCCGACAGGGCGTCGCGGCCGACGAAGTCCTTGTCCTTCCTGACCGCGAAGCCCAGCCCGGCCTCGTACGGGTTGTGCTCGGGCGTCATGTCGACGCCCCAGAGCCGATAGCCCTTCTCCACCCGGAGACTGGTGAACGCGGCCCGGCCGCCGGCGATCGGCAGTCCGGTCCCCCAGAGCGTGTCCCACAGCTTCAGACCCAGGTCGGCGCTGGTGTAGAGCTCCCAGCCCAGCTCGCCGACGTACGAGACCCGCATCGCCGTCACGGGCACCTGGCCGACATATCCGCTTTTACACGTGAAATAGGGGAAACCTTCGTGCGACAGGTCCAGGTCGGTGAGCGGCTGGACCAGCTCCCTGGCCCGTGGTCCCCACACGCCCACGCAGCAAGTGCCCGGCGTGATGTCGCGCACGTACACGCCGCCGGGCGCGTGCCGGGTGATCCAGTCGAGGTCCAGGTTGCCGTTCGCGCCGATCTGGAACCGGTCCTCCGCCAGCCGCGCCACCGTCAGGTCCGACCGGATGCCGCCCTTGGCGTCGAGCAGCAGCGTGTACGTGACCGAGCCGGGCTTCTTGTCGACGTTGTTGGTGGTCAAGCGCTGCAGGAACGCCGCCGCCCGCGCCCCGCCGACCTCGATCCGCTTGAGCGGCGTCATGTCGTAGAGCGCCACGTTCTCCCGGGTGGCGTACGACTCCGCGGCGGCGATCGGCGACCAGTGGCGGGCGGCCCACTCCTGCCGCCGCGCCGCTCCCACCAGCGGCTCCGGCTCGCCGCCGCGTTCCCGTACGAGATCCTCCAGCAGCGGCGCGTTCGCCTCGAACCAGTGCGGCCGCTCCCACCCGGCCGCCTCCAGGAAGTGGCCGCCCAGCTCCAGCTGGCGCGCGTAGAAGGGGCTGGTACGCATCGGCCGCGGCGAGTCCATCGGCTGCAGCGGATGGATGACGTCGTAGACCTCGACGAAGTTCTGCTTGCCGCGCTCCTCGACGAAGGCGGGGGCGAGCTGGACCGGCTCGAACCGGTTGAGCTCGCACTCGTGCAGATCGACGCCGCTGTGCCCGTCGACCAGCAGCTCGGCCACCGCCTTGGCGACTCCGGCCGAGTGGGTGACCCAGACCGCCTCGGCCACCCAGAACCCGTCGAGCTCCGGCGCCTCCCCGATCAGCGGGAACCCGTCGGAGGTGAAGGAGAAGATCCCGTTGATGCCGTCTTCGTACCGGGACTTCCTGAGGGCGGGCAGCAGCTCGCCGGCGTCCCACCAGGCGGGGTCGAAGTCCTCCTCGGTGAACTTCTGCACCGACGGCATCGTGGTGCCCTTGGGGCCGATCTCGTGCTGGGCGACCGGCATCGGCCGGTGCGCGTAGGAGCCGACGCCGACGCGGTCACCGTGGTGGCGGAAGTAGAGGTCGGCGTCCTGGTGGCGCAGGATGGGCCCGCTGCTGAGCCCGGCCAGCGGCCCGGACTTGGCGTACTGATGGGCCAGCGGCTGCAGCGGCACGGTCAGCCCCGCCATCGCGCCGATCGCCGGTCCCCAGAATCCGGCGGCGCACACGACCACGTCCGCCTCGATGACGCGGTAGCCGGCGGCGGTCCGCACGGCCACGCCGGTGACCCTGCCGCCCTTGTGCTGGACGTCCACCACGGTGTGCCCGGCCAGGAACCTGGCGCCCCGCTCGACGGCCCGCCCGGCCTGCGCCTCGCAGCAGCTCACGGCCGCCGCGAGCCCGTCGGTGGGCACGTGGAACCCGCCGAGCACCCGTCGCCGGTCGAGCAGCGGCCACAGCTCCGCGCACCGCTCGGCGTCCACCAGCTCGCCCTCGACGCCCCAGGACTCGGCCCAGCCGTGCTTGCGGTGCAGGTCCTGCCACCGCTCCTGGGTGGTGGCGACCTCCAGGCCGCCCACCTGCTCGAAGCAGCCGAGCTCGGTGTACTTGCGCACGGTGTAGGAGGCGAACTCGGTCATGGTCTTGGACGGGTTCGTCTGGAACACCAGGCCGGGGGCGTGCGAGCTCGAACCGCCGGTGGCGAAGAGCGGCCCCTGGTCGACGACGGTGACGTCGGTCCACCCCCGGACCGTGAGCTCGTCGGCCAGGGCACAGCCGACGATGCCGGCTCCGATGATCACTAAACGAGGCCGGCTTGTCATGGGCCCTCCGGTTGTTCCTTATTACGCAACACGCACCGGACTACGCAACGAACATAAGGCCCCAGAGACCTCCGAACAAGGTCTGTCTTTCACCGGCCGCCGACAGCCGCCATGACACGGCTGACGTCCTCCCGGGCGGCCCAGGCGGCCCTAGGCGGACATACGTACGACGGGAGACGTCGTACGCCATGCCGCCGAGCGGCCGTGTCGCCGTCGGCGTACGGCCGAGCGGCCGGTCGCCGCCGGCGGACCCGGCCATGCCAAGGTTGAGCATCGGGCATCGCCGCCCGGCGCGGGCGCGGGCGTAGGCGAGCTACCGCGGGCGGCCGTCCAAGGGGAACGCCCGCGGAAATCTACGGGACCCTGTCAGGAACGCCCGTAGGAGTCTTCGAGGCGCTCGATGTCGTCCTCGTCGAAGTGGCCGAAGGCGACCTCGAGGATGCGGGTGGCCGGGCCGGAGGAGCTGAGACGGTGGGTCTGGCCCGCGCGGATCAGCACCCGGTCACCGACGGCCGGCTCCAGGCGCTCGCCGTTGACCTCGAAGACGCAACCGGGGTCGAGGGCCACCCAGAGCTCGTCACGGTGCTCGTGCCGCTGCAGGCTGAGCGTCTGCCCCGGCGACACGGTGATGATCTTGACCGTGGACACCTCGTTGAGGGTGTAGCGCTCGAAGGCACCCCACGGGCGCTCGTCACGGATCACGGCGGCCAACCTATCGATGTCCTGCATTGTGCCTCCAAGTCCCGAAATATCGCGCCAAAAGCTATCAGGCGAGGTGGATGTCACCGCCTACCGGGAGTGCCGTGCCCGGCGGCGAGGCCGGGCACGGCGGGAGACTAGAGCCCGTACTCCTTGACGATCCGCTCGTGCCGCTCGACCTCAACGTCGACCTCGCGGGCCAGGTCGAGCCAGGCCAGCGGGTGGGACCAACGCTCGGTGGCGTCGTCGAGCAGCGCGTCGACCTCGACGGCGGTGACATTGGGCGGCACCGCGACCCAGCCGAACACACCGGGGATCTGCTCGCCGCTCGTCGGGTGGGTCACCTGGTAGTTGTCATCGCTGTAGACCCACATCGGCCAGCCGCGCTCGGCCATGACCTCGGTGAACTCGGTCCAGTCCTCGTCGCTCGGCGCGGCACCGTCGAAGAAGTAGCTGGTGTAGCCGCCGGGCCGCAGGATGCTCACCGCGGCGAAGGGCGGCACGAAGTTCTGCTGCTCTTCGGGGTCTTCCGGCAGCGGCTCCAGCAGCTGCGGGTCGAACACGACCAGATCGCCCGCGTTGTAGTCCATGCCGCGCGGCTGCGGCAGCGCCAGCCTGGCGGTGGCCGGGCCGGTGCGGATGGACAGCACCTGACGCTGACCGCCGTCGGGCGCGGGGAGGATGAGCCTGATGAGGCCCATCTCCTCCTCGATCGGCCCCTCGGTGGACTTGATCGGCATGCCGAGCTTGGCGGCGCCCTTGCGGACGGTCACCCAGTCCTCGGCGGCGGTGGCCATGACGATCATGCGCCAGACGTCTTCGTCGGTGAGCTCGTCGAGCACCTCCAGCAGCGCCGCGGCGCCCCTGGCGTTCTCGTCGATCTGCTGGGCGGCGCCCGCGACGAGGCGGCGCGCCTCCACCCCGGCTCCGGCGGCCACCGCGTGCTGGGCCTCGTCGAGCGCCTCCGGCCAGCGCTCGCGGGCGCTGTGCAGGCGGGCCAGCGCCAGGTGCTTGGCGTCGTGGGGCAGGGTCGCGGCCATCTGCTCCAGCCGCTCGTCCTGACGCGCCTCGATGAGCAGCGTGGTGAGGTAGGCGATGTCGTCGGCGTCGGCGGCGGCGATGTCGCCGGTGTCGACGAGCATCTTCCAGTAGATGTCGGCGCCGGTCGACGGGTAGCCCAGGAAGCCCATCGTGGTGGTGTGGCGGCGGGTGGCCTCGATGTCCTTGCCGGACAGCGGGGCCAGCCAGCCGACCCAGCGCTCGGGGTCGGCGTTGTAGCCGTCGGCGGCGTCGAAGTAGGCGACGCGCTCCGCGACGGGGCCGGGGGCCGGGGGCTCGGTGGCCGCGTCGGCGGCGGCGCGCAGCTCGGCGATCCGCTCCGCGACGCCGGTGGCGTCACGCAGCTCCCCGGCGGCGGACTCGGCCAGGTCGGCCAGCAGCCGGGCCTGCCACACGCCCTGCCTGGCGATGGCCAGCTCGCCGGCGATCAGCGAGAGCTCGACGCGGGAGCGGTAGCCGCCCATCATGCCGAAGTAGTCGACCCACTGGCGCAGCACGCGGCCGAGCTGCCAGGTGTTGGTGATCTGGGAGGAGTCGCTCAGCTTGTTGACGGCGTGCGCCCACTCGACGAACACCCTCGGGTGCTCGCCGACCACGTCGAGGTCGGGCAGCGCGTCGACGGCCTCGGCGACGCGGCCGAGGGTGGCCAGGATGAGCGCGCGGCGGACGCCGTCGCGGTGCTCCTTGGCCACCGGGTCGTCGGCCTGGAAGCCGCCCGCGGCCTGCAGCGCGGTCAGCGCGTCCTCGGCGCGGCCGGCGGCGAGCAGCGCGCGGGCGCTCTCGGCGCCCAGCTCCCAGCTGGCCTCGCGACCGGCGGCGCGCAACCGCTCGACGGCGGACTCGGCGTAGGTGACGGCCTCGCCGGCACGCCCGGCGTCGACCAGGGCCGCGACATACTGCGTCACCAGGCCGGTGTAGGCGGGGTCGGTCGGCTCAAGCTGCTCGATGGCGGCGCCGACGGTCTCCAGGCGCTGCGCGGCGTAGCCGGGGCCGTCGGTGTTGGCCCAGACGAGGGCGAGCGCCTCCACCGCGGCCGGCGCGGCCGGGCAGGAGCGCACCTCTTCGCGCTGAGCGAACGCGAGCAGCTGCTCGGCGTCCCCGACGGCGACCGCGCCCTGGGCGCGGTCGCCGATGCGGCCGAGCAGGTGCCAGTAGCGGGCGTAGAACTCCAGCCACGGCTGCTCCAGGGTCTCCGCCTGCTGCGAGATGGCCGGAGCCATCACGTCGAGCTGCGGGAAGCGCCCTTCGTAGGCCTGTGCGGGGAGGTCTCCCAGCGCCATGGCGAGGCCAACGTTGCCCGCTTCAGAAAGCTGCTGCTGGGTTTCGCCGACCCAGGCCCAGATGTCCACGTCCATGAGACGTCAGTCTGCCAGGTCAACGAGCGTGCCCAAAACGCAGAAGCTCGATGAGCTCGTCCGATTCGTCATTGTTGAGGGGAGAAAATACTGAAGCCATCAGATCATCGGTGACATCCTCGACCGCCGCACGACGTGCGATCAGGTCGGGGTCCGGCTTCGCATAGGGCTCCGGCCATTCGAAGAACCTGGCGGCGATCTCACCGGACGCCTGCCCGAAGGGCGTCGCGTCGTGGTCGGCCGCGAGGGTCGCCTGCAGGGGGTGCAGGCCCGCGGCGATCACCGCGTTGGCGTGCAGGCCGCCGCGCAGCTCGCGGACGACGTGCATGAGCTGGGCGGCACGCGCGGGCGGGTCGCCGGGCAGAGGCACGGCCCGCCATCCGGCGAACAGCGGGGCGCCGATCGGCGAGGCCTGCCGTACGACCCGTTCGAGCAGCTCGGCGATCCTGGCACAGCCGTCGTGGTCGCCGAGCCTGCGGCGTCCCCATGCCGCCAAGGCCCCGGCGTAGAGCTCGACCGCCCACTCGACCGGCAGCTTGCGGCCGCCGTTCCAGTTCTTCTCGACGTGCCCGTACGGGAAGAAGACGGCGACCGAGGTGACGACGTCGGCGTCACACTCGCCGAGCACGCCGCACCGGCCGCGGAAGTAGAGCTCGCGCGGGCCGAGGCCGTGCTCCTCGCAGAGGGCCTTGGCCTCTCGGGAGATCATGAAACCGCCGCCGAGTTGTCCGATCGGCGCCTTGACTCGGACGGCCGTGGTCCGCGGATCAGCCATGTCCACCCCTCTCAGTCCAGGAAGTGAACTCAGCATCCCCTATCAGAACATCATTCTGCAAGCGTCAGGTCGCCGGAGGCGACGATGACCGCGGGGCCGCGCAGATAGCTGGTGTCGTGGTCGAGGATCACGGTGAGCGAGCCGCCGGGCACGTCCACCGTCCAGGTGCCCGTGGTGTCGCCCGACAGCGCCGCCGCGGCCACGGCCGTGGCGACCGCGCCGGTGCCGCAGGAGCGGGTCTCGCCCGAGCCCCGCTCGTAGACGCGCATCACCGCCCGGCTGGTGCCGACCGCGTTGAACAGCTCGATGTTGACGCCCGTAGGGAAGACACCCGGGTCGAAGCTCGGCTGGTGGCCGAGGTCGAGCTGGACGACCGGGTCGCCGATCGAGCACGCCAGGTGCGGATTGCCGACGTCGATGTGCAGGCCGAGATACTCCTGACCGGCGACGCTCGTGACGCTCTCGCCCCGCACCACCGGCAGGCCCATGTCGACGGTGACGTCACCGGTGGCCTCGACCCGCACCTTCCTGGTGCCGCCCCGGGTGGCCACGCCGAACTCGCCGGGGGCCTCCAGGCCCGCCTCGACCAGATAGCGGGCGAAGACCCGGGAGCCGTTGCCGCACATCTCGGCCATGCCGCCGTCGGAGTTGCGGTAGTCCATGAACCACTGGGCGTCGCCCGCCTGGTCGGCCACCTCTGGAGCCAGCTTGGTGCGCACCACGCGGAGCACGCCGTCCGCGCCGATCCCGGCTCTCCTGTCGCAGATCTTCGCGATCAGCGACGTCGGCAGGTCCAGCTCGCCGTCGGGATCGGGAAGGATGACGAAGTCGTTCTCGGTGCCGTGCCCCTTGAGAAAGCGCATGGCACAATTTTATGCCGACGCGTCGCCCGCTATCCGCGCCAGGGACCGGTCAAGCAGATCCGGGGCGTCGTAGGGCAGCCAGCACACGCGCGGGTCGCGCCGGAACCACGACTCCTGGCGTCGCGCGAACCTCCTGGTCAGCCTGACCGTCTCGGCGAAGGCCTGCTCCTCGGTCCACTCCCCGGTCAGATGGCGGATCACCTGGGCGTAGCCGAGCGCCCGGCTCGCGGTGCGGCCCGCCGCCAGGCCCTGCCCGAGCAGGCGGCGCACCTCCTCCACCAGCCCGGCCGTCCACATGCGCTCGACCCTGACCTCGATCCGCCGGTCGAGCTCGGGCCTCGGCACCTCCAGCCCGATCTGCACGCTCGGGTAGAGCGCCTCGTAGGACGGCATCGTCGCCGAGAACGGCCTGCCGGAGTGCTCGATCACCTCCAGCGCCCGCACGATGCGGCGCCCGTTGCTCGGCAGGATGGCCGCCGCCGCCGGCGGGTCCAGCTCGCGCAGCCTCTCGTACAGCGGCGCGGCCCCGCGCTCGTCGAGCTCGGCCTCCAGCCTGGCCCTGATCTCCGGGTCGGTGCCGGGGAACTCCAGGTCGTCGATCGCCGCCCGGACGTACAGCCCGCTGCCGCCGACCAGCACGGGCACGCCGACGGCGTCGATGACGGACCTGGCCAGCCGCTGGTACTCCGCCACGCTGGCCGTCACCGTCACGTCCCAGACGTCCAGCAGGTGGTGCGGGACTCCTCGCTGCTCGGCGGGCGTGAGCTTGGCGGTGCCGATGTCCATGCCGCGGTAGAGCTGCATGGAGTCGGCGTTGACGCATTCGCCCCCCAACCGGAGCGCGAGGTCCACGGCGAGGTCCGACTTCCCGGCCGCGGTGGGACCCACGACGGCGATCACTGACTTGCGCACACCGACCAGTGTGTCAACGCTCCGGGTGTGCCCGAGCCGGTCAGAGATCGAGCAGCGTCGGCTGCAGGTAGCCCTCATGGGTCAGCAGCCAGCGCTTGGTCTCCACGCCCACCCCGCCGCTGAACCCGCCGAGCCCGTTTCCCGCCACCACCCGATGGCAGGGCACCACGATGGGCAGCGGATTGCCGCCCATGATCGAGCCGATGCCCCGCGCGGGCACTCCGGTGCCGCTGCGGGCCGCCAGCTCCCCGTAGGTGACGACCGTGCCGTACGGGATCTCGTACAGCGTCTGCAGCACCTTGCGGCGCGAGCCGGAGGTGAGCCGCCAGTCGATCGGTGTCGCGAAACCCCGGGACTCGCCGGCGAAATAGGCGTCGAGCTGCTCGACCACGGAGGTGGTGCGGCCCGGATCGGCGGCCTCGGGGAGGCGGAGGCGTTCGCGCAGCGCCGCCTCGGAGCCCCAGCCGGAGGCGACCAGGCCGTCCTCGGTGACGGCCAGCACGAACGGCCCGACGGGGGTCGGCACCTCGGCGAACGCGACCGTGGTCATCAGATCCTCACCTGGTATCTCCTGGAAAGTCATATCGTACGCCGCGGGTCGGGAAACGCCGGTATCCGTCCTGAACGTCTAGCATCTCGCTCGTGGCCCGTGAACTCGTCGTGCTCGGCACCTCCAGCGCCGTGCCCACCCGGCACCGCAACCACAACGGCTACCTGCTGCGCTGGGACGGTCAGGGCTACCTCTTCGACCCCGGCGAAGGGACGCAGCGGCAGATGCTGCACGCCGGGGTGAGCGCCAACGACGTGCACTGGATCTGCGTGACGCACTTCCACGGCGACCACTGCCTCGGCGTCCCCGGCCTGGTCCAGCGCATCGCCCGCGACCGTGTCCGGCACCCGGTCCGGGCCGTGTTCCCCGCCTCCGGCGAGGCCTACTGGCGCAGGCTCCGGCACGCCGCCCCGTTCGCCGACACCGACGTCATCGAGGAGCACCCGGTCGCGGGCCCGCTCGCCGCCGTCGGCCCGCTCACCGCGCGCCGCCTGTCACACCCCGTCGAGTCGTACGGCTACCGCGTCCAGGAGCCCGCCGGCACCCGCATGCTCCCCGAGAAGCTGGCGGCGCACGGCATCCGCGGCCCCGACGTGGGCGAGCTCCAGCGCTCCGGCTCCGTGCGCGGCGTCACGCTCGCCCAGTGCAGCGTCCCGAGGCCCGGCCAGTCGGCCGCCTTCATCATGGACACCCGCCTGTGCGACACCGCCTTCGAGCTCGCCTCCGGCGTCGACCTGCTGATCATCGAGGCCACGTTCCTGTCCTCCGAGGGGCCGCTGGCCAAGGAGTACGGCCACCTGACGGCGTTCGAGGCCGGCCTCGTCGCCGCCGACGCGGGCGTACGGCACCTCGTCCTGACGCACTTCTCCGAGAGGTACGGTTTCGCCCACGAACCGGCCTTCCTGGAAGAGGTACGGCGCACCTACGACGGGGACGTCACCCTGGCCAGGGACCTCATGCGGATCCCGGTGCCCCGCCGCCGTCACTGACCACGTAGAGCAGGGCGGCCATGCTGGTGCCGCAGACGAGGTCGCGCCGGTCGATGAGCCCGCGGATGTCCGCGAGCGGCACCCATGCGACCCGTTCGGCCTCCCAGGGGTCGGTGGGCGGACCGACGCGGGTGGCGCCGTCTGCGCGGAAGATGTGGTGCGCCGAGTCGGACAGGCCGTTGGTCGGCTGCGTGTACAGCAGCGGCCGCAACTGGCCCGGCCGCCAGCCGGTCTCCTCCTCGGTCTCCCGAGCCGCGGCGGCCGCCGGCTCCTCCCCCTCTTCGATCTTACCGATGGGGATCTCCCAGCCCCACGAGTCGGTGATGAAGCGGTGCCGCCAGAGCAGCAGCACCCGGCCCCGGTCATCGGTGACCACCGCGCCCGCTCCCGGCGCGGTCCGGATCAGGCGATGGTCCAGGCGCGTGCCGTCGGGCAGCTCCACGTCGGCGACCCGGACGTCGAGCCAGCGGTCGGTGTAGAGGGCTTCTTCGGAGTGGACCTGCCAGCGCATGCGGCGTGCTCCCAGCGTGGATGCCTTGCTCTCGGCCCTACGCTACAAGCGCGCCGCCTCGGCGGAGTGCGGATGCCGCTCCCAGAGCCCGGCGAAATACCCCACCCCGTAGGGCGCCGCCTCGGCGAGCACCCGGCCCGCGAACTCCCCGCCGCTCGCCGCGCCCGCCAGCACCTGCAGCGCCGCCCGCCCGCCGACCCACAGCCGGTCGGCCTCGGCCGCGTCCAGGGCCGCGAGCGCCTCCCCGTCCGCCCCGGCGACCGCGCGCACGAGCAGGTCGTTGTACGGGCGAGCCGCCGGGTCGTGGTGCCCCGGGGCCCTCGGGGTCAGGCAGGCCGATCCGTCGGCCATCACCAGCAGCGCCACCCTGCCCTCGCCCGCCAGCTTCGCGCCGAGCGCCAGGCAGTCCTCGGGCTCGGCGGCCGAGGCCACCGCCTGGAAGGCGACCGCGCCGGGGCCGTCTCCCACGCCGCTCTCCAGGAGCCAGCGCCCGACCGTCAGCGACAGGGGCAGCACCGGCTCGCCCCGGCCGACCCTGACGGCCACGCCCCACGGGTGCAGCGAACCCGCCGCCTGCGCGCCGTACCGTCCGGTGAGACCCGCGCCGCCCACGACGACCAGCAGGTCAGGGCTCGTGTCGTGGAGCGCGGCGACCGCGGTGTGGCAGGCGGAGCGGAGCTCGTCCAACTCGGCCTGGGCGGCGCCGGCCAGGGCGGGGACGAGCAGCGGGGTGTGCGGGCAGACGGCCGCGGCGACAAGCACAGCCGACAGCGTAGCGACGGCCCTCCCACCCCCACCGCCCCAGACCCTTCACCTGACCTTCGCCCTTCGCCTGACCTTTCGCCCTTCGCCCTTCGCCCTTCGCCCTTCGCCCTTCGCCCTTCGCCCTTCGCGGCTAGTGGAGCTGGTAGGGGTCGCGTCCTTCGCTGACGGCCTGGATCATTCTGGTGGCGTATCGGTGCGCCGCCTCGTGCAGGCCGTGGCCGTAGCTCACTCGGGCCACCCCCAGCTCGGCCAGCCGTTCCAGGCTCGGCGTACCGGGGGCGAAGAGGATGTTGACCGGTCCTCCCACCTCGCCGACCAGGGCCTTGATGCCGGCCTCGTCCGCGAGCCCGATCGGGTACACGCAGTCGGCTCCGGCCTCCAGGTAGCTCCGCGCCCGGTGCACGGCCTCGGCACGGGCGCGGTCGGGGTTCGACTCGCCTCTGATGTAGGCGTCGATCCTGGCGTTGATCACCAGCGCCTGCCCGGCCGCGGCCCGCACCTCGGCCAGGAAGGCGGCCTGACGCTCGGCCTCGATCAACTCGCCGGAGCGGGGGTCGGAGTCCTCCAGGTTGCAGCCCACCGCTCCCGTGCCGAGCAACCGCTCGACCAGTTCGGCGGGTTCGAGACCGTAGCCGCGCTCCATGTCGGCGGTCACCGGCACGTCGACGACCCTGACGACGCGTGCGACGGCGGCCAGCATCTCGGCCACCGGGGTGGCTTCGTGGTCCTCGTAGCCGAGCACCCGGGCGACGGCCGCACTTCCGGTGGCGACCGCCGCGAACCCAGCCTCGCGTACGGCCACCGCGGAGGCGGCGTCCCAGGCGTTGGGCAGGATCAAGGGCTTGCCGGGCACATGCAGCGCACGCAGCACGGCTACTGCTGCTGTGTCAGTCGTCATACCCGCTGATCTTAGGGACAGGGTGGCCTGGCACGCAGGTCCAATAACAGCGAATAAAGGCTGACCACTTCAGGCCACACGGTCCTACGGATGCGTGAATCGCGCGGTCCGCGGTGCCGGAGAGCGACGGACGCGTGAATCACGCGGTGTACGGGTGCCGGAGGGTGACGGACCCGGTGGATCGCGCGTGCCTGAGGGGCTCGGAGGTGCCGGCCGCTGTGATTCACCGTGGCTTGAGGGTGCCTGAGGAGTGAGTCACGCGGCCTGAGGTGGATGGCGCGGCTCCCGGACCGGAGGGTGACGGACCGTGTGCCACAACCGTGGGGGTGGGTCAGCAGGGATCGGGTCCCGCGCTGCTCCGCCTTGGGGGTGGGTCAGCAGCCGCTCTTGGCGCACTGGCCGGTGACGGCGCCGGCCGGGCCGTCCGCCGGGGTGTCGGCGGCGTCCTCCGGTGCCGGCTTGGACGGGCTCGTCGTGGGCTTCTTCGCCGGCTTGTCGCCGGTGTCCGACTCGTCCCTGTCGCGCGCGTCTGTGCCCGCGGAGCCCGTGTCGGTCGACGCCCGGTCAGCGGTGTCGCCTGTGCCGGGTGTGTCAGCGGTACCGGTGTCAGCCGTGTCGCCGAGGTCGTCGGTGGTGTCGCCGACTCCGTCGTCGGCGGTGTCCTCGGCCGTGTCCTCGGAAGGAGCGTCGTCGCCCTTCGAGGTCTTCTCGTCCGGGGCCTCCTGCTCGGCGGGAGGCGCCTGATCAGCCGGAGGCGCCTGCTGGCTCATCTGTACGGGGGTGTCGCCGCCGCTGACCATCACGTAGCTCACGCCACCCACGGCCAGTGCGGCCACGAGGACGGATGCCGCGATGGCGACGATCTTTTTGGGGTTTCTGCCGGACCTGCGATGGTCGCCCGGTCCGTCGAGGATGTCCTGACGATCCGGCTCGGTCGGATCTTGCATGGCCTACAGCTCCTGCGGTCGTATCGGGAAAGCTCTCCGGCTTCCGCGGGCGATGGACCACACTAGCCGCAACAGTGGAATGCTCGCGCACCAATCACGAAGGAATCACGACTTGTCCCCCCTTCGAGCTATTCGCCCAGGTAGCTACAACCGGTTCGCACCTGCGGCGGGCGTCGCCACGGTCCTGGCCATCGCGGGACTCGGAATTCTCCTGGCGTTCACTGGTCCTCGAAACCCGGTACGGAAAAGCGCTCCCGAATTCGATCAGGAAAGCGTGCTTTTCCATGGATCAAGAACGCCGTCGCATTCTCCTTGGTCAACGCCGGTTTCGAGCCCATCCTCCAGGCCCACGGCGCGAGCGAGCTCCGTCCCCGCCCACCGCCCCTCCCGCTCCTCCGCCCCGGCCACCGCCGCCCCCGGCTGGGTGCGCGTACTGCCGGCTCCCACCCGCGACGCCGGCGCACCGGCCCCGCGGACCGGCACGCCTCCCCCGGCACGGGCGGCCACCCCGGACGCGCGGTCCTCCCCGCTGATCACAGCGGCCCGTGAACCAGCCGTCCCGGAACCCGCCGCCTCTGAACCCGCTGTCCCGGAACCCGCCGCACCCGAACCCGCCGCCCCTGAGCGGACCGTCCCTGAGCAGACCGTCCCCGAGTCTCGCGCCACCGTCCCGGCGGGGCCGAACCCGTGCGCCACGTTCCAGGACTTCCGGTCGGACTACTGCAACCGGCTGCTCGACGGCCTTCGCCGCTGACGTACGTGAATGCGCGGTGAGATCCGGTCACCTCATCCGGCCGGCATCCGTCATCAGGAGTGAGACCGCACTGACGACGGAAGGAATCGAATCGTGAACGCGCGTATGAAGAACCCGGCCATGGTCCTGCCCGGCGCCCTGCAGGCGCTGACGTCGCTGGCCAAGGCCACCGAGCAGGCCGGGGTGCCGGCGACCACCCTCTACCTGGTCCACCTGCGCAGCAGCCAGATCAACGGCTGCGGCGTCTGCGTGGACATGCACGCCAAGGAGCTGCGGAAGGCGGGCGAGAGCGACGAACGCGTCTTCGCGGTGGCCGCCTGGCGGGACACCCCGTACTTCAACGACGCCGAACGCGCCGCGCTGGCACTGGCCGAGGCGGTCACCCGGCTCGCCGACCGGTCGGACCCGGTGCCGGACGAGGTGTGGGACGAGGCCGCCGACCTCTACTCGGAGCAGGAGCTCGCCGCCCTGATCACCGCGATCGCCACGGTCAACCTCTGGAACCGTCTCAACGCCACGACTAGGCAGGTGGCGGGCTCAGCCTGGTAGGCGGCCTGGTGGTCAGCGTACGGAGCAGCCGTCCGCCGCCGGGAGAGGCGCGGGCCGGCCGATCGCGGGCATCCCCAGCAGGACGCCGGGCCCCGCGGCGGGCGCGCCCTGCCGTGACTCCCACGCGTCGCCGGCCCGGGTGCGGCGCAAACCGCGCACCGGCCCGTCCGCCACCAGGTGGTGCGGTGCCGCGTACGTCACCTCGACCGTCACCATGTCGCCGGGCCGCGGGACCTCGTCGCCCACGGCGAAGTGCACGAGCCGGTTGTCGGCGGCGCGGCCCGACAGGCGGCGGGTGGCGTCGTCCTTGCGGCCCTCGCCCTCCGCGACCAGCACTTCCAGGGTCCGGCCGACCTGCTTCTTGTTCTCCTCCCAGGAGATCTCCTCCTGCAGGGCGACCAGGCGCTCGTAACGCTCCTGGACGACCTTCTTGGGCACCTGGTCCGCCATGGTCGCGGCCGGGGTGCCCTGACGGATGGAGTACTGGAAGGTGAAGGCGTTGGCGAAGCGGCTGCGTCGTACGACCTCCAGGGTCTCCTGGAAGTCCTCCTCGGTCTCACCGGGGAAGCCGACGATGATGTCGGTGGAGATGGCCGCGTCGGGCATGGCCGCGCGGACGCGCTCGATGATGCCGAGGTAGCGCTCGGCGCGGTAGGAGCGGCGCATCGCCTTGAGCACCCGGTCCGAGCCCGACTGCAGCGGCATGTGCAGCTGGTGCATGACGTTGGGCGTCTCGGCCATGGCGGCGATGACGTCGTCGGTGAAGGCGGCCGGGTGCGGGGAGGTGAAGCGGACCCGCTCCAGCCCCTCGACGGCGCCGCAGGCGCGCAGCAGCTTGCCGAACGCCAGCCGGTCGCCGAACTCGACGCCGTAGGTGTTGACGTTCTGGCCGAGCAGGGTGACTTCGAGGACGCCCTGGCCGACGAGGGTCTCGACCTCGGCCAGCACCTCACCGGGGCGCCGGTCCTTCTCCTTGCCGCGCAGCGACGGCACGATGCAGAAGGTGCAGGTGTTGTTGCAGCCGACGGAGATCGCGACCCAGGCGGCGTAGGCGGACTCGCGCTTGGTGGGCAGCGTCGAGGGGAAGACCTCGAGCGACTCCTTCAGCTCGACCTGCGCCTCACCCTCGATGCGGGCGCGCTCCAGCAGCACGGGCAGGGAGCCGATGTTGTGGGTGCCGAAGACCACGTCCACCCACGGCGCCTTGCGGACGATCTCGCCCTGGTCCTTCTGGGCCAGGCAGCCGCCCACAGCGATCTGCATGCGCGGGTTGCTCATCTTGGCGGGCCGCAGATGGCCGAGGTTGCCGTAGAGGCGGTTGTCGGCATTTTCCCGGACGGCACAGGTGTTGAACACGACCACGTCGGCGTCCGCGCCATCGGGCGCGGGCACGTAACCGGCGTCCTCCAGCAGGCCCGACAGCCGCTCTGAGTCGTGGACGTTCATCTGGCACCCGTATGTGCGCACTTCGTAGGTGCGGGCGCTCTCCTGGGTCAAAGTCATGGCATGTTCAAGGGTAGTCGGTTTACGGCTCGGGACAGCCGTGAGAGGCTAAAAGTCCAGCTTGACGGCACGATGTGATCGGATCGGTACCCCACAGTTAGTGACCAGCGTCCTTCCTACCTCTACCGTTTGGGTCCATGACGGAGAACGGTGACGTAACTCCACTCGTGCAGATGGAGAACGTCAACAAGCACTTCGGGGCATTGCACGTCCTGAAGGACATCAACTTGACCGTCTCTCGTGGCGAGGTGCTGGTCGTCATCGGTCCTTCCGGCGGCGGGAAGTCCACGCTCTGCCGGACGATCAACCGGCTGGAGACGATCGACGGCGGAAAGATCATCTTCGACGGCCAGGTGCTGCCCGAGGAGGGCAAGGGACTGGCCAGGCTTCGGTCCGAGGTCGGCATGGTGTTCCAGTCGTTCAACCTGTTCGCGCACAAGACGATTCGGGAGAACGTCACCCTCGGCCCCACCAAGGTGCGCCGCCAGGCCAGGGCCGAGGCGGACACCCGGGCGATGGAGCTGCTCGAGCGGGTCGGCATCGCGGCACAGGCGGACAAATACCCTGCCCAGCTCTCGGGCGGCCAGCAGCAGCGGGTGGCGATCGCCCGAGCGCTGGCCATGGACCCGAAGATGATCCTGTTCGACGAGCCGACCTCGGCACTGGACCCCGAGATGGTGCAGGAGGTGCTCGATGTCATGATCGGGCTGGCTCGTGACGGAATGACGATGATGGTCGTCACGCATGAGATGGGCTTCGCCCGTAGAGCCGCCAATCGGGTGGTGTTCATGGCCGACGGGCAGATCGTCGAAGAGAACACACCTGACGAGTTCTTCACCAACGCGCAGACCGAGCGAGCGCGTGACTTCCTTTCGAAGATCCTCACGCACTGACATGAAGAGGCAGGTACACATGCACATGCGTCGAGTGGGAGCGGTGTTCTCCATGGCGGCCCTCGCCGCCGGGTTGAGCGCCTGTGGCGGTGGCGGGGAGACCTACGCCACCGTGGCCGACAAGATCAGCGGCGGCGGCACCGTCGTCGTCGGCACCAAGTGGGACCAGCCGAGCTTGGGCCTGAAGGTGGGTGCGAACCCGGAGGGCTTCGACGTCGACGTCGCCAAGGCCGTGCTCAAGGAGGTCAACGGCGGCAAGGACGTGCAGATCGAGTGGAAGGAATCTGCCTCGTCCAACCGCGAGCCGTTCCTGCAGAACGGCACGGTGGACATCATCTTCGCCACCTACTCCATCACCGAGGAGCGCAAGCAGAAGGTCACCTTCGGCGGCCCCTACGTACTCGCGCACCAGGACGTGATGGTCCGCAAGGACGACACCTCGATCGCCGCCCCGAAGGACCTCACGGGCAAGAAGATCTGCAAGGCCGCGGGCTCCAACTCCTACAAGCGGATCACCGACCCGCCGCCGGACGGCGAGCTCGACCTTGACGCCACCACCGTCGACGCCGCCAACTACTCCGAGTGCATCCAGAAGCTGGGCGGCAGCAACCTCGACGCGGTCACCACCGACGACCTGATCCTGGCGGGCTTCGCCAAGCAGGCCGGTGGCAACTTCAAGGTGCTGGGCCAGGGCTTCACGGACGAGAAGTACGGCATCGGCCTGAAGAAGGGCGACACCAAGACGTGTGAGGCCGTCAACACCGCGGTGAAGAAGCTGTGGGACAACGGCACCATGAAGACCCTGCTGGACAAGTGGTTCGGCGGCATCGAAGGACTGAAGCTGTCCGAGGCAGCGCCGCCCGCCGAGGGCTGCAGCTAGTCACATCAGAGGCGGCGGCCGGGATCCGGCCGCCGCCGTCCTATGCGGTGGAGCACGATGGACGAACTGATCAAGTACGCGCCCGACCTCGCGGAAGGCTTTCTGGAGAACGTCAAGCTCTCCCTCGTGGCCGCGGTCGCCTCCCTCATTCTCGGCACGATCCTGGTGGCGATGAGGGTCTCCCCCACCCCGGTGCTGCGCGCGGCGGCCACCGTCTACGTCAACGTGGTGCGTAACACCCCTCTGACACTGGTGCTGGCCTTCTCCGCGCTCGGCCTCAGCGACCAGCTCGGCCTGATCTTCTCCGAGACGCCCAGGACCAACTCCTTCTGGATCGTCGCGATGGGCCTGTCGCTCTACACGGCCTCCTTCGTGTGCGAGGGTCTGCGCGCGGGCATCAACACCGTTCCCCTCGGCCAGGCCGAGGCGGCCAGAGCGATCGGGCTGACGTTCATGCAGTCCCTGTCGCTGATCATCCTGCCGCAGGCGTTCCGCGCCGTCATCGCGCCGCTCGGCAGCGTGATGATCGCCATGATCAAGAACACCACGGTGGCGACCGCCGGCGGATATCTCGCCGACGCCGCGGCCGTCATGAAGATCACCTTCGACACCACCGGCGCGTCGATCCCGATCTTCATCGGGCTCATCCTGGCCTTCATGGCCCTGACCATGCCCATCGGCTACTTCACCGGCTGGTTGGCCCGACGCCTGGCGGTGGCCCGATGACCTCCGTTCTGTTCGACACCCCCGGACCGCGCGGGCGGGTGCGCAACCACCTGCTCACGCTGCTCAGCGCCGTGGCGGTGGCGGCCGCCCTGTTCTGGGTCTACCGCGGCTTCGACGCCAAGGGGCAGTGGGAAGGCAAGATCTGGGAGCCGTTCCTGCTGGCCGACACCTGGGAGCACTACATCATCCCGGGCCTGGTCGGCACGCTGAAGGCCGCAGGGGCGGCCGCGGTGCTCGCGCTGGCCTTCGGCGCGATCTTCGGCCTGGCGCGGCTGTCCGACCACGCCTGGATCCGCGTCCCGGCGGGCCTGGTGGTCGAGGTCTTCAGGGCCATCCCGCTGCTGCTGCTGATCTTCTTCATCTTCTACCTGGCGCCGACCATGTTCGGCGGCGGCGACTACGCCTTCATCGCCGTGGTGCTCGGCCTGACCCTCTACAACGGCTCAGTACTGGCCGAGGTCGTCAGGGCGGGCGTGCACTCGGTGGCCAAGGGGCAGTCCGAAGCGGCCTTCGCCATCGGCATGCGCAAGAACCAGGTGATGCGCATGGTGCTGCTGCCGCAGGCGGTCACCGCGATGATGCCGGCGATCGTCAGCCAGCTCGTGGTGCTGCTGAAGGACACCGCCCTCGGCTACATCATCGCCTACGTGGACCTGCTCAACGTCGGGTTCAAGATCCTTCCGGCGGTCCACTTCGGCTCGCTGATCCCGGCGGCGATCGTCATCGGCATCATCTACGTGATGCTGAACATGGCGCTGAGCTACCTGGCCAACCTGCTCGAACGGCGTAGCCGGCGCAGCCGCAAGACCTCGGCCAAGCCGGTCGCGCCTCCCGGCGCGGAGGCCATCGGCCTGCGGTCCGGCGGCGGGCTGGACAGCACCGACTAGAGACGGCGTGGATCAACCGGCACACAGCGGCGGGGATTTCCGGCAGGATTCGGTTATGCCCGCCGCTTCGTGGCTCTCGCCCATCTCCACGACCCAGGTCGCCCGCGCGGGAGTCCGCGCGGGCTGGCCCAGCGCGCGCGACGGGCAGGCGTGGTGGACGGAGGACCGTCCCGAAGAGGGCGGCCGGACCACCATCGTCCATCGCGCCGCCGACGGCACCCGCCGCGAGCTGCTGCCCGCCCCCTGGTGCGCCCGCACCCGCGTGCACGAGTACGGCGGCCGCCCCTACACCGTGACCCCTGACGGCGCCGTCGTCTTCGCCAACCTGGCCGACCAGCGCCTCTACCTGCTCGACGGCACCATCACCCCCCTCACCCCGGACGGCGAGAACGCCCGCTACGCCGACCTCCTCGTCCACGACGGGCACGTCTGGTGCGTACGCGAGCACCACACCGAGGACGGCAAGATCTCACGGGCGATCGTGTCCGTCCCGCTGAGCGGCGGCCGGCCCCGCGAGCACGTCACCGGCCACGACTTCTACGCCTTCCCCGCCGTCTCCCCCGACGGCCGGCACCTCGCCTACGTCTGCTGGGACCACCCGCGCATGCCGTGGGACGGCACCGAGCTGCGCCTCACCCGCCTGTCCGACGGCCTGTCCTGGCCGATCCAGGGCGGCACGTCGGAGTCGGTCCTGGCGCCCCAGTGGAAGGACCACGAGAGCCTCTACCTGATCTCCGACCGGTCCGGCTGGTGGAACCTGTACGAGCTCGGCCTCCAGGGCGGCTCGCCGCGGCCGCTGTGCCCGATCGAGGAGGAGTTCGCCTGGCCCCTGTGGTACCTCGGCGGCCTGCCGTACACGATCCTCGACGACGGCCGGCTCGCGGTCCTGCACGGGCGCGGCGACCTGCGGCTGGGGCTGCTGGACCCGCGCACGCGGGTCCTCACCGACGTCCCCACCGGCTACGGCGGCTGGGAGCCCGCGCTGGCCGCCGACGGCACGTCCCTGATCGGCGTGGCGTACGGCGCCGCCACGGCCAGGTCGATCGTCCGGTTCGACACGGTGAGCGGCCGGTCCGAGGCGGTCAACGGCGGCGCGACGCCGCCCGACCCCGCCTATCTGCCGGCACCGCGGGCGGTCGAACTGCCCGGCGAGGACGGCCCCGTGCACGCCTTCCTCTACCCGCCGACGAACCCGGCCGAGACGGTCGAAGAGCCGGCCCCCTACGTGGTCTTCGTGCACGGCGGGCCGACCGGGCACGTCGGCACCGCACTCGACCTGGAGAAGGCGTTCCTCACCTCGCGCGGGATCGGCGTGCTCGACGTCAACTACGGCGGCTCCACCGGCTACGGCAGAGCCTACCGGGAGCGGCTGAAGGGGCAGTGGGGGCTGGTCGACGTCGCCGACACCGTCGCGGCCGCCCGCTGGCTCGCCGCCGAGGGGCTGGCCGACCCGGACCGCATCGCCATCCGCGGGGGCAGCGCCGGCGGATGGACCGTGATGGCCGCCTGCTGCCGCTCCGGCGTGTTCGCCGGCGGCGTCTCCTACTACGGCGTCAGCGCCCTGGCCCCGCTGAACGCGCACACCCACGACTTCGAATCCCGCTACGTGGAGTGGCTCGTCGGCCCGGACGACCCGCACGTCTACGCGCAGCGCGAGCCGCTCGCCCTGGTCGGCGGGGTGACCTGCCCGATGCTGCTCCTGCAGGGGCTCGACGATCCGGTCGTGCCGCCCGAGCAGTCGGCCGCCTTCGCCGACGCCCTGTCCGAACGCGGCGTCTCCTGCACCTACCTCGCCTTCGAGGGGGAGTCACACGGCTTTCGCCGCGCCGAGACCCGCTCCGCGGCGCTCGCCGCCGAATACGCCTTCTACCAGCAGCTCTTCACCTGACGCCAGCTCTATGAGGCCGGCTTTCGGCCGAGGCCGACTTCCGCCGAGGCCGGCTTCTAGCCTGAAACCGGCTTCTCGTCCGAGGCCGGCTTTCGCCCCAGGGCCGCTTTTCGCCTTTTCGCCTGAGATGTCAGCGGGCGAATTCTCCTGAGGCGTCAGCGGGCGAACTCCGTCGCCCGCGACTCCCGCACCACCGTGATCCGGATCTGCCCCGGATAGGTGAGCTCCTCCTCCACCTGCTTGGCCACGTCACGGGCGATCACCTGGGCCTGGATGTCGTCGATCGCGCCCGGCTTGACCATCACCCGGATCTCGCGCCCGGCCTGCATGGCGAAGACCTTCTCCACCCCCTCGTAGGACTGCGCGATCTCCTCCAGGCGCTCCAGCCGCTTGACGTACGCCTCCAGCGACTCGCGCCGGGCGCCGGGACGGCTGCCGCTGATGGCATCGGCGGCCTGCGTCAGCACCGCCTCGACCGTGCGCACCTCCACCTCGTTGTGGTGCGCCTCGATGGCGTGCACCACATCCTCCTGCTCGCCGTAGCGGCGCGCGATCTCCGCCCCGATCAGCGCGTGACTGCCCTCGACCTCGTGCGTGAGCGCCTTGCCGATGTCGTGCAGGAGTGCGCAGCGCTTCATCAGCGGCTGGTCCAGCTTGAGCTCCGCGGCCATGATCCCGGCGATGTGCGCCGACTCGATGAGGTGCTTGAGGACGTTCTGCCCGTAGGAGGTGCGGTATCTGAGCTGGCCGAGCAGCAGCGTCAGCTCCGGGTGCATGTCGGTGATGCCCAGCTCGACCAGGGCGTCCTCACCCGCGCGGGCGCACAGGTCCTGCACCTCCGCGCGGCTGCGCTCGTGGGCCTCCTCGATCCGCTGCGGATGGATGCGCCCGTCCAGCACGAGCTTCTCCAAGGTGAGCCGGGCGGTCTCCCTGCGCACCGGGTCGAAACAGGACAGCAGCACGGCCTCGGGCGTGTCGTCGATGATCAGGTTGACGCCCGTGGTGGACTCGAACGCCCTGATGTTGCGCCCTTCGCGGCCGATGATCCGGCCCTTCATCTCATCGCCCGGCAGGTGCAGGACGCTGACCACCGACTCCGCCGTCTGCTCCGCCGCCACCCGCTGCACCGCCAAGGTCACGATCTTGGTGGCGCGCTTCTCACCCTCCTTGCGGGCCTCCCCCTCGATCTCCCGTACGATCAGCGCGGCCTCGCGCTTGGCCTGGTTCTCGATCTCCTTGACCAGCTCGGCCTTGGCCTGCTCCGAGGTGAACCCAGAGACCCGCTCCAGGATCACCCGCCGCTCCTCCTCGACCTGCAGCAGCTCAGCACGCCGGTCGGCGAGCTCGACCTCGGTCTCGGCCAGCTTGCGGTCACGCTCGGCCTGTCGCCTGGCCTCCTCGTCCAGCCGCTGCTCCCGCTCGGCCAGCCAGCCCTCCCGGCGCTCCAGGTCGGCGCGCAGGTCCTTGAGCTCGGTCTTGAGGAGCCGGCTCTCCTCCTCGACCTCGGTGCGCATCCGCGCCGCCGACTCCGCCGCCGACTCCGACCTGCGCAGAATCTCCTCCGCGTCGGACTCAGCCTTGAGACGGATCTTCCCGGCCTCCTCACGCGCCTGCTCAAGCTCGGTGTGTACGGCCTCGACCTGCTCAGGAGTGGGCTTGGCGGCCTTTGAGACGCTGCCCGAGGTGCGCCGGACGACGATGTAGAGAGCCGCCATCATCCCGCAGGTCAGGACGAGCACCGCCACCGACAGCACTACGACAAGCGGCCCCATGTACGCCCCGCCCTCCTCGCGTCGTCAACACCCACAAACGCGACCCTCGCAACGGAGGGTCACGGGCGCGGCGCGGAAAGCCGGAACGGCGTCATTCCCAGGACCGATATCAAGCCAAGACTGACCGGGCGCCGACTGTCACAGCCGACACCTCGCCCGTCTGTCGTTCGTCCGTCGTTCACCGGTATGGCAATCCGCACTGCGCGGAGTAACTCCTCACTGCCGTCGAGGTTATGCGTCGAACAGGTCACGAGCAAGCAAACGCCTTATCAAGCGTGTCTTACGAGTCATCATGCTGGATCTTCGTAAGATCGATGATCACATACTTGCCTTTCAACTCATACGTCACCAGACGCCCTTGGTGTCCCGTTGATGGTGATGTCGTTCCGGGTGCCCGGCCGAGATCTCGCTCGCTTGCCGGTGCACCAGGTCTTCCAGGCCGCGCCAGGTCTTCCAGGGCCTTTCATGAGCCGGCCGTCCGGTCGACGAACGCACCGCCACCCACCCGCGACCACCGGACGCCTCCAGCGCTCGTGAACCCACATCCGCCGCCCCCGGTAGCACCACGACCCCGGACAGCTCGCCCGACCGCAGAAGACTCGCCCGACACCATGACCTGCCCAGACGACTCGCCCGACGACACGACCTGCTAGAGAAATCGCCCGGCGCCCCGCACAGCTCCGAATGGCACACACGGAGGACCAGCATCGACGTGCCTCACGTACGCGAACGACGCAGGCGCCGGGGCACGGACGCGCAGCACAGGCACTCACCCTCAGGAGCAGATCCGCATCAGGCCGGACTGGGTCATGGGTAGTCGTCCTCGACCTCGATGCCCTCCTGCTCCAGCGCCTCCCGGACCACGCGGAACGCCAGGCCGGGGGCGTACCCCTTTCTGGCGAGCATGCTCGCCAGGCGACGGGTGCGGGCCTTGGCGTCGAGGGAACGGGTGGAGCGGAGCTTTCGCTCCACGAGCCGCCGGGCCGTTTCGAGCTCCTGGTCAGGATCGAGGCGTTCGACTGCTTCGTTGACCGTTTCCGAGTCGACGCCACGGTGGCGGAGCTCGGCGGCGAGGGCACGCTTGGCCAGGCCCCGGCCGTGGTGACGGGAGTCGACCCAGGCTTCCGCGAACGCCTCATCGTTGATGAGACCGAGCTCGGAGAACCGGTCGAGCACCTTCTCCGCCGCCTCGTCCGGCACGTCCCGTTTACGGAGGGCCTCGGCCAACTGAGCCCGGGTCTTGGGCGCCATGGTGAGCAGGCGGAGAACGATCCCCCGCGCCACCGACTCGGGATTGGCGTGCGGGGTGGCGCCGGCGGGTGAATCGGGATCCGGCCCATCAGCCAGCCACCCGCTTCCCGCCCCACTCGCAGCACGCCGCCCCTTACCCGCTCGGCCGCCCCCGCCCTGCCGACCACGGCCTCGGCCACCGGCAGACCGGCGCCCCTTACCGGTCCCCCCTTCCTTCGGCCACCCACCGTCAGAGGAACCGTAGGAATCATCGCCGGTCAGGGCAGCCGAGTCGCCTCGGTCACCACTAACAAAACCGGACCAGTCGTGCCGTTCGCCAAAGCCGCCATCCGACCGGCCGACACCCGCCTGACCAGCGCCGTACTGGCCACCACCTACAGGACCACCGCCGTACGACTCACCGCCCGAAAGACCCGCGTCGTACAGATCATCGCCCGGAGAACCCGCGTCGTGCGACTCACCGCCCGCAGAACCCACATCGTGCGGCTCACCACCCGGAGGAACTGCGTCGTACGGATCACCGCCCGCAGGTCGACCATCGGAACCGTCGCCCGTTGTGTGGCCGGATTTCGGTCGGCGGTCCGCAGGTGACTCGCCTACTGGCCTGTTGGGCTCGGTGGCCAGTGGAGGCTGTCGATCTGCGGGAGCCGGTGGCGCGTGGTCCGGGGAAGCCGTCTCAGGGTCGGCAGACCAGGGAGTCGACTGCGTGGCGGAAGGCTTATCGGGCGGTTGGGAGTCGTCCGATGGCGGGCGACGGAGTGCGCGCAATTCGCTGAGAGAAGGCCACCCATTGCCGCCCGTGGGCTGCGATGCCGCAGATGATCGCGACGAGGTGCCTCTCGGCTGCATCCCAGAAGCACCCGCCCCGGAAAGACCCGGCTTAGGAAGACCTATCCCACCCGACCCGTCTGGTCCCGAGCCGGGGGTGGCTCTTTCCGCCGCTTCCCCGGCGCGTTGGCCCTTTCGGCGGGAGCGGCGGCGGGGGGAAGGGGGGACGTCTGGCCAGGCGCCCCAGTCTCGGGAGGGAGGCGCCTGGTCCGGGTCCGTGTCACTCATGCGGCGACCGATCAGACGTCACCGGGCTTCGGGGTGGACTTCGCGCCTCGGGCGGCGGGGGCCGGGGCGGCGGGGGCGGCGGCGGCCGCCGGGGCCTCGGCCGGCACGTCGAGGCGCGGGCCGACGCCCAGCTTGTCCTTGATCTTCTTCTCGATCTCGTTGGCCATGTCGGGGTGGCTCTTCAGGAAGTTACGGGCGTTTTCCTTGCCCTGGCCGAGCTGGTCGCCCTCGTAGGTGTACCAGGCTCCGGACTTGCGGACGAAGCCGTGCTCGACGCCCATGTCGATGAGGCCGCCCTCGCGGGAGATGCCGACGCCGTAGAGGATGTCGAAGTCCGCGACGCGGAAGGGCGGGGCCATCTTGTTCTTGACGACCTTGACCCTGGTGCGGTTGCCGACCGCCTCGGTGCCGTCCTTGAGGGTCTCGATGCGGCGGATGTCCAGGCGGACCGAGGCGTAGAACTTGAGCGCCTTGCCACCCGTCGTGGTCTCGGGGGACCCGAACATGACGCCGATCTTCTCGCGGAGCTGGTTGATGAAGATGGCGGTGGTGCCGGTGTTGCTGAGGGCGCCGGCGATCTTGCGCAGGGCCTGGGACATCAGGCGGGCCTGGAGGCCGACGTGGCTGTCGCCCATCTCGCCCTCGATCTCGGCCTTGGGCACCAGAGCGGCCACCGAGTCGATGACGATGATGTCGACGGCGCCGGACCGGATCAGCATGTCGGCGATCTCCAGCGCCTGCTCACCCGTGTCGGGCTGGGAGACGAGCAGCGCGTCGGTGTCGACGCCGAGCTTCTTGGCGTATTCGGGGTCGAGGGCGTGCTCGGCGTCGATGAAGGCCGCGATGCCGCCCGCCCGCTGGGCATTGGCCACCGCGTGCAGGGCGACCGTGGTCTTACCCGAGGACTCGGGGCCATAGACCTCCACGATCCTGCCGCGCGGCAGGCCGCCGATGCCGAGCGCCACGTCCAGGGAGATCGACCCGGTCGGGGTAACTTCGA
Source organism: Nonomuraea sp. NPDC049714 (assembly GCF_044465295.1). Classification (NCBI taxonomy): domain Bacteria; kingdom Bacillati; phylum Actinomycetota; class Actinomycetes; order Streptosporangiales; family Streptosporangiaceae; genus Nonomuraea; species Nonomuraea sp. NPDC049714. Next base: position 242,493 of record NZ_JBITLM010000007.1, on the reverse strand, counting down.
TGGGGGCGCGGGCGTCATCGCCCAGGCGCATCACAGACCCCTTGCCGAACTGCCGCTCGATCTGAGCTAGAGCCGTTTCGAGGGCCTTCTCGCGGTCGTTGATTGCCATGGGAAACTCCCCCTGGAGAGTTGTGGTCCGAACAGTCGAGTGAAAGCTACGGCCTGCCACCGACATTTTCTGGCGAAGCCACGGGCCCATCTTAGCCGAACGGCTGTTCGATCACACCCTGAACACGCGTACCACGGTGGCCCCGGCCACGCTCTTGGCCCCGTACTTTCACCCGTGTTGTGCCGTACGTGTTGTCATGCTCCGTGAGCTGGGGAGACTCACAGGGACAGCGGGAGGTAGCGACGTGAGGAGCGCGTACACCGGGGAGCGGCGCGGCCATCTGGAGGCGCTCGCCGAGGTGCTGCCCGGCCACGGGCTGGTGAGCCGCATGGTCGGCGACGAACACGCGGTGCTGTGGGTGTGGCAGCCGCAGAGCGGCCGGCAGACGCTCGTCTTCGCGACCCCGGCGCACCGCGGCTGGTTGTTCCTGTGGTCGCCCGGCGGTCAGTGCCGCGCCGACGATCCGGAGCGGGCGGCCCGGGCGCTGAAGGAGGCGCTGGAGTCAGCGGAGCCGGGGTGAGACCTCCTCCACCTGGCAGACCGCCCGCCAGACGGACTTGGCGCTCTCGCCGTCGGCGAGGGCTTGGGTGACGGTGCGACCGCCGAGTGGGGCGAGCACGTAGTCGCGCGCCCAGGACTCGGCGTACGGGTCACCGAAGTGCTCGCGCATACGTCTCCAGAATTCGGTCAGGCGCATGTCACAAGTATGGAAGGTGTCAGGGGATGGGTAGGACCACCCCATGGCAAAGACCCCCAAGTCCTCACCCCCGAAGTCGACCCTGGCCAAGGCGAACAAGGCCCGCCGCCGCCGATTGCGATTAGCGCGGCGAACGGCGATCCAGCAGGAGAAGGGCGAGCGTTCCGAGAGGCACGCCGGCATCAGGCAGGAGCCCCGCGCGGGCACGCCGCGCAGGCGTAAGGCGTCGCGGCGGTAGGTCACAGCACGCGAGCGCCGTACATCTCCCCGAGGTGGTCGGCGAGCAGCTCCAGCCGGGCGCCGTCGGGGTCCTTGAAGTAGATGGAGGCGCCGCTCTCGACCTGGTGCGGCACGCCGGCCATCTCCAGCTTGCCGCGCAGCCGCTCCCAAGTGGCGGGGTCGACGGAGATCGCGATGTGGTGCAGTCCGCCGAGCACTTCCTGGTACGGGCCCAGGTCGAGGCCGGGGAAGTCGAAGAAGGCCAGCAGGTTGCCGTTGCCGACGTCGAAGAAGAAGTGGCTGGAGCCCTTGTAGTCGCGGTTCTCGAAGATCTCCGTCAGCGGGAACTCCAGCAGTTCCTGGTAGAACTTGACGGTGCGTTAGACGTCGGACGAGACCAGGGCCATGTGGTGCAGGCCCCGAGCGCTGCTCGGCGGTCGGTGCGCTAACACGTACCGGTCTCTGATCTCCTCGCGGCGAGCCTCGATGGCTGCGTGGTCGATGGTCACTGTCGGTGTATGTCCGCCGATGCCACCGCTCAATCACCCGGGCTCGTGACAATGCGTTTTCTGTCGGTGCGACGAGGCAGTATGGGCGCGTGAGCTCGCTCGACCACTTCAGCCAGGTGACCAGGCAATGGTTCGCCGGGGCCTTCGCCGCGCCGACCGCCGCCCAGGAGGGCGCGTGGGAGTCGATCGCGCGTGGCGACAGCACTCTCGTGGTGGCGCCGACGGGCTCGGGCAAGACGCTGGCGGCCTTCCTCTGGTCGCTCGACAGGCTGGCCGCCGAGCCCACCGAGCAGCCGGGCACCAAGGTGGTCTATGTCTCGCCGCTGAAGGCGCTGGCGGTGGACGTGGAGCGCAATCTGCGCGCGCCGCTGGCCGGGCTCAAGCAGACGGCGCGGCGGCTGGGGCTGCCGGTGCCGGAGATCTCGGTGGCGATCCGGTCCGGGGACACGCCCGCCCAGGATCGCCGGCGGTTCGCCGCCCGGCCGTCCGACATCCTCATCACGACACCGGAGTCGCTGTTCCTGCTGCTGACCAGCCAGGCGCGAGAGGCGCTGCGCGGGGTGCAGACGGTGATCGTGGACGAGGTGCACGCGGTGGCGGCGACCAAGCGCGGCGCCCATCTGGCCCTGACTCTGGAGCGGCTGGACGCCCTGCTGGAGCGGCCCGCGCAGCGCATCGGGCTGTCGGCGACCGTGCGGCCGGTCAGCGAGGTGGCGACCTTCCTCGGCGGCGCGCGCCCGGCGGCCGTGGTGCAGCCGCCGTCGGACAAGCGCATCGAGGTCGAGGTGGTCGTCCCGGTCGAGGACATGACCGAGATGGAGGCCCGGCCGAGGGAGGCGGGCGCCGACGACTTCGCGCCCGACCCGGCCAACCGGTCGATCTGGCCCCATGTGGAGGAGCGGCTGTTCGACCTGATCGAGGCGCACAGCTCGACGATCGTGTTCGCCAACTCGCGGCGGCTCGCCGAGCGGCTCTGCACCAGGCTCAACGAGCTGGCCTACGACCGTCGGCAGGGCACCGAGGCGGTGGACCTGTCGATCTGGGAGACGCCGGCCGACGGCGCGTCCGGCATGCCCGCGCAGGTGATGGCGCAGGCGGGGGCGAGCAAGGGCGCGCCGACGGAGATCGTACGCGCTCATCACGGCTCGGTGTCCAAGCAGGAGCGGGCGCAGATCGAGGAGGCGCTCAAGTCCGGCCGGCTGCCCGCCGTGGTCGCCACGTCCAGCCTGGAGCTGGGCATCGACATGGGCGCGGTGGATCTGGTCGCCTGTGTGGAGGCGCCGCCGAGCGTGGCGAGCGGGCTGCAGCGCATCGGCCGGGCGGGCCACCAGGTGGGCGCGGTGTCCAAGGGCGTGATCTTCCCTAAATACCGTGGCGACCTGGTGCAGACGGCCGTGGTGGCCGAGCGGATGAAGAGCGGCCTGATCGAGGAGCTGCGCTATCCGCGTAACCCGCTCGACGTGCTGGCCCAGCAGATCGTGGCGATGACCGCGCTGGAGGAGTGGACGGTCGACGAGCTGGAGACCGTGGTCAAGCGCGCCGCCCCCTACGCCACGCTGCCGAGGAGCGCGCTGGAGGCGACGCTCGACATGCTGGCCGGCCGCTATCCCAGCGAGGAGTTCGCGGAGCTGCGGCCGCGCGTGGTGTGGGACCGGGTGACGGGCACGCTGCGGGGGCGGCCGGGCGCGCAGCGGCTGGCGGTGACCAACGGCGGCACGATCCCCGACCGGGGGCTGTTCGGGGTGTTCCTGGTCGGGGAGAAGTCCTCCCGGGTCGGCGAGCTCGACGAGGAGATGGTCTACGAGTCCCGCGTCGGCGACGTGTTCGTCCTGGGCGCGACGTCATGGCGGATCGAGGACATCACGGCCGACCGGGTCCTGGTCTCCCCCGCGCCCGGCCAGCCGGGCAAGCTGCCGTTCTGGCACGGTGACACGGCGGGCCGCCCCGCCGAGCTGGGCACGGCCATCGGCGCCTTCCTGCGCGAGCAGGCCAAGCAGGAGTCCACCGAGCGGCTGCGCGAGGCCGGCCTCGACTCCTACGCCGCCGACAACCTGGTGGCCTACCTCCGCGAGCAGCGCGAGGCGACCGGCTACGTGCCTGACGACCGGACCCTGCTGGTGGAGCGGTTCCATGACGAGCTGGGCGACTGGCGGGTCGTCATCCACTCCCCCTACGGCGCGCGGGTGCACGCGCCCTGGGCGCTGGCGATCAACCGGCGGCTGCGCGAGCGCTACGGCCTGGACGTGCAGGCCGTCCACTCCGACGACGGCATCGTGCTGCGCATCCCGGACACGCTCGCCGAGCCGCCCACCGACGTAGCCGCGTTCGACGCCGACGAGATCGAGCGGATCGTCACCGAGGAGCTGGGCGGCTCCGCGCTGTTCGCCTCCCGGTTCCGGGAGTGCGCGGGGCGGGCGCTGCTGCTGCCGCGCCGCACGCCGGGCCGGCGGAGCCCGTTGTGGCAGCAGCGCCAGCGGGCCGCGCACCTGCTCGGGGTGGCCTCGCAGTACGGTTCGTTCCCGATCGTGCTGGAGACGATGCGGGAGTGCCTGCAGGACGTCTTCGACGTGCCGGGGCTGGTGCGGCTGATGCGCGATCTGGCCGCGCGGCGGGTGCGGCTGGTGGAGGTGGAGACGTCGCAGGCGTCGCCGTTCGCCGCGTCGTTGCTGTTCCACTACGTCGGCGCGTTCATGTACGAAGGCGACGCGCCGCTGGCCGAGCGGCGCGCGCAGGCGCTCGCCCTGGACACCACCCTGCTCGCCGAGCTCCTGGGCCAGGCCGACCTGCGCGAGCTGCTCGACCCCGACGTGATCGCCGACACCGAGCGGGAGCTGGCCAGGCTCGACCGGCCGCTGCGTGACCTGGAGGACCTGTCCGACCTGCTGCGCTCGCACGGGCCGCTGCAGGCGCCCGACGTGAGCGTGCGAGGTGGGGATCCGGCCTGGCTGGAAGAGCTGGAGCGGGCGCGCCGGGTGATCAGGGTACGGCTCGCGGGCGAGACGCAGTGGGCCGCGATCGAGGACTCGGCCAGGATGCGTGACGCGCTGGGGGTGCCGCTGCCGGTCGGGATCCCGCATGTCTTCCTTGAGCCGGTCGCCGACCCGCTGGCCGACCTGGTGGCCCGGCATGCCCGCACCCGTGGGCCGTTCCAGGCGGGCACGGCGGCGGCCAGGTTCGGCCTGGGCGTGGCCGTGGTGGGTGACGCGCTGCGCAGGCTGGCGGCCTCCGGGCGGGTGGTCAACGGCGAGTTCCGGCCCGGAGGGCGGGGCGAGGAGTGGTGCGACGCGGGCGTGCTGCGGATGCTGCGCCGCAGGTCGCTCGCCAGGCTGCGCAAGGAAGTCGAGCCGGTGGCGGCGGAGACGCTGGCGCTGTTCCTGCCCGCCTGGCATGGCGTCACCGGGTCCGGCGGGGGCGCGGGGGGCGGCGACGCACGCGTGACTTCTTCCGGCGGCGGCGCGTACGCCGCGCGGGCGATGGACGGGCTGGTGCGGGCGGTCGAGCTGCTCCAGGGGGCGGCGGTGCCCGCCTCGGCGTTGGAGACGCTGGTGCTGCCGTCGCGGGTGCCCGGCTACCATCCGGCCCTGCTCGATGAGCTGACCTCCTCCGGTGAGGTGATGTGGGCGGGGCAGGGGTCGTTGCCCGGCAGCGACGGGTGGGTGTCGCTCTACTTCGCCGACACCGCGCCGCTGCTGCTCCCGGAGCCGGCCGAGATCACCATGACGCCGGTGCACGATCAGGTGCTTGAGGCGCTCGGCGGCGGTGGGGCGCTGTTCTTCCGCGGGCTGTCCGACAGGCTCGGCCTGCTCGACGACCAGGCGCTGGCCACGGCGCTGTGGGATCTGGTGTGGGCCGGGCGGGTGTCCGGCGACACGCTGGCGCCGCTGCGCGCCACCCTCGGCTCCGGGCGGCCGGCGCACCGGCCTGCGACGAAGCGGCGGCGGGCGGTGCTGCCGAGCCGGAGCGGGCCGCCGACCGTGGGCGGGCGGTGGTGGCTGCTTCCCGAGGCCGCGGGAGACGTCACCCAGCGCGCCAACGCCCAGGCGGAGGTGCTGCTGGAGCGGCACGGCGTGGTGACGCGGGGGGCGGTGACGGCTGAGCGGCTGCCGGGCGGGTTCACGCCTGTTTACCAGGTGTTGCGGGCTTACGAGGAGAGCGGGCGGTGCCGCCGCGGCTACTTCGTCGAAGGTCTCGGCGGGGCCCAGTTCGCGCTGCCCGGGGCGGTCGACCGGATGCGCGCGATGGCGCCCAGCGTCGCCCCGACCGGCGGGATGCGCCTGGAAGGCTCCCCCTACGGGCCGCCATCCTCCGATACGTCCCCCTCCGGCACGACGCCCTCGGACACATCACCGTCCGGTACGACACCCTCGGACACATCACCCTTCGGCACGACACCCTCCGGCGCGACACCGCCCGGTACGGGTTCCTTTGCAGGGGCGCCCACCGATGTGGCGTTCACGAGCGCTGGGGGGCCGGTAGGCGCGGGCGGTCAGCGGGGGGCGGCTCGCAGGGCCGTGGTGCTGGCCGCCGCTGACCCTGCCAACCCGTACGGAGCCGCCCTGCCGTGGCCGCAGCATCCGGGCGAGGTCGGGCACAAGCCCGGACGTAAGGCGGGGGCGCTGGTCGTGCTGGTCGACGGCCATCTGGTGCTCTACGTGGAGCGTGGCGGCAAGACGCTGCTGTCGTTCGCCGACGGCGACCGGTTGCAGCCTGCTGTGGACGCGCTGGCGCTGGCTGTTCGCGATGGCGCCCTCGGGAAGCTGACGGTCGAGCGGGCCGACGGCGGCTCGATCGTGGACTCGCCGCTGGCGGCGGCGCTGGAGTCGGCCGGTTTTCATCCCACCCCCCGGGGCCTGCGGCTGCGCGCCTGACCCGAAGATCGTCAAGGCCCACGTAACGAAAGGACGCCCAAAGGCTTCCAAAAATTTGAACGGCTGTTTAAAGTTTTGAACGTGCCGCCAGAAAGCCGTACGTTCATCGAAGAGGCGCGTCGCGCCCAGATCATCCAGTGCGCCATCGACGTCCTCGCCACCGAGGGTTACGCCCGGGCCTCCATGGCCAGGATCGCCAAGCAGGCGAAGATCAGCACCGGCGTGATCTCGTACCACTTCGGCGGCAAGCGGCAGCTGCTGGAGGCGGTGATCAGCGAGGTGGCCAAGATGGCCACCGAGATGATGGTGCCGCGCATCCTCGCCCAGCCCACCGCGACCGAGGGACTGCGCGCCTACTTCGAGAGCAACCTGGAGTTCATGCGCGTCCACCGCAGGCCGCTGCTGGCCATGGTGGAGATCATCACCTACACCCGCGACGGCGGCGGCCCAGGTCCGTACGCGCAGCAGCACGACACCGCCATCAACGACGTCATGCGGCTCCTGGAGTGGGGCCACCGGACGGGAGAGTTCCGCGACTTCGATCCGCGCAGCATGGCGATCGCCATCCGCGGCGTGGTGGACGCGGTGCCCGCTCGCCTCATCCAGGACCCGGAACTGGATCTCGACCTGCTCGCCCGGGAGTTCGTCGCCCTTTTCACCCTCGCCACCAGGAGGCAGCCATGACCGCGGCACTGGACATCGCCGGTTTAGCGAAGACGTTCGACGAGCACGTCGCCGTCGACCATGTGGATCTGACGGTCCCCCAGGGATCGTTCTACGGTCTGGTCGGTCAGAACGGGGCCGGTAAGACCACCACCCTGTCCATGGCGGTCGGGCTGCTCAGGCCCGACAGCGGCACGGCGCGGATCTTCGGTGCGGACGTGTGGGCGGATCCGGCCGCCGCCAAGGGGCTCGTCGGGGTGCTGCCGGACGGGCTGGCCATGCCGGAGCGGCTGACGGGGCGGGAGGTGCTCACCTATCTGGGGCTGCTGCGCGGGCTGAGCAAGGACCTGGTCGCCGCGCGCGCCGAGGAGTTGCTGGCGGTGCTGGAGCTCGACGGGGCGGAGAAGACGCTCGTCATCGAGTACTCGACGGGCATGCGTAAGAAGATCGGCCTGGCCACGGCGCTGCTGCACGCGCCGCGGCTGCTGGTGCTGGACGAGCCGTTCGAGGCGGTGGATCCGGTGTCGGCGGCGACGATCAAGACGATTCTGCGCGGGTTCGTGGCCGGCGGCGGCTCGATCGTGCTCTCCAGCCATGTGATGGCGCTGGTGGAGCAGCTCTGCGACCACGTGGCGGTGATCGACAAGGGCCGGGTGGCGGCCGCGGGGACGCTGGGCGAGGTGCGCGGGGACGCGACGCTCGAGGATCGGTTCGTGAACCTGGTCGGCTCGGTGTCCACCGGTACCAGGGGGCTGTCGTGGCTGTAGCGGTGACCATGGTGCGGATGAAGGTGGCGATCCTGCGCCACTCGATGACCGGCCAGCGTGGCGGGATGGTGGCGACCGCGGGGACGCTCGGGGTGGTGCTCGCGGCGGGCACGATCTATCTGGCGTCGCTGGACGGCGACTGGCTCGCCGCCGCGTACGCCGTGTGGATGCTCGGCTGGATCATCGGCCCGGTCTTCTCGGGCGGCGGCGACGAGACGCTGCGGCCGGAGTACTTCGCGCTGCTCGGGCTGCCGCTGCACCGGCTGGCGGCGGGCCTGCTGGTGTCGGCGTTCGTCGGGGTGGCTCCGGCGATCAGCCTGCTGGCGCTGTCAGGCCTGACCGTGCTCGGCGTACGGCAGGGTGGCCTGGCGGCGCTGGTCGCGCTGCCGGCCATGGTGGTGCAGCTGGCCGTGTTCGTGCTGCTGTCGAAGGTGGCCGTGGCGGTGCTCGGCATCGCGCTGCGCTCCCGGGTGGGGGCGATCGGCGCCGGGTTGATCAACGGCGCCGTCCTGGCCTTCCTGGGGCAGGGCTGGGTGTTCGCCATGGCCTTCGGCCAGGGTGGCCAGATCCCGCCGCTCGTGCGTTATCTGCCGTCGGGGTGGGGGGTGCTCGCCGTCCAGGGTGACTTCGCGGCGCTCGCCGCGATGGTGGTGCTGATCGCGCTGCTGCTGGCCGCGTGGGCGGCGCTGCTGAACAGGAGGGCGGGGGCGAGCCGCCCGTCCGCGCGGGGGCGCAGGCCGATGCGGGCCGCGTCGGCGCGGGAGGCGGTGCTGGCCAAGGAGCTGCGCACGTGGACACGCGACCTGGTGCGCACGCACCAGCTCACGTTCGCGCTGGCCTACGGCGTGTTCTTCGCGGCCGCGCCGCTGGTGCTCGGCTGGACCGGGATGCTGCCGTGGGCGGGACCGATCTTCATCGTGATGGCCGCCTCGATGACCTCCAACCTCTATGGGCTCGACGGCACCGCGCACTGGCTGACGCTGATGACGCCGGGCGCCTCCGACGTGCGCGGCAGGCAGCTCGCCTGGCTGGTGACCGTGGCTCCGGTGGCGGTGGTGCTGGCGGTGACCTTCACCGCGATCAACGGCGGGCCGTGGCCGATGATCATCGCGGTCACGGCCGCGCTGCTCGGCGGAGGCGCCGGTATGGTGCCGTTGATCTCGGTGTACGCGCTGGTGCCTGGGATCGATCCGCAGCGGCGCGGCGGCAACCCGTTGCGGACGAGCGAGGACGACGGCGCTCTCACCGGACTGGCGTACCTGATGATGGTGCTGGTGGCGGCCACCGCGGTGCCCGCCGCCGTGGTGGCGGCGCTGTTCGGCTGGCCGGGGGTGGCGGTCGGAGTGCTGACCGGGGCGCTGTGCTTCTGGGGTCTGGGGGTGCGCACCGAACGAAGGCTGGCGGCGCGTGGGCCCGAGCTGCTCGACATGATGCGCACCGGCCGCCGGCCGGCCTCCTCCGGCATGGCGTTCAAGCTGCCGGAGATGCCGAAGACCGCGCGTACCGTCACGATCACGTGCTGGTCGCTGGGCGCCGTCCCACTGTTCCCGCAGGGCATCCTGGCGGCGGTCTTCCTGACCAACGGGCAGCTGGAGCATTCGTGGTTCCTGGCCACCTACATGTCACCGGGGCTGCGCTGGCCGACGGCCGTCTTCATGATCCTGCTGGGGCTGACGATGTACGGGCTGGGGCTGTGGATCCCCGCAAGGTATAGGAAGGTCGTATGACTTCCTCCCGGAATGTGTTCACGACCAGGCCTGAGCTGTCAGGCGACTTCGGCATGGTGGCCAGCACGCACTGGCTGGCCTCCGCCACCGGCATGAGCGTGCTGGAGCGTGGCGGCAACGCCTTCGACGCGGCGGTGGCCGCCGGATTCGTCCTTCAGGTGGCCGAGCCACACCTGAACGGCCCCGGCGGCGAGGTGCCGATCCTGCTGTGGAGCGAGGCCGACCAGCGGGTGTCCACCGTGTGCGGGCAGGGCGTCGCCCCGGCCGCCGCGACCATCGAGCGCTTCACCGAGCTCGGGCTGGACATGGTGCCCGGCACCGGGCCGCTCGCGGCGACCGTGCCCGGCGCCTTCGGCGGCTGGATGCTCATGCTGGAGCGGTGGGGCACCTGGTCGCTCGCCGACGTGCTGGCGCCCGCCATCCATTACGCCGAGCGGGGCGTGCCGGTCCTGGAGCGGATCGCGGCCACGATCGAGTCGGTCGAGCGGCTCTTCACCGACGACTGGACCACCTCCGCGGCCATCTGGCTGCCGGGCGGCAAGGTGCCGGAGCCGGGCGCCAAGCTGGCCAACCCGGCGCTGGCCGCCACCTACCGTCGGCTGGTCGCCGAGGCGGAAGCCGCGTCGAGCACCCGTGCGGGGCAGCTCGAAGCCGCCCGCCGGGCCTGGTACGAAGGCTTCGTGGCCGAGGCCGTGGCCGGCTTCTGCGCCGGCAAGGCTTGGCTGGACAGCTCGGGCCGCAGGCACGGGGGGCTGCTCACCGGTGACGACCTGGCGCGCTGGTCGGCGTCGGTGGAGGAGCCGGTCAGCTTCGACTACCACGGGCACACGGTGTGCAAGACGGGGCCGTGGGGTCAGGGGCCGGTGTTCCTGCAGCAGCTGGCGTTGCTGTCCGGGTTCGACCTGGACGGCATGGGCCTGCTCGGCGCCGACTACGTGCACACGGTGACGGAGGCCGCCAAGCTGGCCTTCGCCGACCGGGAGGCCTGGTACGGCGACGCGGACGTGCCGATGGACGACCTGCTGAGCGAGCCGTACAACGCCGCCCGGCGAGCGCTCGTCACGGACGCCGCGAGCCTGGAGCTGCGGCCCGGATCCCCTGGTGGGCGGTCGCCTCGCCTGCCGGTGTTCCCCGGCGGCTCGGTGGGGGCCGTCTCGGGCGTCGGGGAGCCCACGGTGGGTAGGCCTGTTCCCGGCGAGCAGGTGGTGGCCCCGGACGGCAGCGTGCGCGGCGACACCTGTCATCTGGACGTGGTCGACCGGCACGGCAACATGGTCTCCGCCACGCCCAGCGGCGGCTGGCTGCAGAGCTCCCCCACCATCCCCGAGCTGGGCTTCTGCCTGGGCACCAGGGCGCAGATGTTCTGGCTGCAGGAGGGGCTGCCCGCCTCGCTGCGGCCGGGCACGCGCCCGCGCACCACCCTGTCGCCCTCGTTCGCGCTGCGTGACGGCAGGCCGTGGCTGGCGTTCGGCACGCCGGGCGGCGACCAGCAGGACCAGTGGAGCCTGAACTTCTTCCTGGCCCTGGTGCACGGCGGGCTGAACCTGCAGGAGGCCATCGACGCGCCGATGTTCCACTCCGAGCACTTCCCCAGCTCGTTCTTCCCGCGTGGCTCCCGGCCGGGCGTCCTGCAGGTGGAGGACCGGCTGGATCCGGCCGTGCTCGCCGAGCTGCGGCGGCGGGGGCACGAGGTGGAGTCGCAGGGGTCGTGGACGCTCGGCAGGCTCAGCGCGGTCGCCCGTGACGGCGACTTCCTGAAGGCCGCCGCCAACCCGCGCGGCATGCAGGGTTACGCGGCGGGCCGCTGACCCCTGATCGGCTCAGGCGACGGTGGCCTCGATGAGGTCGTCGACCACCGCCGCCAGGTGGCCGGATCGGGCGAGGACCCGTCGCTGGCGGGCGGCGCCCGACCCCTGCCTGAGCAGCCGGTCCAGCCCTTCCTCGACGAACGGCAGGTCACCGGACTGCTCCATGGCCTGCCGTACGTGCTCCAGCAGGCGGCGGGCCAGCACGGGGGCGGGCACCAGCGCGCCGTGCCGTACGTCCAGGCTGTCGCCCGTCAGCCCGTCGCGGGCGGCGCGCCAGTAGGCGGCGCGCAGCACCTCTGACGGGACGGGCAGCCCCCGGTCGCCGCGCGCCACGTCGGCCAGGGCCGTGACGACCAGGCCGCGGACCAGCCCGATGATGGTGAGGCTGTCGCTGACGTCGAGCGGCACGTCGGCCACCCGCACCTCGACGGTGGGCAGTTTGGGCGACGGGCGGGTGTCCCAGAAGACCGTCTTGGGGTCCATCAGGGCGCCCGATTCCGCCAGCGCGCGCAGCGCGAGCTCGTAGTCGGCGAAGGTCGGGAAGTACGGCGGCGCCCCGGAGACGGGCCAGCGGCCCCAGCTGATCACCCGCCAGGAGGCGTAGCCGGTGTCGCGGCCGACGAAGAACGGTGAGTTCGCGGCCAGGGCGATCAGCGTGGGCAGCCACGGGCGCAGGTGGTTGCCGACGTAGACGGCGACCTCCTCGTCGGGCACGTCCACGTGCACGTGCAGGGCGCAGATGCTGATCTCGTCCTGCAGCGCCCGGTAGAGCACGCGGCCCTGCTCGTAGCGGGCGTCGTCACTGAGCGGCGGCGGCATGACGTTGCCGAGCACGGGGATGCCGCTGGCGACGACGGCCAGCCCGCACGAGCGGGCCGCGACCGCCACCTCCTTGCGCGCGGCGCGTAACTGCGTCCCGAGCTCGGTGAGGTCAGCGGACGGCGCTGTCCTGGCCTCCACCTGGAAACGGGTGATCTCGTGAGCCACGTCCAGCAGGTCCGTCGCGGCGTCCAGCACCTCGGCGGCACGGGGGGTGACGTGGCGGGTGCGGGGATCGACGACGAGGTACTCCTCTTCGATCCCGATCAACGGAACCATGCCCACACCTCGCAGGGAAGTCCAGGAGCCTCCGTACCGTTTGTGCCCCTTGGCCGCCCTCGGGAACCGCTAGATCCGTACTGGTCCGTAACAAGCGGCGGGCTCGCCCGAGACGAGGGCCCAGTAGCGGTCGCCGTAGGACCAGTGCCACCACTCGGTCGGGTAGTTGACCAGGCCGGCCGGTTCCAGGGCGGCAGCGAGGATCTTGCGGTGCGCGCGGGCGTCCTCGGAGATGTGCGGGGCGGCGGTGTAGCAGGCGCCGTCGCTCTCCTCCGGATTGTCGTTGACCTGGGTGCCCATGTCGTACTCGGTGCCGTCGGGGGCGCACAGGGTCAGGTCGACGGCCGCGCCGGCGGTGTGCGGGGCCACCTCCACCGGGGAGACGTACCGGCTCGCCGCGACATGCGCCTCGTCGGGCGTCAGCTCCGGGGAGGCGGCCAGGAGCTGGTCCCTGTACTCCTCGAAGTAGCGGCGCTGCGTGCTGACCGGCCGGTAGCCCTCGACGATCAGCAGCTGGTAGCCGTCAGGGAGCAGCCGCGCGGCCCGCTCCAGCCGGGCCAGCAGGCCCGACCGCAGGTGCGCGTACGCGCCCTCCTCGTCGGCCAGGCGGCCGTCCACCCGCAGGCGTCCGCGCACGTCGGCCAGGGGATCGTGGTTCTCCCGCACCGGGATCGCCGCCACACGCGGATCGGAGATGAGCACGATGTCGCTCGGAGGCTGCCACATGAGCGTAAATTCTCACACAGTGTCGGAGAAGACCTGCTCGCGGGCCTGCTCCAGGGCCGCCACCAGAGCGCCTCTCAGCACCGGGTTGCCCGCCACCCCGCTGGTCACAACGGCGGGACGGGTCGGGCAGACACGGGCCACGGCGTCCTGCACCTTGGCGGCCAGCCGTGCGCCGCCCGCCCGGCCGATGTCGCCGCTGAGCACGATCAGTCCCGGGTCGAGCACGACGGCCACCGCCGCCACGCCCACCGCCAGTCTGGCCGCCACCGCGTCCAGGTATCCCTCGTGACCGTTGCGGATCAGGTCGGGCACACCGGCGCCGGTCACGCCGTGCTGGGCGGCCAGGCCGCTGAGCGCGTCGTGGTTGACCAGGCGCTGGAAGGAGCCGGAGTTGGGGTGGTTGACGTCGTCGGGCAGCGGCTCGCCCGGCACCGGCAGCCAGCCGATCTCGCCGGCGCCTCCGGTGATGCCGCGGTAGAGCCTGCCGCCGAGCATGACGCCGAGGCCCTGGCCGACGCCGGCCCACATGATCACGAAGTCGTCGACGCCGGCCGCCGCGCCGTAGCGGTGCTCGGCGAGCGCCACGAGGTTGACGTCGTTCTCGATGGTGACCGAGGCGCCGAGCGTCTGGCGGAGGCTGGCCAGCACGCCGACGTGCCAGGAGGGCAGATCCAGGGAGAAGCGCACGTCGCCGGTGCGCGGGTCGACCACGCCCCTGGTGCCGATGACGAACGCGCGCAGCTGCGACAGGCTCACCCGGGCCGAGTCGCACGCCCGCCGCACCGCGTCCTGCACGGTCTTGACCGGGTCACGGGCGTCGGCCGGGTTCACGGTGACCTCGACCACCGTCTTGCCTGTGATGTCGGCCACACCTACGGTGAGGCTGTCGGGCAGCACCTCCAGCCCGGCGACGTACGCACTGGAGGGGACCACTCCGTACAGGGCGGCGTGCGGCCCCCTGCCGCCCGCGCGCTCCCCCGCGACCTCGACCAGCCCTCGATCTTCGAGCCGGGCCAGCAGCTGACCTGCCGTGACCTTGGAAAGCCCGGTACGCTCCCCCAACTCGGCCCGTGTGAGGGGGCCGTCGGCGAGCAGGAGCTCCAGCGCCGCGCGGTCGTTCAACCGCCGCAGCAGCCGCGGGGTTCCCGGACTCCGGCTCATCGGCGCGCCCCTCTCGTCACGATCGGCTAACGGGCGTTTCTTTTAAGAAAGTTTCTTGTTAGTTTAACACCACTTCGTAAGGCATTGACGATCAGCCTGGTGCGGACCCTAGGCCGGCACCCGGGAAGGGAGAACCCTGTGAGGCTCGCGAAGATCACAGCCACTACGGTCACCACGGCCGCCCTGGCCCTGGGCCTGGCAGCCTGCGGCGGTGGCGCGGAGGCCCCCGCCGAGCCCGGCGCGGCGGCCAGCACGGCAGCGGCGAGCGGCCCCAAGTACGCGGGCAAGGAGCTCACCTTCTGGCGGCTCGGCGACACCAACCCCGCCGCCCAGAAGTACACCGACGAGCTGGTGGCCGCCTTCGAGCAGCAGACCGGCGCCAAGGTGAAGGTCGAATGGATTCCCTGGCCCCAGGTGAACGACAAGTTCACGGCCGCCGCGGCGGGCGGCACCGGCCCTGACGTGACCGAGATCGGCAACGACCAGGTCCCGCTCTGGCAGAGCCAGGAGGCCCTGGCGCCCATCACCGACATCGTGGCCGCCGGCGACCAGGCCCAGATCCCCAAGAACCTGATGGGCCTGGAGACGATCGACGGCGAGACGTACGCCGTGCCGTGGGGTGGCGGCAGCCGTGCCGTCCTCTACCGGGCGGACTGGTTCAAGGACCTCAAGATCGAGATCCCGAAGACCTGGGACGAGCTCGTCGCCGCGGCCAAGAAGATCCAGGAGGAGAAGGGCAAGGACGTCGACGGGTTCGCCTTCAACGGCGGCTCCGACGCCAACCACCTGCTGGGCTCCCTGGCCTGGACCGCCGGCGGCGAGTACGCCGTCAAGGAGGGCGACAAGTGGGTCGGCAAGCTGACCGACCCGGCCTTCAAGACCGGCTTCGAGCAGTACACCTCCCTGGTCACCGAGGGCCTGTCCGGCAAGTCGCGGCTCAGCCATAACACCTCGGAGATCCGTGTCCGCTTCGCCAACGACAAGGTCGGCATGTACCTCACCGCCTCCTGGGACCTGGCGGGGATCGAAGAGGACAGCAAGGGCAAGCTCAAGGGTGACAAGCTGGCCTTCTTCCCGCTTCCGGCCAAGGACGGCGGCGAGGCCCAGTCCTTCCTCGGCGGCAACGACATCGCCGTGTGGGGCACCGCCAAGGAGATGGACGCGGCCAAGGACTTCGTGAAGCTGGCCTCCGGCAAGGAGTGGGGCGTCAAGTACGCCACCGACGGCGGTCTGCTCCCGGTCTACCCGGAGGCGCTGGCCAAGCTCGCCGAGGACCCGGCGCAGGCACCGTTCGCCGCCGCCTTCGCCAAGGCCAAGGCCTTCCCCGCCGACCCGAACTGGACCGAGGCCAACGAGACCAAGGCCGTGCTGCAGAACGCGGCCCGTCAGGTCATCGAGGGCAAGGCCACCGCCGACGAGGCACTCGGCAAGGCCAACACCGAGCTCGAGAACATCCTCAACCAGTCCTGACGACTCATGACCGACACGTCAACGCGCACCCGGGGCGGAGGCATCCCCTCCTCCCCGGGGCGGCGCCGCCCCGGGCGCCCGGTCAAGGCCAGCGGCCTGCCGGTCTGGTCCATCCCGTACGTGCTGCTGATCCCCGGTCTGCTCGTCATCGGGGCACTGCTGCTCTAC
Organism: Nonomuraea sp. NPDC049714; assembly: GCF_044465295.1. NCBI lineage: Bacteria > Bacillati > Actinomycetota > Actinomycetes > Streptosporangiales > Streptosporangiaceae > Nonomuraea > Nonomuraea sp. NPDC049714. The sequence continues at coordinate 226,503 of NZ_JBITLM010000007.1, read as the reverse complement.
CCGATGGTCCAGGTCGCGATCATCGCCTTCCAGAAGGTGGGCCTGCCGCAGATCAGGCCCGTCAACACCAAGCCCGCCGAGTGGGTCGGCACCGACAACTTCACCCAGATCTTCGACAACGAGATCTTCTGGACCGCTCTGCGGAACACCGTCGTCTTCGCCGTCCTGACGGTGACGCTGACGCTGGTCGTCGGCACCGCCGTGGGCGTGCTGCTCAACAAGCTCGGCAAGAAGATGTCCACCCTGGTGATCGTCGGCATCATGTTCGCCTGGGCCGTCCCGCCGGTCGCCCAGGGCATCATCTGGAAATGGCTGTTCGACGCCGAGGCAGGCATCATCAACTGGGCCCTGAACCTGCTGCCCGACTGGCTGTCCACCCTGGTGTTCGGCCGGGCCGACTGGACCGGCGAGCCATGGCTCAACGACGCCTGGTCGATCTACATGGTGCTGATCATCACGGTGGTGTGGGCGAGCTTCCCGTTCATCGCGGTGTCGGTGCTGGCCGGCCTCAAGGGCATCCCCTCCGAGCTGTACGAGGCCGCCCGCGTCGACGGGGCGTCCGCCTGGCGAACGTTCAGGAAGATCACCCTTCCGCTGCTCCGGCCGGTCTTCGCGGTGCTCACCGTGCTGTCGATCATCTGGGACTTCAAGGTCTTCAGCCAGCTGTACGTCCTCATGGGCGGGCCGGCCAACCGTGAGGCGTACAACCTGTCGATGTACTCCTACGCCGAGGCGTTCAGGTCACCGCCCAAGATGGGGTCCGGTGCCGCGATCGCCCTGGTGCTGACCGTGATCCTGCTCATCGTCACGGCCGTGTACGTCAGGCAGCTGGTCAAGCAGGAGGACATGACATGAGCCCGCTCGCCCGCAAGCGCTTGGGCAAGGCCGCGCTCAACGTGACCGGTCTGCTGGTGTTCGTGTTCGCGATCTTCCCCGTCTACTGGATGGTGTCGACCGCGTTCAAGACCAACGATCAGATCTTCACCACCGAGTTCATCCCGTTCCCCACCTCCTTCACCTTCGAGCACGTGCAGCGGGTGCTGACCGAGGGGGTGGCCGGCAACTCCATCTGGGTCTACATGGGCAACAGCGCGGTCGTGGCGCTGGGCACGGTCCTCATCGGGGCGGTGTTCTCGCTGCTGGCGGCGACGGCGGTGTCCCGGTTCAACTTCAAGGGGCGCAGCACGTTCCTGATCGTGCTGCTGATCGCCCAGATGATCCCGGCCGAGGCGCTGCTCATCCCGCTGTTCCTGCGGGTCAGAGATCTCGGCCTGTACGACCACCTCGCCGGGCTGATCCTGGTCAACGTCGGCCTGACGCTGCCGTTCGGCATCTGGATGCTGCGCACGTTCGTCGCCGCAGTGCCCAAGTCGCTGGAGGAGGCGGCCTGGATCGACGGCGCCTCACGGTTCACCACGTTCTGGCGGGTGCTCTTCCCGCTGGTCGCCCCCGGCCTGGTGGCGACCAGCATCTTCTCCTTCATCACCGCCTGGAACGAGCTGATCTTCGCGCTGGTGCTGATGAGCGAGTCGTCCGGCTACACGATGCCGGTGGCCCTGCAGTACTTCTTCGGCCAGAAGGGCACCGACTGGGGGGCCATCATGGCCAGCTCCACGATGATGACCATCCCGGTCGTCATCTTCTTCCTGATAGTCCAGCGCCGCATGGTGACCGGCCTGATGGCCGGCGCTGTGAAGGGCTGACGACCACGGTCCTCGTACGGCCCGCCACCGGCGTGCCGTACCCGACCCTGCCTTTTTACCGACGAGGGCCCTACCCAGCCCTCCCTTTTCCGATGAGGAGCCATGAGTCGAAGTGATCGGGGGCTGCGCCGTCTCGCGGCCGGCACGTTGCTCGTCGCCTTCCCGGGAACCACCGCGCCCGCATGGGTGCTGCGAGAGCTCGAACTCGGCCTGGGCGGCGTGACGCTGTTCGGCTTCAACGTCTCCGACGCCGAGCAGCTCACGTCGCTCACCGCCGAACTGCGAGGGGCGGCCGGGGAGCCCGTCATCTCGCTGGACGAGGAGGGCGGCGACGTCACCCGCCTGGCCTACCACGTCGGCAGCCCGTACCCGGGCAACGCGGCGCTCGGCGCCGTGGACGACGTGGAGCTCACCCGCCAGGTCTACCGGGCGATCGGCTCGGAGCTGGCCGCCTGCGGCATCAACCTGGACATGGCGCCGGACGCCGACGTCAACTCCGAGGCCGACAACCCGGTGATCGGCACCAGGGCCTTCGGCAACGAGGCCGCGCTGGTCTCGCGGCACACCGTGGCGGCCGTACAGGGCCTGCAGTCGGTACGGGTGGCCGCCTGCGTCAAGCACTTCCCCGGCCACGGCGCCACCCGCGTCGACTCGCACCTGTCCGTACCGGTGGTGGACGTCACACCGGAGCTGCTGCGCACGCGGGAGCTGGCGCCGTTCAGGGCCGCGATCGAGGCCGGCACCAAGTCGATCATGACCGCGCACGTGGCGGTGCCCTTCCTGACCGGTGACGCGCCCGCGACGCTGTCTCCGGCCGCGCTCACCGAGCTGCTCAGGGGCGAGCTCGGCTACGACGGCGTGGTGGTGTCCGACGCGCTGGACATGCAGGCGATCGTGGACAGCGTCGGCCTGGCCGGCGGCTCCGCCCTGTCGCTGGCCGCCGGGACCGACCTGCTCTGCCTGGGCCCCCTGCCCACCTACGACGACGTGCGGGAGGTCATCGACGGCATCGTGGCCGCCGTGGGCGACGGGCGGCTGCCGCTGTCCCGGCTGGAGCAGGCCGCCGACCGGGTGGACGCACTGCGCGCGTGGTTCGGCTCAGGGTTCGACTCACAGGCCGGCTCACAGGTCGGCTCGCTCGCCGGGCAGAACGGGATCGGCCTGCACGCCGCCCGCCGCGCGGTACGGCTCACCGGCGCGCCCACGCCTCTGGTCGAGCCGCTGGTGATCGAGGTGGACACGCCGCCGACGATCGCCGTGGGCGACGTGCCGTGGGGCGTGGGGCCGTGGCTGCCCGAGGCCGAGATCCTGCGCGTCGAACCGGCCGCCGGCGACGTGCCCGGTCTGCTGGCCAAGGCCGCGGGCCGGTCGCTGGTGGTGGTCGTCAAGGACGCGCACCGCAACGCCGGCAGCCGCGAGCTGGTCTCGGCCCTGGTCGCGGCCCGCCCGGACCTGACGGTGATCGAGATGGGGCTGCCGATCTGGCGGCCGGCCGGCGTCACTCACATCGCGACGTACGGCGCCGCCAGGCCGAACGCGCAGGCGGCGGCCGAGCTGATCAGGAGGTGAGCAGTTCGCCCCGCGCCCGGTCGAGCGCGGCCAGCACGGCGCCGCGCAGCACCGGGTGGGGGTCGGTCACGGCCGTGGTGACCACCTGGGGGCGCACCGGGCAGATCCTGGCCACGGCCTCCTCGACGCGGGAGGTGAGCGCCTCGCCCCCGGCGTGCCCCACCTCACCGGCGAGCACCACCAGGCCCGGATCGAGGATCACGCAGACGGCGGCCACGCCCAGGGCCAGCCGGTGGGCGATCTCGTCGAGCAGCGGCTCGCCCTCGGCGCCGGCCGCCACCGCGACCCGGACGCCCTGACCGGCGTTGTCCACCTCGAACCCGTGGCTCTGCGCGAGCTCGGCCACCGCCTCGGCGCTCACCAGCGACTGCAGGCCGCCCGCCAGCGACGGCAGCCGGCCGGGCGAGGTCCGGATGTCCTCCGGCAGCGGCACGCCGGGCACGGGCAGGTAACCGATCTCGCCCGCGCTGCCCGAACGGCCGCGGTGCAGCTTGCCCCCCAGCATGACCGCCATGCCCAGGCCGCGGTCCGACCACAGCAGCACGAAGTCGCCGCGGCCCTGGGCGGCCCCGTCGGCCTGCTCGGCGATGGCGGCGAGGTTGACGTCGTTCTCGATCGTCACCTCCCGCTTGAGATCACCTGCCAGCGCCTCGTGGATGCCCTCGTGCCAGCCCGGCAGGTCGAAGGAGAAGCGCACGTCGCCGCTGCGCGGATCGACCACGCCAGGGGTGCCGATGACCACGCCGCGCAGCTTGGCCGCGCTCACCTTGGCGGTGCGGCAGGCCTTCATGATGGCGTCGTGCACGACCGGCACCGGGTCGTCGTGCCCGGTGGGATCGACGGCGATCTCGGCCACCGTGCGGCCGTGGATGTCGGCGATCGCGGTGGAGATCAGGTCCGGCCCGACCTCCAGCCCGGCCACGTACGCGCTGGAGGCGATGACGGAGTAGAGGGCCGCATTGGGGCCGCGCCCGCCCGCCTGCGCGCCGACGACCTCGACCAGCCCGCGCTCCTCCAGCCTGGCCAGCGTCTGCGACGCGGTCACCTTGGACAGCCCGGTCAGCTCGCCGATCTGGCCGCGCGTCATCGGCCCGGTGGCCAGCAACAGATCCAGCGCGGCCCGGTCATTGATCTCCCTTAGCAGTCTGGGCACACCAGGGCGTCGCTCCACGCTGAATCCCACCGTCTTATCGAAAAGGCTTGCTGGAAGTTTAGCGCTCTCTGCCTTGCTGACCAGCGCAGGGAAGGCGAGGACAACTCATGACCACCTCCGCGACCGAGCCGTCATGCCGCGCCGATCAGCAAGGGTGTCACGGCGCTATCCGCCCAGGCCCTCGCGTTCGCTTTCTCCGATCTTCCGCCCGATCTGACGGCCTTGCGGCTAACCAGTGTTGACCAGGAGGGATAATCGAGAACATGCGCCTTTCCGCTCGTGTCGACTACGCCCTCCGCGCCGCCGCCGAACTCGCCGCGGCCGGTGCCGGTCCGACCACCGTGGGCGAGCTCGCCAAAGAGCAGGACATGCCCCCTAAATACCTGGAAAACATCCTTTTGCAGATGCGGCGGGCCGGGCTCGTCCGTGGCCAGCGCGGCCCCGAGGGCGGCTACGTCCTGGCCAGGCCCGCTGCGGAGATCTCGCTCGCCGACGTCATCAGAGCCGTCGACGGCCCTCTGGCGAACGTCCGGGGCGAGCGCCCCGAACACGTCGGCTACCGCGGCCCCGCGCAGTCCCTGCAGCAGGTCTGGATCGCTTTGCGGGCCACCGAGCGGGCCATCCTGGAGGAGGTCACCCTGGAGCAGGTCGCCAGCGGCGCCCTCCCCGACCGCGTCCGCCAACTGGCCGCCGACCCCGCCGCCTGGGACTGACCCCCGCAACCACCCCACCCTGACCACCGCCACAACGAAGGGCCACCCACCAGACCGGGCCGCCCCCGCACACCGACCGGCCTCCCCCAGCACCGCCCATGCGCCCAACACCGGCCTACCGGCACCGCCCAGCCGACCCAGCGGACCTCGCCCCCCACACCAGCCTGGCGGCCCAACAGCCTTACGCCCGACACCGGCCAGCGGGCCTCACGCCCGACACCGATCAGCCGGCCCAGCGGGCCTCCCGCCCCACACCAGCCTGCCGGCCCTGCGGGCCTCACGCCCGAGATCGGCCTGGCGGCCCGGCGGGCGAGCCCGGTGTCCGAGCCTCGCCATCGTCGCCGTGGTCGCGGGGTGCGAGGAGGCTGACGCCGTCCGTCCGCGCTGGGCGGGCTGCCGGCGCAGGCGTCGGTACGCGGTCGGGGCCGGCTGATTTCTAGACTGGAGGCATGCCCGAAGGAGATGCCGTCTACCGCACGGCCGCGCGCCTGCGCGGGGCGCTGGACGGGCAGGTGCTGACCCGGTCGGAGTTCCGGGTGCCGCGGCACGCCACCGCCGATCTCACCGGCCGCTCGGTGCTGGAGACGATCTCCCGTGGCAAGCATCTGCTGACCCGCGTCGAGGGCGGCCTGACCGTGCACACGCATCTGCGCATGGACGGAAGCTGGCAGGTGACGGCCCCCGGGCGACGTGTCGTGGGGGGCGATCAGGTGCGGCTCATCCTGGCCAACGCCCGGTGCCAGGCCGTGGGCGTACGACTGGGGATGGTGGACCTGCTGAGGACGGCCGACGAGGGCCGGGTCATCGGCCATCTCGGGCCGGACCTGCTGGGGCTCGACTGGGACCCGGTCGAAGCCGTGCGGCGGCTGCGCCGGGATCCGGACACGACGATCGGGGAGGCGCTGCTCGACCAGCGCAACCTGGCCGGTATCGGCACCATCTACCGCGCTGAGACGCTGTTCCTACGCGGGATCTGGCCGTGGCGGAGGGTCGGGGACATCGAGGATCTGGACGGGGTGGTCACACTCGCCCAGCGGTTGCTGGACGCCAACAAGCACCATGCGGGCACGGTCACCACGGGCGACCGCCGTCCGGCGAACCAGACCTGGGTCTACGGCAGGGCGGGCAGGCCCTGTCGCCGATGCGGCACCCGCATCAGCCGCGGGGAGATGGGAGCACACGCACAGGAGCGGCTGGTCCTGTGGTGCGGCGGCTGCCAGCCTCGCTAGGCAGCCACCATGTCCTTGACTTCGGGGAACACAGTGTCGGAAATGGCTCCGGGCACCGACTCGGCAAGGGGAAGACGCTCGTGCTCCGGCGCGTCGGCCAGCACCGGGGCAGCTTGGAGCTCTGCCAGTGCGAACTGGTCGGACACCTCACGCAACACCTGCGACAGCGGCACTCCCAGTGCGCCACAGATCGATGCGAGCAGCTCGGAAGACGCTTCCTTCTGGCCGCGTTCGACTTCGGACAGGTAGCCAAGCGAGACACGCGCCAGCGTGGACACCTCGCGAAGTGTACGTCCCTGCCGCACCCGCAGCCGTCTCAGCACATCGCCGAGCAGCTGACGCAGCAGAATCATCTGTCGCTCCCTCCCCGGCGTGGATGTCTTCACCACGCCCCGCGCGATCGGATCGTGCCGCCCATTGTTCTTCTTCGCTTCGTACATGCTCCTCGCCGTCATCATCGGACGTCTCCGCCCCTGGCCCGTCGCACGTGGCTCATCGCGTGACTCATCAGGCCCGCCTGCCGGGCGCTTGCTGCTTGCAGTTGGCTCACGGACCTCACTCACACATCCACCGTACCCGTATCCACCGACACCGCGTCAGACCGTGCTTCGCATGTTCGCTCGGGACGTAACACGGTAATCATCCGGAATGTTCCCCTTCGTTAGCCTTCACCACACTTGCTAGGAGATCAATCGCCTGGTCCATCGTCTCTATCCTGATACGTTCGCGAGACCCCTTCAGGCTCAGCTGTCGCTGATGTATCTCACGATGCGGACCGCTCACCGCGACGTACACCGTCCCGACCGGCCGGCCGTCCTGTGGCTCCGGCCCCGCGACCCCCGTCACGGCGAGGCCGTACGTCGCCTCGCACAGCCGCGCGACACCGGCCGCCATGGCCGCGGCCACCTCGGGGTGCACCGCCCCCTCCCGCAGGAGCAGGTCCTCGGGCACGCCCAGCAGGGCCTGCTTCAGATCGGTGGCATAGGAGATGACCCCGCCCCGGAACGCCTTGGACGCCCCCGAGACCGTGGTGATCGTGGCACCGATGAGCCCGCCGGTCAGCGACTCCGCCACGGCCAGCGTGGACCGCTGCCGCACCAGCGCCGTCAGAACCTCAGCGACCTGAGTCATGCTCACTCCCCGCGGGCCCGCCTGGCCACCTTGCGCAGTTTGAACGCGCGTACGACATAGTCGCCCCCCGTCACCACGGTCACGATCACGGCCGCGCCCATCGTCACCCAGCGCAGCGGATCGGGCACGCCCGGCAGGATGTAGAGCACGATCGCGGCGATCTGCAGGACCGTCTTGACCTTGCCGCCGTAGCTGGCCGGGATGACCGCGCGCCGGATGAGCACCAGCCTGAGCAGCGTGATGCCGATCTCACGGCCGAGGATCACGATGGTGACCCACCACGGCAGCTCGTCCAGCACCGACAGGCACACCAGCGCCGCGCCCGTGAGCGCCTTGTCGGCGATCGGGTCGGCGATCTTGCCGAAGTCGGTGATGAGGCCGTAGCGCCGGGCCAGCTCACCGTCGAGGTGGTCGGTGAACGACGCCACCGCGAACACCGCCAGCGCGGCCAGCCGCCATCCTGTGCCCGGCACGAGGAGACAGAAGACGAAAAAGGGGACGAGCGCCAACCTGAGGACCGTGAGGACGTTGGCGATGTTCCACGGGCTCACCACGCGGCGCTCGTCCCTGGTCATGGACCGGCCTTGATTCGTGCGATCAGGTCAACCCCCTCGGCGTCGACCACGACCGCCCGCACGATCTGGCCCCGGACCAGCCCGATGCCCTGCACCGTGACGGATCCGTCGACCTCCGGTCCCTGGTGGGCGGCCCGGCCTTCGTAGCCGCCGTCGCCGAGGTCGTCGTCGATGAGCACGTCGACCTCGGTGCCGATCCGCTCCTCCGCGCGCTGCGCGGTGAGCTCCTCGGCGAGCTCGGTGAGCACGCGCACGCGCTCGTCGACGATCTCCTGGTCGAGCTTGCCGTCGAAGCCGGCCGCCTCGGTGCCGTCCTCGTCGGAGTAGCCGAACACACCGATCACGTCCAGCCTGGCGCGCTCCAGGAACGCGACCAGCTCGCCGAACTCCTCCTCGGTCTCGCCGGGGAAGCCCACGATGAAGTTGGAGCGCACGCCCGCCTCAGGGGCGCGCTCGCGGACCGTGTCCAGCAGGGACAGGAAGCGCTCGGGGTCGCCGAAGCGCCGCATCCGGCGCAGCACGGTGCCGCTGGCGTGCTGGAAGGACAGGTCGAAGTAGGGGGCGATGCCCTCGGTGGAGCTCAGCACGTCGATGAGGCCGGGCCGCAGCTCGGCGGGCTGAAGGTAGCTGGCCCGCACCCGGTCGATGCCCTCGACGGCCACCAGCCTCGGCAGGAGCTTCTCCAGGGCCCTCAGATCGCCCAGGTCCTTGCCGTAGGAGGTGGAGTTCTCGCTGACCAGGACGAGCTCTCGGACGCCGCGGTGGGCCAGCCAGTCGGCCTCGGCCACCAGGTCGTCGGGGTCTCGGGAGACGTAGGCCCCACGGAAGGCCGGGATGGCGCAGAAGGTGCAGCGCCGGTCGCAGCCGGAGGCCAGCTTGAGTGAGGCCACCGGGCTCTCGTCGAGCCGCTTGCGCAGCACGCGAGGGCCGCTGGCGGGGGCGACCCCGTCGGGGAGGTCCCCGTGGCCGGGGATGTGGGACCTGGGCGCGGCGGCGCGCTCCACAGGCGAGATGGGCAGCAGGGTGCGGCGATCACGCGGGGTGTGCGGCTTGAGCGAGCGGCCGGCGACGACGTCGTCGAGCCGGCCGCCGATGTCGGCGTAGTCGTCGAAGGAGATGACCGCACTGGCCTCTGGCAGCGCGTCGGCGAGCTCGTTGCCGTAGCGCTCGGCCATGCAACCCGCGGCGACCACTTTGGCCCCGGAGTCGGCGGCGGCCAGCAGCGTGTCGATGGAATCCTTCTTCGCCGAGTCGATGAAGCCACACGTGTTGACGACGACGACGTCTGGGTCGTCGTCGCCCAGCTGCCAACCGGCAGCCTCAAGTCGCGCGGCCAGCTCCTCGGAGTCGACCTCGTTGCGCGCGCAGCCCAGGGTGATCAGCGATGCGGTTCGGCGGGATGACATGGTGAACACTACGGTATCGGGAGTTGGCCACCACCCGATGCACGGGCTACCTGGCTCGTGGTTTGGCGGGGCCGAACGAGCGCTTCACCATCTCCCCGCTGCGGCCCGCCGGACCCAGATTCTTGCCGTTGACCTGCAGCGACACCGCGCCCCCATCGGATATGACGAGATTCATCCGTGATGCCGTGCGCCAGGTCGAAGACCGCCCCGCCTGCAGCGTGCCGGCGAACATCTTCTTGCCCTTGGCGTCGAGGACGTTCAGGTAGGAGGCGCGCTTGGCCTTGACCTTGACCACGACCAGGTCCTCCTTGGCGATGGCCTTGGGCCGTGAGCGGCGCGGCTCCTCGGTGAACGGCGAGTTGGGCGGCACGCTGGGCGCCGCCGTGCCGTGCCCGCCGGCGGTGCGCACCTGGTCGGACTCGCCGCCCATGACCCGCACCACACCGAACACCACGACCACGGCCACCGCCACGCCCAGCGCCATCGTCCAGCTCGGGCCACGCCGCTCGCCGAGGCTGGCCGTACGGTCGGCCTGGAACACCGCGGCGGCGCGGACCGGCGCCGGAGCGCCGCCGTGCTGCTGGTCGTAGAGATGGACCACTTCGTCCGGATCGAGCCCTACCGCCTTGGCCAGCGCTCTGACGTGCCCCCTGATGTAGAAATCGCCCTCGAACTTCGAGAGGTCGTCACGCTCGATCGCGAGGATGATCGCCTCCCGGATGCGCGTGTTCGCGCTGAGCTGCTCGACCGTCAGCCCCGCCGACTGCCTGGCGGCCGCCAGCATTGCCCCTGTGCTCTGCTCCTGCACAGCAAACGCCTCCCCCACCACGACGTAGCGTAGTGGCTTACATTCAACCAGTTACCTTCGGGGAAGTCGGCATTGGGGTCATTCGCCACGCAGGTCGGCCAGCAAACCTGGTAGATCATCCGGCTTCACCAGCACCTCGCGCGCCTTCGAACCCTCGCTGGGACCGACCACGTTGCGGCTTTCGAGCAGGTCCATCAGCCGCCCCGCCTTGGCGAAGCCGACGCGCAGCTTGCGCTGCAGCATCGAGGTGGAGCCGAACTGGGTGCTCACGATCAGCTCCGCCGCCTGGATCACCAGGTCGAGGTCGTCGCCGATGTCCTCGTCGATCTCCCGCTTGACCGGCGCGGCGGCCACGTCGTCGCGGTATTCGGCCTGCATCTGCGTCTTGCAGTGCGCGACGATCTCGGCGGTCTCCTTCTCCGAGACGAACGCGTTCTGGATGCGGATCGGCTTGCTGGCCCCCATCGGCAGGAACAGCGCGTCACCCTGGCCGACCAGCTTGTCGGCGCCCGGCTGGTCGAGGATGACCCGCGAGTCGGTGAGCGAGGAGACCGCGAACGCCAGCCGGGACGGCACGTTGGCCTTGATCAGGCCGGTGACCACGTCCACGGAGGGCCGCTGGGTGGCGATGACGAGGTGGATGCCGGCGGCGCGGGCGAGCTGGGTGATGCGGACGATGGAGTCCTCGACGTCGCGCGGGGCGACCATCATGAGGTCGGCCAGCTCGTCGACGATCACCAGAAGGTAGGGGTAGGGCTGGTAGACGCGCTCGCTGCCGGGCGGCGGCACCAGCTTGCCCGCCTTGACGGCCGCGTTGAACTCGTCGACGTGCCTGAACCCGCTGGCGGCCAGGTCGTCGTAGCGCCGGTCCATCTCCCCCACCACCCATTCGAGGGCCTCGGCGGCCTTCTTCGGGTTGGTGATGATGGGGGTGATCAGGTGGGGGATGCCCTCGTAGACCGACAGCTCGACGCGCTTGGGGTCGACCAGGACCATGCGCACCTCGTCGGGCGTGGCGCGCATGAGGATCGAGGTGATGAGCCCGTTGACGCAGACGGACTTGCCCGCGCCGGTGGCTCCCGCGATCAGCAGGTGGGGCATCTTGGCGAGGTTGGCGACGATGGTGCGGCCCTCGACGTCCTTGCCCAGTCCGACGATCATCGGGTGGTGGTCGGCCTGCGCCACCTGGGCGCGCAGCACGTCGCCGAGCGACACCAGATCCTTGTCCGCGTTCGGGATCTCCACCCCGATCGCCGACTTACCGGGAATCGGAGACAAAATCCGTACATCTGCGGATTTGACGGCGTAGGCGATGTTCTTGGTGAGAGCGGTGACCTTCTCCACCTTCACCGCCGGGCCCAGCTCGATCTCGTAGCGCGTCACCGTCGGCCCCCGGGTGAAGCCGATCACCTGGGCGTCGATGGTGAACTGCTCCAGCACGCTGGTCAGCGCGTTGACCACGGTCGTGTTGGCCTTGGTCTGCGGCTTCGGCAGACTGCCCGGCTTGAGGAACTGCAGGTCCGGCAGCAGGTACGGGCCCGTCTGCGGAGAGAGCACCAGCTGCTCGACCTTGCGGGGCGCGGGCGTGGGGTGCGGCGGGTCCTTCTTGACCGGAGCCGCGGGCTCCTCGTCCGTCAGCCCCGGCACGATCTCCGGCGAGTGGCCCTCCCGCTTGCCGTTCTTGGGGTCATCCTCGGCCAGCACCGGGGTGTCGTACGGCTTGACCAGCTCGCCCGGCTCCGGTGTGGGCTTCTTGGGCCTGGGGCGCTTCCTGGGCTGCTGGGGGGCCGCGTCGGGGGAGTGCCGCTCGAACAGCATGTGCCGCAGCTCGCTCAGCCGCTCGGGGATGCGGTGCACGGGCGTGGCGGTGATCACCAGCACGCCGAACCCCGACAGGATCAGCAGCAGCGGGATCGTGATCCACGACGGCAGGATGCTCATCGGCGGCGCCGACACGATGAACCCGACGAGCCCGCCCGCCTGCGACACCCGCTCCATCGTGTTGCCGGCGTCGCCGGCCGGATAGGGGGTGCCGTTGGCGACGTGGATGACGCCGAGGACGCCGATGAGCAGCGCGCTCCACCCGATCCCCATCCGGCCGGTGTCGGCGTTCTGGTCGGGGTGGCGCAGGTAGCGCCAGGCCAGCAGGCCGAACAGCAGCGGCAGCGCCCAGGCCAGCGAGCCGAACACGGCGTGCACGACGGTGTTGACGGCGGCGGAGACCCCGCTCCCGGTGTCGCGCCAGGTCATCGCGGCCAGCACGATCGCGCCGGCGAGCACGGCCAGGCCCACTCCGTCGCGCCGGTGCGCCGGGTCTAGCTCGCGGGCGTTGGCGCCGAGGGCCCGCGCGGCGCCGCCGATGCCGTTGGCGAGCAGCATCCACAGCCCGACGATCAGCTTGCCGACCATGGTGAAGACCCAGCTGATCGGGTCCTGGTGGGTCATCGACGGCTTGCGTGCCGACGAGGCGCCCTTCGCCCTGGGCCGCCCCGCCGACGTGGCTCCCCGCTTGGCGGGGGTCGAGCGGGACGAGGGCGACCGCTTCGCCGGCCCCTTCGATGCGCTTTTCGGCGTACGGGTGGCCATGATGCCAAAGGTACGTCGGAGACCCCGGGGAAAGCACAGGGGCGCGCCGGGCATTCGTCGAAGAGCGGCCTTCTTCGCAACCGCAGGTATGAGAGGCTCTCGGTCTGCCACTCTGAGAGTGACCGAACTGCCACATCGAGTGATGTTCTAGGACGCACAGTGGATACGACCCGGGAGTCGAGCACCGCTTTCGACGGCACTCCCCATGCCCCAGCGGCAGCGCGCCGATTCGTCCGCCAGGTGCTCGGTGAGTGGCGCCTGAGCCACCTGGCCGAGGACGCCGTGCTGCTGACCAGCGAGCTCGTCACCAACGCGGTCGTGCACGCGGGCACCGACATCGAGCTGACCTGCCGCCTGGACGCGGACGCCACCCCGCCCAAACTCGAGATCGAGGTCGACGACCACCACCCGGAGCGGCAGGTGCTCGGCGCCGAGCCGCCGCCCGCCGAGCCCCTGCCCACCTCCGGGCGCGGGCTGGCGCTGGCCGGCATGCTGGCCGACGCCTGGGGTGTCACCTACACCAGGACCGCCAAGCGCGTCTGGGTGCGGATGGAGTTCGCCGACGTGCCGGAGTCGTCGCCCGCGTGCCTGCCCGCGCCCCGCCGGCCCATCGACCGGCTGCATGTCGCGGTGGTGGTCGCCGACGCCGAGCGGCGCGTCGTCTCGTGGAACTCCGACGCCGAGTCGCTGCTCGGCTGGACGGCGGAGCAGGTCGCCGGCAGTCCGCTGGAGGAGCTGGTCGTCTGGCGCGGGCACGGGCCGTACGCGCTGTCGCTGGCCGAGACGCTCGCCCTGGGACGCTGGCGCGGCGAGGCCCGGATGCGCCACCGGGACGGCCGGTCGATCCCCGTCTACGTCTCCCACCTGCGCACCGAAGGGCCGGCCGAGAACCGGCGGTCGATCTGGATGGTGGCCGACAGCGAGCACGGCTTCGTCCTCGCCTCGCCGCCCGCGCCGCTCAGGCGGGAGGCGGGCAGGCGGATCAAGGACCTGCTCGACCAGGACAGGCCGCTGACCGAGCTCCTCGACACCATCGCCCGGATCGTCCAGCTGTCCAGCGGCGCCGACGCCGCCTACGTGCTGCTGCGGGCCGACGGCTGCGACCGGTTCGGCGTGGCGGCGGGCGCGGGCGCCACGGCCGGGCTGGTGGGCGTGCTGACCCCGGGCGGGTTGGACCTCAAGTGCGAGACCCCGGCGCTGATCGACGACCTGCTCGCCGTGGACGTCGAGCTGGCCCAGCGGCTGGAGGCCAGGTCGCTGGCGTCCGCGCCGCTCATGGTGGCGGGCGAGGTCGTGGGCCACCTCGCGGTGACCGCCGCCCGGCCCGGCCGGTTCGAGCGGGACCTCACGGTCAGCCTGCTGCACATCGCCGAACAGGTGGCGGCCACCGTGCAGCGCGAGCGGCTGGCCGAGCAGGAGCGCGCGCATCGGGGCAGGCTCTCCTTCCTCGCCGAGGCGGGCGAACTGCTCGCGGGCGTGCACGACGAGGAGTTGCTCGCCGCCCTGGCCGCGCAGCTCGTGGTGCCGAAGATCGCCACCTGGGCCGCCGTCTACCTGACCGACCTGACGGGCATGACCAGGCTCGCCCACGTGTGGCACAGCGAGGAACGGCACAACGCCGAGTTGCGCAAGTCGCTGCCCGCCATCCCGCGCTCGCCGCTGAGCGAGGTGACCTGGCCGGTCGGCGAGGAGACGGTCCTGTCGTTCCCGCTGCGGACGCAGGGCAGGTCCCACGGCGCGCTGGTGATCGGGCGCGGCGAGCCCACGCTCCCCCTGGAGCTGGCGGACCTGCTGGCCGACCTGTGCCGGCTGGTCGCGCTCAACGTGCACACCGCCATGCTCTACACCCGCCAGGCGACCACCTCGCGGGTGCTGCAGCGCAGCCTGCTGCCGATGCGGGTGGCGCCGATGCCGGGCCTGGAGTCCGCGGTCATCTACCGGCCCGCCGAGGAGGGCGCGGACGTCGGCGGCGACTTCTACGACCTGTTCACGGTGGCCGACCACTGGTGCTTCGCACTGGGCGACGTGTGCGGCAGCGGCCCGGAGGCGGCCGCGGTCACCGGGCTGGCCAGGCACGCCGTCCGGCTGCTCGCCAAGGAGAACTACACCGTGGCCGACATCCTGGACCGGCTCAACCAGCGGCTGCTGGAGGAGGGCGACGAGGGACGCTTCCTCAGCCTGCTCTGCGGCGAGCTGACCCCGCTGCCGCAGGGCGGCGCGCTGTGCACGATCGCCTCCGCCGGCCACGTGCCGCCGCTGCTGCTGCGCGCGGGCGGCAAGGTGGAGGTGATGGCGACGCCTCAGCTGCTGCTGGGCGTCGAGGCGGACGCCCGCTTCTTCGTCGAGACGTTCGAGCTGGCGCCCGAGGAGGTGCTGCTCTGCGTCACCGACGGCGTCACCGAGCGCCGCGACGGCAAACGGTTTCTCGATGACGACGACGGCCTGGCGCACCTGCTGTCCGGCTGTGAGGGACTGAGCGCCGACGCCGTCGCCGAGAGGGTACGGCGGGCGGTCGACTCCTTCGCCGCCCAGCCGTGCACGGACGACGTGGCGCTGCTGGTGCTCAGGGCCATGCCGGCCCGGCTGATCAGCCCGTGAAGGAGTAGGTGGTGGTGGAGGTGTAGCGCTCCCCCGGCCTGAGCACGGTGGAGGGGAAGCCCGGCTGGTTGGGCGAGTCGGGGAAGTGCTGGGTCTCCAGGCAGAGCGCGGCGTGCGGACCGAACGGGGTGGCGTCGCCGTCGAGCATGCCGCCGGCGTAGAACTGCACGCCCGGCTCGGTGGTGGTCACCTCCATGGTGCGGCCGCTGACCGGCTCCACCACGGTGATGTCGCCGTCCAGCACGAAGCAGTGGTCGTAGGCGCCGTCGAACCTGGCCCCCACGGCGTGCGGGACGGTGAAGTCGAACGGGGTGCCCTTGACCGGGGCGAGCTCGCCGGTGGGGATCTTGTCGTCGTCGACCGGCAGATAGTGCTCGGCGCCGATCCGCACCAGGTGGCCGAGGACGTCGCCGCTGCCCGCCAGGTTGAAGTAGGAGTGGTTGGTGAGGTTGAGCACGGTCGGCGCGTCGGTCTCGGCGGTGTAGTCCAGCCGGATGGCGTCGCCGGTCAGCGTGTAGGTGACCGAGGCGGTCAGCGTGCCGGGGTAGCCCTGGTCGCCGTCGGGGCTGGTCAGCGTGAGCGTCACCGAGGAGTCGGTCAGGCCGGAGACCGCCCAGACCCGGCGGTCGAAGCCGTCGACGCCGCCGTGGAGGCTGTTCGGGCCGTTGTTGACGGGCAGCCGGTGCTCGACGCCGTCGAGGGTGAAGCGGCCGCCCGCGATGCGGTTGCCGTAGCGGCCGACCACCGCGCCGAAGTAGCGGCTGCGGGTGAGGTAGTCCTCCAGCGTCGGCAGGCCGAGCACCACGTTGACGCCTGACACCTCGAGCGTCTGCAGGATGGCGCCGTAGTTGAGGACCGAGGCGCGCAGCCGGCCGGACGACAGGACATGACGCTCGACGGTCTCCCCCGACGGCAGCGTTCCGAAGATCATTTGCGGTTTTCCCCCGTTGAATCGCGGACGATCAAACTCGTCTCCAGCACCGTGACGCCGCCGGCCGACTCGGAGTCGACCGACTGGAGCAGCAGGTCCACGGCGATGCGGCCGGCCGCCGCCGTGGGCATGGCGATGGTGGTCAGTTTGGGACGGCTCAGCCGGCCGGGGACGATGTCGTCGACGCCGATCACGCTGATCTCGCCGGGCACGTCCACGCCGCGGGCGGCCAGGCCTTCGATGAGCCCGATGGCGACCAGGTCGTTGTAGGCAAGCACCGCGGTCGCGCCGGAGGCGATCACGTCGGTGACGGCGGCCAGGCCGCCGAGCTCGGTCGGCGGATTGGGGCCGAGGAAGGTGACGTCGGCCTCGCTCATCGCGGCGGCGGCGGCCTGCATCTCCTTGCTGGTCCACGACCCGCTGGGGCCGGTGACGAGCGCGAGCCTGCGGTGGCCGAGGCGGCTGAGGTGCTCGACGGCGAGCCTGACCCCGCGCCCCACGTCCATCAGGACCGTGGGCATGCCCTTGACCCTGCGGTTGACCACGACGAACGGGATCTCCTCGCGCAGGCGCTCGATGGTCCTGTTGGTCAGCCGGGGACTGCACAGGAGCACGCCGTCGACCTGCTTGGTGAGGGTCTGGATCAGCTCCTCCTCGACCTGCGGGTCCTCGTCGGTGTCGGCCACGAACACGTGGTAGTCGCGCATCCTGGCCTGCGCCTGGGCGGCCTTGATGAGGGGCGGGAAGAAGGGGTTGGCGATGTCGGCCACGATGAGGCCGATATTGTGGGTGCGCCCGGTCGTCAGCGCCCGCGCGGCCCGGTTGGGCCTGTAGCCCAGGTCCTCGGCGATGGCGAGCACCCTGGTGCGCGTGACCGGGTTGACCAGGTGGGGCGCGGAGAAAGCGCGTGACACCGTGGAGACATGCACTCCTGACGCCTCCGCCACGTCACGAATCGTCACCGCCACGCTTGGCCTCCGACCATGCCCTGTACATTAATGCAAGCGCTTGTATCACTGTCAATGGACCGTGATAACGCCTTGCCTGCCGCCTAAGCCCACCTTATCGATTCGCACCTGCCTGGGTCACCCCGCAGGCGAGAGCAGCGCGGCTTGACGTTCTCCCAACACCGCCTCGATACTTTTGCAACCGGTTGCGGTAACACGAACCCTTACAGGAGGGTGAGCCAAGGATGACACGAACACTGGTGACGGGCAGCGCCGGAAGGCTCGGGCGCAGCCTGGTCACCACGCTGGCGCAAGCGGGTCACGAGGTGATCGGCGTCGACGTCTCCGCCGGCACCCCGGACGAGGCCGCGGCCACGCTGCCTGCCGACCTGACGGATCTGGGCGAGGCCTACGACGTGATGGCGCGCTTCCGGCCCGACGTCGTCGTGCACCTGGCCGCGATCGCGACGCCGTTCAGCCGGACCGACGGGCTGACCTTCCGCACCAACACCCAGCTGGCCTTCAACGTGTGCCAGGCGGCGAGCAGCCTCGGCGTCGGCCGCGTCGTCGTGGCCAGCAGCCCCACCGTCATCGGCTACGGCGCGCCCTCCGGCTGGACGCCGAGCTACCTGCCGATCGACGAGGAGCACCCCACCAAGCCGTGGAACTCCTACAGCCTGTCCAAGCTCGTGGCGGAGCAGACCATGGTGTCCTTCGCGCGCACCTCGGAGACGAAGTTCGCGGCCGTGCGCCCGTGTTTCGTGGTGGCGCCCGAGGAGTGGGCGGGTGCGCCCACGCAGTCGGGCCACACGATCGCCGACCGCCTGGACCGGCCGGAGCTGGCCGGCGTCTCGCTGTTCAACTACATCGACGCCAGGGACGCCTCGGACATGATCTCGGTGCTCATCGAGCGGCTCCCCGGCCTGCCCAACGGCGAGGTCTTCTTCGCGGGCGCCGCCGACGCGCTGGCCAGGCGGCCTCTCGCCGAGCTCCTGCCCGAGGTCATGCCCACCACCGAGACCGCCCGGACAACCGAGTCCATCGCCTCCCCCCTGACCGGCACCGCCCCCGCCTTCACCTCGGCCAAGGCCGAGCGCATGCTCGGCTGGATCGCCAAGCGCAGCTGGCGTACCGAACTGGAGATCGGATGAACCTCAGCGGAGTCCTCTTCTTCCCCGTCACCCCGTTCGCGCCGTCCGGGGAACCGGCCGTGGACGCGCTGGCCGAGCACATCGGCCGGGGCCTGGAGCACGGCCCCGGCGCGGTGTTCGCGGCGTGCGGCACGGGTGAGTTCGCCGCCCTGTCGGAGGCCGAGCACGCGACCGTCGTCCGGGTCGCCACCGAGACCACGCGTGGCAGGGCGCCCGTCTTCGCGGGGGCCGGCGGACCGCTCGGCGCCGCGCTCAACCAGGCGGCGGCGGCTCGTAACGCGGGCGCCGACGGCCTGCTGCTCATGCCTCCCTACCTGTCCATGGGCACCCACGAGGGCTTCGTGGCCTATGTGCGCGCGGTGGCCGCGATCCTGCCGGTCATCGTCTACCAGCGCGGCTCCGTGGTGCTCACCCCGGCCCAGGTGGTGGAGCTGGCCAGGGTGCCCGGCGTGGTCGGGCTGAAGGACGGCCTGGGCGACATCGATCTCATGCAGCGCATCGTGCTCGCGGTGCGCAGGGAGATCGGCGACGACTTCACCTTCTTCAACGGACTGCCGACGGCCGAGCTCACCATGGCCGCCTACCGCGGGCTCGGCGTCGAGCTCTACTCCTCCGCCGCCTTCGCCTTCGCGCCGGACATCGCCACCGCCTACCTGAACGGCGCCCATCAGCTGCTCACCGAGTTCTACGAGCCGCTCGTCCAGCTGCGCGCCAAGGTGCCCGGCTATGCCGTCGCCCTGGTCAAGGCGGGAGTACGGCTCGGCGGCGTGGCGGCAGGACCGGTGCGGGCTCCGCTGGTCGACGCCTCACCCGAGGACGTGGCCGAGCTGGAGGCGCTGATCAAGCACGGACGTTCGCTGGTCGGCAAGCCGTGATCCGCGACCTCAAGGTCACCCCCCACACGGCCCGGCTGAGCCGGCCGTGGGGGCCGGACGTGCCGGTCAACCACGTGCTGGTAGTGGAGATCACCCTGGACGACGGCCGTACCGGCACCGGGTTCTCCTGGACGCCGCAGATCGGCGCGCGGGCGGTGCGGGCGCTGCTGGAGCACGACATCCGCGACGCGCTGATCGGTCTGGACCCGCACCCGGAGGTGGTGTGGGACCGGCTCTGGCGGCACCTGCGCGAGGCGGGGCCCGGCGGGATCACCACGGTGGCGCTGGCCGGGGTGGATCTGGCGCTGTGGGACCTGCGCTGCGGCGAGCGCGGCCTGGTCGACGTGCTGGGCCGGCGCAGGGACGAAGTCCCGGTGTACGGCAGCGGCGTGAACCTGCACTACTCCCTGGACGAGCTCGTCGCCCAGGCCGGCCGGTGGAAGTCGGCGGGCTACCCGGGCGTGAAGATCAAGGTGGGCCGGCCGGATCTGCGCGAGGACGTCGAGCGGGTCGCCGCGGTCCGCGAGGTGATCGGCCCGGACACGCTGCTCATGATCGACGCGAACCAGCGGTGGGACCTGCACCGGGCCCGCCGCGCCGTGGCCGCGCTGGCCCCGTACGACCTGCACTGGCTGGAGGAGCCGCTGCCCGCCGACGACGTGCCGGCCCACGTGGAGCTGCGCCGGTCCGTGGACGTGCCGATCGCGGTCGGCGAGAACGTCTACACCGTCTACGGCTTCCGGGATCTGCTGGCGGCGGGCGCCTGCGACGTCGTGCAGCCCAACGTGGTCAGGGTGGGGGGCATCACCCCGTTCCTGCGCATCGTGGAGCTGGCCCGGACCTACGACCTGCCGGTCTACCCGCATCTGCTGCCCGACCTGTCGGGGCAGCTCGCGCTCACGCTGCCGCTGCCGTGCCTGGCCGAGGACGTGGAGGACGCCTCGTTCGCCGCGCTCGGGCTGCTCGCCGAGCCGTACCCTGTCGACGTGGACGGCGCGACGCTGCGCGTCGGCGAGCACCGGGGGCTCGGCCTCCGCTGGAGGTGACATGCGCGTCGTGCTGGCCGGAGCGCACGGCTTCGGCTCCCATCACCTGGACCGGCTGCGGCGCCTGACCCATCTGGTGCGGCTGGTGGGCGTCTGCGACGTGCGGCCCGTCGAGGAGGAGAGCCTGGCCGGGCTCGGCTCCCCTGAGATCTCCGCCGACCTGCCCGCGCTGATCGAGCGCACCGGGGCGCGGATCGCGATCCTGGCCACGCCCATCCCCACGCACGCCGACCTGGCCGTCGCCGCGCTGAAGGCGGGCGCGCACGTCCTGGTCGAGAAGCCGACGGCGGCCACGCTGGCCGACTTCGACCGGATGGAGCGGGCCGCCGCCGAGGCGGGGCTGGCCTGTCAGGTGGGTTTCCAGAGCCTGGGCTCGGCCGCGGTGCCCGCCGTGCGCGAGCTGATCGCGAGCGGCGCGATCGGCCGCGTCACCGGCATCGGCGTCGCGGGGGCGTGGCCGCGGCCCGCCACCTACTTCACCCGCAGCCCGTGGGCAGGCAGGAGAGTGCTCGACGGCGTGGACGTGGTCGACGGGGCGCTCACCAACCCGTTCGCGCACGCCCTGGCCACCGCGCTGGCCGTCGCCGGTGCCGAGGAACGCGGCGCCGTCGCCTCGGTGGAGACCGAGCTCTTCCACGCCAACGACATCGAGTCCGACGACACCTCCGCCATCCGCGTGCACCTGGCCGACGGCCCGCCGATCGTGGCGGCCGTGACCCTGTGCGCGGCCGCGCGGGACGAGCCCTACGTGGTCGTACACGGAGACCGCGGACGCATCCGGCTCACCTACACCCTGGACGAGGTCCAGGTGAACGACGGGCCGGTGCGCCGCTACGGCCGTACCGACCTGCTGGAGAACCTCGTCGAGCACCTGCGCTCCGACGGCGGGCTGCTCGTCCCGATCCACCGGACGGGCGCGTTCATGGAGGTCATGGAGGCCATCAGGGTCGCGCCCGACCCGCTGCCGATCGCCGCCGACCACCAGGACCGCTCCGGCGAGGGGCGGGTGCTGCCGGGCATCGCGCGGGTGGTGGACACCTGCGCGGACCGGCTGACGCTCTTCTCCGAGCTGGGGCTGAGCTGGGCCGTGCCCCTCACGGTGGCGGGCACGGTGGTGGCGGACTACACCACCGCCCCCGACCTGCCCCTGACCGCCGCGCCGAGGCCCTTCCTCCACCCTGTACGGACACTCGGCGGCGTCATCGTCACCGAGTCGCGGCCGGACGACCACCCGCACCATCTGGGCGCCGGCGTGGCCGTGACCGATTTGGGCGGGCGCAACTTCTGGGGCGGACGCACCTACGTCCGCGACCAGGGGCCGGCCTGGCTCGACGACCACGGCGTCCAACGGCATGTGTCGTTCACCGCCCGCGACGCCTCGGGGTTCACCGAGACGTTGCTGTGGGAGCGGCCCGGCGAGGAGCCGCTGGTGCGTGAGGAGCGGACCGTGCGAGCGGCGCCCGCGGCGCGGGGGTGGGCGCTGGACTTCGCGTTCACCCTGCGCAACCTCACCGGCGGCCCGCTGAGCGTGCGCAGCTCGGCCACCAAGGGGCGGGTGGGGGCGGGGTACGGCGGCTTCTTCTGGCGGGCGCCGGCGGGCTCGGCGGGGCTGCGGGTGTTCACCGCCGACGCCGAGGGCGAGGAGCGGGTGCGCGGCTCGCGGGCGCCGTGGCTGGCGCTCGCGGCCGACGACTGGACGTTGCTGTTCGCGCAGGACGACGATCCGTGGTTCGTCAGGGTCGCCGAGTATCCGGGGGTGGGGACGGCGCCGGCCTGGGACACGCCGCTGGAGTTCGCCGAGGAGCTGGCCCGCCGCGTCACCGTCGTGGTGACCGACGGCCGGCTGTCCCGTCAGGAGGCCGCCGCCCTGGCCACCGGCCTCTGAGCCGGTCCAGCCGAGCCGGTCCAGCCGAGCCGGTTCAGCCGAGCCGGTTCAGCCGAGCCGGTTCAGCTGAGCCGGGCGGTGAGCCAGGTGAAGGCCTGCTCTTGCATGGCGGCGGTGAAGGCGTGCGGGGCGTCGTGGAAGACGCCCTCGTAGCCGCCGTCCGGGTAGCGGCGGGAGAGGGTTTCGTGCGCCCGGCGCATCCCCTCGGGCGGGAACAGCTCGTCCCGTCCGGCGTACTGCACGAGCAGCGGTCGCGGCGCGCGGGCGGCCACCAGGGCGGGCCAGTCGCACAGCCGGGACAGGCCCGGCGGGTAGAACATCCAGGTGTGCGAGGCGACGTAGCCGTCGAGCAGGTCGCGGTAGGAGGACACCATCGCGGCGATCACCACCGCGCTGACGTCCGGATCGAACGCGCCGAGCAGACCGGCCCGCAGCCCGCCCCCTGACAGACCCACACAGCCCACCGAGCGCACGTCGCCCCTGGACCGCAGGTAGGCCGCCGCGGCCAGGTCCTCACCCGCCACGACACCGGCCAGCGACGTGCCGAGCAACGTGCAGTACTTCTCCAGGACGTGCTCGTGCAGCCCGGCCGCCGCGTCGTACCGATCGGCGGGTGACAGCGGGAGCCCGACCGGCACGTCGTCGCGACCGACGGGTGACGGCGAGGGGCCGTCGGTCTGCGCGGTGATCGACCGGGGCATGTCCGCCAGGGAAAACCTGCGGCTGCCCCAGCCGACGACGTCGTGCGCCAGCACGGTGAAGCCGCGTCCGGCCAGCTCACAGGCATAGGCGCGGCCGCCGTAGATCTGCTCGCGCAGCCGCAGGACCTCGGGCGTGGGCGGCTCGGGGCCGTCGGCGATCTTCTCCTTGCCCGCCCACTTCATGCCCGCGTGACAGTGCAGCGCCAGCACGCCGGGCAGCGGACCGGTGGCCTCGCGCGGCCTCAGCAGGTACGCGTGCGTGCGCGGGCCGTACCCGACCGACCAGGAGAGCTCCTCGCCGGCCAGGTCGCCCGCGGTCCACGTACGTTCGACCCTGACGTCCTCGGCGGTCAGGTCGAGCACGCCGATCACGTCCCGGGCCCGCCCGCTGAGCACCGGCCCGGGGGCGGCGTCGGGAAAGACGCCGCGCTGCCGCACCGCCACCTCGGCGAGCCCGGAGAACTCGCCGAGGTGACGCAGCTCGGCCACGCCACGTTTCAGTGGTCGGTACGGCTCACCCATCGGCCAGGCGGGTGCCGTCGGCGGTGAGGTGGACGGGCTGCCCGGTGGCGGCGGAGCGGTTGGCGGCGACGCCGACGAGCACGCTGCGGATGCCGTCGCGGTAGCCGGCGGGGCGGCCGAGCGGGTCGTCGCCGGGGCCGCGGAAGACGTCGTTCAGCAGCAGCCGGTCACCCCCGCCGTGGCCGCCGGCGCCCTGCTCGATCGGCACCTCCTCGCGCTCCTGCCAGTGCCGGTGCAGGGTGAGCCGCTCCCAGGACTCGGCCGCGTGCTCCTTGCTCGCGGCGCTCGGGTCGATGGCCGCGTGCGGCGGGGTCCAGGACCGCTCGCAGACCTCCAGCTCGATCCGGCCCTGGGTGCCGTTGAAGGCCACCCGGTAGCCCTCGGACGGGGCGTGCGCGGTGAGCGAGTAGGTGAGGGTGGCCCGGTTGGCGTAGCGGACCAGGACCGACATGTTGTCGTCGATGTTCACGCCGGGGGCGAAGACGTCCTGGTCGCGGATGTAGCCGTCCTCGTGCTCGGCGTCCAGGTAGAGGCGCTTGAGCCGTTCGTCGGTGGAGATGTCCAGGATGAACGGGTCGCTGCCCAGCTCCGGGGCGCCCTGGCCGCGTGCCGGGCGCTCGCCCCGGGGCAGGGCGTCGCCGTAGAAGCGCAGGTCGGTCTGGGCGAAGACGAGCTCGGGGGCCGCGCCCAGCCACCAGTTGACCAGGTCGAAGTGGTGGGTGGACTTGTGCACCAGCAGCCCGCCGGAGTTGGCGCGGTCGCGGTGCCAGCGGCGGAAGTAGTCGGCGCCGTGGATGGTGTCGAGGGTCCACTCGAAGTGCACGGAGGTGATGTCGCCGATCGCCCCCTCGCTGATCAGCCGCTTGACGGCCGAGTTACGCGGTGAGTAGCGGTAGTTGAAAGTCACCACCAGCTCGCCCGTGCCGCGCTCGGCGGCCTCGGCGATGGCCTGGCAGCTCTCGGCGTCGACGGTGAGCGGCTTCTCCACGACAACGTCCAGCCCGGCGTCCAGGGCGGCGACCACGTACCGGGCGTGGGTGGCGTCCACCGTGCAGACCACGACGGCGTCGGCCAACTCCAGCACCTTGCCGTACTCCTGAGGGTCGAAACACGGCACCTGGCCGCCGATCTGCTCGGCGTAGTAGCTCATCCGGGTCTGGTTGGTGTCGCACAACGCGACGATCGTGCCGGCGTCCTGCCAGTCCCCCAGCAGGGCGTCAACGTACATCTGCGCGCGGTGGCCAAGGCCGACAAGGGCATATTTCTTGCTCAACTGTCTCTCCCCGATCGTGGTGGCGGCCGGGGGCCTCAGCAGGCCCCCGGCCATGGTGGGTCAACTCTTGTGGGTCAGCCTGCGATGGCGGCGTTCGCCTCCGACAGGAACTTCTGGGCGGCGGCGTCCGGTGTCGCCTTGCCGAACATGACCTCCTCGGAGTTGCGCTTGAGGATGTCCTCCATCTCCAGCGCGCCCTTCGGCGGCGCCTGGATCGGGCTCAGCTCGCCCTTGACCTCGTCGATGAAGGTCAGTGTCTTCTGGTCGACCGCCGGCAGCTTGTTCTTGACGGCGGCGAGCACCTTGGCGTTGGTGGGCAGGCCACGGTCGCTCAGCAGAGTGGCGGCGGCGTCCGGGTCGTTCACCAGGAAGTCGATCAGCTTGGCCGCTTCGGCGGGGTGCTCGGACTTGGCCGAGGCGGTGTAGAACATGGCAGGCTGCAGGAACATCCCGCCGGTGGTGGCCCCTTCCGTCTTGGGCATCCGCAACAGGGTCATCTCCTGCCCGGCCGACTTGGCCAGGGCGTTGAGCTGGTTGCTCCACCACATGCCCATGGCGCCGGTGCTGGTGCCGAGGAGTGACTGCTCGGGGCCGGTCGCGCCGATCTCCGCGCTCTTGGCGGCGTCGGGCGAGCCCTTGGTCTCGATCAGCTCCTGATGGATGGCCCACCAGGACTTGATGGTGTCCACCGACATGCCGATCTTGTTGCCGTCGTAGAACTTCTCGCCGCGCTGGGCGGCGTAGATCTGCAGGAAGGCGGGGTTGAAGTTGTACTCGGCACCGGTGACGCCGCCGGTGGCCGAGATCTCCTTGGCCAGGTCGACCCACTGGTCCCAGGTCCAGGAGGTGTCGTCGGGCAGCTCCTTCTCGGCCTTCTCCAGGGCCGCCGGGTTCGCGATCATGGAGAAGGCGTTGACACCGGTCGGGATGGCGTACTGCTTGCCCTCGATCTGGCCGCTGGCGAGCACCTGCTGGTCGAGGTCGGCGGAGGGGACCTTGCCGGAGAGGTCGGCGAGCGCGCCCCGGCCGGCGTACTCGCTGAGGCCGCGGATCTCGATGCTCATCACGTCGGGGGCGTCCCCGGCGGCGACCTTGGTGGCGATCTTCTCGTAGTAGTTGTCCCAGCTGGAGAACTCGCCCTCGACGTCGATGGCCGGGTTCTTCGCCTCGAACTTCTTGATGACCTCCTCCGTCAGCTTCTGCCGGGCGTCGCTGCCCCAGTAGGCGAAGACGATCGACACCTTGCCGTCCTCGGCCGCATCGCCGCCGCTGCCGCCGCCGCAGGCGCTTGCCGTCGTCATCACGGCGGCCGACAGCAGGGCGACCGTCCACTTGGTCGTGCGAGAGCTGAAGTTCACAGCTCTACCTCCTCTTGAAGAGTTTGCAGGGGGGTGCAGAGGAACTACTTCAAACCCGTGGTCGCCAGGCCTCTGATCAGGTACTTCTGTCCCGCCAGGAAGAACCCGAAGATCGGGCCCAGTGAGACGATCGACATCGCGAACATCGGGCCCCAGGAGGACTCGCCGCTGGAGTCGAGGAACTGACGCAGCGCGACGGCCACCGTGAGGTTGTCGGAGTTGGTGAGGTACAGGTTCTGGCTGAAGAAGTCGTTCCAGGTCCAGATGAAGGTGAAGATGCCGGTGGTGGCCAGCGCCGGCATGCAGAGCGGCAGGATGACCTGCAGGAACACCCGCCAGTAGCCCGCGCCGTCGATGGCGGCCGCCTCGTCCAGCTCCCTGGGCAGGGTGCGGATGAACTGCACCATCAGGAAGATGAAGAACGCGTCCGTGGCCAGGAACTTGGGCACGATCAGCGGCCAGATCGTGTTGATCCAGTCGAGTTCGGCGAACACGATGTACTGCGGCACGACCGTCACGTGGTGCGGCAGCATGATCGAGCCCAGCATGATGGCGAACCAGATCTTCTTCAGGGGGAAGTCCAGCCGGGCGAAGGCGTAGGCCGCCAGCGAGCAGGCGACCAGGTTCGCCAGGACCGACAGACCGGTGATGACGGCGGAGTTCCACAAGTAGTAGCCGAAGGAGTGCTTGAGCGCCGTCCAGCCGTCGCTGTAGTTGTCCAGCGTCACGGTGCTCGGCCACAGCCCCGGCTCGCGGAAGATGAGCTCCTCCGGCTTGAGCGAGCTGGAGATCATCCACAGCAGCGGATAGAGCATGATCAGGCCGAAGCCGATCAGGAGCAGGTGCTTCAGCAGGTGGTTCCGGCGCGGCAGTGGCCGGAACAGGAGCGGGATCGGCTTACTTCGTGTCGCCATAGAAGACCCAATACTTCGACGCGAGGAAGTTCACGCCGGTCAGTCCGGCGATGAGGAGCAGAAGGACCCACGCCATGGCGGCCGCGTAGCCCATCTCGTAACTCTTGAAGCCCTTCAGGTAGAGGTAGAGCGTGTAGAAGAGGGTGGAGTCGGCAGGTCCCCCGTCGCCGCCGCTGACGATGAACGACTGGGTGAAGGACTGGAACGACTTGATCACTTCGAGGACCAGGTTGAAGAAGATGATCGGTGTCAGCAGCGGCAACGTGATCGAGCGGAACTGGCGGAGCCTGCCGGCCCCGTCGACCGACGCCGCCTCGTAGTAGCTCTGCGGGATCTGCCGCAACCCGGCCAGGAAGATCACCATGGGCGCGCCGAACGTCCACACGTGCAGGAGGATCAGCGTGCCGAGCGCGGTGTCGGGGTCGGACACCCAGCCCGGCCCCTGGATGCCGAACAGGGCCAGCACCCCGTTGACGAGGCCGTCGGAGCCGAAGATCTTGCGCCACAGGATGGCGATGGCGACGCTGCCGCCGAGCAGCGACGGCAGGTAGTAGATGGACCTGTAGAACGACAGGCCGCGCAGTCCCCGGTCGAGCGCGAGGGCCAGGGCCAGGGCGAAGATCAGCTGCAGCGGGACGGACACGACCACGTAGATCGTCGTCACTTGGAGCGAGGCGATGAACCGGGAGTCCTCGAAGAACATCTCCCGGTAGTTGCCGAGCCCGACCCACTGAGCCTCTTCCAGCAGGCTGTAGTCGGTGAACGACAGGTAGAACGAGGCCAGGATCGGCCCCACGGTGACCACGAAGAGGCCGAGGAACCACGGCGCGAGGAACACGTAGGCCGCACGGGCCTCCCGCCGTTTGTGAACGTTCACATGGGGGGGTCGGGGAAGGCTTCCTGGGGGCGAGATCGTTTCGGACATACATCCCTCTTCCAGGTCCAGCCCGGGCACGGCGGGATCGGATAGCGCATTCCTATAGGGGATGTAAAAGATTCGTCAACCCTTTGCAGGCGTTACAAACCCGTTACCGATATATCGTTATCTTTGTCCTCGCAGGTCAGTGCCTATTTATAGGTTGTCACATGTTCTTAACATTTTGAGTCACCTCATGAACCTCTACAACCGGTTGCACCTTCAAGCAAGCGATCAGGGCAACCAAAAAGCCGCCCCGATCTGCGCGATCGAGGCGGCTGTCAAACAGAAACGCTCACCAGGAGCCGCCGAGCTCCTTCAGCGTGAAGACGCCGCCGGCCCGGTCGTGCAGCGGGTCGCTGAGATCCGGCTCGCCGTGCTCGGCGATGAGCGCCGCGGCCCTGGACTCGGAGTCGTCCTGGGAGACGTACCCGATGGCCTCGGCCTCCCGCAGCGACCACCAGCGGCGCGCGTTGTCGGAGACCCCCCAGACGACGTGGAAGCCGGGCGCGGTCAGCGCGGCCTCCACCAGTCGGGTGAGGTCGTCCGGGGAGATCCAGGTGGCCAGGCCGCGCGTGTCGGACGGGCCGTCGTTGCAGGTGCCGAGCCTGATCACGGTCACGTTCATGCCGAACCTGTCGTGGTAGAGGCTGGCCATCCCCTCCATGACGACCTTGCTCACCCCGTAGAAGGTGTCGGGCCGGGGGAAGGCGTAGTCCGGCAGCTCCTCGCCGGACGGCGGCCGGGTGTGGAAGCCGGCCGCGTGATGGCTGCCCATCAGCACCAGATGCGCCACGCCTGCCTTCCTGGCGGCCTCCATCAGCACGTACATGCCGTCGATGTTGGACCTGACGATGTCGGCCCACGGATGCTCGCGGCTCTGCCCGCCCAGGTGGATCACGGCGTCGACGTCCTTCATCGCCGTCGCCATGGCGGCCTCGTCGGCGAGGTCCGCGATCACCTGCTCCTCGCCTGCCCCGAGCTCCACCCGCTGAAGGTCGGACAGGCGCAGGGTCCTGCCTTCACGGGCGAGACGGGGACGGAGCAGCGTGCCGACCTTCCCGGCGGCGCCGGTCATGAGTATGCGCATGGATCAGTTGTACACAAATCTGTATGAGATTCACATCCTTGAATATTGACCGTGATGTGTGCCACTCGTTACGTTCACAGGAACAACTTCCACGTCCGCGACAGATGTCCACATATGTGAACAGGAGGCGGTCTGATGTCACGTCATTTGCTCGGGGTCGCTATTGCGACGGCCCTGACCGTAACGCTGACAGGCTGCGGCTCCGGGGGCTCAGAGTCTGCTACCGACGAAGCACTGGAGATCTGGATCAGGCAGGCGCCTGATTCGGACTCCCACAAGACAGCACAGAAGCTAGCCGACGCCTTCACCAAGGCCAGCGGTGTCAAGACCAAGGTAGTCGCCCTCTTCGACGATTTCGAGACGAAGCTGCAGCAGCAGGCCGCCCAGAAGGACCTGCCGGACATCGTCATCAACGACACCGCGCAGATCGGCAACATGCAGACGCAGGGCTGGCTGCGCGAGGTGGACAAGGCCTCGCTCGCCGGCAGCGACAAGGTGTCCGAGGGCGCCTGGAAGGCGGCCACCGCCAGCGACGGCAAGATCTGGGGCGCCCCGTTCTCCTCCCAGGCCTTCGCGATCATCGCGCGCAAGGACTGGCGCGAGAAGGTCGGCCTGGAAGTGCCGAAGACCTGGGACGACCTCGCCGCACTGGCCAAGGCCTTCACCGAGAAGGACCCCGACGGCAACGGCGAGAACGACACGGCCGGCTTCCTCGCCCCGGCCGGCACCAAGCGTGGCTACGCCTCCTGGTACGCCTCCTCCTTCATCTACGCCAACGGCGGGGACTTCCTCAAGGCCAGCGGCAGCGGCACCTTCTCCGCCACCATGAACGACCCCAAGACGGTCGAGGCCGTCCAGTGGCTCCAGGACCAGTTCTGCGACGCCAAGACCGTCAACCCGGGCGCGGTCAGCAACGACACGTCGGTCACCCACGAGGTGTTCGAGAACAACCAGGGCGGTCTCTACCTGACCGGCCCGTACGTGCTCGCCCGGTTCGTCGGCAGCATCGGCACCGACAAGATCGAGGTCTTCCCGGTGCCCAAGGGCCCGTCGGGCGGCCCCGGCACCCTCGGTGAAGGGGAGAACGTCTACCTGATGGCCGGCTCCAAGAATGAGGCCGGCCAGAAGAAGTTCGCCGAGTTCGCCATCTCCGCCGAGGGCCAGCGGATCGGCATGAACAAGGACGCCAACGGCGCCATTGTCCGCCTGCCGGTCAACACCGAGGTCGACCTGGCCGCCGAGCGGCAGGACCCCCGCTGGAAGGTGTTCCAGGACGCCTACCCGAACGCGGTCTACGCGCCTCCCGTGCCGAACTGGGCGCCGATCCGCCAGAGCTCGGCCGACTCGATCAACACCGTCTGGGCCGACTGCGCCAAGGACGTCAAGACGGAGATGGAAGCCGCCAACGCCAAGTTGACCCAGGAACTGCAGAACCAAAAGGCATCATGACCTCGACGCTCACACGGGCGAAGTCCCGGCCCGCGGCCCCCTACCAGCGCCCCATGATGGCGCGCTGGCGGGGGCCGCTCATGGCCTGGGCGTTCCTGGCCCCCGCTCTGGTGCTGTTCCTCTACTTCAAGTTCATCCCCATGATCACCGGTCTGGTGATGAGCTTCCAAGAGATCCGGTACATCGACACCACGTGGGTAGGCTTCGACAACTACGCCACGATCCTCTCCGACGACGCCTTCATGTCGGCCATCTGGCACAGCGCGGTCCTGGCGATCGGCACGACCGCGGGGTCGCTGCTGCTCGGCTTCGGTTTCGCGCTGCTCATCGAGGGGCCGGCGAAATACCTCTGGTTCGTCAGGACCGCGGCGTTCCTGCCTGTCGTGACCACGATGGCGGCCGTGGCCGAGGTGTGGCGGATCATGTACCACCCCGGCGACACCGGCCTGCTCAACACCATCCTCGGCTGGGTGGCCCTGGGCCCGCAGCCCTTCCTGGCCAGCGAGGACACCTCGCTGCTGTCGATCATGGGGATGAGCATCTGGCGCGGCACCCCGTACGACATGATGGTGTTCCTCGCCGGGCTGGTCGGCATCGACCGCACCCTCTACGAGGCCTCCGCCGTCGACGGCGCCTCCATCTGGCACCGCCTGAGGCACATCACGCTGCCCGCGCTGCGCCCGGTGTTCTGGATCCTGTTCACCCTCGCCGCCATCCGCGGCCTGCGGGTCTTCGTCGAGGTGTACGTGCTCACCAACGGCGGGCCGAACGGGTCCTCCGAAGTGTTGATGACCTTGATCTACAAGCTCGGGTTCCAGTCAGGCGAGCTGGGGATCGCCTCGGCGGGCGGCATCGTGCTGTTCGTGGCCACCCTGGTGCTCACCGTGGGAGTCCAGCTGATGCGCAGGAGGCAGGCGGCGTGAAATTCGACAGCGCCCTGGGACTTGAGGCACGGCGTGGGCCGCTGGCCACCCTGTTCAAGATCCTGGCCTACACGAGCATGGTGCTGATCTTCACCGGCCCGCTCTTCGGGCTGCTGGTCAGCGCCTTCAACGAGACGCTCGACCCGACCTCCTTCTCCTTCTGGCCGGACAGCTTCACCCTGGACAACTTCGTCCAGGCGGGCAACAGGAACGTCTACCTCTACCTGTTCAACTCGTTCGTGGTGGTCGGGTTCGGGCTGCTCCTGCAGGTGCTGGTGAGCGTGTTCGCGGCCTATTCGCTGGCGCGCAAGAAGTTCAAGGGCATGTCGGTCGTGATGCTGATCATGCTCGCCACCATGATGCTGCCCGAGGAGATCATCGCGATCCCCTTGTCCCTGGTCCTCGCCGACATGCCGCTGCTGAACGTGAACCTCATCGGCACCTACGCGGGCATGATCCTGCCGGTGGGCGCCTGGGGCTTCTCCATCCTGGTCATGACGGAGTTCATGAAGGAGGTGCCGGTCGAGCTGGAGGAGGCCGCGCGCATCGACGGCGCGGGCGAGCTCCGGACCTTCTTCACGATCATCCTGCCGCTCTGCCGTCCCGCCCTCGGCGTGATCGGCGTCTTCGGGTTCACCATGATCTGGGACCAGTATCTGCTGCCCCTGATCGTGGCCCCCGAGTCGGACATGTGGACGCTGCCCATCGCGCTGCGCTCGCTGCGCGGGGACGAGGAGGTCGGGCTCGGCGTGCTGCTCGCGGCCACGCTGCTGGCGTTGCTGCCGTCGATCCTCGCCTTCCTCGCCTTCCAGAAGCAGTTCATGCGCGGCCTCACCAGCGGTGCGGTCAAGGGTTGATTGTCCATGTATCTGAACGGCATCCCATATGCTGACACATCGAAGCCGCAGTCGAGATGGGATGAGCATGGAGCCGCAGCTGGTCAAGTCCGCCGAGCGGACGGTACGCATCTTGGAGACACTGGCCGCCTCCCGCGACACTTTGACACTCTCGGAGCTGCAACAGCGCACCGGGTTCCCGCGAAGCAGCCTGCACGCGCTGATGCGCACTCTCGTGGAGCTCAACTGGGTCGAGACGGACGGCACGAGGTCCACGTTCGGCATCGGCCCGCACGCCCTGCTGACCGGCACCGCCTACCTGGACAAGGATCCGGCGCTGCCGTTCGCTCAGGAGACGCTGGAGGACCTGCGGGCGGAGACGGGACACACCGTCCACTTCGCCCGCCGGGACGAGGGCCACGTGCTGTATCTGGCCACGAGGGACTCGCGCGAAGCGCACCACATCATCCCCCGCGTGGGCAGGCGTCTGCCCGCCCACGTCACCGCCCTCGGCCAGGTGCTGCTGGCGCAGCTCACGGACGACGAGGTCGCGGCCCTGATCCCGAAGCCTCTGGCACCGATCACCGATCACACGATCACCGACCTCGCCAAACTGACCGGCGAGCTCGACCAGATCAGGGCCAGAGGATGGGCCTACGAGCGCGAGCAGGGCACGCCGGGCGTGGTCTGCGTGGCGGTCGCGGTCGATTACCGGATCCCGGCCACCGACGCGATCAGCTGCTCCATGCCGGTGGGCCTGGAGCCCGCCGAAGTGGAGCAGGTGACCGATGCGGTGCTCAAACATACCCACAAGCTGGGTGCCACTCTCCGCCGGGAGGGCATCCGCTAGAAGGAGGCGTTGATGCGGCTAGATGGTGTTCTCTTCTTTCCTGTTACTCCGTTCGGACCTGATGGTGAGGTGGCCGAGGAGCCACTGATCCAGCATGTCGACCAGGGAGTGTCAGCCGGGGCGGGAGGAGTGTTCGCCGCGTGCGGCACGGGTGAGTTCAACGCCCTCGACCTCGACGACTACACCAAGGTCGTAGCGGCTTCGGTCACCGCGACCGCGGGGCGGGTGCCGGTCTTCGCCGGTGCGGGGGGCTCACTGCCCTTCGCCAAGGCGGTCGCGCGCGCCGCCGCCTCCAGTGGGGCGGACGGTCTGCTCCTGATGCCTCCCTACTTGGTCACCGCGCCGGCCGAGGGCCTGATCCAGTACGTGCGCGAGGTCGCGGACGCCGCCGGCCTGCCGGTCATCGTCTACCACCGGGGCAACGCGCGCTTCACCCCCGACTCGACGGCCGCGCTCGCGCGGATGCCGGACGTGATCGGGCTGAAGGACGGGCTGGGGGACTTCGACCTGCTGCAGCGCATCATCCTGACCGTGCGGCAGCAGGCGCCCGGTAGCGAGTTCACCTTCTTCAACGGGCTGCCGACCGCGGAGCTGACCGTGCCGGCGTTCCGGGGGATGGGCGTGAACCTCTACTCCAGCGCCGCGTTCGCGTTCGCGCCGGAGGTCGCGCTGGCCTTCCACCAGGCGGTGACGAGCGGCGACGACGCGCTGGCCCAGCGCCTGCTGACCAGCTTCTACCTGCCGCTGGTCCAGCTCCGCGACCAGGTGCCCGGCTACGCCGTCTCACTGGTCAAGGCGGGGCTGAGGCTGCGCGGCCAGGACGTCGGAGGGGTACGTCCGCCGCTGGTCGACCCGTCGGCCGAGCACGTGGCGGAGCTGGAGAAGATCATCGCTGCCGGGCTCGAGATCGTGGGGGCCTGACCGCATGGGGCCGTGCGGAACGCGTCCGCACGGCCCCATGCCGTCTGCGGAGCCGTCAGCGGGTCAGGGTGCCGTCCACGCGGCGCGGGACGTTCAGCGGGTTGCCGTCCTTGAGCTCGTCCGGCAGCAGCTCCTCCGGCCAGTCCTGATAGGCCCTGGGCGCGAGCCAGCGGTCGATGGCCGTGGCGCCGACCGAGGTGGTCGTCGAGGTGGCGGCCGGCCAGGGTCCGCCGTGGTGCATGGCCCAGGTGACGGCCACGCCGGTGGGCCAGCCGTTCCAGATGAGCCGCCCGGCCTTGGCGCCGAGCGCCTCGGTGATCTGGGCGGCCTCGCCGGGGTCGGTGCCGTGCACGGTGGCGGTCAGCGATCCGTCGAGCCGCTCCAGCACGGGCCGCAACTCGGCGATCTCGCGGTAGGTCACCACGATCGACGCGGGGCCGAAGCACTCCTCGCCGATGCCCGGCAGCTTGTCGGCGAACGTCTTCACATCCGTGGTGAACACCTTGGGCGTGACCGCCCAGTCGCCCTCCCCCGG
This sequence comes from Nonomuraea sp. NPDC049714, assembly GCF_044465295.1. Taxonomy (NCBI): domain Bacteria; kingdom Bacillati; phylum Actinomycetota; class Actinomycetes; order Streptosporangiales; family Streptosporangiaceae; genus Nonomuraea; species Nonomuraea sp. NPDC049714. The sequence continues at coordinate 191,909 of NZ_JBITLM010000007.1, read as the reverse complement.
CTTGCCCTCGGCCAGCAGCCGCAGCTCACCGAGCCGTTCCACGGCGCCCAGGTAGCCGTCCCTGATCCGCTCGGCCAGCATCGGCCCGCCCGTCGTCCCCTCGACGGCCTCCACCAGCGCCGTGCGGAGCTCGTCGTCCTCGGGCACGAACATCAGCCCGGGATTGGTGCAGAACTGCCCCACTCCCATCGTGAGCGAGGTGGCGAACCCGCTCGCCACCGCTGCCTTCGGCGCCGACGGCAGCACCACGACCGGGTTGACGCTGCCCAGCTCACCGAAGAACGGGATCGGCACCTCCCGCTCGTCGATGAGGCCCTGGATCGCCTTGCCGCCCGCGACGGACCCGGTGAACCCGGCCGCCACCACCCGCGGATGCTGGACCAGGTCGGCTCCCGCCCGCATGCCCTGCACCAGCCCGAGCAGGTCGGGGTACGGCAGCGCGAGCCGGACGATCTGGGCCACCCGCTCGGAGGTGTGCGGATGGCCGGGGTGCGCCTTGACCACCACCGGGCAACCCGCGGCCAGCGCGGAGGCGGTGTCGCCGCCGGCCACCGAGAAGGCGAACGGGAAGTTGCTCGCCGCGAAGACCGCCACCACCCCGGCCAGCGGCTGCTTCATCCGGCGCACGTCGGGCCTGGGCGGCGTGGCCGCGGGATCGGCGTGGTCGACGATCGCCTCCAGGTAGCCGCCGTCCCTGATCACCCGGGCGAAAAGCCGGAACTGCCCGGCCGTACGGGCAACCTCGCCGCGCAGCCGTACCTCGCCGAGCGCGGTCTCGCGGTCGGCGAGCTGCCACAGCTCGTCGGTGTGCGCGGCCAGCGCGTCGGCGACGGCTTCGAGCGCCTGCGCCCGCTCGGCCGCGGGGGTCGCACGCCACGCCTCTCCCGCGGCCGCCGCGGCGGAGACGATCATGTCGACCCCGTCACGATCCGTCTCGGGGAGGGCGTCGCCCACGGTCTCGCCGGTCCTGGGGTCGTATCCGTAGATCATCGCATGGCCCTTCGGAGTCTTGACACTTTCTCAGCTCGATTCTTACAGTTGCCGCATTCTGTCCACAAACCTGACCCTTGTTCACATATATGAACGGCGATCACATGATCATCACGCAGATCCACGTCACCCCTGTCGCATTCAAGGACCCCCCTTTGCTGAACGCCGCCGGGGTTCACGAGCCATGGGCCCTGCGCACGATCGTCGAGGTGATCACCGACGAGGGCCTGACCGGGCTCGGCGAGACCTACGGCGACCTGGGCCACCTGACCAAGGTACGTGAGTGCGCCGAAGTCCTCATCGGCCTCGACGTGCACCACACGAACGAGATGTACGCCAGGATCGCCGCGACCGTCGGCGACGCCGTGAGCGACATGCACGGCCTGACCGGCGCCGCCACCAAGGAGAAGAGCGTCGACCGGGTGTTCTCCCCGTTCGAGGTGGCCACCCTGGACATCCGCGGCAAGGCGGCCGGCGTGCCCGTCGTCGACCTGCTGGGCGGCCGTGTCCGCGACGCCGTGCCGTACAGCGCCTACCTGTTCTACAAGTGGGCGGGCCACCCCGACGCCGAGCCCGACAGGTTCGGCGCCGCACTCGACCCCGAGGGAGTCGTCGAGCAGGCGTCGCTGTTCATCAAGGAGTACGGCTTCGCCTCGATCAAGCTCAAGGGCGGCGTCTTCGAGCCCGCCGAGGAGGTCGCCGCCACCAAGGCGCTGCACGAGGCGTTCCCCGGCGTGCCGCTCCGCCTGGACCCGAACGCCGCCTGGACCGTGGACACCTCCGTCTGGGTCGGCCGCGAACTCGACGGCGTGCTGGAGTACCTCGAAGACCCCACACCCGACATCTCCGGCATGGCCAGCGTCGCCGCCCAGGTCTCCATGCCGCTGGCGACCAACATGTGCGTCGTCACCCCCGAGCACCTGCCCCCCGCCATCGCCGCCGGAGCCATCGGCGTGCTGCTGCTCGACCACCACTACTGGGGCGGCCTGGTGCGCACCTCGCACATCGCCTCCCTGTGCGCGACCTTCGGCCTGGACCTGTCCATGCACTCCAACTCCCACCTCGGCATCAGCCTCGCCGCCATGACCCATCTGGCCGCCGCCACCCCCAACCTCACCAGCGCCTGCGACACCCACACCCCCTGGCAGAACGGCCAGGACGTGGTCGCGCCCGGCGCCCTCAGCTTCGTCGACGGCGCCGTCCCCGTGCCGTCCGGACCCGGCCTCGGCGTCGAACTCGACCGCGACGCCCTCGCCGTCATGCACGAGCAGTACCTCAAGTGCGGCCTCACCGCCCGCGACGACACGACGTACATGCGCCGTTTCGACCCGACCTACACCGCGAAGCGACCCCGCTGGTGAACATCGCCTACGCCTACCCCTGGGACATCGTCGGCGACCCCGCCGCCCCCGAGCGCCTCGCCGCGCTCGGGGTGGACACCGTCGCCCTGGCCGCCAGCTACCACTCCACCCGCGCTGCCACCCCGCGGCACCCCGGGCACCGCGTCCTCGACGTGCCGCACTCGGCGTTCTACCTGCCGGTGCGGCCCGAGGCCTGGGGCCGCCTGGTGCCCGCCGCCCCCACCTGGACCACGCCGGACGCCTACCTGCTCGCGAGCGAGGCGCTGCGCGCGGCCGGGCTGAAGGTGTACGCGTGGACGGTGCTGACCCACAACGCCCGCCTCGGCCAGGCGTATCCGGATCTCGTGGTGCGCAACGCCTTCGGGGATCGGTACCCGTACGCGCTGTGCCCCTCGTGGGAGGACGTGGCGGACTACTGCGAGCGACTGGTGCGCGAGGTGCTGACGGTCGGGGAGCCGGACGGGCTGATCCTCGAAGGGTGCGGGGCCATGGGGTTCGGGCATCAGAGCGTGCATGAGAAGACCGCGGGCGCGGACTTCGACGCCGACCTGATGTCGCTGTGCTTCTGCGCACGCTGCGCGGACCGTTATCCGGCGGGGACGAGAGAGCGGGTACGAGCGGCCGTCGACACTGATTCGGCCCCTCAGTCCGCCCAGTCCGCCCCAGCAGCCCGCACGCCGGCCCGCCTTCAGGAACCCCATCGGCCCCTCACCGTTGACACTGGCTCCGGTGCCTTGGAAGCCGCCCTCGGGCCGCTCGCCGATGAGGTACGTGCCGTACGCGTCGAACTGTCGGCGTCCCTACGCCGCCGTCTGACGGCCACCGCCCGGCAGGTCGCACCCGACGTGCCCATCACCCTGCATGCGGACCCCAACCCCTGGGCCACCGGCCCGTTCGCCGCTCTGCCCGAGGGCGAGCAGGCGGCCGACGTGCTGGTGGGCAACTGCTGGGGCGACCCGGCCAAGGACGCCGCCCGCCTCTCCCGCCTCGGCGAACTATGCGCTCCAGGCCAGCGTGTCGGCGCGTACGTCCTGGCACTGCCCCCACGCCCCGCCGACGCCCAAGCCCTCGCCGAACTCCTCAGAACGTACGTCAAGGCAGGCGCGTCGGAGATCCACCTCTACCACGCAGGCCTCGCCAGCCCACAGCGACTGACGGCCATGGCGGACGCACTACGACTCGCCAACCTCTAACCCGTCGGCCATCAACCCCTCACCCATCCTCTAAACCGTCACCCATCGACCCCTCACCCATCCAGCGCAGGTGCGCCCCACCGAACGGCCCTTCCCGCCGCTCAACCGCCGCGAGCAACCACCGCGCGGTCTCCTCAGCCCGGTCGATCATGTCCCGGGGATAGCCGAGCAGCACCTGATGCTCGGCGAACTCGTCTTCGTCGTCCAGAAGCAGCCGCCCATCCCGCATCCTGAGCACGTCAAGATCCAGGTCAAGCATGGTCATCTCGCCGTCGCGCCACTCGGGCACGGTCGTGACGTCGACGTAGATCTCACAATGGTGTGGCGGCATGTGAAAGGTCGCCGTCCACCAGGCGTCACGCGGGAACAGCATCAGGCAGTCGGTATGCCAGGTGACCGGCGGCCCCTCCCCCTTTCGCGCGACGGTCCCACTCGGCACCGCCACCCACACGCCGTACCCGTCCTCCCCCAGAAGCTTTCCTTGATGGTTCCAGTGCAGCGCTCCGCCGTATTTGCGATAAACAATCCTCACATCGCTCACGAACGGAACCTACCTGCGCGCAACGCACCCGTCACCGTTGCCCGAGCACAAACCACTGGCGAACACTCCACAAGCACCAAGCCACCCCCAATCCCTCATCACCACACGCCCCACCGCGTCACCCCACTCGCGTCACCACACCGCCTACCCTCACCCCATGTGCACCAGCCCCCCAGGTACTGGCAGCCCACCGCACCATCACATGCCCCATAGCGTCACACCACCACACACCGCGTACCGTCACGCCGATCCACCCCTCGTCGGTCACCTCACCCACACCACCACCACGCCGCCCGCACCGTCACAACGCCACAACGCCCGTATCGTCGCTGTCGTCAACATGCTGCGGAGACCAATCCGCTCTCGTATGCCGCGATGACAAGCTGCGCTCGATCGCGAGCGTCGAGCTTGTGGAGCAGATGACCGATGTGCGTCTTGACCGTGGCCAGAGTCACCTGCAGGTGCTGGGCGATCTCGGCGTTCGCCAGCCCTCGCGCTATCAGCGTGAGAACCTCCCGCTCCCGCTCCGTCACACCGTCCAACCCCCGGACACGAGGCGCGGCCGGCGTCCGCGCGAACTCCTCGATCAACCGGCGCGTCACCGCCGGAGCCAGCAACGCATCCCCAGCCGCCACCACCCGGATGGCGGTGATCAGATCGGCGGGCGGAGTGTCCTTGAGCAGAAATCCACTGGCCCCCGCACGCAACGCGTCATAGACGTACGCATCGAGATCGAACATCGTCACGATCAGCACCCGCGCGATGCTCCCGATGCGCCTCGTTGCCTCAATGCCGTCCATCTCCGGCATGCGCACGTCCATCAGCACGACATCGGGACAGGTTTCCAGCGTGACCGCCACGGCCTCCGTCCCCGTCGCGGCCTCGCCTACGACCTCCAGGTCGGGCTCCGAGTCCACCAACACCTTGAAACTGCCCCTGAGCAAGGCCTGGTCGTCGGCGACAAGCACCCGGATCACGAGGCCCTCCCATAGGGCAGGTCGGCCGATACCCTAAACCCGCGCTGAGGAAGTCCTCCCGCTTCGAAGATCCCGCCGTACATCATCACGCGCTCTCGCATCCCGATCAGCCCATGCCCCAGCCCTCCGCCCGGCAAGGTTCGGTGCCCAGGCCCGTCGTCTCTGACCTCGATCCGGACAGACCGCCCATCGTCGATCACCGAGACCCAGCAATGAGCGGGTGCCGCATGCTTCACGACGTTCGTCAACGCCTCCTGCACGATGCGGTAGACGGACAGCTCCACACCTTCTGGCAGCCTTTTCACCCTGCCTGCCTCCCCAGGTCCCGTCCAGGGCCGGACACGGCCGGCGCTGCCTCCAGCCTTCAGGCTCACCTCTTCGTCATCAGCCGAGCTCAATGCCGAGGCAGCCATCCCCTGCTCTGACCTGCGCGGGTCGCGGCGGCCTGAGCCACTCGTCTCACCGCTACGGTCCTGACGATCCTCGTGGCCGCTACTGACACGAACATCGAGATCCACCCCCACCCCGGCCAACCTGGCCTGTTCGGCCAGAGCACCTAGGCCGTTGATACCCGGCGCCGGATCGAGTGCTGGTGTGTCAGCAGACCGGAGAACCCCCAGCAGGTGACGCATTTCGACCAGTGCACTCCGGCTGGCCGTCTCGATCACGCGCAACGCGTCATGTGCCTCCTCTGGTCTGGTGGGCAGGACATGGTTGGCCACGCCGGCCTTCACCGCGATCAGACCCACATTGTGGGTCACTACATCGTGGAGCTCGCGCGCGATGCGCAACCGCTCCTCGCTCACGGCTTGCGCCGCCATGCGCTCGGCGTCGTGGGCCGCGTAGATCCTCCTTTCACGCACTGCCCGACCGACCGTCCAGGCGCCGCCCAGCGCCGCGACACCGATGAGCATCTTGTCGACCCCCAACAACCACTCAGGGGCGGCCGCCTTGGGCGCGCCTCCCGCCACCACCAGCCCCACCCCTGTGATCGCCGCGACCACTCCAATGGCAGAACTGGGCAACCAGGTGCCGCGGCTCTGGGCCACCGCCACCAGGTAGAGGGCGTACGCAGGCGATACGTAGGCGAAACTCACCACGCCGACCCATGCGGCCACGACGGCGACCACCAACGTGAACAGGAAAACCGACAGAGGAAGCACCCTCCGTATGGCCAGCGGCAATCCCAAGGCCAGGGGCACGGCGATCCGAACCCACGGTGGCAGCTCCTCCACGCTGACAGCCGCCGTCAGGAACACGAGCGAGAAGCCCAACCCAGCCGCCATGTCCAGCATGATCAGCTGGGCACGTGGGAGCCGCCTGGCGAAGAGGGGGTGCGAGTCGTTCACGCGACGAAGGTAGCTGGTCATTCGAGGTTCGCACGTCAACCCGGAGTCTGAGATTGAGGTTCGGACCGTGGTCCGATGTGGCGAAGACCGACCATGCCGCAACCTAACGGCGTGATCGAACTCCAACGCCTGACGAAACGCTACGGCCGCACGCTCGCGGTCGACGACCTCTCCTTCACTGTGCAGCCGGGACACGTGACCGGCTTCCTCGGCCCCAACGGCGCAGGCAAGTCCACCACCATGCGACTGGTCCTTGGCCTCGACGCCCCATCGTCCGGCGCCGCGCTGATCGACGGTAAGCGCTACACCTCCTTCAGCAAGCCCATGCACGAGGTGGGGGCCCTGCTCGACGCGGGCGCGACGCATGGCGGCCGCAGCGCCTACAACCATCTGCTGTGTCTGGCCCTCACCAACGGCATCGGCCCTGGACGAGTGTCGGAGATGCTGGAGCTGGTAGGTCTTGCCGGCGTGGCACGTAAGCATGTCGGCGGGTTCTCCCTCGGCATGAAACAGCGGCTCGGCATCGCGGCCGCGCTTCTCGGCGATCCCGGTGTGCTCATGTTCGACGAGCCGGTCAACGGGCTCGACCCCGATGGAGTGCGCTGGATCCGGGATCTCATGCGCTCCTTGGCCGCGGAGGGCAGGACGATCCTGCTGTCCAGCCACCTGATGAGCGAGATGGCGCTCACCGCCGAAAACATCGTCATCGTCGGCAGAGGGAAGTTAATCGCGGAAGCGACCGTCCAGGAGCTCACCGCGCGCTATCCCTCCCTGGAAGACGCCTATCTGGCACTCACGGCCGGCCACCTGGAGTACGGAGCATCAAGGTCATGAGAATGGTCTTCTCTTCCGAGTGGCTCAAGCTGCGCTCGATCGCCTCGACCTACCACGCGCTGGGATCTGCCGCCCTCATGGTGGTTCTCGGAATGGTGTGGACGATCTACGTGAGCAGCCTGGCGGAGGAGCGCGGATCTCTGCGGGCCGCCGCGCCCGAGGAAGGATTCCTTCCTCTCGTACAGATCAGTCTCGCCATAATCGGCGTGCTTGCCATCACTTCCGAGCACGCCACGGGAATGATCCGTGCCAGCCTCACCGCCGTGCCCGGGCGAGGCACTTTTCTGGTGGGCAAGGCCGTCGTCGTCGGTGTGGTGACGTTCGCCGCCGCCCATGCGATCCTTCTCGTCACCTACGTGTCCGCCCGGTTGATCGCGGGGGATCGTCCGCTGGGATTCAACGACACCGGCTTCTTCGATGATCTGCCCATGCTGTTCGCCTCAGGTGTCTCGGTTACCGTGCTGGCCCTCGTAGGGCTCGGCCTGGGGGCCGCCACCCGTTCGACGGCGGCCGCGATCGTGTCGGTGGTGGTGATGCTGTTCGTCCTGCCCGGCATCGCGACCTACCTACCCGAGCCGTGGAACAGCAGGGTGGCGTCCCTCATGCTGCCGAATCTCGTCCCCCAAATCGCCGGCGATCGGCTCTCCTCCCGCCTCGGCGATGGGCTTCTGTCTCCGGCGATGGCATTCACAGCACTCATCTCGTACGCGCTGGTGGCTCTCACCGTCGGCCTCTACTTCCTGAAGAGACGAGACGTATGAGTGTTCTCGCCTCCGAATGGCTCAAGATCCGTTCGGTACGATCAAGTCACCTCACCGTAGGCATCAGCCTCGCCGGCATTCTGCTCGGCCTTGGGCTCGCATGGGTGACGGCCGACATGTACGACAACGCCGCCCCAGCACATAAGCCTGGCGCCCGACTCGCCGAGCTCGAAGAAGTCGTGCTCATGGTGCCGCAGCTCTGCATGGGCATCATGGGTGTGCTGACCATGACATCCGAATACGCAACCGGCTCTATGAGGACGACTCTGACCGCCGTGCCGAAACGCTGGCCGGTGATGGCTGGAAAGTCCGTTGTGGTCAGTGTCATCGCCCTGTTCACGGGCTCAGCGGTGGTCTTCGGCACCTACCTCGTCTGCCGGTCCCTGATCGATGACCGCTTCGGCGGCATCTACCAGGTGCCGCTCACGGACAAGCTGCCGCTCCTGATCTCCCTGATCCTTACAGTGCCGGTGTTCGCCCTGCTCGGCGTGGGGTTGGGAGCGATCCTGCGCTCCATTTCGGGCGCGATCGTCGTGCTGGTGGGCGCCATCCATGTCATCCCGATCATCGTGGGAAACCTGCCCGAGCCCTGGAGCGACCTGCTGGGATCAGTAATGATCGGCGCTCTGCCCCATGAGCTCGTCGGCGATACGAACACGGTGTACGGCTCGCTCCTGCCACCTGCGGCGGCGGGCGCAGTCCTAGTGGCCTACGCCCTCCTACCGCTGCTCGTAGGCACCTGGCTGCTACGCCGAAGGGACGCCTGAAATGACGCCCTTGGTTGCACTCGCGCGGGCGTCACGACATGTCGTCACCTGCGCCGAGACCTTGTGGGAAGGCTGTTCGTCCCTCGCACGAGCAAGAGATCGTTCACGGGTACGGCAGGCGCATATGCATGCCGTACCCACGACGAACTCAGACCTCGACCACCACAGGGATGATCATCGGACGGCGGCGATAAGTGTCACTCACCCAACGTCCGACGGTGCGACGGACCACGCGACGGATCTCTTGCATATCCACCACCCCGTCAGCCGCCTTGTCCTGCAGAGCCTTCTCGATCTGCGGGATGAACTGCTCGAACTGCGCCGGATCGATACCGGAGCCACGCGCATGGATCTCCGGCCCCGCGGTGATCTTGCCCGTGGTGGAGTCCACGGCGATGACCACGGAGATGAACCCCTCATCACCGAGGATCCTGCGGTCCTTCAGCGACACATCGGTGATCTCACCGACCGACGAGCCGTCCACGTACACGTACCCGGCGTGAACCGCACCGACGACCTTCGCTCGGCCGTCGACGAGGTCGACTACGACACCGTCCTCCGCGATCACGATGTGATCGTCCGGAACGCCGGTGAGCGCGGCCAGCTTGGCGTGCGCCCGCAGGTGACGCCATTCACCGTGCACCGGCATGAAGTTGGACGGCCGGGTGAGGTTCAGCACGTACAGCAGCTCGCCTGCGGCCGCGTGCCCAGAGACGTGCACCTTGGCGTTGCCCTTGTGCACGACACGGGCGCCCCAGCGGGTGAGCCCGTTGATCACCCTGTTGACCGCGGTCTCGTTCCCCGGCACCAGGGACGAGGCGAGCAGGACCGTGTCCCCCGCGGCGATACGGATGGGATGGTCGCGATTGGCCATCCTCGACAGTGCCGCCATCGGCTCACCTTGCGAGCCGGTGCAGACCAGCATCACGTCCTCTGGCGGCCACTCCTCGATGTCGCGGGAGTCGACGATGATGTCCGGCGGCACCTTGAGGTATCCGAGGTCGCGAGCGACGCCCATGTTCCGCACCATCGACCTGCCGACGAGCGCGACCTTGCGGCCATGCTTGGCGGCTGCGTCGATGACCTGCTGAATACGGTGTACGTGCGAAGCGAAGCTCGCGACGATGACACGCTGCTCAGAGGTACGGATGACCTCGTCGATGACCGGGCCGATCTCGCGCTCGCTGGTGACGAAGCCCGGCACCTCGGCGTTGGTCGAGTCGGACATGAGCAGGTCGACGCCTTCGGTGCCGAGCCGGGCGAAGCCGCCCAGGTCAGTAAGCCGACCATCACTCGGCAACTGGTCCATCCGGAAGTCACCGGTGTGCAGCACAATGCCGGCGGGCGTCCTGATGGCCACAGCCAAGGCGTCTGGAATCGAGTGGTTGACCGCCAGAAACTCGCAGTCGAACGGCCCGAAGGTGTGACGCTCGCCCTCGACCACCTGGAGCTTCTTCGGTTGGATCCTGTGCTCGGTGAGCTTGGCCTCTATCAAGGCAAGCGTCAGCCGGGATCCGATGAGCGGGATGTCACGCCGCTCTCGCAGGAGATACGGCACAGCCCCGATGTGGTCCTCGTGGGCGTGCGTCAGAACCACGGCCTCGACCTGGTCGAGACGGTCTCTGATGTATTCGAAGTCGGGCAGGATCAGGTCGACACCCGGCTGATCGGGCTCGGGGAACAGCACCCCGCAGTCAACGATCAGCAGACGGCCGTCGTACTCGAAAACGGCCATGTTCCGGCCGATCTCACCCAGCCCGCCCAGTGCGACGATGCGCAGCCCTCCGTCGGGCAGCGGCGGTGGGGGGCCAAGATCAGGATGTGGATGGCTCATGGCCGGCCCCCAATGTCAAATCGTGTTCTCAAAACTTCCGTTTCCTCCCCGTTTCTATGCGTCTATCAACTTCACCCCGCCGGCTACCAGGCAAGCACGCAGCTCGGCGATTTGCTTCTCCGTCGCGGACACCAGCGGCAGTCGCACCGGTCCGACCGGCACCCCCACCATGCTCAGCGCCGCCTTCGCCATGATCGCGCCCCCCGCGCTCAGCATGATCCCGTCGACCACAGGCGCCATCTGGCGGTGAATGGCCAGGGCCTGGTCGACATCACCACCGCGGTGCAGTTGGATCATGCGGGCGAGATCGGCGCCCACCACATGGCCTACTACGCTTACGAACCCAACCGCGCCCAGCGAGAGCCAGGCCAGGTTGAGCAGATCATCGCCGGAGTAGTAGACAAGGTCGGTCATCGACATCATCTGACTACCGGCGAACAAGTCTCCCTTTGCATCCTTCACGGCCACGATGCGATCGTGCTGGGCCAGCCGGAGCAAGGTCTCAGTCTTGATCGGCACGCCGCTACGCCCAGGAATGTCATACAGCATGACAGGCAGGTCCGTCGCATCGGCGACAGCCATGAAATGTCGATAAAGCCCTTCCTGCGGGGGCTTGCTGTAGTAAGGGGTCACCACGAGGAGCCCATGAGCTCCCTCAAGTGCCGCCCGCTTGGCCAGCTCGACACTGTGACGGGTGTCATTGGTGCCTGCGCCTGCCACCACGGTCGCCCGATCGCCGACCGCCTCCAGGACAGCACCGAGAATACGTGCTTTCTCGTCGTCGGAGGTAGTTGGGGATTCGCCGGTCGTACCGCTGACGATCAATCCGTCGTTACGCTGCTCGTCCACCAGATAGGTAGCGAGCCGTCGCACAGCCTTGTAGTCGACCGCGCCGTCATCGGTGAACGGCGTGACCATGGCGGTCAACATGCGGCCGAAAGGCGCATCGATGGTTCCAGTTGGCGATGCCATAGTGCGAACGCTACCTGGATTCCCAAATCCGTTGGACGCCGCCACCCCGCTTTGCCAGCCAGGAGCCGCTTTTTATCACACCGTCCTCCGGCATCTCTTACTACATTCTACTACAGTCCGCATCCAGTCGATCGCACTCCGCTTTCGCGCGAGGCTTCCCGGAGCTTCCCGACCCGACTGTCCTATACCCATCCTCAGCCGGCGAACGTCCCAGCCGGGCACGGCAGTCCCCTGGGTCGAAGCAAGCGACGCGCCGTGAGGGTGTGCCACAGATTCGCTCGAAGAGCGCCCACGCATCCGTATCCTCACGCTGGGTCGGGTGCATGAGATCGGGTGCATGGAAGAAACACGGCACCAGCATTGAGCTGTCCGATGAGCGCAATGGCGCTCAGCGCCAGCGGCACCGGCACGGGCACTGGCACCGGCACCGGCACCGGCACCGGCCATAGCCGTCAGCCCCTCGCTCGAGTGGCCGCCTCAGTACAGGCGCCTCAGTAGGCCGCCACAGCACCGGCTGCCTCCGATCGATACCTCTAATGGCCCGCCCCTCACGCCGCGCCATCTCCACCTCCATTGACTGGCGGGCCATCGCCCGCCGACGGCCATCTCAAAGTTGCGAACACCTCCACCTCGCATGTCGGCCTGAAGCCAGGAAGCGGGTGGCGAACTGGGCGAAGATCACCTGTAGCTCGATGCGGACCAGCGGCGGTCGCTGCAGCAGTGGCCTGATTTCCCACCCGGGCACCGCCGTCCACGGTCACGTCCGCGAACGCCCCCGTGAACTCCCGCAAACGACCCGCGCCTGAACGCGCGTAAACGACTGTGGGGACGCGGGAGCATCCAGCAAGCAACTGTCGGGAATGGCCTTCACGGCCGAGCCATCACCTCACTGCCAAGCGAGCAACCTCTAGACCCGTCCGCAACCCCGTACCAGCAGGTGTGCGAGGACCAGCCGCAGCTCGCTGCGAAGATGCGCCTGACCGTCCAGATCCCATTGCTGCCGCCGTCCAGATCCCGCCGCTGTCCAGATCCCATTGCTGCCGCCGTCCAGATCCCGCCGCCGCGATTGCAAGCGGAGGGGCCACAGGTCTGCGGTGGCGCGGGGCATTTGCGGGCCAACCGGGTAGAGCTGCTACGGCCTCGCACAGGGATGGGTCGTCGATCAGCGGGTCACGCGCCGGGCTGCGATCACAGGGCCGGCCTGTGGTGCGCGGATCTGATGCGCGCCAGATCGGCAGAGGGTCAGCGGGTGGTGCGGGAGGCTGGTTCGCAGGTCAGCCGGGGGGCGGCGGAGCTCGAGGGCGGCTCGCGGCGGGGCTGGGAGGGGATATGGGAAGAGGCCGCCGATATGTGCTCGGGGGTACACACATCGACGACCTCTACCGGAGAATCGCCACCCCTTACACCGGCGTTACAGAGTTTCTCCGATAATTTTCCGCTACTGCAAAGTTGGGGCTCCAGCAGTCCTCGATGACGGTCGGTTACCTGCCGAATACGGCAACATGGGGCAACGCCTCACACGAACCCCCAGGGATGGATTAGTGGCCACCTCAGATCCGGTCTACCTGCGTGTCGTCGAAGACATTCGGCGACAGATCAACGACGGCACCCTTCCTCCTGGCTCGCCCATTCCGTCGCGGGCGCAGCTGACCCGCAAGTACCAAGTCGGCGAGACCGCCGCCCGCCACGCTCTGCGCGTTCTGGCGGGCGAAGGGCTCATCATCGGCCGGGTGGGCTCGGGCCATTACGTGAGAGAACGTCCTGATCTCGCACCTTTGCACCGATGGCGTTTTCTTGATCACTCCACTCCGTTCGCCGCCGATCTCCAATCGCAGGGCCGACGCGTGACCTGGGATTGGCACAGCGAGCCCACCGAGGCTGGGCCCGACCTCGCAAGGCGGCTTCGAGTCGATCAGTCGGCGACCCTGACCAAGACCCACTACGTCTTCCGTGGCGACGGGCGTCCGCTACAGCTGGCTACCGCCTATGAGCCTCTGGAGTTCGCCGCCCACCATGTGGAGGAGCGGCGCAGCCTGGTCACCAGGATGTACGCGCATGGCGTAAAGATCACCGAGGTCGTCGAGAGCGTCCAGAGCCGCGTCCCCGACCCGAGCGAGAGCGACGTCCTCGACCTTCCGGTAGGCGTACACGTCCTGCATGTCGAGCGCACCCACTGGGCCGGCGACCGACCCGTGGAGACCAGTGACATCATCATTCCGGGCGACCGATTCCGTATGGTCTACAGCATGCCGGTCTGACCCCCCTCCACCGTGAGCTCCGCGCCGCGACCACTTCGTCCGCCGGAGCTCACGTCATCAAGACCCAGCCGCTGCCATGGAAACGCCATCAGAGCCGTGACCCATGGCCGAGCACACCGAAGCCGGAACACACGCGGCGGAACACGACGTTGAGGTCGCGTTCACGGGACACGCTGAGGCCCAGACCACGGCGCCACGGAAACCATGTCGAGGCCTGAGCCGGCTCACGGAGCACACCAAAGCGGATCACGGTGTGGCGGAATACGACGTTGCGGCCGAGGTCTCACGTCAGACGCCGGGGCCGGATCACGGGCCCTGGAATACGACGTTGCGGCCGAGGTCTCACGTCAGACGCCGGGGCCGGATCACGGGCCCTGGAATACGTCCTTGAGACACAGATCACCTCCACGGTCGAACTTCACCATCGTTGAACTCGGACCGCACCAGAGTGATCTTCACACCGTGTGAGCACCCACGAGCCGGCATGGTCGCAACGCGCGGACTGGCAGGGTGAAGCCCACCAGCAACCCGGGCCGAGAAAAAACTCCCGTATCCGGCAGTCGCGTACCGCACAATGGCGTACCAGATCCACGTCATCGCCTCACACGATGCAAAAGCACTCACCCCCACACAGGGCGCAACAGCTAACACCGCCGCAACGCACCCACCCCACAGCGTGGGCACCTCAGCGAGCCGAAATATCGCGGCATTCCAGGGATAGACCCCGCCAACGGCCATACGACATAGACACCGACAAACGAAATACGAGCCGAATTCCAGCATAGATCGGTCATTGCGGAATCGCTTCAACGCGTAGGCCAGAGGTTGTCGGTGGTCGTTGATAGAACCGTTTTGGAGGTGCGGGGATGCTAGTCAAAGACCTGCCGAGGCGGGAGCGGCCGCGAGAGCGGTTGATGGAGAGTGGGGCCGCGGCACTGGCCGATCGCGAGCTGCTGGCTGTGCTGCTCGGCTCAGGGTTTCGCGGGACCAGCGCGATGGATCTGGCGGCCCAGGTCATCGCGCACTGCGGCGACCTCGACGGGCTGGCCCGGTCGGAGCCGCACCGGTTGCTCGCCGTGCCAGGAGTGGGGCCCGCCAAGGCGGCGCGGGTGGCGGCGGCCTTCCATCTTGTACGGCGCGCGGAGGCGGAGCCCGAGCCGGCGCGGGTCACCAGCACGGCGGACCTGGCCTTGGTCACCGCGCCACTGTTGCGCGGCCACTCACACGAACGGCTGGTCGTGGTCGTTTGTGACGTTCGCGGTGCGGTGCTGCGGCGTACGGTCCTCACGGAAGGCGGAGCGGATCACACGACGGTCCCGGTAAGGGAGATCATCACCACGGTGCTGACCGCGGGAGGCGCCGCATTCGGCATCGCGCACAACCATCCGAGCGGCTCGCTGCATCCGAGTGACGCCGACCTCCAGGCCACCAGCCGCCTCATGGAAGCCGCCGAGACGGTCGGTCTGCGCTTCCTCGACCACCTCATCGTCACCGATTCGCTGTGGCGGCGGATCGAAAGCTGACCCGAACAACGTCCCGAGCGGGAGACCAGCCGAGCAGAAACCGACATCCCCAGAGAGCTCGTATCCAACAAATCACGAAGAACGTGTCCGGCCAGATGAAGTCGGCATTTCACACATAACTGAAGGGCCTTTCACTCTTCACCACCGAAAACGCGCGATCTCTATGAAAGCGCAGAAGGGCAGTCGCGCCGTGGAAAGCCATGGCATCCTCATTTCTACGGGCAGGCCATCTTTGGATTGGCCGGTTGCTCGTAGTGCGTGGTCTCGCGCCTCCCGGAAGGAACGGGACCACGCGACCTGCTGCCGGGCGATCCTCGGGTTTCTATCATGACGAGGAAGACGGGCCAGTCAGCCCGACAGCAGGTTCACCGGAGATCGTGGACAGCGACACCGTCAGTGATCCAGGCAAGTCGACCACCGAGGATGCCTCCCGCCAGGCTTCTCGGGTTCGCGTCCACGGGAGCCGGTCACGTCCACGGACGTGACCGGCCTCCGGCGGGCATCGAGCAGCGAAGCGACTCACCCGAAGTGCGCGGTGTGGCCGTGGACCCACTCGGTGAAGCTACGAGCTGGACGGCCGGTGAGGTCCTCGACGGTGGAGACCACGGTGTACGCCGCCGGAGGCGGGTTGCCCTGCCACGCGGCGAGCAGGTCGATCAGCTCTTCTCCGTGGCCGGCCTGCCTCCATCGCTCCCGTGCCTGCTCCTCGGTGAGCTCGTCGAAGCGCAGCTCACGACCGATGACAGCGGCGATGATGTCGAGCCGTCGCCGTGGGGTCAGCGCCTCGGGCCCGGTCAGCGTGTAGATCTTGCCCGCGTGCCCCGGCTCGACGAGTGCGGCTGCCGCTGCGGCTCCGACATCGGCCTCGTGCACCATCGCAGCCGGAACATCACCGAACGGTTCACGTACCGAATCTTCGGTGCGTATGGACTCGGCCCAGCCGAGCGTGTTGCCCATGAAGTCGACGGGCTGGAGCCGGGTCCATTCGAGTTCGCTGGCCTCGACGGCCTCCTCCACCGGGCCCAGCTGCCCGTTCCACAGGACGGTGGCCCGGCGGACGCCGGCTTTCAGGGCCAGGGCGACGATGTCGGGGGCGGTCCGCAGCGTGGCGTAGTCGTCTCCGCCCACCGTCAGCAGGTGAACGCCGGTCACGCCGTCGAAGGCGGGCGCGAGGGTCTCCGGGACCGTGAGGTCTCCGGCCACCACCTCCACCTGCGGCGGCAGGTTGGCCTTCGCCGGGTCGCGGGTCAGTGCGCGGACCTGCTGTCCGGCCTGGAGCAGGTGGTCGACGACGTGGCGCCCGGCCTTCCCGGTCGCTCCGGTCACGAGATACGTCATGTCAGGTCCTCCCTTCAGAGAAACCCGACGTTAAAACCTCAACCGCGCCTGAGGTCAACCGACACGACTGAACGGCGGTCCGAACGGGCGGACTCCGGCGGGCCTGGACGACCAGGAAATCCGCCGGAGTGCCCAAGTAACCCCCCGCGAGCCGGCGGCAGGGGCTCGCGGGGGGAGTCGACCCGGCAGGCGTGGAGCGTGGGATGACGCCTGCCGGGGATCGGACAGGCTGGACCAGGGCCTGTTCGGCTGAACGGCTCGCGAGCTGTGGCGCACGAACCGTAGATCATGGCTACGCAGCCGCACCTTTCATCCCTCCGGCGCGGAGCCATGGGCCCCGGCCTGCTTCGCTGCGGCGTCAGGGAAGCAGGCCGGGAGTCTTCAGCAGCTCACGGCGGGCATGAGCACCTCTCGGATCGCCCCCGGCCGACCGAGCGGCTCTCGGCTTGTTCCTGGCCTGCCGAGCGGCTCTCGGATCGTTCCTGGCAGCCTGAGGAGCTCTCGGATCGTTTCCGGCGGGCTGAGTAGTGACGCCTCCTCACAAAGAGGAGGATTCGCGCCAGAGTGGACGGCCGGCGTCGCGCGATCATCGTGCCGCTCCTTTCAGGAGCATGGCCCACAGTTCGTTGACCGTCGGAGCGATCGCGTCCGGGCTTTCCACAACGAGCAATCCACCACCGCCCTCGCTGGTCCGGCGGATGAAGCGCACACCGCCCGCCTGACACAATTCATAGAACGTCGGCTGGCAGTCGCAGGTGTAGTCGCGCACCCGTACCCGTACCATCCGGGGCAGCTCCGGCAGCCAATCGATCAGCATCGGCACACTGGCCGGCGCCCTCACATGGCGGCCGTGATAGTCACCCGGTTCCCAGAGCATGTAATCACTATAGACCGTACTCATAGGTCTATGCACGTATCCATAGAACTATTGAGCGTCTGCTTTGTGCACCCATGTCTGCTTTCGTCTATAATCCGAGCGTGCTTGACCGCGAGGGGCCAGTGCCCATCTACAAGCAGGTCGCCGACCTGATCCGCGAGCAGATCGAACGCGGCGAGCTCAAGGCGGGTGATCCTGTGCCCAGTGAGGCCAAGCTGGAAAAGGATTACGAAATCGCCCGAACGACCGCTCGCCGGGTGGCACGGGAGCTGCGAGAGCAAGGCATGGCGTACACGATCCAGGGCGAAGGAACCTTTGTCGGACAGCCGGGCGCACCGCACACACCCAGCAGGTTGCCCCGCTATCAGCAAATCGCCGAAGAGATCGCCGAGCGGATACGCCGAGGTGACATTCCGCCGAACAGGGCCATTCCTGGCGAAAAAGCAATGATGCAGCAGTACGGCGTCGCCAAGGTGACCGCACGCCAGGCTGTGGCACATCTCAGAGAGCAAGGCTGGGTATTCACAGTCCCCTATCGGGGAACGTACGTGACAAGTAAGGATAAGTGGCCAAAGGCCAAGAGCCGGTAATCATCGCCCTCCGTCTACCCGCTATACCCTTGAGCAATGCTCGACCCTGACGGTGACACTCACCTTTATGTGCAGATCAGCGAGGTCATCCGGTCACGCATCGTTCAGACCGGCTCCCCCGGCGATCCCGTGGCCAGCGAGGCGGACATCCAGCGAGAGTTCGGCGTGGCGCGCACCACGGCACGCAGAGCGATCCGAGTTCTTCGCGACGAAGGACTCGTCCATACCGTGCATGGCGAGGGAACCTTTGTCGGCGTCCACGCCGAGGCTCCGCGCCTTCCCCGAAAAACGCCGCTATATCAGCACATCACCGCAGAGATCGCGAAGCAGATCAGCGCCGGGGAATTCCAGCCAAGGCGCCCGATCCCTGGTGAAAAAACACTTATCCAGCAGTATGACGTAGCCCGCGAGACCGTTCGACGAGCCATAGCACTTCTGCGAGACCAAGGATGGATTTATACGGTGCCGCAACGCGGCAGTTACGTCTGTCCTGAGGAACGCTGGCCCTCCGACTGAAGATTCGACACCCAATAATGTCGCCGAATGCCTGCGTAACCGTCGGCTGAGGCCTCACCATTGTGGTGAGCGGCCATCGCTTGTTCCCTCGCACTGCGCCGATCATCGAGGGGCGCGATGGCCGCCCCTCCTCACCGGCCGAGCAGGCGGAACGACAGGCACACCACCGTCGTGGTGTCGTCCACGACGACCCCCTCGTCCCTCCAGTACCGCCTGTGCGCCTCGCGCCAGTCGTCGATCGAGCCGTAGCCCTCGCCCTCGGACTCGGCGAACTCCCAGCTCACCTCCGCGAAGGGCACCTGCGTGACGCCCACCACCTCGACCGTGGCCGCGTGGGCGCCGGAGTCGTCGATGAGGGCCAGGTGCTCCCCCACGTGCTCGAGCTCCTCGTTCTCGGCGTGGTAGTCGAGCTCCAGGAGACCGGCCGTGCCCTGCTTCCGGCCGGCCAGCACCAAGTCCGTCAGCCAGCCGCGCATGGCGCCCGGAGTGCCCAGTTCGAGAACGCGCAGGCCGTTCGTCCGTCCCCACATGGACGGTCAGAATACCGGGATGATGTCCTCGGGATCGATGAAGTCGACCGGCACTCCGTCGAGGTCGAGCTCGGGGATCGCGGGGAAGGCGATGCCCCAGCGTTCGACGATGGCGCGGACGCGGGCCATGGCGACCCGCCAGTTCTCGGCCTGTTCGTCGTAGGAGAGCACGCCCAGGCCGGCGTCCCGGGCGTGGTCCATCAGGACGCGGTGGTTGTGCAGGAAGTAGGGCGGCAGCTCCCAGAAGCCTTGGGGCGGCTCCCAGAGGATCATGGACAGGAAGACGAAGCCGGCCCGGAGCTGGCGGGTGATCAGGACACGGGTCTCGTCCGTGAGGCCGGGCCACTCGTTCTCCAGGATCGTCATGCAGATCTGGAGGTGGCGGGATTCGTCGCGGCCGATGCGCTGGAACATCTCCTCGAAGACGGGGTGCCGTGCGCCTGAGGCCATCCCCCTGAAAAGGGTGGAGGCCGCCATTTCTCCCATCATGAAGCTGGTGAACAGGATCGGCAGCGAGTATTTGCCCACGGCGGTGTTGTAGCCGGTCCAGTAGCGGCCGCCGTTGTGGTAGAGCCAGCCGATGTTGTTGTGTGCGGCCTTTTCCAGATTGTCGGTGGGGGTCCAGTCGAGGGGGCCGCCGGGCCAGAGTTTGGCGATGCTGCGCTGGCAGCATTCTTCGTGGTTCATCTCGTCACGGGTGATCGAGAAGAAGCACTTCCTCACCGGGTCCTCTTCGTGTTTCTCGAATGCCTGGATGGTGGCGCGGGCGAACACGGCCGGACCGGAGGCGTCGAAATTGGCCAGCACGGCGAACCAGTACATGATTCCCAGCCGTTGCTCGCGGGTGAAGTCCTCGGGGTCCAGCTCGTCCCAGGGGAGGTCGGCCGGGTTCCACAGGGTGCGCTTGGACTTCTCGTAAATGGCCGCGAGTTTCTGGGTCTCGACCCGCCACTCCATCGGGTAGATGTTGGGCTGCGGGATCTCCGGAGCAGGCCAGAAGCCGCCTTCAGGGATCGTGAGGTCCGCCATGTGACACCTCCAATCCCTATCCTGCGTCCAGCCGTCACGCCTTTCAAGTAGGAGCGCGCGGGCGATGGCGACGCAGGCGACTCGCCGCACATGCACACGCACCGCAAAGTGATGGCGACAAGCGTCACACCATTCAGGTACGAGCCCGCTGCGTGATGGCGACGCAGGCGAGTACGGCCAGAGCAGCGACCACCGTGGCCGCGCCGAACCTCTCCCCCATCAGGAACCAGGCCCACACCAGGGTGAGCAGCGGCTGAACGAGCTGAGTCTGCCCCGCTCTGGCGATGCCGCCCCTGGCGAGGCCCGCGTACCAGGGAAAGAAGCCGAGGAACATCGAGATCAGCCCCGTGTACGCGAAGCCGGCCAGGGCGACCGGGGTGGGGGTCATGGGGGTGGTGAGAGCCAGGGCCACGGTGATCGGCGCGGTGAGAGGGAGGGACAGCACGACGGTGTAGGAGATGACCTGCCAGCCCGGCGTGGTCCTGGACAGTGTGCCGCCCTCGGTGTACGCGACGGCGGCCGAGAGGAGGGCGCCCGCCAGGAGCAGGTCGGACCAGGTGGCGCTCGTCTCGCCGCTGGTGAGGGTGAACGCCGTGATGGCGGCGGCGCCTGCCGTACAGGCCACCCAGAACAGGGGACGCGGGCGCTCGCCCGCGCGCATGACGGCGCAAGCGGCGGTGGCGGCCGGCAGGAGGCCGATGACCACGGCGGCGTGGGAGGTGTCGGCGCCCAGGTGCAGGGCCAGGCCGCTGAAGACGGGGAACCCGAAGACGACGCCCAGGGACATCACGGCGTACACGCGCCAGTGCCGCCTCGGCGGGATGAGGGGAAGGCGGAGCGCTTTGAGACACACCAGGGCCACGATCCCGGCGAGCAGGGCGCGGCCGATCGCGACCAGCCACGGATCGAAGCCCTGCATCGCGTAGACGGTGGCGGGAAAGGAGCCGGAGAAGGCCAGCACCCCCAGGAAGGCGAGGGCCGTGCCGGTCCGCCGCGCCTCGGGGAGGGGGACCGCTACTCCCAAAGTGACAGTAGCGCTATCGTTATCCTTCATGGACAACGATAGCAGTATCGCTCAGATCGCCGCGATTCTGCGCGAAGAGGCCGGCCGCCTCCGGCCGGGTGACCGGCTGCCGTCCAGCAGGGAGATCATGCGCCGCCACGGCGTGAGCCCGGTGACCGTCTCGCGGGCTCTCGGGCAGCTCACCGCCGAGGGCCGGGTGATCACCAGGCCGGGCAGCGGCGCCTTCGTGGCGGCTCGCCGGGAGTGGGCCCCCGACGCCGCGGACTTCTCCTGGCAGACGGTCGCGCTCGGCGACCGGGTGATCGACGAGGAGCCGGTGGCGGCGTTGCTGCGCGTGGCACCCGAGGGCGCGGTGCCGCTGACCGGCGGCTACCTGCCCGCGGGGCTCCGGCCCGACCGGCAGCTCGCGGCCGCCGCCACCCGTGCGGTGCGCAGGCCGGACGCGTGGGCGATGCCGCCGCTGAACGGGCTGGGCGAGCTGCGCGGCTGGTTCGCCGCCCAGGCCGGCGGCGATGTGACGGGCAACGACGCCCTCGTCGTGAGCGGCGGGCAGGCCGCGCTGTCCCACGCCTTCAGGGCGCTGGCCGCTCCCGGCACGCCGGTGCTGGTGGAGACGCCGACGTACCCGGGGGCGCTGGCGGCGGCCAAGGCGGCGGGGCTGCGCGCGACGGCGGTGCCCATCGACCGGGACGGGGTACGGCCCGACCTGCTGGCGGAGGCGTTCGCGGTCTCGGGGGCACGGGTGTTCTGCTGTCAGCCGACGCTGCAGAACCCCACCGGGGTGACGCTCGGCCTCGAACGCCGGCGGCAGGTGCTGGAGGTGGCCAGGGCGGCGGGGGCGTTCGTGATCGAGGACGACTACGCCCATCACCTGACCGAGCAGGCGCCGCCGTCACTGATGTCCATGGACGCGCACGGCATCGTGGTCCACATCCACTCGCTCACCAAGATCCTGTCGCCGAGCATGCGGCTGGCGGCCGTCATCGCCCGGGGGCCCGCGGCGCACCGGTTGCGAGCCGCCCAGCTCGTGGAGTCGTTCTTCGTGGCCCGGCCGCTGCAGGAGACGGCGTTGGAGTTCGTCGGCTCACCGGCCTGGCAACGGCACCTGGTGGCCGTGCACACCGAGATCGTCACCAGGCGCGACGCGCTCGCGGCGGCGCTGGCCGCGCGAATGCCGCAGGCGGAGCCGTACCTGCTGCCGAACGGCGGCATGCACCTGTGGCTGCGGCTGCCCCCGGAGACCGACGAGCGGGCCCTGGTGGAGGCGGCCAAGCGCAACGGCGTCCTGGTGAGCCCAGGCCGGATCTACTACCCGTCGGAGCCGCCGGGGCCGCGCATCCGGGTCACCCACATCGCGGCCGCGAACCTCGCGGAGCTGGCCGAGGGAGTACGCAGGCTGGCCCAGGCCCTCGACGCGTGCGGATGATCACAAGCCAGTACAGTGGTCACATGTCGGCGCTCACGGAGTTGGTACGCGACTTCGTGAACACCTACGACGTCGAAGCCGACAACGACGAGCTCGGCACCTCATCCGAGCTGGCCGTCTGGCTTCGCGAACGCGCGCTCATCGGCCCTGCCGACCGGGCGACGGACGACGATCTGACGACCGCGATCGCCCTGCGCGAGGGACTGCGCGCCGCGTTGCGGCGCGAGGCCGGTGCGAAGCCGCCCGACCTGCCGGCGCTGCCGGTGCTGCCGCTCACAGTGACGATCAACGTGACGAACGACATGGCAAGCGGCGTGACGAGCGGCGTGCGTCCTGGCCTGGCGCCGGTGGCGGACGGGGTGGCGGGTGCCCTGGCCGGCATCGCGGCGGCGGTGACTGGCGGTTCGTGGGATCGGCTGAAGGTGTGCGCGGAGGAGACCTGTCAGTGGGCGTTCATCGACGGGTCGAAGAATCGATCACGATCATGGTGTTCCATGAGGGTCTGCGGTAACCGCACCAAAACACGCGCTTACCGGGCGAGGAAGCAGGGTTCGCGTCATCCCCAAGGTGCAAACACCGATACGGTGTAACTCGTGCCTTGTGGCACGAAGAGCAGGCGAAGGAGCGGGCCGAGATGGCAGACGTAGGCGTCCGGGCGGCCCGGCGCGAGGATGTGCTTCAGGTGGCGAATGTCCAGGTCCGTGCCTGGCGCCTCGGCTACCGGGATTTTCTGCCCGAGGGTCCTCTCGAACAGATGACAGGCCCCGCAGCGGAAAAGATGTGGCTACGGCAGTGGGATGAGGCGATCGTCGCCCCGCCCACCTCCCGGCACCGGGTGCTGGTCGCGGTGGAGACGATCCTCGACACCGAGGGCTTTCCCGCGCTGGGCGTCGGCGGCAATGCCGCGCCCATGACCCCGCGGGGCGGCGAACGGGTGGTCGGGCTCGCCTCACACGCTCCCGCCGAGGACCCCGACCTCGACCCGACCGTCGTGGCGGAGATGCTGACGCTGCTCGTGGACCCCGACTTCGTCCGGCGCGGCCATGGCAGCCGCCTGCTGAACGCCACGGTCGACCACCTGCGCGAGGACGGCTACCGCCAGATCGTCACCTGGGTGTTCGCCGACAACTACGCGGTTCTCGGTTTCCTGGAGTCGGCGGGGTGGGGCGAGGACATGGCCGAGCGCGTGCTCGACATGGGCCGGCCGATCCGCATGGTCAGGCTCACCACCGACATCAGCTAGAGGATCTCCCGCATGGCAACCCCTGGTCAGTGGCTCGCCGGCGCGCGCCCGCGCACGCTGCCGAACGCGGTCGTCCCCGTCATGGTCGGCACCGGGGTGGCGATCGGCGAGGGCGGCTTCAACTGGTGGCGCGCGGTTCTCGCGCTGCTCGTGGCACTGCTGCTGCAGATCGGCGTCAACTACGCCAACGACTACAGCGACGGCATCCGCGGCACCGACGACGAGCGGGTCGGCCCGATGCGCCTGGTGGGCTCACGGGTGGCCACACCTCGGCAGGTGCTCGGCGCGGCGCTGGGCAGCTTCGCCGCCGCGGCGGTGCTCGGGCTGATCCTCGTGATCGCCACCCGCGCGTGGTGGGTGCTGCTGGTGGGCACGGCGGCCATCGCCGCCGCCTGGTTCTACACCGGCGGCAAGAGCCCGTACGGTTACCGCGCGCTGGGCGAGGTGGCCGTCTTCGTGTTCTTCGGCGTGGTGCCCGTGACCGGCACCGCGTTCGTGCAGACCGAGGCGCTCTCGTGGCCGGCGCTGGTGGCGTCCGTGCCGGTCGGGCTGCTGTCATGCTCGATGCTGGTGGTCAACAACCTGCGTGACGTCGGCTCCGACGGCGAGGTGGGCAAGCGCACCCTGGCGGTCGTGCTCGGCGCGCCGCGCACCCGCACCCTCTACGCCACCTGCCTGATCGTACCGTTCGCGGTGGCGCTCGCGATGATCGTGGTCGCGCCCGCGGCGGCGCTCGCCGTGCTCGCGGCACCGCTGGCGATCTCCCCGGTGCGCACCGTGCTGGGCGGCGCGGTGGGGCCGGCGCTGATCGCCGTACTGCAGCAGACGGGCAAACTCCAGATGGCGTACGGCCTGCTCCTCGCGATCGGCCTGGCCGTCACCCTCTGACGTGCCCGCCTGCTCAGCGAGCGACGGTGCCCGCCTGCTCGGCGAGCGACGGTGGCCGCCTGCTCGGCGAGCGACGTGGCGGCCCTCTCAGCCCCTCCTGGACGCCCCCTCCTGGACGCCTCCTACCGGCGCATCACCACCCGTGGCGCCACCTCGATCCCCAGCTCCCGCTCATGCTCGACCAGCGCCCTCAGCTCCGGCCCCCACTCCCGCTCCCCCAGCACCTCGAAGCCGTGCCGCTCGTACCAGGGCGCGTTCCAGGGCACGTCCCGGAAAGTGGTCAACGTGACAGCGGGGGCACCCACGGCCAAGGCGTGATCCAGCACCGCCCGCACCAGCCGCCCGCCGATCCCCCGTCGCATCCGGTCAGGGTGGACGGCGAGCTGTTCCAGATGAACGTTCCCGTCGACCCAGCCGATCATCGCGAACCCGTCGGGCGGGAAGCCGTCCACCAGCACCGTGCCAGGATCGTCGACCTCCTCGACCATGGTCGTCCCAGCCGGGAAAGTGATCCCCACCTGCTCGAACAGCCCGTCGGCCGCCACTTCGACCGCCACCAGGCCGGCAAGGTCACCGGCTACTGCCCATCGCACCATGCCGACACGGTCTCATGTTCGGCGTGACGGCCGCTTCTGGATATTAGTGTGATGATCGTAGGCTCGGCTGTGCGGAGCCGGGACCCTCTCCTCACACCGTGCCCGCGACCTGACCAGGTGGTGGGCACGGCGTCTGTCTAGAGGTCGAGCAGTGGCTCCAGCCCGATGGTGAGGCCGGGGAGCTCACCCACCCGGCGGACGCCGAGCAGGACCCCGGGGGTGAAGGCGGCGCGGTTCATGGTGTCGTGCCGGATCGTGAGGATCTCGCCGTCGCCGCCCATCAGCACCTCCTGGTGCGCGATGAGGCCGGCGAGCCGTACGGCGTGGACGTGCACGCCGCCGACGTCGGCGCCGCGGGCGCCGTCGAGCTCGGCGCTGGTCGCGTCGGGCATCGCCCCGAGACCGGCCTTGACGCGCGCCTCGGACACCAGCTCGGCGGTGCGCCTGGCGGTGCCGGACGGGGCGTCGGCCTTGTTCGGGTGGTGCAGCTCGATGATCTCGACGGACTCGAAGTGGCGGGCGGCCTGCTGCGCGAAGTGCATCATGAGCACGGCGGCGATGCCGAAGTTGGGGGCGATGAGGCAGTTGGTGCCCGGCGAGCGCTCCAGCCAGCCGCGCACGGTGTCGAGCCGCTCCGCGTCGAAGCCGGTGGTGCCGACCACTGGGTGGATGCCGTGCGCGATGGCCCACTCCAGGTTGCCCATGACCACGTCGGGATGGGTGAAGTCGACCACCGCCTCGGCGCCGTCGAGCCCCTCGATGGGGTCGTCCTTGTCGAGTGCGGCCACCAACTCCATGTCGGTGGCCGCCTCGACCGCCTTGCACACTTCTACGCCCACCCGGCCGCGAGCGCCGAGCACACCTACCTTGATCACACCGTCAACCATATCCCAAGGTCAGGAGATGGCGTCGGAGAAGTCCTTGTCGCCGTACGGACCGATCACGGCGAGCGTGAGCGGCCTGTTGAGGACGTCCCTGGCCACCTCGGCGATCTCGTCGCGGGTGACCGACTCGATCCTGGACAGGACCTGGTCCACCGAGAGCAGTTCGTCGTAGACGAGCTCGTTCTTGCCGATGCGGGACATGCGTGAGCCGGTGTCCTCCAGGCCGAGGACGAGCCCGCCGCGCATCTGGCCCTTGCCGCGGACGATCTCGTCGTCGGCCAGGCCGTCGGAGACCACGCGGGCCACCTCGTCGCGGCAGATCTTGAGCACGTCGTCGATCTTCGAGGGCAGACAGCCGACGTAGATGCCGAACTGGCCCGTGTCGGCGTAGGCGGAGGTGTAGCTGTAGGCGGAGTAGGCGAGCCCGCGCTTCTCCCTGATCTCCTGGAAGAGCCGCGACGACATGCCGCCGCCGAGCGCGGCGTTGAGCACGCCGAGCGCGAAGCGGCGGTCGTCGGTGCGGGACATGCCGCTGGTGCCGAGGACCAGGTTGGCCTGCTCGGTGGGCCGGTCGACGACCAGGGCCGTCGACCGGGTCCGGGCGCCCGGCCCGCTGGTGCGGGGCGGGGCGAAGACGGCGGGGCCGGTCAGCGCCCCGGCGCGCTCGTAGGCCCGTACGACCAGCTCGACGACCTCCTCGTGGCGGATGTTGCCCGCCACCGAGACCACCGTGCGCGGCGGCTGGTAGTAGCGCTGGTAGTACTCGGCGATCCGGTCGCGGCCGAGCATGTTGATCGACTCGACCGTGCCCAGGATGGGCCGCCCGATGGGCGTGTCGCCGTACAGGGCGGCCGCGAACTGCTCGTGCACCACGTCCGACGGGTCGTCGTCGTGCATGGCGATCTCCTCCAGGATCACGCCACGCTCCGACTCGACGTCGTCGTCGGTGACCAGCGAGCTGGTCACCACGTCGGCGAGGACGTCCACCGCGACCGGCAGGTCCTCGTCGAGGACCCGCGCGTAGTAGCAGGTGTACTCCTTGGCGGTGAAGGCGTTGATCTCACCGCCGATGCCCTCGATGGACGCCGAGATCTCCATGGCGTCGCGGGTGGGCGTGCCCTTGAAGAGCAGGTGTTCGAGGAAGTGGGTGGCCCCGGTGTGCTCCGGGGCCTCGTCACGCGAGCCGATGCCGACCCACATGCCGACCGCGACACTGCGCACGGTCGGCATGGTCTCGGTCACCACGCGCAGCCCACCGGGGAGGACGGTGCGCTTGACTACCCCGGCCCCGTCCCGGCCGGGATGCAGCGTGGTGGTCGTCACGAGTTGCGGTCGCCGCCGTCCCCGTCGTTGCGCGTGGTGCGCACCCGGGTGCGGGTGCGGCGCGGGCGGTCGTCACGGGGCTTGTCGTCGCCGGCCGGAGCGGCCGCCTCAGGCTGAGCCTCGTCGGTGTCGCCCCTGGCCTCCTTCTCGGCGGCCTCCTTCTCGATGACCTCGACGGGCACGAGAGAGAGCTTGCCCCGCTGGTCGATCTCGGCGATCTCCACCTGGATCTTCTCGCCGACGCTCATCACGTCCTCGACGTTCTCGATGCGCTTGCCGCCGTGCAGCTTGCGGATCTGGGAGACGTGCAGCAGGCCGTCCTTGCCCGGCATGAGGGAGACGAAGGCGCCGAAGGCGGCGATCTTGACGACCGTGCCCAGGTAGCGCTCGCCGACCTCCGGCATGTGCGGGTTGGCGATGCCGTTGATCGCCGTACGGGCCGCCTCCGCGGAGGGGCCGTCGGTGGCACCGATGTAGATGGTGCCGTCGTCCTCGATGGTGATCTCGGCGCCCGTTTCGTCCTGGATCTGGTTGATCATCTTGCCCTTGGGGCCGATGACCTCGCCGATCTTGTCCACGGGGACCTTGATGGTGATGATGCGCGGCGCCGTCGGGTTCATCTCCGCCGGGGAGTCGATGGCCTCCTGCATCACGTCGAGGATCGCCAGCCTGGCGCCCTTGGCCTGCTTGAGCGCGCCGGCCAGCACCGAGGCGGGAATCCCGTCGAGCTTGGTGTCGAGCTGCAGCGCGGTGATGACGTCCTTGGTGCCGGCGACCTTGAAGTCCATGTCGCCCATGGCGTCCTCGGCGCCGAGGATGTCGGTCAGCGTGACGTAGGTGTCACCCTCGCCGATGAGGCCCATCGCGATGCCGGCCACCATCTCCTTGAGCGGCACACCGGCGTCGAGCAGCGCCATCGTGGAGGCGCACACCGAGCCCATCGAGGTCGAGCCGTTGGAGCCGAGCGCCTCGGAGACCTGGCGGATGGCGTACGGGAACTCCTCGCGGGCCGGCAGCACCGGGATCAGCGCCCGCTCGGCCAGCGCGCCGTGACCGATCTCGCGGCGCTTGGGCGAGCCCACCCGGCCGGTCTCACCGGTGGAGTAGGGCGGGAAGTTGTAGTTGTGCATGTAGCGCTTGGTGCGGTCGGGGTTGAGCGTGTCGATGACCTGCTCCATGCGCAGCATGTTGAGGGTCGTGATGCCGAGGATCTGCGTCTCGCCACGCTCGAACAGGGCCGAGCCGTGCACCCGGGGCACCACGTGGACCTCGGCCGACAGGGCGCGGATGTCCTTGGTGCCGCGGCCGTCGATGCGCAGGCCCTCCTTGACGACCCGCTCGCGCATGAGCTTCTTCATGACCGAGCGGAAGGCGGCGGAGATCTCCTTCTCGCGGCCCTCGAACTCCGGCAGCAGTTTCTCGGCGGCCAGCGCCTTGACCCGGTCGAGCTCGTTCTCGCGCTCCTGCTTGCCGGCGATGGTGAGAGCGGCGCTCAGCTCGTTCTTCACACCGGACTCGACGGCGGCGAGGACGTCCTCCTGGTAGTCCAGGAAGATCGGGTACTCGGCGGTCTCCTTGGCGGCGACCTGGGCGATCCGCGACTGCGCCTCGCACAGCACCTTGATGAAGGGCTTGGCGGCGTCGAGGCCCTCGGCGACGGTCTCCTCGGTGGGAGCCACGGCGCCGTCGGCGACCAGCTTGAGCGTGTCCTTGGTGGACTCGGCCTCGACCATCATGATCGCGACGTCGCCGTCGGCGAGCACCCGGCCCGCCACGACCATGTCGAACGTGGCGCGCTCAAGCTCGTGGTGGGTGGGGAAGGCCACCCACTGACCGTCGATCAGCGCGACGCGGACGCCGCCGATCGGGCCGGAGAACGGCAGCCCGGCGAGCTGCGTGGACAGCGAGGCGGCGTTGATGGCCACCACGTCGTAGAGGTGATCCGGGTTGAGCGCCATCACGGTGGCGACGACCTGGATCTCGTTGCGCAGGCCCTTGACGAACGAGGGGCGCAGCGGCCGGTCGATGAGCCGGCAGGTGAGGATGGCGTCCTCGGAAGGACGGCCCTCACGCCGGAAGAACGAGCCGGGGATGCGGCCCGCGGCGTACATGCGCTCCTCGACGTCGACCGTGAGCGGGAAGAAGTCGAGATTCTCCCTCGGGTTCTTGGACGCCGTGGTCGCGGACAGGACCATCGTGTCGCTGTCGAGATAGGCGACGGCACTGCCTGCCGCCTGCTGTGCGAGCCGTCCGGTCTCGAACCGGATCGTGCGCGTTCCGAAAGAGCCGTTGTCTATGACGGCTTCGGCTGTGTGGACACCCTCCACGGGGGACCTCCTTGGTCAGTCGGTCTCCCGCGCCCTGTACACCGGCACCCTCGTTAGGTGCAGCGCCGGTCTTCGATCGAAGCGCCCGGTCTTGGTTACCGGAAGCCACTACCGAGGACCGGCCCGCAGGCGTCGCGGGTCGCATGGTGCTGAGCGGACGCGGGGGCTCTAAGTGTCTCGGATATTCAGTTGTACGTCAGGCGCGCGGCGCGAAGCCGCTCGACTCGCCGGACCATATGAGAAGGGAGCGGCGTGTCACGCCGCTCCCTTTCATGCTATCGGCGCAGGCCGAGGCGCTCGATGAGCGCACGGTAACGCGCGATGTCGACCTTCTGAAGGTACTTCAGCAGGCGGCGCCGGCGACCGACGAGCAGAAGCAGGCCACGACGGCTGTGGTGGTCGTGCTTGTGCGTCTTCAGGTGCTCGGTGAGCTCGCTGATGCGCTTGCTGAGCAGCGCGATCTGCACCTCGGGCGACCCTGTGTCACCGTCGGCCGTCGCATATTCCTCAATGATGGACTTCTTGGCAGCGGTGTCGAGGGACACGGCTCTCCTTCATCTACGGGCACGCACGAATGGAAACCTGATGCGAACGACCGTGCGTGCCTACAGTCGCCGCGGCGAAGGCCTTCAAGGCAGCGCACAGCGCCGCCGTCACAGAGCCGACATGCAAGGTTACCACCACGGGCCGGGTGCCCGGGCTCTCCGCTGTCAAACGTAGTGCTCCGCGTACTCCTGGGAAGGCGCGATGGGCGTGATGACGTCGATGAGCACGCCGTTGGGATCGGCCACGATGAAGTGCCGCTGGCCGAAGTCCTCGCTGCGCAGCGGCAGCTCGGGCGTCAGTCCCGCGCGCACGACGAGCCGCTCCCACTCGGCGTCGGCGTCGGCCACCTCGAAGTTGAGCAGCAGCCCGGCGACCTTCGTGCGGTAGGCCTCGGGCAGCGTCGGATGGGTGTGGTCGAGCAGCGCCAGCTCGTGGGAGCCGCGGCGCAGGCTCACGTACCAGTCCGCCTCGAACGTCACCTCGAAGCCGAACAGCCGGACGTAGAAGTCCCGGGACTCGGCCACCCTGTCGGTGCATATCACTGGATAGAGCTCCATGGTCATCCCCTTTCACATACCAACGGTATGTGACGGTACGCTAGTTCGCGTACCATCGGTATGTCAAAGGGGGCGCGGTGCCGAGGACCAGAGCCGAGCAGCGGGAGCACACCAGGCGCACGCTGGTCGCCGTCAGCCGGCGGCTCTTCGCGAGCAGGGGGTACGGCGCGGTCGGCCTGGCCGAGATCGTGCGCGAGTCCGGCGTCACCAAGGGCGCTCTCTACCACCACTTCGACGGCAAGGCCGAGCTGTTCCGCGCGGTGCTGCTGGAGGTGCAGCAGGAGGTGGCGGCCCGGGTGGCGGCCGCCGCCGACGCCGAGAGCGACCCCTGGTCGCAGCTCCGGGCGGGCTGCGCCGCGTTCGTGACCGCGGGCGGCGACCCCGACGTGCAGCGCGTCATGCTGATCGACGGCCCGGCCGTGCTGGGCTGGAACGAGTGGCGCGCGATGGACGAGGCCACCTCCGCCAGGCACCTGGCCGAGGCGCTCACCACGCTCATCGA
The DNA here is from genome assembly GCF_044465295.1 of Nonomuraea sp. NPDC049714. NCBI lineage: Bacteria > Bacillati > Actinomycetota > Actinomycetes > Streptosporangiales > Streptosporangiaceae > Nonomuraea > Nonomuraea sp. NPDC049714. The sequence continues at coordinate 160,353 of NZ_JBITLM010000007.1, read as the reverse complement.
GGAGGGCGTCATCGCCGCCCAGCCGGTCGCCCCGCTCACCCACCTGCTGTCGGGCGCGATGAACGAGGCGGTGCTGTGGCTGGCCCGGTCGGCGGGGCCGGACGACCTGGCCGACACCCTGGCGGCGCTGTCACGGCTGCTGGAGTCGCTGCGCCGGCCGTGACGAGTCTTACGAGGTGAGGCGGCGGGCCTCGGCGACGTCGGCGTGGATCTGGGCGATGAGGTCCTCGATCGAGTCGAACTTCGTGTTGCCCCGCAGCCGCGCCGCGAACTCGACCGCCACGTGCACGCCGTACAGCTCCAGGTCGTCGCGGTCGAGCGCGTACGCCTCGACCGTGCGCGGCACCCCCTCGAACGTCGGGTTGGTGCCGACCGAGATGGCGGCGGGCCAGCGCTCGCCCTCGTACAGGGCCGGCAGGTTGGCCACCGGCACGCACTCCAGCCAGCCCGCGTAGACGCCGTCCGCCGGGATGGCCGTCTGCGGCGGCGTCTCCACGTTGGCCGTGGGGAAGCCGAGCTGACGCCCGCGCTGGTAGCCGCGGACCACCACGCCCTCCACCCGGTGCGGCCGCCCCAGGTCGGCGGCGGCCCCCCGGACGTCGCCCGACACCAGCCGCTCACGGATCTCGGTGGAGGAGAGCGCGTCGAGCAGCATGACCGGCTCGACCGTGAAGTCGTACTTCTCCCCCAGCGCCCGCAACGTCTCGGTGTCGCCCTCGGCGCGGTGGCCGAAGGTGAAGTCCTCCCCCACCACCACGCAGGCGGCGCGCAGCCCGTCGGCGAGCACCTGCTGGGCGAACTCGGCCGGGCTGAGCCGCGACATCACCGGCGTGAACTCCAGCACCCGGACCTCGTCCACGCCCAGCCGCGTCAGCAGATCGGCTCTGCGCCGCGGCGTCGTCAGGCGCGCCGGACGGTGGCCCGGCCGCACGAGCTCGTCCGGATGCGGCTCGAACGTGAGCGCCACGGCACGCAGCCCCGACTCGCATGCGACGGCGACAGCCCGCTCGACCACCCGCTGGTGGCCGCGGTGCACCCCGTCGAACACGCCGATCGTGACGACAGATCTCTCCGAATCCCGCACGCCGGGCCCCATTCGCTTGTGGCGGTTCACTCCCTCCACCAGCCTGCCATGCTCGTCCCCGTTCGCAGAAACCGAGGGCGGTACCATCGTTGCCACCATGCCTCGTTACGCTCTTTTGATCCTGCCCGCCTTCAACCGCGTCTACGGCCAGAGCTCCGCCCGGCTCACCCGCGCCGAGCTGGCCGTCTTCAGCGACAGAGCGCTGACGGCCGCGGTGTCGGACATCGACGAGAGCCGGATCGGCGGCCTGCCGTACGTCACGTTCGCGACAGCGCGACCGCTCGACGAGGCGGATGTGGCGCTGCTGTCCAACCTCTCGTCGGTCTACGCCCTGTTCGGGATGGAGGGTGAGCTGCTGCGGCCGCTCATGATGAGCCCCCTCGACCGGCTGAGCAGCGACCTGCTCACCATCCAGAAGTACGCCGGCAAGACCAACGAGCACTTCACCAAACTGCTGCTCAACGTCACCGCGCTGGCCTCCGACTTCCCCCTCGACGGCCGGCTGTCGGTGTTCGACCCGATGTGCGGGCGCGGCACGACGCTCAACCAGGCCCTGATGTACGGCTACGACGCCTACGGGCTCGACGTCGACGGCAAGGACTTCGACGCCTACTCCGGCTTCCTCAAGACCTGGCTGAAGAACAAGCGGCTCAAGCACACCGCCGAGACCGTGCCGGTGCGGCGCGAGCGGGCGCTGATCGGGCGGCGGCTCACGGTCACCTTCGCGCTGTCGAAGGAGGCGTACAAAGCGGGCGAGACGCAGCAGGTGTCGGTCGTCAACGCCGACACCGTGCGCAGCCGCGACTTCTTCAAGCCGCGCTCGTTCGACGTGATCGTCACCGACGCCCCCTACGGGGTGCAGCACGGCAGCAAGGGCGGCGGCGGGCTGGCCCGCAGCCCGCTGGAGCTGATCAAGCAGGCAGCGCCGGTTTGGGCCGAGCTGCTGCGGCCCGGCGGCGCGCTCGGCATCGCCTGGAACACCTACGGCGGCGGCCGCGACGAGCTGGCCGCCATCCTCACCGCGGCCGGCCTCGACGTGGTCCCCTACCCCGACTTCGAGCACTGGGTCGACCAGGCGATCGTCCGCGACCTCATGGTGGCCAGAAAACCCGCCTAGGAGACGAAGACCGCCAGCGGCTTGGCCAGCCGGCCCTGCTCCTCCACCAGCGCGAGCAACTCACCGTCGGGCCCGAACATGCCGATCGGCCCCTTGCCGAGCCCTGCCGCGGGCAGCCGGCCGCCGTGCCTGACGACGCGGGCCTCCTCGTCGCTGACGTCCCTGCGCGGGAACGCCGCCGCGACCGCCTCGCCGATCGGCAGCACCGTGCACCGCTCGGCGAGCTGCTCGATGGTGCTGGCTCTGGTCAGGTCGTACGGTCCGACGCGGGTACGGCGCAGCGCCGTCAGGTGTCCGCCGACGCCGAGACCGGCGCCCAGGTCGCGGGCGAGCGCCCGGATGTAGGTGCCGGAGGAGCAGCGGACAGTGGCGTCCACGTCCACGACCTCGCCCTGGTGCCGGATGTCGGTGATCTCGAAGGCGTGGATCGTCACCGGACGGGCGGCCAGCTCCACGTCCTCGCCGGCGCGGGCCAGCTTGTAGGCGCGCTGACCGTCCACCTTGATCGCGCTGACCTGCGGCGGGATCTGCATGATCTCGCCGGTGAGCGCGGCCACGCCGTCCCGCACCCGCTCGGCGGTGACGCCCGAGGCCGACGCCGAGGCCGTGATCTGGCCCTGGGCGTCGTCGGTGTTGGTGGTCACGCCCAGCCGCATGGTGGCGGCGTACACCTTCTCCGTCAGCGCCAGGTGCCCGAGCAGCCTGGTCGCCTTCTCCACGCCCACCACCAGCACGCCCGTCGCCATCGGGTCGAGCGTGCCGGCGTGCCCGACGCGGCGGGTGCCCGCGAAGCGGCGGAGCTTGGCCACCACGTCGTGGGACGTCCACTCGGCGGGCTTGTCGACGATGATCAAGCCGCTTTCGGCCATCAAGCCTCTCTCAGCAGTTCCTGGAACTTCGCCATGGTCTCCTCGACACCTTCGTGCGAGGTGAACCCGGCCGCGCTGTGGTGACCGCCGCCGCCCAGCGCGGCGCAGATCGCCGCCACGTCGACGTGGCCCTTGGACCTGGTCGACACCTGCCACGCGCCCTGGTCGTCCTCTTTCAGGACGGCGGCCACCTGGGCCTCGTCGGTGCGCCGCACGACGTCGATGATGCCTTCGAGCTCGGAGTACGGCAGGCCGTGAGCGGCCCTGTCGACGCGGGTGACATAGGTCCACACCAGGCCGTCGTCCAGCCGCACCCGCTCCAGCGCCGCCCCCAGCACCTTGAGGTAGCCGAACGGGGAACGGTCCCACAGCTCCCTGGCGATCTCCTCGGTACGCAGGCCGGTGGCGACCAGGCGGGCCGCCATCTGGTGCACGGCGGGGGTGGTGGAGGAGTACTTGAACGACCCGGTGTCGGTCACCAGGCCCGCGTACAGGCAGGTGGCGATGTCGTGGTCGAGCCCGCCGCCGAGCCGGTAGATCAGCTGTTCGGCAAGCATGGCGGTGGCCGCCGAGCTCGGGTCGATGAGGTCGAGCGTGCCGAACCCGTCGTTGGACGGGTGGTGGTCGACCACGATGACCTCACGAGCCCTCCGGACGCTGTCGGCGAGCACGCCCAGACGGCCGATCGACGGGGAGTCGAAGGTGATCATCAGGTCGGGCGCCGCCGGATAGTCGGCCGGCGGCACCAGCATGTCCTGGCCGGGCAGGAAGCCGAGCAGCCGCGGCACGGTGAAGTCACGGTCGCCGAAGGAGGCCGCGACGCGCTTGCCCATCGACCGCAGCAGGAAGCCGACGGCCAGCATCGAGCCGAGCGCGTCGCCGTCGGGCGACACGTGACAGGCCAGGGCCACCTCGTCGGCCTGCGAGATCAGCTGGAGCGCCCGGCTCCACGCCGCCTCGGGCACGGGCGAGCCTGTCGGCTGCGCCGTGCCCGGGGTCACGCGGGGCGGGCGGTCGAGCCTGTCGCGCACGTCGGGCGTCACGGCGCGGGGTGTCCCGCCTGCTCGTCGTCTTCCTCGTCGGGCTTCTTGTACGGGTCGGGCTCGCCGGCGTACTCGGCGCCCGCGGCCCGTCGCGCCACTTCGGCGTCCCGCGCCTTGGCGGCGTTGATCAGGTCGTCGAGCTGGCGGGCGCTGTCGGGCAGCGGGTCATGCTTGAACGCCAGCGTCGGGGTAAAGCGCACGCCGGTCTGGCGGCCCACCTCGGACCGGATGACACCCTTGGCGCTCTCCAGCGCGGCCGCGCTGTCGGCGCGCTCGGCGTCGGAGCCGAACACCGTGTAGAACACCGTGGCTTCGCGCAGATCAGGCGTGATCCTCGTGTCGGTCACGGTGACGAAGCCCAGACGCGGGTCCTTGATCCGGCGCTCCAGCATCTCGGCGACGATCTGCTGGATGCGATCGGCAAGCTTGCGCGCTCGTGGTGCATCCACCATGTTCGCTCCCCCCTCAGGCACGACAGGCCGTCGTGCGGTCGTTCACTCTTCGTCGTTGTAGATCCGATGCCTGGCCGACAGCAGCTCGATCTCGGGGCGGAAGGCCACCAGGCGCTCACAGGCGTCCATGACCTCTTTGCAGTTGTCCGCTGAGCCGGAGACCACCGCGATGCCGACCTCGGCTCTGCGGTGCAGGTCGAGGTGGCCGGTCTCGGCCACGGCGACGGCCGGAAAGCGCCGTAGCACCTCGGCGACCAGCGGACGTACGACGGATCGCTTCTGCTTCAGCGAATGCACATCGCCGAGCAGGATGTCCAGGGTAAGGGCACCCACATACATGGTTGGCAACCACCGCTTGCCTTGGAGTCAGAAGCACGCCGGTCCTGGTGCGGTGGCGACCAGATCAGAGCGTGCGGAGGGGGGGGGGGGGGGGGGGGGGGGGGCGGGGCGGCGGCCGCGGGCGCCCCCCCCCCCCCCCCGGCCCCCCGCCCCCCCCCCCCCCCCCCCCCCCCCCCCCCCCCCCCGGCCACGGGTCAGGCCCGCGGCTTCTCCCGCATCTCGAACGTCTCGATGACGTCGTCGATCCTGATGTCGCTGTAGCCGACACCGATACCGCACTCGAAGCCGTCACGCACCTCGGTCGCGTCCTCCTTGAACCGGCGCAGCGACGAGACGGTCAGGTTGTCCGCCACGACGACGCCGTCGCGGATGATCCTGGCCTTGCTGTTGCGGACGATCACGCCGGAGCGGACCAGCGAACCGGCGACGTTGCCGATCTTCGGCACCTTGAAGATCTCGCGGACCTCCGCCGTGCCCATCTGGACCTCTTCGAACTCGGGCTTGAGCATGCCCTTGAGCGCCGCTTCGATTTCCTCGATCGCCTGGTAGATGACCGAGTAGTAGCGGATGTCGACGCCTTCGCGCTCGGCCAGGTCGCGCGCCCGAGGCTCGGGGCGGACGTTGAAGCCGATGATGACCGCGTTGTCGTCGGCGACGGCCAGGTTGACGTCGTACTCGGTGATCGCACCGACGGCGCGGTGCAGGACACGGAGCCTGACCTCGTCGCCGACGTCGATCTTGAGCAGGGCGTCTTCCAGCGCCTCCACCGAACCGGAGACGTCGCCCTTGATGATGAGCTTGAGCTCGTCGACGCGCCCCTTCTCGAGGTTGCTGAACAGCTCCTCGAGGGTGAGACGACGGCTCGACTTCGCCATGTCGGCGCTGCGCTTGCGCGCCGCGCGCTGCTGGGCGATCTGGCGAGCCATCCGGTCGTCGGTGACAACGATGAAGTTGTCGCCGGCGCCCGGCACGGCCGTCAGACCCATCACCAGGACCGGACGGGACGGCGTGGCCTCCTCGACCGCGTCGCCGTTGTCGTCGAGCATCGCCCGGACGCGGCCGAAGGCCTCGCCACAGACGATGGAGTCGCCGACGCGGAGCGTGCCGCGCTGGACCAGGACGGTGGCGACAGGGCCGCGGCCCTTGTCGAGGTGTGCCTCGATCGCCAGGCCCTGCGCGTCCATCGTCGGGTTGGCCCGCAGGTCGAGCTCGGCGTCGGCGGTCAGGATGATCGCCTCGAGGAGGCTGTCGATGCCCGTGCCGTTCTTGGCCGAGATGTCGACGAACATCGTCGAGCCACCGAACTCCTCGGCCACCAGGCCGTACTCGGTGAGCTGGGCCCTGACCTTGTTGGGGTCGGCGCCCTCCTTGTCGACCTTGTTGACCGCGACCACGATCGGCACGTCGGCCGCCTGGGCGTGGTTGAGCGCCTCGATCGTCTGCGGCTTGACGCCGTCGTCGGCCGCGACCACCAGCACCGCGATGTCGGTCGCCTTGGCACCACGGGCACGCATGGCGGTGAACGCCTCGTGACCCGGGGTGTCGATGAAGGTGACCTTACGCTCCTGGCCCTCGTGCTCGGCGGCGACCTGGTAAGCACCGATGTGCTGGGTGATGCCACCGGCCTCGCGCGCCGCCACGTTGGTCTTGCGGATGGCGTCGAGCAGCTTGGTCTTACCGTGGTCGACGTGACCCATGACGGTCACGACCGGCGGACGCGCGGCCAGGTCGGCCTCGTCGCCCTCGTCCTCGCCGAACTCGATGTCGAAGGCCTCGAGAAGCTCGCGGTCCTCCTCCTCCGGGCTGACGACCTGGATGTTGTAGTCCAGCTCGGCGCCGAGCAGCTGCAGCGTCTCCTCGTTGACCGACTGGGTGGCGGTCACCATCTCGCCGAGGTGCAGCATGATCTGCACCAGCGCGGCGGGGTTGGCGCCGATCCGGTCGGCGAAGTCCGCCAGCGAGGCTCCGCGCGGCAGGCGGATCGTCGCGCCGTTACCGCGCGAGACCTGCACACCGCCGATCGCCGGCGCCGACATGTTGTCGAACTCCTGGCGCCTCTGACGCTTGGACTTGCGGCCACGCGTGGGACGGCCGCCGGGACGCCCGAAGGCACCCGCCGTACCGCCGCCGCGACCGCGGCCACCGCCGCCGGGGCGACCGGCGAAACCGCCCGGAGCTCCCGTGCGCTGGCCGGTGCCGCCGCCACCCGGGCGACCGGCGAAACCGCCGCCACCGCCACCGGGACGACCGCCACCGCCACCGCCACCGGGACGGCCACCGCCGCCACCGCCACCGGGACGACCGCCGCCGCCACCGCCACCGGGACGACCGCCGCCGCCACCGCCACCGGGGCCGGCAGGACGGCCCTGCGGCATCATCATCGGGTTGGGACGCGGACCACCCGGGCGGGGACCACCCGCACCAGGACCGGGACGCGGACCCGCGGCGCCGGGCGGACCCGGACGCGGACCAGGCGCACCCGGCCGCGCGTCGCCACCGGCACGACTCTGCGGCGGACGCGGACCCGCGCCCTCGCGGGGCGGGCCGTCACGACGCTCGCGCGGACCTGCCGGACCGCCGCCGCCCTCACGGTTGCCTCCGGGACGCGGCGGCCGGGACTGGCCCATGCCACTGGCGTTGGAGGAGAACGGGTTGTTGCCCGGACGCGGGCCGCGCGGACCCGGCTTGGGACCGGGACCCGGACGAGCGCCGCCGCCACCACCGGCAGGAGCGCCGGGACGACCGGCCTGGCCGGGACCGCCACCGGCGGGCCCACCACTCTGACGGGGCGCCGCCGGACCCGGCTTGGGGCCGGGACGGGCCGCCGGACCGGGACGCGGACCGGACGCCGCCGGGCGCGTGCCGCTGTCGAAGCGGGCCTGCGGAGCCGCGGGCGTCTCGCCACGAGCCGCCTCGGGCCGCACCTGCGGCTTGGGCTCAGGCGCGGCGGCCTGGGGCTCCGGCTGCGGTTGCGGCTGGGGCGCGGGCGCCGGCGGACGCGGCGCGGGGCCCGGACGCGGACCGGGCTTGGGACCCGGACCCGGACGCGGAACGGATGAGGTCGGCGCCTCGTGGACGCCGTTGCCGGCCTGGCTGTCCGCCGGCCGAGGAGCAGCCCTTGGCGGCTGCGGCTTGTGAGACGACGAACCGCCGCCTCTGGAGGGCCCACCCTTGGATGCGCCCAGAGCTTCGGTGAGCCTGCGGACGACCGGCGCCTCGATGGTCGAGGACGCCGAACGGACGAACTCCCCCATCTCCTGGAGCTTGGCCATGACGACCTTGCTCTCTACGCCGAACTCCTTAGCGAGCTCGTATACCCGGACCTTCGCCACTGCACTCCCTTACTCGGCCCGGGAGGCTGGCTGTGCCGTCCGGACCGTCGTTACGTTGACGTCTTCATCGCCGCGTGCTCATCAGGCGCTCATAGCAATCTGACTCCGCCCCATCAACTCGGCGTCCTACATGACATTTCGTGGTTCTCCTTCTAGGTGGGCTCGCACCCGCGATACGTCAAGCGGCCCCGGCACGCGAAACGCGCGCGGGAGTGCTCGGCGACGCTCGGCAAGCTCTAGACAGCTCACGGTCGGATGCAGCGATGCACCCCGGCCAGGAAGCCGTCCTCGCAGGTCAGGGACCACCTGGTCCTCGACCCGCACCAACCGGAGCAGCTCGGACTTAGCCGTGCGGACCCTGCAGCCCACACAGGTGCGCTGTGGGGCCGCGTGGCAACCATATTCCAGCTTACCGTGTCGACGCATCTACGGAACCGGCGGCGTCCTCGGCCTGAGTATCCGGACGGATGTCGATGCGCCAGCCCGTCAGCCGGGCGGCAAGCCGGGCATTCTGCCCTTCCTTGCCGATGGCCAGGGAGAGCTGGTAGTCGGGCACGATCACTCGCGCCACCCGTCCTTCGAGATCGAGGACCTCCACGTGAGAAACACGTGCGGGCGACAGGGCATTCCCCACGAAGTCGCCCGGGTCCTCCGACCAGTCGATGATGTCGATCTTCTCGCCGTGCAGCTCGGTCATCACGTTGCGCACCCGCGAGCCCATCGGGCCGATGCAGGCGCCCTTGGCGTTGACGCCCGGCCTGCGCGACCGCACCGCGATCTTGGTGCGGTGGCCCGCCTCGCGCGCCACCGCCGCGATCTCCACGGTGCCGTCGGCGATCTCGGGCACCTCCAGCGCGAACAGCTTCTTCACCAGGCCGGGGTGCGTGCGCGACAGCGTGACCGAGGGGCCCTTGTGACCCTTCTTCACCTGCACCACATAGGCGCGCAGGCGCTCGCCGTGCACGTAGTCCTCGCCGGGCACCTGCTCGTGGGCCGGCAGCACGGCCTCGATCTTGCCGAGGTCGACCAGCACCACCCGCGGGTCCTTGCCCTGCTGGATGACTCCGGAGACCAGCTCGCCCTCGCGGCTGGCGAACTCCCCGAAGTTGATCTCGTCCTCGGCGTCACGCAGCTGCTGCAGGATGACCTGCTTGGCGGTGGTGGCGGCGATCCTGCTGAAGTTTCCAGGCGTGTCGTCGTACTCTCTGACGATCTCGCCGTCCTCGTCGAGCTCGGCCGCCCAGATGGTCACGTGCCCGCTGCTCTTGTCGAGCTCGGCCCGTGCCTTGGTCGCGGCGCCTTCCGTGCGGAAGTAGGCGATCAGCAGCGCGTCTTCGATGGCCTTGACGACCAGGTCGAAGGAGATGTCCTTCTCCCGCTCAAGGCTGCGCAGGACGCTCATGTCAATGTCCACGAGGCTTCCCCTTAGCCTTCGTCGCCGTCGACGTCGTCGAAGCGGCGGAACTCCACCTGCACCCGTCCACGGGTCAGGTCCTGATAGTCGAGCCGTCGCCCGGCTCCTTCGACGTCGAGATCGACGCCGTCGTCGTCGGCGGCGAGGACCCGGCCCTCGATCACCGTGCCGTCTCGCAGCTCTGCCTTCACCAGCCGCTTGGCCGCCCGCCGCCAGTGGCGGGGCTCGGTCAGCGGCCGGTCGATGCCCGGCGAGGACACCTCGAGTGTGTAGGCCGACTGGCCCATCGCGTCGTCGTCGTCGAGGGCCGCCGAGACGGCCTGGCTCACGTCCGCCACGTCGTCGAGACTCACGCCGCCGTCACGATCGACGATCACGCGCAGCAACCGCCTCTTGCCGGCCTGGGTGACGGTGACGTCCTCCAGATCGAGGCCCTCCGCGCTGACCACAGGCTCAAGGAGCTTCATCAGGTGGTCGCGGGATGATGCGCTGCCCATATCGACCTCCCCTATTGTCATGTCTCAGCCGGGCGGACCTCGCCTCTGGCTCTCTGTCGCATGGCTGCTCAGCCAGCGGCGACAGTTGACACCCTATCTGTAGGAAGGCACGCAGAGAGCGACACTCGGCACGCCCGGACGGCGAGCCTCGGCTCCGGAGGCGGCGAACGCCACCTCGGCGAACGACTGCCGGGTGCTGCGGTACGCCTGACAGCGAGGGGAGGCGTGAGCCCGTACGATGCTATCTGCGGTCCGTGACACTGGAGGTCCCTGCTCGTGCGCCAGCCACACCTCTCCCGGCGAGCCGTGCTGGCGGGCGGAGCGGTCATCGTGGCGCTTGCGGGATGCAGCGCCCCCGGCGACGTCCCGGCGCCGCCGCCGCGCGATTCCCCGGAGGAGGCGCTCGCCCGCACCCTGATCGCGGAGAAGGCGAAGACGGTCGCCCTCTACGACACGCTGATCGCCAAGGGTGGCGACCGGCTGGTCCCCTTCAGGGACCGGCACGAGTCCCACCTCGCGGAGCTGCGCAGGCGCTTTCCCAAGGTGGCCGCCGGTCCAGCGGCGTCCGGCGCCCCCACGGCCGCCGCAAGTCCCACCATCGGCCCCACTGCCGGCCCCACCGCAGGCCCCGCCACCAGCCCCACGGCGAGCCGCGGCACGAGCGGCAAGGTGTCGGTGGCTCGCCTGCGCAGCCTCGAACGCAAGGCGGCGGCGCTGCGCCCGAGCCAGCTCTCCGGCATCTCGCCGTCTCTCGCCCAGCTCGTCGCCAGCATCGGCGCCTGCGAGGCCATGCACGCGCTGGCCCCGGTCACGGCCCCCGAGCCGGCCGGGGCGGGCGCGCGGCCCGGTGACGTGGACAGGCTGCGCAAGGCCCTGGCGGCCGAGCACGCGGCGGTCTTCGCCTACGGCTTGCTCGGCGCGCGGACCACCGGCTCAATGCGGGCCCGGATCACCCGGGCCTACGACTCCCACCGTGACCGCAGGGACGAGCTGCGCAAGGTGATCATCGCGCGCGGCGGCAAGCCCGCCGAGCCGGCCCCCTCCTACGCGCTGCCGTCCGTGCCGTCGACCGCCTCGGCCGCCGCCGGGCTCGCGGCCCACGTGGAGAGCGGCATCGTGGCCGCCTACCTGGAGCTGGTCGCCGCGGCCGGCGCCGAGACGCGCGCGTACGCGGCACTGGTGATGCAGGAGGCCGCGACCCGCTCCTACTCCTTCAGGCCGGCGATCACCACAGCCTTCCCCGGCATGCCGGGGAAGGCCACGCCCCAGCGGGCGACCCCGACCCCCGGCGGCTGACGCCGGCCCCCGCCGTCAGCGGCGGCGGCAGATCATGAACTCCGTCGTGGGGCTCTCGCGCAGCACGCGCACCAGGCGCCGCTCCACGGGATAGAGCGCGGCGCCGGCCAGCCAGCCGGTCACCTCGGTCAGCGTCACCGCACGCAGCAGCCCACCCCACAGCTTGCGCCACAGCGGCTGGCCGTCGACCTGGGCGTTCATCAGCACCAGCATGGGGACGCGGCGCACCACGTCGAACCCGGCCTCGTCGAGGGCCCTGGTGATCCACGGCAGGGTGCGGTTGACCTGGTAGTCGGAGCGCTCCTCCGGCCGCTGCAGGAAGTTCTCCGACAGCACGAAGGCGCCGCCCGGCCTGATCGCCTCGCCGATGTTGCGCAGGGCCGCGCGGTAGCGGTCGTCGTCGGTGATGTGGAAGAGCATGTCCATCGCGGAGACGGCGTCGAACGAGCCGGGCTCCAGCGCGTCGCCGGGCTCGGCGATGTCGAGCTGAAGGAACGAGGACTTCGGGAAGCGGGCGCGCAGCCGCTCCACGGCCGCCTCAGTGAGGTCGCTACCGGTGACGGACCCGGCGCCGAGCTCACGCCACAGGCGGACGTAGAAGCCGGTGCCGGAGCCGACGTCGAGCACCCGCGCCTTCGGCAGGTCCAGGCCGAGGGTGGCCGCCTCCCGGCGGAAACCCTCGGCGCGCACCCGATACATCCAGATATTGAACGCCCGGCCGAGCGCCTTGTATCCGACACCACTCTCGGTCCAGTCGGACTCCAGGCGTCGTTCCCAGAAGTCTTTCAATTCGACATGTGGCTTCATCGCACCGAGGTTTACAGCCCCTCAGCGCGCCGTCAAACCAGCCGCTGTCTAACGCCCTTTATGTACGTGCATCGCCCCTATGTGCGGGGATCAGGAGGCCGCGCAGGCGGCGACGACCCGGTCGACCGCCTCTGCCAGCGGAATCTCGCCCTTGTCCCCGGACACGCGGTCGCGCAGCTCCACCACGCCCTGGTCGAGCCCGCGGCCCACGACCAGGATGGTGGGCAGGCCGAGCAGCTCGGCGTCCTTGAACTTGACGCCCGGCGAGACCTGCCGCCGGTCGTCCACCAGGACGCGCAGCCCACGGGACTCCAGCTCGGCGGCCAGCTCCAGGGCGGCCTCCACCTGGCGGCCCTTGCCGGTGCCCACGATGTGGACGTCGGCGGGAGCGATCTCGCGCGGCCACACCAGGCCCAGCTCGTCGTGGGCCTGCTCGGCGATGACCGCCACGGCGCGGGAGACGCCCACGCCGTAGGAGCCCATCGTGATGCGGATCGGCTTGCCGTCGGGGCCCAGCGCGTCGAGGCCGGCGACGTCGGCGTACTTGCGGCCGAGCTGGAAGATGTGGCCGATCTCGATGCCGCGGTCGATGGACAGCTCCGCGCCGCAGCGCGGGCAGGCGTCACCGGCGCGCACCTCGGCGGCCTCGATGGTGCCGTCGGGCTCGAAGTCACGGCCGGCCACGACGTGCGCGGCGTGCTTGCCGGGCTCGTTGGCGCCCGTCACCCAGGAGGTGCCGGTGGCCACGCGGGGGTCGACGAGGTAGCGGATGCCGAGGTCTCGCAGCACCTGCGGGCCGATGTAGCCGCGCACGAGGCCGGGATGCTTGGCGAAGTCCTCGGCCTCGAAGATGGCGGGCTCGCCGGGGGCCAGCGCGGCCTCCAGGCGCTTGAAGTCGACCTCGCGGTCCCCCGGAACGCCGATGACCAGGGTCTCGACCTTCTTGGACCCGGGGGTGGCGACCTTGACGACGACGTTCTTCAGCGTGTCGGCGGCGGTGACGGACAGGCCGTGGTGCTCGTTGACGTAGGACACCAGCGAGTCGATCGTCGGGGTGCCGGGGGTGTCGAGGACCCGCTGCTCCGGCAGGCCGTCGAGCGCGCGGGCGGCGGGGGCGGGCGTGGTGACGGCCTCGGCGTTGGCGGCGTAGCCGCAGGAGCGGCAGGCCACGAACGTGTCCTCGCCGGTGGGTGTGGGGGCCAGGAACTCCTCCGAGGCCGAGCCGCCCATCGCGCCCGACGTGGCGAACACGATCTTGTAAGTGATGCCCAGCCGGTCGAACGTCTTGATGTAGGTCTCGCGGTGCGCCTCGTAGGAGCGCTTGAGGCCGTCGTCGTCGAGGTCGAAGGAGTAGGAGTCCTTCATCAGGAACTCGCGGCCACGCAGGATGCCCGCCCGGGGCCTCGCCTCGTCGCGGTACTTGGTCTGGATCTGGTAGAGCGTGACCGGATAGTCCTTGTAGGAGGAGTATTCGCCCTTGACCATGTCGGTGAAGAGCTCCTCGTGGGTGGGGCCGAGAAGGTAGTCGGCGCCCTTGCGGTCACGCAGCCGGAACAGCGTGTCGCCGTACTCGGTCCAGCGGCCGGTGGCCTCGTAGTACTCGCGGGGCAGCAGGGCGGGGAAGAGCACTTCCTGGCCGCCCATCCGGTTCATCTCCTCGCGGACGACGCGGGCGACGTTCTCCAGCACCATCTTGCCGAGGGGCAGCCACGAGTAGATGCCGGGCGCGACGCGGCGGACGTAGCCGGCGCGAACGAGGAGCTTGTGGCTCGGCACTTCCGCGTCTGCCGGGTCGTCCCGCAGGGTGCGAAGAAACAACGACGACATGCGCAGCAACACGGCTACTCCTTGCTCGGGCCTGATGTGAAGGATTACAGGCTATCGACTCGGAGACACCCTCGGCGCGTGCTTATCCGGCGACGGTGATCCAAGCGGCGAACAGCCCTGTCAGCAGCACGGTGCACGCCAGCGCCCTGATCCGGGCCCCAGCGCTCCCGCGCAGTGCGATCACCACGGCGACGGCCACCGCGCCGATCAGCAGGGCGGGCAGCGGCCAGAAGGACCGCTCGCCGCCGATGAAGCCGGGAGTGGCCCGGTCCACGACGTCGGCGAGCAGGGCCGCGCCGATGACGCCGGCCGCGTAGTCGCCCCACCGGTCGCTCCTGCGGGTGACGTAGGCCAGCAAGCCGATGCCGATCAGCAGCGCGAGCGTCCAGTTGAGCACGGCGACGCTGCCGCCGATCAGGTGGAAGCGGGAGGCGCCGCCGATGACGCCGCCGCCCACGGCCGCGGCCAGCGTGGCCACCGCGGCCAGGAACGTGGTCAGCAGCGCCCAGCCGAAGCCGGACGCGCTGGCCCCGACGGCCAGCGCCAGCGCCAGATAGGCGTACGGGTCGTAGACGTGGCCGAACCATCCGGGGCCCTTGCCCGCGGCGAGCACGCCGAGGAGACCGATGGCCAGCCCGCCGAGAGAAGCGGCCAGCACATGGCGCTCGATGCCTCGTTGCCGCCGATCGAACTCGGCGAGATCCACGTACTCCATTGTGCTCTTACCCATGTCCATCCCCAGGCCATCCGTGCCTAAAGACGACCGTTGTCAGGGTATGTGGCCGTACAAAAAAGGCAAATTTCGGGACAACCTTAGGGAAGGCGTCAGCCGCCGAGGAGTTCTTCCCAGGGGTGGCGGGCGGTGGTGCGGCGGGTGGTGTCGAGCGCCTCGGCCAGGCGCCAGAAGTGCGGCCGGGACCGCACTTCGGTCCGGCCCATCGGGTCGACGGCGCGCAACTCGAAGCGGACGCCCCTCACCTCCAGCACGGCGGAGACGTCGTCGGCGGTCACGACGCGACCGGTGGCGTGCGGGTGCCGGGCGAGCAGCGCCGCCACCTCGGAGGCGAAGGGGCCGTCGCGCCACTCGATGTGCCAGCTCTCGTCGGGCCCGGGCCACCAGGTCAGGTCGCGGCACGACTCGATGAACTCCGCCTTGGTCGCGAGCGCCGCCATCACCCGGCCGAACGCCTCGTAGCGGCAGGCACTGGCGAGCGAGTGATCGTCCGGGTTCGTCCCGTCCTTCGGCCGCCGTAGCGCGTGCTTTCGCCTCACGAGGATCCACTTTGATCGTGACAGCGCCCTTCCCGCAAGTGGTGGCTGCTGGTACGCTCAACCAAGCGAGCGCTTGGTTCACAGACTTCGGCGGAGGCGCGATGACGGCCCTACGGATCAGCCTGGGCTACGAACTGGAGGTACGCGGGCGCACCCGCGAGGTCGAACAGCGGGCGTTCCAGAACGTGATCGACCAGGTCGTGCTGGGCGATCGGCTGGGCTACGACACGGCCTGGTTCGTCGAGCACCACTTCACCCGCGGCTTCTCCCACTCCTCCGCGCCCGACCTGGTGCTCGCCGCCATCTCCCAGCGCACCGAGCGCATCCACCTGGGGCTCGGCGTGGTGCTGCTGCCGTTCCAGTCGCCCATCCGCACCGCCGAACGGGTCGCCACGCTGGACGTGCTCAGCGGCGGAAGAGTGGAGTTCGGGACCGGTCGGGGCGCCTCCCCGCTGGAGTACCAGGCCTTCCAGCGGCCCTTCGAGAAGTCACGGCAGATCTGGGAGGACTCCCTGGAGGCGACGCTGGCCATCTGGCGGGCCGACGGGGAGCCGGTCAGCCGCTCCAACGAGTTCTTCGAGATCCCGGACGTGGCGGTCTACCCGCGTCCCGCGCAACGGCCCCACCCTCCTGTCTGGGTGGCCTCCACCTCCCTGGAGGGCTACCTGGCCGCCGCCAGGCACGGCTACAACCTGCTCGGCATGACGATGCTCAAGGGCATCGACGAGGTGGCCGAGGACATCGCCCGCTACCGGGAGGCGCTGGCCGACAGCGGCTTCGACCCCGGCACCCGGCGGGTGGCGCTGATGATCCCCTGGTTCGTCGCCCCCACCCGCGAGCAGGCCAACGCGACGGCCGCCGACGCGGTCCTGTGGTACATCCGCCGCCAGGTCAACCTCGTCACCCCGCCGGACTACTACGACGCCCGGCACGCGACCCACCGGGTCCTCGGCCAGCTCGCGGCCGGGATGCCGCCCGAGGAGTCGATGGCCGTGCTGCGCGAGCACCTGATGGTCGTGGTGGACGACGCGGAGGGCTCGCGCAAGGCGCTGGCCCGCGTCGCAGAGGCCGGCGTCACCGACCTGATCCTCCAGGCGCAGGTGGGCGGGCTGGCGCACGACCAGGTGTGCGCGTCGATGACCCTGTTCATGGACGAGGTGATGCGTTGATGCCGGCCCGCTGGCTGACCCGCCACGATCTCGGCGCGACCGGCGGCTCCGCCTCCGGGCTCCTGCTCGTCGCACCGGATCTGTCCAGCGTCTTCCCGCTCGGCCCCGCCGACCGTACGGCCTGCGTACGGATGACAGGTGAGGCGCTGGCGGCCGTGGGGGTCGGCGCGGCCGATCGGGTGGTCGTGGCGCTGGCCGAGCCGGCCGGCTCGCTCTGGGCGTCGGCGGCGGCGGACGTGGCGGCGGCCGGCGCGTCGGTCGGGCCCCGGGGCCGGATGCGGCTGCACCACGCGCTGACCACGCTGAGGGCCACCACGCTCGTCGCCACGCCCACCGGGGTCATGGACTTCCTGGCCAGGCTGCATCTGGAGTTCCTCCTCGACCCGCTCGACCTGGGGCTGGGGCACATCGTGCTGACCGGCGAGATCGCCTCCAAGCGGACGATGCGTCACCTGGCCGGCGAGTTCGGGGCGGCGGTGTCGGAGGCGTACTCCAGTCCGTTCAGCGGCGGCGCGCTGGCGTGGCGGACCTCGGAGGAGGACCCGCTGACGCCCGTCGCGGACGGCGTGCTCGGGCTGGCGGCGCTGGACAAGGACGAGCCGTACGTGGGCACCGGCCCCGCCGAGCTGGTGATCACGGCCGCCGGGCACTCCACGCTGGGCGACGCCGTGCTGCGGACCGGGCAGGTGGCGGCTGACCCGAGCGCCTCCGGCGGGCTGCCCGCCCCTGAGCACACCGTGGGTGAGCACGTGCTGGTGCGAGGCGTGTGGGTCTCGCTGCCCCGCCTGGAGAAGGCGCTGTCCAAGATCGACGGGGTGTCCGGGTGGGAGCTGACGATCAGCCGGGCGGGCACGCTCGACTCGGCGGTGCTCACGGTGACGTTCGGCCGGCAGAGCCTGGTCGCGAACCCGATGTGGCAGTCCCGGATCCGGGAGGCGCTGCGGGCGCTGACACCCGTCGCGATCGGCGTGGACATCGCGCCCGAGGCGGCCGAGGTGGCCCGGCCCGGCCTGGTGAACGATCTACGCGGCCAGCACCTCGGCCGCGACCGGGCGCTGCTCACCTGAGCCCCCCGGTGTGACCCGATCGGAGGCGTGACGGTGCAACCCACGGGATCGACAGGATCGGTGACATCCGAGGCATCGGCGGTGCCGGAAGCGGCGGAGGTGGCGACGGCGGCGGGAACGATGCCGGCTTGGGGGACGCTGCCGCGCATGCTGCGTGACCAGGCCGCACGCCATCCCCGCAGCATCGTGATCGTCGACGGGGACACCCCGATGACCATGGCCGAGCTGCGCGCGGCGGCGGCGGTCACCGCGCGCGGGCTGATCGCGCTCGGGGTGCGGCCGGGTGACCGGGTGGCTCTGTGGGGGGTGAACGATCCCTCCTGGGCGGTGCACGCCTTCGCCGTCTGGGACGCGGGCGCGGTGCTCGTGCCGCTCTCCCCCCGGTACAAGGGGATCGAGGCCGCCGCGCTGATCCGGAAGACCGGGGCGCGGATCCTGATCACCGGCGACGGCCCCGACCGCACGCCCCTGGCCGGCCTCCTGCCACCGCTGCCGGGCCTGCGGCACCTGGTCGTGCCCGATCGGGAGCAGCGGGCGGAGCCGCTCACGCGCCTCCCGTGTACAGGCCACTCGGAGCTGCGGGCGCGGGGGGCGGAGGTCGAGGAGCGGGTCGGCGAGGAGCGGGCGCTCGCCGTACGGCCCGATGAGCTGTGCGAGATCATGTCCACCTCCGGCACCACCGGCACGCCCAAGGGGGTGATGCTGGATCACGCGCAGGTGCTGCGCGGCTACTGGGACTGGTCGGAGATCGTCACGCTGGACGAGCACGACCGCTATCCGGTGATCGCGCCGTTCAGCCACGGGTTCGGGCTGAACGCGGGGCTGGTCGCCTGCGTGCTGCGGCGGGCGGCGATGATGCCGATCCGGGTGTTCGCGCCGGGCGCGCTGATGTCGCTGATCTCCGAGGGGCGGGCGAGCGTCCTGGCCGGGCCGCCGACGCTCTTCCACCGGCTGCTGGACGAGCTGGACAAGGGCGACTGGGACGTGTCGTCGCTGCGGGTGGCCATCTGCGGCGCCGCCGCCGTCCCTCCCGCGCTGATCACCCGGCTGGTGGAGCGGGTCGGGCTGACGCGCATGATCAACGCGTACGGCCTGATGGAGGGCACGGTCGTCTCCATGACCAGGGCCGGTGACCCGGTCGAGGTGATCGCGTCCACCACCGGCCGGCCGGTGCCGGGCATCGAGGTGCGCATCGTGGACGACTGCGGCCTGGAGGTGGCCCCCGGGGAGCGTGGGGAGATCCTGCAGCGGGGGTACGGGGTGATGCGCGGTTACTGGGACGATCCGGACCGGACCGCCGAGGCCGTGGACAAGGACGGCTGGCTCCACACCGGAGACATCGGCACTCTCGATAAATCCGGAAATTTGGTGATTGTCGACCGGAAGAAAGAGCTCTATATCGTCAACGGGTTCAACGTCTCACCCGCTGAGGTGGAGTCGCTGCTGTTGCTCGAAGGCTCGCTCGCCCAGGCCGCCGTGGTCGGCGTGCCCGATCCGGTCTCCGGCGAGGCGGGCGTCGCCTACGTGGTGACCAGGCCGGGGATCACCACCGATCCGGAGGCGCTGCGTGCCTGGGCACGGGCCAACATGTCCGGTTACAAGGTGCCCAAGCGGATCGTCGTGGTGGACGCGCTCCCGACGAACGTCAACGGCAAGATCGACAAACCCGCGCTGCGCGAACGGCTCGCCCGGCAGACCTAGGCGTCCTTGAGTGCCCGGCGGGTCTGGAGGAGTATCGGTACAGAGCCGGGCCACGATAACCGGATATGTCGGAAAAACCAGAAAAATCTAGAAAAAAGGATGATCGGGCGGCATTCGGTGAAAATCCGTGTGGGCGTTCGGGGATAGATCGATCACGCCGACCCGTTGCACCTGGTGAAGTGGACAACGACCGGCATAGGGAGACGACGTGACGTTGCGCGTGGCGGTCATCGGGTCCGGACCCGCTGGGATCTACACGGCCGAAGCCCTGGTGAAACAGTCGGCCGGGCCCGTCGAAGTGGACGTCCTCGAACGGCTGCCGACCCCGTACGGGCTGGTCAGATACGGCGTGGCGCCCGACCACACGTCGATCAAGTCCATCGCCGGCTACCTGCGCCGGGTCCTGGAGCTGCCCGAGGTGCGCTTCCTCGGCGGCGTGACGCTGGGCGAGCACCTGTCGGTCGAGGACCTGCTGCGCTGTTACGACGCCGTCGTCTACGCCACCGGCGCGATGGTCGACAGGAAGCTCGGCATCCCGGGCGAGGACCTGCCGGGCAGCGTCGCCGCAACCGACTTCGTCAACTGGTACTGCGGTCACCCGGACGTGGACCCGTCGAGGTTCACGCTGGACAGCCCGGAGGTGGCCGTGATCGGCGTCGGCAACGTCGCCGTCGACGTGGTCCGCGTGCTGGCCAAGACCGCCGAGGAGCTGAGCTCCACCGACGTGCCGCACGACGTGCTCGAACGCCTGGCGGACAGCCAGGTCAAGGCCATCCACATGATCGGCCGGCGCGGCCCCGAGCACGCCAAGTTCACCCTCAAGGAGCTGCGCGAGCTCGGCGACCTGACCAACGCCGACGTCTGCGTGCGCCCGGAGGAGGCCGTGGTGCTGGGCGCCGACTTCCCCCGGCAGATCCGGGGCAACATCGAGGTGCTGCGCTCCTGGTCCGACCGCGAGCCCGTCGGCCGGCCACGCCGGCTGGACGTGCGCTTCTGGCTGCGCCCGGTGGAGATCCTGGGCGCCGAACGGGTGGAGGGGCTCAAGCTCGAACGCACCCGGCTGTCGGAGGAGGGCCGGGTGGTGGGCACCGGCGAGTTCGAGACCCTGCCCGTCGGCATGGTGCTGCGCTCGGTCGGCTACCAGAGCGTCCCGCTGCCGGGCGTGCCGTTCTCGCGGGAGACGATGACCGTGCCGAA
Organism: Nonomuraea sp. NPDC049714; assembly: GCF_044465295.1. Lineage (NCBI taxonomy): Bacteria > Bacillati > Actinomycetota > Actinomycetes > Streptosporangiales > Streptosporangiaceae > Nonomuraea > Nonomuraea sp. NPDC049714. The sequence continues at coordinate 139,870 of NZ_JBITLM010000007.1, read as the reverse complement.
CGAGGCCGGCCGGGTGCGGGAGCGCGAATACGTCGCGGGCTGGCTCAAACGTGGCCCCACGGGCGTGATCGGCACCAACAAGTCCGACGCCGCCGAGACGGTCCGCACCCTCCTGTCCGACCTGTCGGGCCCTTCCGGCGCGGGGCGTCCGAGCGCGTCCGTCGACGCGCTGCTGGCCGAGCGGGGCGTGCACCCGGTGACGTACGCGGAGTGGCAGGCCATCGAGGCCGCGGAGGCCGAGCTCGCCAGGACGCTGGGCCGCGGCGAGCGGGTCAAGCTCGTCGGCCTGGAGGCCATGCTGCGAGCCTGCCGCCCCTGATCCGCGAAGGGAACCCATGCGCGTCACCACGAGTCACCACGTCGACGGCTTCGAGGCGGTCCACGCGACCCAGCGGGCCCGCTACCCCGAGACGGGCCCCGCTTGGCAGCCGGTGCACACCGTCTACGTGCCGGCCGACCGGTTCGGCGCGGGCACGGTCGCCGCGTGGGGTGACGAGGCGCTGGCCCTGGCCAAGGCCCACCTGTCCGGGCCGGGCGAGCTCGCCGAGGTCTTCGGGCTGCCCGCCGTCCTGGCGACCGCCGTCCACGACAGGGTCCTGCGCAAGCTCGCCACCGAGCCGGTCGAGGACCTGCGGGTGGACTTCGAGGACGGGTACGGCGTGCGGCCGGACGAGGAGGACGGCCACGTCGAGCGGGCGGTCGAGGCGCTGGCCGGGATGCGCGAGTCGGGGACGCTGCCGCGCCGATGGGGGCTGCGGGTGAAGTCGTTCGCCGACGGCGACCCGGCGCGCTCCCTGCGGACCCTGGACGGGTTCGTCACCGGGCTGGTGGAGCGGGCCGGTGAGTTGCCCGCCGGATTCACCGTCACGTTCCCCAAGGTCATCATGGAGTCCTATTTGACCCAGTTCGCGGCATTTCTACAGCGACTGGAGGAAGGGCTCGGGCTGGGGCGAAGGCTGCGGTTCGAGATCCAGGTGGAGGCGCCGCAGACGGTGCTGTTCCTGCGCGGGGACCTGGCCGAGACGCTCGGCGGACGGCTGGCCGCCGCCCACTTCGGGGTGTTCGACTACACCGCGGCGATCGGGCTGCCGCCGCACGAGCAGCGGCTCGACCATCCCGCCTGCGACCACGCCAGGCACGTGATGCGGACGGCGTTCGCGGGCACCGGGGTCGAGCTGTCCGACGGCTCGCTCGCCGCCTCCCCCGCCTCCGGCTCGGCCGAGGACGTACGTGCCCTGTGGCGGCGGCACGCCGAGCTGGTCAGGCACTCGCTCGCGCACGGCTTCCACCAGGGCTGGGACATGCACCCCTCGCACCTGGTGAGCCGCTTCGCCACCGTCTACGCCTTCCATCTGGCGCGCTACGACTCCTACCGGGACCGGGTGCGCGCCTGGGAGGAGCGCCGGGCGGCCGGGGGCGGCGTGCTGGACGAGCCCGCGACGATCAGAACCCTCGCGGCGGCCCTCCACAGAGCGGACTCGGCCCTCGGCTGACCTTTCGTCTCGCGTACGGCCGGCGTACGGTCAGTCGCGTTCGATCAGGGCGCGCCAGCGGCGGACGAGGCGGGAGTCGACCGGCTCCGACCAGCCGGGCCGGACGGCGGAGCCGACGTGGAAGGCGCGGACGCCGTAGTCGAGCAGATCCGGCACGTGGTCGGGCTTGAGGCCGCCGCCCGCCAGGATGATGGAGCCGTCGCCCGCGTCCGTACGGCCCTTCAGGATCGCCAGGCCGTCGGCGACGCCCTTGGGCGAGCCGGAGGTGAGGACGGTCGCCAGGTTGGGCAGCAGGCGCACGGCCCGCCAGGACGCCTGCACGTCGGCCGCGTGGTCGACAGCGCGGTGGAACGTCCACGGCAGCGGCGACACGCCGTGGATGAGCGCCTCGGTGGCGGCCAGGTCCACCGCTCCGGCCTCGTCGAGGAAGCCGAACACGAACCCGGCCGCCCCCGCCTGTGCCAGCGCCCTGGCGTCTCGCCGCAGCCGGTCCAGCTCGTCGGCGTCGGCGGTGAACCCGGCGTGGCCGCGCAACATCACCATCTGCGGCAGCGGGCACTCCGCGGCGATCGCCGCGACCGTCTCCGGCGCCGGGGTCAGCCCGTCGGCCGCCATGTCGGCGACGACCTCCAGGCGGTCGGCGCCGCCCTGTTCCGCGGCGACGGCGTCGCGCACGTTCAGCGCGATCACCTCAAGGAGGGATCCGGTCATGCAGCAGAGGTTATATGGCCTTCTGCACCTTTTCGCCCGAGACGGCGAAGAAGATCCGCCGAGCAGGCCACGATCCGGGCCCGGAACCCGGAGGCGCAGGGACCGGATCAGGCACTGATCAGCTCCGCGAAGGTGAGATCACGGAACTCCGTGATCGCCACGTCCCTCGCCGGGCGCTGGAAGAGCGCGCCGGAGGCCCGGTGGGGCAGGTCGACCGTCCGCAGGTGGCGGAACCCCCGGCTGCGGTAGTAGCCCTGCAGGCGGGGGTTGCCCTTGGCGCAGTCGAGCCGCAGCCACGGCAGCCCGGCGTCGTAGGCGGTGCGGCCCGCCCAGTCCAGCAGAGCGTCTCCCAGCCCGACGCCCGACCAGGAACGCCCCACGGCCAGCTTGTGGACGTACAGGGCCGCGTGGGGGGCGTCGTCCAGGGTCCAGAACTCCGCGTCCGCGTGGCGGTCGAGGGCGATCGTGGCGACCGGAGGGGCCGGCTCGCCGGGGCTGAAGTAGCGGAGCTCGTCCTCCAGGAGGTACAGCACCCGCTCCTCGATGAGGGGCTCGATGCGCTCGGGGCCGAAGCCGTCGCGGGGCCACTGGCGGACGCCCCGCGAATACAGCCACTCGGCGGTGTCGGACAGGAGGGTGAGGACGCCCGCGAGGTCGTCGGGCTCGGCCCTTCGGAGTGTCAGCGGTCTGAGCAGGGTGTTGGCGTGCATGGTTCACCTTTCGTCGCTCTGTGCGTTGAGTTGGATACGGTGAGTGATGGCATCATGGGACGCGAACCCAATAAGGCAAATAGCCCGATAAATGCAAATAGTCCGATATATGCGGATAAATCGCCGTTAGGGGAGCGTGCACGACTCCCCGCGCCCAGCGAGAGTGCAAGCTCGCTGTGCCGCGGCGGGCGGATCACCCCCAACCGAGCTCGGTCAGCGGCGGTCGAGCTCGTATCTGATCAGATGTTTGTCGGCAGGCAGCACCGACACCGCAACGCGCACCGGCATGTCATCCACGTCGTATCCGACTCGGACATAAACCACAACCGGTGTACCAAGCTCCAACTGGAGCCGCTCGGCCTCTTCCTGATTGGGCATCCGCGCCCAGATGTCGTCCACCACGCGGACCTGCCCGTGCCCCAGCTCCTCCAGCACCCGGTTGGCGCCGCGCTCGATGTCGCCGGGACGCGCGATCTCGGAATCGGCCACCAGGTCCCGGGGGAAATAGGAGTCGTTGGTGTTGTACGGCTGGCCGTCCACGAACCTCAGGCGGCGCCGCACCACCGCGAGCTGCCCGTCGGCCAGCTCCAGCCTGCTGGCGATCTCCTCGACCGGAGAGACGGTCAGCACCTCGATGTACTGGCTGGGGGCGCGGCCCTCCTGCGTGACGGCGAACGCGAAGGCCTCCCGCAGCTCCCCGGTGGGTTGCGGTTCCAGCTCCCGCTGGGGATACATGAGCAGCGGCCGGCGGTCCCTGACCACCGTGCCGCGTCGCGGAGTGCGTGTGACAAGCCCCTCATTCACCAGCTCACCGAGGGCCAACCTGACGGTGTTCCTGCTCACCCCATGGTCTTCCATGAGTTGCGCCTCAGTCGGCAGCTGCGCTCCGGGGCCGAGTACGCCGGAGTAGATGGCCCTTCGTAGCTCCGAAGCCACCTGCTGATACAGCACCGACCTTGCCACTTTCACCCCTTTTGTTCCAACAATTTAGACGATCTGGTTCTAGCAGGCCATCACCCCTTGACCGGACGGCATAGTCGGCCGCATCATCCATTCGTTGGTACAAATCCATCGAAAGGCCGGTGAGGGGGTGAGGGCCGGTGGCGCCGGACCGCGTGGGTACGCCGTACCTGCCCTGGGACAGCCCCTGCGAAGCAACACGTTTACTGCGTTACGCGGTGCGTCGCACGGGATTCGTCCACATCAACCAAGCCCGCCGACCCGGGAGTCCGCACGAGAGGCCCACTCCCCCACCATCTCCGTGTGCGACCACGCGACCTAGGACTCCATCCCTCGCCGGAGTCCTGGTGTCGCCGCACACGGGGGAAGCGCGTCCTGGCGGGTCCCCCACGCCCGCCAGGGCGCGCGTTCCTGCCGGCCCTGCTCACCGCGCGGCCGGCCGCCAGTCCAGCAGCACCAGTCCGTCGCTCAGCGGCGTGTAGACCCCCCGCACGGCCTGCCCACCCTGGGGCTCCCGGTCACCGCGCCAGTTGCCGTGGACCAAGCAGCGCGGCACGGCCGCGAGCCGCACCATCACCACGACGTACGGTTCCGCGCCCCCTGGAGTGCCCCCCGGAGTGAAGGCCTGATGGTTGACGATCCAGCTCTCCACCGTGCCCACCGGCTCGATCGCCTCCCAGTGCGCGCCCTCGCGGTGGCAGGCGGGACAGAAGGCCCTGGGCGGGAAGCGGGGCGTGTCGCAGGAGTCGCAGCGCTGGACGGCGAACTCGCGCCGGGCCAGGCGCCCCCACCATTCCGCCGAGTCCCGGTCCGGCACCGGAGGGGGTCTCTCACGCACGGCTGGCCTTTCTGCCGGAGGGCGCGCTCAGCCTCGGGTGAGGATGAGGGCGGAGGTGGCGGGCAGGATGTAGCCGGGCTGGGCGGTGGACAGGGCCACCTCGGCGCCGGGCACCTGGCGGTCGGCCGCGTCGCCCCGGAGCTGGGACACGGCCTCGGCGATGTGGTTGATGCCGTGGACGTACCCCTCGGACAGGAAGCCACCGTGGGTGTTGACCGGGAGGCGGCCGTCGGAGACCGCGTACGGGCCGCCCTCGCCCTTGGCGCAGAAGCCGTAGTCCTCCAGCTGGACGAGCACGGAGTAGGTGAAGCAGTCGTAGAGCTCCGCCACGTCGATGTCCGAGGGCCCCAGCCCCGCCTGGGCGTACAGGCGCGGGGCGAGGCCGGCGGCGGCGGAGGTGGTCGGGTCGGCGGCGCCGCCCGAGAGGTGGGAGGCGCCGCCGCCCCACGCGGCGGCCGAGATGAGCACCGGCGGGCGGCGCAGTCCACGGGCACGCTCGGCCGTGGTGATGACCAGGGCGCAGGCGCCGTCGGTTTCCAGGCAGCAGTCAAGGAGCCTGAACGGTTCGGCGATCCACCGGGCGGCCAGATAGTCGTCGAGGGTGATGGGGGTGCGCATGAGGGCGCGCGGGTTCTTGGCGGCCGACGCGCGCTGGGTGACGGCAATGTGCCCGAAATGCTCGGCTTTAGTGCCATATTTCAGCATGTGGGCTCGGGCGTACATCGCGTACTGCTGCGGCGGCGCGAAGTAGCCGTACGGGGCCTGGAACTGGACCTCCGGGCTGACCGGCAGCCCCCGGCCGGTGCCGCCCATGCGGAACTCCGAGCGGGCGTTGATGGCCCGGTAGCAGACCACGGTCTCGGCCAGTCCCGCCGCCACCGCGAGCGCCGCCTGGCCGACCACCGCGTGCGAGACGCTGCCGCCGCCGAACTGGTCCAGGTGCCAGGCGGGATCGTGCACGCCGAGTGCGGGGCCGACCACCGAGGGGGCGGCGGAGTCCCCCACCCGGTGGGTGGCCAGGCCGTCCACGTCCCCGGGGCCGAGCCCGGCGTCGTCGAGCGCGGCCATGATCGCGCGGCAGGCCAGGGTGAGCGTGCTGACGCCGGAGTCCTTGGTGAAGGCCGTGTATCCCACTCCGGCCACGGCCGTGCGATCCCGGAATTCAAGCAAGCGCTTGGCCACACCGTCACGCTAGGCGGAGAATTCAGACCATGTCAACGCGTACGCCATTCCGCTTGACAGCCCTTCGGCCGCGCGCCTACCGTCCAAGCAAGCGCTTGGTATGATAGGCGCGTCAGGTGAAGAGGAGGCGACCATGGGCACGCACGCCACCGGTCTGATCGCACCGGAAACGATCGCTCCGGGCACGATCACGCCGGGAACGATCGCGCCGCGCACGCCACCGGCCGCGCTCGCGCCGGCCGGGGTGATCGCGCCGGAGCGGCGGGTCGCTCCGTTGCCGCCTCGCCAGCGCAGGACTCGCGACGGAGCCGCCATGCCGACCGGCCCTTCCAACGGCAGTCGCCGAGAAGACGGCCATCTCGACAGCAGGACGTTCAGATCGGTGCTGGGCCGGTTCGCCACCGGAGTGGTGGCGATCACCGCCCTGGACCCGGTGGACGGCAGGCCCTGCGGCCTGGCGGCCAACTCCTTCACCTCGGTGTCGCTCGACCCGCCGCTCGTGGCGTTCTGCGTGGCGCACACGAGCACGAGCTGGCCCCGAGTGCGCGGCGCGAAGGCGCTGACCGTGAACGTGCTGGCCGAGGACCAGCAGGCCGTCTGCGCGCAGATGGCGACCAGGGGCGGCGACAAGTTCGCCGGGCTGCGCTGGACCGGCTCCCCCGGCGGCAACCCGGTGCTCGACGGCGCGCTGGCCTGGCTCGACTGCGTGGTGGAGGCCGAGCACCCGGCCGGGGATCACGTGATCGTGGTCGCCCGGGTGCTGCAGCTCGACACCCACGCCGACGGCGGCCCGCTGGTGTTCTACCGGGGCGGCTACGGCGGCTTCGCCGAGTGACCCTGCTGGTCAGAAGGGGCAGGCGGGATCTACTGTCCAGGGTATGAGCACACGCTCCTCCTTCCTGCTCGACGTCCTCATGACGGAGTTCGGCGAATCGATCAAGCTTGATCCTCCCGCTTTCAGGAGGAAGTTCCGGAAGATGGCGGCCTCCCCCTTCGCGTTCTACCGGGGCAGCGCGGCCCTGTTCTACGCGGACCTGACCGGGCCGTACGCCGACGAGTCCTATCTCGACCCGGCGACCAGCCGGGTGTGGATCCACGGCGACCTGCACGCGGAGAACTTCGGCACCTACATGAACGCCTCGGGCGTGCTCGTGTTCAACGTCAACGACTTCGACGAGGCCTACGTCGGGCCGTACATCTGGGATCTCAAGCGCTTCGCCGCCAGCGTGGCGCTGCTGGGGTACGCCAAGGCGCTGTCGGACGAGGTGATCGGCGGGCTCGTCGGCGGCTTCGCCGGGGCCTACCTGACCGAACTGGCCGCCATCGCGCGCGGCGGCGACGACGCCATCGGGGCGCTCACGCTCGACACCACCTCGGGAGTGCTGCACCGGGTGCTGCAGACGGCCCGGCTGCGCACGCGGGTGGCGATGCTGGAGGTGGAGACGGTGGTCGAGGAGTACGACCGGCGCTTCGCGTTCATGGAGGGGCGCGAGCCCGTCGAGCCGGGGACCCGGGCGCAGGTGCTGGCCGCCTTCGAGGACTATCTGACGACGCTGCCGACGCCGTCGAGCCCGGTGGAGCACCTGATCAAGGACGTGGCTCTGCGCAAGGGCGTGGGCATCGGCTCGGCCGGGCTGCCCTCCTACAACCTCCTGCTGGAGGGGACCTCACAGGCGCTGGAGAACGACGTCATCCTCTACATGAAGCAGGCGCAGGTGCCCGCGGTGGCACGGCACATCACCGATGAGAAAGTGACCCACTACTTCCACCACCAGGGGCACCGCACGGCCGAGTCGCAGCGGGCCCTGCAGGCCTACGCCGATCCCTGGCTCGGCTACACCACGCTGGGCGGTGTGGGGCAGCTCGTGGCCGAGGTGTCGCCGTACTCCGCGGATCTCGACTGGGACGACGTCAACGAGCCGGCGGAGCTGGAGGCGATCGTGCGGGACCTGGGCAGCGCGGTGGCGCGCATGCACTCGGTGGCCGACGACGAGTCCAGTCACGACCTGGTGAGCTTCTCCACCGAGGAGGCGATCGTGGCGGTGGTGGGCGACGACCGGGCCGGGTTCGCCGAGGCGCTGGTGGACTTCGCCCACCGGTACGGCGCGCGGGCCCGGGAGGACCATCAGCGGTTCGTCGACCTGTTCCGCAACGGCCGGCTGCCCGGAGTCTGACCGGCCATGGCAACCGACCGGTCGGTATGGCATGCTTCCGAGACATGAATCTGTTCTCGGTGGAAGGCAAGACCGTCGTCGTCACGGGCGGTTCACGGGGCATCGGACGCATGATCGCGGCCGGTTTCGTCGAGGCGGGCGCACACGTGCACATCTCCGCGCGTAAGGCCGCCGAAGTGGAGAAAACGGCCGCCGAGCTGGGCTGCTCCTCGGTGGTCGCGGACCTGTCCACGCCCGAGGGGGTGCAGACGCTGGTGTCGGCCGTCGACGGGCCGGTGCACGTGCTGGTCAACAACGCCGGCGCCACCTGGGGCGCACCCCTGGCCGACTATCCCGAGCACGCCTTCGACAAGCTCTGGGACATCAACGTCAAGGGCGTCTTCTACGTGACCCAGCGCTTCCTGCCCCAGCTGCGGCAGGCGGCCGGCGCGGAGGACCCGGCCCGGGTGATCAACGTGGGATCCATCGACGGGATCAGGGTGCCGGAGATGGAGACCTTCGCCTACTCGGCCTCCAAGTCGGGCGTCCACATGCTGACCAGGCACCTCGCCAAGCAGCTGGCCGCCGAGCACATCACGGTCAACGCGCTGGCCCCCGGGCCGTTCGAGTCCAAGATGATGGCCTTCGCCCTCGACGACCCGGCGACCCGGGAGGCCATCGCCGCCGGCATCCCTCTGGGCCGCATCGGCCGTCCGGACGACATGGCCGGCGCGGCCATCTTCCTGGCCTCCCGCGCCGGCGCCTACCTGACCGGCACCGTCATCCCGGTCGACGGCGGCCTCACCTGCTGAGCAGCTCGCACAGCGCCTCGGCGAGGCGCTGCGCCGCCCCGGGCTCCTGACGCAGATAGAGGTACGGCTCCGTCAGCTCGACCTCGATGACCGCCGGGCCGCCGTCATGAAGCCGGACCAGGTCGATCCTGGCGTACAGAAGGGCCTGAGGGATGGCGGCAAGCACCTTCTCCGCGAGTTCGACCTGGTCCGGGGCCGGTGTGCGCGACTGCGCCCGTACGTTGTCCGCGCCGGTCATGCCGGGGGCGAGCATCGGCGTGCGGCGGACGGCGTGGCTGAAGCGGCGGTTGAAGTAGAGGAGCGAGGTCTCGCCCTCGGACTCGACCATGTCGAGGTAGGGCTGGACCATGGGCGTGCGCCCGGCGCTCTCCAGGGCGGCGGCGTGCGCCTGAGCGCGGTCGCGGTCGGCGGTGCGGATCGTGTCGCGAGCGCCGGCGGAGATCGCGGGCTTGACGACGTAGTCGTCCCAATGCGGCAACTCCTGTGACGACCAGTGCGTGGGCACGATCGGCACCCCGAGGTCGCGCAGGTAGGTCTTGTCGGTGTTGGCGGCAAGGACGGCGGCCGGGTTCAGCAGGCGGGTGACGGACTCCACCCGGCGGGCCCAGGAGAGAAACTCGGCCCTGCGGTCGACGTAGTCCCAGACCGAACGGACCACGACGGCGTCATAGGCGGCCCAGTCGACGCCAGGATCGTCCCAGCGTTCGGTCCGGCCCTCGATGCCGGCCGTATGCCAGGCGTCGAGGGCCGGCTTCCGCTCGTCATCATGGTCGTCATGATCATCGAACGTCACATATGCGCAGGTAGTCATCCGGCGATGCTAATGCCGACGCCGGGATGAGCCCGCGTGGGCACACGCCCCCGCGCTCCGCGCCGAGCGCGGGCGCGCGTGCCGGGATCGGGCTAGTCGACGCGGACGCCGAAGCCCGCCCGGCTGTCATCGGAGGCGACAGCGGCGTTGCCGTTGATGTTGTTGACGTTGGTCGAGCCACGGCCACCGAAGTTGGCCGCGCCGATGTTGGCGAAGTTGTTGCCCGACTGCGAGGTCTCGTCGTTACGGCTGGAGTTGCGGTTGTCAGTGTCGGCGTAGGCCGGGGCGGACAGGAGGGTGAGACCCGCGGCGGCGACAACGACGAACCCGGTCACGCTGAGCTTCTTGATCATGTCGATTTCCTTCCACAGAGGTTAGGTCGAGAGAGGTCAGACGCTCGCCGGGACCCTGGGTCCGGCGGGCAGGAAGCCGTGATCGGTCTAGTAGAAGATGTAGGTCACGGCGATGCTGTCGTTCGTCGCGGTCGTGGCGATGCCGTTGAGGTTGTTGACGTTGGTGGACCAACCCCAGCCTCGGTTGACCATGGCGATGTCCGCGAAGTTGTTCCCCGACTGCCAGGCCTCGGTGTTGCGGCTTCGGTTGTCGGCGCGGCTGTCCGCGTGCGCGGGGACGGCCAGCAGCGTGACGCCCGCCGCTGCCGCGACCACGGCACCGGTGACGCACAGCTTTCTGATCACTTGAGCTCCTTCGCCGTTGGCTTCGAGAGGCGGTGGAACGCCAGGGCCCGAAGGCATGCCACAACCCCCTTGACCTGTCTTGACCCATGAGGATCAAGGTCACAGCGACTATATAACCGTGGGTCATTAATCGGTAGCTTAAAGTAATCAGAAGATTCTTCTGGCAAAGTCACTGACAAGGGATGTCAGTGACAGCGCCATACCGTCGGCCGCATGATCTACGAGCTGCGGCAGTACACACTGCGCCCCGGCATGCGTGACACGCTGATCGAGCTGTTCGAGCGCGAGTTCGTGGAGGCGCAGGAGAGCGCCGGGATGGACGTCGTGGGCCACTTCCGCGACCCTGACGCGCCCGACACCTTCCCCTGGCTGCGGGCGTTCGCGGACATGGACAGCCGCCGGGCGGCCCTGTCCGCCTTCTACGGCGGCCCGGTCTGGAAGGCCAACCGCGACGCGGCCAACGCCACCCTGATCGACTCCGACGACGTCCTCCTGCTGCGCCCGGCCGGCCACGGCTTCCAGCGATCACCGCGCCCGCCCGCGGCGCCCGCCTCGCCACCGTCGTCACTGCCGTCGTCACTGCGGTCCTCGCCGTCGTCGTCGCTGCCCTCCTCGTTGTACGTGGCCACGATCTGCCACGTCGAACCGGGCGCCGTCGGGTCGTTCCGCGAGTTCTTCGCCGGGCAGGTGGAGCCGGTGCTGGCCGAGGGCGGGGCGGCGCCGGTCGCCTGCTTCGAGAGCGAGCACGCGGTCAACACCTATCCGGCGCTGCCCGTACGTACAGGTGAGGAGGTTTTTGTGTGGTTCGCCCGCTTTGAGCGGGCGCGGGACGAGCGCGTGGTGGAGGTGCCGGCGCTGGAGAAGTACCTCACCGCACCGCCTCGCCGCCTCCGACTCGCACCCGCGGCCCGTTCAGCCCTGCGCTGAGCTCTGGGCGCGCCGCGCTGAGCCTCGGGCGGCGCCGCGCCTCAGGGCGTCAGATCACGTTGATGCCCCGGGCGGCGAGGATGGCGTCGGCCTGGGCCCGGTTGATGGTCGCGCCGGCGAAAGCGTACAGCCTGGCGTCGTCGATCTCCCCCAGGTCGGCGCCGCGCAGGTCGGACCGGGCGAAGACGGTCTTCAGCAGCTTGGCGCCGCGCAGCCTGCAGTCGCTGAAGGTGGCCTCGGTGAAGTCGCAGCCGGACAGGTCGGCCTCGTCGAAGCGGACGCCCTCGATGAGGTCGCCGCGCATCGAGCAGCCGCCGAGGTTGGCCAGGGTGAGATTGGAGCGGGTGACCTTGAACCCGGTGCCGCGCGAGCCGGTGAGCGAGGCGCCGATCAGGCGGCAGCCGGTGAAGGACGCGTCGGTCAGCAGCGCGCCGCCGAACTGCGCGGAGGACAGGTCGACGTTGGTGAACGTCACGTCGATGAGGTCGGCGTCGCTGAACCTGACGCCCATCCCGCCGCCGCCGCTGAAGACGGCCCCGTCAAGGTCGGCCTTGCGGAAGTCGGTCTGCTCCAGCACGCACGACTCGAAGCGCGCCCCGGCCAGGGAGGCTCCCCACAGGTCGGCCTCGGTGAGGTCGCAGCCCTGGAAGAAGTGCGTCTCGTCCGGCGCGAGCCGGTCCGTCAGGGATTTACGGGACAGATCCTCGCCGTCGAAGTTCACGGTTTCAGACGCTACCGGTCGACTGCGGGCAGTCAGACGCGGGCGGTCAAGCTGCCGGTGATCACCTCGGCGGCGGCGCGGCCGCAGACCATCGCGGAGCCGTACGTGGCGATGTGCACCGCGCCCAGGTCGGAGCGCGCGGGCAGGCCCATCTCCACCACGACGGCGTCGGGCCGGGCGCTGAGCAGGTGGCGCAGCGCCTCGCCCTGCCAGGGGTGGCGGTGCACGTCGCGGACCACGAGCACGAGCGGGCGTCCGACCGCGCCGGCCAGCAGGTCCTCGATCGCGGCCCCGGTGGCCTGACCGGCGGCGAACCTGGTCACGGTGGTGCCGGGCAGCAGCGCGGCCAGCGGCCCCGCCACTCCCCAGGGGGTGCCCTTGTCGATGGCCAGGTTCATCTCCGGCGACAGCTCCACCACGTGCGGTGCGGTGGTGAGCGGCAGCACGGCGGCGCTGGACCTGCGGGTGACGCGGACGGCGCGGCGGGCCGCGGTCAGGCCCAGGTGGCCGTTCGCGCTGGGGGCGCTGCCCGAGGAGGTGGTCCAGACGGCCAGCTCGCGGACCCTGCGTGCGGCGTCTGCCAGGCGCTCCTCGGGCAGCAGTCCTTCGGTCACGGCAGCGGCGATGGCGTCGCGCACCCCGATCGCGGTCGCCTCGTCGGCCCGCTCACCGCCGATGCAGATGGCGTCGGCGCCGGCGGCGATGGCGCGCGCGGAGGCCCCGCCGATGCCGTGCCTCCCGGAGACGGCGGCCATCTCGATCCCGTCGGTGACGATCATGCCGTCGAAGCCGAGCTCCTCACGGAGCAGCCCGGTGAGCACCTTGGGGCTGAGCGTGGCGGGCAGCTCGGGGTCGTAGGTGGGGACCAGGAGGTGGCCGGTCATGATGGACCGGACTCCCTCCTCGATGGCCGCGCGGAACGGCCGCAGGGCGTCCTCGATCCCGCCGGAGGCCACCATGGGCACGCCGTGGTGGGAGTCCACCGAGGTGTCGCCGTGGCCGGGGAAGTGCTTGGCGCACGCGGCCACACCGGCGGACTGCATGCCACGGACGAAGGCCCGGGTGTGGCGGGAGACCACGTCGGGGTCGGCGCCGAAGGCCCGCAGGCCGATGACGGGGTTGTCCGGGTTGGAGTTCACGTCGGCCGAGGGCGCGAAGTCGATGGTGATGCCGGCTGCGGCCAGGTCCCGGCCCAGGTCCGCGGCGAGCGCCTCGGTCAGCGCCACGTCGTCCACCACGCCGAGCGCGTAGCCGCCGGGGCGGGTGCTGCCGGTGAGGACTTCGAGCCTGGTCACCTCGCCGGTCTCCTCGTCGGTGCCGACCAGGGCGGCGGGGTTCTCCGCGCGCAGCGCCGCCGTCAGCCGGGCGACCTGGGCCGGATCGGCGATGTTGCGGGAGAACAGCACGACGCCGGCCAGGCCCTCGGCGAGTCTGCGGCGCACCCAGTCCGGCGGGGTGTGACCCGCGAAACCCGGCAGGAGCACGGCGTCGGCCATGTTGAGGAGGTCACCGCTCTTGGACATGACTCGAAATCTAATAGGAAAGTTTCTTATTTGCTAGAGGCATTTTCGAACGTCAGCCCATCTCCTCCCCTGACGAACTCCGCCGCCGCGCCCAGCCCCGTCCCGCCCGGCCGGGCCGGCCGACCGGTCCGGAGGCCGTCGCCAATCAAGCGCTTGGCCGCAGCGATGAGCTGGGCCGGTTAGGTGAACAAGCGATTGTCTGAGGGCCCATAATGAGTACGTGACAACGCGAAAGAACTCCGCGGGCACCGCCGCTCCGGCGAAGCGCCAGCGAGCCAACTCCTCGGGCCCCGCGTCCGAGCGCCGTGACCATCTCGTCAAGCTCGCGGCGGAGCTCTTCGCGCGCAAGGGCTTTCAGGCCACGACCGTACGCGAGATCGCCGAAGAGGCCGGCATCCTGTCGGGCAGCCTCTATCACCACTTCGACTCCAAGGAGACGATCGTCGACGAGGTGCTCTCCACCTTCCTCGATGATCTCATCGCCCGCTACCGCGCGGCCCTCGAGACCGGCGGAGACCCGCGCACGGTCCTGTCGGAGATGGTGCGCATCGGCTTCGGCACGCTGGAGCCGCATCGCGCCGCGATCACCGTGATGCAGAACGACTGGAACTATCTCCGTCAGTTCGAGCGGTTCAACTATCTGGTGAAGGCCGAGGAGGAGGTGGAGCAGATGTGGGTCGCGCAGATCAAGGCGGGGCAGGGCGTCGGGCTCTTCCGCCCCGACGTCGATCCCAAGCTGACCTACCGGATGATCCGCGACACCATCTGGGTGGCGGTGCGCTGGTTCCGCCCCGGCGGCAGGCTCAACACGACCGGGCTGGCCGAGCACTACATCACCGTGCTGTTCGACGGGCTGGCCACCGGTGAGCGGACGTCCCAGCGAGCATGAGTCTCGGTGAGGCGGTGCGGCATGCGCTGCGAGAGGCCGCGCAGCCGGACAAGGCCGCCACCATGCAGGCCTACATGAAGTCCAAGATGCCCTTCCTGGGCGTGCAGGCGGTGCCCCGGCGGGCCATGCTCAGGCAGGTTTTCGCCGCCCACCGGATCGACAGCGCGCCCGAGTGGCGCCGGGCGGTGCTCGCGCTCTGGCGGGAGGCCGAATACCGCGAGGAGCTCTACGCGGCGATCCAGCTCACCGGCCACCACCTCTACCGCGACTACCAAACCCTCTACACGATGCCGATGTACGAGGAGATGATCGTCAGCGGTGCCTGGTGGGACCTGGTGGACGAGCTGGCCACTCACCGGATGGGCGCCCTGCTCACCGCGTTCCCCGACTCCATGCGGCCGTTGATGCTGCAGTGGGCGCACGACGACGACCTGTGGAAGCGGCGCACCGCGATCCTGTGCCAGAACCGGTTCAAGTCCCGCACCGACACCGCGCTGCTGTTCGCCTGCATCGAGCCCAGCCTGTCGGACAACGACTTCTTCGCCCGCAAGGCGATCGGCTGGGCCCTGCGCGAGTACGCCAAGACCGACCCGCGCGAGGTGGTCCGCTACGTGCGGGCCAAGGGCATCTCAGGGCTGAGCCGACGCGAGGCGCTGAAGAACCTGCCGGTCACCTAGCCGGCCGTGGACGCGGCGCTCCGCCACGCCTTCGACCTGGCGGGCGGTTGATCGTCCGTCCCGGCATCACCGGGTCCACAACGCGTCCTGTACGGCCTGCACCAGGGCGAGCAGCTCACCCGTGACCCGATCCTTGGACCAGGCCAGCGCGTAGGTGATGCGCAGGTCGGGCGCCTCCAGCGGGACGAACCTGACATCGTCCCGCCGTACGGTCCTGACCAGGAGCTGCGGGATCGGCAGCAGCCCGGCACCGGCCGCCACCAGGTCGAGGGCGGCGGCGAAGTCGTCGCCGGGCAGCAGCCGGCGGTGGCCGGGCAGCCCGGTCCAGGGCCTGCCGTCCGGGGTGAGCACCGCCTGCCCGGCCAGGTCGGCGGGCACGAGCGCGGCCCTGCCCGCCAGGGCGTGCCCGGTGGGGACGGCCACGTGGTCCACCGTGACGTGGAAGCGCGCCGCCGTGACGAACCTAGCCGGAGCCGGGATGGCCAGGATCGCCGCCGAGACCTCGCCGGACTCCAGCGCCGCCGAGGCGACCGCCCGTCCCGCCATGCGCAGCTCCACGCCGATCGCCGGGGTACGGCTCGCCATCCTCCTGACGATCCTGGCGGCCAGCGCGCCGATCAGCGGAGGATAAGCAAGGTGAATAGTAGGGCGGGCCAGCCGGGCCGCCTCCGCAGTGAACGCGGAGGCGGATTCGAGCACCTGCTCGGCGTAGGGCAGCAGCGCCAGACCCGCGGCCGTCAGGCGCACCTCGCGGGCGGAACGCTCGAAGAGCCTGACCCCGGTCGCGCGCTCCAGCCTGGTGATGGCCTGGCTGATGGCCGGCTGGGACAGGCCCAGGTCGGCGGCGGCCCCCGAGAAGCTGAGCCGGGCGGCGACCCCGGCGAAACAGCGAACCTCTTTGAGCATAAGCACCACGAATACATGATGCATGACGGCAGGCGGACTGTGCAGGATGCCACCGTCTCGATCAATCGCTGAACCTCGCATGGAGCCCTCATGTCCCGTTTCCCGCAGTCCACCGTGCTCGGTTACCCGAGGATCGGCCCGCGAAGGGAGTTGAAGCGGGCGCTGGAGTCCTACTGGGACGGCCGCACCGGCCGTGACGAGCTGGACCGGGTGGGCGCCGCCATCAGGGCGGACACCTGGCGCAGGCTGGACGAGCTGGGGCTGGCGGCGCTGCCGTCCAACACGTTCTCGCTGTATGACCAGGTGCTGGACACCGCCGTGCTGCTGGGCGCGGTGCCGGAGCGCTATCGGGACGCCGCCGACCCCTACTTCGCCATGGCGCGCGGCACCGACGGGGTCGCGCCGCTGCGGATGACCAAGTGGTTCGACACGAACTACCACTACATCGTGCCGGAGGTCGGCCCGGAGACGGTCTTCAAGCTGGACGCCGCCAAGCCGCTCGCCGAGCTGCGGCAGGCGCGCGAGCTGGGGTTCGAGACGCGGCCCGTGGTGATCGGGCCGGTCACGTTCCTGCTGCTGTCGGCGGACCCGGCCGCGGCGCTGGACCGGCTGGACGACGTGCTGGCCTGCTACGAGGAGTTGCTCGGCGCGCTGGCCGCCGAGGGTGTGGCGTGGGTGCAGCTCGACGAGCCGGCGCTGGTGGCCGACCGCAGCCCGGCCGAGCTGGCCGCCGTGCGCGCCGCCTACGAGCGGCTCGGCGGCGTGGCGGCGCGGCCCGCCCTGTTCGTCGCCTCCTACTTCGGTCACCTGGGTGAGGCGCTGCCGGTCCTGGCCGCCACCCCCGTGGAGGCGATCGGGGTCGACCTGGTGAACGGCGAGGTGGACGGGCTCGCGGCGCTGGCGGGCAAGACGGTGGTGGCGGGCGTGGTGTCGGGGCGCGAGGTGTGGCGGACGGCTCCGGAGCGGGCCGCGCACGCGCTGCGCGCCGTACGTGATCATGCCGCGCACGTGGTGGTCAGCACCTCGTGCTCGCTGCTGCATGTGCCGTACGACGTCCGCGACGAACCGGACCTGGACCCGGAGCTGACGGCGCGGCTGGCGTTCGCCGAGCAGAAGGTGGCCGAGGTCGTCGAGCTGGCGCGCACCGGCTTCGACGGGCCGGAGCCGGTCACGCGCCCGGCGCCACGGTCGCGGCCGGAGACGGTCGAGCAGCGCAGCCCGTACGAGGTGCGCGCGGCGGCGCAGGCCGCGCACCTGCGGCTGCCCGTGCTGCCGATCACCACGATCGGGTCGTTCCCGCAGACCGGCGAGCTGCGCCAGGCCCGCGCGGCCACGGCGGCGGGCACGCTGGCCACCGAGGACTACGAGCGCCTGGTGGAGGCCGAGATCGAGCGGGTCGTGCGGCTGCAGGAGCGACTCGGGCTCGACGTGCTCGTGCACGGGGAGCCGGAGCGCAACGACATGGTGCAGTACTTCGCCGAGCACCTCGACGGCTTCGCCGTCACCAGGAACGGCTGGGTGCAGTCCTATGGCTCCCGCTGCACCAAGCCGCCCATCCTGCACGGCGACGTGGCCAGGCCCGAGCCGATCACCGTGCGCTGGGCCCGGCACGCCGGCTCGCTCACCGGCAAGCCGGTCAAGGGCATGCTCACCGGGCCGGTCACGATCGTGGCCTGGTCGTTCGTCCGCGACGACCTGCCGCTGCGCGAGGTGACGTTCCAGGTCGCGGACGCGGTGCGCGAGGAGGTGCGCGACCTGGAGGCGGCCGGACTGTCGATCATCCAGGTGGACGAGCCCGCGCTGCGCGAACTGCTGCCGCTGCGCCGCGCCGGGCAGGCCGGCTATCTGGACTGGGCGGTGGCCGCCTACCGCCGGGCCACCTCGGGCGCGGGTGACAGCACGCAGATCCACACCCACCTGTGCTACTCCGACGCCGGCGAGATCCTGGCCGCCATCGACGGGCTGGACGCCGACGTGACGACGATCGAATCGGCCAGGTCCGGCGCGCGGATCCTGGAGGCGGTCGGCTCCTTCGGCCGCGGGCTGGGGCCGGGCGTGTACGACATCCACTCGCCCCGGGTGCCCTCCGGCGAGGAGGTCGAGGAGCTGCTGCGCAGGACGCTGGCGGCGCTGCCCGCCGAGCGGGTCTGGGTCAACCCGGACTGCGGGCTGAAGACCCGCACCTACGAGCAGGTGGAGGCGGCACTGGCCAACGTGGTGGCGGCGACCGGCAGGCTGCGGGCCGAGCTCACCGCCCGTAGCGCTCGGTGAACTCCTCCGTCGTCATGCCGAACAGGATCTCGTCCTCGTAGCGGCCGGCGGCGAAGCGGGCGCGGCGCCGGCGGCCCTCCTCCACGAACCCCAGCCGCCGGTGCAGCGCCAGCGACGCCTCGTTGGAGGCGTACACCTTGGCGTCGGCCTTCTGGAAGGCCCGCTCGTGGAACATGTAGCGCAGCAGCAGCACGATGGCGTCACCGGCGTAGCCCTTGCGGTGGTGCGGGGTGCCGATCGAGATGCCGTACGAGAACGTGCCGTTGTGGCGGTCGACCGTGTGGGTGAGGATCATGCCGACCGGGGCGTCGCCGTCCCGGCCGGCGATCACCAGCCGGAACTCGTCCGGGTCCGGCTCCTTGGCGGCCAGCTCGGCGGCCCACTGCCTGGCCCGCTCCGCCGAGCGCGGCGGGTGGATCCGCCAGCCGTTCCTGGCCGCGTCGGTGTCCTCGTCGAAGGCGAGGAACGCCTCCCTCTCCTCCGGCTCGATCGCCCGCAGCCGCACTCGCCGGCCCACCCATATCGACGTCATGATGCGCAGGAAACCAGAGAACACCGGTGCGCCGCCACACCGTTTTCCTCGGTCAAGGAAACGTACAATTCCGCTGTGAAGGACTCCGGGGCAGCGGACGTGCTCAGCCTGCGGCGCCACAATCTCTCCCTCGTCCTGCACCACCTGCGCGATCACGGTCAGAGCTCCAGGATCGAGGTGTCCGCGGACACCGGGCTGGGCGCAGGGGCGGTCACCAGCCTGGTCGGCGAGCTGATCGGCTACGGGCTGGCCGAGGAGGTGGGGCTGCGCGGCACCGGCTCGGCCGGGCGCCCGCGGCGGCTGCTGACGCTCGGGCACACCTCGGTGGCGGCCGTCGGGGTCCGGCTGGATCCGGCGTTCATCTCCGTGCGGGTCACCGATCTGGCCGAGCGCGAGCGCTACCACGAGCGGGCGCCCCACGGGCTGCGGGCGCCGACGGCGGACGAGATGGCCAAGGCGCTGGCCGAGCGGATCATCCGGGCGGTGGGCGAGTGGCACGGGCGGACCGTGTCGGTCGTGGTCGCCGTGCCGGGCTGGACGGATCGCGGCATCGTGACCAGCGTGCCGTTCGGGTGGCGGCTCGCGCCGCTGCTTCCCGCCCTGCGCGAGCAGCTCTCCCCCGGGATCGGGCCGGTCGCCCTGGTCAACGACGGCAACCTGGAGACCTGGGCCGAGTATCAACTGCTGCGCCTGACCGGGGTGCGCGATCTGATCTATCTGGCGGGCGGGATCGGCGCCGGCGGCGGCGTCGTGGTGGACGGCCGCCTGGTCTACGGCGCTCACGGGGCGGCGGGCGAGCTCGGTCACCTGGAGGTCGAGCCCGGCGGGCTCCCCTGCCCGTGCGGCCGGCGCGGCTGCCTCGAACGGTACGTGTCGCTGCGGGCCCTGCTGGATCGTTCTGGCATCGGCGAGCACGAGCGGGGCGTGGAGGAGCTCGCCGACCGCGCCGAGCGGAGAGACGCCGCCACCCTGCGGGCGCTGCAGGAGGCCGCCGAGCGGATCCACTCCGTCGTCATGAACGCCAGGATGCTGCTGAACCCGCAGGTGGTCGTCCTCGGCGGCCACTTCGGCAGGCTGGTGAAGTGGCTCGGGCCGGTGATCGCGCACGACACGCTGCGGGTCTCGCCGCCGTTCGAGGTGCGCGCCGCCGGTCATGCGCGCGACGCCGCGCTGTACGGCGCCACCTGCTTCGCCGTGTCCGCCATCCTGGACGACCCGCTGCTGGTCACCCGGCCGTCATGAGACCGCTCTACTTCAGCGCCCCCATGGTCAGGCCGGCCTGGATCTGCCGCTGGAAGATCGTGTAGACGACCAGCATCGGCAGGATGGCCAGCGTCAGCGCCGCGAACAGGGCGGCCCAGTCGGAGTCGTAGCCCGCGGCCGTGGAGATGTCCGCGATGCCCTGGGTGAGCACCCACTTGTCCCGCTCCTGCAGCAGCACCAGCGGAAGCTGGTACTGGTTCCACTGGCCCAGGATGTTGAAGATGGTGATGCTCACCAGGCCCGGCCTGGCCATCGGCAGCATGATCTGGAAGAAGACGCGGGTGTGCGACGCGCCGTCCACCATGGCCGCCTCCCCCACCGCCGTGGGCAGCGTGCGGAAGAACGCCGCCAGGAAGAACACCGTGAACGGCATCGAGTAGGCGATGTAGACGAGCACCAGGCCCGCATGCGTGTTGAGCCCGATGAACGGCCCGACCAGCGGCACGTTGCCCATGTTCTGCACCACGAAGAACAGCGGCGTCAGCGCCAGGTACACGGGGAAGGCCAGGCCGGAGACGAACAGGAGGTAGACGGCCCGGTTGCCGCGGAAGGCGTAGCGGGCCAGCACGTAGGCGGCCATCGCGCCGCACAGCATGGTGCCGAACGTGCTGAAGGTCACCACCACGACACTGTTGATCATGTACTGGCCGATGTGCGCCTGCTCCCAGGCCCGCGCGAAGTTGTCCCACTGCAGGGTGGCGGGCATCGACCAGGCGTTGCCGAAGATCTCGTCCTCGCTCTTGACCGAGGCCAGGAACGTCCACAGGATCGGCACCACCGTCAGCACGGTCCACAGCAGCAGCGCCAGGTGCGACAGCATCGCCATCGGCCCCAGCCGCCGCCTGCTCTCCTGGCGGGCCAGCTTGCGGGAGTTCGCGACCGTCCACGAGGTCATCTCTAGTACTCGATTCTTTCGCGACGCGACAGGCGCAGCGACAGGATGGCGAAGCCGATGGTGAAGAAGAACATCACGACGCCCAGCGCCGAGGCGTAGCCGAAGCGGAAGTACTGGAAGGCGTTGCGGTAGATCTCGGTGGCCATGACCGTGGTGGAGAAGTCCGGGCCGCCGTGCTGGTCGGTCATCACCCACACGATCGCGAACACGTCCAGCGCCAGGATGCCGAGGTAGACCCAGGCCACCTGCACCGTGTCCCAGAGCAGCGGCAGCGTGATCCGGAAGAACAGGCTGACCCGCCCGGCCCCGTCGATCTGCGCCGCCTCGAACATGTCACTCGGGATGGAGGCCAGCCCGGCGGAGAACAGCACCACGTAGAAGCCGACCGCCTGCCACACCATGACGCCGAGCACCGACCAGAACGCCAGGTCCGGATCGGACAGGAAGCCGACCGGGCCGCCCCCCAGCGCCATCAGCGGCCCGTTCAGCATGCCGCTGCCGTCGGGCCTGAACACCTGCTGGAACAGCACCGCGACCACGGTGACGGCCAGCACCTGGGGGAAGAAGAACAGCACCCGGTAGAACTTCGACCCGGCGACCCCGCCCACGCCCCGCCCTTCGCGCCCCACATTGAGGAGGAACGCGAAGAACAGGGCGATGACGATCGTCACCAGCGGCAACAGCACGAGGAGCGCCGCGTTGTGCGTGACCGCCTTCCAGAAGATCCCGTCGGAGAAGAGCCTGACGAAGTTGTCCAGCCCGACGAAGTTCGGCGTGGCGGTCACGCCTCGCCAGTCGGTCATCGCGATGTAGAACGCCTGGGCGTACGGCGAGATGACGTAGACCAGGTAGAGCGTCACCGGGGCCGCCAGGAACGCGGTGATGAACAGGCCCCGGCGATAGGTGTTGAACATCAGCGCTTGTACTTCTTGATCGAGGAGTCGTTCTTGATCTCATCCGCCTTCTTCTGCAGGCGGTTCACGTACTCCTCGGGGGTGACTCCGCCGGTCATCAGCTGGCCGGTGGCGGCGACCGCCTCGTCGTGGAGCTGGGCGTACCAGGTGCGCCAGCGGTAGTAGACGGTGTTGGCGCCGGCGGCGGCGAGCGCCGCGGTGGCGCTCTTCGCGCCGGGCGACAGCTCACGCCCGTCGCCCGCGCCCTTGACCACCGACACCGTACGCACCAGCTCGCTGAAGTCGCCGGCCGCCTTCTTCGACAGCATGGCCCGCAGGTACTCCATGCCGCCCTGCGGGTTGGCGCCCTTGGCCGGGACGATGAACGACTCGCCCGGCTGGGTGTGCAGGGTGCCGTGGGGCATCTTGTCGGAGTCGGTGAAGTCGGGGATGGGGAACATGGCGTACTCGAAGTCGTCGGGCGTGGTGGTCTTCTGCTCGTTCTCCAGCCACGACCCGGACGGCAGCATGGCCACCTGGTACTTGTTCTGCGCCGTCTGGGTCTGGACGTGGTCCAGGCCGGCGGTGCCCTCCATCAGATACTTGGCCCCGACCTCGGCCCACGCGGTGGCGGCCGTCTTCATCGGCTCGCTGGACCAGGCGCCGTCCTCAAGGTTGTCGATGTTGACCAGGACCTCGTTGCCGCCGATCTTCGCGGCCATGGTCAGCAGCGGCTCGTACAGGTACTGCGGGTGCTTGCCGGCGTAGGTGAACGGCGCCATCTTGCCGGACTTCTTGATCGTCTCGCACAGCTTGAGGAACTCGTCCCAGGTCGTCGGCGCCGTCCAGCCGTTGTCCCGGAAGACCTTCTGGGAGTACCAGATGCCGTGGATGTAGTTGACGTAGCCCAGCACGCTGAACTTGCCGTCGTAGGTGCCGAACTCGATCACCGCCGGGTCGAGGATGTCCTTCACCTTGACGGCGGGGTCGTCCCAGCTCGGCGCGTCCAGCATCGGGGTCAGGTCCTGGAGCTGGCCGTCCTGGGCCAGCGCGCCCATGTCCATGGCGTTGGCGCCGGAGTTGTCGATGACGTCCGGCGGGTTGCCGCCGGCGAACCTCGGCTGCAGGACCTTGGTGATCTCCTTGGTGGAGTTGTGCTTGATCGCCACGTCGGGATACTTGGTCTTGAACAGCGGCTGGTGGATGTCCGTGGCGTAGGCGTTGCCGAAGCCGCCGTCGAAGATCCACACCTCCAGCGGCTTCTTGGCGTCCACGCCGAAGGGGTTCGCGGCGCTGGTCGCGACCGGGGCGGCCGACGAGGCGGGGGCCTGCGTCTGCGGGGTGGCGCAGGCGGCGAGCGCGCCCGCCACGGGGGCGATGGCGGCGGCGCGCAGGAGTGCGCGCCGGGTGATGCTGTGGGGGGTGTTGGGCATGTGAACTACTCCTGACTGGTCAAGCTCCACGTCTGATGCGTCCTGCGTAGCGGCTCTCCAAGGCCTTGTTGTGCTCGTCGCCGCCGGTAACGTTTACCGACAGGTAGACCGGCGGTGTCTCCCCCAGCTCCACCAGCATGTCCACGGCCTCGGTGACGACCATCTGGGCCAGCAGCGCCGAAGTGATCGTGGAGACCGCGCCGTAGCTGCCGCCTCCGGGCAGCTCCATGAGGGCGTCGCCGTAGGGCGCGCCGTTGTCCAGCACGATGTCGGCCAGGTCGAGCAGCTTGCCGCCCGACGGGTGCCGGGAGGTCATCTGGATGCTGTGCTTCACCGAGGTGATCGCGATCAGCTGGTGACCGCGCTCCTTCACCAGTGCGGCCAGCTCGACCACCGTGCCGTTCACGCCCGAGCTGGAGACCAGCACGAACACGTCCTGCGGCGCGACCGGCGCCAGCTCGTAGATGCGGTGCGCGACCGCCGGATCGCGCTCCAGCTCGGGGGTGAGCACACTGGCCGGCTCACCGCCGTACAGGACCAGGTCTTTGGGCGTGAGCCGGTTGCTCGGCACCAGCCCGCCCGCCCGGCCCGCGATCTCCATGGCGATGGCCTCGGAGTGTCCCGACCCGAACGCGTTGACCACGCCGCCCGCCCGCAGCGACGCCACGACGGCCTCGGCCGCCCGCCGCACCGGCTCCTCCTGCGTCTCGGCGACCTGACGGGCCAGCTCCAGGGCCATGGATGCGTACGTCATCTAGCCTCTCTCCACGCGGTGGCTCTCCACCGCGCTGATCGTGAGCTCGAACGCCTGGTTGGTGCGCTCGTAGGTGCGCTGGGCGACCGCCACGTAGACGGCGTCGAGCACGAACAGCTGCGAGTGGACCGCGGCCAGCCCGCCGAGCCGGAACGTGGTCTCCCTGCTGGCCGTCGTCAGCACCAGGTCGGCGAGCTCGGCCAGCGGCGAACGGGCGAAGGAGGTGACGGCGACCGTCCTGGCGCCGTGGCTGCCCGCCTCGGCCAGCGCCTCCATGACCTCGCGGGTGCGGCCCCGGTGGCTGATGCCGATCGCGATGTCCTCGGCGTTCATCAGGGCCGCCTCCGACAGGGCGACGTGCGCGTCGCCCGCGCTCCAGCACGGGATGCCGATCCGCCGCAGCCGGCCCTCCAGCATGGTCGCGACGTTGCCGCTGGTGGAGACGCCGACCAGGAGCACCCTGCGGGCGGCGATGATGTCGTCGGCGACCTTGGCCACCACGCCCGGATCGAGCTGGGCGGCGGTGTCCTGGATGAGCCGGGTGTCGGCGGCGGCCATCACCTCGATGGCCGCGTCGATCGGGTCGTCCGGGCCGATCTCGTGCCCCACCCCCGCGCCCCAGCCCGCCTGGGCCGCCCTGCCGGTCTCGGTGGCCAGCGCCACCCGCAGCTCGGCGTAGCCGGAGAAGCCGAAGGCGCGGCAGAACCGGGTCACGGTCGCGGGCGAGCTGCCCGCGCGCTCGGCCAGCGTGATGATGGTCATCCTGGCCGCATCAGCAGGATCGGCGAGGATGACCTCGCCGACCCGGCGCAACGCCTCAGGCAGACCGGACAGCTCCGTCTCGATGCGGCCAAGTGCTCCTGAAGTCACGAACATTCCTTCCGGATATCGCGTCTTCTGGCGAAAATTATTCTTGCAATGCGGTCAAGTCAAGACCCACAATCTGATCGTGACGAATTCGCTCGTGGTCGGAGTCGACGCCGGAGCCACCTCCACCCGCGTCGCGGTGCACACCCTCGACGGCACCCGCGTCGGCTACGCGACCGGAAACGCCGGCAACCCCAGCGCGCACGGCCTGGCCAAGGCGGTGGCCGCCATCGGCGACACCCTGCGCGAGGCGCTGACCGGCCAGGACGGCTCCCGCGTGGTGGCGTCCCTGGCCGGGGTCGCCGGGCACGTCCAGTCGATGGCGCCCGCGTTGGGCAAGGTCTGGGCCGACCTGGGCATCCCGGCCGGTCCCCGGCTCACGGGCGACGTGACGATCGCCTACGTGGCGGGCACGCCCGAGCCGGACGGCTCGCTGCTGCTGTCGGGCACGGGCGCGGTGGCGGCCCGGATCGCCGGCTACGAGATGGTGGCCATCGCCGACGGCCTCGGCTGGCTGCTCGGCGACGAGGGCTCCGGCTTCTGGATCGGCCGCGCCGCCGCCAAGGCCGTCGCCGCGTCCCTCGACCGCGGCTCCTTCTCCGGCCTGCTCACCGAGCTGGTGCTGGCGCACTTCCTCGGCGCGGAGCGCCGCTCCGCGCCGCGCGACACCGCCGATCGTCTCGTACGGCTCGCGCAGGCGGATCACATGCGGCTGGCCACGCTGTCGCCCCTGGTGAGCCGGGCCGCCTCGGCGGGCGACCCGACGGCGCTCGCGATCGCCCGCGAGGCGGCCGATCACCTGGTCGCCACGGTCAGGCGGGTGCATGTCTCCGGTCCCGTGGTGCTCGCGGGGAGCGTGCTGACGAACGACGGTCCGGTACGGCAGGGCGTACAGGAGTCGCTGGCCGACCAGGAGGTGGCGACGGCGCGGGACACGGCGGGGGCGGCGGCCTGGCTGGCCGCCCGCGACCTGCTGCCGGAGGGCGACCGGGAGGCCGCGCACACCCGCTTCACCCCTTGATCGCACCCGCCGTCATGCCCGCGCCCACCCGCCGCTGCAGGAAGAGGAAGAGCAGCAGCGCCGGAAGCGCGAACAGGCTGGCCGCGGCCATGGTCGCGCCCCAGTCGGTGCCGAAGACGTCGCGGAAGGACGACAGCCAGACGGGCAGCGTCCGTTTGTCGTGGTCCTTGATGATCAGCACGTTGACGAAGGCGAACTCGTTCCAGGCGGTGATGAACCCGAACAGCGAGGTCGCCATCAACCCGGGCGCGAGCAGCGGGAAGACCACCCTGCGGAACGCCACCAGCCGGCTGCACCCGTCGACCTGGGCC
This sequence comes from Nonomuraea sp. NPDC049714, assembly GCF_044465295.1. Classification (NCBI taxonomy): domain Bacteria; kingdom Bacillati; phylum Actinomycetota; class Actinomycetes; order Streptosporangiales; family Streptosporangiaceae; genus Nonomuraea; species Nonomuraea sp. NPDC049714. The sequence continues at coordinate 113,619 of NZ_JBITLM010000007.1, read as the reverse complement.
GCCTCCTCCAGCTCCGGCGGGATCGCGGCGAGGAACCCGCGCAGCGCGACGATCGTGAACGGCAGGGTGATCATGAAGTAGACCCCGGTCAGCATGGCCAGCGAGTCGAGCAGGTCGGTGTCCCTGGCGATGATGAACACCGGCACCAGCAGCGCCTCCCACGGCGCCATCTGCGCGGCGAACACCATGACCACGAACGCGCCCTTCCCGCGCCACCGCATCCGGGCCACCGCGAACGCCGCCAGCAGCGCCACCACCAGCGCGAGCAGCACGGCGACCACGGTCACCAGCAGGCTGTTGCGCCAGAAGGTCCAGAAGCCGGGCGCGGTCACGGCGGTCGCGAAATGCTCCAGCGTGGGGGCGGCAGGCCAGAACGTCGGGGTCTCCGACTGGATGTCCCGGGTCGGCTTGAACGCCGTCAGGAACATCCAATAGACCGGGAAGATCGTCACCAGCAGTACGGCCAGCGCCGCGGCGTTGAGCGTGAGCCTTCTCATGAGCGGACCATCCGTCGCAGGTTGCTGATCAGGGCCACGGCGAGGATGCCGACGGTGAGCAGGGCGACCGCCGAGCCCAGGTCGTAGCGGTGCAGCACCCGGGCGACCTTGAACGCGTAGATCGGCAGGGTGGTGGTGGCGTCGCCGGGGCCGCCCTGGCTGAGCACCCAGATCTGCGGGAAGCACTTGGCCACCCAGATCACCTCCAGCGCGGTGATCAGCGCGAAGAGCTGCCGGAGGATCGGTACGGTGATCTTCCAGAAGACCTGCCACCCGGTGCCGCCGTCGATCCGGGCGGACTCGTACAGCTCGGCCGGGATCGTGGTCAGGCCCGCGTAGAGGGTGAGGGCGGCGAACGGCACGGACTGCCAGACGACCAGGAGGACCAGGACGGCGAAGGTCGCGTTGCCGTCGGCGAACCAGGCGTAGCCGTCGAACGAGCCGAGGCCGAGCGTGGTCAGCAGCCAGTTGACCACGCCCAGCTCCGACTGGAACAGCCACTGGAAGATCGTGGTGGCCGCGATCACCGGCGTGGCCCAGGCCAGGGCGAGCGCGCTCATCAGGGCCAGCCGCATGCCGCGCCGCAGCCGAACGAGCATCAGCGCGATGCCGGTGGCCAGCACCACGATGAGCACCACGTTGATCGCGGTCCAGACGACCGTGCGCAGCAGCACCTGCCAGAACTCGGCTCCGGACAGCAACTCGTGGTAGTTGCCGAGGCCGATGAACTCGGCGCCGCCTCTGATGAGCTCGCCCATGCGGAAGTGCTGGAGCGAGATCACGGCCGCCTTGAGCAGCGGATAAAGGAGGAGGAAGGCCCCACCCGCCACCGTGGGGGCGATGAGCAGGTAGGGCCAGAAGGAGCGGGTCCGCAACTCAGGACCCGCTGTTGAGTGTCGTGGTGATGGACTCGGAGACCTTCTTCGCCTCGGTGGCGGGGTCGGCGCCGGTGAGCACCGCGGTCATGTACTGCTTGATGACCGAGGTGGCCTCGACGGCCGCCCAGTTGGGGGTGTTCGGAGTGGCCCGGCCGACGGCGGCGCCGACCGCCATGGCGGTGGTGCCCTCGTCCCCGGACAGCACGGAGGCCAGCGACGTGCGGTTGGGCACGAAGCTCATCGTTTTCGCGAGCTCGGTCTGGAACTGCTCGCCGGCCAGCTCCTTGATCACCTCGTACGCCTCGTCCTGGTGCTTGGCGGCGACCGGGACGATCAGGTCGGAGCCGCCGGTGAAGACGGCGCCGGGCCGGTCCGCGGTCTTGCCGGGGATCGGGAAGAAGCCCATCTTGTCCTTGAGCTTCGGCTCGACCTCCAGGACTCGGGCGGCGATGCCGGGCACGGCGATGATCTGCGCCGTCTTGCCCTGGGCGAACACCTCGTGCTGGGGCGGGTTGGCCTCGTCCGCCTCCTTGGGGCCCTTGCCCAGGGCTTGGAGGCGTTGGTAGAAGTCCATCCCGGCCAGCGCCTGCGGGGTGTCGAGAGCGCCTCGCCACTTGCCGCCTTCTTGTACGGCGAGGTCACCGCCCTCGTCCCAGACGAACCCGGCGAACGCGTACCAGGTCTGCCCGGGCAGATAGATGCCCTGGTCACCGCCCTTGTTCAGCTTGGCCGTGATCTTCAGCCATTCGTCCCTTGTCTTCGGTGGGGCGTCGATCCCGGCCTTGGTGAACAGGTCCTTGTTGTAGACGACGACCCGGTTGGCGGCGTACCAGGGGATGCCGTACTGCTTGCCGTCGATGTTGCCCGGCTGGGCCAGGCCGGGCAGCCAGTCCTCGCCCTTGAGGTCGGCGATCTTGGCGGTGAGGTCGGTGACGCCGCCGCTGGCCGCGTACTGCGCGACCTGCGTGTTGCCCACCTCGATCACGTCGGGGGCGTCGGTGCTGGCCAGCGCGGCGGTCACCCGCTCGCCGATGCCGTCCCAGGCCTGGATCTGGAGGTCGAGGTCCACGTTGGGATGGGCGGCCTCGTACCGGGTCTCGAACGTCTTCAGCAGGTCCTGCGTGACGCTGCCGTCCATGATCCAGACGGTCAGCTTGGCCGGGCCGGTGCTCGCCGGGGCGCTTGTGCTCGCGCCTGAGCCGCACGCCGCCGCGGCCAGGGCCAGTGCTGCCACCGCGGCGGTGAGTCGGTGCTTCATGTTGCCTTGCCTTCTCGCTACGGGTTGGGGACGGTGTCGCGGAAGGCGGTGCCCTCAGCTCGGAGGTCGTTGATCCGGCTCAGCACCCCGGCGGGCGAGACGACCTCGTTCTTGGCGTGGTAGACCCAGTCGACCTGCTGGCGATAGGTACGGGTGCCGGTCGCGGCCTGAAGATCGATGAACCACTGGTTGAACATGATCCACTGGGGCGTCTCGGGGTAGTAGATGCCGCCGTGGTCGGCGAACAGGCGGCCGTCGACGTAGTACTTGATCCGGCCGTTCGCGACCTGCATGACCAGGTCGTGCCAGCCGGCGAAGCTGGCGCGCTCCTCGGTGTGCGTGTTCACCGCCTGCCACGGCTCGCCCTGGTAGGTCTCCCAGCTGGTGGTGTAGAGGATGTTGGACGGCTCGCCCCAGCCGCCGTTGGGCAGGTACTCGAAGTCGAGCTCGCCGTAGTCGGGGTCCAGGTTGAAGCGGAGCGGGGTGATGGTGAAGAACGTCTGCACGACGTGCTCGCCGTCCGGGCCGCCGGTCGGGGCGTCGGCGAAACGCACGCGGGCGCCGTACGTACCCTCGAAGAACTTGCGGTTGGCGGTGGAGAGCTCGGTATGGACGGTGCCCGAGGGGGTGCCGTTCGTCGAGGAGTCCAAGGTGAGCAGGCCGCTGGGGAAAGTGATCGCGGACGGGGACCAGGTGGCGCCTGGTACGCCGGGGCCGCCCGAGCTGCCGCGCACGGTCCAGCCGCGCTGGGCCAGGCGTGGGTCTGTCGAGTTCGTGTACGTGAAATCGTCGAACAGGACGCCGCCGGGGCCGGGCGGATCTGTCGGGTCGGGGTCGGGGTCCGGGCCACTGCCGGAGGGGTCACCCCAGGCCAGCTCGCCGTTCACGTAGACGGCGATCTTGTCCCAGTCCGTGTAGGAGGTCTGGGCGCCGTAGGAAGGGTCGTCGCTCTGGGTGAAGCTCTGCCAGTCGGCTCGGTAGAAGCGCAGTTGCAGGTCGCGGGTGGTGGCGCCGGGGGCCAGTTGGCCTGCGGTGAAGCCGATCTCCAGGTATTGCGCGCCGGCTGATTGGGGAACGAAGTGGCCCGTCACCGTTGAGCAGGAGATCACTGCCCAGGAGCAGGCGAAGCGGTAGGACTCGGTGCCCGTCAGGTAGTAGCGGATCTTGACCTGGTTGAGGGGGATGGTGGTGGTGCCGTCGTTGAAGAGCTGGAGCCAGGGCTCGGCTTGGGCGGTGCTGGCGCCGGGGGCGCTGGTTCGGTACTGGAGGCGTACTGCCTGGTCGGCGTTGGCTTGGTTGGCGTTGGCGGGGTTGGCGCTGGCCAGGGCTGCGGTCAGGGCCAGGGGGGTGGCTAAGGACAGCAGAACTTTTCGGAAATTTCGCGACATGGGTGGGGTTCTCCTTGTTTCAGTGGCCCCCGAATGTCCGGCATGCCAAACAGAGCTGTCGTGCGGCTTTGGTGCGGCCTTGCTGCGGCTGTCTTGATGTGGAGCGAGGGGTCAGGCCCCGCGGCGGATACGGCCCGCGTACAGGGCTTCCAGCTTGAGGTTGTGCGCGTCGCCCTCCGGCACGTTGGCCGAGAGGTAGACCGGGGGCACCTGTCCGGCTTGGAGGAGGTTGCTCACGGTCTGTGCCACGACCAGCTGGGCGAGCAGGGCTGAGGTGATGGTGGAGACGGCTCCGGTGGCGCCTCCGTCGGGCAGGGGCAGCACGGCGTCGCCGTACGGGGCCCGGTTGTCGAGGACGACGTCGGCCAGGTCGGTGAGCTTGCGGCCGGAGGGGTGGCGGGAGGGGACGGCGTCGCTGTGCGCGTGCGAGGTGATGGCGACCAGGGCGTGGCCGCGTTCCTTGACCAGCGTGGCCAGCTCGACCACCACGCCGTTCACGCCGGAGTTGGAGATGATGACGAAGAGGTCGTCATCGTGGACGGGGGCGTTGGCCAGGATGGCGTGGGCCACGGCCGGGTCGCGTTCGAGGTCGTAGCGGTCCAGCTCTTCTCGGGGGGCGCCGCCGTACAGGACGATGTCCCTGAGCGCGAGCCGGTTCGTGGGGACGAGGCCGCCGGCGCGGCCGGCGATCTCCATGGCGACGGCCTCGGAGTGGCCGGAGCCGAACGCCTGGATGACGCCGCCCTTGGTCAGCGCCTGGGTGAAGAGGTCGGCAGCCTGGAGGATGGCCGGATCTTTCGGGATCGTCTGGACGAGGTGCGCGATGTGCTCGGCGAATGCGTCCGGATTTATCGTCATATATCTCCTTCTGACAAGCGGTGTCCTGCCACGGCCCTGACCGTGACGTCGAACGCCTGCCTGGTCCGCTCGTACGTACGCTGGGCGACCGACACGTACACCACGTCCAGCACGAGCAGCTGCGAGTGGATCGCGGCGAACCCGTCGGCCCTGAACGTCGTCTCCCGGCTGGACGTGGTCAGCACCAGCTCGGCCACCTCCGCCAGCGGCGACCGCGGATGCGACGTCACCGCCACCGTGATCGCGCCGTGGCTGCCGGCCTCGGCCAGCACCTCGATCACCTCCCGCGTCCTGCCGCTGTGCGAGATCCCGATGGCCACATCGCCCTGACCCAGCAGCGCCGCGTCGGTGAGCGCGCTGTGGGCGTCGGACCTGCTCCAGGTGGGGACGCGCATCCGCTGCAGGCGGTACTCCATCTCACTGGCCACCGCCGCACTGCTCGACACCCCGAACAGCAACACCCGGCTCGCACCCGCCACAGCCTGCGCGACCTTGGCCACGACGGCCAGGTCGAGCTGGTCACCGGTCTCCTGGATCAGGCGGATGTCGTTACCCGACACCACGCCCAGGACCTTCTCCAGGCTGTCGTCAGGCAGGATCTCCTGGCCTATGTCGGTCTGCCAGGTCTGCTGGGCCACTCGTCCGGTCTCGGTGGCCACGGCTACCCGGAGCTCGGCGTAGCCCGCGAAGCCGAGTGCTCGGCAGAACCTGGTGATCGTGGCCGTCGAGGTGCGACTCCGCTCGGCGAGATCGACGATCGTCAGCCTGGCGGCCTCGCCTGGGCTGGCGAGGATCGCGTCGGCGACCTTGCGCAGGGCATCGGGCATCTCATGCCGCTCGGTCCTGATCCGGCCAAGTAGCTCCATGCGGTGATAATTATGCTCATTAAACACTCTCGTCAAGGGCATTAGGAAATAATTCTTAACAGGTTCGATTTCGCGCTTCACCGACCTCGACGGACACGCTTCGCCTGCTTCGTCACCGGCACCCCCGGCGGCCAGCTCGCCGACCTGGAACTACGCCACCGCCGCCCACGCCCGCGCCGAAGACCGCATCCGCGCCACCAAGGAAACCGGCCTGCGCAACCTGCCCGCCTGCTCGCCGTCGCGGGCCGGCCGACTGGTGACGGCGGCCGCCGCCTGTATCTGCGCATCGCCGCGGATCAAAGACGACACCTACGAACCAAACCGTGCCGTCCCATCAGAAGCCGAGATGTGCGAGGAGTTCGGTGTCAGCCGCAACACTGTGCGAGCGGCGATCCGTACCCTCAATGAGCAGGGCGCACTCCGAACCGTGAGAGGTCGCGGCACGTTCGTGGTCGCGCAACCCCCGCCGCGCTGACGGCACGGCGCTCTTCCACGCAGTCCGCCGATGAGGGACTCCAGCGCCCAGGACCGAAGAGTGGCGTGAATAAGGCGGAGTTTGGCGCGAACCGGTCTTCTCCGGTGCCGACGGAGGTGCGAAACTCACGAATCGCCGTACTGGTCATGGCCGTCGCGGGGACGGCCGGCAGGCGGTCTTCTCGTGGAGGACGGACAGTGAAGCGGTTGCGCGGCCTCCTGGGTGTGACGCTCCTGGCGGGAACAGCCACCGCGTGTGGGCTCATGCCGGCGCCCCAGCCCTCCGCCGCGAGCCCTGCGGCCAGTCCTTCCCAGCAGAGGCAGGAGGCCGCGCCCCCGTCCGAACCACCCTCTGAGAGCGCCAAGCGCACGGTGCCCGCCAACCCCTGCCGTGTGCTGACCGCGTCGACCCGGTCGAGAATCGGGATGCTGCAGGGGAAGAAGGACCGGCTCGACCCGACCTGCAAGTGGAGCAACGACCCCGGCAACGCCCCGCCGTTCAGGTTCAGGGATCTGAGCATCACCTATGACGCCGGGTTCGAGAAACTCCCCACTTCCGTGGATGACGCGAAGAGGAGCTTCGCGACCAAGAGGAGGAGCGACTACCGGCAGCCCAGCATTTTCGGCGGGACGCCCTCGGTGAAGGGAACGGTCAAGCAGGTGGGCTCCGCCAAGGCGGGCGAGCACTTCGACGAGGGCTACTACGTGTATTACGTCTACGAAGTCGGCGAGGCCAAGCGTGGTGAGGGCAAGGCCGTCCTGCGCAAGGGCAACGTGGTGATCACGATCAACGTCAGCGGTGCCAACGTGCCCGGACGTCTGGTGCGCGACGGCAAGCCGATCGTTAACGCCACCGCCCAAGCCATGATCGACGTTGTGGCGGCCCAGGCCATCGCGGCAGTGCGGTGACATCCCCGCTTCCGGTGGGTGAGGCGGGCTCGACCGGTTCGGCGCCGGCGGACGGTCCGGAGCGGCTGCTCTAGTCGCCGGGTCGGCCGGCAAGGCTTGGAGAGGACGCGTGCCCATCTGCGTGCGGCGGGCGCGGATCGGAGGGGCGGGGCCAGCGGTGCGCCCAGCCGACCAGGGGGTGCAGGACCTGGATGAGCTCGTGGCCGGCGTCGGTCAGGGAGTAGCGCACCTGCACGGGATAGGTGGGGGTCACGTCCTTGTGCACGAGCCCTTCGCGGGTCAGCTCCTGGAGTCGCGACGAGAGGAGCCGGTCGGAGATGCCCTCGACGTGCGCGCGTAGCTCCGAGAAGCGTCCGTGGCCGAGGCGCAGGCTCATAAGGATCGCCGCGTTCCACTTGCGGCCGGCGAACTCGGTCACGCGGCGGAACTCCCTGCAGGCCTGATCACTGATCTGTTCGCCACACGGTGTAGTCACTAATGAAAAGTAAGCGGCTAACGTCGCGTTTGGCAACTCAGGGCTCTCCGCCGAGAGTGGGTATCGCCGCGGTGACGTGAGACCACCCGGCTGACCATCAGGGGGAACATCATGAAGATCGTCGTCCTGGGCACCGGTTTCGCCGGCTCAGCCCTCATCCGGGAATTCGCCACCCGCGGCCACGAGGTCGTGGCCGTCTCCCGAACCGGAGGGGGCACATGGCCTGCGGGCGCATCCTCCGTCACGGGCACCGTGTACGATCCCGCCTTCGTGGCGCACGTGACCGCCGACGCCGATGTCGTCGCCGTGGCCCTGCCGGCGCTGAGCGCGGAGGGCGGGATCGCCGCCGGTGTCGAGGCACTGCTTCCCGCCGTCGATCGCCGCGCCCGGCTGGGCGTCGTGGGCGGCTCGGCCGTCCTGCCGCTGACGGAGGGAGGACCCCGGCTCGGTGACACCGCCGCGTTCCCCGACGCGCTGCGGCCGCGTGTCACCGCCCACCAGCGGGCGCTCGACATGCTGGAGGCGTCTCCCGGCGAGATCGACTGGTTCGTGCTGGTGCCCGCCGCCGAGTTCGGCCCGCACGTTCCCGGAGCCCGGCGGGGGAAGTACCGGACGAGCCGTACCGCGCTGGTGTCCGATTCGGACGGCCACTCGGCGATCGGCGTCGAGGACTACGCCATCGCGTTCGCCGACGAGCTCGAGACTCCTACGGCGCACCGTTCCTGGCTCACCGTCGGCTACTAGCCACCACGAAAACCGTCGACTACCAGCCAACACGTAAAGAGGAGATCCGATGCGCGCTTCCGTACTCCGGAAGGGTTCGATGGTCTACCGGGACGACGTCCCCACCCCCGTCCCCGGTGAGGGACAGGTACTCATCCGCGTCCTGGCCTGCGGCGTCTGCGGCGGCGACCTGCATTTCGCCGAACACGGCGCCCAGCTGGCCGAACTGGCCGAGAAGATGACGGGGGCGCCGACGCTGACCGACGGCCTCGACCTCGACGCCGACGTGTTCATGGGGCACGAGTACGTGGGCGAGGTCGTCGCGGCGGGACCGGGAACCGAGGCCCCCGAGCCCGGCACCGTCGTCACGTCCATGCCGGCCATGATCACCGCGGGTGGGATGAGGCCCCGGCTCTACTCCAACACCTCGCCGGGAGGATACGCCGACTTCATGCTTCTCGACGCGGCACTGCTGCTACCGGTCCCCGACGGGCTCGACCCGCGGCTCGCGACGCTCGCCGAGCCGATGGCCGTCGGTCTGCACGCCGTCACCATGTCGTCGATCGAGCCGGGAACCGGGGCCATCGTGATCGGTTGCGGCCCGGCCGGCATCGCCGTGATCGCGGCGCTCAAGGCGCACGGCGCCGGCCCGATCATCGCCTCGGACCTCTCCCCGGCGCGGCGCGGGCTGGGCCGGATGATGGGCGCCGACGAGGTCGTCGACCCCAGGACGGAGGGCGTCTTCGACGCGTGGGAACGGACCGGCGCTCACCCGACCCCGGTCGTGTTCGAGGCGGTCGGCGTGCCGGGCATGCTCGACGACGTGCTCCGGCGAGCACCGTTCGCCGCCCGCGTGGTCGTCGTCGGTGCCAGCATGGAACCGGACGCGATCACGCCGTACTACGGGATCGCCAAAGAGATCTCGTTCCAGTTCGTGCAGGCCTACACCCCCGACGAGTTCGCGGAATCGCTGCGCCGCATCGCGGACGGAGAGATCGACGTCGAGCCGATGATCACCGGCGAGGTCGGCCTTGAGGACGTGGAGTCGGCATTCGCCGACCTCGGCGATCCGGAACGGCACTGCAAGATCCTCGTCATACCCGTCGCTGAGCACGAACTCACCGCGGTGCGCACCACCGCGTACCCGTCGAACGAGAGTCGATCATGATCGTGGTGACTGGAGCGACAGGCAATGTCGGCCTCGCGCTGGCGCGCGTGCTGACCGAAGCCGGTGAAGAGGTGACCGCGGTGTCACGCGCAGTCGCTGCGGCGGTCTTGCCGGACGGCGTCAGGCACCGGCCGGCCGACCTCACCGACCCGGAATCGCTGCATCCCGCGCTGGCCGGCGCCGACGCGATGTTCCTCATGCTCCCGGGCAACGATGTGCGCCTCGACCCGCAGCGCATCGTCGACGTCGTCGTATCGGCCGGAGCATCGCGGATCGTGCTGCTGTCCTCGCAGGCGGTGGGCACGCGCCCGGATGCGGAGTCGTACGCGCCGCTGCGCCGCATCGAGGACGTGATCGAGCGGTCCGGCCTCGAATGGACCCACCTACGTCCGGGAGCGTTCGCCTCCAACGCCCTGGCCTGGGCCTCCTCGGCGCGGGCCGAGCACACGATCGCCGCGCCCTTCGCCGACGTCGCCCTTCCCGTCGTGGACCCGCAGGACATCGCCGAGGTCGCGGCCACGACGCTCCGCCGACCGGGACACGACGGCAGGACGTACGTGCTCACCGGCCCGGAGCCGATCTCGCCACGGCAACGCGCGCACATCATCGGCGAGGTGCTCGGCGAGCCGATCACCTTCGTCGAGCTGACCCGCGAACAGGCCCGCGAACAGCTGGCCGCCGCCATGCCCGAGCCGTTGATCGAGGGCACGCTCGGCTTCAACGGTGCGCCGACCCCCGAGGAACAGCAGGTCAACCCGGACGCGGCGACGGTCCTGGGCCGGCCCCCGCACCATTTCACCGATTGGGCCAGGCGCAACATCAGGGCGTTCCGCGAAGAAGGCCCGCGCTCTTGATCCATGGCCTTCACACCGGGCACTGCACTCGAAGTGCTCAGCTATCGCCTTTCCAGGCATCGGGATAGCGGTTGACCTACACCCACCGCCATGCTGACCGGTGTAGATCGACGATCTCATGATCCCGAGCGCGGGTGCGGGCTTCATCGACGGTGCGGTGGCCGGCCACTTTCCTGACCACCACCGGAGGGTGGCGAGGAGGAGGCCCCGCCGAGCAGCTCGACCCAGAAGTACAGCCAGATCGGGTAGAACCCCGACTGCTTGTCGAAGAGGCGTCCGATCAGCCGTCCCGACGCCATGCCGAGCAGTGCCGCCGCGACGCTCATCGCTGCCGCGCGGAGCCTGGACAGGAACGCCAAGGCGATCAACGCCGCCCCGACCAGGGTCAGCAGCACAGCGCGGTGACGGAGCAGCACCTCCAGGTCCGGCCCGGCGACGGCGACCTCGTACAGTGGCCCGCCCAGGAACAGGCCCATCATGCCGGGGAGCTTCGCCGTGCGTGGGCCCGCGCTTCCACGAACCTGCGCCGAACGGCAGCTCATCCGCGACGCCCCCGGCCTCGGCCAAGGCCCATTCGCGGCATAGTCCTGGCCCGAACGCGCCGCACCGGCCGGACGTGCCGCATGGCCGCCTCCGCCGGTCGACCCTCGGGTTCGGCGGGCCGCCGAGCGCCTGCGCCGGGACCGGTCCGATGCGATTCCCGCGGATCGGCTGGCCGCCGACCTGGGGTTGTCCACGTCCCGGTTCCTGCACCTGTTCCGCGCCCACACCGGCACCAGCCTGCGCCGCTACCGGCTGTGGACCCGGATGCTCCGCGCGGCCGCGCTCATCGCCGACCGGCAGGATCTCACCGCCGCGGCGGCCGGGGCCGGGTTCGCCAGCCCGTCGCACTTCAGCGACGCCTTCCACCGCATGTTCGGCCTGCGACCCAGCCGGCTGCTCGCCGTCGGGGCGACATCATCGACGTGAACGCCTGATCTCAGGTCAGCCGTTCTTGGGGCAGCCGTAGATCGGATTGTTGGGCACCGGTTGCTCGTCCACCCGGAAGCCGCTCAGCATCTCACCCGCCCCGGTGGCCGAGCCGCGGGAGTGGTAGACCTCACCAGGTCCGGCCTCGCGACCGAGATGGATGGTCCACTCAGCGGTGCAGTCCTGCGGGATCCGGAGCGGATACTCGATCGCCGGCCGACCGGCGAGCCTCGGAAAGGACGCGCGCCTTCCTGACACCGAGCCGACCCAGGTCGCACCCGACCGGTTCAGAGAACGATGAGATCGTCGTGTTGTCAGGCGGCGCTGTCCAGAGACTTCTCGCTCACGGGCAGGCGCAAGGTCCGGTCACCGAAATCGACAACCAGATCAAGACGCGCTCCGAGCGCCTCGACGTAGCGGGCGATGACCTCGATGGAGGTGACCTCGCCGTGCTCGATCTGCGAGACCCGGGCGACACTCACCTCCATGGCCCCCGCGACGTCCTTCTGGCCGAAACCGAGCTGCTTGCGGGCCTCAGCCAGCTGATGGCCTCTCGCCTCGGCGAGCAGTTTCCTGGCGCCTGCCTCGATCACGGAGGGAGAAACGCCGGCCGCGTGCAACTGCCGCTCCAGATCGCCCCAGTCCCTTGGTGCCCGCTTCGGCATGTTCACTCCTCATCGTCGCTGGTGTAGTCGATGTAGAGCCGGATGGCCAGGGGAATGTTCTCCTTGTACCACCGCTCCCAGTTCCCCGCCTTGTCGCCGCCCAGCAACAACAGCGCCGCACGGGTGGGGTCGAAGGCGAAGATGATTCTGATCTCCGACCGGCCATGCGAGCCCGGCCGCAGTTCCTTCAGGTGATGCAGGGAGCTTCCCTGGCCTACCCAGCGTCGGTCCTTCCTCTCGGAGTGCGGCGACGGCCTGCGCGACCTGAGTCGCCGAATCAAGATCCTCCTTGATCAGGATGCCGAACCAGGCGGCATACTCGTCCGTGACCTTCACCGTCCAAGCCAAGAGAACCTCTCAAATTCAAGGATAGCCTTAAGTCGAGAACTAGGCTACTCCCGCCGTGACGACAACGCCCGGAAAACCTCCAGGCAGGTGACAGCATCAATACGGCTGAGTCCTCCTGCCAGGCCCGCACGTTCGCGAAACCCGCCGGGGGACGTATCGGAGAAGCCGTACCGCGCCGATGAGTTTTGGGGGGCCGGGTGGTCCACCTTCTGAGGACAGCGATCAGGAGGGCTCCATGGGCACGGTGGTGCTGTACAAGAGCATGTCGTTGGATGGTTTCGTCGCCGGTCCGGACATCGGTGCGGAGCATCCCATGGGTAAGGGCGGCATGCGACTGCACGAGTGGATGTTCACCGACCAGCCCGACCCGCGCGACAAGGACGTCACCGCCGCGATGTCCGCCTCGGCCGGCGCGGTCGTGGTCGGCAGGCGTACGTTCGACGTCGGCCTGCCGCACTGGCAGGACACTCCTTATCCGGTGCCGACCTTCGTGCTCACCCACCAGGCTCGCGACGAACTCGTCATGAAGAGCGCGACGTTCACCTTCGTGACCGACGGCCCGGAGGCCGCGCTGAAGGCCGCCCGGGACGTGGCCGGCGACAAGAACGTGATCGTAATGGGCGCCCAGACAGGACGGCAGTTCCTCCAGGCCAGACTGCTGGATGAGTTGTTGATCAACCTGGTGCCGGTCGTGCTGGGCGCCGGAAGCCGGCTGTTGGAAGACGTTGGCCACATCGAGTTGACGCGTACACAGGTGATCGCCTCCGACACGGTCACGCACCTGCGGTTCCGGGTGGTGACATGACTGCCTGTCCACGACGGGCTCGACCCGCGGAGTGATCGACAGGCCGCACCTCGCACGTTCGACTCATCAGGCCCGGCAGGTCAGCGGGCGGCCGCCGTTGTAGGTGACCATGTCGCGGAACGCGCCCGGGATGTCGATGCGTGCGCCCGGCGCGGCGCCGTTCTCCTCGGCGTACGCGCGGTGGAGGTTGCCGACGATGCGCTCGCTGTCGAGCCATCCGGCGTACTGGCCGAGGTCGCACTGACGGGCGGCGTCGAGCGGCGAGAGCCCCGCCGCGACGCCCTGCCTCGCGACCTCCTGGACGAAGTACAGGTATCCCAGCGCGTCGTCGATGGCCTCGGGTCCGCACACCGGACCGTGGCCGGGCACGATCGTCGTGGCACCCAGCGGGGCGATCACGTCCTTGAGGACCGCGATCGAGCCCGCGACCGAACCGGAGAGGAGGAACGGTGTTCCGCCCGCGAACAGCAGGTCGCCCGCGAACAGGACGGAGCGCTCCGGCACCCAGATGACCGAGTCGTTCGTGGTGTGCGCCGGAGTGCCCACGTGGCGGACCTCGCAGCGCAGGTCGTCGACCCAGAGCGTCACGCCCTCGCGGTAGGTCAGGAACGGTGGCGCCGGCGGCAGCGAGCCCTCGTCGATCGGCTCGAAGATGCCGGTGAGCGGCGGCGCGGCGGCCATGGCCAGCATCTCCGACCGGGTGTCCTCGTGCGCGACGATCGTGGCCCCGGGCAGCCAGGCGTTGCCGGCCGTGTGGTCGGGATGGCTGTGCGTGTTGATGAGGGTGTGCACCGGTCCCGGCGACACGGCACGCAGGGCGGCGTCGAACGCGCGGGTGCGCCGCTCCGTGGAGCAGGTGTCGACGGCGACCGTCCCTGACCGCCCGACGAGCATCCCGGTATTGTTGATCATCCAACCGCCGTCGGGCTGCACGTAGGCGTAGAGGCCGCCTCCGAGGTCCTCGATCCGCGGGTCGCCGACAGCATCGTCACTCATGCGTCTACCCTCCTGCCTGCGTACTCCGCTCGGGAAGCTGATTTCGCGTATACCTGCCATCAGTGCGACTGATGACCTGCACCTCCGTCATCGGTTGGGCTGAATACGCTGAAAGAGAGCGATGTGGAGGCCGCCGTGAAGCTGTCGAACCTGGACCTGAACCTCCTGGTGTCGCTGGACGTCCTGCTGGAGGAGCGGTCGGTGACGCGTGCGGCCGCTCGTCTGGGCCTGTCCCAGCCCGCCCTCTCGGCCGCGCTCGCCCGGTTGCGGCGGCACTTCGACGATCCGCTGCTCATCCGCTCGGGCAACACCTCAGAGTTGAGCCCGCTCGCCCAGACCCTGCGGCTGCGCACCGCGCACGCGCTGAACGAGGTCGAGCGCGTGTTCGCCAGCGAGGCCGTGTTCGATCCGGCGACCTCCAGGCGCACCTTCACCGTGCAGGCCTCGGATTACGCCATGGCCGTGATCGGCCCGCGGGTCACGCAGGTGCTCGCGGACCGGGCTCCGGGCGTCAAGATGCGGTTCGAGAGTCATTCGAACCCCCTGACGGACAACCCGGCCGACTGGCTCCGTGGGGTGGACGGCATGATCCTGCCGCGCGGATTCGTGTTCAACCTCCCCTCGATCGACCTGTTCACCGACGAATGGGTGTGCGTGGCCGATCAGGACAACGAGGCCGTCGGTGATGCCCTGACCATGGCGGACGTCGCCGAGATGCCGTGGGTGCTCACCTACCACGGACCGACCCGTTTCCTGTCCGCCGTGCGACAGCTGGAGCAACTGGGCATCGAGCCCAGGGTCCAGGTGGTCGTCGAGAGCTTCCTCGTCCTGCCGTTCTACATCGTCGGAAGCCGCCGGCTCGGGCTCGTTCAGCGTCACCTGGCCGAAGCGCTGGCTTCCGGCAGCCGGCTCCGGGTGCTCGCCTGTCCCTGGGACGTGGTGCCGGTGGTGGAGACGCTCTGGTGGCATCCGCTGCACACCCGCAGCCCGGAGCACGCCTGGCTGCGGTCGGTCCTCACCGAGACGACCCGGCACCTCGACCGGCGGACCTGAGGGTTTGGCGGTGGAAGCACCGCCTGCTGAAACGACATTCGTCTGCCTGATGTGGGGCATCAGCTATTTCAGCTTCCCCGATGCGGTTGGTCGGGCAGACAGTGGTGGCCATCACAGCACATGGATGGAAGGACCACTGTGGTTGCCCCTTTCGCCCTCGCCACGGTCGCCGACGGCACCGCGGAGCGTCCCGCGCTGGTCGTTGATCTTGACGGGGATCCCACCTGGCGGGACCTCTCCGACCTCGGGCCGACCGTGCACGCGCTCCTGCAGGACTGGAACTCGGTGCTGCGGACGCTGCACACGCTGACCGGCCAGGCCACCCGCCCGCTGGAGCAAGAACACCTCCGGCGTCCGTTCGTGCCAGGTCAGGTCCTTCAGGCGGGTGCGAACTACCGCACGCACGTCATCGAGCTCGCGGTCAAGCACGCCCCCGGCGACCGGCCCGAGTCCGAGGTGCGAGCCGAGGCCACGGCGGCGATGGAGCGCCGCACCGCCGACAGCGAGCCGTACCTGTTCATCGGACTGCCCTCGGCCATCACCGGCCCCTATGACGACGTCGTGCTCCCCGCCTACTCGCAGCAGCACGACTGGGAGCTCGAACTGGCCGTGGTAATCGGCCGGGAGGCGTTCCGCGTGGATCGCGAGCGCGCCCTCGAACACGTCGCCTGCTACACGATCGCCAACGACCTGACCACGCGTGACCTGGTGTTCCGCCGCGACATGCCGGCGATCGGCTCCGACTGGTTCCGCGCGAAGAACGCTCCTGGCTTCACCCCGCTCGGCCCCTACCTGGTGCCCGCGGAGTTCGTACCCGAGCACCCGCGGATCCGGCTCGAACTCAACGGAGAAGTGATGCAGGACGAGTCCACCAAGGACATGATCTGCGACGTCGCCGCGATCGTCGCGGCCGCGTCGCGAACGACCCCACTGCGGCCCGGCGACCTGCTGCTCACCGGCAGCCCGGCGGGCAACGGCATCGCCCACGGCCGCCTGCTGCGCGCGGGCGACGTCATGACCGGCACGATCACCGGGCTGGGTGTTCAGCGCACGCGGGTGGTCGCGCCGTGACCGCGGTCGAGTCCGTCGGGATCATCGGCGCCGGAATCGCCGGTCTGGGCGTCGCCATCCTCCTCGCCGAAGCCGGCGTGCCGGTGGACGTCATCGAGACCACGGCGGAGGTCGGCGCCCTCGGGTCGGGTGTCACGCTGCAAGGCAACGCACTGCGCGTGCTGCGTCGCCTCGGGGTGTGGGAAGGGGTCGAGCGGGCGGGGTACGCCTTCGACTCGGCCGCCCTGCGCACGCCGGACGGCGCGCTGCTGGCCGAGATGCCCGACGCCCGGACAGGCGGTCCGGACCTTCCCGCCACGGTGGGGATCCACCGCCCCGACCTGGCCCGCCTGCTCGTCGAGCGCGCCGTCGGCCTGGGCGCGAGGGTGCGGACCGGTGTCCGGCCCGTCTCGCTCGAGCAGGACGACCACGGGGTCGACCTCGGGTGCTCCGACGGCACGCACGCTCGCTACGACCTCGTCGTGGGTGCCGACGGGGTGCGGTCGTGGACCCGTGACACGCTCGGCGTCCAGTTGAGGACCGAGCCGGTGGGCATGGGGATCTGGCGCGCTTTCGCGCGGCGGCCGCCGTCGGTGACCCGCACCGACCTCTGCTACGGCGGCGCGGCCTACATCGCCGGGTACTGCCCGACCGGTGAGGACACGCTCTACGCCTACCTCGTCGAGGACGCGCGGGACCGCGGCGCGCTCTCCGCCGATGAGCGGCTGGCCACCATGCGCGGGCTCGCCGAGCACTACCACGGCGCGTGGGACGACATCCGCGAGAACCTGACCGACCCGTCCCGGGTGAACTACACCTGGTTCGAGTGGCACCTCCTGGACGGGCCGTGGCACCGCGGCCGCACGGTGTTGATCGGTGACGCCGCCCACTGCTGCCCACCGACGCTGGCGCAGGGTGCTGCTCAGGCGCTGGAGGACGCGCTGGTCCTGGCCGAGCTGCTCACCACCCGCGACACCCTGGACGAGGACCTGTGGTCGGCGTTCACCGCACGCCGACTCGACCGTGCCCGCACGGTGGTCGAGGGTTCGGTGCAGATGTGCCGATGGCTGCTGGCCGGCGAGCGGGGCGACCTGCCAGGACTGATGGGCCGGGTCCACTCCCTGCTCGTGGAGCAGCCGTGAACACGCCGGTGGAGCCCAAGCCGGACGGGGACCTCGTGATCGACGTGCACGCCCACTGCCTCGTCGCCGAGGTGGAGGCGCTGGTCGCCGACGAGCCGGAGCTCGCCGAGCTCCGCGCGCTGGAGGCGCGGCGCCACGGCGCGGAGTCGATGGCGGTGTCGGGGCGGATGGTCCGGGCAGCCCTGCCCGCACTGACAACCGTGGCGCGGCGCCTGTCCGACATGGCCGCGGCGGGCGTGGACGTGCAGGTCGTCTCCCCGTCCCCGTCGCACTACCACTACTGGGCCCGCCCCGAGCTCGCGACCGCTGTGTGCCGGGCGGCGAACCGCGGCGTGGCGGCCGTCGTCGCCCAGGCTCCCGACCGGCTGGTGGGATTCGGACTGGTCCCCCTGCAACATCCCGATCTGTGCGTCGCCGCTCTCGACGACGCCCTCGGTCTCGGGCTCAAGGGCGTCGAGATCTCCTCCTTCGCTCCCGGCGTCGAGTTGTCGGACGCGCGGCTCGACCCGTTCTGGGCGCGGGCCGCCGAGACGGCCGCCGTGGTGTTCCTGCACCCCTTCGGGTGCTCGCTCGATGAGCGGCTCGACCGGTTCTACCTGGCCAACACGGTCGGGCAACCGGTGGAGAACGCCGTCGCCCTCTCGCATCTGATCTTCTCGGGGGTCCTGGACCGCCACCCGGACCTGCGGGTGGTCGCGGCACACGGCGGCGGCTACCTGCCCACCTACCTCGGCCGCTCCGACCACGCCTGGCAGGTGCGCAGCGAGGCCCGGCAATGCGCCGAGACACCCTCGGCGTACCTGCGCCGGATCTGGTTCGACTCGCTCGTCCACACCCCGCAGGCGCTGCGCGCTCTGGTCGCCGCCGTCGGCGCCGACCGGGTCGTGCTCGGCTCCGACCACCCCTTCGACATGGGCGTGCCCGATCCGCTCGCCCGCCTCGACGCCGCCGGACTGGACGCGCGCGACCGGGCCGCGATCGCCGGCGGCACCGCACAGAAGCTGGGGCTCGTCCCCGGAAAGGAATCCTGATGTCCGACACGGCGCCTCCACGCCTGATCACGCACGTACGGCACGTCGACCTCGCCGTGCCCGACCTGGCCGCCCAGCGAGCGTTCTACACCGGCCAGTGGGGACTCACAGAAGTCGCCACGGACTCCGGGCTGTCCTTCCTCGCCGCCGAGGGCTCGCCCGAGCAGTACGTCATGCGCCTTCGTCAGTCCGTCGACAAGCGCATCGACCTCATCGCATTCGGTGCCGCGACCCCGGCCGACGTCGACACACTCGCCGGCCGGCTGGCGGGGGACGGCGTGAGGCTCGTGTCGGAGCCGGGAGCGCTGGCGACGCCCGGCGGCGGCTACGGGTTCCGGTTCTTCGACAACGAGGGCCGTACCGTCGAGATCTCCGCCGATGTCGCCCAGCGGACCCACCGCAAGATCGAGGAGGGCGAGTCGATCCCGGTGCGCCTGTCGCACGTGGTGGTCAACTCCGCCGATCCCGAGGCCACCGTCGCGTTCTACGAGCGCCACCTCAGCTTCGCGCTCTCGGACATCCTCACCCACCCGCGCAATGGTCACATGATGTGGTTCCTGCGGTGCAACCCGTGGCACCACAGCTTCGCGATCGCCCGCTGCCCGCACCCGTCCCTGCACCACGCGAGCTTCGAGCTGCGCGGGATCGACGAGTACATGCGGGGTACCGGCCGTCTCCTGCGGGCCGGCGTCGAGAAGATCTGGGGGCCGGGCCGGCACAAGGCCGGCAACAACACCTTCTCGTACTTCCTCGACCCGCAGGGCAACACGATCGAGTACACGACCGAACTGGAGCGCCTGGACGAGGACGCCTGGCACCCCGGCCTGCACGATCTCTCCGATCCCGATGTGGCCGACCAGTGGGGCACCGCCAACCGGATGGACGAGTTCGTCGCGAGGAAGTCGTTCAACGACCCGGACAAGGGCCTGTTCATGGCCCCGCCCGTCTGAGGGCCGGACGATGCGTTTCGCCACGGTCTCAGAAGCCGGAGGGCAGGTGCGGTGCGGAGTGGTGCAGGACGACACGCTGCTGCGCCTCCCCGCCGGGACCACGGTGCTCGACCTGCTCCGTACCGATGGACTCCGCGACGCCGGAGCCCGCGCCGTGGCCGACGGCGACGCCGTCCCGCTGGCCGGGCTGCGGCTGTTGCCACCGGTCGAGGCACCCACGGTGCGCGACTTCGTCGCGTTCGAGGAGCACGTCGAGGGGATGGCATCCGGGGCCGGTGTGGGAGCGGAGTGGTACGCGGCACCGACGTTCTACTTCACCAACCCGTACGCGCTCGTCGGCGCGCACGACGATGTGGCGGTGCCGCCCGGCTGCTCCCGGCTGGATTTCGAGTGCGAGGTCGCGGCCGTCATCGGCCGGGGTGGCGCCGACATCGCCCCCGGCGACGCGTCCGCGCACATCGCCGGCTACACGATCTTCAACGACTGGTCGGCACGCGACCTCCAGTTCCGCGAGATGGCCGTCCGCCTCGGGCCCTGCAAGGGAAAGGACTTCGCCACCACGCTCGGGCCCGTTCTGGTCACGGCCGACGAACTCGAGCCCTACCGCGACACCGACGGCTTCCTCGCGCTCGGCATGACGGTCGCGGTCAACGGCGTCGAGATCGGCCGTGACCTGCTCTCCAACATGAGCTGGCCGTTCGAGGACCTCGTCGCCTACGCCAGCCGCGGAACCGAGGTCCGTCCCGGCGACGTCCTCGGCTCCGGCACCTGCGGCAACGGCGGCTGCCTCGCCGAGCTGTGGGGCCGGGGCCGCACCGACCTGCCCCCGCTGCGGCCCGGAGACGTGGTCACGATGACGGTCGAGGGGCTCGGCACCCTCCGCAACACGGTCGTCGCCGGACGCGAACCGCACCTGATCCCGAAGGCCCGGGCCCGCCCTCGCACGCGTCCCTGAATCCGTCCCACTCCACGCCCAACGCCGTCCGGTCCCATGAACACCGACGCCTCCCGAACCGCCGGGCTGCCACAACTCCACCTGCTGCTGGCGGCCAGTTCCCTGCCCGTGCTCGGGGCGGTCCTGATCGCACCCGTGCTCCCGCTCATCGCTCAGCATTTCGCATCCGTGCCGGGCGTCGAGGTCCTGGCGCCGATCGTGCTGACAGTCCCCGTGCTCGTCATCGGGCTGACCGCGCCGTACGCCGGGCAGCTCGTCGACCGGCTCGGCCGGCTGCGGGCGCTGCAGGTCGGCATCGGCGCGCTGGGGGTGCTCTCCGTCGTCGTCGGAGCCGCGCTGTTCCTGACCTTCCGCAAGCTGAACCCGACGCCCGCTTCCGCCGTCCCACCCGCGCCGGTCGGTGGCGGACTAGCACGTACGTCAGCTCGCCAGCAGCGCCGCACTCCCGTAGCTCCCGCCGAACCCCGTCACCAGCGCCACCGCACGCCCGCCCCTCAGCTCCCGCACGGCCTGCGCCACGTTGTTCAGGCCGTGCACGTACCCCTCCGACAGCAGCCCCCCGTGCGGGTTCACCCAGGCGTGCCGCCGTTCCATCAGGTACGGCCCGAGCTCGGGCCGCCCCACGACCCCGAAGTCCTCCAGCTGCCGGGGCACCAGCCACGAGTACGCGTCGTACAGCATCGCCACGTCCACATCCGACGCCCGCATCCCCGAGGCCCGCCACAGGGCCGGGGCCACGTACGCGGAGAAGATCGCCGTGACGTCCGGTGCGCGGTCCATGGCGGAGCTGCCCGGCCCGCCCCCGCGTACGACCGCCTGGACGCGCGGCCCGTCCAGTACGCCGCTGATCAGCAGCGCGCAGGCGCCGTCGGTCTCCTGGCAGCAGTCCACCGTGCGCAGCGGCGTGCAGACGTACGGCCTGGCCAGGTAGTCCTCGTACGGCAGCGGCTCGCGCCTGAGGGCGCGCGGGTTGGCGGCGGCGTTCTCCCTGGACTGGGCGACGACGGCGTGCAGGTGCCGCTCGTCGAGCCCGGTCTCGTGCAGGTAGCGGGTCGCGGCCATGGCGAACATCGGGATCGGGCCGGCCATCCCGTACGTGAACCGCTCCTGAGGCCCGGTGGACACGGCATTCATCCGCTTCCCGGAACGACCGTTCAAAGCGCGATAAATGAGGATATTTCGAGCTAGACCGGCGTGGATCAGCATGGCCGCGTCCCCCAGGATCGAGGCGGCCTGGGTGCCGCCGCCCGCGACGTCGTTGTGCCAGCCCAGCCGCTCCATGCCCAGCGCACGGGCGACCTGGGTCACGGGCACGGAGTCGTTCAGGTGATAGCTGAGCACCGAGTCCACCTCACGGGCCTCGATCCCGGCGTCGGCGCAGGCCGCCCGGCACGCCTCGACGGCCAGCTCCAGCTCGGTGCGGCCGGAGGCACGGGTCAGCGCCGTCATGCCGATCCCGGCGACGGCCGCCCGCCCGGCGAAGGGCTGCATGGCCACCTCCCGCCGGACACGCTATCGCCGCATGGGCCATCAAGCCAAGCGCTTGCTCGGGAACAGACCGCGACAAACCTCGTAAAGGGTGAATATCCTCACCCTTGGTCAACTGACGCTCTTCACTCCGGCTATCCACATATGTCAGATGAAGTGCGATCATCAAGAGCCCATCACCTTCACCCCGAGGTGAGCGATGGATTTACGCCATATCCGCTACGCGATCACGATCGCCCGCGCGGGCAGCCTGCGTCGTGCCGCGACCATCCTGCGGATCGCCCAACCCACCCTGTCGGAGCAGCTGAAGGCGCTGGAGAAGGAGGTCGGGGTGGAGATCTTCACCCGTTCCTCCAGTGGCGTGCGGCTCACCGAGGCGGGCGAGGTGTTCCTCGCGCAGGCCACCGTCGCGGTGGACGCCTTCGAGCGGGCGATGCTCGCCGCCCGCAGCGAGGAGCGGACGACCCGGCTCGGGGTGGCCGACGGGCTGAGCGACGTGGTGGCCCGGCTGCTGTCGCAGATCCACCACGCCGGCCCCCGGGTGGCTCCGATGGGCACGGCCGAGCAGATCATCTCCATCATGGACGGCGCGATCCAGGCGGGGCTCGGGTACGCACCCGGCTCCCTGCCGCGCGGCGTGGCCCGGATGCTCGTGCACCGCTCCCCCGTGCGCGCGCTGCTCCGGCGCGACCACCGGCTCGCCTCGCAGAAGCGGCTGTCGCTCGCCGCGCTGGCGGGCGAACCGCTGATCATGCCCGAGTCGGAGGCGGTGGCCGGCGCCCGCCGGTTCCTGGAGGCGTTCGTACGGCAGCGCCTGCATCCCCGGCTCGGCCCCGCCGCCGCCACCCACGATCTGGCCATCGCCATGGTGAGCGAGGGAGCCGGCTACGCCCTCTGCGTGCGCGACGGCACTCCGGTGCCGGAGCGGCTGACGTTCGTGCCGATCGCCGAGGAGGTGCCGCCGATCGAGGTCGTCCTGCTGTGGAACCGTCAGGCGGACGTGCACGACCTGATCAGCGCGGCCCGGCACCTGGCCCGATCTGGATAGCGGTAATATCCACCAGATGCGCATGTCCGAGCTGAGCACCAGGTCCGGGGTGGCCATCCCCACGATCAAGTACTACCTCCGTGAGGGCCTGCTCCACCAGGGCGAGCAGATGGCGGCCACCCGTGCCGACTACGACGAGTCCCACCTGCGCAGGCTCCGCCTGATCAGGGCGCTCCTGGAGGTGGGCAGGCTCCCGGTCGCCGCGATCAAGAAGGTGGTCGACGCGGTGCAGGACGAGTCTCTGCCGGTCCACCAGCTGCTCGGCACCGCGCAGTACGCCCTGAGCCCCACGGTCGAGCCCGAGCCGACCCCCGAATGGGACACCGCCCGCGCCCAGGTGGACGCCCTGCTCGACCGCCTGGGCTGGGAGGTCACGCCCGAGGCCCCGGCCAGGAACGAGCTGGCGCAGACGGTGATCAGGATGCGCCAGCTCGGCCTGGCCGCCGACCTGACGCCGTACGCCGAGGCGGCCGATCGGCTGGTCACCGAGGTCGAGCTGGACACGATCCCCTACGACGGCCCGCGCGAGGCCGCCGTGGAGGCCCTGGTGCTGGGCACGGTCCTGTACGGCCGGGCCTTCGACGCGCTGCGCCGCCTGGCCCAGGAGTCGGAGTCGGCCCGCCGCTTCGCCCGCTGACCCGCATGTCGCGCCCTGCGTGGGGTAGCGCGGCCGGATGTTCGAAGCTTTCACGGAGAGCCGCGTCGACGTCGGCGAGGCGGAGTTGTTCGTCAGGCACGGAGGTGACGGCCCGCCGGTGCTGCTGCTGCACGGCCATCCCCGGACGCACGCCACCTGGCATCGGGTCACGCCGCTGCTCGCATCTGACTTTACGGTGATCTGTCCAGACTTAAGGGGATACGGCCGTTCGTCGAAGCCGCCGTCGACCCCCGACCACGAGCCCTACTCCAAGCGGGCGATGGCCAGGGACATGCTCGCCCTCATGCGCGCGCTCGGCCACGACCGGTTCGCCGTCGCCGGACACGATCGGGGCGGGTACGTCGCCCAGCGGCTGGCCGCGGACCACCCCGACGCCGTCACCCATCTGGTGGTGATGGACGTGGTGCCCATCGGCGAGGCGCTGAGCCGCTGTGACGCGGGGTTCGCGGCCCGCTGGTGGCACTGGTTCTTCCTGGGGCAGACCGCCCAGCCCGCCGAGCGGGTGATCAACGCCGACCCCGGCGCGTGGTACCGGTCGGACCCCGAGCGGACGGGCGAGGAGGCCTACCAGGACTTTCACCGGGCCGTGCACGATCCGGAGACCGTGCACGCGATGTGCGAGGACTATCGGGCCGGCCTGGGCGTGGACCGCGCCGCCGACGACGCCGACCGGGCCGCTGGACGCACCATCGGCTGCCCCACGCTGGTCGTCTGGGCGACGAGGGACGACATGGAGGAGCTCTACGGCGACCCCGTGGCCGTGTGGCGGTCATGGGCGGACGACGTGCGCGGCCTGGCCGTCGACAGCGGCCACCACCTGGCCGAGGACGCGCCCGAGGAGCTGGCCGCCGCCATCGCGGGGTTCGCCGCTCAGCGTGGCGCGGCGCAGGCGGCGAGGTAGCGGCCGAAGGCGTCCTGGCCGTCCGGGATGAACGGCCAGCGCCACACCGCCAGCCGCAGCTCGTCCTCGCTCATCCAGCCGTGCCACGACATCGCCTCCGGATCCGGGCGCGGCTCGCGCGGGACGACGGCCTCGTGCACCCCCAGCCAGTAGGGGCCGGCCACGCCCCGGCAGAGGAACTTGAGCACCGGCCGCACCGGCACCCGCACGCCGAGCTCCTCGGCCAGCTCCCTGGCCGCCGCCTGCGCGTAGGCCTCCCCGACCCCGACGGCGCCGCCCACCGTCACGTCGTAGTAGCCGGGGAAGCGGGCGAGGTGGCCGGGGCGCCGGTGCACGAGGATCCGGCCCTGCTCGTCACGGCAGATCGTGGTGGCGATCCGGTGCAGCCAGCCTCTGCCGGTCGCCTCCGCGCGCTCGACCACGCCGAGCACATCGTCCTGTTCGTCGACGCGTTCTACGAGTTCCACGCCCCGAGGATCTCAGGCGCCTGTGACATTTCTCAGTCCGTGACCGTCACGGGGCGCTTCAGCAGCCACAACGCGGCCCGTTGCAGCAGGGTGCGGTGGATCTCGTTGCCGTAGGAGCGGGTGTCGTGGCCGAGCGCGTCGTAGAACACCCGGCCGCGCCGTACGGGACGGGCCCAGATCAGCGGCTGGCCGCGCGAGGAGGCGAGCGGGCGCACGTCGGGCAGCACGTCCAGGTCGCTGTAGACCTCGTCCACGAGGTCGAAGTCGCGCAGCCCCTCCACCACCGGGTGGCCGCCGTGCGTCCGCACGCCGGTCCAGCCGAGCGGCGGGTGGTGCGAGGTGGACCAGTCCCAGCAGCCGCCGAGCACCCGCGACCAGCCCTGCCAGTCGTCGAAGCAGATCGCCGCCGAGTGCATGCACAGCAGGCCGCCGCCACGGTCGAGGTGGTCCAGCAGGGTCGTGCGGGCCTGGGCCGGGAGCCGGAAGCTCCATCGGTCGCGCAGGTCGGCGAAGCGGTCGGCGTTCATCTGCCAGCGCAGCGCGTTGACGGTGATGAGCTGGACCTCCGACGGCTCGCTCAGCGCGCCGGCGATGTCCTCGGTGATCTCGGACTCGACCCCCACCTCGGCCAGCACCTCGGTGAGCGCCGCCGACGTGGCGTCGAAGTCGTGGAACGGGCCTCCTGACAGGACTAAGTTGCGTGCCACCCGCCCAGCTCATCACGCCTGCCGCCGTATTTCCACCCACCCGCTGGGCTCCGGCCGGGATGACTACGCTGCCAAGAGTGAGTCAGGTCGAGGATTTCGAGGCCCACCGGGCGACGCTGACCGGACTGGCCTACCGGCTGCTCGGCAGCATGTGGGACGCCGAGGACGTGGTGCAGGAGGCCTGGCTGCGCTGGTCGGGCACGGACCGGAGCGACATCGAGGAGCCCCGGGCCTTCCTGGTGACCGTGGTGTCGCGGCTGGCGTTGGACCAGCTCCGCTCGGCCAGGGTCAAGCGGGAGGCGTACACCGGTCCCTGGCTGCCCGAGCCGGTGACGACGGCGGAGGCGGGCCCGCTGGACACCGCCGAGCTGCGCGACACGGTGTCGCTGGCGACGCTGCACCTGATGGAGCGCCTCTCGCCGCCCGAGCGGGCGGCGTTCGTGCTGCGGGAGGCGTTCGAGCTGCCGTACGACCAGATCGCGGAGATCGTCGGCACCACGGTGGTCAACGCGAGGCAGCTGCACCACCGGGCCTCGGTGCGGCTGAGCGAGGGCCGCGACAGGTTCCGGCCGTCGGCCGGCGAGCACGCGCGGCTGCTGACGAGGTTCATCGAGGCGGCGGGCGGCGGCGACCTGGAGGCGCTCACCGAGCTCCTGCACGAGGATGTCGTGTCCTGGAGCGACGGCGGCGGCCGGGTCAAGGCGGCGCTGCGCCCGATCCGCGGCCGGCGCAAGGTGCTGGCGTTCCTGGCCGGGCTGATGTCCCGCTATCCCTACGGTGGCACCACGCTCGGCGAGGCCAACGGGCATCCGGTGCTCTGGACGCACCTCGGCGAGAACCGCCAGCTGGTCGCGATCGACGTGGACGAAGGCCGTATCCGGGGGCTCTACACCCTGCTCAATCCGGACAAGCTTCTGCGGGTGCGCCCCTCCTCCTGACGCGCCCGCGGGGATCTATAGTCGCCCCCATGGATCTCGGCATCAAAGGCAAGGTCGCACTCGTCACGGGTGGCAGCGCGGGCATCGGGCTGGCCGCCGCCAAGAGCCTCGCGCGGGAGGGCTGCCATGTCTGCGTGAGCGCCCGCAACCCCGAGCGGCTCGCGGACGCGGTGGTGGAGCTACAGGAATTCGGCGGCGTGGTGCACGCGGTGCTCGCCGACGTGGAGGACCCGGAGGCCGCCGAGCGGGTCGTACGGGAGACGCGCGACGTGGTCGGCCCGGTCGACATCCTGGTGGCCAACGCCGGTGGACCGCCCGCCGGCCGGTTCGTGGACGCGAGCATGGCCGACTGGGAGCTGGCGATCCAGCGCAACCTGCTCGGCACCGTGCGGCTGGCGCGGGCGGTGCTGCCGGAGATGCGCGAGCGGGGGTGGGGCCGCATCGTCACGATCACCAGCCGGTCCGCCCGCGAGGCGCTGGACGGGCTGGCCCTGTCCAACTCCACCCGTTCGGCGGTGGCCGGGCTGGTGCGTACCCTTGCGCGTGAGGTCGGCGGTGACGGGGTGCTGGTCAACAACGTGATGCCGGGCTCGATCGACACCGAGCGGCTGCGTGACCTGGTGGGGGGCGAGGAGGCGATGGCCGAGCGGGCCTCCGCCGTGCCGCTCGGCCGGATCGGGCGGCCCGAGGAGGTGGGCGACGTGGTGGCGTTCCTGGCGAGCGAGCGCGCGTCGTACATGAACGGGGTTTCGGTGCTGGTGGACGGTGGTGAGAGCCGGGTCATCGCGTGACCCGGGACCGTGGGAATGAATGCCTACAATTCGGACGCTCATGACATCCTTGCAGTAAGGAACGATTGGAAGGCGGGGGCATGGACAAGCCGGTCATCGTGACGGTCGACGACGATCCGGGCGTGTCGAGGGCGGTCGCCCGCGACCTCCGGCGCAGGTACGGCCAGCAGTACAGGATCGTCCGCGCGGAGACGGCGCCGCAGGGCATCGAGGCGGTCAAGGAGATGCGGCTGCGCGGTGACGAGGTGGCCGCCATCCTCGCCGACTACCGGATGCCGCAGATGAACGGCGTGCAGTTCCTCGAGGCGGCCATGGACATGTACCCATTCGCCCGCCGGGTGCTGCTGACGGCCTACGCCGACACCGACGCCGCGATCCAGGCCATCAACGTGGTCGACCTGGACCACTATCTGCTCAAGCCGTGGGATCCGCCGGAGGAGAAGTTCTACCCGGTGATCGACGGCCAGCTCGACGCCTGGCAGCGCACCGACCGGGTGCAGGTGGCGGAGCTGCGGGTGGTGGGCGACCGCTGGTCCGCGCCGTCCTACAAGGTGCGTGACTTCCTGGCCCGCAACCACGTCCCCTACCAGTGGATGCTGACCGAGGACCCGGACGGCGCCCAGCTCGTGGCGGCGGCCGGCCAGGACTGCCGCCTGCCGCTGGTGGTCACCGCCGAGGGGGAGATGCTGCAGGCTCCCGACCAGTCCACGCTGGCCTCGACCGTGGGCCTGTCGACCACCCCCGCCACGGACTTCTACGACCTGATCGTGGTCGGCGGCGGCCCCGCCGGGCTGGGCGCCGCGGTCTACGGCGCCTCCGAAGGGCTCAACACCGTGCTGGTCGAGGCGCACGCCTCCGGCGGTCAGGCGGGCCAGAGCTCCAGGATCGAGAACTACCTGGGCTTCCCCGACGGCGTCTCCGGCCAGCAGCTCGCCGACCGGGCGCGCAGGCAGGCGCTGAAGTTCGGCGCCGAGCTGCTGACCGCGCGCAGCGTCACCCACCTGGAGCCGCGCGGCCAGGCGCGGGTCATCGGGTTCGAGGACGGCCGGGAGATCGCCGCCCACGCGGTCATCCTGGCCACCGGCGTGACCTACCGCCGCCTGGACGCCCCCGGCTTGGACGACTTCGTCGGCAGGGGCGTGTTCTACGGCGCGGCCCTGACCGAGGCGCCCTCCTGCAAGGACAGCGAGGTCTACATCGTGGGCGCCGCCAACTCGGCCGGGCAGGCGGCCGTCTACCTGGCGGGATTCGCCAGCCGGGTGCACTTGTTGGTGAGGGGTGACGGTTTGGAGAAATCCATGTCTCACTACCTCATCGAGCAGATCCAGGCGGTCGACAACATCGAGGTGCATCTGGAATCCCAGGTCACCGGCGGGCAGGGCGACGGGCACCTGCAGCGGTTGTCGATCTCGACCAAGGGCGAGGAGCGGACGGTCGAGGCCCAGTGGCTGTTCGTGTTCATCGGCGCCAAGCCCTACACCTCCTGGCTCGGCGACACCGTCGAGCGGGACGACAAGGGCTTCCTGCTGACCGGCCCGGACCTCGTCCAGGGTGATCAGCGACCGCGTAACTGGACGCTCAGGCGCCAGCCGTACTTCCTGGAGACCAACGTGCCGGGAGTGCTGGCCGCCGGGGACGTGCGGGCAGAGTCGATCAAGAGAGTGGCCTCCGCCGTCGGAGAGGGCGCGATGGCCGTCGCGCTCGTGCACCGCTACCTGGAGAAACAATGACGAAAGTGGACATCGACGAGCTACGCAAGCTGTTCCTGTTCGAGCGCCTGACCGACGAGCAGCTCACCAAGCTGGCGGGCAGCGGTGAGATCAAGTCCTTCGAGCAGGACGCGGAGATCGTCCGCCAGGGCGAGCCGGCCGAGTGCTTCGCGGTGCTGGTGGAGGGCGAGGTGCAGATGGTCTCCGAGACCGTCACCGCCGGCACGGTCGCCATGCCGCGCGCCTCCCAGCCGGGGGTGTACGGCGGCGCCACCTCCGCCTACCTCGGCGACCGGGCCCCCCAGACCTACCAGCACACGCTGCGCGCGACCGCGCCGTCACGGGTGTTCATCCTGCCGGCCAGGAAGTTCGCCTACATCGTGACCGAGTGGTTCCCGATGGCCATGCACCTGCTCGACGGCCTGCAGTCCGGCGGGCGGATGCAGCGCGAGATCATCGACCGGCGGCAGCGGCTGACCGCGCTCGGCACGATCACCGCGGGGCTCACCCACGAGCTCAACAACCCCGCCGCGGCGGCCGTGCGCGCGGTGAGCGAGCTGCAGGCGCTGATCAGGTCCTCGCGCGTGGAGCTCGCCCAGCTCGCCGAGGACGGCATCCCGCCGCAGCGGCTGCGCACCCTGGTGGAGATGCAGGAGGCGTGCATGGAGGCGGTCGGCACCCTGGCCCCCCGCAGCCCGATGGAGATCTCCGACGCCGAGGACGAGCTCGGTGAGGCGCTGGACGAGCTCGGCGTACAGGACGCCTGGGATCTCGCCCCCGCGCTGGTCAACGCCGGGTTCGGCAGGGAGCACCTGGCCAAGGTGCGGACGAAGGTGGGCGAGGAGCACGCGCCCGCCGCGCTGCGCTGGCTGTCGGAGGCGGTCGAGATCTCGCAGATGCTGGGCGAGGTCACCGAGGCGACCGAGCGGATCACCTCGCTGATCCGCTCGGCCAAGCAGTACTCCCAGATGGACCGGGCGCCGTTCCAGGTGCTCGACGTACACGAGCTGCTCGACAGCACGATCGCCATCTTCCGCGGCAAGATCCCGCCGGGCATCAGCGTGGTGACCGACTACGACCGGACGCTGCCGCCGATCCCCGCCTACGGCGGCGAGCTCAACCAGGTCTGGACCAACCTGATGCACAACGCGCTCGACGCCATGGGCGAGGAGGGCACACTGACCATCCGGACCGCGCACGACGAGGACGAGGCGATCATCGAGATCGGCGACACCGGCCCCGGCGTGCCCGAGGAGATCAGGGACCGGATCTTCGAGCCGTTCTTCACCACGAAGACCGTCGGCCAGGGGACCGGGCTCGGGCTGGACATCTCCTACCGGATCGTGGCGGGGCGGCACGGCGGCGAGCTGAAGGTCCGCTCGGTGCCGGGCGACACCTGGTTCGAGGTACGGCTTCCGCTGCGTGAGTCTACGGTGGGTCCGTCACCATCCGCATGAGCCGGGGCACGATCCGGTCGGCGGCGACCCTGACGCCGTCGTGCTCCCACTCGTTCGTCACCCAGGCACGCAGGTTCCCCACCCGGCCGGCGGTCTCCAGCGAGAGGGCGGCGTCCACGTACATGTCGTCGTGATAGACGACGGCGGCGACCGGCACCTCGTTGGCGGCGAGCCGGTCCGGGTCGTAGAGCGGCGGCCAGTCGGCGGCGGCGGCGAGCAGCTCGGCGGCGCCCTTGAAGGGGCGCAGCGCGCGGATGTCGTCGAACATCCACGGGTAGATCATCTCGCCGGTGAGCATGCTTGGCGTGTCGAAGTCGGCCGGGCGCACCCGCTGCGCGGCCCAGTGGGTGGCCGTGCCCTGGGCGTAGGTCGGCTCGTGCAGGACGGCGTAGACGGGGGTGTCGACGAAGCCGGTCTCGGCCATGACCGCGTAGCGGAAGGCGTCGGTGAGGTGGTCTCCGTGCCACGCCTCCTCCAGCTGCCAGTGCAGGCGCTCGGATCCGTCGCCGGTGCCCAGCTTCTGGCCCAGCATCCGGAACCGTTCGACGGTGAGGCGGTCGCCGTCGGGCAGCGGCACCTCCTCCGCCGCCAGGTGCTCGGCGATCCGCGTGGCCGTGGCCTCGTCGCCCGGATAGCGGCGGTAGTGGCGCCGGACCTTGGCGCGGACCCGGTCGTAGGTGCGGGTGTAGACGTCGTCGGCCGTGGCGTCGAGGCCGGGCAGGCCGCCGGTGATGTGGCAGGCCCTGAGGCCCTCCGGCGCCTGGGAGAGGTAGGTGAGGGTGACGAAGCCGCCGTAACTCTGACCCCAGGTCTCCCACGTCCGGACGCCGAGCGCCTTCCTGATGAGCTCGCAGTCGGCCACGATGGCGTCGGCGCGGAAGTGGCGCAGGTAGGCGGCCAGCTCGGCGTCGCTCCCCGTCGCCGTGGCGGCGGTGATCGGGGTGCTGCGGCCGGTGCCCCGCTGGTCGAGCAGGAGCACCCGGTGCGTCTTCAGCAGGTGTCGCCAGCGCCCGGGACCGGTCAGCCGGGGCGACGGGTGACCGGGGCCGCCCTCCAGGTAGAGCGCCCACGGCAGGTCCCCGCGCACGGCGGGGTCGCGCACCTCGCGGGCGAACACCTCGATGGTGCGGCCGCCGGGGTCGGCGTGGTCGAGCGGCACGGTGAACACATGGTCGGCCACCGTCAGGCCGGGCATGGTGACTTTCGCTGTGACTTTCACCTTGAGGACCTTACGCGGTCGGCCCGGGCCGCCGAGGGTTCGTATCCTGGGAGTTCAGCACATCGCTCGGCCCCCCGGAAGGATCCTCGTGTCAATCACCGACTGGACCCGGCAGGCACTGCCCGCCATGCTGGACGACCTCAAGGCCCTGGTGGAGCTGGAGACCCACAGCTATGACAAGGCCGCGCTCGTCCAGGGACTGCGCGGGGTGCGCGCGCTGGCGGCGGAGCGGCTCGGCACGCCGGACGACGAGGTCCTGCACGACGGCGGCCAGTACGGTGACGTACTCGAGCTCACCTACCACGGGACCGCGCCCGGCACGGTGCTCATGATGTGCCACTACGACACGGTCTGGCCCATCGGCACGCTCGCCGGGTGGCCGTTCACGGTGGCGGACGGCAAGGTGTCCGGCCCCGGCGCGTTCGACATGAAGTCCGGTCTGGTGCAGGCCGTCTGGGCGCTGCGCGGGCTGCGCGAGCTCGGGCTGCCGCATCCCGGGGTGCGATTCCTGTTCAACGGCGACGAGGAGATCGGCAGCCTGGTCTCCCGGCCGCACATCGAGGCCGCCTGCGCGGACGCCCTGGCCTGCCTGGTGTTCGAGGCGTCGGCGCACGGCGCGTTGAAGACCGCGCGCAAGGGCGTGGGCATCTTCGACGTGACCGTCACCGGCGTCGAGGCGCACGCCGGGCTCGACCCGACGGCGGGCGCCAGCGCGATCCACGCGCTGGCCGAGCTCGTCACCCGGATCGCCGCCGCGGGTGCGCCGGAGCTCGGCACCACCGTCAACGTGGGCCTGATCAGCGGCGGCACCGGGCGTAACGTGGCGGCGGGCATCGCCACCTGCGGCGTCGACGTGCGGGTCACGGACTTCGCCGAGATGGGCCGCATCGACGAGATGTTCGCGAGCCTGCGGGCCGCCGACCCGCGCGTGACGGTCACCGTCAACGGCGACTGGAACCGGCCGCCCATGACGCCCAACCCGCTGTCCCAGCGGCTGTTCAAGGAGGCGCAGGCCACCGCGGCCGGGCTCGGCTGGACGCTGGAGGAGACGGCGGTGGGCGGCGCCAGC
The DNA here is from genome assembly GCF_044465295.1 of Nonomuraea sp. NPDC049714. Lineage (NCBI taxonomy): Bacteria > Bacillati > Actinomycetota > Actinomycetes > Streptosporangiales > Streptosporangiaceae > Nonomuraea > Nonomuraea sp. NPDC049714. The sequence continues at coordinate 80,855 of NZ_JBITLM010000007.1, read as the reverse complement.
GACGGCAACTTCGTCTCGGCGCTGGGCCGGCCGGTGCTCGACGGGATGGGCGCGGTGGGCGACGGCGCGCACGCGCGGCACGAGCACGTGCTGGTCGAGCACATCCCCGACCGCACGGCGCTGACCATCGGGCTGATCTCGGCGCTCGTCTAGCCCTGGCGTCGGGCCGCCCTGGGCGACGGGGCAGTATGTCACCCAGTACAACGCGTCGTTGAAGGGGCACTTCTTGAAATACGAACGCCAGCCGTACCGCAGGTGTGGCCGTAGTGGTCTGCTGCTCCCGGCGGTCTCACTCGGTCTGTGGCACAACTTCGGCGAGGGCAAGCCGCTCGAAACCCAGCGTGCGATCATGCACAAGGCCCTCGACCTGGGCATCACGCACTTCGACATCGCCGACCGCTACGGCCCGCCGATCGGCGCGGCCGAGGCCGCGTTCGGGCGGATCTTCCCCAAGTCGCTGCGCGACGAGGCGGTGATCACCACCAAGGGCAGCAACCCCATGTGGGACGGCCCTTACGGCAAGGGCAACTCCCGCAAGCACCTGCTGGCCACCCTCGACCGTTCGCTGGCCCGGCTTCAGCTCGACTACGTCGACATCTTCTACCTGCACCGCGACGACGAGGACACGCCGCTGCAGGAGCAGGTGGCCACGCTCGACCACATGGTCCGCACCGGCCGCGCCCTGTACGTCGGCGTGTCGAACTTCTCCCCCGAACGCACCGCCGAGGCCGCCTCGCTGCTGCGCGAGCTGGGCACTCCTCTGCTCGTGCACCAGCCCCCCTACTCGATGCTCAACCGGCGCATCGAGGACTCCCTGCTGGACGTGCTCGAACAGGAGGGCATGGGCTGCGTCGTCTACTCGCCGCTCGCGCAGGGCCTGCTGACCGACCGCTACGTGAACGGCATCCCCGCCGACTCGCGCGCCGCCGAAGGGCGTTTCCTCACCGCCGACCGGGTCACGCCGGAGGTGCTGGCCTTCGTCGGTGAGCTCTCCCGGATCGCCGCCGCGCGCGGCCAGTCGGTGGCCCAGCTCGCCCTGGCCTGGGCGCTGCGCGACCCCCGCGTCACCTCGGTGCTCGTCGGCGCCTCCAGCCCCGAGCAGTTGGAGACCAACGTGGCCGCCGTCGACCACCTCGACTTCACCGCCGAGGAGCTCGTGGCCATCGAGCAGGCCGCCAAGAAGGCGGGCGTCCCGGCGTAGGGCGTGCCCGGCCGCGCAGCCGGCCGGGCGCTCCTAGGAAAGGCCGCGAAGCGCGTGGTAATGTCCCAAGCGAGCGCTTGGTTCCCCGCTGAGAGGCCGCCGCATGAAGTTCTCCACCTTCCACCTGTTCCACCGGTTCGACGGGCAGAGCTTCAAGGACGTCTACGACTACCACCTGGAGCTCATCGAGCTCGCGGAGGAGCTGGGCTTCGACGGGGTACGGCTGGCCGAGCACCACTTCCGTGACTACGGCGTGGTGCCCAACCTGTTCACCATGCTCGCCCACGCCGCCGCCCGCACCTCCCGGCTGCGCCTCGGCACCGGCATCGTGGTCCTCCCCCTGCACGACCCGATCCACGTCGCCGAGGAGGCCGCCCTGGTCGACGTGCTCTCCGGCGGGCGGCTCGACCTGGGGATCGGGCGGGGATACCAGAGCTTCGAGTTCGAGGGGTTCGGGATCGACCTGGCCGAGGCACGGGACCGGTGCAACGAGGCCCTGGAGGTCATCCTCGGGCTCTGGACGCGGGAGACGTACCAGCACGAAGGGAAGTTCTACCGGACCGGTGCGGAGGTGTCGCTCGCGCCCCGGCCCGTGCAGGACCCCCACCCGCCCGTCCACGTGGCGGCGGTCTCCCCCGAGACCGTCACCCTGTACGCCGAACGCGGGCTGCCCATCCTCGCCGACCCGGCGGCGCCCTTCCGCAAGGTCGTCCAGGCGGCGCGGACCTGGCAGGAGACGGCGGCGCGGGCCGGGCACCCGCCGGGCGCGGAGCTCGTCGTCGCGCGCAGCGTGTACGTGGCGCCGAGCGTGGAGGAGGCCCGGCGGGACCAGGCCAGGTTCGAGGCGGCCTTCGACCGCTCGCGCATCTTCAACGAGCGCAGCGCCCCCATCGACCCCGCCACCGGCCGGGCCGCGCAGGGCTTCGAGTACTACCAGGACCGCTACCTCAAGGGCGGCACCGTCTCCGCGGACTTCCGCTGGGAGCAGCTGGAGGTCATCGGGGATCCGGCGCGGGTCATCGACCAGATCACCCTGCTGCGCGACGCCGGGTTCGCCAACCTGCTGTGCGACTTCGGCAGCACCAGGCCGATGCCGGTGGAGGAGATGAAGAAGGTCATGCGGTTCTTCGCCGCCGAGGTCATGCCCGCGTTCGCCTGAGCCCCTTGGAGGAGAGATGCCGCACAGCCTGTCCCTCTCGGACGTCCTCGCCGAGCACGCCCGCAGCCGCCCCCAGGTGACGGCCGCCGTGGACGGCGACGTACGGCTCACCTACCCCGACCTCGACGCCCGCGTCACCCGCCTCGCGGACGCCCTGTCCACCCGCGGCGTCGCCGCCGGCGACCGCGTCCTGTGGCTCGGCCAGAACTCCCACGCCGTCCTCGAACTCCTCCTCGCCTGCTCCCGCCTGGGCGCCGTCTTCTGCCCGGCCAACTGGCGCCAGTCCGAGGACGAACTCCGCTTCATCCTCGACGACCTCACCCCCGCCGCCGTCATCTGGCAACCCTCCGAATCCACCACCAACCTCCACACGGCGAAGGCCGGAACAACGCGTGCGGCGGTTTGGGTCCAGGCCGGGGAGGAGTATGAGGCGCTGGTCGCCGGTGGGACCTTGCGGGACTTTCCGCAGGTGGAGGACGGGGAGCCGACGCTGGCCCTCTATACGGCGGCCTTCGGGGGACGGCCGAACGCCGCCCTGCTCAGCAGCGCGGCGCTCCTGGCGCACAGCATGTCGCTGATGGTCGTCCGGCAGATGGAGCCCGGCTTCACTTTCCTCAACAACGGGCCCCTGTTCCACGTGGGCACGATGATGTTCTGCCTGGCGACCTTCCAGATCGGCGGCACGAATGTGTTCACCCCGGCGTTCGAGGCCGAGGAGGTGTGCCGGTTGATCGACGCCGAGCGGGTGACGCAGGCGTTCCTGTTCGGCCAGATGATCGACGCGGTGGTGGCGGCGAACGCGGCGGGCAAGTACGACCTGTCGTCGCTGAGGTTCGTCTCCCATTCCAGGGAGTGGGACGAGATGATCACCGTGGACGACTCTCCGTGGTGCCGCTCCAAGATGGGCGGGTACGGCCAGACGGAGGTGGGCGGGATGCTGACCTTCCTGGGGCTGGCTCCCGGCGCGGCGGGGTTCGCGGGCCGGCCCTCGCCGCTGGTCCAGGTTCGCATCCTGGGGCCGGACGGGGTGGAGGTGCCGCCGGGCGAGGTGGGCGAGATCTGCGCCCGCGGCAAGACCCTCTTTTCCGGATATTTCGCCCGGCCCGAGCTAAATGCCGTTAAGTCGGCGCACGGCTGGCACCACACCGGCGACCTGGGCCGCCGCGAGCCCGACGGCACCATCACCTTCATCGGCCCCCGCCTCCGCATGATCAAGTCCGGCGCCGAGAACATCTACCCGGCAGAGGTCGAACGCGCGCTCAAGACCCACCCCGCGGTCGCCGACGCCGCCGTCATCGGCGTCCCCGACCCCACCTGGCGCCAGGCGGTCAAGGCCGTGATAGCCCTCGCCCCCGGCGCCGAGGCCACCCCCGAGGACATCGTGGCCCACGTCAGGTCCCAGCTCGCGTCGTACAAGAAACCCACCCACATCGCCTTCGTGGACTCCATCCCCAAACACGGCTTCACCCCCGACTACGACACCCTGGACGCCGCCCACGGCGGCGGCGACTACCCCGGCACCTGATCCGGCCAGGAGCACCGCCGTCGCAGGCCAGGAGCGGCGCCTCGCAGGTCGGGAGCACCGCCGCCGCAGGTCGGGAGCACCGGCGCCGCAGGCCCGGAGCACCGCCGTCGCAGGTCAGGCAGGCCCGGCGGCAGAGGCGCCGGGCGCGTGCTGCGCCACGAGCGGCTGGAAGTGCGCCAGCAACGCCGCCTTGTCCGGCTTGCCGGCGGAGGTGCGCGGCAGCTCTTCGACCACCCACAGGTGTCCGGGCTCGCAGGACGGGCCGAGCGAGCGGCGGACCAGGTCGCACAGCTCCCGCGCGTCCACGGCAGGAGTCTCCGACCCCACGCGCGGAGATCGCGGCTCCTCCCCCTGTGCGGGCGACGACGCGTCCCGGTCCTGCGCATCCGGGGTCGCCGGAGGCCGGGTGTCCACCTGGACCACCGCGCCGGTCACCGGGTGGCCGTCCGGGCCGTGCAGGGCGATGACGGCCGCGTCGGCGACGGACGGGTGACCGGTCAGGGCGTGTTCGATCGGGTAGGCGTGGACGCCGGGCGGCAGCCCGCTCTCCACCCGGTCGACGAGGAACAGGTAGCCGCCGTCGAGCCGGCCCAGGTCGCCGGTGCGGACCCAGCCGCCCCGCAGGGCCTCGGCGGTGCGCCGGGGATCGTTCACGTATCCGGTCATGACCTGCGGCGAGCGCACCCACACCTCGCCGACCTCACCGGCCGGGACCGGCACCGAGGCCGCGTCGCGGACCTGTAGCTCCACGCCGGGCACGGCGCGGCCGACGGAGGTGAGCAGGCCGGGGTTGGCGTGGTCGGCGGGCGGGAGGGCGGTGACGAAGCCGGCCTCGGTCAGCCCGTAGGTCTGCATGAGCGCCGGGCCGAGCCGCCGGGCCGCCTCCCAGGTGCGCGCCGGGACCGCCGCCGCGCCTCCGTACAGCATGAGAGGCACGCTGCCCGGTTCGTCCGGGATGCGGCGGGTGAGGGTGTAGAAGGGGAACGGCGGGCCGGCGAGCACGTGCGTGGCCCGCTCCCGGGCGATCACCTCCCACTCGCGCCCGATCTCCCCTTCGTCCACGAGCAGCGCGGTGCCGGCGGCGGCGAGCGTCCACTGGGCCATCAGGCCGGGCAGGTGGTGGCCGGGCCACACCAGCAGCCGCCACGGCCAGGTGCCGAACATGGCGCGGGCCGCGTCGAGGTGGGCCACCTCGGCGCGGTGACTGTAGGCGACGGCCTTGCGGTCGCCGGTGGTGCCGTTGGTGAAGGTCACCGACGACAGGTCCTCGGGCCGGGTCGCCGGCAGGGCCACCGGCCGGTCGCCCGTGGCGGCGAGCAGATCGTCGAAGGAGCGGTGGACGGGCACCGGACAGGCGGCGAGCAGCCGCTCGGCCTCCTCCTGGCGGTCGGGCTCGTACAGCAGGGCCGTGGCGCCGAGCGCGCGCATGGTCTCGGCCGCGACCTCCACGGGGAGTCCGGGCAGCACCTGGACGGCGGGGCAGTCGAGCGCGAACGCCACGAGCCGGCCGATGACGGACTCGGGCCCCCTGCCGTTCAGGAAGGCGATGGCGTCGCCGGGCCGCACGCCGTGGGCTTCCAGCGAGCGTGCGGCGCCGGACACCATCGCCAGCACGTCCTGTCCGGTCAGCCGCCGCGAGCCGCGCACGAGTACCTCGCGCGGGCCCGCGGCGCGCAGGCCGTCGATGATCGCCTGGCCGAAGCTCATCCGGACCTCTCACCGAGCAGTACGGGCAGGCTCCTGGTGCTGTTGCCCACTACCGTGCCGAGCGGGCGGGTGCCGCTGTCCGGCCCGGCCAGCGTCATCCCGGGATAGGCGTCGAACAGCGCGGCCAGGGCCACCTCGCCTTCCAGCCTGGCCAGTGGCGCGCCCAGGCAGAAGTGGGTGCCGTGGCCGAACGACAGGTGTCCCGGCTGCGGGGCGGCCACATCGAAGCGGTCGGCCCGTTCGCCGTACTGGTCCGGGTCGCGGCCGGCCGAGGCGAAGCAGGCCACGACCGCCTCGCCCTTGCGCAGCCGGACCCCGTCGATCTCCAGGTCCCGCACCGCGTAGCGCATCGGGAAGTGCGCCACGGGCGAGTCCCAGCGGAGCGTCTCCTCGACCACCGCGCTCCACGGCCGTTCGCCGCGCAGGACGAGGGCGAGCTGGTCGGGCCGCTTCAGCATGGCGCGGGCGGCGTTGGTGAGCAGGTTGACGGTCGTCACGTGCCCGGCGATGAACAGCAGCTCGATCGTGTCGAGCAGCTCGGATCTGCTGAGCCGCTCGCCGTCCTGCTCGCGGACCGCGATCAGGTCGCTGATCAGGTCCTCGTCCGGGGTGCCGCGGCGGACCTCGATGACCTCGTCGAGCAGCTCGTACAGGGCGGCCCGGTGGCCGCTGACGTCGTCGGGGCCGTCGCCGACCCTGGCGGCCACGTCGGTGAGCTCGTGCAGCTGCTCCCGCATGCTCTCCGGGATGCCCATGAGCTCGGAGATGACGTCGCGCGGCAGCGGGTAGGCGAAGTGCTGCCGGAGGTCGACGGGCCCCGGCGGCAGCTCCGCGAGCGCGTTGACCACGTCCGCGGCCATCTTGACGACCCTCGGGCGCAGCTCCTGCACCCGGCGGGCGGTGAACGCCCTGATCAGCGGGGTGCGCAGCCGCCGGTGCGCCTCGCCTTCGGAGTTCAGCATGGACGTGTCCGAGGTGATCTTGCCGACGGCGGTGGCCATGGAGACGGCGGCCCGTCCTTCCGGGTCCCAGTGGCTCACATCCCTGGACAGGTCCGGGTGCGCGAGCACGGCCGCCAGCGTGGCGTAGCGGGTGGCCGCCCAGGCGCGTACCCCGTCGACCTCCACCGGGACCAGTGGCCCGAGCTCGCGCAGCCGCCTGTTGTCGGCGTGCACGTCGGGAGTGGCGGGGTCGAGAGTGAATTCGGCGTGCCGGCAGTCCATGGTCATCCCACCCTTTCCGGCGTCGCGGCCAGTGTGGCGATGTCGAGCCACGGGTCCTGGCCGAGGTAGAGGTCGCGGACCAGCTCACCGGCCGCGGGCGCGTTGCACAGGCCGTGCCCGGAGAACCCGGCCGCGTACAGGAACGCGGGCGGCCCCTGGCGGTGGCCGATGAAGGCGGTGCGATCGGGGCTGGCGTCGCGCGCGCCGGTGAACGCCGTGTGCAGCCCCGCTTGTGCCAGACTCGGGTACGTGGCCGCCAGCTGAGCGGCCACACCGGCGCGCCAGGCGTCCCTGTCGGGACCCGGGTAGCCCATGCCGATCAGCATCCGGTCTCCGCGCAGCCGCATCAGCAGGCCGCTGGCGGCGTGCAGGGTGACCGGTATGTCGGGCATGGGTGGCAGTGGGTCGGTGAGGAGCAGTTCCTGGATGATCGGCTCGGGGAGCGGCAGGTCCACGCCCGCCGACCGGGCCAGCGGGGCCGACCAGGCGCCGGCGGCGCAGACCACGGCATCGGCCGTGATCGCGCCGGACCCGGTCTCCACCCGGCCCCTGTCCGCGTCGATGGCGGTGACCGGGCAGCCGGTGCGCAGCCGCGCCCCCGCCCGCCTGGCCGCCTCCGCGTAGCCGCTGACGATCGCGGCGGTGTCGGAGATGTACGCCTGGGCCGACCAGGCGGCGGCCAGCAGTGGCAGGTCGCCCCCGATGAGCGGGTTGAGCCGCCTGGCCTCGTCCGCGTCGATGAGCTCGACCTCCACCCCGGCGGCGCGCTGGGCGGGCAGATCGGCCTCGAACGCCGTCACCTGGTCCTGCTCGGTGAACAGCACGAGGTAGCCGACCTGGCGCAGCGGCAGCCCGGGGAAGTCGTGGTAGGCCCGCAGGCTGCGTACGGCCAGGGCCGAGCTCACCGGGTTGCCCGCGAAATAGGCGCGCACCACGTCGGCGGTCGCCCGCGACGCTCCGGAACCGAGCGTGCCGCGTTCGAGCAGCACGGTGTCGACGCCGGCCTCGGCCAGGTGGCAGGCGATCGACAGGCCGATCACCCCGCCACCGACGACCACGACCCGGCCCTGACCGGTCACGCGAACGCTCGCACGCGCCGCAGGTGGTCACCCACCTGCCAGGGGAACAGATGCAGGTTCCAGCCACCGAGGCAGTTGAGGTAGAGCGCCATGTGCGCCATGACCGCGATGAAGTCGTCCCGGTCGTCGATCCGGTCGAGGCAGTCGAACAGCCTGCCGGTGAAGGCCCACAGCGTCTGCAGGCCGCAGTAGCCGAGGAACTCCGCGGGCGTCTTGGCCAGGATGCGGGCCATCTGGCGCAGCGACTCCATCGGCATGTCCTCGTAGGCCGCCCTGACCAGGCCGCCGTAGCAGGCGTAGCCGAGCGGGCGGGTCTCGCCGTTGACGAACAGCAGGGTCGTCAGGACGGTCTCGTAGCTGCCCGCGCAGGACGGGATGCGACCTTCGTGCAGGTCGACCAGCTCCTCGGGCGGCGCGAGCCAGATCCGCTCCGTCTCGGCGTGCACGTCGGCGATCAGGGCGTCGACCTCCGGGTCGGCCACGCTCAGCCGGGGCAGGCGGTGGCCGCTGTCCTCGCCCGAGCGCCGGACCTCGGCGATGACGGGCTTCTTGGTCCGGTAGACGGCTTCCCAGACCGCACGACCGGCCTCTCCCAGCACGTCGAGGTCCGCCTCGACGATCTGGCCGATCGGGGTGGCGGGCATGGGCTCGGTCAGCTCGCCGTACTTGATGCCGAGGTGCTGCAGGCGCGAGGCGAAGATCGTGCCGTCGGGCACCGTGCGGCGGTCCACCGCGTAGGTGGACGGCCGGTGCAGCAGGTCGTGGATCGGAGCGACGTGGTAGAGGTGGTGGCCCGCCACGAGGGCGTGGCCCTGCAGGCTGCGGTACGGCAGTGCGTCCCACAGGCTCTGCGCGAGAGCGGCATTGCGCTCGTCCAGCTCAGCGGTGACGGCCATGCCCAGGCCGGGCCAGCCGATTTCTACGCGTCTCGAAGTAGTCACAGTATGTGATGCTACCAACGCAAAATGTGACAATCGGCAGGGGGGTCACAATATGACCAGCGGATTCACCGGACTGCCTGTGCCGCCTTCGATCCGGAGCGGCGCCACCACGAAGACGAAGTCCGTACGGCCCGAGGCGCTCAGCTCGTCCAGCCAGAGCATCTCGATCAGGTGGATGCCGTGCCGGTGCAGCAGGATGAGGTGCAGGTCGTCCGCGAGCGGCTCGGTGGCGAGTTGACGGGCGTCGAGGCCGCCGATCGCGGCGTTGTCGGAGGCCACCACGGCGACGTCGCGCGCGGCCAGCCAGCGGCCCGCGTCCGGCGACAGCCCCGGCTGCCCCGACCAGTACTCCTCCGGCGAGCGCTCCCAGACTCCCGGCCAGCCGGTGCGCACGATCGCCACGTCCCCCGGCGCCGGCTCGGGGCCCACCTCCTGGAGGAGCTCAGCCGTGATGCGGAAGTCGCCGGGCAGGTGCTCCAGCCCCAGGTGGCGGGGAACGTCGAAGAGCACGCCCCGGGCCACCACCCCGCCCACCCGCTCGATGCCGCACCGGCCCGCGCCGTAGGAGCGTACGCGGGCGGCCGGGTGGGCGTTGTAGAGCTCGTCGCCCGACCACATGTGGCACAGCGCGTCCATGTGCGTGGTCGTGCCGTGGTGGGTGACGATCAGCGCGTCGTCGGCCACCCGCAGGCCGGCGCCCACCGGCTTGGTCCCGGCCGCGTAGTCGCCGCCGTCCACGGACATGAAGTGCTGCGGCAGCGGGCGACCGCGCAGGTGCGGCACGGTCGTGGGGGCCGGTGACGAGGTCGAGCCCCTGATCGGCATGGCGAGGCTGAGCACCCGTCCCTCGGTCGCGCTCGCCAGCGCGGCCAGCACCACCGGCGGGGTGAGCAGGTTCAGCGTCCCGCGCTGGTCCTCCGGGCCGAACCGGCCCCAGTTGTTCGGCTCGCCGCTGATCACAATCCGACTCTCGCACCCCATGGACCCGGCGACCAGCCCTGAACCCGACAAAGGCCCCTGATCGCCTGTCGCGGCGACCAGGAGCGCGTTGCCGCCTAGTCCTGCACCTGTACGGTCCCGATCCGTGGTGGCTTGGCGGTGAACAGCACGTCATCGCAGTCGCAGTTGCCGCAGCCTGGAGTCATCACACCTCCTTCCCGAGCGAGCTTCCCGAGCGAGGCCACACCCAGCGTAAGCCCGCATATCACGCCCTGGAGGGCCACACTTCACAGACCAGACGTGGCCTTCTGTGCGCATATGGCCGGAATTGTTAGGCTCGGCAGCCCAGTGAGTTTCCGGAGGTTCCATGTACTGCGATCCCCGTTTCTCCCGCGTGCGCGAGGTCTTCGCACGGCAGTTCGCCGAAGGGCTCGAACTGGGCGCCGCGTTCGCGGTCCACCTGAACGGCGAGCTCGTCGTGGACCTGTGGGACGGGGTCGCCGACGGGCGCACCGAGCGCCGCTGGCAGCACGACACCCCGGCGTTCGCCTACTCCTGCACCAAGGCGATCACCGCGACGGTCCTGCTGCAGCTCGCCGAGCGGGGACTGGTGGACGTCTCGGCGCCGGTGGCGGACGTCTGGCCGGAGTTCGCCGCCGAGGGCAAGGCGTCGATCACCGTCGAGCACCTGCTCACCCACCAGGCCGGGCTGCCGGTGATCGAGGAGCCGGTGCCGGTGGAGGAGTTCGAGGACCAGCCGGCCGTCGCGGCCAGGATCGCGGGCCAGGCTCCGATCTGGGAGCCGGGGTCCGCGCACGGCTATCACGCGCTGACGTACGGGTTCCTCGTCGGCGAGGTGGTGCGCCGGGTGACCGGCAAGTCCGTCGGCGACCTGGTGGCGGCGGAGATCGCCGGGCCGCTGGGGCTGGATCTGTGGGTGGGGGCGCCGGACGACGTGATCGAACGCGCCGCCCGGATCAAGGGCCCCGACCGCCGCTCCGGCACGGTCACCGCGGTGCCGGAACAGGCCGCCGAGAAAGCCGCCCAGGCCGCCACCGGGGACACCGCTGGAGACTCCACCGGGGACACCGCTGGTGACGCTGCTGGTGAAGCCGCCGGTGACGTGTTCACCCGGATGGCCGCCGCCGGGCGCGACCCGCAGAGCCTCATGAACCGCGCCCTCGGCAACCCCAGCATGCGGCTGCTCGACGGCGGCGCCAACAACCCGGTCATCCTGCGCGCGGGCTGGCCGGCCGCCGGTGTCGTCACCACGGCCGTCGGCCTCGCCGGCTTCTACCGCGCGCTGGTCGCCGGCGAGCTCCTGCGCCCCGAGACGCTGCGCGAGGCCATCCGCCCGCGCGCGACCGGCCCCGACAGGGTCCTGTACGTGGACAGCTCGTTCGGGTTGGGCTACATGCGCCCGGCGATGACGTTCCTGTCGCCGTCCCCGAGCGCGTTCGGCCACAGCGGCGCGGGCGGATCCCTCGGCCTGGGCGACGTCGAGCACGGGCTGGCGGCCGGCTACGTGATGAACCGGATGGCCGACGCCGTCTCCGGCAGCATGCGCGCCTACCACCTGATCCAGGCCGTGTACGAGTCGCTGTAGTCGGTGCCTGCCGTCAGTGCATGGTCACGCCGCCGCTCACCGACAGAGTCTGGCCGGTGAGGTAGGCGGCGCGATCGGTGCACAGGTAGGCGACGAGCCCGGCCACGTCGGCGGGGGTGCCGAGGCGGCGCAGCGGGACGCCTCGGGTGATCTTCTCGACCAGGCCGGGCCGGTCGGCGCTCACCTGGCGCAGCATCGGCGTGTCGGTGGGACCGGGGCAGACCACGTTGGAGGTGACGTTCGCCCGCGCGACCTCCCGGGCAAGTGTCTTGGCCAGGCCGAACAGACCCGACTTGGTCGCCGCGTAGGCCGCCTCGCCACCGGAGCCCGCCCTCGCGCCGTCGGAGGAGACGAACACCAGCCGCCCCCACCCCGCCGCCAGCATGCCGGGGAGCAGGAGCTGGGTGAGCAGCATCGGGCCGCGCAGGTTCACCTGCCACATCAGGTCCCAGCCGGCCGGGTCGCTGGTCGTGAACGGCTCCACGATGGAGACGCCCGCGTTGTGCACGAGGATGTCCACCTGGCCGGCAGCGGCGGCGAAACCCTCGATGGAGGGCGGCGAGACGAGGTCCACGGCCAGCGCCGACGCGCCCGCGAGCCCGGCCGCCACCTTCTCCGCGCCCGGCAGGTCCACGTCGGCGACGATCACCCGCGCGCCGAGCGACGCCAGGTCGGCGGCGATGGCCGAGCCGATACCACCCGCTCCCCCGGTCACCACGGCCACCCGCCCACCCAGCCCCATCCCACCCAGTCTCATCCCACCCGACCCCGTACCACCCGGCTCCGTCCCGCCCAGCCCCATTTCACCTGGCCCCATCATCGGGTGGCTCCCGCTTTCCACTCCTCGACGAGGGTCGCGGTGGTGGTGCGGGTGGCCAGGAGGCTGATCGTGTGCTTCAGTACGGCCTGCGCGTAGTCCTCCGGAATGCCCGCGACCGCGTCGGTGACCACCGTGACCCGGTAACCCAGGTTGACCGCCTCCAGGGCCAGGCCGGGGATGCCGAGGTTGAGCGAGACCCCCGCCGCGACCACGGCCGAGACGCCGAGGGAGCGCAGGGTGGTGTCGAGCGCGGTTCCGGTGAACGGGGAGAACCCGTGGTGACGCCTGCTCTCCAGGTCACCCTCGCCGCGCAGCTCCGGCAGCACCGCCACCGGTGGAGTGCCGTCGAGCAGGTGGGCGGGGTCCTTGAGCAGGGCGACGATGAACGGGCAGTTGCCCGTGTGGGAGCCGGCCCGGTCGGGGCGGAAGGCGGCGGTGCAGTGGATCACCGGCATCCCGGCCGCCCTGGCCGCCTGGAGCAGGGTCGCGGTGTTGGCGATCACGTCGTGACGCCGGCACGCCTCCACCAGGTCCGGAAATTTCGTCAGATCGCCGACAACGCCCCTCTGCATCTCCATGACCAGCACAGCGGTCTTCCCCACCCGAGGTTCCCCTTAGCCGAGCGCTTGCTTGGTCATGAGCGTACGCGCGAGGACCACCGTCCGGCTATATCCCGATTACTTCGTACGAAATATCCGCAGTCGTGACAACCGGAACCCCGGGTGAGACCGTCGAATGCATGAGGCGCCGGCAACTGGTCCCTGGTCGACGCAAGAGGCGCCATCAACGGGGGGTTCGGATTGGTCCCTGGTTACCGCGACGTACGCCAGCTCGGGGAGGGCCGCACCGGCCGCGTGTTCCTCTCCACCTACCAGGCGACCGGCGCCTACGTGGCCGTCAAGTACCTCAACGCCACCCTGCGCAGGGACGTCGAGTTCATGCGCCGCTACCGCGCGGACGCCGCCGCCTTGGTAGAGCTCGACGACCCGGCGGCGGTCAAGCTGCACGAGTACGTCGAGACGTCCTCACGTGCGGCCGTGGTGATGGAGCTGGTCGACGGGGTGTCGCTGCGCGCGCTCCTGGCCGAGCACGGCCCGGTCACCCCCGAGGCGGGGCTCGCGCTGCTCAAGACAGTCCTGAACGGCCTGGCCGCCGCCCACGAGAAGGGCGTGGCGCACCGCGACGTCCGGCCGGAGAACGTGTTCGTCCAGGCGGACGGCGCCTGCAAGCTGTCGGACTTCGGGATCGTGGTGCACGTGGAGGAGCCGGGCGTGCCCGCGGGCAGCCCGGCGTACATGTCGCCCGAGCTGTGGACGCTCGGCGCCGCCGGGCCGCCCGCCGACCTGTACGCGGCCGCCTGCCTGCTGTTCGAGGCCGTCCGGGGGCGGCCGCCCTACCAGGCCGACGACGTCCCCGGCCTGCGTGACCGGCACCTGGTGGAGCCGGTGCCGGTGGAGATCGTCCCCGACCCGCTGCGCGGGCTGCTCAGGCGCGGGCTGGCCAAGGACCCGACCGCCAGGTACGCCTCGGCCCGGCAGTTCGCCGCCGAGCTGGAGCGGGACGCCGAAGCGGGGTACGGGCCCGACTGGGAGAAGCGGGGACGGCGGAACCTCGCCGAGCCGGCCACGCTGCTCGCCCTGCACTTCCCCCTGGCCAGGCCGGACTCGGCGGGCCGGACGGAGCCAGTGGCGGGCCGGACGGGCCGGGCGGGCTCGGTGGCGGGCCGGGCGGGCTCGGTGGCGGGCCGGGCGGGCTCGGTGGCGCGCGGCGCCACCCGCCTGCGCCGCGTGCCGCGGTGGGTGCCCATCTGGCCGCCGTACCTGTGGGTGGCGTGGGCCACGGTCGCCGCGCTGGCCGCCACGCTGATGATGTCGGGCGGCCGGCTGCCGCCGAGTCCGGGCACGGTGCTGCTGCCGCCGCCGGAGAGCACGACGGAGCCCACCGACCCCGAGCCCGACGACCCCGAGCCCGACGACCCGGCGCAAACCTCGGCGGACTCCAGGCCCGACACCCCGGCGAGAACCTCGGGAGAGGACGAGCCCGGCACCCCCGCCGACGCCTCGACCACCTCCATGCCGCCCGATCCCACGGGAGCCGCTCCCACCCCCGACTCCCCCAGCACGCCCCCGGCGACGAGCGCCTCCGCGACGCCGACCGGGCGGCGCAGTGCCGGGGCGACGCCGCGTCCGGCCGTTCAGGCGGCGGGCATCCTGTCCTGGAGCGGCTCCGAGGGCTCGGTGCGCGTCACCGCCGACGGCCCAGGACAGGTACGCCTGCGCATCTCGTACATGCGACGTGACGGCGACGGCCCGGCCCGTGAGGTGGCGAGCGAGACACGCACGCTCACCGGCCGGACGAACTACACCAGCGCGGTGCGGCGCGACCTGGGCGCGGTGGCGTGCGGCGAGCGGGCGCACCTGGCCATCGTGGCGATGACCGAACCGGCGGCGGCCAACGGCCCGCAGATCAGCGAGGTGACCGTGACCGGCCCGGCCTGCGCCACACCGAGCGCCACCGGCCACCCCACGTCCGGCCACCCCACGCCCGGCCAGAGCCCCACCGGCACCCCACCGGCGTCCCAGGCCCCCGCCCACCGCCCGGCCGCCGAAGCGCCCCCGCCGCGCAGCCCTTGTCCGGACCCGATTCCCGACGCCCCGGACCCGGCCGGGGAAGTCACTTCCCCGGAGCTTGTCGGGTAACCAAGCGTGCGCTAGCTTGGCAAGCGATGAGCGGTGACATCTCGGCCTACCGGGCCGCCTGCGCGCGCGGCGAGCTGCTCGTCCAGCGCTGCACCTCCTGCGCCCGCCGGGTGCACCTGCCGGAGCCGCGCTGCCCCTGGTGCGACGGCGACGAGCTGGTCTTCGAGCCGGTGTCCGGCCGGGGCGTGGTGCACACGTTCACCGTCGTGCACCGCTCCTTCGTGCCCGCCTACCGGGGCCGCGAGCCGTACGTGCCCGCGTGGGTGGACCTGCCCGAGGGGGCCCGCGTGTTCGGGCACGTCGTAGGGTGCCCGCCCCAGCAGGTCCGGATCGGGATGCCGGTGCGGGTGACGTTCGTGGACGACCAACCGCACTGGAGGCCCCTGTGAGGCTCGGCAACGTGCTCATCCCCGTCACCGACCTGGACCAGGCCATCGCGTTCTACGGGCTGCCGGTGAAGTTCCGCGACGGTGACCGGTTCGCCGCGCTGGACGCGGGCGGGGTGACGGTGGCGCTGGCCGGGCCCGCCGAGCACGTCACCGCCTCGGCCGCACCCTCGTACAAGGTGGACGACGTGCCGCTGGCCGTACAGGAGCTGGAGGCGCGTGGCGGCGAGGTGGTGCGCGCGCCCGAGAGCGGGCCGCACGAGACGCGCGCCGTGCTGCGTGACCCCTCAGGAAACGTCTTCGTGCTCTATTCGCCCCTCTGACCTGGAGGCCCCCCATGGCGCGATCACCGTACGGCAACTACGGGCACGCGATCCTGACCGCCGGCGCGATGCGCGCGCCCGGCCAGGTGGCGCTCACCTACTGCGGCGAGCGGAGCTTCACCTACGGCGAGCTCGACCGGATCGTGAACCGGCGCTCCCACGCGCTGCTCACCGCGGGCGTCGTCCCCGGCCGACGGGTCGCGGCCCTGCTGAACGAGACCCTGCACGTGGCCGAGGTCTACCTGGCCCAGGCCAAGATCGGCGCGATCACCGCCGCGCTGAACCCGTACTGGCCGGCGGACACGCTGCGCGCCGTCGTCGAGCACTCCCGGTGCACGGCCTTCGTGTACGACTCCACGGTGGAGCGGGTGGTGGCCGAGATCAGGCCGTCGCTGCCGGGCGTGACCACCTGGATCAAGGTGGGCGGCCCCGACGCGGACGCGGTCGACCTGGACGCCCTGTCGGCGACGGCCTCGGCGGAGCCGCCGCCCCTGGGAGGCGGCCACGACGACCCGCTCGCCCTGTACTACACCTCCGGCACCACCGGCCTGCCCAAGGCGGTCGTCCACACGCACGCCTCGTGCCTGGCGACGGCCCAGATCTGGCTCGACGTGCCGCGCTCGGCCGAGTCGGTGTTCGGCACCGGCGCCATCATCTGGGGCATCGGCTTCCCCGCCATCGTGGGGCCCGCCCTGTACGCCGGGATGCGGCTGGTGCTGGAGCAGGACTGGGGTCCGGCCAACTTCCTCAAGGTGGTGCCGAGGGAACGGGTCACACATGTCTCGCAGATCCCGTCGTTCTACGCGGCCCTGCTCGGCTCGCCCGGCCACGAGGGCGTGGACCTGTCGTCCCTCCGGGTCATCATGCTGGGCGGCGAGCCGCTCACGCCGACCATGCTGGGACAGATCAAGCACCGCCTGCCCGAGGCCGCCGTCTACGCCTACTACGGACAGACCGAGGCCCCGTACACCTGCATGGGCCGGGTGGACGACGGCTCCACCCCGCTCGGCTCGTCCGGCCGGGCCCGCACCGGCAACGCGGTCCGGGTGACGGACCCGGCGGGCGAGCGGGTCATCGGCGAGGCGGGCGAGATCAACCTCGCCGGTCCGCACCGGATGGCCGGCTACGACGGGCTGCCGGACAAGACCGCGGAGGTGCTGCGCGGCGACTGGTACGTCGGCGGTGACCTCGGCACCCTGTCCCCGGACGGGGTGCTGCGGGTGCTCGGACGGCGCGAGGACGCCATCCTCAAGGGCGGCGCCTGGACGCAGCCGGCGGAGATCGAGGACGCGGCCACCGCCCTCGACGGCGTCGCCGAGGCCGGAGCGGTGGGCGTGCCCGCGCACGCCGAGGGCCAGGAGGCGGCGGAGCAGCGCATCCTGCTGGCGGTCGTGGCGCGCACCGGGCACACCCTGGACGCCGCCAAGCTGGCCCTGTCCCTGGCCGACACCCTCCCTGCGCACCAGCGGCCCGACCACATCGTGATCGCCGACGCGCTCCCGCACTTCGAGGACGCCTCCGGCGGCCCCGGCAAGCTGCTCCGCCGGGAGATCCGCGACCAGCACGGCCACCTGCTCGGCTGACCCGGCCCCGCGGCTTCCGGCCGGCAAGGAGGTTCCATGAGGGAGCACGAGGTCAAGGCACTGCTCCGGGGGGCAGGGGTACGAGTTCCGCGCGGGATCGTGGTGGCCGAGGTCGGTGCTGACTTCGCTTTCCAGGATGCGACGGACCTGGCGGAGCCGCTGGTGCTCAAGGCGTTCGGGCCGGGGCTGACGCACAAGTCGGATGCGGGCGCGGTGGTGCTCGGGCTCGGCAGAGGGCAGGTGGCCGGGGCCGCCGCCGCGATGGCCGCGCGGCTGGACGAGCAGGGGATCGCCGCCGACGGGTTCCTGGTGGAGGAGCAGGCGGGCGCGGGCGTGGAGCTGATCGTGGGGCTGGTGCGCGATCCCGGGTTCGGGCCGGTGCTGCTCGTGGGGCTGGGCGGGGTGCTGGCGGAGGTGCTGCGGGACACCGCGTTGCGCCTGTGTCCGGTGTCGGAGAAGGACGTGCGGCACATGCTGGCGTCCCTGCGCGGCGCCGCGCTGCTGCACGGTCACCGGGGCGAGCGGCCGGTGGACCTGGAGGCGGTGGTCGCGCTCCTCATGACGATCGGCGGGCCCGGCGGGCTGTGGGAGCGCCTGGACCTCGGCGAGTTCGAGCTGAACCCGGTCATCGCCACGCCGTCCGGCGTCACAGCCGTGGACGCCCGCTATCTCCCGGCCCGCAACGCTTCGCCCGCACCCCCGGTCCACCGCTCGGGTGCCGTACACGTCCCGCCGTGGACCTCCGAGTCCGCGCCGGTCGACGGCGGGTTCGGGGCGCTTTTCGAGCCGGCGGCGGTGGCCGTGGTCGGGGCCTCCACGACCAGGCCGAACTTCGGCAACATGTTCCTGGAGTTCTACAAGGCGACCGGCGTCCCCCTGGTGGCCGTCCATCCGCGGGCGCGTGAGGTCGCCGGGGTGCCCGCCGTGCGATCGCTGGCCGAGGCCGGCGTGGACTACGCGCTCGTGGCCGTACCGGCTGAGAAGTGTGCGGAGGTGGTGCGGCAGGCCGGCGGCGTGGCGTTCGTGCAGGTGATGAGCGGCGGGTTCGGCGAGGCGGGGCGGCCGGAGCTGGAGCGGGAGCTGCTCGCCGCCGCGCGGGCGGCGGGGACGCGGCTGCTCGGGCCGAACTGCATGGGCGTCTACTGCCCGCGCGGCCGTCAGACGTTCGTCGGCGGCGGGCTGGGGGCGGCGGGGACGGTCGCGCTGATCTCGCAGAGCGGCGGCCTGGCGGGGGAGGTGATCAAGGTCGGGGAGCGGCGCGGGCTGGCTTTCAGCCGCGTGGCGACCGTCGGGAACGCCGTCGACGTCACCCCGGCCGAGCTGCTCCGGTGGCTGTCGCGGGACCGGGAGACGCGCGCGGTGGGGCTGTATCTGGAGGATCCGCGCGACGGCCGGGCCCTGTACGAGGCGCTGGCCGGCGCGGGGATGCCGGTGGCGCTGCTGGTCGGCGGCCGGACCGAGCAGGGGCAGCGGGCCGCGGCCTCGCACACGGGCGGGCTGGTGAGCCGGTCGCGGATCTGGGAGGCGGTCGCCGAGCAGGCCGGGGTCACGCTGGTCAACAGCCAGGACGAGCTGATCGGCGCGCTGGCGTACTTCCAGGCGCACGGCTCGCGGGCGCACGTCCAAGCGGACGGCGCGCGGGCGCACCTCCAGGCGGACGGCTCTCGGGCGGCGGCGGGGGACGGGACGCTGGTGATCGGGCCGAGCGGCGGGGCGGGTGTGCTGGCGGCCGACGCGTTCGCGCGGGCCGGGGTGCGGCTGGATCCGCTGCCGGACGCGCTGCTGAGCGAGCTGCCGCGCCTCGGAATCCATGCCGGGGGCAATCCGCTGGAGATCCCCGTGGGGCCGCGCGGGCGGGCCGAGCTGGTGCGGGAGGTGATCGGCGTCGCCGTGCGCGGCCGGCCGTACCGCGACGTGGTGGCGCACGTGAACGTGCAGAGCTTCTTCACCTACGGGACGGCGGCGGAGCCGCTGCTGGCGTACGCGCGGGCGCTCGCCGGGGCGCAGCGCGAGCTCACCACCCGGATCACGCTGGTGACCAGGAACGGCGAGTGCGCCCCCGCCGGGGTCGAGGACGAGATCGGGGCGATCATGACGGCCGCGGGGATCCCCGTGTACCGATCGATGGAGGCGGCGGCGGTCGCCGTGGCGGCGGGAGGGCGTTGTGGGACTGCTTGACGGGAAGGTGGCGCTGGTCACCGGCGGGGCGCGGGGCATGGGCGAGGCGCACGTGCGGCTGTTCCTGCAGGAGGGGGCGCGCGTGGTCTTCGGTGACGTGCTCGACGAGGAGGGCAAGGCGCTGGCGGAGGAGACCGGGGCGACGTACGTACGCCACGACGTCACCAGCCCACGGGAGTGGGAGCACGTGGTGGCGACGACCGTCAGTCTGTACGGCGCGCTGGACGTCCTCGTCAACAACGCCGGGATCCTGAAATTTCGGCGTATCAGCGATATGTCGCTGGATGACTTCGACCGTGTCATCAGTGTCAACCTCAGGGGCACCTGGCTGGGGATCAAGTCGGTGATCGAGCCCATGAAGGCGGCCGGCCGGGGCTCGATCGTGAACATCTCCTCCATCGAGGGCTTCATCGGCGCCGAGGGCCTGTCCGCCTACTCGGCCTCCAAGTTCGGCATCCGTGGCGTCACCAAGTCGGCGGCCCGGGAGCTGGCCAGGTTCAGGATCCGCGTCAACTCGGTGCACCCGGGGGCGATCAACACCCCGATGGTGCTGGACCCTGAGCTGGCGGCCGAGGTGGACGCGGAGACCTTCGTGAAGTCGATGGTCATCAAACGGTTCGCCAAGCCGGTCGAGGTCTCGCACGTGGTGGCGTTCCTGGCCTCGGACCGGTCGAGTTACTGCACGGGCAGCGAGTTCACGGTGGACGGCGGACTGCTCACCGGCGCGGGCTACTGACCTGTGCGGGCGCCGCCGTCCGGGAGGCCACGCGGCCCGTCGCCCCGCAGCCAGGCGGCCGGCGTGACGAACAGGCCGGTCGCCTCCACCAGCAGGGTCCCGTCAGGCAGCGAGATGCGGCCGTCCGACCAGCTCTTACGGCCCTCGGCCCGGGTGTGCTCGGCCGTCGCCACCACCGGCGTGCCGTAGGGCACCGGCGCGCGGTAGGACATGGTCAGCGTCGCCGTCACGCCCGCGTACCCGGCCACGGCGGCGGCCTGGCCCAGCATGTGGTCGAGCACCATGGCGGTGATCCCCCCGTGCACCCCGCCGGGCGGACCCTCGTGCAACGGCCGGAACGCCACCTCCGCCCGCACCCTTCCCTCCGCGACGTGCTCGACCACGAGCGGGAACGCGAACGGGTTGCCCGCGCCGATGACGGCGTTGCCCAGGGTCCGGACGGTGCCGTCGGCGCGGATCTCGAAAGGATGCGGAGACGTACGGCCGGCCGCGTCGAGCCGCTCGGTCAACGCGCGCAGCTCGTCGGTGACGGCGGCCAGCTCCTGCTCTCCGACGCCGGTCATGGCCACGGCGTCCATGAGCTCCCTGGTCTGCGCGGCCAGGGCGCACAGCGCCTCGACCCGGGATTCGCTGATGGTCGCCTCGATCGTCATGCCTGGCATCTTAGAACAAGGTTCTACATGCGACCTCTTCCGGTACGTACAGCGACGGAACGACAGCGGAGTGAGGTAGTTCAACGGTTTTGGTAGATCTTTTTTGCGTTGAATCACCTTTGTCGTGATATTTCCGTAATACTACTGACCTGCGGCTTCCTGCATGGAACGGGCATGGCCTTCCCTTGACGCGTGCTTGACCTGCCTTTACGTGCCGGTAGCCTCTCGCATCACGGATGACAACAAGTCTCCGGCTTTGTCACAAGCGTCCCGGGTCACCCCGGTACCCCACGCTGCGCGGACGAAACCGGACTCGCTCAGAAGGGTTGCCCCCACACTTCCATGACCCCTGAGATGAAGAAGTTCATCGAGCTGCTGGAGAACGAGCTCGGCTACGCGGAGAAGGCAAGCGCGTACACCAAGTTCGGCAGCTGGTACGGCAAGAACGTGGAGTTCGACGCCGACTACACCCACGCTCCCTGGTGTGACATGTTCCTCTCCTGGGCCGCGCACAAGCTCGGCTACGAGGAGTGGATGGGCCAGTTCGCCTGGACCGTCGCGCACGCCAAGTGGTTCAAGAAGCAGGACGCCTGGGGCACCGAGCCCGAGCCCGGCGCCTTCGTCTTCTACGACTGGAGCGGCTCCAACAGCATCGGCCGGATCGACCACGTGGGCATCGTGACCCGGGTCGAAGGCGGCCGGATCTTCACCATCGAAGGCAACATCGACGGGGGCGTCGCCAAGCGCAAGGAGCGCGACACCAGCAAGGTCGTCGGCTACGGCTACCCGTGGAAGATCAAGGAACGGCTGGACGCCAAGAAGTCCATGCGCGAGGGGCACTACGCGGCCGACCACCCCGGCAGTCACAAGCCTGGCACGCTCCAGCTGCCCGAGCAGCTCCGCTCGGAGATCCCGTTCCTGGAGACGGACGAGCAGGCGAAGGTGCCGCTTTCGGCGCCGAAGAGCACCGCCAAGAAGAAGACCGGGCACGCCGAGGCGCCCGCCCCCAAGCCCTCGCCCAAGAGCGCTGCCAAGGGTGCGGACCCCGCCCCCGTATCCGGCACGGCCTCGTCGCCGGCGGTGCCCAAGAGCGGCAAGCACGCCAAGCACTCCGCCGCCGACACCAGCGCGGTGACCACCGGCCCCATCCCCGTGATCACGGACGTCGCCGCCTCCTCGCCGCCGCCCGCCGCCGTACTCGGATCCCCCGCCATCCTCACCTCCGCCCTGGTGGCCACCCTGGCGATGCTGGCGATCACCAAGACCAAACGCCTGCGGCTGCGCCCGGCGCTCGCCGCGGCCCCCGCGCCGGCCCCGGCCCACCGCCGTCGCCGCAAGGCCGCCGGACGCGCCACCGCCGAGCGCCCGCCGCGCCGGAACGCCGTCGAGCTCACCGGCCCGCACCGGCCCCTCCTGGACGGCCCCCTCCTGGACAGGCCCCTTCCGGACGCCGCCGAGCCGGTCGGCGCGCTCAGGTCGCTCCAGGAGACCTTCGTACCCGCGTTCGAGACGATCGTCATTCCCGAGGCGACGAGCGAGTTCAGCGCGTTCTCCCGCTCAGGGTCGCTGAGCGGCTCCCCTCTCACGCCGGAGACCACCGGCCCTCTCGAACTCTTCCCCCGCAGGCTGGATGCCACCGGCCCCATCAGGCCCTACGTGCGGCGGACGACGAACACCGCCGAGCCCGCCACCGCCGCCCGCCGCTTCGAGCCCTTCCCCCTCGCCCCCCGAGCACCCGCCCGGCCCGAGTCCCGCACCGGCCACACCACCAGCGGCTTCGAGCCGTTCCCGCACACCCTCCACGGGGCGAGCGAGTTCGAGCCCTTCTCCCGCACCAGGCCCGCACCGACCGGAGGCGAGCCGCGCACCCTGTACGCGACGAGCAGCGGCGAGCCGTCGCCCCACACCCGGCACGCGGCGAGCGGCGGCGAGCCGTCGCCCCACGCCCGGGTGAGCGGGTTCGAGGCGTTCTCCCGCACGCCGGGCGCGGCGAGCGAGTTCGACGCCTTCACCCCCAACGCGGCGTCCTCGCGCGCCGGCGCGACCGGATCCGCCTCCCGCCGCGAGCACCCCTCCGGCGCCTACTCCGGCCGACGACGCGGCCGTGAGCACCCGGCGGAGGACCTGACAGGCTTCGCCACGGACGCCTCCCCGCGCGGCCGCCGCCACCGCCCGTCGGCCGTCGACCGTCAGTTCACCGAGCCGTTCACCCAGGACACCCCGCTCCGCGGCCGCCGCCACCGCTCCACCTCCCCCACGCCCTCAAGACCCACCCACCCCACTGACCCGGCCACCTCCAGGCCCGTCCACCTCACTGACCCGACCATGGCCATGGCAGGCGCGCCCCTGTCGGAGACCTGGCCCTCGCCGTCCGACGACGCACCCGGCGCGGCCCCCCAGCACCCGCGCCCCCAATCCCCCACCCACGGCACCCGCCGCCCAGGCTCCCGCCGAGGCCGCCACCGCGCCTGACAGCCCGGCGATCAGGCGTGGCCGCACGAAACAGCGGGCCGGACCCCCGCAGGCCATGCTCACGGTTCAGGGGTGAGGTCGTGGTCGGCGGCGAAGGCAGTCAGGGCGGTGACCGCGTCCCGGGTGCGGGTCCAGGGGCGGACGATGAGCCGGTCCACCCCCAGGGCAGCCCACGACCCCACCTCGTCCGGCGAGGACAGCTCGTAGGCGTGGGCCGTGACGGACGCCGCCCCGCCGAGCGTCTCCAGCCGCCGCAGCTGGGGAGTGATCGTCTCCAGGGTGTGCGGCATGCTGATCCACCCGTCGCACAGCCGAACCGCCCGGCGCAGCGCGGCGGCCGACTCGCCGCCGGCCATGATGGGCAGGCGGTGCTGGACGGGCTTGGGCTCGAACGCCACCTCGGGAAAGGCGTAGAAGGCCCCAGAATGCCCGACCAGAGGCTCGCTCCACAGCCGCCTGACCACCTCGATGGCCTCGTCGAGCCGCGCCCCCCGTGAGTGGAAGGGCACCCCTGCCGCGTCCCATTCGCCGCGATACCACCCGGCTCCCACGCCGCAGATCGCCCGCCCGGAGGAGACCGCGTCGAGGGTGGCGAAGGCGCGGGCCGACACGAACGGGTGCCGCAACGCCAGCAACTGCACCGCCGTACCCAGCCGGACGCGGGTGGTGACCCCGGCCAGGAAGCACAGGTACGCGGGCGCGTCGTACAGCGGCGTGGACGGCCTGATGGCGGGTTCCGACGAGCCGGGGTAGGCGGCGAGCGACAGGTCGGCGGCGAACACCAGATGCTCGGGCAGCCACACGGACTCGTACCCGAGCTCGTCGGCGGCCACCGCCACGTCCTTCCACGCGGCCGGATGGATGAGCCCGAGCGGCACCCCGAATCTCATGGGCCAAACCTAGCAAACGCTTGGTCGACAAGCTAGCGGATCAGCTTCACGACCTCCTCGGCCAGGGGAGCGGCGCTGGCCGGGTTCTGGCCGGTGGCCAGGCGTCCGTCCACCACCACCTGAGCCTGCCAGTCCGGCCCCGGCTCGTGCCGCGCCCCCCTGCCCACCAGGGCGTCCGCCAGCAGGAACGGGACCACGTCCGCCACCCCTGCGGCCTTCTCCTCGTCGTTGGTGAAGCCGGCCACCCGCTTGCCGGCGACCAGGTACGTACCGTCGGAGAGCGTCAGGTTCACCAGCGCGGCGGGCCCGTGGCAGACGGCCGCGACCACACCGCCGCGTTCGTACACCTCCCGCCCTACCCGAGCGACGTCGGGATCGCGAGGAAAGTCCCACATCGTGCCATGCCCACCCGCGTAGAAGACGGCGTCGTACCGCGAGGCGTCGAGCCCCTCAAGCCGGGGCGTGTCCCGCTCCCCGACGGCGGCGAGGAAGTCCACCTGCGCCGGGTCCTGCGGATCGAACCCGTCCTGCGGCGCCCGCCCGCCCCGGACACTGGCCACCTCCACCTCGAACCCCGCGCGCCGGAACACCTCCCACGGATGCGCCGCCTCCGACACGTAGTAGCCGGTCTTCCGCACCCCTCCCAGGTCGTCGTGGCTGGTCAGAACGATCAGTATGCGCTTGTCCATGCCCCCAGCATGCCCCCGTCCAGGCATCACCCACCAATAGCGGCGACCGCCCCGAGCCATCAGAATACTGATGTGTCCCTCTCGCTGGATCTACTCAGGACGTTCCTCTCGGTGCACCGGACCGGCTCCATCACGGCCGCCGCCCAGACGCTGGGCCTCTCCCAGCCCGCCGTGACCGCCCAGGTCAAGTCGCTGGAGGCGGCCTTGGGCCGGCCGCTGTTCGACCGGCTGCCGCGCGGCGTCGCCCCCACCCCGGCCGCCGACGAGCTGGCCCGCCGCGTCGCCCCGGCGCTGGACGCCCTCGGCGCGGTGGTGGGCGAAGAGCTGCCGGCCGAGCGGGCCGTGCACCTCGGCGGTCCGGCCGAGTACATCTGCGAGCGGGTCGTGCCGCTGCTCACGCCGCTGGTCCGCGACGGCGTGCGGCTGCGCTTCAGGTTCGGCCTGTCCGACGACCTGCTCGCCGACCTCGCCGCCGGACGCCTCGACCTGGTCATCTCCACCATCCGCCCGCGCCTGCGCGGCGTGCGCGCCGAGCCGCTGTACGACGAGGAGTTCGTCCTGGTCGCCGCTCCTGACCTGCTCGTACGCCTTCCGCACGTCGAACGGGCCGACCTGGCCCACCTCCCCCTGATCGCCTACGCCGAGGACCTGCCGATCATCCGGCGCTACTGGCGCACGATGTTCGGCAGACGCCCCACCGCCACCGCCCAGGTGGTCATCCCCGATCTGCGCGGCGTGCTGAACGCGGTGCTGGCCGGCCTGGGCGTCTCGGTGCTGCCGTCCTACCTGTGCGACCGCGACCTCGCCGCGGGCCGCCTGGTGGCGCTGGCCGAGCCGGAGGTGCCGCCCATCAACACCGGGTATCTGGCGATCCGCTCGGGCGCCCAGGCCGACGCCACCGTGGCCCGCGTCCACGCCCACCTGTCCGAGGGCCTGCGCGGCTGACCCTCATCCCAGGTAGGCGGCCCGTACGGCAGGGTCGTCACGGACCTGGTCCGGCGGGCCCGACGCGATCACCCTGCCCAGGTCGAGGACCACGAGCCGGTCACAGGCGCCCATGACGAAGCCCATGTCGTGCTCGACCAGCAACACGGTGGTGTCCAGGGCGGCGACCACCTCGGCCAGCCGGGCGGTCTGGTCGGCGTCCAGCCCCGAGGTGGGCTCGTCGAGCAGCAGCAGGCGCGGCCGGTCGGCCAGGGCACGGGCGAGCTCCACGAGCCTGCGCCGCCCCACCGGCAAGGCGGCGGCGTAGGCGTCGCGCACCTCGGTCAGCCCGCACAGCTCCAGCACCTGCGCCACCCGCAGCCTGCGCTCACGTTCGAGTCGCCGCCTGGCGGGCCATCCGGCCAGGTCGGCGAGGAGCCCGCCACCTCCGCCGCGCCATTCGAGCGCCGCCAGCACGTTGTCCGCCACGCTCAGCCGCCCGAACACCTGCGGCCGCTGGAACGTCCGCCGCACCCCCAGGCGCGCTCTCCGCACCGCCGAGAGCCCGGTCATGTCCGCGCCGCCGACCCGCACCCGCCCCGCATCCGGCCTGCGCAATCCCGTCACCACGTCGAACAGCGTCGTCTTGCCCGCCCCGTTCGGCCCGATGACCCCGCAGACCTGCCCCTCGGGCACCTCGAACGACACCTCCGACAGCGCGCTCACCCCGCCGAAAGCCACCGAGACACCCTGTACGTCCAGCATCACGTCGCCCCCAGGTAAGCGGCGGTCAGGCGGTCGCCGTCCACCTCGCCGCGCGGGCCCGTCCAGGTGACGCGGCCGAGTCGCATGAAGGCCACCCGATCGGCGATCCGCAGCGCCTCCGTGGCCTTCTCCTCCACCAGGAGCAGCGCCACCCCGCGCTCCCGCAGCTCGGCGAAGAGCTCGAAGATCTGCTGGACGACCAGCGGCGCCAGGCCGAGCGACGGCTCGTCGGCGATCAGCACCCGTGGCGGCCGGACCAGCGCCGGGGCGAGGGTGAGCAGTTGCTGCTCGCCACCGGACAACGCCCCCGCCGGTACGGCCCGGCGCTCGGCGAGCCGTGGCAGGCGCTCGTACACCTGGGCGGGGTCGGGCAGCCAGGTCCGCAGGTTCTCCTCCACGGTCAGGCCGGGGAACACGCCCCGGCCCTCGGGGGCCAGCAGCACGCCCGCCCGTGCCCTGCGGTACGCGGGCCAGTCCGTGATGTCGGCGCCGTCGAGCAGCACCCGCCCGCTGGTGGCGGGCAGATCCCCGGCCGCGACGGCACAGGCGGTGGACTTCCCCGCGCCGTTCGCACCGAGCAACGCGACCGCCTCCCCCGGCCGTACGACCAGATCCACGCCGCGCAGCACCGTGCAGTCGGCGTACCCGGCCACGACGTTCTCCAGCCGGAACACCTCCTGAGCCACGCCGCCGGACACCTCCGGCCGCGACGGGCCGACGAGCCGCTCCACGGGCACCCGATGTTCCGGACCCACCGGCCGCTCCTGGTCCGTCGAAGCCTCCGGCCCCACCTGCCCTAACTGCCCCGCCTGCCCGACCTGGCCCACCGGCGCCGAGCGGCGGGTGCGGCGGCGGTGGCGGCGGCGGGCTTCGGCGAGCTGGGCCAGGACGCCGTCCGGGTGCTTGGCGAGGATCATGCCGCCCGCCCCGAACAGGATGGCCCCTACGTGCGCCGACACGTCCCAGGTGGCCAGCAGCTCGGGGAAGACGACGGCGATCAGCCCGCCGAGCACCGCGCCGCCGATCCGCCGCACGCCCTGCAACACCACGACGGCCAGCCAGACGAACCCGGAGAAGGCCGGCAGATCGGTGGCCGTGATCGAGCCCTTGGAGATCGCGTACAGCACCCCGCCGAGGCCCGCGATCGCGGAGGCGAGCACGAAGAGGAGGATCTTGGCGCGCGGGGCGGACAGCCCCGAGGTGACGGCGGCCGCCGGCGCGGACCGGACCGCCAGAATCGCCCGCCCAGACGCCGATTTTTCAAGGTTTTTCACGAGAAGCCCGACAACACCGATGAGGACGAGCAGCACCACCACCCGCACCCGCGGATCGGACGTGTCGGCGAACCCGAAGCCGAGCGCGGGCAGCGGCCACCCGATCGTGCCGTTGCTGAACGCGTCCACCTGGAACAGCACCTGGTCGGCCAGGAGCGCCAGCGCGAGCGTGGCCAGCGTGAGCACCCGCCCGCCCAGCCGGAGCGCGGGCAGGGCCACCAGCAGCCCGACCCCGCCGGCCGCCAGCACCCCCAGCAGGATCGCCGCCAGGAACGGCAGCCCGGAAGCGAACGCCCACCCGCAGGTCAGCGCCGCCATCGCGGCGAAGGACGCCTGCGCCAGGTTCACCATCCCGCCGATCCCGGTCACCACCACGAACGAGCAGAAGATCAACGCCAGCACCAGCCCCTGAGCGGCGATGCCCACGTAGTACTCGGGCCCGGTGAAGGTGAAGCCCAGCAGAGCGACCAGCGCCACCACCCACGGCAACCTGCGCCGCCACAGCGGCACCCCGGCGAGATGGTCGGGCGGCGGCGCGTCCTCGGCGGTGCTTCCCGCGACCCGCTCCC
Organism: Nonomuraea sp. NPDC049714; assembly: GCF_044465295.1. Classification (NCBI taxonomy): domain Bacteria; kingdom Bacillati; phylum Actinomycetota; class Actinomycetes; order Streptosporangiales; family Streptosporangiaceae; genus Nonomuraea; species Nonomuraea sp. NPDC049714. The sequence goes on along the minus strand of NZ_JBITLM010000007.1, from coordinate 52,514 downwards.
GTGACCTGTTGAGCAGCACCAGCCCGGCGAACAGCAGGATGACCGGCACCGCCGCCCGCAACCCGGTGATCTCTTCGAGGAAGTCGGTGTATCCGGCGACCAGGTTCTGCACCACGCCCAGCGCGAGCCCGGCGGCGAACGTCCACGGGATCGACCGCAGCCGCCCGAACACCGCCGCCGTCGCCGAGGCGAACAGCAGCACCGTGTACGCGGTGGCGTCGAGCCCGACCACCGAGACGGCCAGCACCCCGGCGAGCCCGGCCAGGCCCGAGCCGAGCGTCCAGGCCAGGGCCGAGGTGGCGGCCACGTCGACGCCGCGCAGCGTGGCCAGCCGCCTCCGGTCGACCGAGGCCCGCATGCGCAGGCCGTACGGCGTGTGCCGCATGAACGCCCACAGCCCGGCGGCGGTGACCACCGAGAAGGCGAAGGTGATGAGCTGGTCGGTGTCCAGGCGTACGCCGAGCGGTTCGAGGCCCACGGCGGGGTGCGGGCCGATGCCGCGCGGCAGCGCGGTGGCGTCCGCGGCCGGCAGCCCGAGCAGGTCCACCACGAGCAGGCCGAGCGCGGGCAGCGCGATCGTGAGCCCGATGGTGCCGACGATCTGCGCGGTCTCGCCCGCCTGGGCGAGCCCGGCGAACATGGCCCGGTGCAGCAGGTAACCCAGTGCGGGCGCGAACAGCGCGACGGCGATCAGCGCGGCCAGCCAGGCGGGCAGCCCCAGCGCCACGTTGAGCTGGTAGAACACCAGCGCCGTCAGGAACCCGATGGCGCCGTGGGCGAAGTTGAACACCCCGGTCGCCGCGTACGACAGGGTCAGGCCGGCGCCCATGATCGCGAAGATCGCGCCGGTGACGAGCCCGCTGAGGACGTAGCCGACGATCATTTCAGCGGCACGTTGTCGAAGCACTTCATGCTTCTGGCCACCTGGAACGCGCCGCCCTCCAACTTGACCAGAGCGCCGCAGCCGTTCGGCTCGGTGTGGTCCTTCGGGTAGCGGATCCGGCCGAAGCCCGGATTGTCGTAGGCGTAGGAGCCGTTCGCGGTGGCCAGGAACTTCTCCCTGGTCAGGTCCTTGCCGGTCCTGTCCAACAGGTCGAGGAAGATGTCGGCGGCCCAGTAGCCGATGGCCAGGTGCTGGGTCAGCGTGGCGCCCGGCGCCACCTTCTCGACGTCCGCCCTGAGCCGGGCGATCTCCGGGGCGTCGGACTCGAACGGCTCGAACATGGGCGCGGCGATCACGCCCTCCAGCGCCTGCGCGCTCGCCGGGTCCTTGAGGATGGCGGCGTCGTAGCTGGTGGCGTCGGTGAGCACGCCCTTGTAGCCGGCCCGCTTCAGCGCCGAGTACAGCCCGACGTTGAACTTGGTGCCGGCGATCACCGACACCACGACGTCGGGCGGACCGCCGTCATCCGACGTCATGATCTTGTTCACGTACGGGAGCCAGTCGGGCGGCGGCGCGGCGCCGGGCAGGCCGGAGTTCACCCCGGCCAGCTCGAACCCGGCCGCGGTGAACGACTGCGAGATCGTGGTGCCGCCGTACTTGCTGCCGCTGGAGTCGGAGGTCTGCACGTACACGCTCTTGCCTTCAGCGCCGCCGAGCAGGTCGGCCATCTGCCTGCCCCACCACGTCTGGGAGCCCGCGCCCGGCTTGGGGGCCAGGCAGCCGTTGTAGCCGAACCCGGTCTTCGTGCCGCACCACTGCGGCCCGGTCGCCCAGCCGAACCACGGCACGCCCTCCCGCTCCAGGAAGGCGGCCCCGCCGAAGTTCGGCGCGTGCACCGGCACCAGGGCGAAGACCTGGTCTTTCTGTACGAGCTTCTTCGCGGCGGCGTCGCCCTTGGCCGCGTCCTGGCCGTCGTCCTCGGCGCCGAGGAAGTCGATCGTGCGCCCGTGGACGCCGCCTTCGGCGTTGGCCCGCTCGAACCTGGCCCTGGCGCCGAGCTCGGCGTCCTTGGTGGAGTAGCCGCTGGCGCTGGTCTTGGTGAGCACGCCGCCGATCTTGATCGTGGTGGCGGTCACGCCGGGCGCGTCCCCGCCCGGCCTGGCGGTCCCGCCGCCGCTCCGCTCGGCCGCGCAGCCGGCCAGCATCCCGGCCGCCGCCAGCGCCGCCACGCTCCGCCGTACCGCGTGCTGTCGCCGCACCTTCGCCTCCCCGCATACGGGCGGGCTCCTAGATTTTGGCCTAGCGCTCGCTTGGTTTTGCGTCAGCGTAAGTTTGCCGGGAAGGGGTGTCAACGCCTCGCCTACCGAGCAACCGCTTGTTAGAGATCGGTGGCCGGGCTAGCGTGGGCGCATGCTGATGCGCGCGGCCGTGCTGACCGGTTTCCACGCTCCGCTGGAGGTCCGCGACGTCGAGATCGCCGATCCGGGCCCCGGCGAGGTCAGGGTCCAGATCAAGGCGTCCGGCGTGTGCGGCTCCGACCTCAAGGCCATCGACGGCAAGAGCCCGGTCGTCTCCCGCCTGCCGTTCATCCTGGGCCACGAGAGCGCCGGCGTCGTGGAGAGCACCGGCCCCGGCGTCACCGCCGTCAGTCCCGGCGACCACGTCATCATCGCCATGAACGGCCCCTGCGGGAAGTGCCGGAGCTGCGGCGCGGGCCGCTTCCACCTGTGCTCCGGCCGGGACCGGATGACCGCCGTCATGGGCGGCCCGCCCCGCGTCACCCTGGACGGCGAGCAGGCCCGCCGCTTCATCGGCATCGGCTCGTTCGCCGAGTACGCCGTCGTCGGCGAGGCCATGTGCGTGCGGATCGCCCCCGACGCCCCGTTCGACGCCATGTGCCTGCTGGCGTGCGGCGTCGTCACCGGCGTCGGGGCCGTGCTCAACGTCGCCCGGGTCTCCCCCGGCTCCACCGTCCTGGTCGTCGGCTGCGGCGGCGTCGGCCTGAACGTCGTCCAGGGCGCCGTCCTCGCGGGCGCCACCACGATCATCGCCGCCGACGTGGCGGAGCCGAAGCTCAAACTCGCCGAACGCTTCGGCGCCACCCACACCCTCACCCCCGCCGACCTCCCCTCCCAGGTGGGCGACCTGGTCAAAGGCGGCGTCGACTACGCCTTCGACGCCACCGGAGTGCCCGGCGTGCTCGCCCAGGCCTTCGCCGCCACGCAGCCGGGAGGCGCCACGGTCATGGTCGGCAGCCCTCCGGCCGGCCACCCGATCGAACTCGACCCCGGCCTGCTGTTCGCCTCCCGCCGCCTCATGGGCACCCAGGGCGGCGACGCGGCCCCCCACCGGGACCTGCCGATGCTCGCCGAGCAGTACCGACACGGCCGCCTCGACCTCGACGGCCTCATCACCGAACGCCTGCCGCTGACCCAGATCAACGAAGCGGTCACCCACACTCGCCAAGGCACCGTCGCCCGCACCGTCATCGTCTTCTGAGCCCGATTCACTGAAGTACAGTTCACTGAAACGTACTTCAGTGCATGCGGAGTCGCTCATGGTAGCCAGCAAGCCCGCCTACATCTTCGATCGCGACTGGGAGTGGCAGGCGCTTACGGAGTTCGCCACCGGGACTCAGCCGGAGGTGGCCTTCGGGGTGGTGAGCGGGCGGCGGCGGCAGGGAAAGACCTTCCTGCTCCGCGCGCTGGCCGAGGAGCTCGGCGGCTTCTACTTCGAGGCCACCGAGGGCACCGACATCGAACTGCTCCGGCTCTTCGGCATGACGTTGGGGCAGCGCACCGGCTCCCCTGTGGGCCTGCCCTTCGCGGACTGGCGGGACGCGCTGACCTTCATGTTCTCGCTGCCCGGCGAGCGGCCCATGCCGCTGATCATCGACGAGTTCCCGTATCTCATGAAAGCCAATCCCGCCCTGCCCTCCATCCTCAAACAGGAGATCGACCTGCGCGGCCGAACGCATCGCGGCGCGAGTCAGGCCAGGCTGCTGATCTGCGGCTCGGCCCTGTCCGTCATGGGCAAGGTGCTGTCCGGCCAGGCTCCGCTGCGCGGCCGGGCACGGTTGGAGCTCGTCGTCCAGCCACTGCCGTTCCGCGAGGCCGCCGAGTTCTGGGAGCTCGGAGATCCGAGGCTCGCGGCCATGGTGCACGCGATCGTCGGCGGCACCCCTGCCTACCGGCATGAGTTCGTGGCCTCGGACACGCCCCGGTCGGTGGAGGACTTCGACGCCTGGGTGGTCCGCTCCGTGCTCGACCGGCGGCGCCCCCTCTTCCGCGAGGGCCGGTATCTCCTCGCCGAGGAGGCGGACATTCGCGACCCGGCCCTCTACCACTCGGTGCTTGCCGCCATCGCGGAGGGCAACCACACCTGGGGGCGCATCGCGGGGCACATCGGTTATAAATCCTCTGACATCACTCATCCGCTACGCGTGCTGGAAGACTGCGGGCTGGTGGTCAAGGAGCGGGACGCGTTCCAGTCCAACGCCACCTGCTACCGGATCGCGGAGCCGATCATCGCCTTCTACCAGGCGATCATGCGTCCCGAGTGGGCCGCCCTCACGACCGGGCACGCCTCCCAGGTCTGGGAGCGGGCTCGCGGTCGCTTCTCCTCCGCGATCATGGGCCCGCACTTCGAGACACTCTGCCGAGAGTTCGCCTCACGTTACGGCGACGACCTGTTCGGCCCCGTCGGCGAGGTCGCCGCGGGCACCGTGACGGATCCCGGCAGCCGCGGCAAGAAGGAGCGCAAGATCCAGGTGGATGTCGCGGTACTCTCGCCCGCCTTCGCCGGTGAGCCGAGAAAGGTGCGCTCTCTGGGCGAGGCGAAGTGGGGGAAGGTGATGGGGCTGCGGCACCTGGACAGGCTCCGCCAGGCGCGTGACCTCCTGGAGGTCAAGGGCTACGACACGAGCGAGACCGTGCTCGCCTGTTACGGCGGCGCGGGCTTCGACGAGGAGTTGACGGCGGCCGCCCGGTCCGACGCGGGGGTCCTGCTCGTGGATCTCCCCACTCTTTACGGGTCGCCCGCAAGCCGCTAATCTAAAGAACATTAGAAGATCAGAGGAGGCGGCATGTCCTATCCCCCGGCCCGTTACCTGGGTGAGAGCGGCGAGAGCAGTGGTGTGCTCCGGCCGGCCGTGCAGGCGCCGGACCTCGTGATGGGCCCCGGCGGCACCGAGGTGCACTACCTGAGCACCGGAGCCTCCACCAACGGCGCCTTCGGGCTCTACCGGTGGGAGATGGGGCCTAAGCCCGGCGGGGCGAGCCCGCACTTCCATCGGGGCATGACCGAGTCCTTCTACGTCCTGTCCGGCAGCGTCCGGCTCTACGACGGCGCCACCTGGGTGGACGGAACGCCGGGTGACTTCCTGTTCGTGCCCGAGGGCGGCATCCACGCCTTCCGCAACGAGTCCGGGGAGCCGGCGACGATGCTCATCCTGTTCACGCCGGGAGCGCCCCGCGAGGGCTATTTCGAGGAGCTCGCCGACATCAACACCACCGGCCGGCAGCTCAGCGACGAGGAGTGGACCGAGCTGTTCCGACGCCACGACCAGTTCATGGTCTGATGCCCGACTTCCCGGAAGAGCCGATCTACCAGCAGCTCGCCCGCATCGGCAAGGCGCTGTCCAACCCGGTCCGGCTGCGCCTGCTCGACGTGCTCGACCAGCGTGAGCGTACGGTCGAGGAGCTGTCGGAGGAGGCGGGCGTGGCGCTGAAGAACACCTCGGCCCAGCTCCAGCAGCTCCGCGCCGCGCACCTGGTGACCAGCCGCAAGGAGGGCACCCGGGTCCACTACCGGCTGGCCGACGAGCGGGTGTCGCGCTTTCTCGGCCACTTCCAGGGCTTTGCCCACGAACGGCTCGCCGACCTGCGTGACGCCGTCGAGGAGCGGCTCGGCTCGTTCGAGGCGGTGTCGGCCGCCGAGCTGGCCGCGCGGCTCGCCGAGCCGGACACGGTGGTGGTGGACGTGCGCTCGGCCGAGGCCTACGCCGAGGGGCACGTGCCGGGCGCGGTGTCGGTGCCGTTGAAGGAGCTGCGGGACCGGCTGGGCGAGCTGCCCGGCGACACGGAGATCATCGCCTACTGCGGCGGCCCGTACTGCGTGGTCTCGCCCCGGGCGGTGGAGATGCTGCGCGCCCACGGCTACCGGGCGCGGCCCCTGGACGGCGGCCTCACCGGCTGGCGCCGGTCGGGGCGTGCCGTCCAGGGGTCCGGTTAGATCAGGCCCCTAAATCAGACCAAGGGACAGCATCGCGTCGGCGACCCGGCGGAAGCCGTCGATGTTGGAGCCCGCCACGTAGTTGCCCGGCATGCCGTACTCGTCGGCGGTCTCCACGCAGCGGCCGTGGATGTCGCGCATGATCTCCCGCAGGCGGAGCTCGGTGGCCTCGAAGGTCCAGGAGTCGCGGCTGGCGTTCTGCTGCATCTCCAGCGCGCTGGTGGCCACGCCGCCGGCGTTGGCGGCCTTGCCGGGGCCGAAGGCGACGCCCGCCTCCAGGAAGATCTTGATGCCTTCGGGGGTGGTGGGCATGTTCGCCCCCTCACCGACGGCCACGCAACCGCCCTCGACCAGCTTGGCGGCGTCGCGGCCGGTGATCTCGTTCTGCGTGGCGGACGGCATCGCCACCTCGCAGGGCACCTCCCACACGCTGCGTCCCGGCACGAACGTGACGTGCTCGCCGCGGCGGGCGGCGTAGGTCTCCAGGCGGCCGCGCTCGACCTGCTTGATCTGCTTGAGCAGCTCCAGGTCGATGCCCTTGTCGTCGACGACGTAGCCGGAGGAGTCGGAGCAGGCCACCACCCTGCCGCCGAGCTGCTCGACCTTCTCGATGGCGTAGACGGCGACGTTGCCGGAGCCGGACACCACGACTGTCTTGCCGTCGAAGGAGGTGCCGCGCGCCTTGAGCATCTCCTCCACGAAGAAGGCGCAGCCGTAGCCGGTGGCCTCGGTGCGCACCTGGGCGCCGCCGTAGGACAGCCCCTTGCCGGTGATGACGCCGGACTCGAAGCGGTTGGTGATGCGCTTGTACTGGCCGAACATGAAACCGACCTCGCGCCCGCCGACGCCGATGTCACCGGCGGGGACGTCGGTGTACTCACCGATGTGGCGGTAGAGCTCGGTCATGAAGCTCTGGCAGAAGCGCATGATCTCCCGCTCGGAGCGCCCCTTGGGGTCGAAGTCCGAGCCGCCCTTGCCGCCGCCGATGGGCAGGCCGGTGAGGCTGTTCTTGAAGATCTGCTCGAACCCGAGGAACTTGACGATCCCCAGGTAGACCGACGGGTGGAAGCGCAGGCCGCCTTTGTACGGTCCCAGCGCGCTGTTGAACTCGACCCGGAAGCCGCGGTTGATGTGCACCTCGCCGCGGTCGTCCTCCCACGGCACCCGGAAGATGATCTGCCGCTCGGGCTCACAGATGCGCTCGATGATCTTCGATTCAGCGTATTCCGGATGCTTGCCGAGGACCGGACCGACGCTCTCAAGGACCTCGCGCACGGCCTGGTGGAACTCGATCTCCCCGGGATTGCGCCGAAGGACGTTGTCATAGATCGCTGACAGCTTTTCGTGCAACACCGAATTCCCCCAGTTCACGTACCGTTACATTCCTCACTTTAAGGGGCGGCAATGAGTGAGATGTATCCGGGGCGGCTGACTATGCGCATCCTGAAGGTCGCTCTTCTACCATCGGCCTCCTGCCCCTGATCCTGAGGAGGTTCGCACATGCGCATCGCGGTCACCGTCGGCACAATGGTGCTGACCCTCATCCTCGCCTCGTGCGGGTTGACGTCGAGTCCCCAGGTCGGAGGCGGGGGCGAGGAACGGCAGGTGCCCACCGGCCGGACAGCGGCCACCCCGCCCGCCCAGCCCGGCGGCCCGTCTCCCGGCGTGACGCCCACCGGTCCCGAGCCCACCGATTGCCCGAACGGCGAGCTCATCCCAGCGGTGGAGATCCCCGCCGTGCACTCAGACCCCGTGGTGATCCCCGAGGCGAAGATCGGCGGCGAGGTCATCCCGCCGGTCACCATCCCCGGGGTGGACATCCCGGCGCAGCGGGTCCCCGCCCAGTGCACCGAGATCAAGCCCGCCCCCGGCGGCTGCCTGGGCGCCGCCTCCATCCCGCCGGCGATGATCCCCGCCGTGGAGATCCCGCCGGTCGAGATCCCCGGCGTGGACGCGGGCGGCGTCAAGCTGGAGCCCGTCCGCACCGATGGTCGCAAGGCCGAGGCCAAGCATGTCGAGGGCCGGTCGACCCCCGAGGTGTGCCAGGTCAAGCCGAAGGCCGGCCAGCTGGTGCCGTTCGTGATCCGGCCCTTCATCATCCGGCCGTTCGTGATCCGCCCGTTCATCATCCGGCCGTTCATCATCCGGCCGTCGGCGTGCAACGCGCAGAATGAGTGCGTGCCGGCCGTCGAGGTGCCCGCCGTGGAGGTGCCCGCCGTCGAGGTCCCCAGCGTGGAGATCCCCTCGGCCGAGCTGAAGTCGTACGAGGTCGGCAAGAGCGAGGTGTTCGAGGGGGACGGCTCGATCGCCTACGCGCTCGAAGCGGACGTGCTCTTCGACTTCGACAGCGCCGCCGTCAAGCCCGCCGCCGCGGCCTCGCTCAAGCGGATCGCCGCGCAGATCACCGAGAAGGCCGCCGACGGGGCGACCGTCCGGGTGGACGGCCATACCGACGCGCGGGGCGACGACGCCCACAACCAGCCCCTGTCCGAACGCCGGGCCCAGGCCGTCGCCGACTGGCTGGCCACCGAGGGCGGCCTGGACCGGTCCCTGCTCAAGGCCACGGGCTACGGCGAGACCAAGCCGGTGGCGCCGAACACCAAGCCCGGCGGCGCCGACGACCCGGCGGGCCGGGCGAAGAACCGCCGGGTGGTCATCTCCGCCCGGACATGACGATCAGCGGTGGGCGGGCCGGGGCCGGGGAGTCCTCGTCCTCGTGCCCTTCCACCGACAGGTTCGGCAGCAGCCGGTCCAGCCAGCGCGGGCACCACCAGTTCCACCGCCCCAGCAGCACCATGGTCGCCGGCACCAGGAAGCCCCGGATGATGGTGGCGTCCACCGCGATGGCCGCCGCCAGCCCCACCCCGAAGGTCTTCACCATCGGATCGGGGTAGGCGATGAACGCGGTGAAGACCGCCACCATGATGAGCGCCGCCGAGGTGATCACCCTGCCGGTCGATCCCAGCCCTTCGGCGACCGAGCGCGCGTTGTCCCCATGCTTGAGGTACGCCTGCCGTACCGCCGTGAGCAGGAAGACCTCGTAGTCCATCGACAGCCCGAACAGCACCGCGAACAGCATCAGCGGCACATAGCTCTCGATGGGCACCGAGAAGAAGATCGTCTGCAGGTACGACCCGTCCACCGGCGCGTCCATGCCCACCAGGCCACTGCCCAGCCCGATGGAGAACACCAGCGCGAGCGCCCCGAAGGCGGCCCCGAGGGAGACGAGGTTCATCAGCGCGGCCTTGATCGCGACGATCGGCGCCCGGAAGGCGAACAGCAGCAGCAGCGCGCTGAGCAGCACCACCACGCCGATGACGAGCGGGGTGCGCTCGGCCATCCGGTCGGCCGCGTCGGTGAGCCCGGCCACCTCGCCGCCGACGTGCACCTCCGCGCCGTCGACGGCCAGCCGCCGGATCTCCCTGACGACCTCGGCGGCCCGGGGATCGCTGGGCGCGTACTCGGGCACGGCCTGGAGCAGCACGGCGTCGCCGGACTCGTTCCACTTGGGCTCCGAGACATGGGCGACCCCGTCCACGGCCTCGATCTCGCCGCTCAGCCGGTCGGCGACGGCCTCGGAGCCGGTCACCTTCGCCACGACGGTCAGCGGCCCGTTGCTGCCGGGGCCGAACCCGGTGGCCATCAGCTCGTACGCCCGCCGGGATGGCTCCCCCTTCGCGCCGTACCCCTCGTCGAGCGAGCCGAGCTGGAGGGCGAGGGCGGGTGCGGCGAGCGTGGCCAGCACGAGCACGCTGCCCAGCAGCACCGTCCACGGCCGCCGGGCCACCCAGGCGCCCAGCCCGCCCCAGCCGGACGATTCGGGCCGGCGGCCGAGGAAGGGCACCTTGAGCGCGTTGACCCGGTGCCCCAGCAGGCCGAGCAGCGCGGGCACCAGCGTGACCGAGGTGAGCACGGCGGAGACGACCGAGATGCCGGTGATCCAGCCGAGCGTGCGCAGCAGCGGGAAGCCGCCCAGCATGAGCGCGCTCAACGCGATGATCACGGTGCCGCCGGCGAACACCACCGCCCCGCCGGAGCTCGCCACCGCCCTGCGCACCGCCTCCTGGACCGGCAGCCCGGAGGCGAGCAGCCTGCGGTGCCTGGACAGCAGGAACAGCGCGTAGTCGATGCCGACGCCGAGGCCGATCATCGTGGCCATGATGCCCGCCTGCTTGGGCACGTCGACGACGTGGCCGAGCAGGCCGATCATGCCCAGCCCCGAGGCGACGCTGACGAGCGCGGTGAAGATCGGCACCAGCGCGGCGGTGAGCGTGCCGAACGCGAAGATCAGCACCAGCAGGGCGCACACCACGCCGATGATCTCGCTCGGTCCGGTCTTGATCTCCTTGTCGGCCGGGGTGGAGCTGTCCGCGGGGACGACTTCCAGCCCCGCCCGCCTGGCCGGCTCGGCGGCGGCCGACAGGGCCTGGGTGTTCTCGGCGAGCTTGGTGCCGTCGTGCCCTGCCATCCGTACGGCGATCAGGCCGATCCGCAGGTTGGAGGCGACTCCGCCCCTGCGGTAGGGCGAGTCGACCTGCACGACGTGCGGCAGGGCGCGCAGGTCCGCGACGGTCCGCTCCACGGCCCGCTTGGGCCCGTCGTCGGTGAGCGGGCCGTGCGGGGAGTAGATCACCAGTTGTACGGTGCCGCCCTGGTCGTATCCGGGGCCGAAGCCGTCGCGCATCAGGTCGTGGGCGCGCTGCGCGTCGGTGCCGGGGATGCTGGCGTCGTTGCTGACCGGGCTGCCCAGTACGATACTGCCGCCCATCAGGGCCGCCGCGGCGATCACCCATAAGGCCAGGACGAGCCGGCCGTGGCGGGCACACCAACCGCCCAACCGTCCCAGAAAGCGCGACATCGCCCGTTGCCCCCTTTATCACGCCCGTCCTGTACGGTCGTTCAGGCACTACGATAAAGCCAGATATATCGGGGAGGCTGTATCACCCATGGAAATGAGACGATGACCACAGCCGACGACACCCGCACCCGGATCCTGACGGCCGCACGAGCCCTGTTCGCCGAGCGCGGCTACGCCCTCACCTCGCTGGCCGACATCGCCGCAGAGGTGGGGCTGACCAAGACGGCCGTCGCCTACCACTTCCACCCGAAGGACCGGCTGGCCGCCGAGCTGCTCGCGCCGGCCGCCGAGGACATGCTGACGCTGCTCGGCACCGACTTCGCCGGTGACCGGCGGGCGACGGTGGAGGCCCTGGTCACCTTCATGGTGCGGCACCGCGCGGTGAACCGCCTGCTCATGGAGGACATCGGCAGCGCCGACGACGCCCCGCCGGGTTCGCCGGGCGAGGCGATCAGGGCCTTCCGCGACGAGCTGCTCGCCAAGCTCACCGGCCCCGACCCGGACGACGAGACCCGCCTGCGTGGCTGGTCCGTGCTGGGCGCGCTGCAGTGGGGCACCGCACAGACCATGGACCTGCCCGAGGAGCGGGTACGCGAGTCACTGCTGCGCACGGCCCTGGCCATCGAGGACCTCTAGCGCGACCGCCCGAGTCTCGACGGTCTTGACACCTTTACTGCTACGTTTGGGCGCTTTAGTCCTATTGATGCGGAAAGGAGTCCGAGGTGCGGCGATACAGCGGGCTCGTCGGCAGCGTGATCGCAGGATGCCTGGTCGCGGGGTGCTCCGCCCTGCCGGGCCTGAGCAGCGGGGCGGAGCCGGCGCCGAGCACGCCCGCCCCGAGCGCGACGGCCACCCCTGCGCCCGGCCTCTCCGAGCAGGAGGCCACCGCGATCATCAAGGACTACATCGACCGGAACAACGTCGCCAACAAGGCCAGAAGCGACAAACTGCTGGCGGAGTACGAAGGCGGCTCCAGCCTGGCCATCGACAAGGCCGCCTACTCCTCCAGCCGCATCCTGCACAAGACGACCGAGTACCAGCCCTTCGGCTACACCAGGCCGACGTTCTACCCGTCGACCGGCGGCGAGCGACCCTGGCTCCTGACCCTGGCGCACTGGCAGCGTAAGAAGGACATCGCGAAGGAGGCCACGTACCTCCTGTTCACCCGCGAAGGGGACGCCTGGCGGCAGGTCTACTCCCCCGACACCTTCGACGGCACCTCCCCCGAGGAGCTGCCGGCCATCGCGAAGGACGCCTCGGGCGCGGCCACCGAGGTCGGTCAGGACGACACCGGCCTGGTGATGTCACCCGCCGACTTCGCCGCGAACTACGCCGCCCATCTGGCGGGCAAGGGCGGCGCCAAGGCGGCGAAGACCAGGTTCGCCGCCGACAGGCTCACCACCAACGCGGCGGCGAAGCGCCGGGAGATGACCAAGTTCGCGCGCGTCAGCGAGGTCACCCGCACCACCCGCTACCCGTCGTACGCCGTGCGCACCTCCGACGGCGGCGCCCTGGCCTTCACCACCCTCCAGCGGACCCGGCGCTACGACGTACGGCAAGGGCCGGAGAAGTACTACGTCTTCCAGAAGGACAGCGGGCTGCTGCGGGGCAAGTACTCGACGTACATGAAGGCCACGGATCTGGTGCAGGTGGTGGCCCACATCCCGCCCAAGGGGGCCGAGCCGGCCCAGATCAAGGTGCTCGGGTCGTACTCCGGCCTGGTCGCGGGCAGCGGCCGCTGAGCGGCCCGGACGTCACGAGGCGGAGCTCGCCCTGGCGGCGCTCATCAGGTGGTGCAGCCCGATCGGAGCCGCCGGCGGCAGCGGCGCGGGCGGGTCGGCCGGATGGGCGCGGAATGCCTGCAGCAGCAGGGCCGCGAGCCTGCGGGACGTGGCCAGCGCCGCCTCGGCCGTGTCCGCGACGATGCCGCCGTTGGCCATGATCATCAGCGTCAGGTCCTCGTCCGCGAAGTCGGCGCGCAGCTGCCCGCTGGCCTTGGCGCGCCGCGTCAACTCGGCGAATCTCTGCTCGGCGCCGGCGCGCACGCCCTCGAAGTCAAGGTTGTCAGGAAACGCCGAGACGAACGCCGCCGTGAACCCTCTGTCCACGGCCTGCATGGCGCAGATCTTCTCGACGACCGTGCAGAACCCGCGCCACGGGTCGGGATCGGCCAGGGCATCGTCCACCACCGACGCGCACGCCTCGATCTGATCGGCGAAGGCCGCGGTGACCAGCGACTCCTTGGTGGGGAAGCGGCGATAGAGGGTCGCCACCCCCACCCCGGCCCGCCGGGCGATCTCCCGCATGGTCACGTCGATCCCGCGCCTGGCGAACGTCTCCCGCGCGACCTCCAGGATGCGGTTGCGATTGTGCAGCGCGTCGGCCCGCAGCGCCTGCGGCTCGGCGGGGGCGCCTGCCATCAGAGAAGCCCGAGCGGTCATGCCGCCCACCTTACCGCCAACCGGACTTCGTGTTCCGGTTCCGCTCATGGGGTTTCCGGTGGCGGCTCGGGGCTGAAGGTCGTGGTCGGGGATGGGTCGGTGGGGTCCTCGGCCGAATCGGAGGGGGCGCCCACGGTGACCACGATGGTTCTGCCCGGCTTGGTGCAGATGCCTGGCTTCACGGACTGGGCGATGGCCAGGTTGATCTGCGACTGGTCCTCCACGACCTGGCGGCGCATGGTCACGGCGAAGCCGGCCGTGCGAAGAGAGGCACGGGCGTTGGCGCGGGACTGGCCGACCACCGACGGCACGGTGACGCCGTGCCGGGCGACTTCGAGCGCCACCGGCGCGCCGCCCGAGACCCGCGCGCCCGCCTTGGGCGTGCTGGACAGGACCCGGCCGTCCGCGTCGGCGGCGCAGGTGGTGGTGATCGCGCCGACCTTCAGGCCGGCGCCGGTCAGTGCGGCTTCGGCGGAGGTACGCCGCATCCCGGCCAGGGCGGGGACCTTGAGGCCCGCCGACACCTGGAGGGCGACCGTGGCGCCCTTGGACACGGCGGTGCCGGGCCCGGGGTCACTGCCCAGCACGCGGCCGATCTTCTCGGCGGAGTCGACCGAGGTCACCTCACCCGCGACCAGACCGGCTCGCCGGATCGCCCTGACGGCGGCGGTCCGGCTCAGGCCCGCCAGCGAGGGCACCGTGACCTGCACGGGGACCTGCACGGGCCTGACGGTGGGCGGCGGGTCGTCAGGCGGAGGTTTGCGTGGTCTGCCGCTCTTCATCGGGGTGGATTCGTCCACCGGGGAGACGGTCGCCACCGGCCGGTCGTCGGCGGCGGAGGGCTGCGCGCCTCCTCGCGCGGGCGGAACGACCTGGTCCAGGTTCGGCGCCAGCAGGGTGACCACCACGGCGGCGCTCACCAGCAGCGCGCCGGCCACGGCCGCTCCCGCCCGGCCCAGCGCCTGCCGGGTACGCCACCGCTTCGGAGGACCGGAGTACGGCGCGTCGGCCAACCGGTACGCGAGATGCGCGCCCGTCGCCTCGGGCTCGGCCAGCGGAACGGCCCCGGCCGCACCCCCACGCCCCGTCTCACCCGAGTACGGACGGCCAAGCCCAGCCTCACGCCCCGCCACGTCCGAGTACGGACGGCCAAGCCCGGCGTCACCTCCCCTCCTCCCCGCACCCTGCGGAAGGGGGTGCGGGCCGGCCTCGGCCGCGCCTGGGGTGGCGTCAGGAACCGCCTCCCGGCTCGGGGGTGTGACCCGGAGGATGTGGGCCGGCGGGGAGCGCAGCACCTCGGCCGGCACCCCGCCCGACTCCCCCAGCAGCGCGAGCAGCAGATCCCTGCTGGTGGGCCGGTTACGCGCGTCCTTGTCCAGGCACGCCTCGACCAGCTCCCGGAGCTGCCCCTCCAGACGGCCCAGCTCGGGCTGCGCCGTGAGGATGCGGTGCAGCACCGGCGCCACCGAATCCTGCCCGAAGGGCGCGCTGCCGTTGGCCGCGAAGCACAGGGTGGCGCCCCACGAGAACACGTCCACCGCCCCCGTGACCGCCGACGCGGTGATCTGCTCGGGCGCCATGTAGGCGGGCGTGCCGACCCCCCTGCCGCTCACCGTCGCCGCCGCGTCGAGCGCCTTGGCAAGCCCGAAGTCGATCACGCGGGGACCGTCGGGGCCGAGGAGCACGTTCTGCGGCTTGAAGTCGCGGTGCACGATGCCCGCCCGGTGGATGGCGGTGATCGCGGTCGCGGTGCCGACCGCGAGCCGTTCGAGAGCGCCGCCACGACGTGGACCGGCGAGCATGACCTCACGGGCCAGCGACGGCCCGTCGACGTACTCGCTCACGATGTACGCCCGGTCCTCGTCGAACCCGGCGTCGACCACCTGGGCCGTGCAGAACCGGGCTACGTGCTTGGCCAGCTCCACCTCGCGCAGGAACGCGGCCTGCTCGTCGCCCACCGGCCCATGCAGCAGCTTGACCGCATAGGTGTCCTCCTCCCGAGTGCCGAGGTACACCACACCCTGTCCGCCCTCGCCCAGGCGCCCGCCCAGCTCATATCCGCCGATTCGCCGCGGGTCCCCCGTCCGGAGCGGCTGCGCCACTGGCACGGGGTCGCCTCCCCTCGCCGCCACCCCATTACCCCTCCACTGAAGGCAACTGGTGCCGGAGAGTCAACGGCGGCCGGGCCATCGCCGCCTGACCGTGACACTCCAGGTCAGGAGGTGCGCGAGACCCTGCCCGAGTAGGTGACTTCCTGCTCACCTTCGCGAATGACCGATATGGCCATCTGGTTCGCCTGGGCGGTCGGCAGCATGCGGAGCGTTCCCGGATGGCACTCCTCGCCCCGGACCTCGCCGAGCTCGAACACCAGCGCTTCCCCGGCCGGGCTGAGCAGCCCGGAGCAGTGCAGGTCGGCGCCCCAGCGCATGCTGGACTCGCGCCCGTCCGCCAGCCGGATCTCGACCGGGAACACGCGCTCGGCGCTCGGATGCTCGGCCGACCCGGTCCAGAGGCCGTCGGTGGCGCCCTGCCCGTCCGCGCGCTGGGACCAGAGCACCACGCCGGCGACCCCCAGGGTGAGCGCGGCGGCCGTGACGGCGAGCCGCCGGTACCTGCTTCGTACCGACGACCACACGCCAGGCCGCTCGGGCGACGGGCCGGACTCGGGCATGGAGCTGAACTCGGGCAACTGGCCGAACTCGAGCAACGGGCCGGACTCGGGCCGCACGCTGGGCTGCGGGCGCGTAACGGAAGCGACGGGCGGCGAGGGCAGGACCGGCGCAGACGCGGCCGTGTCCACGAGCGCCGCCAGCGCGCTCCGGGCGCCGGTGCTGCGGGTGCTGCCGGAGTCGAGCACCCGCCAGTCGACGGTGGCGAGAGGGTCGGGGCCGGCACTGCCCGGAACAGGGAGTTCAGGGGCGGTGATGCCGATGGCGGAAGGTCCGGGGGTGGCGGTGCCGATGGCAAGAGGGTCGATGGTGTCGATGGCGGCGATGGCGCCGGTGGAGAGGACGTCGCGGCCGGTCAGGTCGTGGTTCAGCAGCCGGCGGAGCACCTCTTCGGCGTCCGGCCGGTCACCCGGCTCGGGTGCCAGGCAGGCGTCGACGAGCTCACGCAGCCGCCCGGTCAGCGTGCCCAGGTCCGGCTTGCCGTACAGGATCCTGGCGAGGACCTCCTGGTGGGTCCCGGCGGTGAAGGCGTGCCGGCCGTTGGCGGTGTAGGCGACGGTCAGCGCCCAGGCGTACAGGTCGGCGGGTGGTCCGGCGGGCTCGCCCTTGATCCGCTCGGGCGCCACGTAGGCGGGGGTGCCGATGGGGAACAGGCCGGTGGTGACGGTGCTGCCCATCGGCCGGGAGATGCCGAAGTCGATCACTCGCGGGCCGTCCAGGCTGAGCAGCACGTTGCCGGGTTTGAAATCGCGGTGCACGACCGCGGCGCGGTGGATGGCGCCGAGCGCGGTGGCGGTGCCGATGGCCAGGCGGTGCAGGGAGCCGCCGGTGCGCGGGCCCTTGGCGATGATGTGCTCGGTCAGCGAGATGCCGTCCACATACTCGCTGACCAGGTAGGGCTGGTCGCCTTCGAGATCGGCGTCGAGGAGCTGGGCGGTGCAGAACGGCGCGACCCTGCGTACGGCCTCGACCTCGGCCCGGAACCTGCGGCGGACCGCCTGGTCACTGGACAGACCGGCGTGCAGGAGCTTGATCGCGACCTGGGTGCCGTCGCCGGTGTGACCCAGGTAGACGACGCCTTGGCCGCCCTGGCCGAGTCGTGCCGAAAGCCGGTACGTGCCCAGGCTGCGCGGGTCAGCGGCACGGAGGTCGGACATAGACCTACATTATGCAGCTATCACATGAATCGGGCGTAAGTATCGAGCTGCCGGAGTACCACGTCCGCCGGGGCACTGGCCAGGGCGAGCACGGTCTCCTCGATGCCCAGCTCAGCAAGGTAGCCGAGCTTCTCGGGCGTCGGCAGCGTGCCGAACGGGATGACCCGGGCCATCGGCCGCCCGGCCTTCTCGCAGGCCTCGCGCAGGGCGGGCAGCGCCAGCTTGATCCCCTTGCCGCCGATCGGCATCCAGCCCTCGGCGTACTCGGCGACGTGCGCGAACAGCTTGGGCCCCGCCGCGCCACCGACGTACACGGGCGGGCCGGAGATCGGCTTGGGCCACGACCAGGACGGCTCGAAGCCGTCGAAGGCGGCCACGTCGTCCCGCCACAGCGCCCGCATCGCCAGCACGTGCCGCCGCGCCACCTCACGGCGGGAGTGGTACGGCACGCCGTGGTTGGCGATCTCCTCCACGTTCCAGCCGAAGCCGACGCCGACCACGACCCGGCCGCCGGACAGGTGGTCCAGGGTGGCGATGGCCTTGGCGGTGACGATCGGCTCCCGCTGGGCGGCGAGCAGGATGCCGGTGCCGAGCCGCAGCTTCTCGGTCACGGCCGCGGCGAAGGACAGGGCGACCAGCGGATCGTAGGTGCGTTTGTACTCCTCGGCCAGCTCGGCGTCACCGTTCGCCGGGGGCGTGCGGCGGGAGACGGGGATGTGGGTGTGTTCGGGCAGGAAGAGAGAGGAGAAGCCGCGCTCTTCCGCGGCCCTGGCCAGCTCGTGGACGGGCATCGACCGATCGGTGGCGAACATCGTGAGACCCAGCCGCATGAGATCCTCCCATTCAACCAAGCGATTGCTCGGGAAAGATTTCTAGAGTAGCTTGCCGAAGAGACATGCCCCGCGGAAAGAGGTCTCCCGGTGAAGTTTTCCATCTTCCTGAATCCGCAGATCCCCGGCTCCGGCTACGCGGCCGAGGAGAACGCCAAGGCCAGGCGGCCCATCGGGCGGGACACGGAGTCGTACCAGAAGCTGCTGCACGAGGTGCGGGAGATCGCCGTGCACGCGGACCGGATCGGGTTCGACGCCCTCATGATGACCGAGCACCATTTTCATTCTGAAGGCATGGAGTTCTCGGTCAACCCGTTGATGTTCCTCACCGATCTGGCCGCCAGGACCGAGCGGATCCTGCTCGCGCCGCTCGGCATGGTGCTGCCCGCCTGGGACCCCATCAGGGCGGCGGAGGACGTGGCCCTGCTGGACCAGTTCTGCAAGGGGCGGTTGCGGCTCGGCGTGGCCCGCGGCTACCAGAACCGGTGGATGAACGTCCTGGGCCAGCGCTGGCAGGCCGCGGCGGCCCGGTCCGACGGCTCGGCGTCCGACACGCGCAACTTCGACGTGTTCGGCGAAGTCCTGAAGATCATGAAGATGGCGTGGACCCAGGAGACCCTCCGCTACAAGTCCGACGTGCTGGACTACGAGGTGCCCTACCCCTACGACGGCATCGAAGGCTGGCCGGCCGTCGAGTGGACCAGGACGTTCGGCGCACCCGACGAGATCTCCGACGACGGCAAGGTGCAGGCGATCTCCGTCTGCCCGAGGCCGTACCAGAACCCGCATCCCGAGCTGTGGCAGCCCTTCACCATCTCCGACCGGTCGGTCATCAGGGCCGCGCAGGAGAACATCCTGCCCTGGCTGTTCACCCCCGACCCCGACGACCACGCCGCCAAGGCCAAGCTCTACCAGGAGGAGTCGGCCAAGCAGGGCCGCGACTACAAGCTCGGGGAGCACACCGGCATCCTCAAGATCGTCGGCATCGCGGAGACCACCGAAGAGGCGATCAACACCTACGGCCGCAACATCCCCAAGGACTTCGCCGCCTTCTTCGGCCCGTTCGGCTACCTGGAGGTGCTGCGCAAGAAGGAGGACGAGAAGCACCGGCCCATCTCCCCGGAGAAGGGCGACGCCAAGCGGATGCGGGAGGTGGAGATGGCGCTGTTCGGCACGCCGGACGACGTCAAACGCGGCATCCAGCGCATGCTCGACCGGATGCCCGACCTGGAGTGGTTCGGCCTCTACATGCAGGGCCAGCAGGGCGTGCTCCCGCTCGACACGGTCAAACGCAACCTCGAACTGTTCGCCACCAAGGTCATCCCGGAGTTCCAGTGAAATTCTGGCTGGGCGCCTCCTTCGCGCCGACCGACCAGTTCACCGAGCTCGCCCGCGCCGCCGAGCGCTGCGGCTTCGACACGCTCACCCTCTCCGACCACCTGTTCTACGCCGACTTCGACTCGCCGTACCCCTACTCCAAGACCGGCAGGCCGCGCTGGACCGCCGAGACGCACTGGCCGGACGTGTGGGTGACGATCGGCGCGATGGCGGCGGTGACGAGCACGCTGCGTTTCGCGCCGAACGTCTACATAGCCCCGGCCCGCGACCTCGTGACCGTGGCCAAGCAGGTGTCCACGGCGGCCGTGCTGTCGGACGACCGGGTGTCGTTCGGCGTGGGGGTCGGGTGGTGCAAGGAGGAGTTCGTCGCCACCGGGCAGGACTTCCACACGCGCGGGCGCAGGCTGGACGCGATGCTCCCGGTGCTGCGCGAGCTCTGGGCCGGGCAGACCGTCACGCTCGACGGCCTGCCCGCCCTGTCCATCTCACCCACACCTCGGGTACGCGTTCCCGTGCTGGTCGGCGGGGACAGCGAGGCCGCGCTGAGGCGGGCGGCCCGGACCGGAGACGGCTGGATCGGCAACCGCGTCTACACCGAGGAGCAGCTCGACACCGTCCTGACCTCGCTCAGAGGGCACCTGGACGAGCACGGCAGAACCGGCCCGTTCGAGATCATCGCGGCCCTGGCGGTCATGCCCGACGCCGGCACCTACCGCCACTTCGCCGCCAAGGGCGTCACCGGCACCCTGGCGGCCCCCTGGTGGCTGGCCACCCCCGAGGAGAAGGCGGAGCACGGCGAGGGCACCCTCGCCCTCAAGATCGCCACCATGGAGCGCTTCGCCGAGGAGGTCATCGCCAAGATGTAGGCGGTAGCCTCGTGGCGTGCTGGAAGAGATCGCGGCCACGCGTTACGTGACGCCGCTACGCGAGGGCGGGTCACTGCCCGGAGTGGTCGAAGCCGATGATCTCGGCACCTACGTGGTGAAGTTCCGCGAGGCCGGCCAGGGGCGGCGCGTCCTCGTCGCGGAGATCATCTGCGGCGAGCTGGCCCGGCGGCTCGACTTCAGGACCCCCGAGCTCAAGGTCATCGACCTCGACCCTCAGCTCGGCATCCGCGAGCCGGACGAAGAGGTGCAGGACCTGCTCAAGGCCAGCACCGGCCACAACCTGGCCGTCGACTTCCTGCCCGGCGCGCTCGGCTTCGAGCCGCTCGCCTGGGCGCCCGACCCGGCGTTCGCCGCCCGGCTCATCTGGTTCGACGGCCTGATCCACAACATCGACCGCAGCTGGCGCAACCCCAACCTGCTGCTCTGGCATCGCGACATCTGGCTGATCGACCACGGGGCCGCGCTCTGGTTCCACCACAACTGGCGCACGGCCGACCCGCTGCGGGCGTTCGACGCGAGCGACCACGTGCTCGCGCCGTTCGCCGCCGACCTGGAGGCCGCCGGGGACGAGCTGCTCGCGCTGATCACTCCCGAGTTGCTGGAGACCGTGACGGCCCTGGTGCCCGACGAATGGCTCGACGACGAGCCCGGCTTCGACTCCGCGCAGGCCGTACGGACGGCGTACGTCGAGCATCTCCTGGAACGGGCGCGCGGACCGCGCGCCTGGCTCACCCGCACAGAGCCGAAAACGCAGCGGCCCGGCCCAGGGTCGGTCGGCGCGTTCTGGCGGGGAGGCCGCGCATGAGCAGGGACGTCTACGAGTACGCCGCCATCCGCGTGGTGCCCAGGGTCGAGCGCGGGGAGCTGATCAACGCGGGCGTGCTCCTCTACTGCCAGCCGCGCGGCTACCTCTGCGCCCAGGTGGAGCTCGACGCGCGGCGGCTGCACGCCCTCGATCCCACCGCCGACGTCGAGTGCGTACGGCAGGCACTCGGCGCCTACGAGCTGGCCTGCGGCGAGGAGTCCGGTCCGCTGGCCGGGGAGTCGCTGGGCGGCAGATTCCGCTGGCTGACCGCGCCACGCAGCACGATCGTCCAGGCCGGCCCGGTCCACGTCGGGCTCACCACCGACCCCGAGGCGGAGCTGGCCCGCCTGTTCGGCAAGCTCGTCCGGCTGTGAGAGGTCTCAGAAGAGCACGGACATGAACGTGTCGACCTCGGTGAAGCCCACCTTGCGGTAGACCGCCCGCGCCGAGCTGTTGTAGTCGTTGACGTAAAGGGTGACCACGGGGGCGAAGCAGGCGAGCGCGGCCTCCACCACCGCCGCCATGCCCGACACCGCGTAGCCCCGCCCGCGCAGCTCGGGGTGCACCCACACGCCCTGGACCTGGCAGGCCTGCGGGGTGACCGCGCCGATCTCCGCCTTGAACACCACGCGCCCGTCCTCGATGCGCGCGTACGACCTGCCGATGCGGATGAGCTCGGCCACCCGCGTGCGGTAGAGGGTGCCACCGTCGCCGAGGTTGGGCGAGACGCCGACCTCCTCGGTGAACATGGCCACACAGGCCGGGAGCAGGACGTCGAACTCGTCCGGCTTCACCCGCCGCACCAGCGGGTCGGCGAGCACGGGCGCCGGACGCGAGGTGGCCATGACCGGCTGCGCCCAGCGGATCGCGCGGGCCTGCCCCCAGTGCGGCTCCAGCCGCTCCCACAGCTGCCCGACCGCCTCGACGGGCCCCACGATGGACGAGCATCGACGACCCTGCCGTCGAGCGCGGTCGGCGAACGCGTACACCGCCTCGGGGCCGGCGTTGACCGGCACGAGGTTCGCTCCGGCGTAGCAGAGCGCGGTGAGAGCGCCGCGCGGCCCGAAACCCCACATCTGGCCGCCGAGCCGGGCCGGATTGAGCCCGACGCTCTGCACCCGGGAGGAGACGAAGACGTTCGCGACCGGGTCGGTGTCGAGCAGAGCGAGCACCTCGTCCCGGTCGCTGTCGTCGAGGACACGCGACGCCGATGTACGCAGCATCACATGGTCAGACTACGCGAACGGCAATCGATTAGCTCATCTCGCAAGCACCTCGGTGAGCCTTTCGTGACCTGGCGCCCTTCCTGACACCATGTGCGTCGCCGGCCGGGGCTTCGGCACCGCCTGGCAGCGCGTTCCGTGCGGCGGCACCGTGCCGTCGGTGAGATAGGCGAACAGGTGGCGGTCCACGCACCGGTTGCCGCCGAGCGCCACCCCGTGGTTGCCGCCGGACTCCACGACCATGCGCGCGGTCGGGAAGTGCCTGCGCAGATTCACCGCCCCCAGGTACGGAGTCGCGGCGTCACCGCGCGACTGGAGCATCAGGATCGGCGGAAGCCGCCGGGATCCCCGCACCTCCACCGGCGTGCCGCCCTTCACCGGCCAGAACGCGCACGGCGCGTTGAACCAGGCGTTCGGCCAGGTCAGGAACGGCGCCCAGCGGTGCATCCTGGTCATGTCGGCCCGCCACTTCGCCCAGTCACGCGGCCAGGCGGCGTCGCGGCACTGGGTGGCGAGGTAGACGGCGTAGCCGTTCTCGTCCTCCGCGTCATTCTTGCCGTGCTTGTCGTAGGCGGCGATCAGCGGCTTCGGGTCGCCCTTGCCGACGTAGGCGGACCAGGCGGCGGCGAGCTCGGGCCAGACCCGGTCGCTGTAGCCGCCCACGGTGAAGACGTCGTCGAGCTCGCTGGCGCCCACCACCCCGCCCGCCGGCCGGTCGTGCAGCCGGGCGCGCATCGCGTTGTAGGCGAACCTGGCCTGCCTGGTCGTGCTGCCGAGCCCGTAGACGTTGTGGTGTCCGGCCGTCCAGGAGAGGAAGTCGCGGTGCCTGTTCTCGAACGCCCTGTCCTGCTTCAGGTTGGCCTCGTACCAGACCTCCTCGGAGTTCACGGCGCTGTCCAGGGCGAGGCGCTTGACCCGGTCGGGGAAGAGCGTGGCGTACACCGATCCGATGTAGGTGCCGTAGGAGTAGCCGAGGTAGCTGATCTGCTCCTCGCCGAGCGCGGCGCGGATGACGTCCAGGTCCCTGGCGACGTTCTCGGTGGTCATGTGCGGCAGCAGCCACGACCAGAGGTTCCCGCATCGGCTGGCGTAGTGGGCCGCCCGGCTGAGCAGGACGTTCTCCTCGCTGAGGCTGCGCGGGACGGCGTCAGGACGCGGCGCCCGGTAGTAGACCTCCGGGTCCACGCACCGCAGCGTCGGCTGGCTCGCCCCGACGCCGCGCGGGTCGAACCCGACCACGTCGTAGCGCTTCCTCAGCTCCGCCGGCAGCATCGCGGCGACGTAGCGGGCCAGCGTGCGCCCGGACGCACCGGGACCTCCCGGATTGACCAGCAGCGTGCCGAGGTGGTTGCCGTCCCGCGACGCCGTTCCCTTGATCCGGTTGATCGCGATCTTGATCGAATGTCCCATCGGCTCGCGATGGTCGAGCGGCACCCGTACGGTGGCGCACTCCGTCGCCACGGCCGCGGGCTCGCCGCCTCCCTCTTGCTCGCAGGGGCCCCACCGCACGCTCTCGGCGAGGCTCGGCTGCACGGCGGGACCCCGCGCCACCTCCGCCACCGCGATCGGCACCACCCCGACGACCAGCACTGCGGCCCCGGCAACCAGCCCGACAACCTTTTTCACCCGGCTCCTCCCCCAATTCCTTAGGCGAGGAGATACTGCCGTAAGTAGCGGCGCGATGACGGTGCGTATGAAGAAAATCTTGCCGTTCCGAGATCACCCCATGGCCGGGGCCGCGCACCGGACGACCGCCCCCGGCCCCCTGTCGGGGGTCGGGGACGAGTAGGACAGCGGCACTCGGGCGCCTCGGGCGCCTCGGGGCTGGTGGCGAGCAAGGCGTCGTCCTTCCCGATACGACGACCGACGACGTCCACGGCTCGCCGCCGTCGGGGCACCCCGGGCTCGCCACCGTTGGAAGTTCGCGGGCTCGCCGCCGTCGGGGCACCCCGGGCTCGCCGCCGTAGGAAGTCCGCGGGCTCGCCGCCGTTGGAGAGACCCGCCGGTCAGCCGACGGTGACCTGCGCGCCCGGGGCCTCGTCGTCGTCCAGGTCGACGTCGACGCCCATCTCCTCCGCCAGGCGCAGCGCCTCTTCGATCAGGGTCTCCACGATCTGCGACTCCGGCACGGTCTTGATGACCTCGCCCTTGACGAAGATCTGCCCCTTGCCGTTGCCCGAGGCCACGCCCAGGTCGGCCTCGCGGGCCTCACCGGGGCCGTTGACGACGCAGCCCATGACCGCGACCCGCAGCGGCACCTTCAGCCCTTCGAGGCCGGCCTGCACCTGCTCGGCCAGGGTGTAGACGTCCACCTGGGCACGGCCGCACGACGGGCAGGAGACGATCTCCAGGCCGCGCTCGCGCAGGCCGAGCGACTCCAGGATGGCCGCGCCGACCTTGACCTCCTCGACGGGAGGCGCCGACAGCGAGACCCGGATGGTGTCACCGATGCCCTCGGCCAGCAGGGCGCCGAACGCCACCGCGGACTTGATCGTGCCCTGGAAGGTGGGACCGGCCTCGGTGACGCCGAGGTGGAGGGGGTAGTCGCACCTGGCGGCCAGCAGCCGGTAGGCGTTGATCATGACGACCGGATCGTTGTGCTTGACCGAGATCTTGATGTCGCGGAAGCCGTGCTCCTCGAACAGCGAGCACTCCCACAGCGCGGACTCCACCAGCGCCTCAGGGGTGGCCTTGCCGTACTTCTGCAGCAGCCTCGGGTCGAGGGAGCCCGCGTTGACGCCGATCCTGATCGGCACCCCGTGGTCGGCCGCCGCCTTGGCGATCTCGCCCACCTTGTCGTCGAATTTCTTGATGTTTCCGGGGTTGACGCGCACGGCCGCGCAGCCCGCCTCGATGGCGGCGAAAACGTACTTCGGCTGGAAGTGGATGTCGGCGATCACCGGGATCTGCGACTTCCTGGCGATGATCGGCAGCGCCTCGGCGTCGTCCTGGGACGGCACGGCGACGCGCACGATCTGGCAACCGGAGGCGGTCAGCTCGGCGATCTGCTGAAGGGTGGCGTTGATGTCGGCGGTGACCGTGGTGGTCATCGACTGCACGGAGACCGGCGCGTCGCCTCCCACGGGCACGTTACCGACCATGATCCGGCGGGAGTGGCGGCGTTCGGCGAGCGGCTTGGTGCGGACCGTCGGGATGCCGAGTGCTACAGAAGACATTTCAACCCTTGAGTTCGACGACGCTATCAGTCTATGGAGCTAGCGGGACTGCCCCGCTGTGAGTTCGGACGCACGGGCGCGGGCCCAGGCGTCCGCGGCGAGCACCTCGTCGACCGATCCGGCGGCGGTGACCTGGTGCTCCTCGACGACCTTGGCCACCGTGTCGACGATCGCCAGGAACGGCAGCCCGCCCCGGATGAACGCCTCCAGGCACGCCTCGTTGGCCGCGTTGTAGACCGCGGGGGCGGTGCCGCCCGCGCTGCCGACGTGCCTGGCCAGCGCGACGGCGGGGAAGGCGGTGTCGTCGAGCGGCTCGAAGGTCCAGGTGTGGGCGGTGGTCCAGTCGATCGCCCTGGCGGCCCCCGCGACGCGCTCGGGGTGGCCGAGCGCGAGCGCGATGGGCAGCCGCATGTCGGGCGGACTGGCCTGGGCGATGGTCGAGCCGTCGACGTACTCCACCATCGAGTGGATGATCGACTGCGGATGCACCACGACCTCGATCCGGTCGAAGCCGAGGTCGAACAGCAGGTGCGCCTCGATCACCTCCAGCCCCTTGTTGACCAGGGTGGCGGAGTTGATGGTGATCATCGGGCCCATCGACCAGGTGGGGTGGGCCAGCGCCATCTCGGGGGTGACGTCGGCCAGCTCCGCGCGCGTCCTGCCCCTGAACGGCCCGCCGCTGGCGGTGACGACCAGCCGCCTGACGGCGTCGGGGTCGTAGCCCTGCGGCCCGGAGGCCCACAGGCACTGCTGCAGCGCCGAGTGCTCGGAGTCGACCGGCAGGATCTGGCCCGGCTTGGCCAGCCGCTTGACCAGCGGGCCACCGATGATCAAGGACTCCTTGTTGGCCAGTGCGAGGGTGCGGCCCTCCTCCAGCGCGACCAGCGTGGAGGTCAGCCCGAGCGCGCCGGTGATGCCGTTGAGCACGGTGTCGCACGGCCAGGCGGCCACCTCCGCGACCCCTTCGGGACCGGCGAGCACGACAGGGTTCGCGCCGTGCGCGGCGAGCGCCTCCTTCAGGGCGGGCACGGCGGCGGGATCGGCCACCGCGACCACCTCGGCGCCGGTGGCCGCCGCCTGCCCGGCGAGCAGCTCGATCTTGCCGCCTCCGGCCGCGAGCCCGGCGACCTTGAACCTGGCGGGCTCGGCGGCGATGACATCGAGGGCCTGCGTGCCGATCGAGCCGGTGGAGCCGAGCACGACGACGGAGCGGGGGATCTGTTGACGCACCCGTCCATTGTCGCCGCTGCCACGGGCGGCCGGGCACCGGGTGGCCGCTTGGACAACGTCTGGGACCCCAGGTATTCCAGTTAATAAATGCCCAAATATCGCTATATCCGAAAGCATCGATTGCGAGAAATCGGGATATTGGCGCCGCTACCTTCCAAGCTCCGATTCGGTCCCGGGAAGGTATGTAATGCGCCGCGAAGTCGCTCTGCTCTCCATCCTCACCCTCACCGCCGGGGGCGCCCTGTTCCCGACCTCTCCCGCCCTCGCCCACCAGAAGCCCGAACACCAGACACCCGAACGCCAGACACCCGAACGCCAGGCTCCGGAACCGGCCCAGCGAGCCGCCGCCGACTCCGCCGGCGAGCGCGACGCCGTGCTGAAGTTCTGGACCCCGCGGAAGATGGCGACGGCACGGCCCCTCGACGTGCCCACGGCCAAGAAGGGAGTCCGGCTGACCGCGAGCTCCGCCCAGCCGAGCACCGCCCAGTCCAGAGCCGCCCGACCGAGCACCGGCGCCGCGTGGAGCACGCCGCCGACCGCCGCGGCGGGCGTACGGCTGAAGCGCGCGCCCAACAGCGGCGGCTCCCCGTGGACCGGCGCGGGCGCGGTCGTCAAGACCACCGGACGGGTGTTCTTCACCACCCAGGGCCGCAACGCCTCCTGCTCGGGCTCGGCCGTGACCAGCCAGAACAAGAGTGTGGTGCTCACCGCCGGCCACTGCGTGAAGCTCGGCGGCGCCTTCCACACCAACTGGGTCTTCGTGCCCGGCTACGACTCGGGCGCCCGTCCGCACGGCACTTGGGTGGCCACCCGGCTGCTGACCACCCCGCAGTGGAACTCCGGCGAGGACGTCAACTTCGACGTCGCCGCCGCCGTGGTGGCCCCCTTGGAGGGCAAGGCGCTGACCGACGTGGTGGGCGGCCAGGGCGTGGCCTTCAACCAGGCCAGGCGCCGGCAGATGTACGGCTTCGGCTACCCGGCGGCCGCGCCGTACGACGGGTCCAAGCTGATCTACTGCAGCGGCCGCGCCTTCGACGACTTCCTGCTGTCCAGGAGTCTCGGGCTGACCTGTAACATGACCGGCGGTTCGAGCGGTGGTCCATGGATGCTGAATTTCGACGAGTCGACGGGACTCGGGACACAGAACTCCGTTAACAGCTTCAAATACAACTTTGCTCCGAATTGGATGTTCGGCCCATATTTCGGGACAGAGGCCCAAGCGGTCTATCAAGCCGCGCAGAGCGCCGACGCACTCTGAGCTTTTTACTGAAAGTAGTCACATAGACACATGTCGTAGTGCACACTCGGGGGTCATGACCGTGAGCACCCCCTTGATCGCGGCCGTGCCGCTCGTCGCGGGTCTGCTGGGCCCCGCTCTCATCGGTGCGACCTCCGAGCAGCACCTCGGCCACGCGCACGAGAGCGCCCGCCGGACGACCGCCCAGACGGCCGCCCAGGCAGCCACCCCCGAGGCGGCAGCTCCCGGGACGACGGCCAGAAGGCCGACGGGCGGCGACGTCATCGAGCACGTGGCCGCCCGTGGCAGCGCCGACCAGCAGCGGGTGCTCGACTACTGGACACCTCAGCGGATGGCCGACGCCCTGCCGATCAGTCTGCTGGACATCGTGACCAAGGGCGACGGCCTGCTGAGCGGCCTGACCGGCAAGGCCGGCCTCGGCACCGCCCCCGACCTGTCCAACGGCACCCTGTCCAGCGTCCCGCTCGCGGGCACCTCACGATCCGGAGACCACCGCGACGACGGCACCGAACAGACGGGACAGACCGGACAGCCTGAGCAGGCCGGGCAGGCCGGCCAACCCGGACAGGTCGGACAGCCTGGGCGGGCCGGACAGCCTGACCGAGCCGGGCAGCCGCGTCACCAGTCGGCCAGGCCACTGACCACCACGGCGGGCTCCCGCTGGCCGATCGGCGGCGCGGTGACCAAGACCACCGGCCGTGTCTTCCTGACCATGGCCGGGGCTGACTTCGTCTGCTCGGCCAGCACCGTGAACAGCGCGAACCGCGACCTGGTCGTCACCGCCGGCCACTGCGTCAAGGACGGCAAGGGCGAATGGGCGGAGAACTGGACGTTCGTCCCCGGCTACGGCATCAGCGGCCGCAAGCCGTACGGGCAGTGGACGGCACGCCGGATGTTCGTCGCCGGGCCCTGGTCACGCTCGGCCGACGACAGCTACGACGTGGGCATGGTGGCGCTGAACCCCTCCGGCGGCAGGCACGTCGCCGACGTGGTGGGCACCCAGCGGATCGCCTTCAACAGCGCGCGCGGCGGCCACGCCTACGGCTTCGGCTATCCGGCCGACCCGCCCTACGACGGCGAGCACCTGGTCTACTGCGCGGGCCGGCTGCGCGACGACCCCTATGGCGACACCCGCGACCAGGGCCTCGGCTGCGTCATGACGGCCGGATCGAGCGGCGGCCCGTGGATGTCGGCCTTCGACGCCGCCACCGGCAAGGGCACGATCACGTCGCTGAGCAGCTTCAAGTACAGCAACGACCAGCGCACGATGTACGGCCCCTTCCTCGGCGACACCGCCAAGAAGCTCTTCCTGACGGCCGAACGAGCCTGAGCGGCCAGCGGTCAGGTGCGGCGGTGCACCGGCCGGTCAGGTGCGGCGGTGCGCCTGCTGGTGGGTGCGCAGATCGTCCATGTAGAGAGCCAGCAGCGCGCCCTCGTCCGCCAGTGTGGAGAACATGACCTGCCGGCGGAGCTGGGCGATCGAGAGCAGCTTGTCCACGCCCGCCCACGACCAGCTGAACGGCCCCGGCTCCCACAGCTCGTCCAGCGACAGCTTCAGGTGCAGCTCGCGTATGTCGTCCTGGGACCACACCGGGCGCACCGCCACCAGATCCACCAGGCTCTGCCACTCGGCCAGCGCGCACTGCGAGCGCCAGAGCAGGGAGTAGCTGCGCCACTCGGTCACCACGTCCTCGTGCCCGGGCATGAACTCGCTGGCCCGCAGCTCGGGGGCGCACGCCAGGGCGAGCACCATGAGATTGGCCGAGTAGTAGGCGTACCTGCGGTGCGGGCCGGCGATCCACGGCCGGTAGGCGGCGATCGAGGAGTCCTCCCGCGCGTCCAGCTCCCTGAACAGCCGCAGCACCACGGCCCGCCACCGCTCGCCGTCGTGCACCAGTTCCCGCAGGAACGCCACCACGGGCAGCCGCGAGGAGATCGTGGCCCAGGACAGCAGCGTGCGCAGCAGCCCGTCGTGAACCCCGGTGAGCGCCAGGCTGGACTCCTGCGCCACCAGTTCGCCCATCAGCGAGGCGAGCAGCCGGGCGATGAGGAACTCCCCGAAGGTGGCGTGCAGGAACTCGTAGGTGTGCAGCACCTCGTCGTCGCGGACCGCCTGGGCCCGGTGCACGAAGAAGGACCGGGCCAGCGCCTCGTGCCCGGCGCTGAGCGGTGTGGCGAGCCCGGGTGTCCGGCGCTGCTCGGGCAGCAGCACGTCCAGGTCGGCGTCGACCTCCTCGGTGGTGGCCCACTGCCGCCCCCGGTTGAACATCGACGCCGCGACGAACGACAGCCGTAGCAGCTCGCGCTCCACCAGCCGCCCCACCTGGTCGGGCGGGTGTCTCTTCTCCAGCGCGCGCTCGGCGAACCTGGTCATCAGCCGCTCGTACAGTTCCGCCTGTCCCAGTGTGCGGGTCTCACGGTGCAGCGCGTTGCCGTCGGCGTCGTAGAAGGCGAGCATGAGCAGCAGCAGCGGCTGCCTGGCCAGGTGCCGCTGGGTCAGCGCCACGTCGAGGGTGAAGGGCTCCAGCCCGGTGGCCGAGAAGTAGTCGGCGTTGACCGCGTTCCACACCTCCAGCCACGTCCGCATGGCGGTGGTGCCGAACGGCTCCAGCCGGGCGACCACCGTGCCCTCGGGCAGCCCCGCCCTGTTGGCGACGGCGGTACGTGAGGTGACGATGACCGCGACCGCCCGGCCGGCGTCGGCCTCGCGGTGCTGGAAGCGGGCCACCTTCATCAGATAGTCCGACTGGCGCACCCCCGTCGCCTGCAGTAACTCGTCGAACCCGTCGAGGATGACGACCGGCAGCGCCCCGTTCGCCGACCTGGAGATGGCGGGCCACTCCTGCCGCTCGCCGCTCAGGTGGTAGACGGCCTGCTCGATCTGCTCCTGGATGCCGGCGGTGGCCGACACCTCGCGCAGCGGGACCCGTATCGGCAGGAAGGGGGCGTCGCGCAGGCGCGCGGCGAGCACCTTGCTGAGCACCGACTTGCCCGACCCCGGCTGGCCGAGCACGATGAGCGGCACCTCGCCGGCCGCCGAGGCCGTGAGGAATCCCGACAGGAAGACGGGCAGGTCGGAGCGGAGCTCGTGCCCCTCCCACCACTCCTCCACGCTCGGGTCGTCACCGGGGGCGATCTCCGCCGCCCTGAAGCGCGGGGTCACGTACGCCTGGGCGAGCGTCGGCAGGCGCATGCCGATCGGCAGGTCGCCGGTCTCGGCGATCGGCCGGACCAGCGCCGCCTGGTGCAGCCGGTCGAGCGTGGCCAGCCGTCCGGGCAGTGCCTCGCCGGACGCCACCAGGGAGATGAGCCGTTCGAGCTCGGCCATCCCGGCCAGGCTCGGTTGGTGGTCGGCGATCCCCGCCCAGAAGGCGAGCTCCGGCACGTCGTGGGCGAGGGAGCGGTAGCGGTCGGTGTAGCGGAGCACGGCCCGCTCGACCAGCTCCTCGCCGTAGGCGGCGGCCGTCCACTGCCGGGCGTGCTCGGCCAGCCGCGCCCAGAGGTCCAGCTCCTTGACGAAGGCCAGCAGCTGCCCGCCCAGCGCGAGGTAGTAGCCGCGGATGGCGGCCACGGCCTGGGCGAACGGCCGGTGCGGCGCCGGGCAGAGCGGCGCGGCCAGGTCCCAGAGGTGCCCGACGCCCCCTTGAGGGACTTCCAGCCCGCTCTGTGCGAAGGGCAGGTCCAGGGTGCCGAGGGCCTCGAAGTAGGCCGTCACGACGAGGACGGCGTGCGCGGCCTCGATCCGGTCCGTACGGGAGCGCCAGGTGCTGCCCGGCCGCCAGTCGCGCCAGCCGGCGAGCAGGTCGATCCCCACTTTGACCAGCTCGTTCCTGGCCTCCAGCACTCCGCCGACGGGCAGGAACGAGTCACTCCCGGCGCCCTGAAGGGCGTCGAGCACCGGGTCCGTGCCCCCTAGGGAGCGCACAGCATCGACGTATCGGTACTTCTCTCCCATAGACGTTCATCGTCGCACAGGGCGACCTTTTTGCTCAGAGGGAAATTCCCGTCAGAACCATCACCTTCTCGTAAGTTAGATCATCCATCGCCGACCGCAGCCCTTCGCGCCCGATGCCGGAGTCCTTGACCCCGCCGTAGGGCATCTGATCGGCTCGATAGGAGGGCACGTCACCGATGATCACGCCGCCGACCTCCAACTCCCGGTTGGCCCGGAAGGCCGCGTCCAGCGATCGCGTGAACACGCCGGCCTGCAGGCCGTACCTCGAGTCGTTGACCATCGCGTAGGCCTCGTCGATCGAGGCGGCGCTCTGCAGCACCATGACCGGCCCGAAGACCTCCTCGCTACGGACCTTGGCGTCGGCCGGGACGTCGGCGAGGACCGTGGGCGCGAACGTGGCGCCCTCCCGGGTGCCGCCCGCGAGCACCTTCGCGCCCGCGTCGACGGCCTCGCGCACCCACTCCTCCACCCGCTCCGCGGCGGCCTCCGAGACCAGCGGGCCGACCTGCGTCTTCTCGTCGGCCGGGTCGCCCGTGACGAGCCCGCCGACAGCCGCCAGCAGGCGCTCCACGAACGCGTCGTGAACCGGCCGCTCGACGATCACCCGCTGTACGGCGATGCAGCTCTGGCCCGCCTGGTAGTTGGAGTACAGCGCGATGCGCTGGGCGGCCCAGTCCAGGTCGGCGTCGGCCAGCACCACGGCCGCCGCGTTGCCGCCCAGCTCCAGCGTCACGTGCTTGCGCGGCACCTGGTCGGCGATGGCGTAGCCCACCGGCGCGGAGCCGGTGAAGGAGACCACGGGCAGCCGCGGGTCGTCCACCAGCGCGCCGGCTCGCTCGTTGGGGATCGGCAGCACCGAGAACATCCCGGCGGGCAGCTCGGTCTCGGCCAGGATCTCACCGAGCACCAGCGCCGACAGCGGAGTGGCCGGGGCCGGCTTGACGATGATGGGCGCGCCGACCGCGATGGCCGGGGCGACCTTGTGCGCGACCAGGTTGAGCGGGAAGTTGAACGGGGTGATCGCCAGCACCGGCCCGTAGGGCACGCGGGAGACGTAGGCCAGCCGGCCGGTGGCGGCGGGCTCGGTGTCGAGCCGCTGCACGTCACCCGACCAGCGGCGGGTCTCCTCGGCGGCGAAGCGGAAGGTGGCGACGGCCCGGCTCACCTCGCCGCGCGCCCAGACGATCGGCTTGCCGTTCTCGGCGGTGATCAGGTGGGCGATCTCGTCGGCCCGCTCGGCCAGCCTGCGCGAGACGTGGGCCAGCGCCTCCGCCCGCACGTGCACGGGAAGCGCCGCCGCCTGCGCGCTCACCGCGTGAGCAGCGGCGACGGCCTCCTCCACGTGCGCGTCGGTCGGCACGGAATGCCGGCCGACCGCTCGACCGTCGTGGGGATTGGTCACGGTCAGCTCGGCGTCGCCGGTGGCGGGGCGCCCGGCGAGCCAGAAGGTACGCACGTCCATACCCATGACGTTATGCCAAGCCGAAGGAGGGGGACTTACACCAGGGTGCACAAGAGTGCTCTCTGGCCCCTCCGTTAAGTACAAGCCCGTTTGTATACCCACCATGTAACAGAAGTAGGCCTAATTCGGGATGTTTACCATGCGGAGCGGTTTGAAGGTTCTCCGCCATGGCTAAGTCACGGATGCGGGTCCCTCAGCGCGGCGGGGCCCACGAACAGAAAGGCGTGGGCCCATGACCTCCTCGGCGCCGCTTGGGCTTCAAGGCGCCTACCTGTTGGGCGAACGGGCCGGCCATGACGAGCTACGTTCCAGATTGCTGGACGTCGCCGTGAACCTGCTGATCAGCGATGGTCCCGACAGTCTGACCATGCGCCGGATCGCCACCGAGGCCGGATGCACCACGACCGTCATCTACACGATGTTCGGCAACCGGGAGGGCCTCGCGGAGGCTCTCTATCTGGAGGGATTTGAGCGCTTTCGTCGCTTTCTCGAAGCGGCTCCGCAGCGCAGGGACTCCCTCGAACACCTCCGGGCGCTCTGTCCCGCCTACCGCCAGGCCTGCCTGGCGGAGCCCGGCTACTACAGCCTGATGTTCGAGCGGGCGATCCCCGGCTTCGAACCCAGCGAGCGGGCCAGGACCCTCGCTCGCGCGGCACTCAACATCTTCGACCGGGTGATCGCCGACTGCATCTCCGCCGGGCACCTCATCCCCACCCAGCCCCGCAAGATCGCGGACGCGCTGTGGGCGGCGGCCCAGGGCGCCATCAGCCTGGAGCGGGCGGGACACCTGCGCGACGGCCGCACCTACGAGGCCGTAACGACGGCGACCATCTGCTGCTACCTGGTCGAGAAGAACTGACGCCCGCGTGGCGCTGCCTTCAGCGCCACGCGCCGGCGCCGTACTGCCTCCAGCACCACTCGCCAGCGCCGTACATCAGCAGCCGTACTGCCCCCGACGCCGTACGTCAACGCCGCCGTATTGCCCGCCGACGCCGTACGTCAGCGCCGCGCTGCCTCCAGCGCGAACCACAGCTCGGCACGCACGCCCGGATCGTCGAGATCGCACCCCAGCAGCTCGGTCACCCGCTTCATCCGGTACCGCAGGGTGTGCCGGTGCACGCCGAGCCGCTGCGCGGCGGCGTCCCAGTGCCCATTGCTGTCCAGGTACGCCCGCAACGACGCGATCAGATCGGCCCGCGGCCCGTACGCCACGAGCGGAGCCAGCCGCGCCGCCGAGAACGCCCGCGCCGCAGCAGGTTCCAGCAGCGCCATCAACCCCTGCCCCGCCAACTCCCCGAACAGCACCACCCCACCCCGACCATCGCCGTACGCCTGACACGCCTGATCGACCCCCGCCCGCAAACCCCGGTACCCGCACGGCGAACTGACCCCGACGCCCCCGCCGACCAGCCCCGCCACCTGCCTCCCCGCCTGCTCCCCCACCAGCACGACCGCCCCGGCTCGCCGCCCAGCCCCCGTAACAGGGCCATCCCCGGCCCGCTCGGCTCCGTCGGCGAGGCCGTCTCCGGCCCGCTCGGCTCCCGTGGCGAGGTCGCCTCCGGCGCGCCGCTCTCCCGCCGAGGCGGGTCCTTCGCCGGTCCGCTCGTCTGACCGATCTTCGCCGGGCAGGGCGGCTCCCGCCTCCGGCCCGAGGCGTGCGGCGAAAGCCACCGCCTCCACCTGCTCCAACGCCTCATCGCCGACGGCCAGCACCACGAACGGCTCCTCGGGCAGCCTCCCGCCGACCGGCCCGAGCACCGCCCGCGCCTCCTCCTCCGCACCCGGCGCGCCGGACAGAAGCAGACGCAGTACGGCGTCACGAAGGCGCCGTTCGGCCTCCAGCTGGGCCCCGCCCTGTTCCAAGGCCAGGGTGAGCAGTGATCCAGCGGCGTTGACCACCGTGTGCGCCACGGGCGAGAAGGCCCGCGCCACCCCGACGGCGAAGAACCCACGCGGCCGCACCCCACCCCCGAGGGGCTGCACCACGATGTGCTCACCGGGCCCGGTCAAAGCCAAGCTCGCCGGAAACCGCCGCCCACTCCCCCGCGCCCCCGCCGAGGCCTGCGCTCCCGCCACCGCCCGCACTCCTGAGGCCCCGACCGCCCCTTCCATCACCGAGGTCACACCCACCCCCGGCCCTCCTGTCCCCGAGGTCGCACCCGCCCTTACCGCCGCCGCCCCCGGCACATCTGGCATTCCCGCAGCGCCCGCAGTGCCCACCGCACCCGCCGAGCCCGCCATACCTGGTGAGTCCGTCGCACCCGCTTCACCCGCTTTATCCCCTGCACCCGCCGTACCTGCTGCGCCCGCTTCACCCGCCGCTCCGAACGTCCCCGCACTGCCCGCCCCCGGCGGGGGGCCGGCCGTTCGGCCTGCGGTGAGGAAGCGGGTGATCTCGGCCGTGACCACGGCGGCCTCGGCACCAGGGGTGGCGTGTCGTACCTGGCCGGACTCGTCCAGCAGGATCGCCCAGCCGCCGGTCTCCTTGGCCAGCCGGTCGATGACCGCGTGCATGCCATCGGGGCGCAGAGCGGCGCGGGTGAGCCGGCCCTGGGCGGCGAAGGCGCGGGTGATCTCGTCGTACTGCTCGGCGGCGAGCAGCTCGCTGACCAGCTTGCCGATCGCGATGAACGGCGTCTCGCGCGGCACCTCCAGCAACGGCAGCCCCGCCTCGGCGGCGGCGGTCACGAGCCCGGCCGGGATCTCCTCGTGGAAGAGTCCGACACCGAAGCCCAGCCCGGCCACCCCCCGAGCCACCAGCCGGGCGACATATCCCGGGAAATCGTCCCCCAGCCGCATCCCAGTGGTGAGCAGCAGCTCATCCCCCTCCAGGAAGGGGGCCGGATCCTCCAGCTCGCTGACCGCCACCCACCGGACGACCGAGTCCAGCCCGCCGGTGACCGGCACGAGCCGCATCCGCCGCACCACGGTCCGCAAGGAAGGCGCCATCGATTTTTGTCCATTCCGGCAGAGATAACCCCTCATAGTCTGACATATCGACATATCGGAGCTGGGAAGCGGCCACCGTACCGTCAAGCCCATGAGCATTCCTCAGGAGCGCCGCCTCGTCACCACGATCCCCGGCCCGAAGTCGCAGGAGCTGCTGGCCCGCAAGCAGGCGGCCGTCCCACCCGGCATCGGCGTCACGCTGCCCGTCTTCGTGACCCGCGCCGGCGGCGGCGTGGTGCAGGACGTCGACGGGAACTCACTGATCGACTTCGGCTCCGGCATCGCCGTGACGAACGTGGGCAACGCCGCGCCCAAGGTGGTGGAGCGGGTCCAGCGGCAGGTCGCCGAGTTCACCCACACCTGTTTCATGGTCACGCCGTTCGAGTCGTACGTCGAGGTGTGCGAGAAGCTCAACGAGCTCACCCCCGGCGACCACGAGAAGCGGACGCTGCTCCTCAACAGCGGCGCCGAGGCCGTGGAGAACGCGGTCAAGATCGCCAGGCACGCGACCGGCCGGCAGGCGGTCGTCGTGTTCGAGCACGGCTACCACGGCCGCACCCTGCTCACGATGACGCTCACGGCCAAGAACATGCCGTACAAGCAGGGCTTCGGCCCGTACGCGCCCGAGGTCTACCGCGTGCCGCTGGCCTACCCGTTCCGCTGGCCGACCGGCCCCGAGAACTGCGCCGAGGAGGCGTCGGCCCAGGCCATCGACATGATCACCAAGCAGATCGGCGCGGAGAACGTCGCCGCCGTGGTGATCGAGCCGATCTCCGGCGAGGGCGGCTTCATCGAGCCGGCCAAGGGGTTCCTGCCGAGGATCGCCGAGTTCTGCCGCGCCCACGGGATCGTGTTCGTGGCCGACGAGGTGCAGACGGGCTTCGCCCGCACCGGTGACCTGTTCGCGTGCGAGGACGAGGGCGTGGTGCCCGACCTCATCTGCACGGCCAAGGGCATCGCGGGCGGGCTGCCGCTGGCGGCGGTGACGGGTCGCGCGGAGCTGATGGACCGGGTGCACGTGGGCGGGCTCGGCGGCACGTACGGCGGCAATCCGCTGGCCTGCGAGGCGGCGCTGGGCGTGCTGGAGACCCTCGCCGAGCAGGACCTGGTCGCCAAGGCGCGGCGGATCGGCGAGATCATGCTGCCCAGACTGCACGCGCTGCGGGAGCGCTTCGACGTGATCGGCGACGTGCGGGGGCGCGGCGCGATGATCGCCATCGAGCTGGTGGTGCCCGGCTCGAAGGAGCCGAACCCGGCGGCCGTCCAGGAGATCGTCAAGCGCTGCCACGCGGAGGGACTCCTGGTGCTCACGGCTGGTACGTACGGCAACGTGCTGCGCTTCCTGCCGCCACTGGTGATCGGTGAGCCTCTGCTGGAGGAGGGCCTGGGCATCCTGGAGAAGGCCATCGCCAGTCTGTAGAAAATCTGTCAAATCGGGCATCCGGCTTGTGGCTGGATGCCCGATTTGTTGATGTAACACGTCCTGTCCGTGGAGAGAATTCACTCTGACTTGACGCGCACCTGGACGATCACGGATGCGGTCAGGGTTATAACGGATCCGGTATGAGGACGGACGATCGCTGCGGGGAGCGTGATGAACTGGGGTCCGATCAGAACCGCACGGGACATGTTGACGTTCGACCCTGAGGGCATGAGCGCCGCGCAGCGCGAAGGCGACGCCTGCGTCGTCTGCCAGAAGAGGTGGCCACGACCTCGGGTCCGCGTGGGCCGCTTTCCCGACGACATGGCGGCGCTGGCCTGCGCCGACTGCGCCGAGGCGCTGCTCCCGGAGCCGCTGGCCACCGTGGTCGCCTTCCCTTCACGCTGAGCCGGCGAGAAGACGAGTCGTACAAGAGCGAGACGCCTCGGGGCGGGGGGAAGGCCCGAGGCGTCTCAGCAGGTCGCACCCAGCGGGGGACGGGTGCGCCCGCGGCACTTCAGGTGGGGATGACCAATCCCCACTCATTTCATAAGTTCGCGCCACCTTTCGGTCCAGGCGTTGTAATCAGTGCATTCCCCATCTGGTGGCAGGCAATCCCCAGGAGGACGCACGGCGAAGGCGATGTGGTCCAACCGGTATGACTTGGTCGTCGCGCCGTACGCCTTGCACACGTCTCTGGCCCGGCCCTTGCACGCCTGGGCGTTGGCGGGGGCCAGCCCGAGCCAGGCGGCGGCGTCGCGCTGGGAGCCGGCCTCGGTCATCCGGTTGAGCCAGCGGTAGGCGCAGTCGGTGTCGGTGACGTTCGCGGCGAGCATCCACGAGTCGACCCACCCGGTGGTCTTACGGGCCTTGACGGCCTTGACCGGGATCTTCGCCTTCTGGAGCAGCAGGCGGTGGTAGGGGGTGGCCTGGGCGTAGTCGACCGATCCGGTGGCGAAGCCCTTGACCAGGTCGAGGTCGTTGGTCCAGTAGGCGCGGTCGTCATACCCGGTCAGCCGCTCGGTCGCCTCGCCGAGCTGGGAGGCGGTCAGCTCGAAGGGCCGCTCCACCGCGTCGTCGGCCAGCGCGGCGTCGGCGAGGGTCAGCGGGCTGTCCTTGAGCATGACCCGGTCCGAGCGGAGCACCTCACCCAGGTCGCCGCCCCTGACCCTGCGGGAGTCGTACAGGAACTCGTGGAAGCCCCACAGGAACGGCACCCCGTGCACGGCGTCGGTCTTGGCGTCGGTCATCAGCTCGCGCAGCGGCTTGGCCAGGTCGTCGTAGTCCTCGATCTTGGCCGTGTCGATGGGCTGCACCTGCTTGGCCTCGATCATGGCGGCCGCCAGCGCGGGCCCGGCCGAGATGACGTCATAGGACCGCTCGCGAAGCCTGGCGGCCATCTCCTCGGGCGTCCGCACGGTGTCGAGGCGGGCGACCCGGCAGCCGGTCTCCTTCTCGAAGGGACCCGCCCAGTTGGCCTGCGGGCTGGTGCCGCCGTACTCGGCGTAGCCGCGGTAGGTGAGGATCTGCAGTGTGCCGTCGCTCTGCGTGGGGCTGGCGCTGGGTGAGACGCTGGGGGACGGCTTGGGTGACGGCCCCGCCGCGCCCGTCGTGGCGATCAGGGCCGCGGCGGCGAGCGCCACGGCGGGGATGCGAGGGCGATACACGTCCCGAGCCTACCGGCGACGGCGCGGAGGATTGATCCTCCCCCGCGCCGCGCCGGTCACTTGCTGGTGGGGAACCCGAGGTTCACGCCGCCGTGGGAGGGGTCGAGCCAGCGGGAGGTGACGACCTTCCCCTGGGTGTAGAAGTGGACGCCCTCGGTGCCGTGCATGTGCGTGTCGCCGAAGAGCGAGGACTTCCAGCCGCCGAAGCTGTAGAACGCCATCGGCACCGGGATCGGCACGTTGATGCCGATCATGCCGACCTCGACCTCGTTCTGGAAGCGCCGGGCGGCGCCGCCGTCGTTGGTGAAGATCGCCGTGCCGTTGCCGAACTCGCTGCCGTTGATGAGCTCCAGGCCCTCTTCGTACGATTCGACGCGCACGACCGACAGGACCGGGCCGAAGATCTCCTCCAGGTGCACCCGGGAGCCCGCGGGCACCTGGTCGAGCAGCGTGGGGCCGAGCCAGAAGCCGGGCGTGCGAGCCGCCGCGCCACCGCCGCGCACGGCCGTCTCACGGCCGTCGACCACCACCTTGGCGCCCTCCTCGACGGCCAGGTCGAGGTAGGAGGCGACCTTGTCGCGGTGCGCCTCGGTGACGAGCGGGCCCATCTGCGACTCGGGGTCGTCGCCGGGGCCGATGGTCAGCTGCCCGACCCGCTCGGCGATCTTGCGTACCAGCTCGTCGGCCACCGGCTCCACGGCCAGCACCACCGAGATCGCCATGCAGCGCTCGCCGGCCGAGCCGAAGCCCGCCGACACGGCCGAGTCGGCGACCAGGTCGAGGTCGGCGTCGGGGAGCACGAGCATGTGGTTCTTGGCGCCGCCGAGCGCCTGCACCCGCTTGCCGTGCGCGCTCCCGGTCTCGTAGACATAGCGGGCGATGGGGGTGGAGCCGACGAAGGAGACGCCGCGCACGTCGGGGTGCTCCAGCAGCCGGTCGACCGCGACCTTGTCGCCCTGAACCACGTTGAAGACGCCGTCGGGCAGCCCGGCCTCCTGCCAGAGCCGCGCCATGAGCAGCGACGCGGACGGATCCTTCTCCGAGGGCTTGAGGATGAACGTGTTGCCGCACGCGATCGCGACCGGGTACATCCACATCGGCACCATGGCCGGGAAGTTGAACGGCGTGATGCCGGCCACGACGCCGAGCGGCTGGCGGATCGAGTAGGAGTCGACGCGGGTCGAGACGCCTTCGGAGAAGCCGCCCTTGAGCAGGTGCGGGATGCCGCACGCGAACTCCACGACCTCGATGCCGCGGCTGACCTCGCCGAGCGCGTCGGAGTGCACCTTGCCGTGCTCGGCGGAGATCAGCGCGGCCATCTCGTCGCGGTGCGCGTACATGAGCTCGCGGAACGCGAAGAGCACCTGTGCCCGCTTGACCAGCGAGGTGGCCCGCCAACCGGGGAACGCCGCCGCCGCCGCGGCGACCGCCGCGTCCACGTCCGCGACCGACGCCATCGCGACGCTGCCGCTGACCTCACCGGTGGCCGGGTTGAAGAGCTCGCTCGTACGGGGGTCGCCGTCGACGAGTGCTCCGTTGATCCAGTGGTTGACTGACTTCACTGAGCTGCCTCTGCGTTGATGGTCTCAAGTGCGCTGACGATGATCTCCAGGCCCTGGGTGGCCTCGGCGACCGACAGCGTGAGCGGCGGCGCCATGCGGATGGCCGTGCCGTACAGGCCGCCCTTGCCCGCGAGCAGGCCCGCCTTCTTCGTCTCCTCCATGAACCGCGCGGTCTGCGCGGGGCTTTCGAGCTCGACGGCGAACATCAGGCCCTTGCCGCGCACGTCGCGGACGATCGGCAGCCGCGTGGCGGCCTCGCGCAGGCCGTCCAGGATGATCTTCCCGGTCCTGGCGGCGTTGGCCTGCAGGTCGTGGTCGAGCACGTAGTCGAGGGTCGCGTTGGCGGCGGCCATGGAGATCGGGTTGCCGCCGAAGGTGGACAGGCCGACGGCGGGCAGGCTGTCCAGCAGATCACCGCGGGCCACGATGCCCCCGACGGCGAAGCCGTTGCCCAGCCCCTTGGCGAAGGTCATCATGTCGGGCGTCACGCCGTGGTTCTGAATGCCGAAGAACGCGCTGCCGGTGCGGCCCCAGCCGGTCTGCACCTCGTCGGAGATGAACAGGATGCCCTGCTCGTCCAGCACCTCCTTGTAGGCGGCGAACAGCCCGTCGGGAGCCATCGTGAACCCGCCCACACCCTGGATCGGCTCGGCGATCAGCGCGGCCACGTCGGCGGCGACGGCGGTGGCGAGCACGTGGCGCAGGTCGTCGACGCAGGCCGCGATGTAGTCGGCGTCGGACAGCCCCTTGAACTGGGTCAGGTGGCGG
The DNA here is from genome assembly GCF_044465295.1 of Nonomuraea sp. NPDC049714. Classification (NCBI taxonomy): domain Bacteria; kingdom Bacillati; phylum Actinomycetota; class Actinomycetes; order Streptosporangiales; family Streptosporangiaceae; genus Nonomuraea; species Nonomuraea sp. NPDC049714. Next base: position 10,744 of record NZ_JBITLM010000007.1, on the reverse strand, counting down.
TCGGTGCCGTGCAGGAAGTGCGCGTTCAGCGGGGAGAGGGAGTTGTTCTTCCAGGACCGGTGGGAGGTGACGCCCACGGTGCCGAAGCTGCGCCCGTGGTAGCTCTGCCGCATGGCGAGCACCTGGTCGCTCTTGCGGGCGTAGGTGGCCAGCAGCAGCGCGGTCTCGTTGGCCTCGGTGCCGGAGTTGGTGAAGAAGACCTTGGCGTCGGGGATGCCCGAGAGCCTGGCGATCTTCTCGGCGAGCTCGACCTGCCCGCGCAGGAGATAGACGGTGCTGGTGTGCACGACGCCGGTGGCGAGCTGTCGTTCGACCGCCTCGCGCACCTCGGGGACGTCGTAGCCGATCATGTTGGTCAGGATGCCGGCGAAGAAGTCGAGGTAGCTCTTGCCGTCGGCGTCGACGACATGGTTGCCCTTGCCGCTGACGATCTCGATGGGCTCGTTGTAGTTGAGGCTCACCCAGTTGGGGATCACTGCCCTGTGGCGCGCGAGAAGCTCGGACATGTCTTGAGTATCCCGGTTATCCGGCCACGACCCCAACCTCAAGATGTCGGCGCAGGCGGAAATTGTCTTACACACTGTTGCTCACGCTTCCACTAACCACACCTGATGACGATATGTCCTGTCATAAGCAGGAGACTCCAGGGGCCAGAGGAAGAGGTTTGAGCCAAGTTCGCGATGGTATGGGTAGGTCTAGCAGGAGATATGTGGGAGATCGCCCCGTTAGGGGAAGCCTTCTGGGGAACCGTCCAGGAGACGCAACAGGCGGTCTCCGCGGTCGTGAGGCCGCCAGATCGGGGGAACCCAATGCGCAAGATGCTCACGGGCCTGGGGCTGGCCTTCTTCCTGACGCTCGCCCCGGCCGCCGCCGCCACGGCGGACACGGCGACCGCACCGGTCGCCCAGAGCCAGGTCAACCCATCACCTCAGCCGCAGCAGCGCGACGAAGGCGGCGGCAACGCCGGCCTGTGGGGCCTGCTCGGCCTGCTGGGTCTGCTCGGCCTCGCGGGCATGCGCAAGCAGAAGAGCCACGTCGGCACGGCCGAGCACATGACCAACCGCCCGCAGCGCCCATAGGCAGGGCGCGGTGAACACGCGGTCCCCGCACGGGTAGCCCGAGCGGGGATCCGCCACGTCCCCTAGGGGAACGCCCGTCCCCCTGGGGACGTACGCCGGCAGACGGGCCTACGCCGCGGGAGGCACCCGAGAAGCCCTCCAGCGGCCGACGACCGGCATGGCCCCGGTCGAGCACTATCAGGTCATCGACCGAACGACCTGAGGAGACCGGCCATGACGATCACCACCGACTTCACCGCTCACCGGCGCACCGAGGCGCCGTCCGGGCCGCCCAAGCTCGACCGCGAGCAGCTCCGCCGCGCCCAGCAGGACACGATGGACACCCCGCGGATGGACTACAGCCTGCTGGCCAAGATGATGTTCAAGCCCGTCGACATCCTGTACGGCAAGCAGGGCTCGTACACCAAGTTCGCCATGCTGGAGATCATCGCCCGGGTGCCCTACCAGGCGTGGGAGCGGATGGGCTACTGGGCCGTGCACCGGCACGCCGGCCGCTCGGCGCTGGCCCGCAGGGTCTTCGAGCGGATCGTGGAGGCCCGCGCCGACCAGGACAACGAGCAGTGGCACCTGCTGATCATGCAGGATCTGGTCCAGCGCGCCGGCGACAAGCAGGGCTGGCTCCTGCACAAGGCGGCGCCCTGGATCATCGCGTTCTTCTACTACCACGTGTCCTGGGTGCTGTTCCTGGTCAGGCCGGACTGGAGCTACCGGCTGAACGCCGAGTTCGAGGACCACGCCGAGCATGAGTACATGACCTTCGTGGCGGAGAACCCGGACCTGGACTTCGTCCCCGACCCCGGAACCTACGCCGCGGAGTACGGCCGCTACCGCTCGGTGGCCGACCTGCTCCGGCAGATCGGCCACGACGAGCGTACGCACAAGCTCGACAGCCTGGAGAGCATGCGCGAGCCCCGTGTTCGCTAGCCCGTGTTCGCTAGCCCGGGTCAGACGCTCACGGGCTCAGGGGCGGCGGCAGGAGCGGCGGGCCGGATGACGATGAACGCGAGCAGTGCCGCGGCCACGCAGAATCCGGCCCCCACCCATGACCCGAGGTGCACCGCGTCGGTGAAGGCCGCCTTGGCCTGCTCCACCAGGGCCGGCACCTCGATCGCCACGCCGATCGACTCCCTGGCCGCCTCGGGGGCGCCTTCGGGCATGGAGGCGGCGAAGACCCCGGCCAGCACGCTGCCCAGGATGGCGATGCTCATGGCGAGCCCGACCTGCTGCACGGTGTCGTTCATGGCCGAGCCGACCCCCGCGTACTCCAGCGGGATCGCGTTCATCAGCGAGGCGTAGGCCGAGGGCCCGGCGAGGCCGCCGCCCACGCCCATGACCACGAGGCCGACGAGCAGCGGCAGGTAGCCGGTGGTCGTCGCCATGACGGCGAAGCCGCCGGCCATGACGAGCAGGCCCGCGGCGATCAGCGTCCGGTTGCTGACCTTCTGTCCCAGCCCGGCGCCGACGCCGTTGAAGACGGCCGCCGCCACCGCGTACGGCAGCAGGGCCAGCCCGGCGCGCATCTCGCCGTACCCGAGCACGAACTGCAGATACTGGGTCAGCATGAGCATCACGGCCCCGGCCCCGAACGACATCAGCAGGATGGCGAACGAGGCCCCGCTGAAGTTACGGTTCCTGAAGAGCTGGAGCGGCAGCATCGGATGCTCCTGGCGGCGCTCCCAGATCACGAAGGCGGTGAGCGTCACCACCGCCACCGCGATGATCATCGGGTCGAACTCACGCTCGATGATCACATAGACGGCGGCGGTCAGCCCGACGATGGACAGCACCACGCCCACCGGGTCGAGCTTGCGCCCGGCGCTGTGCGTCTCCGGCATCAGCACCACGGCGGCCACGATCGCGATCACAACGATGGGGATGTTCAGCAGGAAGACCGAGCCCCACCAGTAGTTCTCCAACAGGAAGCCGCCCAGCGTGGGCCCGAGGATCACGCTGATCATCGCCACCCCTCCCCACACGGCCATGGCCTTGCGCCGCTCCTCCTCGTCGAAGACGGTCATCAGGATGGACAGCGTCGACGGCATCATGATCGCCCCGCCGACGCCCATCAGCGCGCGGGCGCCGATGAGCTGCCACGGCTCGGTGACGAACACGGCCAGCACCGACGCGCCGCCGAACAGCACCAGGCCGATGATGAGAAAGAGCCTGCGGCCGTAGCGGTCCGACAGGCTGCCCGCGGTGAGCAACAACCCGGCGAAGGCCAGCACGTAGGCGTCCAAAATCCACTGGATCTCGGAGAAGGACGCCCCCAGGTCGCTGATCAGCGAGGGGATCGCCAGATTGAGCACGGTGCCGTCCACGGAAAGGACGAGCAGTGCGAGGCACAGGACGCCGAGGATCCACCAGCGACGGGGATCTCGTACAGTGTTCGATTCCACTCGCACACTGTACGACAAAGCTCGTACGGTGTGCGAGTGCCTTTATCCTGGGGAGGTGACCGGCAAGCAGTTCACCTCCGTCTGGACGCGCGAGCCGCGCCCTGCCAAGAGCCCCGGCCGAACCCGCGACGAGATCGTCAGGGCGGCCATCGAGCTGCTCGACGCCGAGGGCCTCGAAGGGCTCAGCATGCGCAAACTCGGCGCGCGGCTCGGCACCGGCGCCACCAGCCTCTACTGGTACGTCGCCAACAAGGAGGAGTTGCTGGAGCTGGCCTACGACGACTTCTGGAGCGAGATCACGGTGCCCGAGCCCACCGCGACGACCTGGCGGCAGACCGTCGCGGCCGCCGCCCACGGCATGCGCCGGCTGATCCTGCGCCACCCCTGGTCGGGCGAGCTCATCGGGCGCATGCCATCACTCGGCCCCAACGCCCTGGCCTTCGCCGCGGTCCTGCGCAGGACCTTCAAGCTCGCCGGATTCGCCGGCCTGGAGATCGACTACGCCAACACGACACTCACCGCCTACGTCTTCGGCATGACCATCCCGGAGCTCGCCTGGAACAAGTCGAAGGCCGACGGCGGCTACGACCCCGACAGCATGCGCGAGGCCGTCACCAAGGCCACCGCCGGCATTCCCGACCTGGCCGAGAGCGTCCAGGGCTCCTGGGATCTCGACCCGGACCAGGTGCGGGAGATGGCCTTCAGTTTCGGGCTCGGCGCGGTGCTTGATGGCCTTGAGGCCCGGCTGGTGACGTAGCAGGATCCGGAGCATGAGCGATTTCCGCGCGGCCCGTGACTTCCTGCTCCACGCCGACTACGACACCGCCCGCCGCGACTTCCGCTGGCCCGAGCTGGCGGAGTTCAACTGGGCGCTCGACTGGTTCGACGGGGTGCTGGCCACCGAGACGCCCGACGCGATCGCCCTCAAGATCACCGGGAAGGTCTCCTACACCTTCGCCGAGCTGTCCGTCCGCTCCAACCGGGTGGCCAACTGGCTGCACGAGCAGGGCGTCAGGCGCGGTGACCGGGTCCTGCTCATGCTGGGCAACCAGGCCGAGCTGTGGGAGTCGCTGCTGGCCGCCATGAAGCTCGGCGCGGTGATCATCCCGGCCACGACGCTGCTGACGGCCAAGGACATCACCGAGCGGATCGAGCGCGGCGGCGTCTCCCACGTGATCGCGAACGCCGCGGACGCGAGCAGGTTCGGCGGCGGGCCGTACACCCGCATCGCGATCGGCGACGCCTACGGCTGGCTGTCCTACCACGACAGCACGCACGCGGCCGAGCGCTTCGTCCCCGACGGCCCCACCCGGGCGGGCGACACGCTGCTGCTCTACTTCACCTCGGGCACGACCTCGGAGCCCAAGCTGGTGGAGCACACCCACGCCTCCTATCCGGCGGGCCACCTGTCCACCATGTTCTGGATCGGCCTGCGGCCCGGCGACGTGCATCTCAACGTGTCCTCCCCCGGCTGGGCCAAGCACGCCTGGAGCAACGTCTTCGCCCCCTGGAACGCCGGCGCCACCGTGCTCATCCACGACTACCAGCGCTTCTCGGCGACCGAGCTGCTGCGCGTGCTGCGCGACGAGCGGGTGACGACCTTCTGCGCGCCGCCGACCGTGTGGCGGATGCTCATCCAGGAGGACCTGGCGACATGGCAGCTGCCGCTGCGCACCGCCGTGGCCGCCGGCGAGCCGCTCAACCCCGAGATCATCGACCAGGTGGCCAAGGCATGGGGCATCACGATCAGGGACGGTTACGGCCAGACCGAGACCACCGCCCAGATCGGCAACGTGCCTGGCGAGCCGGTCAGGCCCGGCTCGATGGGGAAGCCGCTGCCGGGCTACGAGGTGGTGCTGCTGAACGTGGAGACCGGCGAGCCCGGCGACGACGGCGAGATCTGCCTCCCGCTCGACCGCCGCCCCCTAGGCCTCATGTCCGGATATATCGCTGGATCGGGTGAAGCGATGAGAGACGGGCACTATCACACGGGTGATGTCGCCACCCGGGACGCCGACGGCTACATCACCTACGTGGGCCGGACCGACGACGTCTTCAAGGCCTCCGACTATCGCATCTCACCGTTCGAGCTGGAGAGCGTGCTGCTGGAGCACGAGGCCGTGGCGGAGGCGGCCGTGGTGCCCGCCTCTGATCCGGTACGACTCGCCGTACCGAAGGCGTATGTGACGCTCGCGCCCGGGTTCGAGGCTGGCGAGGCGACGGCGCGGTCGATCTTCGAGCACTCCCGGCGCGAGCTCGCGCCGTTCAAGCGGCTGCGCAGGCTGGAGTTCGGCGAGCTGCCGAAGACGATCTCCGGCAAGATCCGGCGCGGGCAGCTCCGCGACCAGCCGGCCGGGCGCGAATACCGGGAGGACGACATCTTGAAGTGATCAGCTTGCACTCTGTCAGTCGGCCTCGCTCCGTTCTTACAAAATGATCGGATAGGCTCGCCCATGTGCTGCCCACCATCGCCGACATTCTCGTCCTGGAAAGCGTTCGCCGGGGTAACCCGCGCGTCGTCGCGGGCGCGGACCGGCTCGACACCAAGGTGCGGTGGGTGCACGTCGGCGAGATCGCCGACATCGCGCAGCTGCTGCGCGGCGGCGAGCTGGTGCTCACCACGGGCGTCGCCCTGCCCGACGACCCGGGCAAGCTCACCGACTACATCGTCGAGCTCTCCTCCGTCGGCGCCTCCGGGCTGATCGTCGAGCTGGGCCGCAGGTTCGTGGGCGAGCTGCCCGCCGAGGTGGTCAAATGCGCCGAGGAGCACGGGCTGCCGCTGATCGTGCTGACCCGCGAGACCCCGTTCGTGCAGATCACCGAGGCCGTGCACGCCCGCATCATCGACATCCAGCTTGAGGAGCTGCGCGCCTCGGAGCAGCTGCACGAGGTGTTCACCGAGCTGTCGGTCGAGGGCGCGTCACCGGCGGAGGTGCTGGCCCAGGTCTCCCGGCTGTCCGGCCGCCCGGTGCTGCTGGAGAACCTCGCCCACCAGGTGCTGGCCTGCGAGTCGGCCGGCCGCGACACCGGCACGCTGCTGGCCGGCTGGGAGAGCAGGTCGCGGGCGGTGGCCCCGGCCGAGCGCACCGCCTACGACGCCGCGTCCGGCTGGCTGGTCACCACCGTCGGCGCCCGCGGCCAGGACTGGGGCAGGCTGATCCTGCTGTGCGAGGCCAAGCCCTCGCCCCGCGACCTGGTGCTGGCCGAACGCGCCGCCACCACGCTCGCCCTCGGCCGCCTGCTGGAGCGGCACCAGGAGTCCCTGGAGCGCCAGGCGCACGGCACGATCATCACCGGCATCCTCACCCACGCCTACGCCGACCCCGACGAGGCCGCCGCGCGCGCCCGGGCGGTGGGCGTGCCGCTCACCAGCCGCAAGCTGGTCAGCGTCGTCATCCGCCCCACCGACGCGCTCGACCAGGCACTCGACGGGCAGGCCGAGCTCGGCGAACTGGCCGAGGCGACCGCCGCCGCCTGCCGCGACGCCCGGCTGCCGGCCCTGGTGGGCGCGCTCGACCAGGACCGGGTGGGCGTCCTGCTGCCCCTGCCGCCCCGCACCAGCCCAGAGCCGGCGCTGACCGCGCTCGCCGAGCGGCTGCGCGCGCTGTGGAAGCCCGGCGCCTCCTTCGTGCTGGCCGCCGGCTCCATGGTCGAGTCCATCAGGGACGTACGGCGCAGCTTCCTGGAGGCGGAGCAGGTGGCCGACGTGGCCGTCCGCCAGCCGGACGGCAGGCCCTACTATCGCCTGCCCGACCTGCGCCTGCGCGGACTGCTGCACCTGCTGCGCGACGACGCCAGGCTGCAGACGTTCGCCGAACGCGAGCTGGGCGCGCTGCTGGCGCACGACGCGCAGCGCGGCGGCGACCTGACCCGGATCCTGCGCATCTACCTGGACGCCGGCCGCAACAAGGCGGTGGCGGCCCAGAAGGCGCACCTGTCGAGGCCCGCCTTCTACGACCGCCTGCGCCGCCTCGAACGCATCCTCGACACCGACCTGGACGACGTCGAGTCCTGCCTGTCGCTGCACGTGGCGCTGCTGGCCCTGGAGTCCTTCCGCAGGGACAGCAGCCGCTAGAACTTCATCGCATCCCTGACCTCGTCGAGCGTCGTGATCGCCCGCTCGCGCGCCCGCCTGTTCCCCTCGGCCAGCGCCACGTGCGCCTCCTCCGCCGTGTGCTCGCGCCGGCGCCGCCTGATCGGACGCAGGAAGTCGTTGACCGCGTCCGTGACCAGCCTTTTCAGCGCCGCCGCGCCGCCGTACCCGATCTCGTCGGCGAGCTCCCGCTGCGGGCGGCCGAGACACAGCGCCGCCAGTGTGAGCAGATTGGCCACTTCCGGGCGGTCCCGCTCGTCGAAGGTGATCAGGCGCTCGGAGTCGGTGCGCGCCTTGCGGATGAGAGCAGCGGTCTCGTCCTCGGTGGCCGACAGCGGGATCGCGTTGCCCCGGCTCTTGCTCATCTTGCCGCCGTCCAGCCCCTTGACCAGCGGGCCGTCACCCATCATGGCCTCCGGCACCGGGAAGACCGCGGCGTAGCGCTCGTTGAACCGCCGCGCCACCAGCCGGGTCATCTCCACATGCGGCAACTGGTCCCGGCCCACCGGCACCAGCGTGCCCTTGCAGAACAGGATGTCGGCCGCCTGGTGCACCGGATAGGTGAACATCAGCCCGTTGACCGTCTGCTGACTGCTGTGCGCGATCTCGTCCTTCACGGTCGGATTGCGGCTCAGCTCCGCCACCGACACCAAACTCAGGAACGGCAGCATCAGCTGGTTGAGCTCCGGGATCGCGCTGTGCCGGAAGATCGCCACCTTCGCCGGGTCGAGCCCGACAGCCAGATAGTCCAGAAGCAGATCGGTGACGTTCCGCTGGATCTCCCCCGGCCGATCCCTGTCGGTGATCACTTGGTAGTCGGCGATCAGAACATACATCGGGTACGTGTCCTGCAACGCGACACGGTTGGCCAGCGAGCCGAAGTAGTGGCCGAGATGGAGCGGCCCGGTCGGGCGGTCTCCGGTGAGAACGATGTGGTCCATGTCGAGCTCCTCCTCAGGTCATGCCGTCCTGAGGAAACCCACGCGCGGGGGCCGTCCCGAGGACGGCCCGTGCAGGTGAAAGTCAGCGGCCGTCTCGCGGCCACCACCACATGCACATGCGCTTCATGCATCCCATTGTAGGTGGACGACGCCCTTTGTCGGTGAATCGTCAAAGGCATCACCTCAACCGGGTGTCGATCTCGTAACCACTCCAACCGATTGGCGTGTTTCGCTGCGTTCGCGACCTTGATCTCGTCAGGATAGGGCCGGTCTGTTTTCTGCCGCCCTCTGGAGTTTTCATGTCTCGACGCACCCTTGTCGTCGGCCTGGCCATGGCCGCGACGCTCACGGCATCCGCCGTGCCAGGCGCCGCCGCCGAGGAGCAGGTGGCGGTGAAGTTCCCGTCGACCAAATTCCCGCTCGGCGTACGATCCGCGCCGACCAAGACCATGACGGCCGTGGCCAAGGGCATCGATCTGTACGACGTGAAAGCGGGCACCTCCACCGACGGCTACACGGTGACCGTGCTCATGCCGAGCGGGCGTGACTACGGCAAGTTGGAGACCGCCCAGGCCAAGCTCGCCGAAGTGGAGGCCACCGGGGAGATCGCCAGCCTGCAGAAGGTGGTGCGTCCCCAGGTCGCCGACGCGCCCGCCGAGGAGGTCTACATGGTGCGGGTCGGCCTGTGGACGCTCAAGGACAAGGCCAAGGCCGACACGATGGCCAAGAAGCTCAAGAAGGCCGGCCTGAAGGTGAAGACCGACTACCTCGGCGACGACGGCCTGGAGACCACCGGCCCCTGGGACGTCAAGGTCGTCATGATCGACTCCAGGATGTTCCGCGGCAGCTATGCCGCCTCCCTCGGCACCAGCGTCGCCAAGCGCGAGACCGTCTCCTCGATGGCCAAGGCGCGCGGCGCCATCGCCGCCGTCAACGGCGGCTTCTTCAACATCCACACCGCCAAGGAGCTGCGCGGCGAGCCCGTCGGCGCCTCGGTGGTGGCCGGCAGACTGCTCAGCGAGGCCGTCCCCGGCCGCTCCGCCGTGGTCATGAGCGGACGCACGGCCCGCATCACCGAGCTCAAGTCCACCGTCACCGCGATCTCCGAGGACGGCGCCCGGCTCCCCGTGAACGGCGTCAACCGCATGGCGGCGACCGACGAACTCGTCCTCTACACCGAAGAGTACGGCGCCAAGACCCCCGCGAACGACGGCTCCGACGTGGTCATCGACGCCAACGGCAAGGTCGTGACCCTGCGCGCCTCCGGCGCCGCGGTCCCCAAGGGCATGCGGGTCCTGCACGGCGCGGGCATCGCCTCCGACTGGCTGAACGAGCACGCCTGGGAGGGCTGGACCGTCAAGGTCGACACCAAGCTGACAGACCTGCGCACCAAGAGGAACCTCAAGCTCACCCCCGACCTGAACGTGGTCGCCGGCGGCGTCGGCCTGGTCCGCAACGGACAGGTCAAGATCACCGCGAAGCGTGACGGTCACGACTCCATGAACATGATCCTCCGCCGCCACCCCCGAACCCTGGTGGGCACCACCCGCAACGGCAGCCTCATTCTGGCCACCATCGACGGCCGCCGGCCCGGGGTCACAGTGGGCGCCAACTTCGTCGAGGCGGCCCAGTTCATGCGCTGGCTCGGCGCCACTCAGGCGATCAACCTCGACGGCGGCGGGTCCACGGCGATGGTGGTCGGCAAGAAGGTCATCAACCATCCCGCCGACGGCCGGGAACGCGCGGTGGGGGACGCGTTGCTGGTCCTGCCCAAGTAGTCGTCGCCGACGAGGCTCCTCAGAGCGCGAAGGTTCCTCAGAGCAAAGGCTCGCCAGCCGAAGCCCCCCGGAGACGCAGTCTCCGGGGGGCTTCTTGCTAGCACGGCTCGATCCGCCTGCTCACCATCTGCTTGTGCCGGTGGAAGACGAGCAGATTGCCCTTCAACGGAAGGGCGTCAACGCCATCGGGGCGACATGACGCCGAGCTCCATCTGGCCGGCAACCCGTTCGAGCTACGGGAGAAGTGCGACGACATGAGGGCTGACCCCCTCGGCAAACGCCATGCACGCTGATCGCGGTACGTCCAGCATCACCGTCGACGCCGACCGCCGTCGAGACACGACCCACTCGTGCCGACTTACACGCAAAAAAGGGGGTTCCGCACCCGCAGGCGTGAAACCCCCTCCAAAAAGCAGGAAGGGCCCCGACAGCCAAAGTGTCGAAGCCCTACCTGAAA
>NZ_JBITLM010000006.1:0-569267 GCF_044465295.1 Nonomuraea sp. NPDC049714 | reverse complement strand
CATCCGCTGTCTCAAGCGCTATATCGCCCGCGAGCTCTACCGGATCATCACCAGCAACGATCAGGGTCCCAACGGTTGACATCAATAGGAGCATCCCGCCGTACGACTGGGCGGTGCGTCCCTGTGGCGGCTCAGGCCCGCCCGAGCCGCCACAGGGACGTGACCTCAGCGGCACGAGCCGCGTGCAGAGGGTCGGTCTCGTCGAAGGCACGCGGGTGTCTCGGCCGCGTCCGCAGCCGGTCCACGACCCGCAGGCCTGCGGTCGCGAAGGCGGCCAGAAGCTCGGCCCGGGTCCGCAGCGCGAGATGTTCGGCCAGGTCCGAGAGGATCAGCCAGCCCTCTCCGTCCGGTTCCAGGTGCGCGGCGAGGCCGTGCAGAAAGCCGCTCAGCATGCGTCCGCCGGGGTCGTAGACCGCGTGGTCCAGGGGTGTGGCGGGCTTGGCCGGGATCCACGGTGGGTTGCAGACGACGAGTGGCGCGCGGCCCGGCGGGAAGAGGTCCGCGTGCACGACGTCGACCCGGCCGGCCAGTCCCAGCCGTCGCAGGTTGTCGCGGGCGCAGGCCAGGGCGCGCGGGTCCTGGTCGGTGGCCACGAGGCGTTCGACGCCCCGGCGAGCGAGGACCGCGGCGAGCACGCCGGTTCCGGTGCCGATGTCGAACGCCCTGGCGTGCGAGACGAGCGGTGCCCGGGCCACCAGGTCGACGTACTCGCCGCGGATCGGCGCGAAGACGCCGTAGTGCGGGTGGATGCGACCGCCCAGCGCGGGCACGTCGATGCCCCGGTCACGCCATTCGTGCGCGCCGACGATGCCCAGCAGCTCCCGTAGCGAGGTCACCGACGGTCCCGCGGCGGGACCGTACACCTCCGTGCAGGCCTGCCGCGGGTCCGGGGCGCGCCGGAGCGGGACGGTGTAGTCCTGATCGAGCGGCACCAGCAGCATGCCCAGCGTGCGGGCGAGCTGGGAGCGTGCCTGGCGGTGGCGATGGAAGGCGCGGGCCGGCGGCAGCGCGGGGCCACGCGGACGCCGCCCGGCCCGTCGCGCCATGGCGCGCAGGAGCCGGCGGGCGTGGTGGAAGTCGCCACGCCACAACAGCGCGGTGCCCTCACAGGCCAGGCGGTAGGCGGTGTCAGCGGTGAGGCGGTCATCGGCGATCACCACGCGAGCGGGTGGCGGCGAGCCGTTCTCGGAACGCCAGCGGGCGGACCGGGCCTCGCCGTCTTCGGTCCAGCGGATCTCGAGCACTCAGGCTCCTCATGATCGAACCAGTGATGGTCATGAAGAGCACTTCGTCGCGGTGGATCAGCCTGTGGCGGCCTCCCGCGAGGAAGTGCGCGCCGAGGCGTCGCCGAGAACCATGCCGGGCGGTGGGAACGACATGATCAACCTCCTCGTGGGATCGGAACCGTCTTCATCCTAGGCCCGTTCACGCATGATCTTGTCGGTGGCGGTGTCTACGCTCTCCGCTCACGAGCAGCGATGAGACGCGCACCGTGCGCCTGGAGCTCGACGTGCAGGACTGTGGTCGGGCGCATCTGATGGACAGGGAGCTGGGCGCAGACGCCGCGACGCCGGCTCAGTCCACAGAGATCATCGAGGTCGAGCACGGCTGTGCCAACCTCCGCATCACCCATCAGTGGGGGCCGGCCAGATTCACCGTGGCAGTCGCCGACCGGGACCCAGGGGCGGATCTCACCGGCTATGAGGACATCGTGGAGATCGAGGGCATGGACCTGGAGGGCACCGACGATGCCGTCGATGACCATTATCTTCAGATATGGCCCGCTCCCTTTGACGGCCCTGTTGTCGTCAAGGCCACGAGTGGGGTCTTTCAGCCCTGACCCTTGAACGCGTCGCGCAGGAACCCCGCGACCCGCGACTGCCATTCCCGGGCCGACTCCAGCACCGCCGACATCTCGTGCGACCCGTGCACATGCCCGGCCCAGCGGACCACCTCCGCCGAGCCTCCCGCCCGCCTCAGCAGTTCCCCGTAGGCCTCCCCCTCGTCACGGAGGAGGTCGTACTCCGCCGTCATGATCAGGGCGGGCGGCAGCCCGGTCAGATCACCGGCCAGCAGCGGCGAGGCGTAAGGACGGCGTCGATCCTCGACGGCGCAGTATCCCTCGATGGCCGCGGCCAGTTCGTCACGGGTCAGCACGAGCGGCCCCTCGGCCTCGTTCGCGTACGTCCGGTCCATCGTGAGGTCGAGCACCGGAATCTCGAGCACCTGGGCGAGCAGCGACGGGCCGCCCTCGTCCCGGATCATGAGCGCCGTGGCGGCGGCCAGGTTGGCCCCTGACGAGTCGCCGCCGATCGAGAGCCGTGACGCGTCGATGCCGAGCAGGTCAGCGTGGTCGGCGACCCACCGCACGGCGGTGTGGCAGTCGTGAACCGGCAGCGGGAAGCGATGTTCCGGTGCGAGCCGGTGCGCGACCGAGACCACCACGCATCGGGTGTCGACCGCGAGCCGGGCGCAGAGGGCATCACGATGGTCGAGCGTCCCCAGCCACCAGCCGCCGCCATGGACGTACACGTGACAGGGCAGCGGACCGGCCCCCTCCGGCGTGTAGCCGCGTACGGTGATGCGGCCGCCCTCGACCTCGATGTCGTGATCGGTCTGGACGACCGGCGGGGCGGGCCGCACCACCGTGGCGGCTCGGTGGTCCATGCCCCGATGGATGACGGCACGGCGTTCTGCGGCCGACATGGACGCGTCCGGCAGACGGCCACGGGCCTCGTCGATGCGGGCCAGCATGGGGACGAGCTCAGGAAGCACCGGCATGGTCGGGCCCTCCACTCGGTACAGTTACTGTAACCTTTTATTTCAGTCACTGTACCTGGGGAGCGCGAGATGGTCGAGACCGCAACCACGGGAGGCCGCGCCCTGCGGAAAGAACAGACCAGGCAGCGGATAGCCGAGAACGCCATGCGGCTGTTCGCCCGGGACGGTTTCGACGCGGTCACCGTGGCCGAGGTCGCCCGAGCCGCGGGAGTGACGGAGAAGACGGTCTTCAACCATTTCGAGACCAAGGAAGACCTCGTCTACAGCGAGGACACGGCCTTCCGCACGGCTCTGCTGGAAAGCGTGCGCGCCCGCTCAGCGCGCGCATCCGTGCTCGACGCGGCCGAGCGCTTCTTCCTCGACCGCTATCGCAGGCTGGAGTTCGACCCCGCCATGAGGCGCCGGGCGTCGGTCTTCGCCACCCTCGTCGCCGCCAGCCCGGCGCTACAGGCCCGTGAACACCTGATCCACGCCCGCTACGCCGAGGCGCTGAGCGAACTGATCGCCACGGAACAGGGCGCGACCCCGGACGACATCCGCCCCCGCCTCACCGCCGAGGCGCTGCTGGCCGTACATCGGGAGTCGATCGCCGCGATCCGGCGCGCGATCCTCACCGAGGTTCCCGACGCCGAGCTCGCGGCCCACGCCGTCACCACCGCGAGCCGCGGGTTCGACCTCCTCGCCCGCGGCCTGCGCCGCTACGCCACTAAACGCGGCTGAGCAGCCCTACGCGCAGGCCTCCGGCACGCCGGTCCCTTTTCGGCCGCCGCTACCGCCGAACCCTCTTGCGGACCTGCCGCACCCGCGGCCATGCTCGACTTCCCAGCACGAGTCGATCTCGGGAGGCGCGGTGCACGCCTACGATCCCGGCGTCTCCCACGGGAGCGGCCCATGACGGTGACGGCGACGCCTCCGGCCCGGCGCGAGCGGTCGGTCTCCGGGCGGGTGCGGGCGCTGGCCGGGCTGGCCCTCCTGACGCTGACGCTGCTGCTGGCCGCGATCCTGGCCGGCGCGGCGGGTACGGGCTCCAGCCTGCGCGCCATCGGGCATGACGCCGGACCGCAGGTGCTCGCCACCGCGGGCCTGTATCGGCAGATGTCGGAGATGGACGCGCTGGTGGCCGAGACCCTGCTGCTGGGCAGGGAGTACGGCCCGCAACAGCAGGCCGACCTGACCACCTACGACCAGCGGCGGCTGGAGATCTCCGAGAGCCTGCTCAGAATGTACCGGCTGGCCCTGGACAACCCGGTCGAGCAACGTACGGTCGAGTCGCTGATCGAGGGCCTGGGCCGCTACGAGCGGCTGGCGGCGCGGGCCCGGCTGCTGGACGCGCAGTCCCGCCACACCGCGGGCCGGCCGCCCGACGACGTGGTCGAGGCCTATCAGGCGGCCACCGACCTCATGCACCGCGAGCTGCTGCCCAAGGCCTACAACCTGACCCTGGAGACCGGGACGATCGTCAGGCGCGCGCACGACGCCGAGCGCTCGGCCACCTCGCTGGCCCGCATCGCCGTCATCGTCACCGGGCTGCTCGCGCTGGGCTGTCTCCTGGGCCTGCAGACCTACCTGGCCGGCAGGTTCCGCCGGGTGTTCGCGCCGGCGCTGGTGGTCGCCACCGTGCTCACCGCCACCGGCCTGGTGGCCGGCCTGGTCCTGCTCGACCGGCAGAGCCAGGCGCTGGAGGAGGCCAAACGCCGCGGGTTCGACTCGGTGCTCACCCTGACCAGGGCCAGGGCGATCAGCAAGAGCATGTACGGGGACCAGAGCCGCTACCTTCTCGACCGCTTCCGTAAGGACACCTACGAGCACACCTTCCTGGACAAGTCCCGGACGATCGCGGCCGTCGAGTCCACGAGCCTGCCCGACTACCAGAGCAAGCTGCGCGCGAACTTCCAGGGCCTGCTCGGCAGCGTGACAGGCCGCGACCGGGACCGCCTGTTCGCCGTCTACCAGGGCTTCCAGCAGGCCGACGCCAGGATGCGGACCATGCAGGCCGAGGCGGCGATCAAGTTCTGGGACGGCGAGCTCACAGAGGCCTACGAGAGCTACGACAAGGTGCTGGAGGAGCTGATCCGGCGGCACGAGTCCGACTTCGAGCGCGCCATCGACGGCGGCGACGGCGCTCTGGAGACGCTGTGGCGGTGGATCCCCGCCGGGCAGGCGGCCGGCGGCCTGCTCGTCCTGGTCGGCGTCCTGCCACGACTCAGGGAGTACCGGTGAGGAAACTGCTGATCTGCCTGATCCTGCTGCTCACCGCCTGCGGCACCGCGCAGCCGCAATCTCTCATGGACGACGACGAGGTGGTCGTCGCCATCCGCTCCGACGTCCCGCTGATCAGTTTCAAGGGGCAGGACGGCGCGTACGACGGCTTCAACATCGACGTGGCCGAGGATCTCCTCTCCCGGCTGGGCAAGCGGATCCGCTGGCTGGAGATCGAGGCCGGCGACCAGCTCACCGTGCTCACGGACGGGCGGGCCGACCTGGTCTTCGCCCACATGTCGGTCACCCCGGAGCGGAAGAAGGTGATCGACTTCGCCGGGCCGTACCACGTCGACTTCCAGGACATCGCCGTACGGCCGGCCGACAAGGGCGCCATCCGCGACGTCCGCGACCTCGAGGGTCGCAAGATCTGCCTGGTGCGCGGCACGAACATCGCCCAGCGGATCGTCGAGGAGCGCCGGGTCAAGGCGATCCCCGTCGAGGCGCCCGACTACAACGTCTGCATGGAGATGATCGCGAACGGCGCGATCGACGCCATCTCCACCAACAGCCAGATCCTCGCCGGGCTGCTCACCAAGCCGGGCGTCGACCTGCACCTGGTCGGCGCGACGTTCAACGAGCAACGCACGTCGATCGGCGTGCGCAAGGGCGACGTCGACGGCTGTGAGGAGCTCAACCGGGCCATCACCCAGATGTACCAGGACGGCACGGCCCACATGCTGCTGGACAAGTGGTTCGGCAAGTCGGGCATCGACCTGTCGGTGGTCGCGGTCCCGCAGTTCGAGGGCTGTTCCTAGCCGGGCGGACCGGCGATCTCCGCACCGAACCTGCCGACGAGCGCCTGCTTGGCGCGCCCCGCGACCGCCACGTCGTAGGGCACCAGCTTGACCGTCGCCGGATCGGCCGCCTTGGAGTGCGCCGGCACCCCGGTGTTGGTGGGCAGGGCGTAGAACTGCACCAGCGGCCCCAGCCGCTGCGACGCCCCGCTGAGCGCCCAGTCGACGTACGTGCGCGCGCTGTCGAGGTTGTGCGCCCCCGCCAGTACGGCCAGCCCGCCGAGCTCGTAACCGGTGCCCTCCTGCGGGAAGGTCACCTCCAGGTTCGGATAACCCTGCTCCTGGGCGGCGACGCAGTCATGGGAGAACACGACGCCGACCGCCGCCTCCTCCTTCGCCGCCTGAAGTGCGGCCGCGCTGCCGGAGGAGTTGTATCTCAGCACGTTCGGGTGCAGGTCGCGCAGGTAGCCGAGCGCCGCCTCCTGATCGCCGCCGTTCAGCTCCACGTGCGTCCACAGCGTGGTGTACGCCGTTCCGGAGGTCGCCGGATGGGCGATGGCGACGCTGCCGCGCAGCCGCTCGTCCAGCAGCTCCCGCCAGGAGCGGATCGGCTTCATGCCTCGCTCGGCCAGCTCCTTGGTGTTGTTGCAGAAAGCCAGCACGCCGGCGTAGATCCCGCTCCAGGCGTTCTCCGGATCGGCCCACTCCCGCCGGATCTCACCGGACCTCGCGGATTCGTACGGCTCCAGCAGCCCCTGACTCTTGGCGGCCACATAGGAGTCGGCCGGCCCGCCATGCCAGACGTCGAACTCCTGCCGCTCCCTGGCCGCCTTGAGCCGCTCCAGGGCCTCGCCGCTAGAGAGCCGGACGAAGTCGGCCTCCACCCCGGTGGCATCGGAGAACCTCTTGACCATCATCGCGCACCAGCGCTCGCTCGCGCCGCACGCGACCGTGATCTTGTCCCGCCGCGGCGTCGAACAGCCCGCCGCCACCAGAGCCACGACCAGTGCGATGGCCAACGGCCTCATTGCCCCTCCAAGGGGTTCGCCGACGTCCCGCCCGAGTGTCGCCCCCATTCGACACTCCACCCCGGCCGTCACGCAACCGATCACCGCCCTGCCGGAAGCCACGGCAGGGAAAGGGACCTTCGCGTGGTGCAAAGGTCCCTGGGGCCGGTGGTCAACGCCTCCCGGCCATGCGCCGGCGGTCAGGCCGGCCCGCCGGCCGAACGGAGCACGGGCGTCGCGCGATCAGGGCGTCACACCCACCAGACGCCGGTGCACACCGCCGCGCTGCCCCCGAGACCAGGCTGTTTCGTGCAGGCCTTGTACCCGTAACCGGAGCGGGCCCGGTATGCGTCGCTGTAGGTCGTATTCTTGATCGACTCCGAGAACGAACTGATCCACTTCCCCGCCTTCCTCGCCGCCGGCCTTCCGATCAACTCCGCCCGGCGTGAGGAAGGCGCCACCTGGGAGCGACCCTGGCCGGACTGGCGTGACGGCGAGGAAGAGGAGCTCCGTCGCCACCTGGACTGGCCGGTACGCGAGGTTCTGCACGATGCGCGGCTGGGCACTTGGCTGAGCTCATGGGGAGCACGGCCTGAGGACAAGGCGGAGGCGTCACGGATCGCAGGGCAGGAGTTGGCGAGGGCCCCGAGACTGATCCCGCTCTATGCGCATCGTTTTCTGCCCGGCGGACGCGGCACGTACGGAAATCAGGTGCTGTCGATGTGGGGCGCGGACATCGTCCCCTACGGCACAGAACTCGTCGACTACATCACCCGCGAGTTCTACCCGTCCGATGACGATGAAGGACCTCGGGAGGGCGGGAATCCCGTGCCGGTGTGGGATGAATTCATCTATGACGATGAGCCATCGTGATCATGCGTGCCCGGCACCTCTGTCTCAGCCCGACACCAACCTCAGTATCGCGGCCTTGTCGGCGTCCCACCCCTCCATCTGCATCCGTAGCGCTCCTTTCATACGGGCAGGCTTCTTCGGAGCGCTGTCTTCGGCGCCGCAACCCAGCACACTGACTCCACCGCCGTAACGAAAGAAGGTGAAAACGGAGCCGCAGGTGCCCTTCAGCGTGCCGGAACCACCGCCGCCCTCAGCGAAGGTCAGCTTGAATTCGAGGCTGTTGTTCGGCTTCACCTTGATGACCGAGAGGCGGCCGCCCTTCACCGCGATGCGCACCGGCCGGGACACCGCCACCTCGCAGGTGCCGTCCTTACAGGCCGAGTAACGCTTGCCGTCGGACGCGCTCGGCAGGGGCGGAGTCGACGACGTGGGTGTACTCGCCGGTGTGCCGGTGCTCGTGCTCGGGGAGGCCGTGGGCGTCGCGCCGGTGGATCTGCCCGAGGACGGCGTGTCGGCGGCTTCGCCGCTGACGGACGGGGATCCGCATCCGGCCACGAGAAGGGCCACGAGGGCGGCGCCTGCAGCAGACCGGAGGGATCGAGGGGACGGTATGCGGCTCACCGGGACTCCAGGGGTTGGCGCACCTCACATCGGACGCAATGGCATGCACCGCTGTCGGTAGCCACGATTCTGAGCGTACATCGGGATCCCGAGCGCCCTCAGGTCATCGACCGGTTCCCCGCTGTTCATAGTCGTCAGGTGACAGGGAAAGCGGCGCGGGGCCAAGGCTTTCGCCTGGTTCGCACTGATCTTCATGGTCATGCGCCTGGCCTACGCTGGGGTTACCACGACATCCCGCTCCGGCGGCCGAACAGTGGTGTGATCGGGCATAGTGCCACGTATGTTTGAAGGTCTCTACGACATCGACTGGTCGTCGATGGAGCATGCGTACGGGTCGGCGGCTGAGGTTCCGGGACTGCTGCTGGGCTTGAGGTCCCCGGACAGGGAAGAACGACGCAAAGCCCTTGTCAGGTTCTACAGCGCCGTCCACCATCAGGGCGTTGTGGTCCCCTGCACGACGGCGAGTCTGCCGTTCCTGTTCGAGTTGGCGGGAGACGTCGCAACTCCCGATCGAGCGGCGATCGTCGACTTATTGGTCAGCATCGGGACGGCAGCCGTCGAGGAATGCGAGAACCAGTACGCCGACTTGGTGGACTTCGCGGGAGCGGCGGCGGTGGTGCGCGAGCGGGCGGAGGTGTTCGTCGGATTCGCCGCGGATGCCGATCCCCGCGTACGCCGCGCCGCGATTCCAGGCCTGGCCCTGTTCCTCGACGACACGGACAGGGCTGCGGCGGTGCTGCGCGATCGGCTGTCGGCCGAGCCCGGGACGGCAGAGCGGCTGCTGGTCGTGGATGCCATGGCAACGCTGGCTCTTCGCGTGCCGGCCTTGTCGGACGGCGCGATGGCGTGGTTCGACGAGCTGGCCGCCGATGCGTCTCGGGACCCTGGGACGAGGCTGGCGGCTGTGGTCCAGCAGGCTCGCTGCGCCCCGGAACAGATCAGCAAGGACACCGTTCCGGCCGCGATCGACCTGCTACGGGAAATGGCGAACGCCACGGTGCCGGACGGGGAGCGGCCGGCCCCGGCTTTCCACGTGACACCAACGACTCCTGAGGCTCCGGCGGCCGGAGTGGCGCCGCAGGTCGTCGCCGCGTTCGAGGATCTCGACCGGAAGGGGCTCGTGCACGCGCCCACCACGCATTTGCTGCGTACCTTCCACGAGACCCTGGCAGGACGGGTATCCCAGCGCACGGCGCTGCTCGCGCAGCAGTTACGCACCCCTGACCCCGGCTCCCGGCTGGACGCGATCCGGATGAGCGCAGAGCTCATGAAGTCCTGGCGCGGTGACCATGCCTCGCTCATCCTGCAGGTCTCCGAACACCTCGGCGCCACCGAGCATGAGGTCGCCGCCGAGGCCGCGGCCGTTCTGGAGGAGTGCCACGCGATCGCCGAACCGGCCCGGGACGCGCTGGCCGCGCACGTCGCCGCGCACGGACCCGATGCGTGGGCCGCGCCGCACTCCGAGCAGCGCAGGGCTCACCAGGAGGCGGTTCGCGCGCTGGGGCGCCTGGGCGACGCGCGAGCCGTGCCCAGCGTGCTGGCGGCCCTGGACAGCGGCGTCGACGCCTGGCGCGCGGTGGAGGTCGCGGGCACTCTGATCGAGGCCGCGGACCAACTGGTGCCTCACCTGTGTGCGCACCTACGCCGCGTCGACCACACGCAGCGGTGGCTCGGGAGCGGCGCGGCCG
Source organism: Nonomuraea sp. NPDC049714 (assembly GCF_044465295.1). Classification (NCBI taxonomy): domain Bacteria; kingdom Bacillati; phylum Actinomycetota; class Actinomycetes; order Streptosporangiales; family Streptosporangiaceae; genus Nonomuraea; species Nonomuraea sp. NPDC049714. The sequence continues at coordinate 559,322 of NZ_JBITLM010000006.1, read as the reverse complement.
CGTTGCTGTCCGCCCTGGGGGACCTCCGGGATCAGGCGGCGCTGCCTTCGATCATCGACACGCTGACCGCCGCTGTACGTCATGACCAGGCGGGAACCACGTCCGCAGCGCTGAAGGCCCTGGCGACGTTCGGTCCTGCGGCGGCACCCGCGCTCGAGACGATCCGACCGCTGACCGCGGCCTCCGATGCGCACGTACGCCCGGACGCCGTCGCGGCGCTGTGGGCCATCGGCGGCGATCGGGAGGAAGTGATGCCGCTGCTCGGCGAGCTCCTCACGGGCAGGCCCTTCTTCTGGAAGACGCGAGCCGCAGACGTGCTGGCCGAGATCGGCCTGCCCGCCGTGGCGGCTCTGCCGCAGCTGCGGCAGCTGCTGACCGACCGCTATGACTGGGTCCGTATTCACGGCGCGGCCGCCGTCTGGACGATCGGCGGCGAGGCCGAGACATCGATCGTCCTGGACATACTGCTCCAGGCATGGAGTCAGAACCCGGCGACGGGGGATCACATCGTGGCGTTCCTGGACCGGATGGGGCTCGCGGCGGAACCGGCCTTGCCTCAGGTCCGCTCGGAACTGACCCTGCCCCGGCGCAACGCCCGCTTCGCGAGCATCCGCAGAGACGAGGAACTACAGCGGGGCTGCCATGCCATCATCGGCCGGCTCTCCTGAGCCGTCCGGGTGTGGAAGCTCCTCAGCGGACGTATGACGGCCTCGTATGCGCCACTCGGGTTGACGTTGACGGTGCCGTAGAGATTGAGCGGTCTTTGCCATGGCTTGCCCCATCGGATTGCCCGGCCACCGATGATTTCGACGGCCGGGGCAGGTCTACCCCCATAGAGCAAGGATCAGGGAGGAACCATGAGCACGAACGCACTACCGCCCGTCGTCGACGCCGATACCTGGCAGCGTCAGCTCGAAGACCTGCGTGCTCGGGAGAAGGCCGCGACCCGCGAACTCGACGCCATCGCCGCCCAGCGCCGCCGCCTGCCCATGGTGGAAATGCCGGACTACACCCTCGAAGGCGAGGAGGGACCGGTGCGGCTGGCGGACGTCTTCGCAGGCAAGAGGCAACTCATCGTCTACAACCACATGTGGTTCCCGGGCAAGGAGTGGCAGTGCCCGGGCTGTACGGGCTTCACCTCGCAGTTCACCCGGCTGGAGTTCCTGGACGCCTACGATGCCCGGTTCGTCATCGTCACCCAGGGCCCGATCGCCGAAGCGCTCGCCTACAAACGGCGGGTCGGGAACAAGATGCCCTGGTACTCCACCGCGAACAGCCCGTTCGGCGCCGACGTCGGCGCACCGCCCGGCGAAGGCTTCGCCGTCAACGTGTTCCTCCGCGATGGCGACACCGTGTACCGCACCTGGCACACCAACGGCCGGGGCACCGAGCAGCTCAGCCACACCTTCGCACTGATCGACCTGCTGCCGTACGGCAGACAGGAGGAGTGGCAGGACTCGCCCGACGGCTGGCCGCAGTCGCCCACCTACAGCCGGTGGCCCTCCTCCGAGGACATCGCCGCGCTCTACGGCCCGGATACCGCCTAGGACCTTCGTCAGGCTCATCGAGCGGACCAGACAGGCCCTTCGTGCGCACGAGTGCGCACGAAGGGCCTTTGGGGTCAAATACGTGCCAACCGCCATATTGAGCACGAATCGCGGGCGGCGACCGTGAGCCAGTGGCTAGCATGATCACTCCGATGGACATCGAGAGGATATTCGTGCGCACACGCAAGCTGGCGACCCTCCTGGCCGGTACGGCCCTGGCCGCCACCACCACACTGGTAGCGGGCGCCACCCCGGCCGGTGCGGCCGGGCCCTGCGGCAGCAGCTACTCCAGGGTCGGCGTCTACGCCGTCTCCAAGGACGGGACCCGCACGGGCACACTGGAGGTGTACTACAGCTCCAGCACCGGAAAGAACTGCGCCCTGACCTACGGCTACGGCTCCTACGCCAACACCTTGAGCTGGAAGAGAGTCACGATCTCAAGAGGCGACGGCAGCGGAAGCTCCACCGATGCCGGGGAGTACAAGGTCTACGCCGGCCCGGTGTACGTCTCCGCGCCCGGCCAGTGCATCGACGTCGGCGCAACGGTACCGGCCTGGACGATCCGCGAGCTCAACAACGTGCACTGCGGCTGAACCTGTTGTGACCAGCCCGGGTGCTCTCCAACGGGAACGTGGAGGGCACCCCCGCACGTGGATTCCGGCCGGGCAGGCATCCCGGCCTGCCATTGCTTCCGTACGTGCTTACCAGGGCAACTCCCCGGTTTCGTCTTGGAACGTTCCTGTCGGACCGTCCGCGCCGAGAATCGCCAGGCGCACGACGGTTCTGGCGCTCTCTTCCGGTGATCTTCCGATTCCGAATGCCGCGGTCATATCGGTGGCGGTGGTGCCGGGCTCGACCGCGTTGAACTTGATGCCCGGCTGGGACTTGGCGTACTGAACCGTGAGCATGGTGGCCGCGGACTTGGAGGCGGAGTAAAGCGCCAACGGCAAGCCGAACTCCGGCCGCTCCGGATTGGTCACTGCCCAGAATGACCCGGCGCTGCTCGACACGGTGACCACGTTGGGGTTCGATGATCTGCGCAGCAGGGGAAGCGCCGCCTCCGTGACGCGCACGATTCCCACCGCATTGGTGTCGAAGGCTCGGAGAGCCGTGGGACCGTCGGGGACTCCGTCTCCCAGGACGCCCGCGTTGTGCACCAGAACGTCGAGCCGGCCCTCGGCCGCATCGATCGTCGCCAGCGCGCTGCTCACCGATGCGTCGTCGGTCACATCGAGTCGGACGAATCGTGCGCCCAGCACCGCCGCGGCCTTCTGCCCTCGCTCGACGTCACGCGCGCCGACGTAAACGATGTGGCCCAACTCCACAAGCTGTTTGGTTGTACTTCCGCAGCGATCGTTACAGAAGTCGACGGTAGCACTTCTGCAGCGATCGCCGCAAAAAGAGACAGGCTCTTGGGAGTGGGGACGACGGCTACGAGCGAGCCAACCTGACCGACGCGATGGGCATCTCCACCACCAGCGTGTACGCGGTTCCAGCGAGCCGTCGACGCGGGCGACCCACCTTCGGAGACCGGCAACTACTCGCCGTAACGGCCGGTTCTCACCGACGACCCCTTTGCCCGAGCAAGATCCATGCAACCAGCGTCACAGGAAGGCATCCGACGGCGAATCCACCGCCTGGCCCAAACCCTCGCACTACCGGCTCACCCGGACCCGCATGGCGGACCACGCGTGCATTCACTCGTACGGTGTCAGGAACTCCCGCGGCTTCAGGGCCCGGGACATGATCCGCACGTCGCCGATCCACCCGTAGTAGCCCTGCCCGTACTTGAGCGCGAACTGGGTGCCGCCGATCGCGAACGGCCTGCCCAGCGTGGAGATGCCTCTCGACGGCTGGGTGGGGTTCCGGGCGATCTTGGAGCCGTCCACGTACACGACGGTGCGCCGCGAGTCGTTGACGACCGCGACGTGCATCCAGCGCCCGACCGGCAGAGAGTGGCTCCACGACGTGGGGTCGGCGTCGCGGTCGGTCGGATACACGACGTACTGCAGGAACCGCTCCGGTGACAGGTTGAGGCTGCACGTCGGCTCCTCCGGCGACCAGCCGCTGGTCTTGCCGGCGTCACCACTGCGCCCTTCCCAGCTCAGGATGCCCATCCACGCGTGGTCGCCCTCGAACGGCTCCGGCAGCTTGAGGAACGCCTCGATCGTGTACCCGGACTCGAACTTCATCCCGTTGATCGGCGCGTTGGCCGCCGACCTGAGAACTGCGCCCCGGTCGGGGTTCTTGCCGCCGCCGAAGCGCAGGCTGGCGTGCGCGGGCTGGCCCTCGTGGTGCTCGGCCGACCACTTCAGCGTCTCGGGGGCGCTGGCGTGCAGGAGTTCCATGGTGAGATCGTTGCCACCGCCGGTGAGATCGCGAGCGACCGCGCCCGCCGGGACGACCGCGCCGTCCGTGCCCGCGTCGGCGAGCCCCTCGCCGTCGAACCGCCAGTACGCGACCGTACCCCTGGGCATCACGATCCTGGCCGGACGCGGCGGAGGCAGGGTGCGCGGGGCGAACCCCGCGAAGCGTGCGTCGAAGTCGATGTCGATGCTGAAGCGGTCCACGGAGCCGGTCAGCTCGAGGTTCTCCGCCTCCAGGGGCGCACGGTCGGTCGGGTCGCGATCGAGCAGCCATGGCGACAGCGTCTCGACGTCGATCACGTTGCGTACCAGGTCGAACGCGTAGAGCCGGATCATGCCCGCGCCGCCGTAATAGCGGTCCTGGTAGTTGACGATGTGCACGTGCACGTCGTGGCCGGCGTCGTTCTTGAGCACGGTACGGCCGGGCGGCCAATAGTGCCCGTTGAGCGTCAGGAAGATCTGGTCGTTGCGCCGCACGAGGGTGTCCCACAGCCGCTGGCCGTACTGCGACAGCCCCGCCCCGCCCGAGGCGTCCGGCCAGGCCAGATCATGCGTGGTGAGGATGGCGGGCAGGGTCGCGTTGGCGTCGATGACGCCCTGCGCCCACCGGATCCCCCCATCGGAGATCCGCCAGTCCAGCGCCAGCACCAGCCACTTCCGCCCGCCGGCCTCCAGCACGTGGTAGCTGTTGTAGCCGTCGGGCGAGGCGCCACGAAACGTCGGCATCCTGGCGAACCTGGCCGGGCCGAACGCCCGCAGGTAGGCGCTGTCACCGCGCTGGTCGTCACCGCCCGCGATGTCGTGGTTGCCGGCCAGCACGCTGTACGGCAGCTTGCCGTCGATGGCCCTGAACACATCGCTGGCAAGCCTGATCTCGTGCTCGCTGCCGTGCTCGGTCACGTCGCCCAGGTGCGTCATGAACGCGATGTTCCTGCTCTCGCGCTCGCCGGTGAGAAAACGGAACGTCTGGCGGAGCGGAGCGGGGTCGGAACTGTCCTCGTCGAAGAGGTACTGCGTGTCGGGCAGCACGCCGATCGTGAAGCGCGGGCTGTGCCGGTCGTACCTACCGCGACCGGTGGCGGCCTGGGCAGGTGAGGCGTCGAGCATGGTCCCGGACGCCACGGCTGCGGCGGGCGCCCACAGCAGCGTGCGACGGCCAAGGGAGGGCTGAGTCATGTGTACTCCGTTTCAGGTGCCGCGCAGCACCATGATCGGCCCACATGACCCAGCGGTGCCCGGAGCGCTAACAGCCGCTCTCCCTCGGTGGAAATCTTGACCCGGCCGCCCGGAAGCCGATCGTCCATCCTTCACGTATCCGTTTCGAGCGCCCGTCGAGGTGCCCGTACAGCAGGACGGTCCCGCTCGACGCCGCGCCCGACGTCGCGGGCACGTCCACGAAGAGGAGTGGGGCGCGGCCATCGAGCTGCACCACTTCGCACCGCGCATCGGGAAGGGCCCGCGACGTCACCCAGGCCTGCACGTGTTCGACGGCCGCTCGCAAGTGACCGTGCTCCTCCCATTCGGCGTCGTAGGCAGCCGACACGGCGGGAATCTCGACCAACCCGGTAAGGCTGGGCAGCACGGCCTTCGTCCAGGAATCGCAATGCGGCAATATGACTGCATGAATCACGAAAAGCTTCCGCAGAAGGACGGGTCAGGTTCGGCCTTGAGGGGAGCGCCACGGGAGGGGTAGGGCGCGGCGGGGGCCGGTCATCCGCTGCAGGCCCTGGTCGATGTCGGCGAGGGACTCCGCGGTGAGGCGTGAGCTCAGCTGGTCGACCGCGCTCTGGGCGAGCCAGTAGATCAGCACCGGAGCCGTTCCAGGACCGCTCTCCGCCATGATCGCGAGCAGGTCTGTCAGCGGGGCGGGGTGGTCGAGCCGGTCGAGCGCCGCTTCCACGCCGGGCTCGGTGAGCGGGGTGGGGAATTGCTGGCGGATCGCGCCCTGGGCCTTGCGGATCCTGCCGGTCTGGGAGGACACCGTCCTCGGACGCCGGCCGCTGAAGAGCCTGCGCGGGCTCCGCAGCACGCGGGTGAGCGCGGGGGCGGTCATCCTGGTGAGGCCGTCCTCGATCTCCCGCTTGATCGGGCCTTCCAGCCCCAGTTGTCTCAAGGCGTGCGCGGTCAGCCCCGACAGCAGCGCCGCACCCGTTCCAGGGCCGCTCTCCGTCATGATCGCGAGCATGAACGCCTGGGGAGGGACTTCGTCCAGGGCCTCGAGGATCTCTTTGACGTCCGCGGGGAGGAGCAGGCGCCCGCGGCTGAGCCGCAAGATGCTGCGGTGTTGCTCCAGGCCGGAGTCGCCGAGGCAGGCGGAGACCGGCTTGACCAGGTAGCGGTGGTGGTGGAGCTGCTGGGCGACCTCCTTCCTGTCGTGGCGGTCTCCCAGCTCGCGCAGGACGCTGTCCAGCACGGTGGCGTCGCAGGAGGGCCCGATCAGGTGGAGTAGCTCGTCGACGGTCATGTTCGAGAGGAGTTGCTGCCGCATCCTGGCGTCGCCTATGAGGAAAGTGATCAGCAGCTTGACCAGAGGCTCGCAGTGGGAGGATGCCGCCTTGAGCGCCTTGGCGAGGGGGCGGGGAACCTCGCTGAGGCCGGCGAGGTCGTGGCGGAGGTTCTCGAGGTCGTGGCGGTGGAGGGCGGGGCCGTACAGGAGGCGCAGGAGGATCTCGAAGAAGGTACCCGTGGTGGGGGAGTCGGCCAGCCGGTCGGGCAGCCGGGTCAGGTTCCGCTTGACGATGTCGCGATAGGCGGGGCGGTCGTCGTCGGTGATGCGGTGGAGCGCCTGCGACAGATGGGCGTTGAGCTCCTGGAGCCGCACCTCGTCCGCGCCGGCGAGGCTGTCGAGGGACTCGGGGAGCAGTTGCCTCACGGAGGAGGCGAGGCTGATCGCGGTGTGCTCGCGTACTCGCACGAGGGCCTCGGCGCGGTCGGTCTCGCTGTCGAGGTCCAGCGGGCGGTCAAGGGCGGCCAGGCGGCGGATCAGGCGGGCCAGGCCGTCGTGCTCGTACTGCGCGAGTTCCTGCTCGTAGCGGCGGGCCTCGGGAGGGAGGTCGTACGGGACGTCCTTCTCCCAGGGGAGCTCCCAGGCGCCGTGGGCGGGGGCGACCTCGGCGAAGGAGAGCCGGATGCGGTGCCTGGAGGCGCTGTTGGTCCAGGTCGAGACGGCGAGTCCGCTGCGCATGCCGTACGGGAGGAGCGCCGCGACGGCGTCGAGGAAGTCGAGCCGCTGCTCCATCGGGAGCTCCGCGCGGACCACGCAGACGGGCTTGCCGGTGAGCAGGAGCGCCGCCGCCCGGCGCGCGGTGGCGTTGGCGATGCCGGACAGCCTGGACGGGTCGTAGTCGCGGAGGCTGAGCCGGAACGGGCTCTCGCCGGAGAAGTCCTTTCTCAGCAGCGCCTCGTACAGGGCGCGGTAGGAGATCGAGGTCTTCGAGGCCTGCTCCCAGCGGAGGCAGACGTGCCAGGTCATCGTGTACGGACGGTGGAAGCCGTCCTGGGACTCCGGCTTCGTCTGCAGGGACAGACCAAGCCAGGACTCACCGCGCCGGTTGAAGTGGCTGGCCGCCACGCGCGGCAGCGCCTTGGGCTCTACGGTGCCTGAGGAGAACGACTTGAGCCAGTCGGAGAACTCCGCCTTGCTCAACGCTCCAGTGCTGAAGCCGATCACGTCGTAGTCGTCCAGGCTCTGCGGCGTCTTGCCGAGGACGGCCCAGTGAGCGGTCGGCCGCGCCGTCATCACCCGCTCCTCATCGAGTGCGGCCTCAGCATGCCGCCGAGCCAGATCACCGGCTCCATGACGTTGATGGGGCGGACGGGGCCGCGGATCGTGAGGCCCCCGTGGGGGTCGTCGATGACGTTGAGGAAGTCGTCCGGATCGAACCGACCGTAGCGCTCGTCGATGTACATCCCCACCGACGAGGTCACGAAGAACTTCGCGCGGTCCTTGTGGAAGTACGTCTCGATCAGGTCGAGGATCATCTCCGCGTTGTGGTTGCGCCCGTGCTGGCAGAGCTGGTGGAAGAACTCCCTGGCGTGGTCCTCGGCCACGCGCGGGATGCGCAGCTCGTCACTGAGATCGGGCTCGGCGAACCCCCACTGGTCCGCCAGCGCCAACACCCGTGGGTCGTCATATTTCGTGATGCAGACGGCGATGTAGTGCGGGAGCTTGCCGTCGGCGTACTCGTTGCCCGCCAGCATCTGCGCGGCCACCTCGTTCAGCGCCGAGTCCAGGTGCTTGAAGGCGTCGCCGACCAGGCTCTCCCGGTCCGGGTCGAACATGTAGATCAGCCCGCGGCTCCTGACCAGGCTGGACACCAGGGCCTCCTTGTCGACGCTCGCCTGCGGGTCGGCGTACAGGCCGCCGCGCGGATCCAGGAAGTCCAGCTTGATCCTCGGGGCCCTGCCCGGCTGCGTTCGCCACGGCCGCCACCACTGCCGGTGGTCCTCCGCTGGGCCGATCAGCAGCCAGCTGTAGTACGTCAGGGACTCGGTCGAGTCGGGGAACCTGCGATCGTCCAGCAGCCTGTTGCGGAGCTTGATCAGCTCCGCCCCTGAGGCCTGGTTCTCGCCGACCAGCTTCCAGTTCGTCTCGGCCTTGTTCAGCGCGATGCTCAGCGCAGCTAGGAAGGCGGTCTTGCCGCTACCCGAGGCGCCCCACATCGCGATGTCGGGCGCCGGTTCGGTCTCGGTCACGCGGGGTCCTCATTTCAGCTGACGAGGGGAAGGGCGAGCGAGCCGCCGGTGGACGTCAAGTCGAGGCGGGCGGCGAGCTTCTCGACGTCCACCGCGTCCACCTGGTACAGCGCCGCCGGGCCGAGCCGCTCCCAGACCGGCGAGGTGCCGTCGCAGATGGCCGCGCACTTCATGCCGTGGCGCTGCTCCAGCTCCTGCAGCAGGATCTGCCAGTCGTGCCGGAGCGGGCAGGGCGGCACGCGGTCCCTGCCGACCCTGCGGGGGTGCGGCGGGCGCGCGCCGACCGTGAGCAGGGCGGTACGGGCGCCGTCCTGCCTGAGCCGGCCGCGCAGCTCGGCTAGGACGTCCTCCACCTGGGCGGCGTTCGGGTACGTCGGCGGAGCCGGGCGCAGCGAATCCAGCGCCAGCCTGGCCTCGGCCGCCGAGCCGGCCCAGAGGGCCACCCTGGGCGAGACGTGGATCGGGTGACGTTCGCCGAAGACATGGGTGCCGTAGCTCATGATCGAGATCTGTGTGGGGGTGTCGGCCAGCAGGTCGATGAGGTAGGCGGGCCAGTGGCAGCGTGCCTCCAGTTCGTCCTGGGTGCCCGTGGTCTCGATGGCGCAGATCAGGTGGGCGGGGCGGGGGGAAGGGGGGCGGAGCCGTACGGGGAGGTCGGCGACCACCTCCGTCCAGGAGCCGGTGTGCGGGCGCAGGCCCGCGATGCCGGAGAAGCGGACCTGGCCGGGGAGCTCCAGCACCGCTCTGAGCGTGTGCCGGCCCGCAGGCAGCGGCGCGTGGTCGACCGAGACCAGGCCCGACGGTTCGAGCGGGCCCGCCCACGCCGAGACCGCCAGCAGCATGCCGCCGGGGTCGGTGCAGGTCACAGCGACGTGGGCGTCCTGGCCCGGCAGCGTGCCCGCGCCGAAGAGTGGCTGCCCGGCCAGCTCCAGCTGCCCGTCCCCAGCCCGTTCCCTGGCCACGATCAGGTCGTACGACTGCCGCAGCGGAACCCGGGTGACCAGGTCGCGCAGCAGGTCACCCGCCTTGGTCGCTGTCGGGTGCGCGACCTGGGCGGCAGGGCACCACGCGGTGAGCGCGCGCAGGCTCGCCTCTTGTTCGGGGCCGACGGCGGTGTGCAGCACGACGACCGGGTCGGGGCCGTCGGGGGAGACCAGCTCGCGGGCGACCCGGCCCACTGCGTCCGCCACCTCGTCGCCGGTGGCGGTCAGGGTGGACCACTTGGCGGCGGCCCTGCGGATGACATACGGCGTGCCGATCTCGTCCGCGCGGACCTCGAAGAACCGGATGCCGGCGACGTCGATCTCCACGACGGTCAGCCGCTCCACGAACGACGCGATGAGGTCGTGGATGGACGCGTTCATCGATCGGAAGCGTAGAGTTTGGGGGAATTTGTCAATATTACGTCCGTTTCATGCATATTTGTTACCCGTGTCACGGTAACGGGTCCATTTGTCAGACGCGGTTGATGTCTACCTTGTTGATAGCGTTGCTTACTTCGTCGTTGCTGACTGTTGATGCTAATAAGTACGCTGCCGAGAGGGTAGCGGCGGGACTCTCGGGAGCGGCATGTGATCGGTAAATGGTTGATCATTTTGTCAGGTGCCCGGCAGGACGTGCTGGAGAAATACGATGGCGAACGCGCCAGGTTCGTCGGCCTGGGCGGGGCCATCCTCACCACCGCCTGCCTCGCCGCGCTGGCCATGCTGTTCGCGCTCTCCTCGGCGCTCAAGGTCTTCCTGCCGCTCGCCATCGCCGTCGGCCTGGTCTGGGGCATGGTGATCCTGGGCTTGGACCGCTGGCTCGCCACCTCGCTGCCGGTCAAGGGCCGGCGGCGGTTCTGGCTCGCCCTGCCCCGCGTCCTCCTGGCACTCCTCCTCGGCGCTGTCATCTCCACACCGCTGGTGCTGCAGATCTTCAAGCCGGAGATCGACGCCACCATTCTCGACATGAAACAGGAACGGCTCGACGTCTTCACGCGCGCGCAGCAGACCGGCGAGACGGGCAAGCGCGTGGACACCCTGGAGAAAACGGTGACGGAGCTCGAAGCCGTGATCGCCTCCCGAGGGGAGACAGCGCTCGACCCTGCCTCCGACCGGCGGATCCAGGAGCTGGAGAAGTCACGCAAGGGGGCGGTGAAACAGCGGGACACGTTCTACGACGAATGGCAGTGCCAGCTTTACGTGGGTCCGCCGAAATGCGCCAAGAAGGGTCCCGGACCGTTGTCCAAGGCGGCCGAACAGGCATACCAGCGGGCCGCCACCCGGGTGAACGACGTCGACCGGCAGATCCAGCAGCGCCGCGACCAGCTCGTGAGCACCCAGGCCACTGGACGGGCCAGGCGGCTCGAAGCGGCGGAGGAGGAGCTGCCGAAGGTGCGGGCCGAGCTGGAGCGGCTGACCGGCCAGCAGACCGACCTTCGCGACCAGTTCGTCGAGGAGAACCACGGCTCCGACGGCCTGCTGCTCCGGCTCGAGGCGCTCAGCCGGGTCTCCCAGGACAACACCACGCTCAACATGGCGCGCCTGCTGCTCTTCCTGTTCATCCTGGTCATCGAGTGCCTGCCGGTGCTGGTCAAGCTGATGCAGCGGCCGGGGTCGTACGACAAGATCGAAGAGAAGCTGGACGCGAAGCGGCTGCGTGACGCGCTCGACGACATTCGCGACGAGCCCGGCCAGACGCGGCGCTTCACCTCCCCCTACGAGGCGCCCGACCACGACGATCCCGGCTCGTACCCCACGGACAACTACGGGACGCGTAGCTCCGAGGACGACGCGCTGCGCACCCTGCGCGACACCCGATCCGGCGGTGGGCGTTACGAGCACGTCGGGCAACTGAACGATGATTGGTGACCACGTCGCCGGCCGCTTCGTCATCGAAGCGCCCCTGGGCAGGGGCGGCATGGGGCGGGTCTGGCGTGCCAGGGACGGCGCACTGGACCGGACGGTAGCGCTCAAACAGATCCGCCCCGACATCGGGCCAGTGCCCGAACTGGCGGCGCGGGCCAGGCGGGAGGCGCAGGCGCTGGCGAGGATCGTCCATCCCGGCATCGTCAGGGTGCATGACATCCTGGACACCCAGGACGGGCCGTGGATAGTGATGGACTACGTCCGCGGCGACACGCTCGGCACGCTGATCGACCGCTCACCGCTGCCGGAGCTCGAAGCGGCCAGGATCGGGGCCCGGGTGCTCGACGCGCTCACGGCCGCGCACGCGGTGGGGGTGTATCACCGCGACGTGAAGCCGGACAACATCCTCATCACCGCCTCCGGCGAGGTGGTGCTGGTCGACTTCGGGATCGCCGCCATCGAGGGCCAGCCCTCGCTCACCACGCTCGGGCAGCTGGTCGGGACCCCTGACTTCATGGCGCCCGAGCGGCTTCATGGCGACCCGGCCGGAGAGGCGGCCGATCTGTGGTCGCTCGGCGCCACGCTCTACACGGCGCTGGAGGGTCGGCCGCCGTTCCGCAGGAGCAACGACGCCGCCGTCAGGTTCGCGATCCTGAGCGCCGATTGCGACCCTATGCTCCGCTCCTGCACTCTCGCCTCAACGATCGGCCGCTTGCTGGACAAGAACCCCGGCACCCGTATGAAGGCCGCCGAACTGGCCCACGACCTGAAACGTTTCCTTGAACCGCCCCGCTCCCCCGGGAACGGGGACCGTCATCCACGATCCGGGCGAAATGCTGTCGGAGGCGGACCGGTCAGGCGTGATCCGTCCGTTGACAAGGCCGCGAGAGATCCTGCTGGAAATCAGGGCGGAGGCGGGGCGGCCAGGAGAGGCGTGCCGCCCCAAGGGCGTCCCGCCGTGGGGAAGGCTCGGCCGCCTGCGCGACGCTCGATCGTGCACCAAGGGGGGAATCTTCTCGAGCTTCCCGCCGCCGATGCCGCATTGGTGCTCGGAGAACGGTGGCAGGAGCTGACCGCCGACGCGGTGGAGGAGATGTGCAGGCAGGCGCCCAAGAGCGCCAAGATCCTGCAGATGCTGCTTCCCCGGCGCGCGTGCCGGCTGCTGGATCAGGTCCGCGACCCTGCCCTGGTCGCGGGAGTGGTGCTGGCGATGGACACCCGCCACCGCGGTCACATCCTCGGCGGCATGCACGACAGGAACTCCGCCGCCGCCATCGGCGCGATGGCCGCCACCGATCCCCGCCAGACGGGCCTCGCGGTCGCCGCCATACCGGAGGATGCGGCCGTACGCGCCCTTAACCGTCTCCCGCCCGCCACCATCGCGGACGTCCTCACCCACTGCTCCCACTCCGCCCGCGACCACCTCCTCTCCCGCCTCCCCGACACCACCCGCGAAGCCGTCAAACGCAGGCTCACGGGCTGACGTTTTCCCGGTCGAGTGACGTGGAGCCTGCCGTCCAGTCGTGGACTCGGCCTGGGGCGGGTGTCGTGCGTCTTGCTCCCGCATGGGGATCGTGCCGCCGCCCAAACACCGCCGCCCGAACACTGCCGCCCGGAACACCGGTGAACACTCGGCCGTGGCCTGCGCCGACCGTCCTCTTCGCACCTCTTCGCACGGCGCCATCGATCGAGCAGAATTAGCTCGAACATGCGTTAAGTTGCTTGAATCGCGGTGCAATGCTTGATATTGAGCACAACGAACAAGACGTTTGCCGCAAACGCCTGGCGAAAGGTGGGCGAAGATGGCGAATCGGGCATCGACTCAGGGGCTCGCCCTTCGAGCCGCCAGGCTCTGGGAGCGGATGGGGCCGTGGCGCGGGCTACGGCCGAGTACTGCCCTCATCGCCTGCGTCGTGGTGTTCCCCACCCACCGGCGGTGGAGACGCTGATCTGTGAGCTGCAGCGCTCACATCCGCCGTCGAAACTGAGGTGGAAGCTCGATCATGGTCCACAACTCGCGAGCGTCAACGAGAACGGGCGGGACTCCGTGAGACTGGAGACCCGCCCGTTCGTACGATGTTCGCCCTGGTCAGCGGCCGGAACCGCCGGTCAAGATCGTGTGCCCCCTGTAGGATTCGAACCTACGCACCCGGCTCCGGAGAGCATTGCAGGTTTGCTCGAGGGCACGCCCTTGACCAGGGGCGACGCAGGAATGTCACTCGATCAAGGCCATGGATGGCCCACACGTGGCCCACGATCATACCGAGAGCCTCTCGACGCGGCATACAGCGGGCGCGAAGCGCATCACGGGCCTCAACCTACGGCGGTCGTGGAATGCTCTGCGTGTGATCGCCCCCGGCCAGGAGGTTCGTCGTGTTCCAAAAGATCGTGCGAGTCCTCACCCAAACTGCTGCAGAACAACGGCAGACAACTGAGGACGATGCGTGCGCTTACGGAACACAGTTGCTCAGGGAGGCCCGCGAGGAGCTCAATCGGGCGGACACTAAGGCCCAGGTCCTTCTCGGCATCGTTGGCATCGGCCTTGGCGCCGTCACTGGCGGCCTCCTCGCGGGAAGCTGGTCACCTTTCGCGTTATTGAACGCCGTCGAGTGGTTGTGGTGGGTTGGGGCGGCGGCAGCTCTGGCGTCCGCGGTGGTGCTCGCCGGCGCGGTCTATCCGCGGTTGGATCGGCGAAAAATTCACGGCGCCGCTATGTACTACGCCGACATCCTTCACCTCGACTCCCCGGCGACCGTCGCCGGCGCTCTCCTGCGCTCCTCCGCACTGGACCTGGAGCGGGTCGCTGATCAGCTGTACCGGGTCAGTCACATCGTCGGGCAGAAGTATCGCCTTATCCGCTGGGGGTTCTGGCTGCTCCTTGGTGGAATGGCGGCCATGGTGAGCGCGGCGCTCATCAACGGCGTGCTCACCGGATCTTCGCCGTGACCGCGCGGTCGCTGGATGGCGCCGCTCGGGCGAGCACATCACGTTCGGCCCACCAGGAGCGTGTCGTCCTCCAGCGGCGGAACGGGCAGGCCGAGGAGTTCCAGGGTCCTGCGCAGCACGGTTTCGTTCTTGACCATGAAATTGAGCATGTCCACCGTCTCGTACCGCTGCATGATCGAGTCGACGGTGCCGAGCAGTTGTTGCGCTCCCTGCTGCCGCTGCTCGACGAGCTCCGCGATGATCTGCGGTAGTTGCTCCGGGGAGACAGCCAATTTGATCGCGTGCTCCACCTGAGCGCTTCCCACCACGGTGGTGAGAAAGTCCTGCCACTCCTGCCGGACCTCGTCGGTGCTCTTGATCCGGAGCAGCGCGGCGTCAGCGTCGGCTCTGATGCCATGCTGTCTTTTGTGGGTATCCCGGTTGAGCTGGCGTATCTCCTCGGGAACGTTGACCTCGACTCTGACCGCCCACCGGTAGGCACCCGTCATCGAGCCTGAGATCGCCTGGAGTCTCTCGTTCGTGGCCTGCTCCGCCGCGCCCGGCGCGGTGATCTCGAATCGCCGGGTGATCGAACGTACCTCCTGACACGCGCGCTGGAGGACCGCCTCCGCCTCGGGCACTTCATCACTGAAAAGAGCTGAGGTCCGTTTCCCGCCTGAGGTCGCGGTACGGAACAGGGTGACGGAGAAATCGTAAGCATCGCCCTTGGCGGGCGAGGACAGCACGAACGGCTCGATGTCGATGGGCGGTTCGACCTCGGGCTGGTTCTGCTGGACGCGGTAGAGCATGGGTGCCAGCCATTTGCGCATGAGATCAGCTCCTGTGAACGAGTTGACGCAGGTGATGGTGAAGTTCGGCGGAGATCTCGCCGTGGTGCCGCCAGAGCCGGAGGTAGAGCAGTGCTCGCTCGGCGTTCCGCACATCGGTCAGGCTGAAGATCTGGTCCGTGATCTCCCGTACGGTCGGGCGCTCGCCGTAATGGCGCAGCCATTCGTTCAGCAGCAGGTCCCAGGACTCGGGCACGACCAGGCGCCCCTCTTCCTCGTAGCTGAGCGCGTTGCGCCAGAGCATCACCAGGGAGGGATGGGGATCGAGCTCACTGGGATGCGGCCGCTCGGGGCTTGAGACGGGCAGCGCGGCCAGTCGCCCGAAGGCGAGGGCTGCGCCGCGACGACCGGCCGGTCCTCCGTCACGGACCCAGTCAGCGAGATGGTTCATGATGGTGGGCGCGGTGTTCCTGCGATAGAGGTAGGCGATGGACTGGGCCACGTCGTGGTGGAACTTGACGCCCCTGTTCAGGACCAGAGTCCTGAACGCGGCGAGGGCTTGGTCGGGTGCGGAGAGGCCGACGGACGAGGCGTAGGCGCGGATCGCGATCGCTTTCTTCGCGTCGTTGCCATGAATCATCGAATCGAGATGAAGGTGGACGCGGCGGGTCATCGATGGGTTCTCGGCGGCGGCTTCCAGTGCCAGGGCGGCGAGTTTATGGTCCCGGGACCGGCGGGAGCGGCTCCACACCTCTAGGAACCGCTCGTTGACGAGGGAGAAGTCGAAGGTCGCGAGCTTTCCGACCGCGTGCCCGACCTTGATTCTCGTATGCCAGGATCCCTCGCCGCCGAGCCAGATCAGCCAGTCGACCAGTGAGTCGCGGATGGTCGGCTGGTCCTCCCAGATCACGCGCAGCATGACGGCCGCCAGTTCGGGGCGTTTCAGCCTGATGCTTCGCCCGCCGCCAGGCCCGGCGGGTGTGGCTTCGGCATCCACGTACTTCAGCCAGGTCGGCAGGTTCTCCCAAAGCTGGACCGATTTCGGCGAATGATCACGACGCCACTTCTCGTCGAGCCGTTCGGCCAGGGCCAGGGCCGCGCCGGAGATTTCCGCCTCGGGCAGTCCGTGAAGTACGGCGATGCTGGTCATGAAGCACCGGCCCAGAGTCGGCCTGCGCTTTTCGAGGTTCTCGCCCACTCTCGCGCGCATTCGATGGAATCGCCGGTTCAGCATGGTCTCGATGGGGCTGCCGGACTCCATCGTGGCGGCCACCTGCCTGACCAGTTCGACCACCTGCCAGGGCGCGGAGAGGGCGCGGAGCTCCTCATCCAGAATCTGCTGATCGTCTGCGGCAAGCCGTGCGCCCGATGCCTGAACGGACAGATGTTTGGTGAAGATCCGGCGGTTCGGCGGTGGGTCGTGTTCGATCATGGGCGCGATGGAGGACTGGATGTGCTCCGGCACCAGGACGATCATCCTGCAGTCCGCGTTGACGCCGGCACGCTTGAGACTCGTGGTCACCCTGTCGACGGCATTGGGCGTATCGACCAGGTCCAGCAAATAGCCGTGACCCGATTCCAGTTTCCAGTCGCGGGGGTTCGGCGTGCTCGCTCCGTGCGGCATGATCCAGCTCACCCTGCCACCCCAGTCGAGCAGCGCCGCCAGGGCCGTGGTTGCCTTTCCCGTCTCTGCCGCTCCACCGAGCAGGATCAGGCGCCGGCTGTCGAGCAGCCTGCGTATTTCGGTTTGTGACTGGGTCGGTACCAGCGTTCGCCGTAGGTCCGCGATTTCGGTTTCCGTCAGTTCGTTGATCGTCGCTGTCGGTTGTGGCCGCCCCTGGCCTACGTGGATGTCGCCCTGGGCGAACCAGAGGTTTCCCTTCTTGACGCGGTTGCTCACGCGGCCGCTCAGGTCCCGGGTTCCGGCGCTGGACAGTTCGTCGGCGTACAGGTCGTCCAAGCTCTGCCGGCGTTCCTGCCACTCCTGCCGGGAGGTGGCCATTTCATGACGGATTGATTGGTTGTCGGGTTCCTGAGATGTCTCATCCTCCTCCTCGCGCGAGGGGTCCTCGACCAGCGGTTCTTCCGGCTGCGGGACTTCGGAACCCGATTCCTCAGGCGGGGAGTCGCTCACTTCTTCCTCCGCTTCGAGTCACGAGTGACGTTGATGTCCCCTTGCGCGAAGAGAATGTCGCCTCTCTTCACCTGGTTCGTGATCGACCCGCTCCCCGGCGATGGTGGTGACGGATCGTTCTTTCTGGACGGCGGGGGCTCCAGAATCTCCATGTCGTGGACGTCGAAGTGCGGCACGTACAGGTAGGCCGGATATTCCTGTCTCTTCTCCGCTACCGCGACCTCCAGGAACTCCGACGGTCTCGGCCGTCCCGGTCCCTGTGACACGTAGTCGCGGAACACCTCCCGCGAGATGATCAGCGCCAGGTCGGCGTCGCGGAAGGTGTCGAGCGCGGCCCGTATCGGCGCCGAATCACGCAACCTCGCGGGTTGCACCGCGTGCTGCCCAGGCCATCCGGCCGCGCCGTCCAACTGCAGCGGTCCGACGTGGACGGCCAGCCGTACTCTCATCCGGGCCCAGGTGGGATCGCCGCGTCGGCTGTTGTGCGCCGCGATGGCCATGTCCAGCTCGGTCAGGAACTGGTCGAGGAGAAGAGGAATCGTTACGAGAGGGCCCGGTTCGGCGGGAAGGTAGGCGGTCAGCGAATCACCGCCTACCTGGCGCGACCACGACTCCTGGTCCAGCTGAACGCGGTCCGCCGCCGTCTCGATGGCGCTGATCAGGCCGGACTGGAGGGTGCGCTGCTGGGCGTCGGTGCGGCCGCCGTAGTTCTCGATGTCGGCTGTGAGCAAGACGCGGTAATCATGCGTGACCATGGCATCTCCAATGAGCGGGTGGGCTCAACGGTGAGGCACGACCCGACGGGAGAAGCCTTAGAAATATGGCTTGGCGAGGAACGGTAGGTCCGCGAGCGCTGCCAGCCCTGCCGGGTCCTTCACCACCACGTCGCGGTGCCCCCGCCGGATGACCCCCTCCGCGGCCAGTTCGCGCAGCGCCTTCTGCGTCGTGATCTCCTTGGCTCCCACCAGCATGCCCAGCTCGGCTCTCGTGAGCGGGATGCCGATGCTCACCCCGTCATCCGTAGTACGACCGTGCCGCGAGATCAACGCGATCAGCACGCGTGCCAGACAGATCTTCGTCTCGTAGCCGGCGAAGTCGAGGCGCCGCTGATTGGCCCAACGCAACCGGTCGGCCACGACCTGCGTCAGCGCCAGGGCCGCGGCCGGGCGGCGGGTCACGAAAGAGCGGAACACTGGGCCCTTGACCTGTTGGCAGACCGCACGCCCGCAGGTGGTCACGGTCGCCGACCGCGGCGACCCATCCATGGCGGCCATATCGCCCACGATGTCACCCGACACCCGAATCGCCAGGGTCGCCTCCACACCGTTCTCAACGCCCCCGGTCACCTTGACCAGCGCGTCCAACAGGATCCAGACCGATGAGCTGCGATCTCCCTGGCTGATCAGCACGTGCCCGGGCGGGAACGCGCGCAAGGTCCCGAGCCCAAGAAGCTCCGAGCGCAGCTCGTCCGTCATACGGTGCATGAAGGTGCCGGTCGGCCATCGGTTGGGTGCCAAAGTTTCCTCCAGCAGGCGATGTCCCACACATATGCCAGCCGGGTTATCTCGGCAAGGGAGTCATACGTTCGCGGACGTTCGGCCCCTCGATGGGGCCTTCGCGCCGGTGGTTCACAACCAGTGAGCCCCACAACCGGGTTCGGGTTTCACGCGGCGTGCGGGGTGAAAGTCACGCGGGAGTCACCCTCGTCGATGGCGACGTTCAACACACCGTCCAGAGCCTTCGCCAGGCGCCGTAGCAGCGGGAGCGTGGCCACGGTGTCGCCGCCCTCCATCCGGGAGACCTGAGGCTGCGTCATCCCGGCCCGCTCAGCCAGCTCGGCCTGGGACAGGCCAAGCTCGATCCGGCGGTTGTAGACCGCCTGCCCGAGATCGCCCGCCAACCGCGCGTCGACGTACTCCTGGTCGTACTCCACCGACTCACCGGCAAGCTGCCGGGTTCGGCGTGTCTTCCACGTGCTGTGGTTCATCAGTCCTCCTTGCGCCGATCGTAGGTGTGCCGAGCATGGGTGTGCTCGGCCTCGCAGACCTTCTGTGCCTGATGGGCACGCTCAACTTCCGACGCTTCACGCATCTTCGTCTTACGGAACACCGTCAGCAGAACGATCCGCCGCCCGGGCGCGAGCCAGTACGGGATGCGCACGGCCTCGCCGTCCAGCTCGAATCGCAGCTCGCGTAGCTTGCCGCCCAGGTGGCGCGAGTACGGCTCGCCGAGCGTCGTCGGCTCATCCAGCAGACGGTCGGCCTTGTCCTCCACCCGCCGGTACAACCGAAACGGCAGCAACTCCAGCCAATCCCGCACCTCGGGTTCGAGCTCGATCTGCCAGCGGTCCGTCATGCAATCGACGCTATATGCATTTGATTGCATACTGCAAGCTTCGCGAGCTGCCGCGACCTGCGATACCACTCAAAGCATGGAAAGATCACCCTAGGCGAGGGGAGCCTGGGGCGATCACTCACTACTTCAGGTGGGAATCAGCCTTACCAGAACGGCATCGGCCTGCACGGCTGGCCGGAGCCGGCCACCGATGAATTCTACGTCGATCTCGCCACCGTCCCGGACCCCGAAACGGTGAAGTATCGCGTGCACCTCGATCTCGCCACCACCTCTGCCGCGCATCAGGCGGAGTTGGTGGCGCGGCTGAAGGAGCTCGGCACGACACCCGCCGATGTGGACCAGGGCGACGTACCGTGGAAGGTCCTGGCCGATCCGGAGGGCAATGAGTTCTGCGAGGCCATAGCCCAGGCGAAGATCGCCGTCGTGGAGTGGAGCGGCAGCCTGTACGTGGAGGGCACGTCCCACGAGACCCTGGCCCGCGCCTACATGCACGCGGGCCGCCTCGCCGAGGCGGCCGGCACCTTCCAGGTGGCGCTGACCCTCCTCCGCGAAGCCGGATATCGCATCGGCCATGCCGTGGCCACCTGGTGGTACGGCCAGACCCTGCACGAGTTGGGCCGGCCCGCCGAGGCGCGCAGGATCTGGCGGGACTGCTTCACGGCTCTGCTGGAGGCGCGCCTCCTGACCCGCGCGGAGGTGGACGAGCTGCCCGATCAGCCCGTCCCCGAGATGCCCGGGCCGATCGGGAACATGCTGTGACCTGCCTGAGCGTCAGCGGCCCGGGTGTACGTACTGGTTGTAGCGAGTCGTGGTGTTGACGCAGTGAAAGTCAGACTTCCTGTTGTAGACGCACAGCTCCAGGGTGACCGCCGATATGGACCGGGAGCGGGAGAGGGTGAAGTTTCCGAAGTTGGTGCCCTTGTCGGCGCAGCCGTTGGTGTCCTTCTTCCAGGGGAGTGTGCGCCAGGTTCCGGTGGTGTGTTTGTATACGATCCGGGCCTTCACCGGAAGGTTGTCACCGGGACAGAGGTCGCGCACCTTGAGTTTCCGAAAGACGACCTTCGTCCGGCTGACGAAGTCGACGGTTACCTGGGCGTACCCGTTGCCGCCGCTCGGGCGTTCCGTGCGACCGGAAGACACTCCGTCCCTCGCCTGCGCCGGGCTTGCCACCAGCAGTCCACTCAATGTTGCGATGGCCAGCGCGGTGCTCAGAATACGGGTCTTCAACAGTCCTCCAGCAAGAGATGGCCTGGCTGGCCCTGAACCCTAGGGAGGATCTTCCTGATGATCAACCTTGCGTTCGAATGGTGAGACGCTCGGTGAGCCTCGGCGGGCGGCAGAGCGGTGTCGGCCGCGGTGGTGCCGGAACGACGACGGTCCGTTCATCTCACGTCCGGCGCAGGGTAGCGATGTCGGCAACGAGAACGGGCGGGACTCCGTGAGACTGGAGGCCCGCCCGTTCGTACGATGTTCGCCCTGGTCAGCGGCCATAACCGCCGGTCAAGATCGAGTGCCCCCTGTAGGATTCGAACCTACGCACCCGGCTCCGGAGGCCGGTGCTCTATCCCCTGAGCTAAGGGGGCTCAACGTGTGACAAGGCTATCAGCATCCCGACCCCACTCGGCACCAGATAAAGGTCCGCGAACACATCCCGCGAAAACCGCACGTGACCGCCCTGCTACAGGTAGCTTTGCCGCCGTGGGTGAGGTTCTTGGGAAAGTACTGGTCGTAGACGATGACGAGGTCATTCGTCAGCTCATCGCGGTCAATCTCAACCTTGAGGGGTTCGAGGTGACGACCGCCACCGATGGGCAGGACTGCCTTGACCAGGTGCTCGATGTGATGCCGGATGTGATCACGCTGGACGTGATGATGCCGTGCCTCGACGGGTGGGCGACCGCGCAGCAGCTACGCAGCGGGGAGGCGACGAGTCACATCAAGCTGGTGCTGATCACCGCGCGGGCCCAGGACGACGACAAGAGGCGGGGGCGGAGCATCGGCGTCGACGCCTATCTGACCAAGCCCTTCGATCCGGCGGAGCTGATCCAGGTGGTCCGGGAGTTGGCGGGCCGGTAGTCAGGCGAGCAGGCCGTGTTTGCGGGCGGCCGCGGCTGCCTCGGTGCGGGTGGAGACGTCCAGTTTGGCAAGGATGTTGGACACGTGCACGCTCACCGTCTTGGGGGCGATGAACAGTTGTGCGGCGATCGCCCGGTTGGTCAGGCCTTCGGCTACGAGTCGCAGGACCTCTATCTCTCTGGCCGTGAGGCCGCCTTCCGCGTCGCCGGGACCGAATCGGGCTCTTCTCCCGAATTCGGCCAGGGCGGCTTCGAGGGGTGCGGCTCGTAGCTTGCCGGCCTGCTCTCTGGCGAGCTCCCATTCGGCCTGTGCGGCCGGCCGGTCGCCGGTGGCCAGCAGAGCCTCCGCGAGGCGCCAGCGGGCTCTCGCCTCCTCGTAGACGAAGCCGTACGAGAAGGCCGTGACGACCTCGCGCCACAGGTCGGCGTCCAGGCGGCCGTGGACGCGGTGCCACTCCGCCTCCAGGCGCAGCGCCCAGGCCTGGCCTTCGGGGCCCAGCTGGCCGCCCTCGCCGACGGGGCCGGTGGTGACGGAGAAGCGGGCACGGGACAGCAGGTCCTCGGCGCCTTCGGTGATGCCGAGGTCGGCCATGGCCCACAGGCCGATGGCGGCGATGCGGATGGTGCCGGACTCGCCGGGGTCGAGGGTGGCGAGGGTGGCGTGGATGTGGTCGAGGGCGGTGGCCGGGTCGCCCCGCCAGAGGGCGTGCTCGGCGGCGAGGCCGCGGGAGATGTAGGCGACCAGGGAGTCGCTCCAGAAGGGCCGCAGCCAGGCGAGGCGGTCCTCGACGGCGGGCAGGCCGCGGGCGACCTCGATGAACAGGGCGTAGGACGACAGGGTGGCCTCGGGGACGGTGCCGACGCGGGCGCCGAAGCTGCCGGCCACCGACTCGGCCTGGTCCCACTCCCCTGCCACGTAGTGGATGAGGAAGCGCAGGAAGCGCAGGTCGGTGCCGTAGGTGCTCCACTTGAGGCCGCTTTCGACGGCGAGCCGGATGCCCTCGTCGGCCACCTCCGCCGCCTGGGCGAGCAGGCCCTGCTCGTAGTGGATGCGGGCGTGGTGGAAGCGGGCCCGCAGGTCCATGGCCAGGTCGCCGGTGCTCTCGGTGGAGGCGGTCTCGACGAGGTCGTGGGCGGCGGCCATGTCGTGCCGGATCTCGGTGAAGGTGGCCAGCGTGAGCAGGGCGCCGACCTCGGCGTCCTTGGCTCCGGCGGTGCGGGCGGTGGCGAGCGCGCGGTGCGCGAGCTCCTCCACCTCGGCGTGGCGGGGGCCCCACAGGAGGGTGCGGGCGTAGGTGGCCAGGGCTCTGGCCAGGGCGATCTGGTCGAAGGCGGTCTGCACGGCGTGCTCGGCGGCGGCGACCGCGGCGTCGAAGTCGTCCATTTCGTACAGGTAGTAGGCCAGCCGTTCGCTGACTTCGGAGGTGGGCGGCAGGGCGCGCAGGGCGGCGACGGCGCGGTGGTTGTCGCCGCTGTCGGCGGCCATGACGGCGCTGCGGAAGGCCAGCGCGACGCGGCTCTCCCCGGCCAGCTCGGCGGCGTCGGGGACCCGGTCCCACAGGCTGAGCGCCTGGTCGTAGTGGCTGTGGGCCTCGGCCGGGGCGCCGAGGCGCTCGGCCACGCGGCCCGCCTCCGTGGAGGCGACCAGCGCGCCGGCGAGGTCGTGGCTGGCCAGGTGGTGGTGGGCGAGCTCGGCGGGCGCGGTGAGCAGCCGGGCGAAGTCGGCGTGCAGGCGGGTGCGCTCGCCCGGCAGCAGGTCGGTGTAGACGACCTCCTGGAGGAGGGCGTGGCGGAAGGCGTAACCGTGGCCCTGGACGCGCAGCAGGCCGCGCGAGACGATCTCGCGCACCGCCTCCTCGAAGTCGGCCAGGGGCAGGCCGGAGACCTCGCGCAGAAGCTCGTCCTCGACCCGGCGGCCGGCCACGGCGGCGGCGCGCAGCACCTGCTGGCCCGCCGGGGACAGCACCTCGACCCGGGACATGAGCAGGCTGGTCAGACCGTCGGGGAGGGTGTCTCCCTCGGCCACGGCGGCGAACAGCTCTTCGGCGTAGAAGGGGTTGCCCTCGGCCCGGGTGACGATCAGGCCGAGCTCCCGGGCGTCCACTCGCCCCAAAGTGCCGACATAGTCGGACATATCGCCGCTGCCCAGCGGGCCCAGCTCAACGTGGGTGACGCTGGGCAGCCGCTTGAGCTCGGCGAGGACCGAGCGCAGCGGGTGGCGGCGGTGGAGGTCGTCGGTGCGGTAGGTGCCGACCACGCACACCCGCTCGGTCTGCACCATGCGGCTGAGGAAGACCAGCAGGTCGCGGGTCGAACGGTCGGCCCAGTGCAGGTCCTCGATCACGAACACCACCGGCTGGACCTCCGACAGCAGCCCCAGCAGGGAGCCGAACAGCCGCTGCTGGGTGAGCCCGGCCGACGGCGCGCTCTCCGTGCCCGGCAGGAGCTGGCCGAGCATGGGATGGGCGGCGGCGGCCTCGCGCACCCCCGACTCCGCGCCGCGCAGCGCGTCGGCCAGCGGGAGGTAGGGCAGCGCGTCGCCGAGCTCGGCGCACTGGCCGACCAGCACGTTGAAGCCGCGCCGGCGGGACTCCGCGACCAGCTCGGTGACCAGCCGGGTCTTGCCGATGCCGGCGTCACCGCCGACGAGCGCGACCCCCGCCGTGCCTGCGGCGGCCGCTTCGAGCACCCGCGCGAGCCGAGCGAGCTCGACCGAGCGCCCGACGAGAGTTCCGTTCACGCAGTCACTATGCCACGCCCCGCCGACATTCCCATTGGTCCATAATCAATGGCCGTGATTGGCCCTGCCAAGCGGACCAAAGCGCGCCTACGCTGGGCGTTCGTGATCTCCTCCACCACGTTCGCCCTCTTCGTCGCGGCCTCGCTCGCGCTGGTGCTCATCCCCGGGCCGAACCACCTCTACATCACCGCCCGAGGCCTGGCCCAGGGCAGGTCGGCCGGCCTGGCCAGCGCGTTCGGTGTGGAAGCCGGGACGCTCGTGCACATCGCCGCGGCCGCCGCCGGGCTGTCGTACGTCATCTCGCGGTCGGCGACGCTGTTCGCGATCGTCAAGTGGGCGGGCGTCGCCTACCTGGTCTACCTCGGTGTACGCGCCTTCACCGCCAAGGGGGAGACCACCACGCAGGCGCCGCCGCCCCAGCCGCTGCGCAAGGTCTTCCTCGAAGGCGTCCTGGTCAACGTGCTCAACCCGAAGGTGACGCTGTACTTCCTGGCGTTCCTGCCGCAGTTCGTGGAGCCGTCGGCGGGGCCGCCCGCGCTGCAGATCCTGATCTTCGGCGCCACGCTGCTCGTCCTCGGGCTGCTGTCGGACATGGTGTACGCGTTCACGGCCGGTGCGCTCAGCGGCCGGCTGGAGCGGAAGGGCACCACGATGCGGTACTTCAGCGGAGTCGTCTACCTGGGCCTGGGCGTGGCCACGGCGTTCGCCGGGAGGAAATGAGCCGTACAGGCTCAGAGCGCCTCAGCCAGAGTGGCCGGGATGCGGTCGAGCACCGGGTGCGGCATCAGGCCGTAGGCGTAGAAGTCCACCGCCATCGCCCCCGCCGCCTTCGCCCCCCGGGCCTTGGCCACGAGCCGATCGGCGGAGTCGCTGTCAGGGTGACCCGGCCGCAGCACGGCACGCACCTCCCGGTCCTTGCCCACCGACCGCAGGTAGGCGCCGACGTCGTCGGCCACCCGGGCGGCGTCGCGAGCATAGGCGAGCACGCCGAAGGCGGGCACCAGGTCGCCGAGCGCCACCAGGTCCACGCCGAGTTGCCAGGCGTCGTGCGCGGCCAGGCCGGGCGACGGCAGGCCGTCGCGGTAGCCCTTGACGCCACCGGTGGAGTCGATGAAGACCAATTTGGAGCCCTCGGCGGCGACGGCGGAGGCGACCTCGGAGACGAGGGTGGTGACCGTCTCGGAGCGGGCGCGGGCGTAGGCGACGACGTCGGGGCCGGCGTAGGCGGTCAGCGCCGCCCTGGTCACCTCGCCCTGCGCGGGCGTGTCGCCGTCGAGCACGCCGCCGACGATCCGGGCGCACTCCTCGCGCGCCACCTCGGCGTCGACGCCCAGGTCGGTGGCCCGGCGCATGCAGTAGTCGCAGAAGCACAGGCCGAACAGGTAGGTGTCCATCGGCCCGAGCGGCACGAACGAGCGCTCCGGCTTGAGCGGCCTGAAGTGCAGCGACTCGGCGACCACGCTGTCGACGCCGAGCCTGGCGACGGCCCTGGCCAGCGCGACGGCGTACTCACGCACGTCGGGGTGCGCGGGGCACAGGTCGGACGGGGAGCCGCGATCGCCGAAGCAGTCGCGTACGGTCACATCGGGGTGCGCGGCGCCGATGGTGGCGTTGCGCAGGAAGACGGTCCAGCCGTGCAGCGTCAGCCCCCGCCTGGTACAGGCCTCGCGCAGGCCGTCGAGGGCGTCCTGGTGTCCGGCCGTCGGCTTGAGCCGCCGGCCGGAGAACAGGTCGGGCGGCGGGGGGAAGTGCGCTCCGTCGCGGCGGATGGTCAGCTTGGACAGCCCGTGCGGGGTGATGTCGCGGGCGGCGTGGTGGACGGCGCCGATGGTGACGCCGCGCACGCCGTACGCGCTGATCCTGTCGAGCACCCGCTCGACGCCCTCACCGCGCAGGTCCTCGACGAAGACGTACACCGAACTGTCCACGAAGCGACTTTACGCGCTCTTGTGCGCGACGAAGTCGATCTCCACCAGGATGTCCAGCAGTTCGGAGCCGACCGTGGTGCGGACGGGGTACGGCGCGGTGAAGTACGTCTTGTAGGCCTCGTTGTAGGCGGCGAAGTCGCGCTTGACGTGCTGCAGGTGGACGGTGGCCTTGATCACGTCGTCGAAGCCGAGGCCGTGGGCGGCGAGGATGGCGCCGAGGTTGCGCATGACCTGGTGGGTCTGGGTGGCCACGTCGGTGCCGACGAGTTCGCCGGTCTGCGGGTCGAGCGGGCCCATGCCGGAGGTGTAGACGAAGTCGCCGACGACGAGTCCCTGCGAGTAGGGGCCGATCGGGGCCGCCGCCTCAGCGGTTCTGAGCTCCTTCTTCATGGCTGCTCCTAGAAGTGGGTGGTTATGGTGCCGACGACCCGATAATTCCAGTCGATCAGGGGAAGGGACCGCCACTTGTCGAAAGCGGTGCACGGGTGGGAGATGCCGAAAGCCAGCAGGTCACCCGGTACGAGACCGTCGGCGCGCACGATCGTGTGCTGGTCCTGCATGGCGACGACGGTGACGTCGCCGCGTCTGGGGATGGGCAGGCCCTCGTCGTAGGGAGCGTCGCGCTTGCCCATGCCGACGATCGCGAGGCCGGGCTCGGGGGTGGACAGCACCTGCGCCCACACCTCCAGCGCGGGCCGCAGCTCGCCGTCGACGCGGTTGAAGGGGGTGCGTTCGCGGTAGTAGCCGTCGTCGTGGGTGACGTACGCGCCGCTGCGCAGCAGGATCCTGGCCTGGGTGGCGACGAGGTGGCGGCCGATCACGTCGAACCACTGGCTGCCGCCGATGCTCAGGATCGGGGTACGGACCCGCAGGTGCTCGACGGCCTCCTGCAACGAGTCCAGATATTTCCGGACCTCTCCCGCTGACTTGAGCGCCCCTTCGTAGCCGGCCACCCCCGCCAGCTCGATCCCGTCGGTCTCCTGCGCGTGCCGGGCCACCGCGAGCAGCTCGTCCAGTGTCCGGCAACCGGCTCTGCCACCGGCGTGCCCCAGCTCGGCCAGCACCCTGAACGGCCGCGAGCCGGCGTGCCGGGCCAGGATGTCCACCCCGGCCACCGAGTCCGCGAACGACAGGAGCTCGAAGTCCGGATCGCGCTCCAGCTCCGCCGCCGCCCACCGCAGCCCCGCCGCGTCCACGACCTGGTTGGCCACCATGATCCGGCTCACCCCGAACCCGCGCACGGTCATCGCCTGCCGCGACGTGGCCACGGTCAGCCCCCAGGCCCCCGCCCGCAGCTGCCGCTCGGCGATCTCCGGCGACAGGTGCGTCTTGGCGTGCGGGGCCAGCTCCAGCCCATGGTCGCGGGCGAACGCGGCCATGGTCGCGATGTTGTGCTCCAGCGCGTCCCGGTGCACCACCATCAACGGGAAACCGAGCTCCCCTTCCAGCACAGACCCTTCCGGCACGACCCACCCCCTCTGCCGAGCCTATCCCGAAGATCTTGTACGGGCTGTCTCGGAGATTTTGTACGGGCCTGTCTTGAAGATCTTGTGCGGGTCAGCGCGGGCGAAGGGCTCGGCCGGGGGTCGCCCCGGTCAGCTCGCCGGCCGCCAGCACCGGCCGGCCGGCCACCAGCACGTCGTCCACCCCGCGGGCCGGCGTGCGCGGCGTGTCGTAGGTGGCCTGGTCGCCCACCGTCAGCGGGTCGAACACCACCACGTCGGCGGCGAACCCGGCTCGCAGCAACCCCCGGTCCGCCAGCCCGAACCGCCTGGCCGGATGCGAGGCCAGGTGCACCACGGCCTGCTCCCACGTCCAGTCACCGAGCTCGCGGACATGCCGGCCGAGGAAGCGGGCGAAGGCCCCGAACGCCCGGGGATGAGGGTGGCCGCCCACGAAGATGCCGTCGGAGCCGCCGATGTGCGACGGATGCCGCAGGACGCGGCGTACGGACTCCTCGCCTGCCGGGCCCTCGTCGGGGCGAGCCTCCACGCAGCCCGCCTCCAGCCGCGTCTCGATGAGCAGGCGCCGGCAGAACTCGGCCGGCTCCACCCCGGCCCGTCCGGCGGCGGCGACCATGGTCAGGCCCTCCGCCCACTCCAGGCCCGGGGCGTGCGCGATGGTCAGGCGCGGCCAGGTCCCGGCCAGCTCCGGCCACCAGGCGTCGAGCTCGGACGAGGCGATCATCTCCAGGGCGCGGTCCGTCTCGGCGCCCGGCACCTCGGGCGGCAGCGCCATCATCGCCAGGATCGTGCTGCTGCGCAGGTAGGGGTAGGTGTCGAAGGTCAGGTCGACGCCCTGGCCGAGCGCCTCGTCCAGCCGCGGCAGCAGCACGTCGGCCGGGCCGTGCAGGTGTGAGACGTGCACGGCGGCGCCGGACAGCTCGGCGATCCGCACGACCTCCGCCATGCCCACGGGCGCCCTGGAACCGTAGGCCCGCATGTGGGTGACGTACGGCAGGCCGCCGA
Organism: Nonomuraea sp. NPDC049714; assembly: GCF_044465295.1. NCBI lineage: Bacteria > Bacillati > Actinomycetota > Actinomycetes > Streptosporangiales > Streptosporangiaceae > Nonomuraea > Nonomuraea sp. NPDC049714. The sequence continues at coordinate 530,452 of NZ_JBITLM010000006.1, read as the reverse complement.
GCGGGCGGCAGAGCTCGGCCAGCTCGTCGGCGGTGGCGTAGCGGCCCGGCAGGTACTCCAGGCCGGTGGACAGGCCGCAGGCGCCCTCGGCCAGGCCGCGCTCCACGTGGGCCAGCATCAGGTCCAGGTCGTCACGGGCGGCGTGGCGGGGTGAGGGGCCCATGACGTCGTAGCGGATCGTGCCGTGCGGCAGCAGGTAGGCGGTGTTGACCGCCACCGAGCGGTCGTAGCCGTCGAGCAGCTCCGCCACCGTGAGCGGGCCTTCCGTCATGGGCGGCCCGTTGACGGCGGCGAAGTAGCGGGAGACGTAGGCGAAGGTCTCGGCGGAGCCGGGGGCGAACGACAGCCCGTCCTGGCCGAGCACCATCGTCGTCACGCCCTGGCGCAGCGCCGCGAGCTGCACGCCGGGGTCGAAGACCGCCGCGTCACCGTGCGCGTGGGCGTCGACGAACCCCGGCGCCACCAGCCGCCCACCGGCGTCGATCACCGACCCGGCCCGCGCCCCTTCGAGGCGGCCCACCGCCGCGATCCTGTCGCCGGAGATCGCCACGTCGGCCTGGTACGGAGGCGCGCCCGTGCCGTCGAGCACCCGGCCACCGCTGATGACTACGTCGAACGTCACCTACGGATTCAATCACCAGAACGGGCCGCGCAGGAGGCCGCCGGGAGGATGGGACGCTCGGCCAGCAGGGCGCGGGCCTCGGCCCTGGCCAGGTTCCAGCCGTTCCACGGATCGGGCCCGCCCAGCTCGTTGGCCGCGGCCACGTCGGAGAGCACGCAGCTGCGCAGCGGCTCCGGCAGCCGGTCCAGCGCCGGGACGGCCTCGGCGCCCAGATCACCCAGGTAGTCGGTGTCGAACGTCTGCCCCCCGCGCGCCTCGACCTGCGACTCGGCCACCCGCAGGTCCGGGTCGACGACGGCGAAGGCGGCCAGGCCGAGCGCGGTGACCAGGACGATCGTGCGCGGCAGCCAGCCGGTCCCCCGCCCGGCCAGCCGTACCCCGCCGGCGATCAGCACCAGCGCGAACAGCGCGAACAACCACCAGATCGTGGCCTGCACCGACAGGCGCAGCCGGGACAGGCCGTACGCGTCGGTGTAGAGGCCCAGCCGGTGCAGCGCGGAGAACAGCACCACGAGGGTGAGCCCGCACAGCACGCCGAGCAGCCCGGACAGCAGCCAGCGCTCCCGCCGCTCGGTCTTCAGCACGCTCGCGGCCACCGCCACGATGCCGAGCACGATCACGCTGACCGCGACCAGCTGGAAGAAGCCCTGCCTGGCGTACTCGGCGTAGGTCAGCCCCGCCGTCTTCAGCACCAGGGCGTCACCGCCGAACAGCACGGTCAGCTGGACCATGACGAAGACCGCGAACAGCAGGTTCACCGCGGTGAGGGGCAGCAGCCAGACGGTCCTGCGCACGCCGACCTTGATCTCCGGCGCCACCGGATCGACGACGGGCCGCAGCGCGACCAGCACCACGGCGGCCAGCAGCGCCGCGAACAACAGGAACACGAAGATCCGCAACGGCAGGGACTCGGCCCAGACGGGCGTGGTCGTCAGCCGCTCCACATAGCTCGCGAACACCGCGTCCGCCGAGGCGAACAACAGCCCGAACACCACCAGCAGCACGGCCGTGATGCCCAACGCGGCGAGCGTGGACACGATGCCGCCCTTCGCCCGCAGGTTCTTCAGCGGCCTGGCCAGGAACCAGGGCACGGGCCCGAGCGCCAGCAACACCGAGGCGCCGCCCCTGATCACGCCCAGCCAGCCGCGCCCGGCTCCCGACACGGCCAGCGCGACCAGGGCCGCCCCCGCGAGGAGCAGGAACGTCACCAGCCAGTCGGCGTCCCTGATGGCGGCCATCGCGATCAGCACGTACGCCACCAGCCCGTACGCCACCGTCCACGGCGTCATCCGCCGCAGCACCGCGGGCAGCGCCGCGGCTCCCAGCACCATCGACACCAGCACGATGCCGAGCCCCACCTGCGCGTCGGGCAGCGCCACCGCCGCGAACACGCCCGCCCCCGCCGCCGCCGGCAGCAGCCAGCGCGGCGTCTCCGGCAGCTCCGGCCGGGGGAACAGCGGCGGCGGGACGTACGCGGGAGGAGGAGGTTGCGCGCCGTGCGGCTGCCCCGCCAAGGGCTCCTGACGCTGGTACGGCGAGGACGGCACGGACGACGCGGACGATGCCGACGCGGCCGACGACGACTCAGGCGTGGACGCCGCGGGCGGCGTGCGCGGCGTGGTGGCCGCGTAGACGCCTCGGCGGCCTGAGCCCGCGCCCAGGGACGCCCCGATGGCACCGAAGGTCGCGGTGCACAGCACGAGAGTGACGAACCCGAAACTGTCCCCCAGCATCAAGCTGGCGAACACGGCCGCGAACATCCCGATCAGGAAGCCGACCATCACCCCGACGACGACCCCCACCGCCATCTTCGCCAGCCGCTCGCGGGACGACTCACCCGTCCCCCGGACCTGCACCGGGACGCCCGGCCGCAGCGCCCGTGCATCGGCGGCGGGTTCCTGGGCCAGAACGGCGGGCGCGTCCTGACGCGCGACGGCGGCATCGGCGGTGGCCGGAGCCCCGTCCGAGCCCTCGGCGGACGACCCCTCACCCTCGGCCACCGCCCCTCCGGCCACGACCAACCGGCCTTCAGCGTCGACCGGCCAGCCCATGGCCGCAACCGGACGGCCTTCGACCACAACCGACCCGCCTTCGACCTCGACCGAGCCGGCGCGCTCGGTTCGGCCAGGCACGGCCCCCGCCAGGTCCCCCTCAACCGGGTCCCGACCGTCCTCCGGCTGAGCCATCGTCTGTGAAGCCGTCTGTGGGGCCGTCTGCGGACCCGGTACGGGAGCTTCGTCCCGGACCGTCGTCTGCTCCCCCGTCGCCCGCTCCGGCTCCCGTGGCTCGTCGGCCATCGTGGTCCTCCCTGGTAAGTCGATGATCATGCGGCACCCCGCGCAGTCGTCGATGCGGATCGAACCGCCGTGCAGTTCGACGATCTCCTTCACGATGGCCAGCCCCAGCCCGGCGCCACCGGCGTCGGCGGCGCGGCCCGCGTCCAGCCGGGAGAAGCGCTCGAACACCCGCCCCCTGGCCGCCTCGGGGATACCCGGCCCCAGGTCCGCGACCACGAGCCGGATCCCGGCGCCTTCCCCGGTGGCGGTCACGGTGACCGTGCCGCCTGCCGGGCTGTGCCGTACGGCGTTGTCGAGCAGGTTGGCCAGGACCTGGGCCAGCAGGTCGGGGTCGGCGCGCACGCCGAGCCCGCCGGTGGTCCGGGGCAGCAGCCGGACGTCCTCGCGCGCCAGCGACGCCTCCGCCACCGCCTGTTCCACCAGTGGCGCGAGCTCGACCGGCTCCGGCTCGATGAGCCGCGCGCCCGAGTCCAGCCGGGACAGGTCCAAAAGCTGGGCGACCAGCCGGCCGAGCCGCTCGGTCTGGGCGAGCGCGGTGCGCATGGTGGCCGGGTCGGGCGCGGACACGCCGTCGACGACGTTCTCCAGCACGGCGCGCAGGCCGGTGATGGGCGTGCGGAGCTCGTGGCTGACGTTGGCGACGAGCTCGCGCCGCTGCCTGTCGACCGCGCCGAGGTCGTCGGCCATCGCGTTGAACGCCCTGGCCAGCTCGCCGACCTCGTCGCGCGAGGTGGCCCGGACGCGCAGGGTGTAGCGGCCCTTGGCGATGGTCTGGGCGGCCCTGGCCATCTCGCGCAGCGGCTTGGTCATCCCGGCGGCGAGCAGCTGAACCATGATCAGGGCGAGCGCCACGGCCACCGCGATCCGGACCTCGCGCGAGAGCCCGGAGTTGATGCCGACCTCGTTGACGACGAACGCGGTCGCCACGGCCAGCACTATGACCAGGCCGAGCTTGACCTTGATCCGGCCGAGGAAGTCGAGCGGCCTCATCGGCGCACCAGGGCGTAGCCGACGCCGTGCACCGTCCGCACCACGTCGGGGCCGAGCTTGCGGCGCAGCGCCCGTACGTGGCTGTCGACGGTCCTGGTGGCGGCGGCCTCGGAGAAGCCCCACACGTCCGACAGCAGCCGCTCGCGCTCGAACACCTGACCGGGCCGCTCGGCCAGGCGGCGTAACAGGTCGAACTCGGTCCGGGTGAGCTGGGCCTCGGCGCCGCGCACGAACACCCTGCGGGCGGCTGTGTCGATCTCCACCTCGCCCACCCTGATCACGGTGTCCTCGGCGACGAGCTGCCCGGCCCGCTCGACCCGGCGCAGCAGCGCGTGGATCCGGGCGACCAGCTCCCGCATGCTGAACGGCTTGGCGAGATAGTCGTCGGCGCCGACCCCGAGCCCGACCAGCACGTCGGTCTCCTCCCCCAGGGCCGTCAGCATCAGTACGGGCACCGGCCGGGCCGCCTGCATCCTGCGGCACACCTCCAGCCCGTCGAGCACGGGCAGCAGCCGGTCGAGGATGACCAGGTCGGGCTCCGCCTTGCCGTACTCCACCAGGGCGGTTTGCCCGTCGCCGGCCACCCGGACGTCGAACCCCTCGGCGGCCAGCCTGTCGCGCACGGCCAGCGCGATGGTGGCGTCGTCTTCGACCACGAGGATGCGTCGCTGCTCTGTCACGCTCGAAAGCCTAGGAGTGGCCCGTGCAGACGGCACTCCCCAATTCGTGCACATCCGGTGCAGACTTGGGCGGGTGGACACCGCGGGTTACCTTCGACGCCTGGGCCTCGCGCAGGCTGCCCCATCAGCGGCCGGACTCCGGGCGCTGCACGCCGCCCATGTGGAGCGCGTCGCCTACGAGGCCTTGCAGATCTGGCTCGATCGGCCCACCACGGTCGACCCGCTGGAGTCGGCGGCCCGCATCATCGGCGGCCGCGGCGGCTACTGCTACCACCTGAACGGCGCGTTCTCCGCGCTCGCCACGGCCCTCGGCTACCAGGTCACCAGGCATGTGGGCGGCGTCCAAACTCGGGGCGCCGAGCCCGGCGTCATCGCCAACCACCTGGTGCTGACCGTGCGCGGCCTGCCGGACGAGGCCAATCCGGGCGGCGAGTGGCTGGTCGACGTCGGGCTCGGCGACGCGCTGCACGAGCCGCTCCCGCTGGTCGCGGGCTCCTACGTGCAGGGCCCTTTCACGTACGGCCTGCGCCCGTCGGAGGTGGCGCCCGGTGGCTGGCGGTTCGACCATGACCCGAGCGGCTCGTTCGCCGGCATGGACTTCGGGCTCGCCGCCACAGACATGTCGGCCTTCACGGCCATGCACGAGCACCTGAGCACGTCACCGACGTCCGGGTTCGTCCGGGTGCTGAGCGTGCAGAGAAGGGACGCCAAGGGGGTGGACAGTCTGCGCGGGCTGAGGCTGTCCCGGGTCGGGACCTGGGCGGACGCCATCACGCTGGACACGGCCGGCGACTTCTACGCGGCGCTCGACGACATCTTCAACCTGCCGCTCGACGACGTCGAGGCGGAGGACAGGGACAAATTGTGGCGCAAGGTCCACTCGGCGCACGAGACGTGGCTGACGAGCGCCTGACACGGGTAGACCGTCATTGGTGAAAGCTGGCCATGGCCATGTCCGGAGGCGTGACGCTATCGTGCACCTCGCTATGGGAGAGACAGGAAAGCTCGCCGGACGTTATCGCCTGCTCAATCCCCTGGGCGGCGGTGAGCTCCTGCTGGCCTTCGACGAGCAGGAGCATCGTGACGTCGTGGTCAGGAGGCTGCGCGTCCCCGCGGAGTCGCGGGAGCCGGCGGTGGCGGAGGCGCGGCGCGCCACCGGGCTGTCGCACGCCTGCGTGGTGCCGCTGCTCGACGTGCCCGTCGAGGGCGGCGAGGCGTGGCTGGTCATGGAGTTCGTCTCGGGATCGTCGCTGGAGCAGAGCGTGCGGGCGCGCCGCCCGCTGCCGGTCCTGCAGGCGGCGCGGGTGGGCGTGCACCTGCTGTCGGCGCTGGAGGCCGCGCACGCGGCCGGGATCGTGCACGGCCGGGTGAATCCGGGCAACGTGCTGCTCACCAGCACCGGAAGGGCGTTGCTGACCGGGTTCGGGCTGCCCGCGCTGGGCATGCGGCCGACTGCGGACATGTGGTCGCTGGCCGCCACGCTGCACTTCGCGGTCGAGGGACGCCCGCCTGGCCAGGCTCCGGCGGAGGGCACCGAGCCGCTGCGCTCGCTCATCAGGGCCATGCTGCGCCCCACGGACACGCCGCCGGTGCGGACGGTGGCCGAGACGCTGCGCCGGCTGGCCATGGACCGCTCCCTCGATCAGGTCGTCGCGGCCGGTGGGCCGATGCCGCCCCCGGAGGTGGCCGCGATCGGGCTGGCCGTGCTCGATCAGCTCGCGGACTCGCACGCGCGCGGCGAGCACCACGGCGGCGTGCAGCCGGGCAGCGTCCTGATCAACGAGTGGGGGCACGCCACGCTGGTCCCCCGCCTGGCGCCGGCCCAGTTGCCCGCCTTCACGCCGCCCGAGGGCGCCGGGAGCCCGGCGGCGGATCTGTGGTCGCTCGGCGCGACGCTGTTCGCGGCCGTGCAGGGGCGGCCGCCCGCCCCCGGCGCGCCGCTCAGCAGGGCGGGGGCGCTCGCTCCGGTGCTGTTCGACCTGCTGTCGGGCGAGCCGGGCCGGCGTCCGGCCGCTGACGTGCTGCGCCGCAGGCTCATGGGGGTGTTGGAGCACAACGGTTGAGATACATCGTGACCAGGAACCAAGGCAGGGGGCCCACTCGTTGGCAGGACGACGCACAATGTGGGAGAGGCGGGGCGCGCGCTCCGCGTTCGGAGGAAGTTGAGGATGTCACCAGTCCAGAAGTACGCCATCGGCGCAGGCGCCGCTGTTCTGCTCTCGCTGATTTTCTTTGGGGCCGGGTTCGTGACTCTGCTCGTCATCCTCGGCGTGGTCGCCGCACCGGTGATCGGCTACCTGATGCTCGACCCGTCGCAGCGCGAGCGGCTCAAGCGATCCCGCAAGCGCGGCATCGGCCGTTGACCCGGCGCGGCGGGGGCCTCAGGCCTCCGCCGTGCTCTGTCCGGCCGTGCTCTGTCCGGCCACCCGCTCGCGCACCTTGCGCTCGACGAAGAACGACAGGAACGGCACCGTGCCGCCGAGCATCACGCCCAGCATGTACGGCCACGACCAGCGGGCCTTCATGCCCAGGTTCATCACCGCGACCAGGTAGAGCATGTAGAGGCCGCCGTGGATGGGCGCGATCGTCTTCGACAGGCCGGCGCTGCCGAAGCCGTAGCGCATGACCATGGCGACGCAGAGGATGAGCAGCATCACGCCGACCACGTACGCGAGCACCCGGAAGGGCTTGAGAGCCGATTCCACCGTTAACCTTCCAGAACCATCTCGGGGGACCTGTCGCGGTCCCGATCCGCTCGTACGGCATCACGTACGAAGTGGAACCACATGAACACGGCGAATCCGGCGAAGATCCACCAGTTGGCGGCATAGGCGAGGTTACGCCACGTCAGCTCGCCGCCCACGATCGGCGGGGCCGCCTTGACCTGGGTCAGTGAGCCCGAGGGCGGCTGGGCGACGACGTAGCCGTTGCGCACCTTCTGCCCGCTCCACAGGTTGATCAGCTCACCGGTCGAGACCGTCTGCACCTGGCCGGCGGGCACGCCCTCCGGTCGCCGCTGCACCCCGTCGGTGCCCTGCGGCGGGCGCAGGCGCCCCTGCACGGCGATCCGGCCGCCGGGCACGGCGGTGCCCGGGTCGTCGGCCTTCGCCACCCAGCCGCGCACGACCGGCATCAGCGTGCCGTCGTCGAGCCGGAGCGGGGTGAGCACCCAGTAGCCCTCGCCGCGTGAGACGTTGCCGCCCGGCGCCGCCACGTCGGGCGGCCGGTCGGCGACCAGGAGCTGGCGTCCGGCGTCGTAGACGCCCTCGGCGGTGACCTTGCGCCCCACGGCGACGTTGTGCATGTGCGCGCCCACCTGAGCGAGCGTGGTGACGCTCACCGGCTCGGGATCGGTCATCGCCTGCGGCTTGCCGGAGTCCTGGAACACGCCGAGCTGCCAGCGTCCGAGAAAGATGAACGCGAGCACGACCCCGATCGTGAGCAGGTGCAACCCCAGAAGGCGAGGGGACAACAGGGTCCTGAGCATGGGTCAAAGCTATCCGCCCACCGGACCGGTCCCGTCACCAGCCCACCCCACGGATCGCGCAAAACCGCGCAAAAACGGCATGTGATCCCGCTAGGCTGCTGCCCATGTCTGACCAGCATATCGACCCTTCGGGCAGCACCCAGCAGTTCCGCGCGTTCGCGCAGCGGTCCGAGCAGGAGTCCAAGAAGGCCAAGAAGTCGCCGCTGCTGCCGATCATCGCGGTGGTCGCGGTGGTCGTCGTCATCGGCGTGGCCGCGTTCCTCCTCCTGCAGTAAGCCCTTTCCCCATAGAACTGACCCACCCGCCGCGGACAGTGGCGGGGCGTCGCCATGCCCGCGGCGGGTCGAACCGATGGATCAGCGCCTCGGCCGCACCACCAGCGCGCTGCCTCCACCGCGCCGGCTGGGCTCGGCGACCGCCTGGACCCGGTTCCGGTCGAGGATCTCCAGCGCGGTGGCCGCGCCGATCTCCGGGTTCAGCACCAGCTGGTGCCCCCGGTCCGTCAGCTCCTGCTGGTAGCGGTCGAGGAAGGCCTGCTCGGCCTGGGTCTGCGCGGTGTTGCGCTGCGTGGCCCTGGGAGCGGCGAGCGCCTCGGGCAGCGACATGCCGAACTCGTACCGGTTGACCATGATCTGCAGCACGGTCGTGATGATCGTCGAGCCGCCGGGCGAGCCGAGCGCCAGCACCGGCCTGCCGTGGTCGAACACCAGCGTCGGCGCCATCGAGGAGCGGGGGCGCTTGCCGGGTGCGGGCAGGTTCGGGTCGCCCGGGGCGGGGCCGAAGGTGAAGTCGGTGAGCTCGTTGTTGAGCAGCATGCCGCGGCCGGGCACCACGATGCCGTTGCCGCCGGTGGACTCGATCGTCAGGTTGTAGGCGACCACGTTGCCCCAGCGGTCGGCCACGACCAGGTGGGTGGTCTCAGGGCCCTCCTCCGCGGTCGGGGTCGCGGTGCCGGTCGGGGCGGCGCAGGGGCCGTAGTCGCCGTCCGGCTCGCCGGGCGCGGCCGGGGCCGCGATGGCCCGGTCGCCGACCAGACAGGCGCGTTCCTTGGCGAACCCGTCCGACAGCAGCTCCTTCAGCGGCACGCCGGGCAGGTCGCCGACGTAGGCGTTGCGGTCGGCGAAGGCCAGCTTGGACGCCTCCAGGTATTCGTGCAGGCCCACCTCGGGCAGCGCGTCCAAGATGTTCAGCGCCTCGCCCACGGTCGAGCCGCCGGACGACGGCGGCGCCATGCCGTAGACGGTCATCCCCCGGTAGTCGACGCGGGTCGGATCCCGCATCAGGGCCTGGTATCTCCGCAGGTCGCGCATCTCCATGAGCCCCGGCCTGACGGTGCGGGCGGCGCCCGGGGTGACCGGCGGCTGCTTGACCGTGGCCACGACCTCCCTGCCGAGCTGCCCGCTGTACAGCCAGTCCGGGCCTCGCTCGCCCAGCTCGCGGTAGGTGGCGGCGAGCTCGGGGTTTCTGAAGACGGAGCCGACGGGCGGCGGCGAGCCGTTCGGGAGGTAGAGGCGGGCCGTGGAGGTGATGTCCTTGAAGCGGTCGGCGTTCTGGGCGGTCTGGTCGTGGAAGGTCTGGTCGACGACGAAGCCCTTGGCCGCCACCTCGATCGCCGGCCGCAGCGCCTGCTTCAGCGACAGCGTGCCGAACCGGCGCAGGGCCAGGTCCCATTGGGCGACGGTGCCCGGCACGCCCGCTGACAGGCCGCTGGTGACGGCCTCCGCGAACGGGATGCCCTCCAGGCTGGTGGCGGTCATGGCTCCGGGGGCGGTCTCCCGGCCGTCGATGGTGTGGACCTGACGCCTTCTGGCGTCGTAGTAGACCATGAAGCCGCCGCCTCCAGGACCGGCGGAGTACGGCTCGGTCACGCCGAGCACCGCTCCGGCGGCGACCGCGGCGTCCATGGCGTTGCCGCCCTTCCTGAGCACGGCGATGGCCGCCTTGCTCGCGTCCAGGTCGACGGTGGCGACGGCCCCGCCGTACCCCTCGGCGACCGGGACCTTCTGCTGCTCTGTTGTGGCCGGCGCGGGAACGGCGGTGGCCAGCGAGACGAGGACTGCTACTGCGGGAACGATCACTCGGCGCATGTTCTCCACCATGGCCCAGCTACGCCCATCGCGGTAGGGCCCCCTTCCACCATCAGAGGATGCGGTGGTGGAATGCGGGACCTAGCGTGGGGTTGTGCGTAAGCAGTCCGGTTTCGATCCGTACCTCGCGTTGATCGTCGCGGTCGCCCAGGTGGTGCTCTCTCAGGGGGCGGCCTGGGGACAGCGGGCCTCCAGGGAGCCACTCGACCCGGTGGCCTATGCGCTGCTGCTCGTCGGGCCGCTGATGATCCTGGTGCGCCGGAAATATCCGATCACGGCCACGATCGTCACGTTGTTGGCGACATATGTGTATACGTGGCTTGGGTATCCGTACGGGCCGGTTTACCTGGCTCCGATCATCATGCTTTTCTCCCTGGTCACGCAGGGACTACGGGTGGCCGCCTGGAGCATGGCGGGGGTCACGCTCGCGGTCTTCCTCAGCTACGGCTACCTGCTCTCGGGCGAGTCGGCCGGGCTCTTCCACGACTCGGCGATCACCGCGTTCATCCTGCTCGTCATGGTGATGGCCGAGCTCACCAGGATCCTGCGCGAGCGCCGCGCCCAGCAACAGCGGGCCGTCGACGAGGAGACCAGGCGGCAGGCCAGCGAGGAGCGGCTGACCATGGCCCAGGAGCTGCACGACGTGCTCGCGCACAACATCTCCCTCATCCACGTCCAGGCCTCGACCGCGCTGCACCTCATGGACGACAATCCCGAGCACGCGCGCACCGCGCTGGCCACCATCAAGACCGCCTCCAAGGAGGTGCTCGGCGAGATGCGCTCGGTGCTGAACGTGCTGCGCGAAGGCGCCCCCCGCTCCCCCACCGCCGGGCTCGACCGCCTGGACGAGCTGGTCGAGCGTTCCGGCCTCGACGTGACCCTCGACCGGGCCGGCTCACGCCCGCTGCCGAGCCAGGTCGAGCGCGCCGCCTACCGCATCGTCCAGGAGTCGCTCACCAACGCCGCCCGGTACGCGCCCGGATCGCAGGTCACGGTCCAGCTGGAGTACGGCCCGGCCGAGCTGACCGTCCGGATCGCCGACACCGGCGCGACCACGCCCACCATGCTGTCGGAGGAAGGCAGCGGCAACGGCATCCCCGGCATGCGCGAACGCGCCTCCGCCCTCGGCGGCACCCTGGTCGCCGGCCCGGCGGGCACCGGCTTCCAGGTCTCCGCCCGGCTGCCCCTACCCGAGGAGAACCCATGATCAAGGTGTTGCTGGCCGACGACCAGGCCCTGGTGCGGGCCGGCTTCAAGGCGCTGCTCGACGCCCAGCCCGACATGACCGTCGTCGCCGAGGCCGCCGACGGCGCCGAGGCGGTCCGCCGGGCCCGCGAGCACGCGCCGGACGTGGTGCTGATGGACATCCGGATGCCCGGCACCGACGGCCTCACCGCCACCCGCCAGATGCCCGACGGCCCGCGCATCATCATCCTGACGACCTTCGAGCTGGACGAGTACGTCTTCGAAGCCCTCCGGGGCGGGGCCAGCGGCTTCCTGGTCAAGGACACCGAACCGGCCGAGCTCATCCAGGCCGTGCGGGTGGTCGCCGCCGGGGAGGCGCTGCTCTCCCCCAGCGTGACGCGCCGCCTGATCGCGGAGTACGCCACCCGCGCCAAGGAGCCGCTGGCCGCCGACGGCCTGGACCTGCTCACCGACCGCGAACGCGAGGTGCTGGCCCTGGTCGGCACCGGCATGACGAACGACGAGATCGCGGCCAAGCTGTTCATGTCGCCGGCGACGGCCAAGACGCATGTGAGCCGGGCGATGATGAAACTGCACGCCCGCGACCGGGCCCAGCTCGTGGTGATCGCGTACGAGTCCGGACTGGTCAGGCCGGGCTGGCTCTGACGATCGCTCAGGCCGGCTGGAGCCATTCGGCGGCGGCCTCGCGCAGCCCGGCCGTCCCCGTCCAGGCCACCTGTCCGTCGGGACGGATGAGCAGGGTGTCGGCGGGGGGATCGGCGCAGTGGGCCCGGACCACGCGGATCCAGTCGCCGTCGAGCGTGGCGCCACCGCCCAGGTCCAGCAGCAGGGGGCGGCCGTCGCGCATCAGCTCGGCCACCCGCGTGGGCCCGTCCCCGGTGCTCAGCTGGAGATCGGGAGCCAGGCGGCCGACCAGATCGGCGCCGACGACGCCCCCACGACCGGCCTCTCCGTCGAGCACGCCGTCCGGGGAGGGCAGGCCGGACCTGGTGTCGGAGAGGTGCAGCAGGTTGGCGAGGTGGCGCGCGGGCTGCTCGAAGGCGAAGATCTCGGCCAGCAGGTCGCGCAGCGCGTCGCCGTCCTCGCCGGTCAGCCGCTCCAGGGCCGCCTGTGCCCGGGTGTGCGCCAGCGTGCGCTCGCCGACCGGGCGGCGCTCGGTCTCGTAGGTGTCCAGGAGCCGGACCGGGGCCCGGCCGGTGAGCACGGCGGCCAGCTTCCAGCCGAGGTTGACCGCGTCCATCAGCCCGACGTTCAGCGCCGAGCCGCCGGCGGGGAACAGGTGCGCCGCGTCACCCGCCAGGAAGACCCGGCCCGATCGGTAGCGCTCGGCCAGCCGCGCCTGGGTGACCGTACTGGACAGCCAGATCGGCTCGCCGAGCGGCAGGTCGGCGCCGATCACCCGGCGGATCGCCGCCTGGAAGCCGGCCAGGGTCACCGGGCCCGTGGCGCCCTTCTCGCGGACGCCGACGATGTGCACGCCGGGCTGTAGTGAGGTGAGCAGCAGGCGGCCGTGCGGCGTGTGGTTCCAGCCGGGCTCCAGGCCCATCACCCGCGACCGCTCGAACAGGCCGGTGACCTGGTCGGTTTTGAAGTGGCCCAGGAGCAGCACCTCGTCGTCGGTGGTGCCGGGGAAGGGGATGCCGAGCCGCTCGCGGACCAGGGAGTGGCCGCCGTCGCAGCCGACCGCGCAGTGGGCGCGCACTCGCCGTCCGGGCAGGTCGAGGGTGACGCCGTCGTCGTCCTGGCCGATCCCGAGCACCGGAGTCCCCCGTACGACCTCCACGCCCAGCTCGGCGGCGCGCTCTGACAGCAGCCGCTCCATGCGCGGCTGCTGGATCATCACCATGCGCAGGGGGATGTCGTCCAGCCCGGCGAAGCGCAGCGGCACCGAGCCGAACGGGAAGCCGGGTGGCCGCCCGGCGAAGGGGCTGCCTTCGGCGAAGCGCTCCAGCAGCCCTCGGTAGTCGAGCATCCGCACGATCTGCCCGCCGACGCCGTTCGCCCTGGGCAGGTCGCTGGGCTCGGGTCTCTTGTCCAGCACGGTCGGGCGCACGCCGGCCAGGGCCAGCTCGCACGCCAGCATCAGCCCCACAGGGCCGGCTCCCACGATGATCACTTCGTCCATACCTGTCAGGCTAGGCTGACACGCGAGCGCCGTCAAGCCAGCCTGACAGAGTGGACGTGGGAGAACGGGTCAGCGCGACAGGAGATGTCAGTACGGCTGACAGCGCGGGCCGCACCATTCCACGACAAGGGAGCCGACCGGATGAGAGACATCGCCACGACGTGTACGCCAAGGGGCGCGGCGACCCGGACCGGCGCGATCAGGCGCATGATGTCGTGGCCGAGCCCCTCGGCGACGCGGGAGCCGTGGTCGCCTCCACACTGACCAGCACCACCGGAGACGAGACGTCCTCGTGGTACGCGTCGACGGTCTATCGCCGGACCCCCGAGGGCCGGCGCGTCGTCCTCCTCCACCAGACGCCCGTCCGAACCAGGGTAGTTCGTCCCACGAATTTGTTACTCTGGGCCGATGAGCGAGTATGTTGACGGGCAGATCAGCACGGTGTCCGCACTAGTGCGGTCCGCATTCCTGGTGAATGCCGTGTACGTGAATTCCGCCCGCGAGTACGGCATCACCCAGCAGCAGGGCCAGCTGTTGTGCGTCCTGATGGCGCAGCCGTACGGCATGGGCGAGCTGGGCGCGATACTCGGGCTGGCCAAGTCGAGCCTGACCGGCCTGGTGGACCGCAGCGAGCGCAACGGCCTGGTCCGGCGGGAGGCCGACCTGGAGGACTCCCGCGCGGTCAGGGTGGCGCTCACCAGGCGCGGCGCCAAACTGGCCGACGAGTTCTACGCCGAGACCTGCCGCCGCGTCGAGGCGCTGACCTCGGCCTTCACCCCGGCGGAGCGTGACACGCTCGCCGCCCTGCTCGGCCGCGTCGTGGCGGACAACAAGGTGCCCGTCGTCTTCAGGTGACCGCGCGCCGGCAGAGTTGCAGTTCGTTCCACGAACTAATATTGTTCGTGGAACGAACTTCTATGTTGCGGCACCTGAAAGGCAGAACAATGTCCCCATTTGACATCGTGTTCGGTTTCGGCGCGCATTCCGGCATCGACGACATACCCGAGTTGCTGCGCATGGCACAGCAGGCCGACCGCGACGGGCTCGACCTCTTCACCCTGTCGGACCATCCCTACATCGGCGGGCGGCTGGACGCCTACGCCGCGCTCGGCTTCATACTCGGGCGCACCCAGCGCATCGCCGGCTTCGCCAACGTCACCAACCTGCCGACACGGCCCGCGCCCATGCTGGCCAGGACGGTGACGTCGTTGTCGGCGCTGTCGGAGGGCCGGGTCGTGCTCGGCATGGGCGCGGGCGGGCTGTGGGACCGCATCACCGACATGGGGGTGCCCCGGCTGTCACCGGGCGCGGCCGTGGACGCCTTCGAGGAGGCGATCGTCCTGGTCAAGCTGCTGTCGGGCGGCGGCCCTCCGGTCACCTACCAGGGCACCCACTACCAGGTGAACAAGATAGAGCCCGCTCCGGTGGCCGCGCCGCCCGTGTGGACCGGATCGGTCGGCCCGAAGTCGCTGGCCGCCACCGGCCGGGTGGCCGACGGCTGGATCCCCGGCCACGCGGCCGACTGGCTCAGCGAGCGCTACCGGACCTCGCGGCCGATCATCGACGAGGCGGCCGCGTCCGCCGGCCGCGCGCCGAGCGAGATCCGCACGGTCTTCAACCTCCCCGGCCGCATCACCGAGCGGCCACTGCCCGCCACCCGCGACCGCGACGGCCGCTGGATCGGCGGCTCCACCGGCCAGTGGGTCGAGGAGCTGACCGGCGCGGTGCTGGAGCACGGCGCGTCGGGCTTCACGCTCTTCACCGCCGGCCACGACGCCCCCGACCACACCCTCCTGGCCCGCTGGGCCCAGGAGATCGCGCCGGCCGTACGCGAGGCGGTCGCGAAGGAGATTCCTGTCAGGCTGGATTGACAGGAGCGTCCGCGTCAGGCTAGCTTGACGTCGTGGACATGGGAGAGCTGTCTGAGCGCATCAAGTCCAACGACCCCGCCCTCGGGCTCCGCGCGGTGGGCGCGCTGCACCGGCTGGCCGAGCAGGTCGAGGCCGCCTCGGTCGCGCTGGCCAGGGAGCAGGGCTGGACGTGGGAGCAGATCGGCGACGCGCTCGGCATGTCGCGCCAGTCGGTGCACGCCAAGTACGGAAAGTGAGGCTCGTCATGTTCGGGATGGACAAGAGCCCGTTCGCGGTCGCCGTCAAGGCGGCCATGGACGAGGCGAGACAGCGCGGCGACCGCCGGATGGGCACCGAACACCTGCTCCTTGGCCTGCTCCGCGACCCGTCAGGCCCGCCGGCCCGCGCCCTGGGCGTCGACGCGCGCACCGCGCGAGCGGCCTTGGACTCGCTCGACCAGGCCGCTCTGCGAGCGATCGGCCTCGACATCGGCGACACCCCTCTCGGCAGCCCGCGCAAGCACCCGCCTATCCCCGCCACCGCGCTGACGTCGAGCGCGCGGGCCGTCATCAATCAGGCGATCAAGGCGACGAGCCGCAAGACCCGAGACCGCACCGGACCGGCCGCGGTGCTGCTGGCCCTGCTGGACCAGCGGCACCCCGACCCCGTAGCCGCCCTCGTCGACCGCCTCGGCATCGACCGCGCCACCGTCCGCACCCGCCTGGAGACCTGACACCCATCTACGTCCAGGAGCGTAGGGCGGGCGACGTCGAGCACTCCCCCGGGTGGACGGCAGGACGCGCCCGGAGTCCGATTCGCGGGGCTTCTTCTGCGGCGAACCTTGAGGTACGTCAAGGAGGAGACATGAACACATTCGCACACGCGGGCTTCTGGCCCGTCATCCCGCTCGTCTGGGGCCTGTTCTGGGTCGCCGTCGTCGCGTTCGGCCTCTGGGCCTGGCGGAAGAAGGGCCAGGCGGGCCGTACCGAAACCACGCCGACGGCGTCGGCGGAGCGGATCCTCGCCGAGAGGTACGCACGCGGCGAGATGAACGATGACGAGTACTTCGAGAAGATGTCCGTCCTCAAGGGCGCGACCTCGTAAACGGCACCCAGGGTCAGCGAACTGTAACTGGTCGCGTTCGGCGCGGGCCGATACGTTCCTTGGGAGGACCCTTTACGAGAAGTGGGGCGAGGCATGCGGGCGATCGCCAGGTTCTGCGGCCGGCACGACGGCGGCCGCCCCGGCCCGGCGCTCGTCCGCTGAGCGTGCAGGCGACGGCCCTGCTGGCCAGCGGCCTGGCGGCCGGGCTGGTGGCGGGGACCGCGTCGTGCACGGCCGTCCAGGGCGGCCTGCTCATGGGGCTGACCGCCCGCTCGGCGGGCCGGGCGAGGGATCCGGTCGTGCTGGCCTGGTTCCTCACCGGCCGGCTCGCTTCCTACTCCGCCGCCGGCGCCCTGCTCGGCCTGCTCGGGGCGGCCGTCAAGCCGCCGCCGGCGCTCCGGGCGCTGCTCCTGGTGGCGGCGGGCGTCTTGGTGATCGCCTTCGCGGTCGGGCTGCTGCGCCGCACCGGCTGCGAGCCCCCCGGGCGGGAGTCGCCGGGGCTGGCCGCGCCCCTGCTGGGGGCGGCGACGATCCTGGTCCCCTGCGGGGTGACGATCGGCATGGAGCTGATCGCCGTCTCCAGCGGTTCGCCTCTCGCGGGGGCGGCCGTGATGGCCGGGTTCGTGCTCGGCACCACCCCCGCCCTCGCGCTGCTCGGTTATCTGCTGCGGCGCGTCTCGCGTACCAGATTGTCGAAGGTGGCGGCGGTGCTCGCCATCGCGGCCGGGGTGTGGACCATCGGGTCGGGGATCAGCCTCGGGGGCTGGCTGCCCGCGACCGCGACGACGGAGCGCGGCGGGCCGTCGAGCCCGATCGTCACCATCTGGGCCACTCACGACGGCTACCGGCCCGCGGCCGTGGAGGCGCCCGCCGGGGTGCCCGTCCAGGTGGTGTTCAAGGTGGTGGACCGGGGGTGCACGGACACGGTCGCGATCGGCGGGCGCGACGTCGCCCTGCCGGCCACCGTACGGCTGCCTCCGCAACCTGCGGGCTCGCTGCGTTACGCCTGCGGGATGGGCATGTTCACCGGGTTCATCAAGTTCTCCTGATCGGCTCGGCGATTACGGTTCGCATCCGGGCGATTACATGCCACCCTGTGGCCATGGCCAGGTGGGAAGGTGAGGTGGCGATGCCGGCCGTCCCGGCGCCACGCGTGGGGGACGAGGCCGAGCTGCTGATGGCGGCGCAGGCCGGCGACGCGCAGGCCGCGCACCGGCTCGGCCGGCTCTACGCCCAGCGCGGCGACCGCGCGGCGGCCCGCCACTGGTGGGAGCGGGCCGCGACGGGCGGCAACATCGACAGCGCCTACAACCTCGGCATCTGGCACGAGAAACACGGCAGCCTGGACGACGCCGTCACCTGGTACGAAGTGGCCGCAGGCGCCGGCGACGCGGAGGCCGCGGTCAATCTCGGCACGCTGCTGCTGGAGCAGCGCGGCGATCTGGCACAGGCCAGGAGCTGGTACGAGATCGCCGCCCAGGCGGGGTCGCGAGCCGGGGCCCGCAGGCTCGCGCTGATGTGCGAGGACGCGGGCGAGACCTCGGCCGCGCGGGAGTGGCACCGCACGGCGGCCGCCGCCGGTGACGCCTCCTCCGCGCACGACGCGGGCTTCCTGGCCTACTCGTGCGGGCAGGAGGAGGAGACCGTGCACTGGTGGGAGTGCGCGGCCCAGAGCGGCCACGCCGACTCGGCCTACTCGCTGGGCCTGTTCCTGCAGGCCAGCCGTGACCCGGAGGGCGCCGAGGCCTACTACCGGCTGGCCGCCAGGAGCGAGCACCCCGGCGCGGCGTCCCAGCTCGGCGGCATCGCGCTGTCCCGGCGCGACCTGCGCACCGCACGGGCCTGGTACGAGCAGGCCGCGGGCGCCGGTCGGCTGGAGGATCAGCGGATGGCCGGGTTCGTCTGCGTGGAGCTCGGTGACGCCAGGGGCGCGAGCCACTGGTTCGGCAGGGGCGCGGCGGGCGGCGACGCGGAGTCGGCGTTCAACTTCGGGCTGCTGCTCATCGCCGAGTTCGGCGATCTGGGCGGCGGGCAGCACTGGTTCCGCCAGGCGGCGCTGGCCGGGCACCACGGGGCCGCCATGGAGCTGGGCGGGCTGCTGTCGGCGGCGGGCAGGCGGAGCGAGGCGGAGGAGTGGCTGGCCGACCCGCCGCCGCCCGCCTGGGACCGGCCCGCCGAGCCGGAGCTGGTGGCGCGGGCCGAGCTGGCCGCCGCCGCCACCGGCCGCCGGGGCGGCGTCCCGCTGTCCGTGCCGGAGCTGACCGAGATCCTCGGCACCTGGGACCTGGTGACCAGGCCGCTGCACGACCACGCGGACGTGATCGACTGGCTGGTGAACCGGAGCCGGCTGCACGCCAGCGCGGTCGAGCATCTGGCCTCGGTGCGCGGCACCCTGCTCCGGCCGGGCAGCGGCCCGTGGCCGAGCCCCGGCGAGGTGTGGCACGTCCTGGCCACGGCCCGTGAGCTGCGCCGCCGCCTCGGCCCGTCCAGCGCCGGCCGAGGCGGCACAGGCGCCCCGCACCGCCGCTGAACAGGTGTCAAGCAGCCAGGACGTCGGCCACCGGGGTGAACGGGAGCCGTAGCGCCTGGGCGACCGGCTCGTTGGTGAGGGCGCCGGCGTGGGTGTTGAGGCCGCCCGCGAGGCCGGCGTCGCTCATGAGCGCTTCCTGCCAGCCCAGTTCGGCAAGTTTGACCACGTACGGCAGCGTCGCGTTGGTCAGCGCGTAGGTGGAGGTGTTGGGCACCGAGCCGGGCATGTTGGCCACGCAGTAGAACAGCGAGTCGTGCACCGGGTAGGTGGGCTGGGCGTGCGTGGTGGGGCGCGAGCTCTCGAAGCAGCCGCCCTGGTCGATGGCGATGTCGACCAGCACGGAGCCCGGCTTCATCCGGGCCACCAGCTCGTCGCTGACCAGCGTCGGGGCCTTGGCTCCGGGGATCAGCACCGCGCCGATCACCAGGTCGGCCCGCAGGACCTCCCGCTCGATCGCGTACGCCGTGGAGACCAGCGTGGTGAGGCGGCCCTGATAGACGGCGTCGATGAAGCGCAGCCGGTCCACGTCGGTGTCGAGGACGGTGACCTGGGCGCCCATGCCGACCGCGATCTGCGCCGCGTTCAGGCCGGAGACGCCGCCGCCGATCACGACCACCCTGGCGGGGGCGACGCCCGGCACGCCGCCGGGCAGGATGCCGCGACCGCCGTTGAAGCGCATCAGGTTGTAGGCGCCGACCTGCGGGGCCAGCCGGCCCGCGACCTCCGACATGGGGGCGAGCAGCGGCAAGGAGCGGCCCACCTGCACGGTCTCGTAGGCGATGCCGGTGGTCCGGGCGGCGAGCAGGGCGTCGGTGCACGGGCGGGAGGCGGCCAGGTGGAGGTAGGTGAAGAGCACCAGGCCCTCGCGCAGCCGGTGGTACTCCTCGGCGATCGGCTCCTTGACCTTGAGCACGAGGTCGGCCTCGCCCCACACGGCGTCGGCGCTGTCGCGGATCTTCGCGCCGGCGGCGAGATACTCCTCGTCGGTGATCTGCGAGCCGAGGCCCGCCCCTCGCTCGACGGTGACGTCGTGACCGTGGCTGACCAGCTCGTGCACGCCGGCCGGGGTGACTGCGACGCGGTATTCGTGGTTCTTGACCTCGGCCGGCACGCCTATCTTCATGGCGGTGTTCCTTTCGGCGAAAAAAATATCCGGTACGGCGTGCCGTACCGGATGGGTGTTCAGAGTCGCGCCCACGCCTCGGTGAGCACCGTGCGGAGGATCGACTCGATCTCGTCGAACTCCTTCTGCCCGGCGATCAGCGGGGGCGCGAGCTGGATGACGGGGTCGCCGCGGTCGTCGGCCCGGCAGTAGAGCCCGGCGTCGAACAGCGCCTGCGACAGATAGCCGCGCAGCAGCCGCTCGGACTCCTCGGCGGTGAACGTCTCCTTGGTGGTCTTGTCCTTGACCAGCTCGATGCCCCAGAAGTAGCCGGAGCCGCGGACGTCGCCGACGATCGGCAGGTCCTTCAGGCGTTCGAGGGCGGCCTGGAAGACCGGCTCGTTCTTGGTGACGTGGCCGAGCAGGTCCTCGCGCTCGAAGATGTCGAGGTTGGCCAGCGCCACGGCGGCGGAGACGGGGTGACCGCCGAAGGTGTAGCCGTGGGCGAACATGTGGTCGCCGTTCTTGAACGGCTCGAACAGCCGCTCGTGCGCGATCATCGCCCCGATCGGGGAGTAGCCGCTGGTCATGCCCTTGGCGCAGGTGATGATGTCCGGCACGAAGTCGAACTTCTCGCCGCCGAACATGGTGCCGAGCCGGCCGAAGGCGCAGATGACCTCGTCGGAGACGAGCAGCACGTCGTAGGTGTCGCAGATCTCGCGCAGGCGCTGCCAGTAGCCGGGCGGCGGCGGGAAGCAGCCGCCCGCGTTCTGCACGGGCTCGGCGAAGACGGCGGCCACCGTGTCGGGGCCCTCCATCTCGATCGCGCGGGCCACCCGGTCGGCCGCCCAGATGCCGTACTGCTCGGGCGTCATGCCGGGGATGCCGCTGATCTCGTCGGCGCGGTAGTGGTTGGTGTTGGGCACCCGGATCGAGCCGGGCACGAGCGGCTCGAACATCTGCTTGAAGGCCGGGATGCCGGTGATCGACAGGGCGCCCTGCGGGGTGCCGTGGTAGGCGATCTCGCGGCTGATGACCTTGTGCTTGAGCGGCTTGCCGACGAGCTTGTAATACTGCTTGGCCAGCTTCCAGGCGGATTCGACCGCCTCGCCGCCTCCGGTGGTGAAGAAGACCCGGTTGAGGTCGCCGGGGGCCAGGCCCGCCAGGCGCTGCGCCAGCTCGGCGGCCTTGGGGTGGGCGTAGGACCACAGGGGGAAGAATGCGAGCTCCTGCGCCTGCTTGGCGGCGGCCTCGGCCAGCTCGGCCCGCCCGTGGCCGACCTGGACGACGAACAGCCCGGCCAGGCCGTCGAGGTAGCGCTTGCCGTGGATGTCGTAGATGTAGGAGCCCTCGCCGCGGACGATGGTCGGGATCTCGGCTCGCTGGTGGGCGCTGTGCCTGGTGAAGTGCAACCACAGGTTGTCCTGAGCTGCCTTCAGGACGTCGTTTTCCGGCTGCGTCATGTCTATCTTCCCTTGCGTCTGACCTGTCCCACAGTCTGCATCTTCACCTGGGCTTTGCCAAGCGAATGCGTCGCGACTCTCTGCGAGAAAACCGAGATCCGCAGCTCCGACATGCGAGCACTACGAAATCCGCAGGTAGATTAGCGCGCGGGTCATCCCGTTTCACGCAGTGTGAAGCCTTCTGTGATCCAATGAGACGTTGACCATCTCGAACGACCCCCGGGGGACCTTCCCGTGACGCCTGACCAGATCGAGAGCGCCGTACAGGCCGGAATGCCGCAGTCCGTGGAGGAGCTGAAGCGCCTGGCCGCGATCCCCTCCGTGGCCTTCCCCGGACACCCCGAAGAGGCCGTGCACGCCGCCGCCGCGGCGACGGAGGAGCTGCTGCGCAGCACGGGACTGACGCGCGTCCAGCGGATCCCCGTCGAGGGCAGCTTCCCCGCCGTCTACGGCGAGGCGCCCGCCCCGCCCGGCATGCCGACCGTCCTGCTGTACGCCCACTACGACGTGCAGCCCGCCGGTGACCTCGCCGCCTGGCGGACCCCGCCGTTCGAGCCGACGCTGATCGACGGCAAGCTGTTCGGCCGGGGGGTGGCCGACGACAAGTCCGGCATCATCTCCCACGTCACCGCGCTGCGCGTCTTCCAGGGCCGCTTCCCCGTCGGCATCAAGGTCATCGTCGAGGGCCAGGAGGAGTACGCCGGCGAGCGCCTCGAAGCCTTCGTCGAGCGCAACCCCGAGCTGCTGCGGGCCGACGCCATCGTGGTGGCCGACACCGGCAACCCGCGCGTCGGCGACCCGGCGGTCACCACGTCGCTGCGCGGGATGGCGGCCTTCACCATGGAGGTCCGCACCCTGCGCGAGTCGCTGCACAGCGGCTCCTTCGGCGGCGCCGCCCCCGACGCGCTGGCCGCGCTGATGCGCATGGTGACCGCGCTGCACGACGACAACGGCGACATCCGCGTGCCCGGCCTGCCGCGCGGCAGGTTCCTCGGCCAGGGTCCGGCGGAGGAGGAGTTCCGCAGGACGGCCGGGGTGCTGGACAGTGTCTCGCTGGTGGGCTCCGGCTCGCTGGCCGACCGCCTGTGGGCCTCCTACGCGATCACCGTCACGGGCCTGGACGTGCCGTCGGTCTCCGGCGCCGTCAACGCCGTGCAGCCCGTGGCCCGCGCCCGCGTCACGGTCCGCATCCCGCCGGCCGGCGACCCCAAGACCACGGTCAACGCCGTGGTGGAGTTCCTGCGCCAGGTCGCGCCCTGGGGGGTGCAGGCGTCGTTCGGCGACTTCACGGTCGGCTCGGGCTTCCAGGCGGACTCCGGCGGCAAGGCCCGCGCGGCGCTCAACCGCGCCATGGAACGCGCCTTCGGCCGCCCGCCCAGGGACGTGGGTGCCGGCGGGTCGATCCCGCTGGTCAACACGCTGCTCAAGCAGTTCCCGGCGGCGGAGATCCTGCTGTTCGGCGCCGAGGACGAGGACGCCTCGATCCACGCGCCCAACGAGCGGGTGGACCTGGAGGAGCTGCGCCGGATCGCCACCGCTGAGGCGCTCTTCCTGCAGGAGCTCAGCCTGCCGTCGGCGCTGGGCGTCTGAGTCAGAACTTCCAGCGGGTCTGACTGTATTCGCCCTTACGGAAGCCGAACGCCCTGACCGGGGCGACCGCGAACACCAGCGCCCGGCCGCCCCCTTCGCTGTGGAAGGCCTCGTCGCGCACCTCGAAGCGCCACTCGCTGCCGTACTTCGCCTCGAAGGCGTCGGTGAGTGCCTTCAGCTCGCCCTGGTCGGTGACCCGCTCGGCGACGCCCTCGACGACCACGTCCAGCCCTTCCCGCAGGAGGTTGACGCCGGTCGTCAGCACGCAGTGCCGGTTGGCCGCGAGGTTTCCGGCCTTCTGCTCGCCGGCGCCCGTGCAGAAGTGCAGCGCCTCGTCCCGCCAGACGGCGAGCAGGGGCGTGACGTGCGGGCGGCCGTCCGGGCGGACGGTGGACAGCCAGAACGTCTCCGCCCGGATCAGCTGCTCGCGGGCCTCCTCCCAGGTGGTCGCGGTCGCCCCTTGGGCGCTGAAGCGCGCGTCGAGCTCGGTGACTGGGTTCATGGTCGCTCCTCTTCCTGGACGGTCATGGGGTAGACCCGGTGGCCGTCAGGAACTCATCGTGGGGCGCGGGAACAGCCGCACGAAACGCTCGGCCACCTGGCGGTCGCCTTCCACCATGCCGGGGTCGAGCCTGTCGCCGGCGAACACCAGGGCCCGCAGCGTGTCGGCGTCGGCGCGCAGCACCGCGTCGGCGGGGGCGGCGCCCGGCTCGGTCCTGAGGAGCGTGAACCGCCCGCCCGACACCTCCGCCAGGAAGCTCTGCTCGCCCAGCCGCAGCTCCAGCCGCCCCGCGAAGTCGCCGGCCGCCTCGGGGTCGAAGGTGGACTTGAGCGCGTACATCAGCGCGTCCACGCTCAGCGGTCCGGCCGAGCGCAGCGGCGCCCGGCTCCCCCAGCGGGCCAGCGCGAGCACGACCGGCTCCAGCTCGCGGCCCCGGTCCGTCAGCTCGTAGACCTGGCTCGCGGCCGGCGGCGGCAGCTTGCGGCGGCGGACGACCTGGGACTCCTCCAGCTCGCGCAGCCGCTGAGAGAGCACGTTCTGGCTCGCGCCCGGCAGGCCGGCCCGCAGGTCGGTGAAGCGTTTGGGACCCAGCAGCAGCTCCCGGACGATCAGCAGCGCCCACCGCTCGCCGACCTGGTCGAGCGCGCGGGCGATGCCGCACGGGTCGTCATAGGTCCTCATCCCATCCCCTTGCCATGTCGCACCATCTAGTCCTAATTTAGGACTAAAGAGGGAAAGGGGCAATGCCATGACCGCGCTCGACTCACTGCCACAGGGAGACGTCAGGCTGCTGGCGCACCCGGTGGCACGGCGGCTGCTCGACTCCACGGAGCTGGCCCGGGTGGCCTACGTCGCCGCCGACGGCACGCCGCGCGTCTACCCGACGATGTTCCACTGGACCGGCGAGGAGCTGGTGATGGCGACGTTCGCCGGCGCCGCCAAGATCCCCGCACTGCGGGCCAGGCCGGACGTCGCCATCACCATCGACGTCAACGTGATGCCGCCGGAGGTGCTGCTGCTCCGCGGCCGGGCGGAGGTGACGGAGGTCGAGGGCATCGTGCCGGAGTACGCGCTGGCCCATCACCGCTACGCGGGCCCCGAGCAGGGGGCCAGGAACGTGGCGGAGGCCGACCGGCCGGGTGTCCGGATGGCCCGCATCGCGCTCAGGCCGTCCTGGGTGGGCGTGCTGGACTTCCAGAGCCGGCTGCCCGCCCCGATCGCCGGGAAGGGCTGACCGTGGCGACCTTCGTGCTGATCCACGGCGGCGGCGGCACCGCCTGGCAGTGGCACCTGCTGGACGCCGAGCTGCGCGAGCGCGGGCACGACGTGGTGGCGGTGGACCTGCCGACCGAGGACCCGGACGCCGGCCTCGGCGACTACGCCGACTCGGTGGTCCAGGCCATCGGGGAGCGCGCCGGCCTGGTCGTGGTGGCGCACTCCTGGGGCGGGTTCGTCGGCCCGCTGGTCTGCGACCGGATCAAGGCCGACCTGCTGGTCCTGCTCGCGGGCATGGTCCCGGTTCACGGCGAGCCGCCGGCGGACTGGTGGGAGAACACCGGCTTCGGCATGAAGGACATCGACGACGCGGTCGACCTGTTCATGCACGACGTGCCACCCGGCCTGGCCGCCGAGGCCTCCCGGCGTGGGCGCACCCACGCCGAGAAGGCGCTGGCGGAGCCGTGGCCGCTGGAGAGGTGGCCGGACGTGCCGACCCGGTTCCTGCTCTGCCGTGACGACCGGTGGTTCCCAGCGGACTTCATGCGGGCGATGGCGCGCGAGCGGCTGGGCGTCGAGGCGGACGAGATCGACGGCAGCCACAGCGTGATGCTCTCCCGGCCGCGAGAGCTGGCCGACCGGCTGGAGAGCTACCTCTGAAGCACCGGGAGGTCGTAGGCGCGGCGGACGCTGCTGCCCAGTTTGTGCAGGTCGGCGCCGTAGACGTGCACGGACACCCCGGTCACCGGGCTGGTGTTGCGCACCTTGTGGATGTCGCCGGGCGGCGCGAAGCCGCTGACCTCGCCCGGCCGGTTCTCCGCGTGCCCGATCTCGACGAGGTGGTCGCCCTCGTCGCGGTAGAGGGTCTCGTACTCGACGCCGCTGAGGATGCCGAACGTGCACCACGACACGTGGTCGTGGATCACCGTCTCCTGGCCGGGTCGCCACACGACGGCGGCGATGGAGAAGTCGGCCTGGGCGTGCAGCACGTGGGAGACGTAACCGTCGGGGGAGCCGGCCCGCTCCTCCTCGGTGAGGATGTCCTGGGACGGGAGCCGCTCGCGCAGCAGGTCGGCCACGGCGACCGCGGCCGCGTGGGCGTCCGGGCGCCGGGCCGTGATCGCGGCGATGCCGGACACGAGCTCGTCGAGGCCCGGCCTGAGGATGGAAGCGACCGTATTCATGGCATCTCCTAGAAAACCGTCTTTCCTCCTACGGTCCTCTCTACCCACCGATAGGTCCAACAGAAGTTCTTGGGCCTATCCATAGATATGCTTGATACATGCTCGATGTCGTACGGCTGCGCGTCCTGCTCGCCGTCGCGCGCAGGGGCTCGCTCACCGCCGCCGCCAAGGAACTGCACTACTCCCAGCCGTCGGTCAGCCACCACCTCGCCCGGCTGGAGGCCGAGACCGGGGCCAAGCTGATCCAGCGCGCCGGGCGCGGCATCCGCCTGACCGAGGCCGGCAGGCTGCTCGCCGACCGGGCGGCGGACATCGTCGGCAGGCTCGACGCCGCCGCCGAGGAGCTCGCCTCCCACGTCGGGCTGCGCTCCGGGCGGGTGCGGCTGGCGGCCTTCCCCTCGGCGCTGGGCACGTTCATCCCCGAGGCGGCGACGCGGCTGGGCCGGGCCCATCCCGGCCTGCTGCTGCACCTCACCGAGACCGAGCCGCCCGAGGCGCTCAAGCTGCTGCGCGCGGGGCGGGTGGACGTCGCGGTGATGTTCCGCTACGACGACACCGCGCCGGAGGAGAACGGCATCCAGACGGTCCACCTCCTCGACGACCCCAGCTACCTGATCCGCCCCGGCCCGCAGGGAGAGCGCACCGGGCACTCCGAGCACGCCGAGCACGCCGAGCTGGCCGAGCACGCCGAGGCGGCCTGGATCGCCGGCTGTGACCGCTGCCGCCTGCACCTGCTCGACATCTGCGCCAAGGCCGGGTTCGAGCCGCGGATCACCTTCACCAGCGACGACATCGTGGCCGTGCAGGCGCTGGTGGCGGCCGGGATGGGGATCACGGTGCTGCCGGGGCTGGCACTGCGCGCGCACCTTCACCCCGGCGTGTCGGCGACCCCGGTCCCCGGCTCCACCAGGCACGTCCTCGCGGCCGTCTACGGCGACCCGCCCCACCCGCCGGCCACCGAGGCGCTGCTGTCGGCGCTGCGGGAAAGCCTTTGACGCCGTACCTACGATGGCCTCATGCCGGATCTCACGACGCTCGCCCTCTTCTGCACGGCCACCCTCGCCCTGCTGCTCGTGCCGGGGCCCGCGGTCCTGTTCATCGTCACCCGCAGCGTCGCCCAGGGCCGGTCGGCGGGGCTGATCTCGGTGCTCGGCGTGCACGCGGGCTCGCTGGTCCACGTGGCCGCCGCCACGCTCGGCGTCAGCGCGCTGCTGGCGGCCTCCGCGACGGCCTTCACCGTGGTCAAGTACGCCGGCATCGCCTACCTGGTCTGGCTCGGCGCGCGCAAGCTCCTGCGGCGGGGCGGCGGCGAGGAGGCCGTGGAGCTGCCCGTGCACTCCCGGCGCCGCATGTTCTGGGAGGGGTTCGTGGTCAACGTGCTCAACCCCAAGACCGCGATCTTCTTCCTGGCCTTCCTGCCGCAGTTCACCGACGCCGCCGCCGGGCCCATCGCGCCGCAGATGCTGCTGCTCGGCCTGCTCTGGCTCGCGCTCGGGATGGCCAGCGACGGCACCTACGCGATGCTGGCCGCCACGCTGGCCGGGCGCGTGCGCCGCTCGGCGAAGGCCCGGCGGCGCCTCGACGTCGGCAGCGGCCTGGTCTATCTCGGCCTGGCCGCCTGGCTCACGGGGGAGAAGGCCTGACCCGGCCGACCATCTCCTTGGCCCACCTGTAGTCGGCCTTGCCCGCCGGGGAGCGGACCATCTCGGCCACGAAGACGTACGTGCGCGGCACCTTGTAGCCCGACAGCAGCCGCCTGCAGTGGGCGTCCAGGTCGGCGTCCGTGACGCCGGAGCCGGGGCGGGCCTCGATCACGGCCGCCACCCTGCTCCCCCACCGCTCGTCGGGCACGCCGGTCACCACCGCGTCGAAGACGGCGGCATGGCCCTTGAGCACCGCCTCCACCTCTTCGGGGTACACCTTCTCGCCGCCGGTGTTGATGCACTGTGAGCCCCGGCCGAACACGGTGACCGTGCCGTCCTCCTCGACCCTCGCCAGGTCGCCGGTGAGCAGCCAGCGGGTGCCGTCGTCGGTGGTGACGAAGGTGCGGGCGGTCTTGTCCGGGTCGTTGTAGTAGCCGAAGGCGATCCGTCCCGCCTTGGCCAGCGTGCCCACCTCGCCGGAGCCGGGCGTGACGGGACGTAACCGATCGTCGAGCACGACCAGGCCGGAGGTGGCGTTCGGCTGGTAGCGCAGACCCTTCTCGGGACTGGACCCGGCCACTCCGGAGGCGGTGTAGCCGGACTCGGTGGAGCCGAAGTTGTCGAGGATCATGACGTTCGGCAGCAGCTCCTGCAGCCGGTCGCGGACCGCGCCGGTCAGGATGGCGCCGGTGGAGCTGACCACGATCAGCGAGGAGACGTCGTAGCCGCCCCCGGCGAGCGCGTCCGCGAGCGGCCTGGCCATCGCGTCGCCGGTGATGTTGAGGGTGAACACCCGCTCCCGCTCGATGGTCCGCCACACCTCGTCGGCCTGGAACTTGCGCACGTAGACCATGGTGCCGCCCATCCACCAGGTGATGAACGTGGCCATCTGCGCCGCGCCGTGCATCAGCGGCGGGGCGGCCATCATGATCAACGGCCCGGCCTTGACGGCCTCGTCGATCACCTCCTGCGGGGTGGCGCGCGGCTCGCCGTACGGGTTGCCGCCGCCGAAGGCCATGAACAGGTCCTCGACATGCCACATGGCGCCCTTGGGCATGCCGGTGGTCCCGCCGGTGTAGATGATGTAGACGTCCTGCCCCGACCGCGGCTCGAAGCCGCGCTCCGGGCTCCCGGCCTTCAGCGCCTCCTCGTACGGCACCGCCCCCGGGACGGCCGACGGGCCGCCTGCCGCGACGAGGTGGTCGAGCTCGGGGCTGTCCCGCACCACGGCGGTCACCCGGGCGTCGAACTCCACGTCGTAGATCAGGGCCCGGATCCGGGAGTCGCGGTAGAGGTAGAGCAGCTCGGCCTCGACGTAGCGGTAGTTCACATTGATGGGCACGGCCCGGATCTTCAGCGTGGCGAGCAGCCCGGCGACGTACTCGATGCCGTTGTAGAGGTGGATGCCGACGTGGTCGCCGGCCCTGATGCCCCGGCTCAGCAGATAGTGCGCGAGCCGGTTGGCCTCGGCGTCGAGCTCGGCGTACGTGCGGCGCTCGGCCCCGCAGATCACGGCCGTCCGCTCCCCGATGGCGTCCGTGAGCCCTTCGAACAGGTCAGCGTGGTTGAACTTCATCAGGGTCTCTCCCGTCCGACGATCCACATCGAGAAGAACTGGGCGCCACCCCCGTACGCGTGCCCGAGCGCGAGCCGGGCGCCGTCCACCTGGTGTTCCCCCGCCATGCCGCGCACCTGCAGCGCGGCCTCGGCGAACCTGATCAGCCCGGACGCCCCGATCGGGTTGCTGGACAGCACCCCGCCGGAGGCGTTCCACGGGGTGTCGCCGTCGAGCGCGGTGGCCCCCGACTCGGTGACCTTCCACCCCTCGCCCTCGGCGGCGAACCCCAGGTTCTCCAGCCACATCGGCTCGTACCAGGAGAAGGGCACGTACACCTCGGCCACGTCGATCTGCCGCCTCGGGTCGGTGACGCCCGCCTGCCGGTAGACGTCCGCCGCGCAGTCCTTGCCCGCCTGCGGGTTGACCGTGTCGCGGCCGGCCCGGAAGATCGGCTCCGAGCGCATGGCGGCCCCGTGCACCCAGGCCGGGGTGCCGGTGACGGCCCGCTCCGAGGACAGCACCATCGCGCAGGCGCCGTCGCTGGACGGGCAGGTCTCCAGGTAGCGGATCGGCTCCCAGAGCATGGGCGTCGACTCGACCATCTTCCGGTCGATGCCGGGGATCCTCAGGTGGGCGTAGGGGTTCTTCAGCGCGTTGAGCCGGTCCTTGACGGCCACCAGCGCGCCGATGTGCTCGGGGGCGCCGGTCCTGCGCATGTACTCCCTGATGTGCGGCGCGAAGTAGCCGCCCGCGCCCACCACCAGCGACGCGCTGAACGGCAGGTGCGTCGACAGGGCCCAGGTGGCGTTCGACTCCGACTGTTTCTCGAAGGCCACCACCAGCACCCGCTCGTGCACGCCGCCCTGGATGAGCCCGGCGCCGACCAGGGCGGTGGCCCCGCCGACGCTGCCCGCGGTGTGCACCCGCATCATCGGCTTGCCCGCCGCGCCGAGCGCGTCGGCCAGGTACGCCTCGGGCATCATGACGCCCTCGAACAGGTCGGGGGCCTTGCCGATGACGACCGCGTCGATGTCGGCGAAGGTGAGCCCGGCGTCGTCGAGCGCGCGCAGGGCGGCCTCGCGCACGAGCCCGGCGATCGAGACGTCCCTGCGCTTGGACGTGTAGTGCGTCTGCCCGACCCCGATCACGGCGCAGCGTTCGGCCATCATGCCTCCAGTACGGTGACGAGGTTGTGCTGCAGGCAGGGGCCGCTCGCGGCGTGGCCGACGGTGCGCCGGGCCGTGCCGTCGTGGATGCGGCGGGCCGCCTCGCCGATGCGGATGAGGCCGGTGGCCATCACCGGGTTGGCCGCCAGCGGGCCGCCGGAGGGGTTGATCACCGTGCCGTCCGGCAGCTCCAGGGCCTGGCGCAGGATCACCTCCTCGTGGGCGAACTGGGTGTGCAGCTCGGCCACCTCGACGGGCCCCTTGCCGACTCCCGCGGCCCGTGCGGCGTCGGCCGCCGACACCGAACGGGACAGGTCGCGCATCCCCAGATAGTGGGGTTCGATGCGGTGCGCGATGCCGGTGATGTACGCCGGGGTGGCGCACAGCCGCTCGGCCAGGTCCCCGGCCGCCAGCACCACGGCGGCCGCGCCGTCGGTGATCGGGGCGGCGTCCGACGCCTTGAGCGGCTCGACGGCGAAGCCGTCCGGGATCTCCTCGGGCAGGTCCAGCGCGTACGGGTTGCGCCTGCCGTCGGCCCGGCTGCGCCGGACGATCTCGTCCAGCTCCTTGCGGTCGGCGCCGGTGGCCGAGGCCTGCAGAGCGGCGAAGGAGAGCTGGTCGAGGCCGAGCGGGGCCAGGTAGTAGGGGTCCAGCTGGAGCGTCATGATCTCGGCCAGGTCGCCGAGCGACGACTTGCCGAAGCCGTACACCAGGGCGGTGTCCACGTCGCCGTGCTGCAGCCGCACCCAGGCCTCGTACAGCGCCCACGCGCCGTCCATCTCGACGTGGCTCTCCGAGATCGGCGGCCAGGCGCCGAGCGCGTCGAGCGCGGAGACGAACGAGAACGGCGCGCCGGCCAGGTAGTCGCAGCTCCCCGAGCAGGTGAAGCCGAACCGCGTCAGGCCGGTGCGCTCCTTGACCTCGTTGATCACCGGCAGGATCAACTCGACCTCACCGACGCCGGTGTCGTGGCCGGTGTGCTCGGTCTGGGCGAAGGCGACGATCGCCACCCGTCTCATCACAGCTCCCGGTCGGGTTCGCCGGTGGGTGCGAACCACCGGATGTTCGCCATGGACAGCGTGCGCTCGCTCTCGGGCACCCACTCCGCCCGGACCCGCATCCCCTGCCGTACCTCGTGGGCCGGGACGCCGCCCACCAGGCTGATCATGGGCACGTCGCTGCCGTCGAGCAGGATGTAGGCCGAGACGAAGGGCACCTCGGGGGCGCGCGGGTCGGGCAGGTTGTTGATCGCGAAGGTGGTGATGGTGCCGGTGTCGGGCAGTTCGACCTGGTCGGCCATGGGGATGCCGCATTCGGGGCAGGAGAGGCGGTAGGGGACGTACACCTTGCCGCAGCCGCCGCAGCGGCCTCCCACGAAGACGCCGCGCCTGACGCCTTCGAGGAAGACCTGCAGCGCCCCGCCCGCCTGCAACCGATAAACGGTCCGCACAGGCGACACGATGGTGGTTACTTCAGGGGCGAAACACGAAATATCGGTTATGTGGCCGGTGCGTTGGCCGCGCCACACCGGCCACACCCGGGTCC
The DNA here is from genome assembly GCF_044465295.1 of Nonomuraea sp. NPDC049714. Taxonomy (NCBI): domain Bacteria; kingdom Bacillati; phylum Actinomycetota; class Actinomycetes; order Streptosporangiales; family Streptosporangiaceae; genus Nonomuraea; species Nonomuraea sp. NPDC049714. The sequence continues at coordinate 498,506 of NZ_JBITLM010000006.1, read as the reverse complement.
CGGCGGCGATCGCCTTGGGGTTGCCCGCGTCCACCGCGTGCACCAGCGCGGTGTCGGCGCCGTCCAGCTCGATCAGCGCCCAGGCGAAGGGCCGGTCCAGCGGATGGGAGGGGCGCGGCTCGGCCACCCAGGCCCAGGCCCGCACCGTCCCGGCCGGCCCCACCTCGACGTACTCGCCGGTCACCGCGTCGCCGGTGGCGGGATCGTACTCCAGGGGCGGCACCAGCACCCTGCCCCCGGCCGTCCGCACGCCCACGATGCGCCCGCCCCGCAGCTCGGTCAGGAACCGGCCGATCACCGGCCCGGTCGTGCGCGTGTAGCCGCCGGGGAACTCCAGCACGTGCTCCGCGCTCAGCCCGCCTTCAGATGGCACGGTCACGACCTTCCCAGTAGGGGGCCCGGAGTTTGCGTTTGAGCAGCTTGCCGTTGGGTTCGCGGGGCATCTCCGCGATGAAGTCGATCGTCCGCGGCCACTTCATCTTCGACAGCCGCCCTTCCAGCGAGGCGAGGATCTCCGCGGCGAGCTCCGGGCCGGGCGGCGCGCCGAGGGCCGGCTCCACGACGGCCTTGATCTGCTCGCCCCACTCCTCGTCCGGGATGCCGAACACGGCCACGTCCGCGACCTTGGGGTGGATCATGATCTCGTTCTCGATCTCGGCCGGGTAGATGTTCGCGCCGCCGGAGATGATCATGTCGGCCTTACGGTCGAGCAGGAACAGGAATCCGTCCTCGTCCAGGTAGCCGATGTCGCCGACGGTGAAGTGGTCCTTGAGCCGGTTCGCCGCGGTCTTGGCCGGGTCGCCCTTGTACTCGAAGGTGGCGCCCATCATCTTCATGTAGATCGTGCCGGGGGTGCCAGCCGGGACCGGCTCGCCGTCGTCGTCCACGATGAGCAGCTCGCTGATCGGCCAGGCGTTGCCGACCGTGCCCGGATGGGACTTCCAGCCTTCGGGCGTGGCCAGGGTGCCGCCGCCCTCGGTGGCCGCGTAGTACTCGTACAGGCAGTCGCCCCACCATTCGAGCATGGCCCACTTGACCGGCACCGGGCAGGGCGCGGCGGCGTGGATCATCCACCTGAGCGAGGACAGGTCGTACCGCGCGCGGGTCTCCTCCGGCAGCGACAGCAGGCGCTTGAAGTGGGTCGGGACCAGGTGCGAGTTGGTGACCCGGTGGCGCTCGCAGAGCCGGAGCATCTCCTCGGCGTCCCACCGGTCCATGTAGACCAGGGTGTGTCCCATGTGCAGCGCGGTGCCGCCGAACTGGGTCACGGCCGTGTGGTAGTTGGGCGAGGTGACCAGGTGCGCGTTCGGCCGGCCCGGCGTGATGCCGAACAGGCCCAGCAGGAAGGTCATCAGCTCGGCCGAGTCGTCCGGGTCGAGGCCGTTCAGCGCCCGCTTGACGCCTTTGGGCTTGCCGGTCGTGCCGGAGGTGTAGTGCATGGCCGCCCCGGCGGTGCGGTCGGCGGGCGCGGTGTCGGGCTGCCCGTCGGTGAGCTCACTGATCGGCCTGAACCCCGAAAAATCACCATCCGGTACGGCGAAGCGGCGGTCCGGCGCGATGGCCTCGGCGCCCCGGGCTCCCTCGGCCGCGTACCTCGGGTGCACGAAGAAGGCCTTGGCCTCGCTGTCCCCCACGATGTACGCGATCTCCGGGCCGGTCAGGTGCCAGTTGATCGGCGTGTAGTACCACCCGGCCTGGAGGGCGGCGAGGTAGAGCACCAGCCCGTCGGCGCCGTTGGGCGCCAGGGCGCAGATGCCGTCACCCGGGCGCAGTCCCAGCTCACGCAGGCCGTGCACCAGGCGGTTCGAGCGGGCCAGGAGATCGCCTGCCCGATGCTCCGTGCCGTCCGGGTCCACGGCGGCGATCCACTCCGGGTTCGCCTGCGCGAGCCTCCAGAAACCGAGCGTGCCCAATTGAACTCCTTCATCAGGTGTTCGAGGCCCCCGAGCCGCCGGAAGTGAATCATGCGATCGCCGTCCGCCACAAGGCTCCCGGCGGGCTCAGGTGGGGATAAACAAGAACAGGTTCCTATTTGTCCCGGGCAGCGTAACCCGGCCCACAGACATGAGCAAGCGCTTGGCTACACCGGTTGATCGCGGGTTAGGATCATCACCTGGCAAGCGTTCGATCACGGAGGTCCTCTGTGGAGCTTCTGCCCATCAGCACCCCGCACTGCCGGATCGAGCGCGACGGCCACGTCGTGATCGTCACCATGAACCGGCCCGAGGCACGCAACGCGCTCTCCTCCGACATGCTGATCGGCCTGGCGAGCGCCTGGGCGTACGTCTCGGCGGAACCGGAGGCCAGGGTCGCCGTCCTGACGGGCGCCGAGGGCACCTTCTGCGCGGGCGCCGACCTCAAGGCCATGGGGCAGCCCGCCGCGGACCCCGAGGTGCGGGCCCGCGCCGCCCAGATCGCCAACTTCCACTGGAAGGGCCTGCTGCGCGAGGACCTGCCCACCAAGCCGATCATCAGCGCGGTGGAGGGCTACGCCGTGGCCGGCGGCACCGAGCTCCTGGTCGGCACCGACCTGCGGATCGTGGCGGAGTCGGCCACGCTCGGCCTGTTCGAGGCCAAGCGGGCGCTGTTCCCGATGGGCGGCAGCGCCGTGCGGCTGCCCCGGCAGATCCCCTACTGCCACGCCATGGACCTCCTGCTGACCGGCCGCGCCGTCACCGCCGCCGAAGCCCTGTCGATGGGCCTGGTCAACCGCGTCGTCCCCGACGGCCAGGCCCTGCCGGCGGCCCTAGACCTCGCCGCCGACGTGGCCGCCTCCGGCCCCCTCGCCGTCCAGGCCATCCTGCGCACCTACCGCGACACCCTGGGCCTGCCGGAGCCGGCGGCCCTCAAGGTCTCGGACGACCTCGGCTGGCCCGTCATCGGCTCGGAGGACGCCAAGGAAGGCACCCGCGCCTTCCGCGAAAAGCGCCCCCCGACCTACCAGGGCCACTGACAGCGTCAGTCGCCGGTGATGCGGTCCAGGCGTTCGAGGGCTTGGGCGTACTCCTCGATCAGGGAGTAGACGACGTCCTTGGTGGAGCGCACCTGGTTGGTGATGCCGATGATCTGGCCTGCCGGGAAGGTGGCCAGTTCGGCGACGTCCGAGCGGCCGATGCGGCGCAAGGCGTCCGAGACCAGCATGAACTGCATGGGCATCGGCAGTGTGCCCGGCGACTCCTGGGCCTCCCAGGCGTCCGTCCACTCGTTCTTGAGGAGCCGGGCGGGCTTGCCGGTCCAGCTTCTCGAGCGGACCGTGTCGCGGGAGGTGGCCTCCAGGATGCGGCGTTTGGCCATCTCAGGGGTGTCGGCCTCCTCGACGGTCAGCCAGAGGGAGCCGGTCCAGACGCCCTCGGCGCCCAGTGCCATCCCGGCGGCCATCTGGCGGCCGTTGCCGATGCCGCCCGCCGCCAGCACCGGGACGTCGACCGCGTCCACGACCTGGGGGATGAGGACCATGGTGGAGATCTCGCCGGTGTGCCCGCCCGCCTCGGTGCCCTGCGCGACCACGAGGTCCACGCCCACCTCCACCTGTTTGAGGGCGTGGCGGGGGGTGGAGGCGAGGGCGGCGACCTTGACGCCGTGCGCGTGGGCCAGGTCGACGACGTCGGCGGGCGGCGGGCCGAGGGCGTTGGCCAGCAGCGCGATCGGGTGCCGGAGCGCGACCTCGACCTGCGGGCGGGCGGTCGCGTCGGTCCAGCCGAGCAGCACCCGCCCGGCGTCGGCGTCCTGGGACAGGGGCGGGACGCCGTGGGCGGCCAGCAGGTCCTCGACGAACTTACGGTGCCCCTCGGGGATCATCGCCTGCAGGCGGCCGACGAGTTCCTCGGGGGCGAAGTCGGCGCCCTCGTAGGAGGCGGGCATGACGACGTCCACACCGTACGGTTTGCCGTCAACGTGGTCGTCGATCCAGGCGAGCTCCGTTTCGAGCTCTTCGGGAGTGAAGTAGAGAGCGCCCAGCACGCCCATCCCACCGGCTCTGCTGACCGCGGCGACCACGTCGCGGCAGTGGCTGAAGGCGAAGATCGGGAGCTCGATTCCGAACATGTCCGTGGCACGGGTCCGCATGGCCTGACGATAAGCCGCCGACCCAGCAAACTGCAACGCGTTCTAATCTAGAACCTTTGATCGGTACGCTTCATAGAACGCGTTCTAACGCGGCATCCGGCGCCAGACGGAGCGCGGCAGCAGCCGGAGCACGCCGAACGCCGGCCCCAGTGCGCGCGGCACCCACACCTCGGCCGAGCCGTCCCGCAACGCCCGCACCGTGGCGGCCGCCACCTGCCGGGGCGTCGAGGACAGCGGCGCGGGCGTGAGCCCTCTGGTCATCCGCCCGATCACGAAGCCCGGCCGCACGATCAGCACCCTGGCCCCCGAGCCGTGCAGGGCGTCGCCGAGCCCCTGCGCGAACCCGTCGAGCCCCGCCTTGGCGGAGCCGTACACGAAGTTGGCCTTGCGGACCCGCGCGCCCGCGACCGAGGACAGCACCACGAGCGTGCCGTGGCCCTGCTCGCGCAGCACCCTGGCCGCGTGCAGGCCGACGGACACGTGCGCGCCGTAGTTGACGGCGACGGCCGCCATCGCGGCGGCGGGATCGGCGTCGTAGGCGGCCTGCGCGCCGAGCACGCCGAATGCCGAGATCACCACGTCCAGATCGCCCACCAGTCGCGCCGCCGCGTCGAAGACCTCCTGGTGCGAGCCGGGGTCCAGCGCGTCGAACGGCACGACGTGCACCTCGGCGCCGGGCAGCGAAGGGACCTGGCCGGGCTCGCCGCGCACGGCCAGCACCACCCGGCTCGCGCCGAGCCGCACCAGCAGCCGGACGATCTCCAGGCCGATCTCGCTGCGGCCGCCGAGCAGGAGCACGGAGTCCACCGCGCCCAGGGCATTCTTCACAGGCCGAGCCTCCTGGCCAGGTCGGAGCGGAACAGGCCGGCGGGGTCGGCCTCGTCCCTGATGCCCCGCCACCGCTGGAGCGAGGGGTACATCGCCGCCATCGTGTCAGCGCGCATCCGGGAGTCCTTGGCAAGATAGACCCGCCCGCCGGCCTGCGCGACGAGCTCGTCGAAGCCGCGCAGCAGCCCGCCCAGCCCGCGCTGCCCGGCGGGGATGTCCAGGGCCAGCGTCCAGCCGGGCAGCGGGAACGACAGCAGCCCGCCGGAGCCGGGGCCGAACCTCTTGAGCACGGTCAGGAACGACACCGTGCCGCGCGCCGACAGCGTCCCGACGATGCGGCGCAGCGTCTCCTCCGCCCCGAACGGCACCACGAACTGGTACTGCACGAAGCCGCGGGGGCCGTACATCCGGTTCCAGCCCTCGACGGCGTCGAGCGGGTGGAAGAAGGGCGCGATGCCCTGCACGACGGTCGCCCGCCGGGGGGCCCTGCGGTACCAGGCCTCGTTGAACGCGCGCACGCTCAGCCCGTTGAGCAGCCCGCCGGGCGCCCAGGCGGGGGCGCGCACGAGCGAGCGCGGCGCGAAGTCCGACGCGCCTCGCGGGTCGTGATCGCCCCTGGTCAGCACGCTGCGTCCCATCCGCCGTCCCCGGGCGAGCAGGTCGATCCAGGCGACGCTGTAGCGGTGGCGGTCGTCGCCGCTCGCCATCGCCGCCATCGTCTCGTCCAGATCGGCGGTCCGCTCGATGTCCACCACCATCCGCGAGCTCGCGATGGGAACGCAGTCGAACGTCGCCTCGGCGATCACCCCGGTCAGCCCCATCCCGCCCACGGTGGCCTGGAAGAGCGGGTCGGCGGGGCGCAGCGTCCGCACCGTGCCGCCGGCGGTCACCAGGGTGAGCGAGCGGACGTGGGCGCCGAAGGAGGAGTCACGGTGGTGGTTCTTGCCGTGCACGTCGACCGCGATGGCGCCGCCGACGGTGACGTGCCGGGTGCCGGGGCTGACGGGGACGAACCAGCCGCGTGGCACCAGCGCCGTCATCAGCTCGTGCAGGCTCACCCCGCCGGAGGCGGTCACCTGGCCGCCGTCGAAGGTCCACCGGTCGAGCCCCGTGCAGTCGAGGACGAGGCCGCCGGAGTTCTGCGCGGCGTCGCCGTACGCCCTGCCGAGACCGCGCGCCACGACGCCGCGCGGCGGCGCGGCGGCGACCAGCTCCGCCAGCTCGCCGAGGTCGCGGGGCCGGGCGAGCGTGGCCGGGGTGGGAGAGGTGCGTCCCCACCCGGTGAGGAACGTGGTCACAGGTGGACGCCCAGCGCCACGAGCACGACCTGGGCGGCGGCGAACAGCAGCAGCGGCCGGTCGCGCACCGCGAGCTCCTCCGGCTCCTCGCCCAGCCCCCGGTCGACCAGCAGGTTGTGCCTGAGCACGAGCAGGAGGAACGGGACGATGCTGAGCGCGTAGAAGACGCCGTCGTGCGCGTTGAGCGCCCACAGGCAGTACGTCACGATCAGCGCGCCCGAGCACATGACCCGCACCTGGGCCAGGTAGGCGGGGCTGTAGGAGGCCAGCGTGGCTCGCGTCCCACGGTCGCCGTGGGCGTGCAGCTCGGCCTCGCGCTTGCCCGCCACCAGCTGCAGCGCCGCCAGCGACACCACGACGAGGAACCAGCCGGTCACCGGCACGTCCACGGCGAGGGCCCCCGCGAACGCCCTGATCACGTGGCAGCCGGCGACCGCGATCAGGTCCACGACCTCCTGGTGCTTCAGCCACAGCGTGTACGACAACGTCAGCGCGAGGTAGCCGGCCACGACCGCGGGCGACCGCCAGTCACCGGTGAGCGCGGCCACCGCTGGCGCGAGGAGCATCAGGGCCACCCCGGTCACCCTGGCCAGGCGGACGGAGACCGCTCCCGACGCCACCGCGCGCGCCGCCTTGCGCGGGTGCAGCCGGTCCGCCTCCACGTCGGAGGCGTCATTCAGCAGGTACGTCCCGCTCGCGGCCAGGCAGAAGGCGGCGAAGACGAGCAGTGCGGACAGGAGGCTGCGGGGCTCGCCCAGCACCCCGGCGGCCATCGGCGCGGCCAGGACGAGCACGTTCTTCAGCCACTGGCGCGGCCGGGCCGCCCTGAGCAGCCCCAGGACGGGCACGGCCACGGAAAACGGCCGTGCCACGGTCCCGCCCTGGCTCATGCGACCTTACGCCGGAACATCCAGCCGCCCACGACGAGAACGACCACGCCCACGATGAGCAGCACGAGCGGGATGGTGGTCCTGACCAGGGTGATCTGGCTCTTACCCGCCACGGCGCTGTCGACCAGCTCCTCGACGGTCTCGTCGGTCATCTTGGCGTCGGCGACGAACGCCTTGGCCCGCTCGATGCCGTCCTGGCTCTTCAGCACCTCGTGACGCCGCTGCTCCTGGCGGACCGGCGCGCCGGTGAGCGGCTCGATCCAGTAGGTGTTCGTACCGGAGTAGAAGCGGTCGAGCTGCACGTCGCCGGACTCGCCCATGTCGAAGAGCGCGGCGGGCACGTTCCTGGTCTCGGTCTTGGTCTCGGGCACGACCTGCTCGAACTTGTACACGTCGAGGCCGTTGACCTTCTCCGCGGCGACGAACTTGGCCTCGAAGGCCTTGCCCGCCGTGGCGTTGAAGACCTGATAGGTCCGCTGCTCGACGTCGAAGGGGAACTTGTAGATCTGCCCCTGGAGCTGCACCGGCTCCTTGTCGACGCTGACTCCGCAGCAGTTGAGCCCGACACCGGAGCGCTTGTCGAAGGCGCTGCGCCGCTCGGTGAAGCTGATGCCCGGCTTGCTGTGGGTGACGTCGTTCACCGAGGTGAACTCGTCCCACACCACCCGGTCCCCCACGGCCTCCTTGACGTCGCCGCGCGTGGTGACGGTGATGTCGAGGTCGGCCGTCAGCACCTTGCCGTCCGGCGCGCTGAAGTACTGGGCGCCGGTGGCCTGGAGCTTGCTGATCCCGTACTGGTCCGCCTTGGCGGCGATGAGGGCCGGCGCCACCTGGAAGCGCATCAAGGGGGCCAGCACGATGAGAAAGGCCCCGACGGCGATGAGAACGCTTCCAACGACCCGGTTCATGGACCCTCCATGTGCAGGTGCACGGATGCCTTTTAAGGTACTGAAACGGACTTCTACTGACCGGTATGTTATTGCCGCCAGTGACCATCGTCACCAGGGATGCGGAAACGTGACCGAAACAGGTTCTACTTTGTCGGAGAGGCGGGTCGCCGGCGGCCGTCAGACCTCTCTCGACGGCGTTCGCGCCATCGCGGCCTTCGCGGTCCTCGTCTTCCACGTCTCGATGGAGGCCGGCACGGCGCTGCAGCCCGGCTTTCTGGGCGCCGTGCTGTCGCGGGGCGAGATCGGCGTGCCGATCTTCTTCACGCTGTCCGGCCTCCTGCTCTACCGCCCCTGGGCGGCGGCCCTGCTGACCGGCTCGCCGGCCCCGGACGTCCGCCGGTACCTGTGGAAGCGGTTCTTCCGGATCATCCCCGCCTACTGGCTGGTGGTGGCCGTGGCCCTGGCGCTGTGGGGCGGCGCGCACCGGGACGACCTGTGGACCTGGGCGCAGATGCTGTTCCTGGTGCACACCTACGACCTGAGCCCGTGGTGGTTCGGCCTCGGCCCGAAGGGGCTCGGCCAGATGTGGAGCCTCGCCGTCGAGCTCACCTTCTACCTCACGCTGCCGCTGATGGCGGCCGCGCTGCGGGCCTTCGCGCTGCGCGCCGGGCCGGACGTCGCCGCCCGCGCCAAGCGGCTGCTGTCAGGGCTGGCGATCTTCGGCGCGCTCTCGTACGTGTACACGATCTTCGAGTACTGGCCGGACTACCGGCCGTGGATGAACGTGTGGCTGCCGCGCTCGTGGACGTTCTTCGTGCCGGGGATGGCGCTGGCGGTGCTGACCGTCTGGGCCGGGGCACGGCCGGGCCGGGCCCGCCGCCTGAGCGTCGCCCTCGCGTCCTCCTGGGGGTCGCTGTGGCTCATCGCCGGGATGGCGTACGCGATCGCCGCCACGCCGGTCACCGGGCCGCGGTTCGTCGGGCTGGGCGGCATCTGGACCGCGTTCTACGAGCAGGCGCTCTACACCCTGATCGCCTTCTGCCTCGTCGCGCCCGCCGCCGTGGAGCCGGTGGCGCGGGTGCGCCGGATCCTCGGCGGGCGGGTGATGAGTTACCTGGGCCAGATCTCCTACGGCGTCTTCCTCTGGCAGTTCGTGGTCATCTACCTCTGGTACGACTTCACCGGCCAGCAGCCGTGGAGCGGCAACCTGCTCCTCAACCTGGCGGCCGTCACCGCCCTCACCGTGCTCCTGTCCCATTTCACCTATCGCTACCTCGAAGAGCCCGCCAGGCGCCTGGTCCGCTACGTCCCTCACAGGGCCGGCGGAGCCGGTCCCGGCTCGCCGAAGGCAACCGCCTTGAGGCAGAAGCCCTGACCCTGGTCACCGGCCGCGGTGATGCGCAGCCCCCGGCCCGGCCCGTCGTGCGGAACGTAGTAGAGCGCCCCCAGCTCGGACGTCGCGGGCAGGGTGGCCGCCCGCTGCGTGCCGCCCAGGTCCACCACCACCCGCACCGGCCGCGGGCTGAAGTAGGCCAGGGCCACCACCATGCTCGGATCGCCGTGGGACTCCACGGGGAACGACGTGCCGGCCGGGTAGCACTTGTCACCCTTGACGCCGTCGAAGAACGGGGTCACCTGCCCGACGGGCACGAGCTTGCCCGCGTCGTCGAAGACGTACGGCCTGGCCGAGGGGGCGGGGAAGCGCATCCGCTGCCTGAGGTGCGGGGCGGCCAGCGGTGTCAGCACATGGGAGGTGAGCCGGCGCGCGCCGTTCCAGGGCAGCACGATGTGCGCCGGCACGGGCCGCGCGTAGATGTCGGCGTCGGGCGCCGCCGTGGCCAGTGACTCCCGCGCGGCCTGCAGGTAGGGCCTGATCCGGTCGCCGGTGAGCGTGTCGCCGAAGGCGTTGATCGAGACCAGCGAGGCGGCTAGGAACCCGGCGGTCAGCACCCCGACGGCCGGCGTCAGCCATCCGGGCACCGGCCTGCGCCGGGCGTCGTAACCACCGTCGCCACCGCTGTCGGCACGGCTGTCGGCACGGCCGTCAGCACCGCTGTCGGCACGGCCGTCAGCACCGCCGCCGACCGGCAGCGCCGCGAACGCCAGGCACAGGGCGAAGATCAGCGCGGCGTCGGCGACGTACCGGGTCTCCGCGCCGATCAGGTCCCACTGCGTCGCCCGCGCGATCACGGTCGGCACCGTGTCCGCCACGACGACGTACGCCGCCAGGATCGCCCACGCCCGCCAGGCCCGCCTGCGGTACAGGCAGGTCAGCAGGGCCAGCGCGACGATCATCGTCCAGGACACGATCACCGTGGCCGTGGCCGGGTCGGCCAGCCCGCCGGTGGAGGTGACGCCGCCCCACCGCAGCGGCCCGCCGACCGCGCCCGTGGGGAAGGTCTCCCCCAGCAGCCGCCTGACCAGGCCGGGCACCACCTCGGCCTTCGGCCCGGTCAGCGCGTCGTCTCCGGCGGTACCGCGCCTCAGCAGGTAGAGCACGGCGTATCCGGCCAGGAGCAGGCCGTGCGCCCACCAGACGGGCCTGCGCAGCTCGGCCAGGATCGCGCGCGGCCAGAGCCCCCGGCCCAGGTAGGCGCTGGTGAAGCCGAGCACCACGAAGGGGATGAACACCCCCTTGGTGGAGAAGGCCATCCCGACCGCGGCCCAGGCCAGGCCGTGCCACCGACCCTTGCCCGTCCGCACGTACCTGATGTGCGCCGCCAGGGCCGCGACCAGCGCGAGCTGGAGCGGCACCGCGTTGAGCGCGGCCGACCACCAGCTCATCGCGGGCACGGTGAGCGGCGCGAAGACGTAGACGGCCAGCACGGCGAGCACCCCGAACCGGTCGCCGAACAGGCGGCGCAGCAGCACCAGGAACACGATCGAGGCCGCCGCCTGCAGCGCGATCGTCACCGCCGAGACCAGCGCCCAGCTGTACGGCGCGATCGTGGTGAGCACCCACACCAGGGCGAGCGCGCCGGGCATGAGGTGACCCTTGTGCACCCTGGTCAGGTAGTCCCAGGTGAAGCCGCTCTCGCTCGCGCCCGCCACGAACAGGAAGTCGTCCTCGACGAAGTAGGCCTTGCTGAGCACACTGGCCTTGAAGGCCAGCGAGACCAGGACGATCAGCAGGCCGACGCCCGTCACCGGGCCCTTGCCCAGCGCGGGCAGCCTGATCTGCACTGGCTCAGCCATCTCCTCGCCCTTCGGTAAGCTCCGCGCCGTGGACACCCCTGAACCGTTCCGGGCGGATCTGAAGAGATCTGTCCGGCTGCTGCGCGCGTTCCGTCTGGAGCAGAGCGACCCCGACTTCTTCTACGGCACGCTGGCCGCGGACACGGTCGCGCAGCTGGCGACGTACACCGGGCTGGCGGGCGCCACCGTCGTCGACGTCGGGGGCGGCCCCGGTTACTTCGCCGACGCCCTGCGGGCGGCGGGCGCGCGGACCGTGTGCGTGGACTGCGACGCCGGGGAGATGCGGCTGCGCGACGGCGAGCCGCCCCGTGACGCCCTGCTGGGCAGCGCGCTGGACCTGCCGCTCGCCACGGGCTCGGTCGACGTGTGCTTCTCGTCCAACGTGCTGGAGCATGTGCCGGATCCGCTGCGGATGGCGGACGAGATGGTCCGGGTCACCCGGCCGGGCGGGGTCGTCTACCTGTCGTACACGATCTGGCTGGGGCCGTGGGGCGGCCACGAGACCTCCCCCTGGCACTACCTGGGCGGCCACCGGGCGGCCCGGCGCTACGAGCGCACGCACGGCAGGCCGCCCAAGAACGTCTACGGCGAGAGCATGTACGCCGTCGGCGTCGCCGAGCCGCTGGCCTGGGCGCGCCGCCACCCGGACGTGCGGATCCTGGACGCGGTCCCCCGCTACCATCCTCGCTGGGCCCGCCATGTCGTCCATCTACCTGGCCTCCGCGAGCTGGTCACCTGGAACCTGCTCCTGGTCCTGCGCCGCAGGTGAGCGCCGGCGCGCGAGCCAGATCGCGGCGACCACGCAGCCGCCGCCGACCAGCCCGCCGCCCACCGGCGCCACCGTGTCCACCAGCAGGATCCAGCGCCGGTAGAAGGCCGCGGTGTCCAGCGCGGTCAGGACATCGCCCGCCGACGTGCGGAAGACCGCGTTCAGGCCGGTCAGGCGGGCGCTCCCGTCGGCCGTGCTGAGCGTCTCGGTCACCTGGTCCTCGGTCCTGATGGGCTGACCGCTGACCGGTTCGACCCAGAACGTGCGCCGGATCTCGGCGTACCGGGCCACGCCCACGTAGCCCTTGCCCTTGAGGCCGAGCAGGCCGCGCGGCAACGGCGCCTCGTGTCCGGGCACGAGCTGCCGTGGCGTGCGCTGCACGTAGCGGTAGGTCTCGACCTCGCCGACCATCTCGACGCCGTCGAACGTGACGCTCACCGGCCTGCGCAGGCGCAGGTCGAACAGCTGGTAGTCGCGCCGCTCGGCCTGGAACGGCCAGCGGAAGGCCTGCCCGGTCTGCTTGACGCGGGTGTCCTCGTCCAGGTACTCGCCGCAGCAGTTGACGATGGCGCCGCTGCGGCGGTCGAAGGCCAGCCGCCGCTCGTGGTAGTCCAGCCGCTGGTCCTCGGCCGTGGTCAGGGAGACGGACTCGCCCCACACCGCCCGCTCGGCGGTGCCCGCCAGCACGTCGCCGATCAGCCACCGGGTCTGGACCAGCGGGCCTGCCACCATCTTCATGGTGGACGGATCGAGGTAGGTCGCGGACTCCGCCGTCGATCTGGTCACGCTCTGCTGCTCCAGCGGCGCCTTGAGCACCTGGTCGTACACATGCAGGCGCAGCAGCGGGACGAGGGTGATCAGGAAGGCTCCCACGGCGGCCAGGAGCAGGGGCAGGTGCTTTTTCACGGCGTTTCTGGTCACGGCCGGGGCACCGCCTGCCCCGGGGTCACCGTGCCGACGCACACGCCCGGCGGCACGTCGGGCACCGTGATCCGGTCGGCTCCCGGCACCGCGAGCAGGAAGATCTTGCCCACGCCGGTCCGCAGCTCCACGTCGGTGGGCCGGTCGGCCATCCAGAGGGTGACCCTGGTGTCCGCCTTCGCCGAGTAGTCCAGGCGCACCAGCGTCCCCGCCGGGCGGCGGGCGCTGTTGTCCAGCGGCACCTGTACGGTCCCGCCGGTCACGGGCCAGCACCGGTCCAGCGTCCGCGGCACCAGCGGCACCCCGGCGACCTCCACCGGCACCAGCCGGCCCCGGTCGTCGAAGACCATGCCGTCCAGCGCCGCGGGTGGCGCCTGCATCCTGGCCCGCAGCCGGGGCGAGGCCATCGCGCCCAGGACCCGGGAGGTGAGGCTGTAGCTCCGGTAGCTGCCGGGCATCACGTCGGCGGGCACGACCCGGTCGTAGACGACCACGTCCGCGGGCGCCTTCGCCAGCTCCGCGCGGGCCGTCTCGATGTAGCCGTGCCGCCGGTCCGCGCCCAGGTAGCCGCCGAAGATCGTCACCGAGACCAGCGAAGCGCCCGCGAACACCCCGAGCACCACGCCGCACGCCCCGGTGATCCGCTCCCTGGCGGGCAGCGCTCTGCTGTACGGGTCCGCCTCGCCCTGGTACGGCAGCAGGACGAGCCCGACGACCAGGGCGATCAGCGGCGCCGCGTCGGCGACGTAGCGGGTGTCGGTGCCGGCGAAGGAGCCGAGCAGGTGGACCCGGCCCAGCAGGACGGGCAGCGCGTCGGCGATCACGACGTAGCCGAGGAGCGTCGCCCAGGCGAGCAGGGCCCGTCTGCGGTAGTGGCCGGTCACCGCCACCAGGGCCACGAGAACGACCAGCGAGCCGATCACCGCGGCCGTCGGCGGCGAGGCGACGCCCCAGTCGTTGGCCGCGAACCACGTCCACGGCCCGCCCAGCACGGTGGTGGCGAAGGTCCTGCCGAGCAGCTCCCACAGGAAGCCGGTGGCCTGCTCGAAGCTCGGCAGGCCGCCGGTGCCGGGAGCCGACAGCGACCGCTGCACGTAGATCGCGCCGAACCCGGCCAGCACGCCCGCCTGCATCAGCCAGGCGGGCCAGTGGCGGCGCAGCGCGCTCCTGAGCCCGCCGAAGTAGATCGCCGTCAGCGCGAACAGCACCAGCGGCACGGCGAAGCCCTTGACGAACCCGAGCAGCCCGACCAGCACCCACAGCGCCGCCGCCACGGCGTGCCGCATCCGGCCCGAGCGCAGGTGATGCCAGTGGGAGGCCACCGCCATCGGCAGGGCGAGCTGCAGGATGACCGTGTTGAGCGCCGCCGCCCACCAGGCCAGCGCGGGAACGGTGATCGGCGCGATCAGGAAGACCAGGAGCGGCGCGAGGATCGCCGGCCGGTTGCCGAACACGACGCGCAGCATGCGGTAGACGGCCAGCGCCGCCAGCGCGTGCACGATCAGCACGCCGCCCGCCGCGACCCCCCATCCGTACGGCTCCACCCTGGCCGAGAGCCAGGCCAGCAGGAAGCCGCCCGGCATGAACTGGCCGAAGTGGACGCGGGTCAGGTAGTCCAGGGAGAGCTCGCTCTCCATGGCCCTGGCCACGAACTCGAAGTCGTCCTCCTTGAAGTAGGCATGCTGGACGACGGCCGTCTTCCACGCCATGGCCGCGGCGACGATCGCGAGCGCGGCCAGCAGGACACCGTGCCGCCGCAGCGCACGGGCGGCGTTCGCCAGCGGCGCCGGGACCGTGATCACGATCTCTTCGTTCGTCCGGGTCATCGCGCGCCCGTCATGCTCGGGTCGCCCTCGGCGACGGGTTCGGCCGGCCTGAGCCGCGCGGCCGGTCGCCGCCCGGCGGCCACCTCGACGGACAGCTGCGCCAGCAGGGGCAGGCAGAGGACCTGCGACCACAGCCCGCCGACGCCCACGGCCAGCCAGGCCGCGGCGATCAGGTAGAGGCAGATCCCGGCGTACGGCCCGGTCAGCAGCCGCAGCAGCCGCCCGCGCGGCCCCGCCCGCAGATGATCGGCCTCACGCAGCGGACGCAGCCAGGCTCCCAGTAGGTACGTGGCGCCGACGACGGCCACGCCGACCACCCCGCCGACCCAGAAGCCGAGCACGGCGGTGAAGGGCATGACGAAGCCCGCGCGCAGCCGGACGGGCCGGGCAGGCGCCAGTCGCGGGAGCGGCCATCGCTCCTTGACGAGCGCCAGCAGGACGACGAGCAGCGCCAGCGCGCCGCCCGCCGCGAGGCTGGCCCGGTAGGGGGCGTCGGGCACGTAGGTGAGGGTCACGGTGCCGGAGGTGTAGGCGGGTACGAACCAGGCCTGCCGCCAGCCGTCCAGCCGGACCGGCCTGAGCTCGGCGGCGCCGAGCGTGGCCCGCCAGCCCGTGTTGAAGTTCTCGTTGACGACCAGGTAGGAGTCGCCGGTGACGTTGACCTTGACCACCCGCTCGCCCGGCCCCCACGCGTCCACGGGCACCGCGCTCATCGTGGCGGGCGCGGGCGTGGGAGCGGTGGCCCGGGCGGGGCGGACGATCGCGGACTCGACCCGGTACGAGTCGCCGGGCCGCACCGACAGCCGGGTCCGGCCGGCCTCCATGGTGAGCCGCTCGCAGGTCTCGAACGTCACCGGCCTGCCGGTGACCATGTCGTTCAGCGTGCCGTCGGTGATCTTCGTATTGACCGTCTCGCCACCGACCTCGAACGTCGGGCCGAACCCGCAGGGCAGCCTGAGCGGGAAGCCGTGCAGGGCGCTGAGCCGGCTCACCTTCGGGATCGCGATGTCGCTGATCTCGATGGGCCGGCCGCCCGAGACGCCGAACTCCAGCTCGATCTTCTCGGCCGCCATGGCGGGGAACCTGATGAGCCCCTCCTGGCCGACCCAGCTCTGCCTGACCCCGCCCTCGGCCCGGATCGTCACCCGGATGGGCGGCGCGCCGAGATAGGAGTCGGGGGTGATGATCCGCAGCTGGGACAGCTGGATCCGGCGTTCGAGCCGCACCGTCAGCGTGGGCCGGGGGTCCAGCGGGTCGGCGAACCAGGCGGTCTGCGCGTCGCCGTCGAACGCCCACCGGCCGCCCGCCGCGCCGTGCGCGACCGCCGTCGAGGACGCCGTGACGCTCAGCGGCTCGCCCGGCAGCGTGCTGAGCCGCTCGATGGCGGCACGCTCGGTCAGCACCGCCCGGCCGGAGACGGCGTAGTCGCCGTCCTTCCTGGTGGTGAAGGTGCGGTCGAAACCGTGGCCGTCGTCGCCGAGGACCTCGTGGCCCTGCGAGCAGCTCCAGGTGAGCGAGCCTCGGACGCATCCGGGCACGTCCCCGGTCCTGCTGAGCGTGACGGTCGCGGGCTCGGCCGTCCCGCCGGCCGTGCCGGCAGGGTCGGGTACGGCGATCGAGCGGCCGGGGGTGACGCCGGGGACGGCCAGCTCGCTGATCCCGACCCGGCTGCCGAGGTCGCTGGCCGGCCGGTAGGCGGTCCCGACGACCTTCACCCGCAGCCTGGAGGTCGAGCCCTCGGGCACCACGAGCTCCTGCGGCTCCGCGCCCGCCCGCACGCTCTGGCGCAGCGAGCCCGCGTCGGTCTCCACCACCACCTCGGTGGGCGGCGGGCCGATCGGCGCGGTCTCGAAGGAGACCTTGACCGTGGCCGGCCGGATGGGCGCGGTGAAGGCGACCTCCAGCCATTCCCCGGCCGCGCCGTGCCAGCCGGTGGAGCGCCAGCTGGTGCGCGGATCGCCGTCGAGCGCGGCGAACGGCTGGTGGCCGGGCTCCCTGGCGCCGGCGGAGGCGGTGACGTCCGCTTCGGAGGAGGACGCCGTCACTCCGGCGATCCCGGTGTAGCTCGCCGTGGACAGGTATCTCTCCCAGCCGGGGTCGAGCAGGTCGTTCGCCGGCGAGGCGCCCTTGAACGGCTCGCCGGCGGTGAGCGTGGCGCTGGCGGCGCGCCGCAGGTCGGCGAAGGCCACCTCCCTGCGACGCAGCGTGTCGGTCAGCACGGTGTCCTCGGCGGGCACCTCGACGGCGCCGTCGTCGTCGTTGAGCAGCACCGGCCGGTCGTCGTCCAGCAGGCCCTGCTCGGCCAGGTCGAGCACGGCCTCGGGAGCACCGCCCACCCGCAGCGGCCGGTCGGCGTCGACGGTGCCGACCAGCGGCGCGGCCCCCGCCACCTGATAGACCTCGACCGCGGGATAGGGCTGGTCCACCCAGGCGGCTGCCCTGCCATGCTGCCCGACCCCCACACCCGGCCCGAACTGGGTCACCCGCGAGATGCCCGGCGAGTCCTGCAACGCCTGGTGCACGCGGACCGGCCAGGCCGTGCCGATGGTCGCCCGGTCCAGATCGTTCCGGACCACCAGGTACGTCACCCCGATGCGGCGCAGCGTGGCCGCGAGCCCCGCCGAGCCTTCGCCGGCCGACAGGCGCTCGTCGATGGCCGCCATCAGCCGCGACCCGCCCGCCGACCCCCAGGGCACGATGGTGTGGGTGGCCCAGCGCGCCCGCGACAGCGGCTGCAGCGGCTCGTCCAGCGGGCGGCCCCACAGATACTCGCCGCGCTTGGCGCCGGGCACCGCCAGCACCATGCCGTCTCCCGCGTTGCGTCCGAGCCAGGTGATGGCCTGCTTCCAGTAGTCGGGGATCGTGGTGAACCCGCCGGTCGGCGCGAGGCCCGCGTACAGGACGGGCAGGCTCGACAGCGCCACCAGCCCGGCCGCGGCGACGGTCAGGTGCCGCCGCCAGGTGAGCCGTACCAGGGTCAGTGCGCCCGCGACGCCGAGCGCCACGGGCAGCCGGATCAGCGCGTCGAACTTGTGCAGGTTGCGGAAGGCCGACAAGGGGCCGTCCAGCAGGTCGACCATGAGCTGCGCGTGCGGCGTGCCGGGGTGGCCGGTGGTGATGACGATGACACCCAAGAGCAGGCTGATCAGCAGGAACGATCGCTCCGGCATGGCACGGTAGGCCAGCCCGGCACAGCCGAGGGCGGCGACGGCCGCGGTGACCACGATCAGCCAGGGCGCCGTGGACTGCTGGTGGGCGTCCGGCAGCCAGATCTGCCCGTCGACGGTCAGGAAGCTGAGCCAGCTCGACGTGCCGCGCAGCGCGTTGACCAGGGAGGTGATGCTGGTGGTCGCGCCGGCCGTCTCGATGTAGGGCAGGAAGGAGAAGATGTAGCGGCCCATGGTCAGCAGCGGGACCGCCCACCACAGTGACGCGACGGCGACGAGCGGCAGCCACCACATGATGAGCCGGCGTTTGACCGGCCCGCCTCGCCTGGTCAGCAGGTACAGCAGGGGGACGACGAGGACGGCGAGCACCGCGACGGCGTTGACCCCGCCGCAGCAGAGGTAGGCGAGCGCGGACAGGGCGGCGGCCCGCCGGGGCGACAGTTCGCGGTTGGCGCCCTTCACCAGCGGCAGCACCATCCACGGCAGCACCGCGCTGGGCAGGAACTCCGAGGAGTTGATGCCGATCAGGGCCTGCGCGTGCGGCGCGAGCGCGTACACGAAGCCGGCGATGATCCAGGCGCGCGGGCGACCGATGCCGAGCGCGCGGGCCAGCTGGACCACGCCCAGGAAGGCCGTGCAGAGCACCAGCGACATCCACAGCCGCTGGACCGTCCAGGACTCCATGCCCAGGTTGAGGCCGATGGCGTAGAAGGGGCCCATCGGGAAGAGGTAGCCGTAGGCCTGGTTCTGCAGGTGGCCGAAGTAGGCGCCGTCCCACAGGTGCAACGCCCTGCCGAGGAAGCCGAGCGGGTTGACCGCCATGTCGAGCTTCGTCTCGGGGATGATCTTCTCGGTCGAGGTGTTGAACGCGATGGCGCCGAGCAGGAGGCAGGCCGCGAGCAGCCGCAGCCGGTGCCTGATCCGTGTCTCGAAGCTCTCGACCGCAAACTCCTTGGGCGAGGCATCGGTCACTTGGAGGCTCCGCCACCGTCTTGGAGTTTCGTCACGATAAGTTCGGATATGTTAGCCCCAGTTCGGGCCCAGGTAAATTCCCGCGCCCACGCGCGGCAGGCCTCGGCCACCTCCTCGCGGCGGCGCGGCGACTCCAGCTCGGCCAGCGCGCGGCCGACCACGTCGGCCAGCTGCTCCCCGTCCCGCACCAGCCACCCGGTGACGCCGTCACGGACCGAGTCACGCAGCCCCGCCACGTCGTAGGCCACCGTGGGCACGCCGAGCGCGGCCGCCTCCATCACGGTCAGCCCCCAGCCCTCGAACTCCGACGCCGTCACGTTGAGCCGGGCCGCGCCGAGCAGCGCGACCTTGCGCTCCTCGGGGACGAACCCGTGCAGCCGGACCCGGTCGCCGAGCCCGCCGCGCTCGACCCGCCTGGCCAGCCGCTCACGCTCCGGCCCGCGCCCGACGATGTGCACCGACACCCCGAGCTCACCGGCCAGGTCCACGACCTGCTCGATGCGCTTGTGCCCGACCAGCCGCCCCGCGTACACGATCACCGGATCGCCGCGCACCTCCGCCGGCGGCACCCGCTCGGGCACCACGCACCCGTTGGGCACGATGGTGATCGGGCCGAGCCAGCGCAGCTTGCGGAGCAGCTCCTGCCTGGACGACTCCGAGACGGTGATCGTCACGCAGCGGCGGTAGAGCAGGCGGGCGACAGGACCCTCGACGAAGCAGCCGAGCACGGCCAGCCACCTCGGCAGGAAAGCGTCGAACTGCCGGTCGTGCACGTGGTGGACCAGGCAGAGCACCTGGGTGCGGCGGCTCACCACCACGGGGGAGAAGAACGGGATGCCGTTCATCGTGTCGATCACGGCGTCGAAGCGCCGCCGGTGGAACAGCAGCCAGAGCGGCACCAGCAGGTAGACCAGGAAGGGGTTGCCCATCCTGCGCAGCCCGATGCCCTCGCGGACCTCCGCGCGGCGCTGTCCCCGCTGCCGGCCGGTCACGAACACGACCGAGGCCCCCTGGGACAGCAGGTAGCGGCTGACCTGCCAGGCGTACTCCTCCGCGCCGCCCGCCGTCGTCTGCTGCGGTTCGCGGAAGTTGAGCATGGCGACCCGCACCCCCGCGAGCGGCCGATCGTCGTCCGGGGCGGCCGGTCGTGCGGTGTCCGCATGCTCACCGGCAAAGACCACCATCACTCCTCACAGCGAGTCACAGCGAGCATGCGGGCATGGCGAGGCCACGCCCTGAGCTCAATCGGCATGGCCTCGTGGAACGGGCAGAGTTACCTGGTGCCGTAGTTGTAGAGCGGCTGGTTCGCCGGAGTCGGCACGGGCGATGCGACGTTGACCACCGCTACAGAGGCTCCGACCGCCAGCAGAGCCCCGATGCCCAAGGCCGCGAGGATTCGAACCACAGAGCCACTCCCTTCACATCGGTACGCAGTGCAGTTAGCCGAGACTAGAACGTGTTCCGGCTTGAATCCAGGGTTTGGTCAAACCGTGATGATATAAGTTACCCTCTGGTAAGGAACGAAAGGGCCGGTCAGCGCCTTAGCAGGACCAGGTCAGCGCCCTCGAAGACAGTGGTCCAGCCGGTGAGCCCAGACGGGAACCCGTTCTCAGTGCCGACGGTGAGAACGTACCTGACCCCGAGTCGGGCGGCGAAGTCGGGGGCGCCCAGCAGCTCGCCCGCGCGGCGGTTCAGCGGATCCTCGCCGCGCACCCGCAACCGCCCGCCGTCCGGCAGCCCGACGAGCAGCGTGTCGTCCCAGATCACCCGGCGGTCGAAGAGCTTGGTGGCCGGGTCGAGCACCACCCGGCCGCCGTTCCAGGCGAAGGCCCGGTGCGCCCCCCAGGGCAGCGACAGCAGCGCGCCGGGCGCGGGGTCGGCGTTGACGATCCGCTGCACCTCCCGCCACTCGCGTGGGTACTCCACCGCCGCCAGCCCGCCGAAGCCGCCGAGGGCGAACGTGGGCAGCACCAGCACCGGCGCCAGCACCCCGACCACCGCCGGCACCCCCGACCGCAGCACCGACGCCAGCCCCACGGCGGTCACCAGCACCAGCGGCGCGAGGTAGACCTGCCCGTCCCGCAGCGGCCCGAAGCCCGGCCACAGCCCGATCAGCCACTTGAGCGGCCCCGGCGCGAACGCGCCGAACCCGGCCACACAGAACCCCGCCACCGCCGCCACCGCCAGCCCGCCCCACCAGTCAGGCCGCTCCTCGGCGGCGCGCAACCGCGCGTACCCGACGATCCCCACCACGACGACCAGCAGCCGCACGCTCGCCGCCCACCACGTCCCCTGCCCCGGCAGGCCCGCCTCGGCGCTCCAGATCCCGCCGAGCGACAGCAGGCTCCCCAGCACCCCGAACGGCCCGTCGGCCCGAGCCGCGAACGCGTCCACCCCCGCCGGATCCGTCACCGCACCGGAGGCCAGCGCGGGAACCAGCCACGGCAGGCTGAACACCCCCAGAACCCCCACCACCACAGCCACCCTGCGGCGCGACGACCGGGGGGAAGTCCGTGCGCCCAGGGCGGGCCATGGGGCGCTCCGGGCGAAGGCGATCGGCAGCAGGGTGAGCGCCGAGACCAGCATCGCCTGGAACCCGCCGATCGCCGCCGGCAGCAACGCCAGCGCGAGCCGGGGCCAGGGCAGGGGTCGGGGCAGGGCCGTCGCGCGCACCGCCCACGGCAACCCCGCCACGCCGAGCAGCAACGCCCACTGCCCGAGCATGAGCCGCTGGGCCAGGTAGATGTTCCAGGCGTAGAAGGCGGCCGCGACCAGCCTGGCGAGCCTGCGCTCCGGCGGCACCAGCGCCGCCGCGCCGCTCGCCGCGAGCACGAAGATCCCGACCAGGAACGCCTTCTGTACGACCTCCACCGGCAACACCCGAGACAGCAGCGCCACCACGAAGTCGCTGGGCACGGCGCGGGGAAACCCCCCGGTGTCGGGCAGCAACGGCGGATCCGGCACGAAGAGGAGGTCGTACCGGAGCACGAACCCCCACCCCAGGGCGGGCCCGAGCGCCAGCACGGCCAGCCCCAGCCCCAGGAGCGCGGGAGCCGGCCGCCACACCCGCTCACCGCCCACCGCAGCCACCACCCGTCCCTGTCCCGGAGCTCCCCGGAAACAGGGAGGGTAGCGGCCCTCGCCCGGCAGGTGTTACTCCCCCGGCCCCGGTGAGCTCACCCGGCCCCAGGCCGCGAACCGGGCGCTACCCCGATGTCACTTCCCGGGCTCAGGGTCCCGGGGGAGGCCGAGCATGCGTTCGGCGATGATGTTGAGCTGCACCTCGGTGGTGCCGCCGTAGATCGTCATCGCGCGGGTCGCGAGCACCGCCCTGTTCCAGTAGCCCGGGTCGCCGAGCTTCATGTCGGCGGCCGTCACGGCGGCCGTGCCGAGCAGGCTCACCGCGGCCTCGGAGACGTGCTGGGCGTGCGAGGTCGACAGCAGCTTGCGTACCGACGCGTCGGCGCCCGGCTCGGCGCCGGCGAGCTGCTTGAGCGTCACCCGCAGCGACAGGGCGCTGATCGAGTGGCCCTCGCAGATGACCCCCGCGACCTCGTGCGCCTCGACGGGCGTGAGCTCGCGGCCGAGCCGGCCGACGAGCCCGAGCAGGTCGGGGACCGAGGAACCGGTGCCGCCCGAGCCGGACGAGAGCGAGACGCGCTCGTTGGACAGCGTGTTGCGCGCCACCTTCCAGCCCGCGCCGACCTCCCCCACGACCAGGTCGTCGGGCACGAACACGTCGTCGAGGAAGACCTCGTTGAACAGGTTCTCGCCGGTCATCTCGGTCAGCGGCCTGACGGTGACGCCCGGAGCCTTCATGTCGACGAGGAAGTACGTGATGCCCTCGTGCTTGGAGCCCTCGGAGGAGTTGCGGGCGATGCAGATGCCCCATTCGGCGACGTGCGCGACGGAGGTCCAGATCTTCTGGCCGTTCAGCCTCCAGCCGCCCTCGACCCGCTCCGCCTTCATCTGCAGCGCCGCCAGGTCGGAGCCGGCGCCGGGCTCGGAGAAGAGCTGGCACCAGATCATCTCGCCGCTGAGGGTCTTGGGCAGGAAGCGTTCCTGCTGCTCCTGCGTGCCGTAGGCGGCGATGGACGGCACCACCCAGGCGCCGATGATCATCTGCGGCAGCCGCACCTTGGCCGCCTTGAGCTCCTGCGCGATCAGCACCTGCTCCAGCGGCGTGGCCCCACGGCCCCACGGCCTGGGCAGGTGGGGCATGACGAAGCCGCGATCGGCCAGGGCCCGCTTCTGCTCCTTGCCCTCCAGCGCGGCGATCTCGGCGATCTCCGCGCGCAGCGCCTCACGCACCGGCTCGGCGTCCTCGGGCAGGTCGATCTCCATCTCCCGGCCGACCCCCTGCAGGGCGAGGTCGGTGACGCGAGCGGCCCACTCGGCGGAGGAGCCGAGCAGCGCGCGCAGGGTGAGCGCGCGGCGGTAGTAGAGGTGGGCGTCGTGCTCGAAGGTGTAGCCGATGCCGCCGAAGGTCTGGATCGCGTCCTTGGCACACTGCACGGCGGCGTCCGGGGCCATCACCCCGGCGATCGCGGCGGCGTAGTCCAGCTCACGGCCGCCGGCGCGGGTGGCGTCCCAGACGGTGGCGCGGGCCTGCTCCAGCGCGACGAGCATGCGCGACAGCTTGTGCTTGATGCCCTGGAACTGGCCGATCGGACGGCCGAACTGGACCCGTACCTTGGCGTACTCGGAGGCGGCGGTGACGCACCAGGAGGCGACGCCGGCCGCCTCCGCGCCGAGCAGGATGGCGGCGAGGTTGCGCACGTCGGAGTCCGCGACGCCGTCCAGCACGCGCTCGGCGGGCACGGTCACGTCCACGACCTCCACCTTGGCCACGGACCTGGTGAGGTCCAGCGACCTGACAGGGGTGACGGTGACGCCAGTGGTGTCGAGGGCGTCGAGGGCGATCCACTCCTCGCCGTCGGCGGTGACGACGGGCAGCACCAGCACATCGGCCGCCGAGCCGCCCAGCACGGGCTCGGCGGTGCCGGTGACGACCAGGGAGCCGTCGCTCGCGCGGGTGCCGGTCAGGGCGCCGGTGAGGGCCAGCGCGCCGGTGCGGCTGCCGTCGGCCAGGCCGGGCAGGAGTTCGTGGTGCTTGGAGGCGTGGATGACCGCGCTGGCCAGCACGGTCGGCACGTACGGACCGGGGGCCACCCGCTCGGCCAGCGCCTCGATGGCCACCGCGGCTTCCAGCAGCCCGTAGCCGGAGCCGCCGGCGTCCTCGGGCAGGTGCAGGCCGAGCAGTCCCTGCTCGGCGAGTCCGGTCCAGAACGCGGGCCGCTCGTCGGTCGCGGAGCGCAGCAGCTCGGCCGGGATGTTCCGGTCGGCCCAGCCACTCACGGACTCGCGGAGCGCCTCGTGCTCCTCGCTCAAACCGATCGCCATGTGCTCATCCTCCAGGCAGGTCCCGTAGTAGCCAGAACCATATTCTAGAGGATGCTTCTGGCCTAGAGGGGACGGACTTTCGTCACCAAGGTGTTCAGATCCGCCCAGTAGGCCTTGCCGGTCGCCGGGATGGACGCCATCAGCATCGCGGGCTTGGTCTTGCCGACCTCCAGCACCGACACCACGGCCCGGCCCTCCTGCTGCTTGCCCGCATGCGTGTAGGTGACCTCGAAACCGAGCGTCCACCCCTTGCCCGCGGGCGTCTTCTGGGAGCCGGTCCAGGCCAGCGTGGCGCCCTCGGGATACTGCGTGCGCAGCGTCCAACGAGCGGCTTGTACGGCGAGCTCGCGGTAGTCGGCGTCCGTCGACGGCTTGGTCCCGGCGTCGCCGGGCAGCATGGCCGAGGCGATCACCGTCTGCGGCACCGCCACCTTGCCGACACGCTGCGCGACCGCGAACGGCGGGAACGACCGGGCCGACCACGGCTTGCCGAGCCGGGGATAGCCGATGCCGCTGGTCTTGTCGGCGATCGTGCCGGACACGGCGCTGGCCTTCCCCGGCAGCTTGGCGAACGCCCGCTTCTCCGGCGGCTCCGGCACCGTCGCCGCCGCACCCCCGCTCGGCGGTACGGACGCCGTGGAGGCCGACGGCGAGGGCACCGGCTGAACCGGCACCACCGGCTCGCTCGCCGGCTGGTCGGTCACGTCACCCGGGAAGATCACGAACACCAGCAGCACGGCCAGAACGGTCGCCAGGATGGCTCCCAGCAGGTAGACGACCTTGATGGGGATGTCGCCGATCCGGCTGAGCAACCCGCCCTTCGGCGGCGGCGGAGGCGGCGGGAACGGCGGCAGCATGGGCGCCCCCGGCCCCGGAAACGCCCGCCCCGGCTGCCCCTCGGGCCCGAAAGCCCCGGACCCCATAGGCCCAGGACCCATAGAGCCGGACCCAGACCCCGGAGCCCCCGAACCCACAGGCCCGGGTCCCGAAAGCCCAGCATGCGGAGGGACCGGCCCCAGCCCCGAAGAGCCGGACCAGGAGGGGCCGGGACCCTGCTGCGCGAGACCTGGGGGCGGTGACACCGACCGCGGCCCCGCCCCTGGGGGCACGGACCGGGGCCCTGCCCCCGGAGACCCAGACGGCGGCCCGGCCGCCGGAGACGTGGACTGCGCCCCGGACCCAGAAGACGGCGACACCGGCCGCTGCCCGGAATCCGGGGACGTGGGTGCCGCCTGCCGCCCGAGTTTGGAGGCCAAGGACTCCGCCCCCGAGGACGGCGGCACCGGCCCCCGCTCTGCATCCGGGGACGGAGAGACCGGCCGCTTCCCAGCATCCTTGGACGGAGACGCAGACCCCTGCCCGGAATCCCCGGACGACGATGCAGGCCGTTTCCCAGCACCCTTGGACGGAGACGCAGACCCCTGCCCGGAATCCCCGGACGACGATGCAGGCCGTTTCCCGGCACCCTTGGACGAAGACGCCGGTCGTTTCCCGGTGCCCTTGGACGGGGATGTGGGCCGCTGCTCGGCGCCCTTCGCGGGCGGGTCCGCGCCCTCGGGCGGCGGGTCGGTGTCCGGGGTGGAAGGTGTGGGGTGGGATGCGGCTCCGGACTGCGCCCTGGGGAAGCTGACCGTTTTGTCCGTCGGCGGCAAAACGATCTTACGGAAGGGAGCGGTGGGAGCATCGTTCGTGTGGTCCTGGTCGCCGACGTCCGCCATGGGATGAGGCTACGTCACCCAAGGAAGGGATATTTCTGCTATTCCCCCTGCAGAACTTAATTCTGTAATGTCACGGTCATGAGGGGCTTCTATGAGATCGCGGCCGACGACCCGGAACGTGCCGCCCTGCTCGGCGCTGACACCACCACCTACGGAGACCTGCTCACCCAGGTGAACAGGGCCTCGAACGGCCTGCTGGCACGCGGAACCGGCCAGGGCGACACGGTGGTGACCGTGCTCAAGAACGGGCTCGACGCGCTGACCATGATGCTCGCCACCTACCAGATCGGCGCCTACCTGGTGCCGGTCAACTGGCATTTCACCGACGAGGAGATCGCGTACATCGTCGCCGACTGCGGCGCCGGGACCGTGGTCTCGCCGAAGCACCTCACGGTCGCCGACCTCACGGCGGGCCAGCCGGACGCCGCCCCCGAGCACCGGCGGGCCGGGTCCATGATGCTCTACACCTCCGGCACCACGGGCCGCCCCAAGGGAGTGCGCAGGCGGCTGCTCGACCTCACCCCCGAGGAGCTCCACCCGATCCTCATGCGCAAGAGCTGGACGCACTTCGGCCTGCCGCCCGACGGCGTGCACCTGGTGTGCTCGCAGCTCTACCATTCCGCGCCGTACGGCCAGGCGATGATGGCACTGCAGTTCGGGCACTCGATCGTGGCGCCGGAGCGGTTCGACGCGGCCGAGACACTGCGGCTGATCGAGCGGCACAGGGTGACGAACGCGTTCATGGTGCCCACGATGTTCCACCGGCTGCTGGCCGTACCGGATCGGAAGTCGTACGACCTGTCCTCGCTCACCCACCTCTACCATGGCGCGGCCCCCTGCCCGCCCGCGACCAAGCAGGCGATGATCGACTGGCTGGGCCCGGTGCTGTGGGAGTACTACGGCTCCACCGAGGCGGCGGTGGCCACCATGGTCTCCTCCGAGGAGTGGCTGGCCAGGCCGGGCACGGTGGGCAGGGCGCTGGGCGGGATGGAGTTCAGCGTCATCGGCGAGGACGGCGAGCCGGTGCCTCCGGGGCAGCCCGGATTGGTCTACATCGGCGGGATCAACCGGTTCGAGTATCACGGCGACCCGGCCAAGACGGCCGAGACCATGCGCGGGCGCGACTACACGCCGGGCGACATCGGCTATCTGGACGCGGACGGCTACCTGTTCCTGCTGGACCGCAGGACCGACCTGATCATCTCCGGCGGCGTCAACATCTACCCTGCTGAGATCGAGGCGGCGCTGCTGGAGCACCCGTCCGTGGCCGACGTGGCGGTGATCGGCGTGCCGGACCCCGAGTGGGGCCACACGGTCGTGGCGCTGGTCCAGCCGGTCACCGACGTCCCCGTGGGCGCGGATCTCACCGCCGAACTGCTGCGGCACTGCGAGCCCCGGCTGGCCAGGCTCAAGCACCCGCGCGTCATCGAGTACCGCGACGTCCTGCCCCGCACCCCCACCGGCAAGCTGAGCAGACGCCGGGTCCGCGAGGCGTATCTTTCCCGCTGAGCTGGGCACAAAGCCCTCCATGGGGAAGGTCGCCGGAGGGCTGGCCGCCGCGGTCCTGCTGACCGCGTGCGGAACGGCGGGCGCGCCGGTCGTCCCCCCACAGACCACCCCGGCCACCCCGGCCACCCCGCCTCCGGCCTCGGCCCCCGCCGCTCCCGTACAGGCCCTTGAGGAGGCGTACGAGCGCGTCATCGCCGAGGTGCTGCCGTCGATCGTGCAGATCAACACCAAGGTGGGCCTCGGCTCCGGCGTCGTCTACGACGCCGAGGGGCACGTCATCACCAACGCGCACGTGGTGGGCGAGGCGACCGTGATGAACGTGACGTTCGCCACCGGAGGCAGCCCGCGCAAGGCCAGGCTGGTCAAGACCTTCGCCGCCGGCGACCTCGCGGTCATCAAGGTGGACGACGCGCAGGGCCTGCAACCGGCCAGGTGGGGCGACTCGGCCAAGCTCAGGGTGGGCCAGCTCGTGCTCGCGATGGGCAACCCGCTCGGCCTGTCGGGCAGCGTGACCGAGGGCATCGTCTCGGCGCTCGGCCGTACGGTCACCGAGCCGGAGAGCCCCGGCTCGACCGGCGCGACCATCGCCGGCGCGATCCAGACGTCGGCGTCGATCAATCCGGGCAACAGCGGCGGCGCCCTGGTGGACCTGTCCGGGCGGGTGATCGGCATTCCGACCCTGGCCGCCTCCGACCCCACCATGGGCGGCGCGGCGCCCGGCATCGGGTTCGCCATCCCGAGCAACATCGCCCTGGACATCGCCGCCCAGATCATCGAGCACGGCAAGGTGATCAACAGCCATCGGGCCGCGCTCGGCATCAGGGGCAACACGATCATCGGCGCGGACGGGCAGCCGACGGGGGTGGGCGTCGGCGTCGTGGAGAAGAGCAGCGCCGCCGCCCGCGCCGGGCTCCGCGAGGGGGACGTCATCATCGCGATCGGCGGCCGGAGCACCTCCACGATGGCGGAGCTCACCGAGGCCCTGACCACCCACAGACCCGGCGACACGGTCCCGCTCAAGGTCGTCCGCCCGGACGGCAAGACCGACACCGTCACCGTCACCCTGGGCGAACTGTCAGGCGAATGACCGGCGACACCATCACCGTCACGCCCTCCGCGAGCGCGCCGGTGAGCGAGGCCGCCAGCGCCTGACCGGTCAGCATCCCGCTGCCCGCCAGCCCGAGCCCCTGCCCGCGCATCCGCTCGGGCAGCGCCGCGAGGTAGCGCTCCTGCGTGCCCAGGTGCCCGGCGAACCCGAACGACGCCACCGCCACCAGCACCGGCCGGCCGAGTCGCCCGCGTACGGCACGTACAGCGCCTCGGCGCCCACGATGAGCCCGTTCGGCGCCCACTGCACCAGCAGCAGGCCGCGCAGATTCCGGTCGCCGAGGAGCAGCCTCGCCCCGGCGATCGACCGCCGTGCGGTCGCGCGGGGTTCCCTGGTCCGCAGCCCCAGCCGGTAGAGCAGCGCCACCGCGGTGGCCGTCCCCGCGCCCGCCCAAGCAGCGCCAGCATGCCCCAGACCGGCAGCACGCCGAGCGCGAGCACCGCGAGCAGGCAGGCGTGCACCGCCTCCCAGCCGGCCAGCAGCGCCCTGGGCGGCAGGCGGTCGGCCAGGCCGCCGATCGGTCCTCTACGGTCGCACCGCGCTGGGTGACGCGCTCATGGCCTGACGTTGTAGACGATCTCGACGCGGCGGTTCTTCGCCCGGTTCTCGGCCACCGGCTTGCCGTCGACGACGTTGGGCATCTTGGGGCGGCTCTCGCCGTACCCCTGAGCCTGGAGGGTCACGCCCGCGCTGCTGAGCAGGCCGCGCATGGCCTGCTCCACGGCCTGCGCGCGGCGCCTGGAGAGTGTCAGGTTGTACGCGTCGGCGCCCTGGTCGTCGGTGTGGCCCTGGACCTTGACCACGCCGCCCGCGCTCTCGGCGTCGACCTTCGCCGCGACCTCGCCCAGCCGCTGCCTGGCCTTGGCCGTCAGCTGCCATTCGTCCAGCGCGAACAGCACGTCACTGGTGAGCGCGACCGTGACCTGCGTGCCCTCCTGGATCTCGCTCTCGGTGCCGTCGAGCGACTCGATCGCGCCGATGATGTCCTCGACGGGCAGCACCAGGTCCTCGACCACGCCGGTGGCGGACTCCGGCGGGGTGGTGGGCGGCGAGGTCAGCAACAGGGCGAGGGTGAGGCTAAGAGATCGGAACATCGGTGAACACGCCGATCATCGGCATCTCGATGTTGACCTTCGTCACGTCCGCCGGTGGGGCGGCGAAGAGGGCGTAGAGAGTGACCGTCTGGCCCTTCTTGAGGAACTCGCCCTGGGTGTCGGAGCACACACACTGCGCGTCGGACCCGGTGCC
The DNA here is from genome assembly GCF_044465295.1 of Nonomuraea sp. NPDC049714. Taxonomy (NCBI): domain Bacteria; kingdom Bacillati; phylum Actinomycetota; class Actinomycetes; order Streptosporangiales; family Streptosporangiaceae; genus Nonomuraea; species Nonomuraea sp. NPDC049714. Next base: position 468,699 of record NZ_JBITLM010000006.1, on the reverse strand, counting down.
GTTGCGCGCGACCCGATACCGCTTGGCGTTGAGAGGGTCGATCAGGGAGACGCCCGACACCGAGTAGTCCAGGGTCGCGCTGCCCATGCCGTTGTGCATGTTGACCTCGCCGTCGACGACGGTGAGGGTCCAGTTGAGCGTGACGGTCTTGCCCTGCCGCTTGAGAACGGTGACATCGGCACGGGCGGTGCCACCGGCACCCGCGGCACCCGAGGCGACCTTGGTCTCCCGAGTGGCGATCACCTGGTCGGCCTGCGGCGCGGCGCTCTGCTCCAGAGGCCGGCCGCTCTGCTCCTGGGTGGGCTGCTGCTCGGTCGTGGGCTGCTGCTGAGCCGTGGCCTGCTGCTTCTCCTCGCCACCGCCGCCGCCTGGCTGTCCGGGGAGCATCCCGCAGCCGGTGAGCGCGACGGCGGCCACAGCCAGCGCGAGCGTCTTGCGCATGATTACGGTCACCTTTCGGGGTTTCAAACTCGTGACTCGAAGCTAGCGGGGCGACCTTCAGAATCCGCATAGTCCGCTATATCCGGCGCCGGTGCGCCTCCTGGGTGAGGCGCTCGGTCTCGGCCCGGCCCTGCTCATCGCCAAGGACGTCAAACTCTCCCATAGCACGCGCAAGCATCTCAACCGCCTCATCCATCTCATTGAGCTCGATGAGTGCCGCTGACAGGACGATCAGGGCGTTACCCCTGCCACGGCGGTCCCCGTACGCCGTGAACGTCTCCAGCGCCTGGCGAGCCGGCTCCACGACCCCCTCCGGCGAGCCCTGCGCCCGCGCGATCCTGGCCAGCACGAGCAGGCCCGCCGCCTCCGGCAGGCGGTCGCCGAGCCGCCGGTTGACGGCGATCCGCCGCCGCGCGCAGTCGTCGGCCTCGGCCAGGCGGCCCGCCTCCAGGTGCAGCCTGGCCAGGTCGAGGAGCGACTCGGCCTGGCCGCGCGGATCGCCCAGCTCGCTGTAGGCGGCCAGGCTCTCCTCCAGCAGCGGCTGATCCCGGCGCAGCGCGCCGAGGGCCCGCAGGGTGTCGGCCCGGCCCCGCTGGTCCGCCGCCTCCTCGAAGACCCGCAACGCCCTACGCAGCACCCGCTCGGCCTCGGCCGGGCGCTGCTCCACCATGCCGAGCCGGAGTGTGATCCGGGCCTGCTCCAGGCCCGCCACCAGGGGCTGGGCGGCCCTCAGGGCTGCGGCCGCCGCGTCATTACGGCCCTCGGCCCGGTGCAGGTCGGCCAGGCCGCGCAGCAGCAGCGCCTCACCCTGCCGGTGGCCCGCCGCCCTGGCCGCGTCGAGCCCCGTCGCCGTGGTGGCGTGCCAGTCGTCGTGGTGCCCGCCGAGCTCGAACAGCGGCGTGAGGTAGAAGGCCAGCCGCCAGGCCTCCTCGTACAGCCCCGCCCGGAAGAAGTCGCCGACCGTCGCCGACAGGAACCGGCGCTCCGCGCTCAGCCAGCGCGCCTCCTGCCGCAGCCTGCCGGTCTCCAGGAGTTGCTCGGCCGTGCGGACCAAGGTCCTGCCCGAGCCGGGCTCGGCGGGCAGCAGGGTGACCCTGGCGCGCCTGGTCCTGTCGAGGATCTCGGCCGCGCGGCCGGCCAGCACCTGGGCGGGGCCGCCCTCCTCCTCCGCCAGCCGTTCGGCCGCGTACAGCCTGGTCAGGTCGTGCCGGCCGTACCTCTCCTGACCCGCCTCGTCCAGCCCGCGCGACTGCAGCAAACCCGCCTCGGTCAGCGGCTCCAGATCCTCGCCCAGCACCCACGAGGCGAAGTCGGGCGCCGTCAGCGCGCCCAGGGCACGCAGCAGCCGCCGCTCGGACTCGGCCAGGCCGCGATAGCCCAGCGCCAGGCTGCCGCGCACGGCCAGGTCACCCGCGCTCAGCTCGTCCAGCCTGCGCCGCTCGTCGGCCAGGCGCCCCACCAGGTGCGCCAGCGTCCAGCCCCGCTTCCTGGCCAGCCGCGACCCGGCGATCCGGAGCGCCAGCGGCAGCGCGCCGCACAGCCGCACGAGCGTCCGCGCCGCCTCCGGCTCCGCCTCCACCCGGTCCCGCCCCGCCACGTTCGCGAGCATCCGCAGCGCCTCGTCCGGCTCCAGCACCCCCAGCTCGTACGCCCGCGCGGCCTCCAGCCCGGCCAGCGGTGACCGGCTCGTCACGATCGTCACGCTGCCCGGCCCGGTGGGGAGCAGAGGCCGTACCTGTGTCTCGTCGGCGGCGTCGTCGAGCACCACCAGCAGTCGCCGGCCGGACGTCAGCCTGCGATAGAGCCGCACCCGCTCGTCGAGCGTCGGCGGCACCGACCCGTCCGGCCACCCGAGCGAGCGCAGTAGATCCTCCAGCACGGCCCCCGGCGTCCGGCCGCCGAGCACCGCGTATAACCTCCCGCCAGGCAGATCGAGCAACGTCGCAGCCCGCACGGCCACAGCCGACTTCCCGCACCCGGGCGGCCCATGCACCACCAAACGCACCGGCGCCCCCACCATCGCCCCGGCACCCGGGCGCCCTGCCGCCGCACCTGCTCCGGATTCCCGTGCCATCGCACCAACCCCGGAGCCCTCCGCCGCCACCGCACCGGCTCCGGGCAGCCCTATGGGCGTGCCTTGGCCGGGGCCCGTCGAGGCCCCGCCAGGGGATCGGCTGGAGGCGAAGATCCAGGCGAGGACGTCCTCCCTCCCCGTGAAGTCCGAAATATCGGGCGGCGTCTCGTTGAGCGGGATTTTTCGCTCGTCGGGCGAAAAATCAGCCTCGCCGCCGTCCAGCACCCGCTGGTGCGCCTCCCGCAGCTCGGCCCCCGGCTCCAGGCCCAGCTCCTCCACCAGCGTCCGCCGCGCCTCCTGATAGACGGCCAGCGCCTCCGACCTGCGCCCCGCCTGCCCCAGCGCGGCCATGAGCTGCCCCCAGGCCCGCTCCCTGAGCGGATACGCGCCGACCAGCGCCCGAAGCTCGCCGACCACCTCACCGCCCCTGCCCAGCCGCAGGTCCAGCTGCACGCGCTCTTCGAGCGCGGTCAACCGCAGCTCTTCCAGAGGTACGGCATGCGCCCGGCGGAGCTCGGCACTGTCGATGCCCTCCAGAGCCTGCCCACGCCACAGCGACAGCGCGGCCCGCAACCCGTCGGCGGCCTCGGCGACCGCCCCTGCTTCCTCTGCTCTCCTGGCCTGGGCGACGAGCCGCTCGAACCGGTGGCAATCGACCTCGTCAGGATCGACCTCCAGCAGGTAGCCGCCCGGCACGGTGGCGATGCCGTCAACGATCTTGCGCAGCGCGCTGACGTACACCCTGAGCACCGACTCCGCCGAGACCGGCGGCCGCTCTCCCCACAGCGTCGCCATCAGCCGCTCGATCGACACCACCCGTCCCGCCGAGACGAGCAGCGCCACGAGCAGCGTCCGGTGCTTGGCCGGGCCTGGCTCCCGCCCGTCGTCGACCCGCAGCGGGCCCAGCACCCGATACCGCACGACCGTCATGCTCAGGCGCCTCTCAGCTCTGCGCGGGCCTGAGCGCGAACGACTCGAACCGCACCCGCAGCGCCCCGCCCGGCTCCGGGGCCGCGTGCACCCCCGCCTCGCTCGGACCGTAGGCGCCGGAGGCGTCGGCGGCCTCCGCGACGAGCCCCTCGTTCAGCCACATCCGCAGGGTCACCCCGTCTCCGCTCCCGGCGCACTCCGCCACGACCCGATTCGCCTTGACCACCTTTGCCGTCGCGGGACCGTACAGGATCTCGCCCGGCTGCCCCGTGCGGCGCTTGACGATGGAGACCTTGCCCAAGCCGCTCACGGCGAACTCGTAGCGGTCACCGGAGCCGGCGGCCCCATGGCACCACACACCGTACTCCCCGCTCCCCTCCTCCAGCGTGGCCCGCGCGCTGACCACCACGCCGCCGGGCTCCCGCCTGGGCGCGGACTTCCACAGCCGCCAGCCGTCCTTGACGGTCAGCACGTACCCCGAGGCGTCCTGCCGCGCGCTGCCGCCGTCGGTGGAGCCGACCGCCCAGGAGTCGGCGAAGTCCGTCTCGTACGGCCAGGTCTCCTCGGCGAGCCCCGGCACGACCACGGCCGCCACCCCCGCCGCGACGGCGACCGTCACCGCGGCGCCGCCGAGCAGCCACCTCTTGCGTCTCCCCGTCAGGGCGGACGGCCGCCGCGCCGCCTGCTCGGCCGCCTGCTGGGCCGCCTGCTGGGCTGACTGCTGGGCTGACTGCTGGGCCGGTGGCGGCGGCTCGGGGCTCGACCAGGTGCGCTCGACGACCTGGGTGGCCGAGGCGGCGCTGTGCCGGGTGCCGCCGAGCAGGTCGTCCAGGAGCCGCCCCACCGTGGGCCGCGCGCGCGGATCCTTGGCCAGCGCCCGCTCCACCAGGCCCCGGACGCCCTCGTCGAGGCCGTCGAGCCGGGGCTCCTGGCTGACGATCCGGTAGATGACCTCGCCAGGCGCCCCGGCGCCGAACGGCTGCCGTCCCGTACCGGCGTAGGCGATCACCCCGCCCCACGCGAACACGTCGGTCGCGGGCGTGAGCGGCTCGCCGCGCGCCTGCTCCGGTGCCATGAACGAGGGCGTGCCGAGGATGGCCTGGCTGACCAGGCTGTCGGTGTCCACGAGCTGGGCGATGCCGAAGTCGATCACCCGCGGCCCGAGCGGGGAGAGCAGCACGTTGGACGGCTTGAGGTCGCGGTGGATCACCCCCGCGCCGTGGATGGCGCTGAGCGCGGTCGCGATCCCGACCGCCAGCGCCTCCAGGTTGCCGCCGGACAGCGGCCCCTGATCACGTACGGCCTGCGCCAGGTCGGGACCCTTGACGTACTCGGTGACGAGGTAGGCGACGTCCCCGTCGATCCCGGCGTCCAGCACCGGGGCGGTGCAGAACCTGGCCACCCGGCGGGCGGCGGCCACCTCCCGGTCGAACCTGCGGCGGAAGGCGGGGTCGCGGGCCAGCGACGGATGGATCACCTTGACGGCGGCCAGCCCGCCGGTGGGGGTGGTGGCCAGATGCACCTCGCCCATGCCGCCCCGGCCGAGCACGCGCCGCAGCGTGTAGCCGCCGATGACCCGTTCGCCGCTCACCGCAGACAGAGTAGCCAGGTCCCGATTCTCCCGCTTCGCCCCTGGGCCAGGCGGGCGCCTGAGCCAGCCGTCAGGCGGGCGCCTGAGCCAGCCGGAATCGGGACGGCGCGATCCCGTAACGGTCGACGAAGGCCTGCCGCAGGGTCTCCGCGGTGCCGAAGCCGCAGCGGGCCGCGACCGCCGCCATCGGCAGGGAGGTCGAGGCCAGCAGATGGGCCGCGGCCTCGGTACGGGCCTGCCGGACGTACCGGCCCGGCGTCTGGCCGAGGTGCTTGAGGAACAGGCGGGTCAGGTGCCGCTCGCTCACCCCCGCCCCGGCGGCCAGGGTGGGCGTGGTCAGGTCGGCGTCCAGATGGCCGCAGATGTGCTCGACGGTCCGTCTGACCAGGCTGTTGGAGGCGGGCGGCGCGCTGACGAACATGCTCATCTGCGCCTGGTTACCGGGACGCTGAAGGTAGGTCACCAGGCCGCGGGCGACCGTGCGCGACAGCTCGACGCCGTTGTCCTCCTCGACGAAGGCGAGCGTGAGGTCCAGGGCGGCGGTGACCCCCGCGGAGGTGGCGTAGTCGCCGTCGCGGATGAAGATCGGATCGGCGTCGACCTTGACCTCGGGGTGGAGGGTGGCCAGGCGCTGCGCCCACTGCCAGTGGGTGGTGGCGCGACGGCCGTCGAGCAGCCCGGTGGCGGCCAGCACGTAGGCGCCGGTGCACACCGACGCGACGCGGCGGCTCTGCCTGGCCAGGCGGCGGACGTGGCCGACGATCAACGGGTTCGCGGCGGCGTTCTCGCAGCCGATGCCTCCGGACACGATGAGCGTGTCGATCGCCCCGGTGACCCGTTCGAGGGTGAGCTGGGCCTGGAGGGTCAGCGCGGAGTCGGTGACGATGGGGTGGCCGCCGGGGGTGGCCAGGCGCACTTCGTAGCAGGGGGCGGCGCCGTGCCAGTTGGCGCTCTCCAGCGCCGAGGTGACACAGGCGATGTCGAGTAACTGCGCGGCGTCGTAGCCGACCACTATGACGCGACGTGTCTCCATGCCCCCGACTCTAGGTCCGGAAGACGGAGAGCCCAAGATTCCGGACCTCCACATCCGCCTTCCTCGCCCCGGGCCCCGCCCTGCCGCACAGTCATGGACATGACTCCTATCACGTCGAACACCACGGTCCGCCGCTGGGCAAGGTTCGCCTGGCACTACGTGGAGATGGTCATCGCGATGTTCGCCGGGATGATCATCCTGGGATTCGCGCAGTCCGCCGCCGGCCTCGACTTCACCTACCAGAACGACCCGGAGATCGCCTCCCTGCTGATGGCGTTCAACATGTCCGTCGGGATGGCGGCCTGGATGCGCTTCCGCGGGCACCGCTGGCCCGTCACGCTGGAGATGTGCGGCGCGATGTTCGTGCCGCTCGTGCCGTGTTTCCCGCTGCTGTGGCTCGGGCTCATCGACGGCGGGGCGCTGATGCTCGTCTCGCACGTGGCGATGTTCCCGGCCATGCTGGCCGTCATGCTCATGCGCCTGGACGAGTACGCGGGCTGCGCTCGTTAGCGCTTGGCCTTGCGGTAGCCGTCCAGGACGTCCTGCCGCAGCAGGTGCCCGAACCCGGCCCGCACCAGCCGGAGCCCCAGCGCGGCCGCGTCGGTGCCGAGCGCGGCCGCGGTGTCCGGCAGGCTCCAGTCGTGCTCGGCCAGCTTGCTGATCAGATAGCCGCGCCTTGTCTGCGCCTGGGAGAGCCTGAAGGTCTTCAGGTACGCCGTCCGCCCGTCGGCGTCGTCGATCGTCTCGCCGATGTGGTTCTCGGCGTGCCGCTCGAAGGCGGGCAGGAAGCGCCGCAGGGTGTAGCGGCCGAGCCGGTGGACGTCCTGCACCTGGGCCGGTGCGGCGAGCAGTCCCGCCGCCATGACGGAGTCGTGGAAGCCGGCCCACTCCCGCTCCTGCCGCACGGCCTGCGCCCGCAGGTCCGCCAGCGAGGCGACCGCCTCCTCGTCGATCACCGCGGGGAAGTCCCTGACGGGGTGGAGCAGGGCGTACTCGTAGACCAGCTCGCCGTACAGGTCCCGGATCAGCGTGGGGTGCAGCGCCCGGTAGTCCTCCTCGTGCGGCACCACGAAGGCGCTGGCCAGGGAGTCGGCGGCGTACAAGAGCAGACCGCACTGACCGGGATGGATCTCGAAGACGCGCAGCGCGTCGTCGAGGCCGTCCACCTGGGCTCCGGTGTAGGCCTCCTCGACCCGAGGCGACAGGCCCCGCCTGACGGCCTGCGACGACCATTCCTCCCACATGATCGCGGGGCCGCCGAAGTGCAGCGCGAGGAAGCCTTCCAGGGCGAGGTGCAGGGGGAGGAAGCGCAGCCGGTTCTTGTCCACCCGCCGGGCCATCCGGCGGCGGGTCCTGACCGGGATGTGCTGCCGCGGCTCGGCGAGCTGGGTGCCGTACGCGGCGGCGGGCATGCCGTCGTCGGTCCACGACGCCACGAAGGCATGCGGGACATACGAGATGTACGTCGATCTGTCGGGCAGGTCGACCAGGGACAGTTCGTCGCCGTACACCTTGACGTGCAGGCGCAGGTCCATGATCGGCTCCGGCCGCACCAGCGGCACCAGCCGGATCGCCCCCCACGTCTGCGCGGGCCGGGTCTCCAGCCCGGTGAGGTCGATCATCGGCGTGCCACCCTGTCCTTGAGACGCGTCATCGGCCCGCCGCCCTGTCTTCGAGGCCCGCCGCCCTGTCCGCCAGGTAGGACCGCAGCTCGGCGGGACCGCTCCGCCCCTCGGCGAACTGGGCCAGCTCCACCAGCGCGGGCAGGTCCTCGGCGTCGCGGATCCCGGCGGTCGGCACCGACGCCGACAGCCGCCGCACGTCGTACCGCCCGGCGTCGTACACCGGGTTCAGATGCACGATGCCCACCTCGCCCAGGGGATCGAGCTTGCGCCGCCACACCCGCAACACCTCGGCCGCCAGCCCCGGCGGCGCGTTGTCCCAGCCGTCGGAGACGATGACCAGCCGGTCGGGCCGGGTTTCGAGCGCGTCGATGATCCGCTGACCGAGCGGCGTCGCCCCCGAAGGCCGCACCCGCACCGCGTCGGCCCGCCCCGACAGCCACAGCCCCTGGTAGGTCCCGGCCAGCGCCGCCAGCAGGTAGTGGCAGGCCAGCGCCACCGCCAGCGGGCGATGCCGCTTCACCGGCGAGCCGAAGGAGGAGAAGCTGTCGTCCAGCACCGCCGTGACGGTCCCCCAGGTGCCACGGCGCGCCCCCGCCACCCGCGCGGCCGCCGACCGCAGCGCCGCGACATGCTCATGCGTCCGCTCCGCGACAGGCAACGACAGCACGTACGACGCCACCCGCACCAGCGGCATGGCGGCCAGATCGGCCCCGCTGTCCACACCCGCGCTCTTCGCGGACTCCGTCAGCCGCAGCCGCTCCAACCGGGTCAGCCGGGGCGCGATCCGCTCCAGGAACACCTTCCTGTCGATCCCGTGCCTGGCCGCGAACCCCTCCGCGGCGGTGTACGGCAGCTCGTAGAGCGCCTTCTTGTCGTAGTGCGCGCGCCGCCAGGCCTCCAGCACCGGCGTGTCGTACTTCGCCCGGCTGAGCGGCGCGAACAGGAAGTCCCCCAGCTCGCCCGGCAGCCGCAGATGCGCGTGCCGCACCGCCGCCTTCACCGCCGCGCGGTACTTGACCGCGTCGAAGGCCAGATCGGGGCGGGCCAGCAGCCAGTCACGGATGATCGCCCTGGTGCGCCGGTTGTTGACCCCGTCACGCCGCAACTCCCGGAACAGCCGGTAGACGCGCGGCGGGCTCATCCGGCCCAGCCGCCAGGCGATCAGCTTCCCGTCACCGCTGCCCGGCGTCGCCAGCAGGTTGCGGACGATCATCGCCGCGTTGTGGTCGTTGATGTCCAGGGCCAGCGCCGCGGCGTAGAGGTCGGGGTAGTTGCCGTGCACGTAGCGGTGCAGGAAGTCCAGGGACAGCCGCTGCCGGGACGCCCCGCTGTGGAACTCGCGCTGCCCGGTGGAGGTGATCGCCGCGTTCGCGAAGAGGAGCACGTCCTCGCACTCGATCAGGTCGGCGTAGGTGTCCATCGGTCCCTCCGACTGGTCGGGCCGGCCGGGGAATGGGGGCACGAGCTGCGAGAGCATCGCTGTACAGGCGGGTTCCGGAAGTCGCACCGAAGTCCCGCGGCCGACCTGATCTCGGACCATACCGGCTACCGCCACCCCACGCGACACCATTTCCCGCGATAACGCCATGAGGACCGCTTTCACCGCAGGTGGAAGGCGGCGGGGTGAAAATCGCTAAGGCGAGCGGGGTGGAGCTTCAGGCGGGCGGGGTGGAGCCGGTAGGCGACAGCGGCGGCGGCGCTGGGAGGCGCCGCCGCTGCTCGTGGGTCAGGCCGCGGTGCGCTCGGTGTCGTGTTCCTGGAGGAATCGCTGGAGGCCGGCCAGGTCGTCGGTGTTGAGGTGGTCGACGTCCGCCGCGACCAGCTCGCGCCAGATCGCGTCCCTGGCGGCACCCGCCGTGTCGGGCGTCGCCCAGAAGCGGACCCGCTGCCCGTCACGGTGCGCGGTCGCCACGATCTCCCGCAGCTTCGCCCGCTCCGCCTCGGGCATCTCGCCCTGTCCGGCCCAGCTGAAGTGGTTGGTCCAATTGTCGCTGATCAGCGGGACCAGGGAGGCCCCGCCCTGTCCCAGATCCGACATGCGGCCGTCGTAGAAGGCGTACCGCCGCTCCTGGGACGCCATGAGGTCACGCGGCCGGTCGCCGCTGATGACCACCGTCACCGCCCCGGGCTTCACCTTGCCCTTGTGGTAGGTCGTCAACATCTTGCGGTACGTGCGCAGCACCCGGTCGATCTCGGTGTAGGTGGCGACGCCGTTGTTCTTGATGTCGACCAGGAGCTGAAGCTGCTGGCGGCTGCGGGGATAGACGTGCCCGTGCCCGGCGCGGACCCGCTGGGCCAGCGGGTCGAGGTAGAGCGACTGGAGGGTCCGGCCGGCCACCAGGTCCTCCGGGTCGTGCCCGACCCGCAGCTCGCCGTCCACCAGGTAGACGTCGGCCTCGACGCTGGCGAACCCGTGGTCGAGCGCGTCCTGCAGCGGACGGTCGTGCTCGTAGTCGTTGTGGGCGTGGGCACGGGGCAGCGGCTGGACACCGGTGGCCGTCGCCGGGGCCGTCACCACCAGCAGCATCGCCCCCGCGGCGACCAGCGCGCCCAGAGCTCGACGGATCATTACATCCCCTTCACACGATTCGATGCCAGAGATGTAAGACACGCTAAGTGGGCAAGGTGTGACCCAAGTGGCTTTTGTCGTAATACTGGGCGCCCAGTCGGTTCACCACGCGCCCAGCGGGCTCACCCCTCCCCTGTCAGCTCCCGCCTGCGCCGCAGCAGCGCGGCCCGTACGGCATGCGCCCGCACCGTGACCACGGCCGACACGACGATGAACGTGGCCCCGCCCACGACGGCCGGGATCACGCCCGCGTCTCTCCCGGCGGCCACCGCCACGATGAGCGCCGTCGTCACGGTCGAGACCGCCACGGCCAGCCAGCCCGCGATCACCCGATCCAGCGCGAACAGCGGCGCCCTCCTCCTGATCACCCACCCTCCGTAACCCGCCCAGGCCAGGCAGAACCCGGCGAGCAGGGCGAAGGCGGCCTGAGTGTGGCCCGGCAGCGGGCCCGGCTCGGTAGCCCACAGCAGGGCCACGAAGATCGCCCCGGCCGCCCCCGCGATCAGGGCCACCACCCCGCCGGCCCGCCGCCACGGGGACAGCGCCCCGTCCAACCGGCCGATCATGTCCTCCGCCGACAGACCCGGCTCATCGCTCATCGCTGGAATCCTTTCTCCTCGAGGTGGTCACGCAGCAGACGACGGGCCCGGTGGAGCCGGGACTTGATCGTGCCGGGCGGGACGGCGCAGATCTCGGCGCAGTCCTCGATCGACAGATCCTCCAGGTAGAACAGCACCAGGACCTCCCGCTCCAGAGCCGGCAGCCCGGACAGCCCGGCGACCAGCTCGGCCCGGTCCACCAGCTCGGCGATCGCGTCCCCGGCGACGCGCTCGTCCTGGAGCGGCGACTCGGCCCTGCCGTACTCCTCGCGCAGCCGGTCCGCCACCGCCCGCCTGGCGATCGTGAACAGCCAGGGGACGAACCTGCCCGGCTCCGCCAGCCGGGGCAGCCCCCGGATCACGGCCAGCCAGATCTCCTGGGTCACGTCGTCGGCCCTCTCGGCGTCCAGCATCCGGCGCACATACCTCCACACCGGCGCATGCCAGGCCCGCACCAACTCCGTGACGGCCTCACGCTCGCCCAACTGGCAGCGGACCACCAGCAACTCGTCGGTCATCTCGTTCTCCTGTCGCCCGTCACCCACCACAGTCGGAGAACGAGCCCTCCAGGTTCACCATCCGCCGACCCCGCACCGGCCGCCACCGGCGGGCGGTCCAGGCCACGATCCAGCAGGCTCATGGCAACCCTCGGCAGACCTTGAGGCCGGCCAGGCCCAGAAGGCATTGTGCTTCTTCGCCAACGGGGTCGAGGGCACGCCGGCCGGCTACCCCACCTTCAACGGCTTCGACGGCCGTAGCTTCGAAGCCGCGAGCTGACGCACCCCGGCGGCGCTATGAGCTCTTGAGGCGGATGCCCTCGATCGCGATGTCCAGCAGCCGCTCCGCCTGCTCGTCGTCATCGTGGTGCTCGGTGGCCAGGGAGATGGCGGCGAAGAGCTCGAGGACGTCCTCGACGAGCAGGCCGGGACGCACGGCGGACGCCTGTTGTGCTCGTCGCAGGAGTTCGCGCGCCGCGTTGGCGATCGTCGCCTGGCAGCCTTCGCCCTGCTCCAGCAGGTCGGCGTCCCGGCCGTCGCGCAGCAGTGAGGCGGCCAGGCCGCGACTGGCGGCCGCGTAGGCGTTGAGGTCCCGCAGCCAGGCGAAGAGAGCAGGGCCCGGCTCGTTCTCCTTCGCGCGTTGCGCCGCCATGGCGCACAACTCCTCGACCCGGTCATGGAAGACCGCTTCGAGCAGGGCCCGGCGGGAGGGGAAGAGCCGGTGCAGTGTCGCCGATCCCGTCCCGGCTCGACGGGCGATCTCCTTGAGGGAGGCGCCGGCGCCCTGCTGGGCGATGACCTCCCGGGCCGCGCTGACGATGCGGTCATAGTTGCGCTGGGCGTCCGCGCGCAGGGGTCGTGGCTGGGCGGCGTGGGCCATGACCACCTCCAGGTTTTGACAATCGGACCGGCTGTCCGGTTAGAGTAGCCGAAGATAAGTGGGCTATCGGCCCACTTATATTCGGAGTGATGGGGGAGATCATGCGCGCCGTCCAATACACCCGTTTCGGCCCTCCCGAGGTGTTACGCGTCAACGACGTGCCAACGCCTCGGCCCGGGCCGGGAGAGATACTCGTCGAGGTCCGCGCCGCGAGCGTGGACGCCGGAGAGCTCGCCTTCCGCGCGGGCAAACTGCGCGCCATCAGCCGGGCCCCCTTCCCCCGCGGCCTGGGAACCGACTTCACCGGCCGCGTCGCGGCCCTGGGCTCCGGAGCTTCCGCCTGGAGTGTGGGCGAGGAGGTGTGGGGGCTGATGCCGCACTTGACCTTCGGCGCCATCGCCGACCACGTCACCGTTCCCGAACAGCGGCTCGCCCGAGCGCCGAAGAACCTGAGCCTGCTGGATGCCGCCGCCCTGCCCGTGTCGGGGACCACCGCCATCACCGCCCTGACGGACAAGGCCGGCCTCATCAGCGGCGAACGGCTCCTGGTCCGCGGTGCCACCGGGGGCGTCGGCAGCATCGCCGTACAACTGGGCAAAGCGCTCGGCGCCCACGTCACCGCGCTCGCCGGCGCCCGCAATCTCGACTGGGTCACCGAACTCGGCGCCGACGTGGCGCTGGACTACCGCACGACCCGTCCGCAGGATCTCGGCCACTTCGAGGTGATCCTCGACGTCGTGGGCACCGACCTCGGGGCCTACCGGGCCCGGCTCACGCGGGGTGGCCGCATGGTCGCGATCGCCTTCGACCAGGACCGCATCCTGACCTCCATGGTCACCATGGGATTGCGGGCCGCCCTGTCACCCCGGCGGATGAAGCTCTTCAGCAACAACCCCTCTCCCGCCCGGATCGCCGAACTCACGGCCTCCGCCGAGGCGGGAAGCATCCGCCCGGTGATCGACACCGTCTACCCGATCACCGGCATCGCAGCGGCTCACGAACGACTCGAAACCGGCGGCGTCCGCGGGAAGCTCATCATCGACATGCGGCTCTGACACCCGAGCGTACGTCCACAGAACGACGGAAACCGCCTCCCACCTGCGGCCTGATCGCAGATGGGAGGCGGTTTGTCACTGTGTCGCGGAGTGCGGAATCACCGCTGAAGGGAGTTCGAGATCTCACCAGAGGGTCCGCCGGCTGAGGCGGAAGAGGCGGTCGCAGCGCCGACGCCGAGCGTGAGAAGACCGGCCACGGCCACCACGGCGAGCTTCTTGAGCAGTCTGACGTGCTTCACGAGACCTCCACATAGATGCGAATGTGCAGGCGAGCCTATGCACGACAGGAATGCGCGAGTGTCAGGTGAACACCCGACAAGCTTCGTCCCCCGCTGAGCGCGCCGAGTCCCGGGCCGAGTCCCGCGGCGCGAGCCGCTGGCGAGTCATTTGTAAGTTGCCTGTAAGCCGACACCTCTACACCTGCATATGTGCACCAAACCGCCGAAAGTCTACACAAGACGGCTTTCCATCCGCCATCGTCGCAACCAGGCCCGGCCCTCTCGTCACCCTGTCGATCTGAGTTGAAGGATGTGAGCGCTCCGCATGGCGCTGGAGGTTAGATTCCTCGGACCGTGGCAGGTCCTGGCCGATAACGAACCGGTCCGGTTCGCCGGGCGACGACGCATCGGTGTGCTGGCCAGACTCGCCCTGGACGCCGGGCGGGCCGTACACGCCGAGCGGATCCTCACCGACATCTGGGGAGACAGCACCGCGGCGACCGCGGACAAACAACTCCACATCGTGATCTCCAAGCTCCGCGAGGTTCTCGACCCGCACACGTCCGAAGAGCTCATCCAGACCGTGCCCAGCGGCTACCGGCTCGCGCTCGAACCCGACCGCATCGACGCCCTGCTGTTCACCCGCCTGGCCGAACGCGCCCGCACCGCCCAGGCGCAGGGGGCCGGCGCCGCCGCGGACGCCCTGTTCCGCCGAGCTCTGCAGTTGTGGCGAGGCGAGCCACTGGCCGAGCTGTCCGTCCCCTGGGCCCGCATCGAAGCAACCCATCTGCAAGAAGAGCACCTCGCCTTGCTGGAGGACCACACCGATCTGCGCCTCGCCGCCGGCGATCACCACGCGGTGGCCGCCGACCTGGCCGTGCACGTACGGGCCCACCCCCTGCGCGAACGCCCCGCCGCCCAGCTCATGCTCGCCCTGCACCGGGCCGGCCGCCCGTCCGAAGCGCTCGCCGTCTACCGGGACACCCGCCGGAGCATGGTCTCCGAACTCGGCATCGAGCCCGGCGCCGAACTACGCCGCCTGCACCAGGCCGTCCTGGTCAAGGACCCGGTCCTCGACCTGACCGCCCCGGCCCAGCGGATCGCGGTCGGCGAGCCGTACATCCCCGCCGAACTCCCCGCGGACACCCACGCCTTCACCGCCCGCGCCACCGAGATCCACCGCCTGCGCACCGCACTCGGCCCCGCCGACGGATCCACCCACGGGCCCGCTCACGGGCGCACCCAGGGGCCCGCTCAGGGGCCCACCGTCACCGTGATCGACGGCCCCGGCGGCATCGGCAAATCCGCCCTGGCCGTCCACGTCGCCCACGCCATGGCCGCCCGGTTCACCGACGGCGTCATCTACCTCAACCTGCACGGGGCCACCCCCGGCCTCGACCCGCTGACCCCTGCCGAAGCCCTGCGCCACCTGCTGCGCTCCCTCGGCCTGGACGGCACCGCCGTCCCCGCGGAGCCCGACGAGGCCGCCACCCGCTATCGCTCCCTGACCGCGACCTGCAACCTGCTGGTCATCCTGGACAACGCCCGCGACGTCCGCCAGATCCGCCCGCTCATCCCCGCCGGCCCTGGCTGCCGGACTCTGGTCACCAGCCGGAACCCGCTGACCACCCTGGACAACGCCCGCCACCTCCACCTGGGCACCCTGAACGCCGACGACGCCGCCACACTTCTGTCCCGCCTGGCCGGACCCGACCGGGTACGCGCCGAGCCGCAGGCGGCCGAGCGACTCGCCCACCTGTGCGGCGGCTTCCCCCTCGCCCTGCGGATCGCCGGCGCCCGACTGGTCGCCCGCCCCGACTGGAGCCTGTCCGACCTGGAAGCACGGCTGGCCGACGCGACCCGCCGCCTGGACGTGCTGGAGTATGCCGACCTGGCCGTCCGCGCCAGCATCGCGGTCAGCCACCAGCACCTCCACGAGGAACCCGCCGGCCGCGACGCCGCCCACCTGCTGCCCCTGCTCGGCCTGCTCGGCCTGCCCTCCTACACCCCGGCCGCCACCGCCGCCCTGACCGGCTGGCCCCGCCACCGCGCCGAAGAAGCCCTGGAACGCCTCCAGGACGCCCGCCTCCTCGAACCCGCCGGACCCGATCGCTACCAGTTCCACGACCTGGTCGGCCTCTACGCCCGCGAATGGGCGCACCAGAACCTGCCCGAGGAGGAACGCACCACCGCCGTACGACGTGCGCTCCACCACTACCTGACCACCATCTGGGCGGTGAGCACCATGCTCAGCGGCGACGCCGTACCGCGCTGCCCTGTCGAGCTGCCCGAGGCCACCTTCGAGGGCCTGACGGAGGCGGGAGAATGGGTCCGGGCAGAGCGGGACAACGTCCTCGCCGCCGCGCACCAGGCGCTGGACGGCCCCGACCCGGCGAGCGGCGTCGGCCTGGTCCTCGGTCTCCACTGGCCGTTCTGCTACCAGGGATGGCACACGCAACTGGCCGACGTCTACGCGCAGGCCATCGAGGTGGCCGATCGCGTCGCGGCATGGGAGGACAAGGCGCAGCTCCGCAGCTTTCTCGGCTGGGTCTACCGAGACCAGGGCCGCTACGACGCCGCGATCGCGCAACTGAAGACGGCTTCCACCGACTGGGACCGCGCGGGCCTGCCTCGGCGCAAGGCCGGGGCGCTCAACAACCTCGGTGTCATCAACACGATCGCAGGCCGCCTCGACGAGGCACTCGGCTACTTAGAGTCCGCCTTGACGCTCACCGACGACGCCGAACGCCCAGGGGCCGCGGCCACGATCCGGAACAACCGGGTGCACGTCTACTACCGGCAGGGGCGCTTCGACGAAGCGCTCGCGGAGGCACGCCAGTTGGTGCGGCTGCGGTCGGAAGTGGGCCCACTCGCCGATACGGGCATCGCCCACGGTTCGCTGGGCGACGTCTACCGTCATACCGGTCGGCTGAACGAGGCGGTGGAAAGCTACACGACGGCCCTGCGGCTGTTCAGCAAGTCGGGATACCGCCTGAAGGAGGCCCTGACGCGCTGGTGGCTGGGCACCACGCTGCACGACCTCGAACGGCACGGCGAAGCGCGGAAACAGTGGGCGGAGTCCGTCCGCCTCCTGTGCGACGCCCGTCTGCTCACGCCAGGGGAGGCGGCCGAGATCCTCGCCCAGGCCGTGCCCGAAACGCCCCAGCCGATCAAGAACCAGCTCTGACGAGCCGCGGGCCCTGACAGACGCGAAACCGCCCCCTACCTGCGGCCTAATCGCAGGTAAGAGGCGGTTTGTCACACAGTGGAGGTGGCGGGAATCGAACCCGCGTCCTTCAACCCCAAGACAGGGCTTCTCCGGGCGCAGCCTGCTACGTTTTTCTCAGCCCCGGTGATCATGCAGGCAAGTGCACCGACGGGCTCAGCCACTGTTTGGTTTCCCGATCAACCCCGTGGCCGGGTCGATCGGTTGAGCCTTCTAGCGATGCCAGATCCCAGGCCGAAGGCACTCCCGGGCTGACAGAGGTTTTACGCTACTTAGGCAGCGAGGGCCAGGGAGTCCTGGCCCACCTCAGCGTGCTTGTTATTGGCACTTAATGTTTGCGGTCACAGGATTAACGAGGTTATGTCCGCCGTCCTCGGCCCGCTTCACCTGACTTGCAAAGTCAAAGTCGAAGCCGGTCACCCCCATGTAGTTGTCAACACGCTCCCCGTGAGGAGCGAGCAATATGACGATACCCTTCACAACACCCAGGATGCCAACTCAATTCCCGGGGCCACGGGCGCGGATATGCCGAAACCCCCGGGAACGCCGCACAGCAGCTCACGTTCCCGGGGGTCGACCGGCAGGGTCGAGCCGGTCCGGACGGCAGGACTTCCCCCGAGATGAAGTCCTGATCTCATCACGGCGACTGAGCCCGCAACCCCCCGAGCGGGTCCAGTCACTAGGTAAGACGCAGCCGGACCGCCGAATGGTTGCTCTATGTCACAAGAAAATCACGAACGGTCGTCGAGGGCCGCGAAGAAGTAGCCCGCCACGGCCGCCGGGTCGTAGCTCCGGGTGAGCGCGGCGACCGCCACGTCCCCCTGCCAGCCGACGAACCACGCCATCTGCCTGTCCTCGCCGACGCCCTTCGCCGTCACGCCGTAGACCCGGTCCCGTCCGTTCTGGGCCGGGGTGCCGACGGAGCCGGCCCGCATCATCGAGACGAGCGCCTTGCGGACCCGCGGATCGACGGACACCGGCTGGACGGCCGGGGCCGGCGACGCCTCGGCCGTGGCGTCGGGCGAGTTCGGCTCGGTGACCAGCAGAGGCGGGCGCCAGGTGCCGGAGGCGACCGCCCCCGCGATCAGGGCCATGCTGAGCGGGCTGACCTCGACGTTCTGGCCGGCGATGGCCTTGGCCTTGTCGGCGTCGCTGGACACCTTGGGCAGCGAGCCGCTGAACGACTTGAGCGGCAGCCGCCACGTCTGTCCGATGCCGAAGTTGTGGGCGCTCTTGGCCAGCTCCTCGCCGCTCACCCGGCGGGCCAGCGAGGCCAGCGCGGTGACGCAGCCCTTGGCGAAGTTCTCCTGGAAGGTGGGCGAGGCGCCGGTGACCTGGCTGGCGTGCACGAATTTCGCGCCGCCGACCGTCCGCTCCGCCGGGCACGGCAGCTTCTGCTTGGGAGACACCCCGCCCTTGAGGAGGGCGTCGGCAGCCACGATGGAGAACGCGGTCCCGGCGGGGAATCTGCCGGCCAGCGCGTCCTTCTCCTGGTGCAGGCCCTTGCTGCCGACCGCCAGGATCTCGCCCGTCGACGCCTTGACCGCCACCAGGGCGCTGGTGCGGGTCTCGGAGACCGCCCGCTCGGCCGCCGCCTGCACGGAGCTGTCGATCGTGGTCCGCACCGAGATGTTCTGCCTGCCTGGCCACTCCTGCAGGGCGGCGACCTCCCTGCCGGTCTTGAGGTCCAGGGTGATGACCGTGGTCCGGGTGGATCCGGTGAGGTAGTCCTGGTAGGCCTGCTGCAGGCCGCTCTGACCGATGGAGTCGCCCGCTCGCTGCGGGCCGCCGAGCTTCTGCTCCGTCTCGGGGGTGAGCGCGCTGACCTTGCCGACGATCTGCTTGGGATCGTCCGGGTCGACGGGCTGCTCCTGGGGCACGGTCTTGAGCTCGGGGATCGCGTCGAGCTTCGACTTGACCTGGAGGTATCGGGTGCGGCCGAACGTGACCAGCGGCACGGTCACGTTCGGCGGCGCGGATCGGATCCGGCTGAGCAGCCGGTCCTCGGCGTAGCCGGTGATCTCCGTGAGCTGCTCGACGACCTGCTCGGCCCGGTCACCGAGCTGCGAGGGCACGACACCCGTGACGTACAGGAAGGTCTGGTCCTGCAGGGAGTTGCCGTCCTTGTCGACGATCGGCTGGCGCGGCTGCGGCTCGGACTTGACGGCGAACCGCTGCCCCTCCTTGAGCTGGGGGTGCAGCACCGACGGCGACCAGCGCACCTTCCACTGACCGTCGACCAGGTGCAGCGGCAGCACGCCCTCGTAGGTCCACAGGGGGTTGTTGTCCCCCAGGTCGACCTCCACGCCGAACTCGGCCCGCGACTCCTCGCCCTCCACCTTGAGGCTCTTGATCTTGAATCGGAAGGAGGCGGCGTCGAGCTGGAGCTTGGCGTCGGCCAGCGCTCCGCGGACCTTCTCCTGGTCGGCGTCGGTGCGGGCGGCCGCCAGGGCGTAGTCGTTGGACTGCCAGCCGACCAGGAAGTCGCGCACCGCGTCGTGCGGCGACGACTCCTCGAAGCAGGCGGTCAGGGTCATGCTCGCGATCGCCATGGTGACGGTCGCGGCGATGGCGCGGCGGGCTCGGCTCA
The DNA here is from genome assembly GCF_044465295.1 of Nonomuraea sp. NPDC049714. Classification (NCBI taxonomy): domain Bacteria; kingdom Bacillati; phylum Actinomycetota; class Actinomycetes; order Streptosporangiales; family Streptosporangiaceae; genus Nonomuraea; species Nonomuraea sp. NPDC049714. Next base: position 449,371 of record NZ_JBITLM010000006.1, on the reverse strand, counting down.
TCGGTTGTGGTGCCGGAGCGCCCGAGCCATCTCCCGCTTGGCCTGCTGCTCGGCCAGCGACTGCCGCTTGTCCCAGTCCTTCTTGCCGCGCGCGATGCCGATCTCGACCTTCGCCTTGCCGTTCAGGAAGTAGAGCGAGAGCGGCACGATCGTGAGCCCGCCCTCCTTCGTCTTCGCGGCGAGCTTGTCGATCTCCTTGCGGTGGAGCAGGAGCTTGCGCTTACGGCGGGCGGCGTGGTTGGTCCACGTCCCCTGGCTGTATTCGGGGATGTGGACGTTCATCAACCACGCTTCGCCGTCGTCGATCGTGGCGTAGCCGTCCGAGAGCGAGGCGCGACCCTCACGCAACGACTTCACCTCGGTGCCCTGCAGCACGAGCCCCGCCTCGAAGGTGTCCTCGACGTGGTAATCGTGCCGGGCACGCTTGTTCTGGGCGATGACCTTCCGCCCGGTCTCACGTGGCATGCTCTGACCTTACCGGCGTTTCGTCAGACCCTGAGGTAGCGACGAAGTGTGACGAATGACGCCAGCACACAGATGACCACGCCGATGACCATCGTCAGGGTGATGACCGAGGCGACGTCGTTCCAGCCGATCTCCGCGCCGCGCGCCAGCTGGGCGCCGATCTCCTCGAACAGGAACACCTTCGCCAGGATCAGCAGGACCGCGGCGAACACGCCGCCGATCAGGCCGGCGATCATGCCCTCCATGACGAAGGGCAGCTGGATGTAGAGGTTGGAGGCGCCGACCAGCCGCATGATGCCTGTCTCACGCCGTCGGTTGAAGGCCGACAGCCGCACCGTGTTGCCGATCAGCAGAGCCGCCGCAAGCACCAGGACGATGGCGACGACGAGCGCTCCGGCGCGCAACTTGTCCAGCAACTCGAAGACCTTGCTGACCAGGTCCTTCTGGTTGAGCACCTGGGCGACGCCCGGCTGTCCGGTGAGGGCCTGGACGATCGGCTGGTAGTCGTCCGGGTTCGTCAGCTTCACGCGGAAGGACGTGGGCATGTCCTCCGCCTTGGTCGCGGCGACCAGCGCCTTGTTGGAGGCGTAGGCTTCCTGGAAGTTCTTGTAGGCGGCGACCTGGTCCTCGAAGAACACCTCCTCGACCCCGGGCAGCCCCTGGATCTGCTTCTGCAGCGCCTGGGTCTGCGGGTCCGTGATCGCCTTGCCCTTGCAGGATTCGCTGGCGTTGTTCTTGTTGCACAGGAAAACTGATACTTCGACCTTGTCGTACCAGAAGTCCTTCATCATCGTAACCTGGGCGTTGATCATCAAGCCGACGCCCAGCATCGCCATGCCGACCGCCACGGTGATGATGACCGCGATCGTCATGGTCAGGTTGCGACGGAGGCCGATCCAGACCTCGGAGAAGATGAAGTTCGCCCGCATGGTTTGTCTGCTGCTCCCTGCTCAGTACGCCTGGCCGTAGACGCCACGCGACTGGTCGCGGACGATCTTGCCGTCCTCCAGCTCCACGACACGTTTGCGCATGGAGTCGACGATGGCCGCGTCGTGCGTGGCCATGACGACCGTGGTGCCGGTCCTGTTGATCCGGTCGAGCACCTTCATGATGCCGATGCTCGTCGCGGGGTCGATGTTGCCCGTCGGCTCGTCCGCCAGCAGGATCATGGGTCGGTTGACGAACGCTCGAGCCATGGCGACGCGCTGCTGCTCGCCGCCGGACAGCTCGTCGGGCATACGGTGTGCCTTGCCTTCCAGGCCGACCAGCTCGATGACCTCCGGCACGACCTTGCGGATGAACCGCCTGGGCTTGCCGATGACCTCGAGCGCGAACGCCACGTTCTCATAGACGTTCTTGTTCGGAAGCAGCCTGAAGTCCTGGAACACGCAGCCGATACGGCGGCGCAGGTGGGGCACCTTGAAGTTGGAGAGCCGACCCAAGTCCTTGCCTGCGACATGGATCGCCCCTGAGTTGGGTCGTTCCTCTTTGAGGATCAGGCGTAGGAAAGTGGACTTGCCTGATCCCGAGGGACCGACGAGGAACACGAACTCGCCCTTGTCCACGTCAACCGAGACGTGGTCGAGAGCGGGCCTGTTCTGGTTCGTGTAGACCTTGGTGACATTATCGAAATGGATCACGAGAGCATCACGGCATGCCAGTCTAGGGGTCAGGACGGATGCGAGGGTGGCACATGCCCACTTCCCGCCGCTCACCGATCGGGGACGCCCATCTTTACCGATGATCGACGTTCCGATTGGCCAGAGGACAGTCTAGGGGGAAGACTGGCATGGAACGTCCATAACGGAAACAAAACGATTGTGCGGCTAGACTTGGGGCTGACATGAGTTGCCAACACCTCGTATGCGCGCAGTGCGCCCACCCCGTGATAGAGGGCCGCTGCTCCCTCTGCCGAGCCAACCGCGAGCGGATGCATCACCACGGCTTCGCCGGGCTGTCCCCCGCTCTCATCGCCGTGCTGCTGATCGTCCTGCTCTTCGTGACCCTGGTGCTACGCCACCTCTACGCCACCTAGGCGGGCTCAGGAGGCAGGCTCTGACTCCTGGCGGCGCATCCAGCGGATCTCCGACTCGATGAAGGCGTCGAGATCCCCGTCGAGCACCGCCGACGGGTTGCCCGCCTCCGTGCTCGTGCGCAGGTCCTTCACGATCTGGTACGGATGCAGCACGTAGTTGCGGATCTGGGTGCCCCATGACGTGGTCGACACGCCGCGCAGCTCCGACATCTTCTCCGCCTCCTCCTGCCGCTTGCGCTCCAGCAGTTTGGCCTGCAGCACGTTCATGGCCGTGGCGCGGTTCTGCAGCTGCGAGCGCTCGTTCTGACAGGAGACCACGATGCCGGACGGCAGGTGGGTGATGCGGACGGCGGAGTCGGTGGTGTTGACGCCCTGGCCGCCCGGCCCCGACGAGCGGTAGACGTCGACGCGGATCTCGTCCTCGATGATGTCGATGTGGTCGGTCGTCTCGACGACCGGCACCACGTCCACCCCGGCGAAGGAGGTCTGGCGGCGGCCCTGGTTGTCGAACGGGCTGATCCGGACCAGCCGGTGCGTGCCGTGCTCGCCGCGCAGCGTGCCGTAGGCATAGGGGGACTTGACGGCGAAGGTGGCCGACTTGATGCCGGCCTCCTCGGCGTAGGAGGTCTCGTAGACCTCGGTGGGGTAGTTCTTCCGCTCGGCCCAGCGCAGGTACATGCGCAGCAGCATCTCCGCCCAGTCGGCCGCGTCGACGCCGCCGGCCTGGGAGTTGATGGTGACCAGGGCCTCGCGCGCGTCGTACTCGCCCGACAACAGGGTGCGGACCTCAAGGGCGCCGATGTCGGACTTGAGGGAGCTCAGCTCCTTGTCGGCCTCGGCCTTGGTGTCCTCGTCCGCCTCCTCGGAGGCCAGCTGGAAGAGCACCGAGAGGTCGTCGAGGCGGCGGACCAGCCCGTCCACGCGGTTGAGCTCGCCCTGGATGTGGGAGAGCTTGCTGGTGACCTTCTGCGCCTTGTCGGGGTCGTCCCACAGATCGGGGGCGGCCACCTGCTCCTCCAGCTCCTCGATCTGCTTGCGCATCGCGTCGAGGTCGAGCACGTCCTGGATGCTGCGCAGCGTGCCCGCGAGCTCGTTGATCTCTTCTGCCGGATCGATGACTGCCACGTCTCCCTAGCGTACGCGACCCTCGCGGGCACGAATAACATGGCGAGGTGCGTGTACACGGTCGGCGGAAGGCGCTGGCGCTCGCCGTCGCCCTGCTGACGGTGGCGGCCGGGGCGGGCGCCTGTTCGAGCCCCGGCGATCCGGCGCCCACCCCGGCCGCCGCCACCCGCGGCGCGTCCGCGTCCGCCACCCCCTCCTCGACCGTCCCCGCCACCGCCGTCACTCCGGAGGAGGCGGCCGAGGTGTTCGCCACCTTCACCGCCACCGACAACGTCCTGCGCGACGGCGGCGACCTGCGGATGGCCATGGAGTACGTCCGCGACGCCGAGGCCCAGCTCACCACCGTCGCGTTCCTGTCCACCAAGGGCGAGCCGCCCCGCCGCACGTGGGGATCCCCCACCTTGTACGTGCCGCGCTTCCCGGCGAGTGAGCGGGCCCCCTGGTTCAGCGTGCTGGCCACCCGCGACGGCCACCTGACGATGCTGACCTTCGCCAAGGCCGGCGACTGGCGGCTCGGCGCGGCCGCCCGCCTGCTGACCGGACAACGGCCGCCCGCCGTCCGGCTCGACGCCGACGGCTACGCCACCGCCATCGCCCCCGCCGACAAGAGCGTCACCATCAGCCCCCAGTACATGGGCCCGCTGCACGCCACGGTCGCCGAGGCCGGCGCCGACGGCGTCGCCGCCGGCCTCATCGCCTCCGGCCCTCACACCACCGACGTCGCGGCGGAGATCACCTCCGCCCGCGAGCGGGCGAAGAAGAACGGCTTCAGCTACGACTCGATCTTCTCCGCCAACGACCATCCCGTGTACGGCCTGCGTACCGAGGACGGTGGCGCGGTGATCCAGTACTCACTGTCGCGGACCACCACCACGACCACGAAGACGGCCGAGGACGACTACATCCCGGTGCCGGTGACCGCCCGCTGGGCCATCTCCGCCCCGGTGGTCCGCCGCAACCTGCGGATCACCGAGGTCCACCAGTACGTCACGGCCGTCCCGCCGTCGAAGACGCCGGCGGCGGCCGAGGTGATAGCCCACGACGGCGCCCTGACCCGCGCCTCCGGCCAGTGACCCGGACCTGCCGTCGGTTTCCGAGGAGGCCCCGCCAGGTGTCCTGACGGGGCCGCTGCGGCCCTTGGGTCAGGCCTCCTTGTAGGGCAGGCTGGTGGCGGAGACCAGGGTGCGGATGGCTCTCAGGGCCACCGAGAGGGTGGCCAGGTCGAAGTTGTCGCTCTCCCAGATCTCCGACAGCGTCTGCTTGGAGCGACGGACGGCGGCCGAGTTGGCCTCGGTCCACCGGGCCAGGCGTTCCTCCGGTGAGAGGCCGGGGGTGCTGTGGACCAGGACGTCGCGGGTGAGCGCGGAGTGGGCGGCGTACAGGTCGTCGCGGAGGGCGGCGCGGGCCATCGCGTTCCAGCGGTTGTCCCTGGGCAGGGCGATGACGCGCTCCCTGAGGCGGGCGAGCTGGAGGCGGTCCGCCAGGTCGAAGTAGACCTCGGCCACCTCGTTGACGGGCCGGCCCGTCAGTGAGGAGACCTCCACCAGGTCGAAGGTGGAGTAGGCGGGCACCATGGCGGCGACCCGCTCGGCGAGGTCGGCGGGGACGCCGCGGGCGATGAAGGAGTCGCGGCGGTCCTCGAAGGCGGCCAGGTCGGGGCCGGTCAGGAGTTTGGGCAGGTGGGACAACAGGCCGTTGACGCCCTTGACGAAGAAGCCGACGGCCGCCGCCAGGTCCAGCGGAGGGCGGCGGTTGGTCAGGAGCCAGCGGGTGCCGCGTTCGGCGAGCTTGCGCGCCTCCAGCAGCATGGCGAGCTGGGTGGCGGTGTCGACCTGGTTGTTCAGCGAGTCGACCTGGCGGTAGAAGCTGGCGAAGTCGAAGACCTCGCGGGCGACCAGGTAGGCGCGGACGATGTCGGGGGTGGAGGCCCCGGTCTCCTCGCCGACGCGGAACATGAACGTGGTGCCCATGGAGTTCACCAGCTCGTTCACCACGCCGGTGGTGATGATCTCCCGGCGCAGCGGGTGGGCGTCCATGTACGTCCTGAAGCGGTCGCGCAGCGCCGAGGGGAAGTACGACACCAGCCAGGAGGCGAGGTAGGGCTCGTCCGGCAGGTCGGTGCCGAGCAGTTCGGCGTCGGCCACGAGCTTGGTGTAGGCGAGCAGGACGGAGAACTCCGGGGCGGTCAGGCCGAGCCTGGCCTGGCGGCGTTCGGCGAGCGTCTTGTCCGACGGCAGGAACTCCAGCTCCCGGTTGACCAGGCCGTCGCGTTCGAGGCGGCGCAGGTAGCGGGCGTGGATGTGGAGCATGTCGACGGCCTGGGCGCGGGCGGCGGCCAGCACGACGTTCTGGGCATGGTTGTCGCGCAGGACCAGCTCGGCCACCTCGTCGGTCATGGAGGTGAAGACCTGGTTGCGCTGCTTGTCAGTCAGCTCGCCGTCGCGGACGACCTGGTCCAGCAGGATCTTGATGTTGACTTCGTGGTCGGAGGTGTCGACTCCGGCGGAGTTGTCGATGAAGTCGGTGTTGACCAGCCCGCCGTTCAGCGCGAACTCGATGCGGGCGAGCTGGGTGAAGCCGAGGTTGCCGCCCTCGCCGATGACCTTGCAGCGCAGGTCGGCGGCGTTGACCCGGAGCGAGTCGTTGGCCTTGTCGCCCACGTCGGAGTGGGATTCGGCGCCGGCCTTGACGTAGGTGCCGATGCCGCCGTTCCAGAGCAGGTCGACGGGGGCGCGCAGGATGGCGCTGATGAGGTCGTTGGGCGCCAGCGAGGTGACGTCCGGGGCGAGCCCGAGCGCGTCGCGCATCTGCGGGGTGATCGGGATGGACTTGGCGGTGCGGGGGAAGACGCCGCCACCGGCCGAGATCAAAGAGGCGTCGTAGTCGGCCCAGGAGCTGCGCGGCAGGTCGTACAGGCGCTGCCGTTCGGCGAAGGAGCGGGCGGCCTCGGGGTCGGGGTCGACGAAGATGTGGCGGTGGTCGAAGGCGGCCACGAGCCGGATGTGCTGGGACAGCAGCATGCCGTTGCCGAAGACGTCGCCGGACATGTCGCCGACGCCGGCCACGGTGAAGTCGGTGCTCTGCACGTCGACGTTCATGGTGCGGAAGTGGTACTTGACCGACTCCCAGGCGCCGCGGGCGGTGATGCCCATGCCCTTGTGGTCGTAGCCGATGGATCCGCCGGAGGCGAAGGCGTCGCCGAGCCAGAAGCCGTACTCCTTGGCGATGCCGTTGGCGATGTCGGAGAACTTGGCGGTGCCCTTGTCGGCGGCCACGACGAGGTAGGTGTCGTCTCCGTCGTGCCTGACCACGTCGGACGGGGGCACGACCTTGCCGTCCACCAGGTTGTCGGTGACGTCGAGCAGGCCGGAGATGAACATCCGGTAGCACGCCACGCCCTCGGCGAGCAGCTCCTCCCGCGAACCAGACGCAGGCGGACGCTTCACGACAAAGCCACCCTTAGACCCAGTAGGCACGATGACGGTATTTTTCACCATCTGTGCCTTGACCAGCCCCAGGATCTCGGTCCGGAAGTCCTCCATCCGGTCCGACCACCGCAGTCCGCCCCTGGCGACCTTCCCGAAGCGCAGGTGCACGCCCTCCACCCGCGGCGAGTACACGAAGATCTCGTACTTCGGCCGCGGCAGCGGCAGCACGCTGATCGCCTGCGGGTCGAACTTCAGGGAGATGTACGACTTGCGCCGTCCATCGACGGTCTGGAAGTAGTTGGTACGCAGCGTCGCCTGGATCATCTCCAGGTACGCCCGCAGGATGCGGTCCTCGTCCAGCGAGGCGACCTCGTCCAGCGCGCCCAGGATCTCCTCGGTGACCGCGTCGGCCAGGTCGGCGCGGACGTCGTCCGGGCGCCGCGGGTCCAGCCTGGCCTCGAACAGCCGGACCAGCAGGCGGGCCAGCCGCACGTTGCCCAGCAGCACGCGCTCCATGTACCGCTGGGAGAAGGTGCTGCCGGCCTGGTGCAGATACTTGGCGTAGACGCGCAGGATCTCGACCTGTTCCCAGGTCAGCCCGGCCTTCAGGATGAGGGAGTTGAAGCTGTCGGCCTGGATCTGACCCGTCCACAGGGCGATGAGCCCGTCCTGGAAGAGCCGCTTGAAGTCGTCCCTGTCGACCTCGTCCGACGGCGTGTAGCGCAGCCCGAAGTCGTAGATCCAGGCGTTCTTGGTGGCGGGGTCGTTGTCCCTGTCGATCTCGTACGGGCGCTCGTCCACGACCTCCACGCCGAGCCGCTGGATCAGCGGCAGCACGTGGGAGAGCGAGATGGGCGAGCCGATCTTGTAGATCTTCAGCCGCCGCTCGCCCTCGGCGGCGTCGTACGGCTCGTAGAGGTTGATCCTGATCTCGTTGTCGTCCGCGCCGACGAGCTGCTCCATGCGGCGCAGGTCCACCACGGCCATCTGGGGTGGGAAGTCGGCTTTGTACCCCTCGGGGAAGGCGGACTGGTAGCGCCGCAGGAGCTTGGGCGCCTCCTCCTCGGAGGTGGTCTCCCCCAGGGCGGCGGCCAGGTCGTCCTCCCACGAGCGGGTGATCGCGGCCAGCCGCGCCTCCAGCTCCTCCACGTCGACGCTCGGCTGCGGGAGCTGCTTGCCCCGCTCGCCGCGCACCACCACGTGCAGCCGGGCCAGCGCCGACTCGCCGATCATCGCGCTGTAGTCGAGCGTCTTACCGCCCAGCGCCTTGATCAGCACCTCCTGCATCTGCAGCCGGACCTTGGTGGTGTAGCGGTCGCGCGGCAGGTAGATCAGGCAGGAGATGTAGCGGCCGTAGTCGTCGCGGCGCAGGAACAGCTTGACCTGCTTGCGCTCGCGCAGCCGCAACACCCCGAGCGCGATCGGCAGCAGCTGGTCGAGCGAGGTCTGGAAGAGCTCGTCGCGCGGGAACGTCTCCAGGATCTCGATCAGGTCCTTGCCGTCGTGGCTCTCCGGGGTCAGCCCGGCCCTGCTGAGCACGTCGGCGAGCTTGCGCCTGAGCACCGGGATCCGGGAGATGGACTCGTTGTAGGCCACGTGCGTGAACAGGCCGAGGAAGCGGCGCTCCCCGATCACCTCGCCCTCGGCCGAGAACAGCTTGACGCCGATGTAGTCGAGGTAGGCGGCACGGTGGACGGTGGCCTTGGAGTTGGCTTTGGTGATGATCAGCAGCTGCTTCTCCCGCGCCTTGGCCCGCACCTCGGGGGGCAGCGCGGAGAAGCTGTCGGAGCCGACCTTGTCGTCGCGCAGGATGCCGAGTGCCGCACCGGGCAGCGCGCGGAGCCTGTCGCCCTCCGGGCCGCCTTCCAGCCGGTACTCGCGGTAGCCGAGGAAGGTGAAGTGCCCGTCGGCCAGCCAGCGCAGCAGGTCGAGGCTGTCCTCGACCTCCGCGGGCTCCAGGGGCGGCGGGTTCAGCGTGAGGTCCTCGGCGGTCCGCATGGCCAGGTCCCGCATCTTCGCGAAGTCCTCGACCGCGTGCCGCACGTCCGACAGCACCCGCAGGAGGTCGGCCTCCAGCTTCTTGAGCACCTCCGGGTCGGACTGCCTGTCGACCTCGATGTGCATCCACGACTCGACCAGCATCTGGCCGGTGACGTCCTCCTGGTCCCGGCCGAGCATCCGGCCGGTCAGGTCGCGGCGGATCCGCATCTGCGGGTGCACGACCAGGTGGACGCCGATGTCGTGCCGGTTGAGCTCCATCGTCACCGAGTCGACCAGGAACGGCATGTCGTCGGTGACCACCTCCACCACGGAGTGGCCGGGATCCCAGCCGTTCTCCTCCAGCGTGGGAGTGTAGGCGCGGATCGCGGCCCTGCCCTGCGGGCGGAGCTCGGCCAGCTGCCGCTGCGACATCGCGGGACCGTACACGTCGACGGGACTGCGCTGGAGCAGGTCTTCTGGGGCGACGTGCCGGTAGTAGATCCGCAGGAAGGACAGTGCTTCTTCGGGGCTCACATGGTCACTGCCCACCGCGCACCGTTGCGCGGCCCTTTGGAGCAGCTCATCCTTGGCCTCGTCGAGCGGCATTTCGCTCTCACTCCTTTGTGAGGTTCGCCATGGCCTTTCACAGCCTGGCCCTTAGTTCCCACAGCAGCGGGAAGTAGTGCATGCGGGCACGCCCGCGTAAGTAGGGGGCGCCCGTCGAGCCTCCGGTGCCCGATTTCGTGCCGATCTGCCGTTCGACCATCTGGACGTGCCGCATCCGCCACTGTGCGGTGGTCTCGTCATGCGTCAGAAGGTCCTCGGCGAGTTGCCACAGATCATCGTGCGATCGGCGGTCTCTCGCCACGGTCAGCAGCGCGGCCATGATCTCGTCATCGTCGGAGACCGGCAGGCCGCGTCGGGAGAGGGCGGTCACATAAGCATCCCACAGCGTCGGCTCGTCCAGCCGTCGCCGTAGCCTGGCCCGCTCGATGTCGTCGGCGTCCCTGAGCCGGTCGAGGTAGCGGGCGTCCTTGGCGCCCGACAGGAACTCCAGCTCGCGGAACTGCACCGACTGGAAACCGCTGGCCGGCGCGAGGTCGGCGCGGAACTCCAGAAAGTCCTGTGGCGTCATCGTCTCCAGGACCTCGACCTGCTCGATGAGCACCTGCTCCACCGCGTGCACCCGCTTGAACAGGTGCCTGGCCTGCCAGAGCTCGCCGCCGAACATGGCGGCCCTGGCCACTTCGAGCTCGTGCAGCAACAGCTTGAACCAGAGCTCGTAGACCTGGTGGATGGTGATGAACAGCAGTTCGTCCGGGGCCTGCGACTGGGGTCGCTGCTGCGCGAGAAGCTCGGGCAGGCGAAGGTAGCCGCCGTAGGACATCCGGCCGCCCTCTTCGCCGAACCGCCGATCGTGAGGGACGGCCGCATCATCGTCGACGCTCACCGGCTCACCTCCCCCACCGCACCCGGCTCTGAACACCGGGCGCACGCCTCGCCGTACCGATACCACCCGAAAAGGGCAAATACGTCAACGTGACATCGACATCGGCGGGTCGTCCTCAGAGGCGGAGGGGTCCTGCTTGAGCTCGTCGAGCCGCTCGGGGACCTCGGCCAGCTCCACGAGCTCGGCCTGACACCGCTCACACACATCGAGGTGCCGCTCGAACGCCTCGTGCTCGTCATCGTCGAGCACTCCGAGGACATAGGCGGCGACCTCGTCATGCATCAGCCGGCTACCCCCTTGTCCCGCAGCAGTTCGCGCAGCGCCCGGATGCCGTAGTAGAGCCGGGACTTCACTGTGCCGGGCGGAATCCCCAGTATCTCCGCCGCTTCACTTATCGTACGGTCCCGGAGGTAGGTCTGCTCAATGACTTCGCGGTGTTCTTCGGACAGACTGCGGAGGGCGTCGGCGACGACCATCGCCGACAGAGCGCGCTCCGAGCCGTCCGGCACCGCCATCATGTCGCCGTCAGGCGGTTCGACCTCGTGAGGCCGAACGCTTTTCCGGCGACGTCCATCGATTACGATTCGGCGCGCTACCGTGAGTAGCCAAGCCCAAATAAGGCCCGGCTCCCATTGCAGCCTTGCCGAGTTACGCCAAGCACGGACGATCGTCTCCTGTACGACATCCTCGGCCCATTGCAGATCGTTACCGGTGGACTTGCGTACGTGGCGCAGTAGAGGGCCGCCGAACTCCTGGTAAAGCTCCGCGATGCGGTGCTCCGCCTCGGCTTCAGCACTCTCGAACCTGCCGTCGAGGTGACCTAGCACGGGGCACATCTTTACACCTTCGTTATGAGTCCGGTAGCCACTCCGATAACTCCAGTCATTTCTGACTATCTCCACGCATAGGTGAACCGGGCTCGTAATGCCCGCGTACCTCCGACCATGCACAGGCTTTTGCGCGGCGAAGTGGTGATGTTCAGTGGGTTCGCTATCGCGGCTGCGATCACGATCCTGCTGATCATGCCGCAGGCGAACACCGCCGTGCTGACCGAGGTCACTCAGACCGCATCGGGCCCGCTCGGGCCGGCTGACCGTGACTTCCTGGTCAAAGTACGGCAGGCGGGCCTCTGGGAGATCCCCGTTGGACAGTGGGCCCAGGTACGGGCCGACTCCCAGCGGGTCAAGGACGTCGGCGCGCATCTTGTGGAGGACCACAAGAAACTCGACGCCTCGGTCCGCCAGATAGCGGCACGGCTCGCCGTACCGCTGCCCGACCGTCCCAGCCCGGACCAGCAACGGTGGATGGCGCAACTGGCCACCGAGACCGGCCCGGCCTTCGACAGGGACTTCGCCATGCTGCTCAGAGCCGCGCACGGCAAGGTCTTCACCCTTGTCGCGACCGTGAGGGCGGGCACCCGCAACACGGAGATCAGGAAGTTCTCCGGGACAGCCATGACGGTGGTCATGCGGCACATGACGCTGCTGGAATCCACCGGGCTGGTCAACTACGACGAACTGCCGGCGCCCCCGACACCCTCACCCGCAGCACCCGCCCCCGCGGCGGTCGACCCGAGGAGACAACCATGAGATCCAGACGCATGGCCGCGGCCATGTCCGCCTTGGCCATGGTGGCCGGCGGGCTGGTGTCCGCGGCCGTCATCGGCAGCGCCACACCAGCCCTGGCGGACCACTGCGAAGTCGCCGAACAGGCTCCTCCGCAGAACCAGCAGCAGGATCAGGACCAACCTCAGGACCAGAACCAGGACCAGAACCAGCAGGACCAAGGCCAGAACAACGACCAGAACAACGACCAGCAGGACCAGAACCAGCGGCAACCCGAGCAGAACCAGGACCAGGACCAGCAGCAGGACCAGAACGACCAGCAGAACGACAACCAGAACCAGGATCAGAACCAGGATCAGAACCAGAACGACCCGAACCAGAACCAGCAGGACCAGAACCAGCAGGACCAGAACGGCCAGAACCAGCAGCAGGACACCGACGGCCAGACCGGCCCGTCCGGGGGCGGTGTCGCCGCCGACCCGATCCAGCAGCCGGAGGACCAGGAGAACGGCGTCCAGAGCCAGGACCGTCAGCGGGACGGCGCCCAGGACCCCGACGGGAACGACGTCCAGGACCAGAACCGCCGCGGCGACTTCCGCGACCGCGACCAGAACGGCTCCCAGGACCGTCGCGGGAACCGCCCCAGGCCCACCCAGCAGCCGACGGGCACGCCCTCACCCAGCGCCTCCCCCAGCCCCTCTCCCTCCCCCACCGGGGGCGAGGAGAACGAGTGCGCCGACCTCGGCCCGTTCGTGACCGACTTCGTGAACATCAGGCAGATCCCGCCGAACCAGAACGGCGCGCGCATCGGCAGGAGCGGCTCCAGGGGCTCGTTCGTGTCCGCCTGCGGGACGAACGGCAACGGCCACAACAACCCCGACAACTTCATCGTCGCTCCCGGTGTCCGCAACGGGGCGCACCACCTGCACGACTACGTGGGCAACCTGTCGGCCGACGCCTTCTCGACCGACGAGAGCCTGGCGGCCGCGGGCACCACCTGCCGCCGGGGCGACCAGTCGACCTACTTCTGGCCCGTGCTGCGTAACCGCCAGGTCGACGCCAACACCGAGGACCCGGACGGCAACGTCGGCCAGGTCCTGCGCCCCCGTTCGGTGACGCTGCAGTTCCGCGGCAACGCGACCTCCCGGGTCGTGGCCATGCCGCGCTTCCTGCGGATCATCATGGGTGACGCCAAGGCCGCCACGAACGGCACGGCCAACGCCCGCGCCGGCTGGAGCTGCACCGGCTTCACCAACCGGGTGAGTCCCGACAAATATCCGCTTTGCCCGCGCGGTAGCCAGGTAGCCCGTATTCTGGACTTCCCGAGCTGCTGGGACGGCCAGAACACCGACAGCGCCAACCACCGCTCGCACATCGTCTTCCCCGATCAGAACGGCGCCTGTCCGCAAGGAACCAGGGCCGTGCCACAGCTCCACATGGTGCTGACGTACTCGGTGCCCCCGGGACCCTCGTTCGCCGTGGACGCGTTCCCCGAACAGCTCCACAATCCGGTCACCGATCACGCGGACTTCGTCAACGTGATGCCGGAGAGCCTGATGAACTTCGCGGTCAACTGCATCAACCGAGGCCGCCGCTGCTGACCTGACATCCGTCTCGCGACGGTGGCCCCATGTCAGGCCCTCCCGAGTCGCACCCTCATCCGACCATGGAGGGAATCGATGCTCCACAGACGTCAACCCCGGCACGCCCCGAGCCAGTTGGACAGCAAGAAGGTCCGGCTCGGGGCGAGCGCCTCGATCGCCGCGATCCTTCTGTCAGTGTTCGCGCTGACGCTGACGGATCGCGGCATGCAGCTGCTCGGCCGCGGGGTGAGCTTCCTCGAATACTACGGAGGTGTGCTCGCCCTGGTCAGCCTGACCGCCACGGTCGCGCTCGGGCTGCTCACCACGGAGCGCGTCTTCCTGTCTCCGGCGAACCGGGTCCGGGCGCAGTTCGCGCACCGGGCCGCCGCGTTCGCCGGGATGGCCTTCCTGCTCACGCACATCACGCTCATGATCTCGCTCAACCACGTCCCCCTGGCCGCCGCCGTGATCCCCGTAGCCGGGGTCTACGTGGGGTTCGGGACGGTGGCGTTCGACATGATGATCGTGGTCGCGGTGACGGGCATGGTCCGGGGACGGTTCGCGGTGACAGGCAGGCCGTGGCTGTGGCGGTTGATGCACGCCTCGGCCTACCTGTCCTGGCCGATCTCCATCCTGCACGGGCTGACCGCGGGCCGGTTCGCGGCGAGCTGGGTGTCCTGGTCGTACATGGCCTGCCTGGCCGCCGTCGGCTCGGCCCTGCTCGTGCGGGTGCTGGCCACGCTCCTCCGGCCGGCGGCAGTGCCTGAGTGGGTGGACGCACCCGAGGTCAGCGACATGCCTGTCGCAGTGCCAGAAGGGATCAACGCGCCGGTCAGCCTCGCAGAGGCCCGGCGGAAGTACCGGGAGGCGGGATGACCCCGCCCGAGAATCGCTAGGAGAACGCCGTGATCCCGCATTCAGTGCCGCGCGTGCTGCGGATGGGACCGGCCCGGCTCACGGCCGGACTCGACCACACCAGGCGGCTGGACCTGCCCGCGCACCGCACGTTGCACGGTGACCAGGTGCCACGCACCCTCGACGACATCATCGCCCTGGTGGAGGAGGTGGACATGCGCGGGCGGGGCGGCGCGGCGTTCCCCTTCGCGCGCAAGCTGCGGGCGGTGGCCGAGGCCGCCCGCGGCGGCGAGTGCGTGGTGCTGGTCAACGGCGCCGAGGGCGAGCCGGCCAGCTCCAAGGACGCCATGCTGCTGGTGCGCAACCCGCATCTGGTGCTCGACGGCGCGGTTCTCGCCGCCGAGGCGCTGAACGCCCGCGAGGTGGTCCTCGCCACCGTCGAGGGCGAGGTCGCGAAGTCCTCGATCGAGGCGGCCGTGGCCGAGAGGCGGGCCGCCAACGTGGCGGGCGCGGCCGAGAGCCGCATCAACATCAGGGTCGTCGGCCTGCAGGAGAAGTTCATCTCCGGCGAGGGCGGCGCCCTGGTGCGCGCGGTCAACGGCCTGGAGGCGGTGCCGCCGGGCAGGAAGCGGCGGGCGAGCACGAGCGGCGTCGACGGACTGCCCACGCTGCTGTCGAACACCGAGACGTTCACCCAGCTCGCCGTGCTCGCCGAGCTCGGCGCGGAGGAGTACGCGAGGGTCGGCACCAGCAGGGAGCCGGGCACCACATTGCTCAGCGTGAGCGGTGGAGCGGCGAACGCCGCCGTCGTGGAGGTCCCGACCGGCACTCCGCTGATCAACGTCCTCGAGATGTGCGAGGCGGAGATCGGCGACGGAGTGCTGATCGGCGGCTACCACGGCGCGTGGCTGGACGCTGAGACGGCCATCTCCGCCATCATCTCGCGCGAGGGCATGAAGATGGCCGGCGGCAGCCTCGGCGCCGGCATCATCGTGCCGCTCGGGGAGTCGACCTGCTCGCTCGGCGAGGCCGCCAGGGTCGCCGCGTACCTGGCGGCCCAGTCGTCCGGGCAGTGCGGCCCCTGCCGCCTCGGCCTGCCCGACGTGGCCAGGGCGCTCAGCGCGCTGGTCGACGGCTCGGGCTCGACCGACTCCATCCGGCGCTCGGTGCGCGCGGTCGAGCGCAGAGGCGCCTGCTTCCATCCCGACGGCACCGCCAAGTTCGTGCTGTCGACGCTGGACGCGTTCGAATCCGACATCGCGCTCCACCAGGAGCACGGCTCGTGCGGCCGTCCGGTGCGCGGCATCTTGCCGCTGCCCGAGCGGGAGGACGAGCCGGAGTACCGCCTGGAGGTGGACTGGACCCGTTGCCAGGGCCACGGCCTGTGCGCGCACCTGCTGCCGGAGTTCGTGAGCCTGGACGACTACGGCTTCCCGTCGTTCAAGACGGTGCCCGGCTGGATGGTGAAGGAGGCCGGCCGCGCGGTGGACATGTGCCCCGCCCTGGCCCTGCGCCTGGCGCAGGCGCACTAGCAGGACTCGCGGCGGTATCTTCCCGGCGACAGGCCGTGCTCGCGCTTGAAGGCGTTGGCGAAGGCGAACTCGGAGCCGTAGCCGACGCGGGTCGCCACCTCGCTCAGCCGAGCGTCGGTGGTGCGCAGCAGCCGACCGGCCAGACCCATCCGCCACCAGGTCAGATAGGTGAGCGGGGGCTGCCCCACCAGCGTCGAGAAGCGGCGGGAGAAGGCGGCCCTCGACAGCCCCGCGCGGGCGGCGAGTGACTGCACCGTCCACGGGTGGGCGGGGTCGCGGTGGATGGCGTCCAGCGCGGCGCTGATGCCGGGGTCCGCCAGGGCGGCCGCCCAGCCGCTGACCTGGCAGCGCTCCGGCCGGGCGTCGATGTGGGCGCGCAGGATGAAGAGCAGGAGCATGTCCAGCAGGGACGCCACGACGGTGTCGGCGCCCGGTCGCGGGTTGCCGATCTCGGTGGCGAGCAGGTCGATCGCGGCGCGGAGCTCCTGGTGGTGGCCCAGGCGAGCAGGCAGGTGGATCAGGTCGGGCAGGTCACGCAGGATCGGGTGGGAGCGGCCGTCGTCGAGCCGGTAGCCGCCGCAGAGTGTGACCGTCGCCGCTCCGGGGCCCGCGATCGCGGCGGCGGCGAAGAGCGCGGTCTCCTCCCCGGGATCGCAGTCGTGCTCGGGGACGGGCGTGGACGGCGAGTCGGCCAGGACGCACCCGTGGCCGTGCGGGAAGAACACCACGTCGCCGACGCTCAGCGGGATCGGCTCGCCGCCCTCGGGGATGAGCCAGCAGGAGCCCTGGAGGATCACCTGGAACCCGGCGGAGCCGGGCAAGGAAGGAAATCGCTGGGCCCAGGGGGCGTGCCGGGTGACGTGGCTGGAGCTGGGCAGCCCGACCCGCATGGCGACGATCACGTCACTGAGCACATCCACCGGGGAAGTCTAACCAGGAAGACGATCGCGTAGAAAATCTGGACATTGACGCATTGGATGTCGCGGCACGCTCTCCTACGGTTGCAGACGACGGAAGGAGAGCCTCGTGTCCACGAGTGCCACCATGAGGGCCGCCCGCATCCACGAGTACGGCGACGCGAGCGTGATCCGCTTTGACGACGTCCCCAGGCCGTCGCCAGGGCCGGGCGAGGTGCTCGTCCGGGTGACCGCGACCTCGTTCAATCCCTCCGAGGTCGGACTGCGTGCCGGATACCTGCAAGGCCTGCTGGACGTCACGCTGCCGCACACCCTGGGCTGGGACCTGTCGGGCACGGTCGCCAGGCTGGGCGCGGGGGTCACCGGCCTGGCCGTCGGAGACCGCGTCATCGGCCTGGTGAGCGGCAGCGCCGCCGAGTACGTGGTCGCACCGGCGGCCGAGCTGGCCGGCGCGCCGGCGAGCATCCCACCGGCCCATGCCGCCGCCATCCCGGTCGCCGGGCTCACGGCCTGGCAGGCGGTCTTCGACCACGCCCGGATCGGCGCCGGGCAGCGGGTGCTGATCAACGGGGCGGGCGGCGGCATCGGCCTGTTCGCCGTACAGCTCGCCAAGCACGCGGGCGCGACGGTGATCGCCACGGCGAGCCCGCGCAGCACCGAGGCGGTCCGCCGGCTCGGTGCCGACGAGATCGTCGACTACACGGCCACCGCGCTGCCCGGAGGCATGGACGTGGTGCTCAACCTCGCCGCCGTCTCCGCGCGGGAGGCGGCGGCGCTGGCCCCGCTCGGCCGGGTGGTCGTCACCGTGGCCACGCCCATCGAGGCGCCGAACGCGCACCACTTCGTCGCCGCCGGCGAGCCGGCCCAGCTCACCGCGATGGCCGAGCTGATCGACAAGGGCGAGCTCATGGTCGAGATCGCCGAGACCCATCCCCTCACCCACCTGACGGAGATCCACCGCAGGGCCGAGGCCGGCCGGACCCGCGGCAAGATCATCATCGTCCCCGAGGAGACCTGCTCTCCTGGGCCACGGCGCTGTGACCGCTCAGGGTCTGAAGTGGGTCAGCACCTCGGGGTTGACCATGGCGTCAGGGTTGGCCGCCTGCTCGACCGGGGTGCCCAGCAGGATCCTCCGGATCGGCACCTCCAGCTTCTTGCCCGACAGCGTGCGGGGAATGCCGGGAACGGTGCGGATCTCGTTCGGCACATGCCGGGGTGACAGCTCGTCGCGCAGGGCCGAGCAGATCGCCCGCTCCAGCCGGTCGTCCAGCGTGACCCCCTCGGCGAGGGTCACGAAGAGCAGCAGCCGCCCCTCCTGACCCAGCCGGCCGGTGTCGATCACCAGGCTGTCGGTGACCTCCTCGAAACGCTCGACGACCCGGTAGAACTCGCTGGTGCCCATCCGGACGCCGCCCCGGTTGAGCGTCGAGTCGGAGCGGCCGTAGATGACGCAGCTGCCGTCGTCGTTCAGCTTGATCCAGTCACCGTGCCGCCACACGCCGGGGTAGACGTCGAAGTAGCTCTCCCGGTAGCGCTCGCCGTCGGGGTCGTTCCAGAACCGTACCGGCATCGACGGCATCGGCTGGGTCAGCACCAGCTCCCCGACCTCGCCGACGACCGGCTTGCCGGTGGGGTCGAACGACTCCACCTTGGCCCCCAGCGACCGGCACGGGATGATCCCGGCCCTGATCGGGTGCAGCACGGTGGCGCCGACGAACCCGGTGCAGACGTCGGTGCCACCGGAGAACGACCCGAGCGGGATCCCGGGCAGCCGCTCGGCCGCCCACGCGAACCCCTCCGGCGGCAGCGGCGAGCCGGTCGAGCCGATCCCCCGCAGCCTGTCCAGCCCTTCCGGGACGACCCCCGCCTTCATCGACGCCATGATGTACGGCGCGCCGACGCCGAAGTAGGTCACCCCCTCCGACGCCGCGATCCGCCACAGGGCGGCGGCCGACGGATGTGTGGCCGAGCCGTCGTACAGCACCGGCGTGGCCCCCACCAGCAGGGCGCCGATGAGGTAGTTCCACATCATCCAGCCCGTGGTGGTGTACCAGAAGAACACGTCCCCCTCACCCAGGTCCTGGTGGAAGGAGAGCGACTTGAGGTGTTCGAGGACCACGCCGCCGTGGCCGTGCACGATGGGCTTGGGCAGCCCGGTAGTGCCGCTGGAGTAGAGGATCCACAGCGGGTGGTCGAACGGCACCCGGTCGAACTCCAACGGCGCGCTCTCCGCGCGCAGCCCCTCCCAGCCGATCACCTCGCCGTGCGGCAGCTCCCGCGTGTCGGCGGGGGTGGGCTCGGCCCGCTGCGGCGGCCGGCCCTCCTCCACCGCGCTCAGGTACGGGATCCACACGGTGGCGCGCAGGGTGGGCAGCCCGGCGGCGATCTCGTTGACGGCGGCCGAGCGGTCGTAGCTCTTGCCGTTGTAGTGGTAGCCGTCGACCGCGATCAGCACCTTGGGCTCGATCTGCTTGAACCGGTCGATGATGCTCGGCACGCCGAAGTCGGGCGAGCCCGCCGACCAGATGGCGCCCAGGGAGGCGGTGGCGAGGAAGGCGATCAGCGCCTGCGGGATGTTCGGCAGGTAGCCGGCCACCCGGTCGCCGCGCTGGACGCCGAGCCGCACCAGGCCGGCCCGGACGCGGGCGACGTCGTCGCGGAGCGCGGCCCAGGTCAGCTCCTGGCGGGCGCCGTCCTCGGAGACGAAGACCGCCGCGACGCCCTCGGTGCGGCGCAGCACGTTCTCGGCGTAGTTGACGGTGCTGCCGGCGAACCACTCGGCCCCCGGCATCGCCCCCGTGACGACGGGCCCGTCAGCCCGGTCCCCGAGCACGTCGAAGTACTCCCAGATCGTCGTCCAGAACTCCGCCGGACGGTCCACGGACCACTGCCACACCTCCTCGTAACCCGCCCCGGCGCGCCCGAGCGAGTCCATGTACCGAGTCAGCTTGGCGCGAGCGACGATCTCATCGGTGGGTTCCCAGAGAAGTGCACCTTCAGCAACCATGTGCCCCATCCTGTCGGCCTGGTAGGAGGAAGTCATACCCGTCTACCCACACAACTCGCTACCTGCGTAGGTGGTCCACCGCCATACGCGCGGCCGTGCCGATCACCGCGTCGGCGCGCGGCTGGTTGAGCGCGCTGCTGAACGAACGGGTCGAGACCGCCACGGCGTAGCGGCCCCCATCGGGATACTCCACCACTCCCGCCTCGCTGCGAAGGGTCGGCAGCGTCCCGGTCTTGCCGCTGACCCCGACGTCGTCGTACGGGAAGCCGGACGCCAGCCGGTGCGGCCAGACCTGCAGGTTGAGCACGCCGCGCATCCACGCGCAGGATTCGGCCGAGGCGGCCTCGTCGCGCCAGATCATGCCGAGCAGTCCGGCCAGCTCGCGAGGGGTGCTGCGGTTGGTGCGCGCCGGGTCGAGGACCCGCAGTCGCGCCAGGTCCTCGGAGTCGAGGAACGGCCAGCCGTGCCCGGCGTCCTCGGCCATGCTCGTGTTGGTCTCCCGGCAGCTGTGCACCACCCGGGTGCCCACCAGCCCGAAGCCGTCCAGCATGGTGTTGATCGCGTCGCGGCCGATCCTGGCGAGCAGCACGTCGGCCGAGGTGTTGTCGCTCACCGCGATCATCAGGTAGGCCAGGTCGCGCAGCGAGATCGTCACGTCGTCGAGCATCGAGGAGATCCCCGTCGGCCCGCCGACCCGCTCGGCCGCGGTCACCGTCACCCGGCTCCGCGGATCCAGCAGCCCGGCGTCGGCCTGCCTGCAGAACTCCACCAGCAGCGGCACCTTGAACATCGACGCCGTCGGCGTCGGCTCGTCGGCGCCGTACGCCAGCTCCCGGCCGGTGTCGATGTCGACGGCGAACAACCGGCCGCGCACCCCGGCCGCCCGGAACAGCGCCTCCAGATCAGGACCCTCCGGGCGCACGGCCACCAGGTCCGGATTTTTCCTGCCTTGGCCGGTCATGCCAGCATCCCCGGCCTCCGGCTCACCCGCCGCACCGGGGCGGCTCCCTCGTCCGTCATCCCGGCGCGCTCCTTCAGAGTCCGTACGGCCACCGCGGAGAAGCCGGTCACCGCCGTCGTGGCCGCCCGCCAGGCGGTGGAGACCCGGCAGACGAGCGGCGAGCCTAGCAGCGGCCGCCAGGCCAGCCCCGGCTGCTCCACCTTCGGCCCGAACGCCACCGCGACCCCCGCCAGCACCAGCCCGAGCCCGGCACCCTGGTGCACCTGGGCGGGCACGTAGCCGTGCCGGCGGCACTCGGCCAGGACCTCCGCGTGCATGCCCGGCTCCCCCTCCCGGGGCGGCATCAGCAGCTCCCGCCCCGCCAGGTCGGCCAGGTGCACCTCGCCGCTGCCGGCCAGCGGGTCACCGGAGGCCAGGAGCACCCCCTGCGGCTGCACCAGCATCGGGCCGAAGCTCAGGCCGGGAGCGCTGACGGGATGGCGTACCACACCGACGTCGATCGCGCCCTCTGCCAGCGCGCTCACCTGGTCGGCCGTCCAGATCTCCGCCGGCGCGAGCCGTACCTCCGGGTTGCTCGCGCGGAACCCCTCGACCAGCCCGGCGATCACCACGGCGGCCAGGTCGGGCGGGACCCCGATCTTCAGGACGGCCCCCTCGCCGTGGCGGACCAGCTCGTGCAGGCGGTCCACCCTGGCCACGATCTCCCTGGCCTCACCGAGCAGGAGTCTGCCCGCCTCGGTCAGCCTGACCTGGCGGGACGAGCGGTCGAACAGCCGCACGCCGAGCTCCTCCTCCAACCGCTTGATGCGCTGGCTGAGCGGCGGCTGGGCCATGCCGAGCCGGATCGCGGCGTTGCCGAAGTGCAGTTCTTCCGCGACCACCGTGAAGTAGCGCAAGTGCCGGACCAGGTCCACAACCAGCGACTATAGCCAGATTTATATGGATGTGTGCCTTATATCAGTATTGGACATCTTCGGTCCAGCTCTGCTGTCCTCTGACGCATGTCATCACAAACGGGGGCAATGTACGCACAGCTACGGCCGGAGCGGCCTCACCGGCGAAAACGGCGCCGGTGGCCCCTGGTCTGCGCCGCACTGCTGGTGCCGGCGGTCGTCGCGGCCGGCGTCATCTGGCTGCTGCGGACTAACGGCTCCCCCGAGCAGACCGCCGACGCCTACCTGCGGGCGTGGGCCGCCCAGGACTACGACGCGATGCGCGAACTGGTGGCCGAGCCGCCCGCCGACTTCGAGCGCACCCACCGGCTCTTCCTCAAGAACCTCGAGGTCGAACGGGCCTCCTTCGAGCGGCAGGTGCCGAGGGGCGTCTTCGCCTCCAGCGCGGAGGACACCGTCTCCTTCCAGGCCGTGCTCAGCGGGGTGATCGACTGGACCTACGGCGGGCGGCTCAAGTTCGTCGAGCGGGACCGTACCTGGAAGATCGACTGGACCCCGGCGGCCGTCCACCCCGAGCTCACCAAGGGCAGGACGATCCGGCTGGTCCAGGACAAGGCCGCGGTGACCCAGGTGCTGGCCGCCGACGGCAGCCGGATCGACACCCCGGACGCCCCCGGCTCGGTGCAGCAGCTCATCGAGGGGATCAAGCAGACCTACCCGGACCGGTTCGGCGCGTACGCCCGGTCCAGGATCGACCTGTTCGAGGGCGACGACACCGTCAAGACCCTGCTCAAGACGCCCGGCAAGGAGCCGCTGCGCACCACCATCGACCTCAAGGTGCACCAGGCCGGGGCCACCGCGATCACGGCCGCGGCCAAGCCCGCCTCGCTGGTCGCCGTCCGGCCCTCGACCGGCGAGATCCTGGCCGTGGTGAACAAGCCGGGCGGGTTCAACCGCGCCCTGCTCGGCAAGTATCCGCCCGGCTCGACGTTCAAGGTCGTCACCGCCTCCGCGCTGGTCGCCGAGGGGCTGGAGCCGGGCGAGCGGGTCGCCTGCCCCGCCGAGCAGAACATCGGCGGCTTCCCCTTCCACAACGCCGGCTTCAAGGACTACGGCACGCTGCCGTTCCGGGACGCCTTCGCGCACTCGTGCAACACCACCTTCGGCGCGATGGGCGTGTCCGATCTGGGCAAGGAGCGGCTGGCGAAGGTGGCCGAGAGCTTCGGCTTCGGCGCCGTGATCGCGCCGGGGGTGCCCGCCGTACGGGCCGAGTTCCCCGCCCCCAAGGACGACACCGACCTCGCCTCGGCCGCCATCGGGCAGGGCCGGGTGCTCGCGAGCCCGCTGAACATGGCCTCGGTCGCGGCCGCCATCGCCGACGGCGCCTGGCGCCCGCCCCGGATCGTCCCCGAGGAGCTCGTGCCCGACCGCACGCTGCGACCGCGCCCGCTGGAGAAGGAGGTGGTGAGCGCGCTGCGCGAGCTCATGCCCGCCGTCGTCACCGACGGCACCGCGCACGCGGTCCGCTTCCCCTCCGGCACAGCGGGCAAGACCGGCACGGCGGAGTACGGGTCGGGCAAGGAACCGCCCGCGCACTCCTGGTTCATCGGCTACCGGGACCACGTGGCCTTCGCGGTGGTCGTGGAGGGCGGCGGCGCGGGCTCCGCCGTCGCCGCCCCGATCGCCGCCCGCTTCCTGACCGAACTCCCCTGATCCCCGCTCATCCGGCCGTTCATTCGGCCGTGAGGAGAGCCCAAACGACCTGCTCGTTCTGGACGTTGTAGTAGTGGCCCCACGAGCCGTCGGTGATCGCGTGCACCACCTGCAGCCCACGGCCGCACTCGATCACCGCGTCCTCGTCGTCAGGACCGGGGTCGTTCACAGGCAGGCGCAGGTGCGGGAAGGTGCAGGCATGTCCGGGGTCGATCACCACCAGACGCAGAAAGCTCGGCTCACGCTCCAGCCTCATCCGCACCCACCGCGTCGCGGGCATGGTCCCGAGTCCGTACCTGACGGCGTTGGTGATCAGCTCTGTGGCGAGCAGTTGAAGGTCGTACGCCCGAGGGTGGTCCGCCCCCGTCCATGACGCGATGATGTCCCGGGCCCTGGCCGGGATGGCGCGTGGATCCAGCTCCTCCATGGTGAAGGTGTGGCGTTGGATCGGGGATCGGAGCGCCGCTTGCATAACTTTCACCTGACTTTCTCCGCTTCGTGCCTATTTCTGACTTCGCCCAAGTTGTTTCACCGAAAAAGAGAGTCGGCGAACCACTCGCCAGACTGGCACCGGACAGGTAATTTGCTAAGCGACCGACCAGGTCTGTAGTAACACATTGTCCGAGCCACCGGGTTTCATCGCAGTGGCACGAACGGAGAGGGCGGACCATGGGAATCGAGCGAATAATAGATCCCGAAACAAGTCCAGAAGCCCGATTCGGATATAAATTGCGGGAACGCCGCAAAAAAGCAGGAATGACGCTGGCGCAGCTCGGTGCACGGGTCGCCCTCACGGGTCAGCAGATCGGCAACGTCGAGCGGGGCGATCGGCGTATGGACGAGGACAGGACACGCCGCTGCGAGGAAGCCCTGGGCCTCTCGCCCAACGACCTCGCCCAGCACCTGCCCCGAAGGTGCCGCAAGAACTTGTCGTTCCGGAACTTCCTGCCGTGGCTGGAGAGGGAGAAGCGTGCTACGGAGTTGTGCACCTACGAAGGGCTGATCGTGCCCGGCCTACTCCAAACTCGGGAGTACGCGGAAGCCATCTGCCGAGGCGGGCCAGGGATGACCCCTGAGCAGGTAGAAGAAACCGTGGAGGCGCGGATGCAGCGACAAGCCATCTTGCATCAGGGCAAACCTCCATACCTGTACGCCGTCCTCGATCAGGGCGTGCTGCTACGCCCGGTAGGGAGTGAGAAAATCACCCGGGATCAGCTTCAACGTCTCCTCACGATGGGTAGAAGTCCGAATATAGTTCTTCAAATCGTCCCCCTACGCGCCATGTCAACGAGTGGCCTGGTGGCCGGGTTCATGATTGCCCGGACGGCTGCGGACAGAGACGAAGCCGCCTATATCGACGCCCCCGGCGGAGGCCGCATGGTAGACCGGCTTGAGTCTCTGGAGAAACTGAAGGTTTGGTTTCAGACGATCAGAGCGGATGCGCTTCCCCGGGCAGACTCGTTGGCGCTGATCGAAGAGAGGTTGGAACAACCATGGATCTGGAACTGAGCGAGGAACTCAAGAGCGCGACATGGCGGAAGAGCCCCCTCTCGGACGCTCAAGGAAACTGCGTAGAGGCAGCCCTCCTATCAGGCGGACGCGTCGCCGTACGGGACAGCAAGGACCCCGACGGCCCCGCCCTGGTGTTCACCGACCCCGAGTGGAAGGCCTTCACCGGCGGCGTGAAAGACGGAGCGTTCGACCTCTAGGCACTAACGGAAGGGGGCCTGGTCATCCACCAGGCTCCTCCCATATCACCCTCCCCTGGAGCAGTTCAGGAATTCCGACACAGGCATCGGCGGCTCCGGCAGGGAATCGCTTAGAAAGAAGTTGCGGCCCGGGACAACGGATCTCACCAGATCCTCATGGAGTTCGGCCTGCATGAATCTTTCCAAGGCTGAAAGGCAGGCATACCGCCAGTGGGCCACAGTGATGGAACCGTCGGCACCGTCTCCGATTGTCTGGCCCGCCTGGCTCCATACGGCGATCGTCTCGTAGTCGAAGCGAGTTCCAGCGAGGTAGGGGTCGAGAGCCGAGGTGTCGTACCCGAACCGCTGCTGCTGGAGGTTCGAAGGGTCGAGCGCGGACAGCAGGCGACCGTCTACGGCCAGCGCGAGAAGGTCATCTCCTTCAGGATACGCCGGACTGATGCTCCGGTCATGCCAGCAGGTGGTCATGACCGAGCGTCCAGCGGTCGCCAGGGCAGCCAACGTCTCGGGCTTGGCGCATTTGGTTCCGAAGCCGGGCTGACAGACGAGGATGCCGTCACCCCATTCGGAAATCATCGCGTCTTCAGGGGGAGCACTACTGTTGAGGCGCGCGTCGTAGATAGAGACGGGCTCGCTTTCCGCACCGATGATCCGACGGACCGACTCCAGGTCATGGCCTTTTACCGCGGTGAGGCTGATTAAGTCGATCCAGGCGATGTCGAACATCGACTGTAGATCCTTCAGGTCTTTTGCGCGAGTGCCGCCTCGCGTTCGAGTGAGATGTCCCGTAGCAGCGCGGTGTCCTGGTAGAACGAACGCTTTTTGGTGATCTTACCGTTCACCACGTCGACCAGTTCGAGAACGGTCATCCTCCACGGTTTGTGGTGGATATCAGTGCCGCTGTTCGTGGCCACCACCAGCACGCGCGTGGGACCGTCGGCGATGAGCTCGTCGATGCTGATGGCTGAGATGTCCAGCCCGGTCAGCTCGTGCATCCGATGCCGCGCCGGCCCGATGGTGGCTCCCCTGTGGACGCCGCTGTCGGGGTGGCCCCAGTTGAGCTCGACCTCCTGCTCGTCGGTCAGCTCTTTGATCGTGGCGAAGTCCGGGCCGCCGGGCGCTCGGAGAACGGCTTCGTAGAAGCGGCGGACCACTTCCTTGTTCAGCTCGGGCTGGGTCGGGGTTTCACTCAGCATGGTGTTTCCCTTCTTCGGAATCGGGGTGGATGGGTGTCGGGTCGCCGAACCAGCGGGTCGCGGCGTGCCGGAAGGCGTCGGGGTCGTCGGTCCAGGCGACGATGCCGTCGGGGCGGATCAGCAGGGCGTCGAATCCGAGGTCGTCGCTCGCCGGCCCGGCCACGTAGCGGATGCGGCCTTTCCAGCTCATCGCCGCGTCGTACAGGAGCTGTTCGGTGGTGAAGTCGAGGGCGACGCCGTGTCCTTCTCGCAGCAGGTCACCGAGGCGGGCGCCGTCGGCGAGACGGAAGTCCGGGGCGGTCCGGCCGACGAGTGGCCGGTCGCTGCCCAAGTCGTAGCGGTGGGACAGTCCTGAGGTGCTGCGGAACACGTGGGTGGTCCCGTCGCGGGTGTCGAGCAGGTCGTGGACCAGCCGTCGCAGGGCCGGGGCGTTGGGGCCGGGGTTCATGGTCGCGACCTGGGCGCGTGACCAGTCGAGGATCGCCGCGCCGACGGGGTGACGTTCGGCGGTGTAGGTGTCGAGCAGACCCTCTGGTGCGGTGCCGTGGACGGTGGCGGCGAGTTTCCAGCCGAGGTTCATGGCGTCGCCGATGCCGAGGTTGAGGCCCTGGCCGCCGAGCGGGGAGTGGATGTGGGCGGCGTCGCCGGCGAGCAGGACGCGGCCGTTCCGGTAGGTCGTGGTCTGCATCGCGCGGTCGGTGAAGCTGGAGGCGAGATGGACCTCGGTGAGTGTCGCGTCGGTGCCGGAGACCCGGCGCAGGACCGTCTGAAGGTGCTCGCGCGTCAGCGACTGCGAGCGGTCGAAGGCGCCACCGTCGAAGTCCATCATGCCCAGGTGTCCCTCGAAGGGCGTCCGCAGGTACATGCCGGTCGGCGTCAGGTTGAAACCCAGGTCCAGCTTCTCCGGATCGGCGAACGTGACGCGGGCGGCGTAGCCGGTGAACAGCGGTCCGGTGCCGGCGAAGTCGAAACCCGCCAGGTCGCGCACCGTACTGCGTCCGCCGTCGCATCCCACGAGCCAGCGCGCCCGGTGGTCGCGCCCGCCGGCCCGGGTGACGACGGTGTCGCCGTCCTGGGCCACGGCCTCGGCGGGAACGCCCCGCAGGATCCGCACGCCGAGCCTGGTCGCCCGCTCGGTCAGCACCGTCCCGACGGCGTCGAGGCTGGTCATCATGCCCTCCATCGCCGGGCCGGGCAGCCGGAACGGGAGGGCGGTGGTGTCGATGCCGGCCGGGTCGAGCCGCATGCCCGCGAAGTGGCTCACGTCACGAGGAGGCGGCGGCTCGTCCGCGTCGGGGTCCGCGCCGATCCGCTTCCCGTCGGCGCCTGAGGCTTTCAGCAGCTCCGCCAGCATCCCGCGGCGGTAGAACGTCTCGACCGAGCCGGCGTTCAGGCCCCGCATCCCCAGCGGGAGCGCCTGCCACGGCGAGGTCTCCTCCTGGTCCCGCTCCAGCACCAGGACTGAGCAGTCCGCCAGCGCGAGCTCACCGGCGAGGAACAGGCCCACCGGGCCGGCACCCACGATCACCACGTCGTACACGTTGATCCCCCTTCAGCATGGAACGTCGCTCCAATGATGGAACAGTACTCCATGTTGGATCGATGCTCCAGATCATGGCAGAATCGCTGCATGGCCGTACGGACACGTCAATCGCAGCGACGCAGGCAGGTGCTCACCCGGGAGCGCATCGTCGAGACCGCCGTCGAGTTGCTGGACGCGGTGGGCGAGGGTGCCCTGACGGTCCGGGCGCTGACCGGCCGCCTGGCCACCGGGCCCGGCGCGATCTACTGGCACATCGGCAACATGGACGAGCTGCTGGAGGCCGCGACCGACGCCGTGGTCGCCACCGCCCTGGCCACCCAGCCCGCCGGACCCGCGGAAACCACCGAACCCGGTTTGCCCCAGGACGAGATCCGCGCCGTCGCGCTCGGCCTGTTCGACGCGGTCACCGAGCACCCCTGGCTCGCCACCCAGCTCGCGGTGCAGCTCACCCGCAACCCCTGGGGACCGGTGACAGTGCGGATCTTCGAAAGCATCGGCCGGCCGGTCCGCGCGCTGGGCGTGCCGCGAGGCGACTGGTTCGCCACGACCTCGACGCTGGTCCACTACATCCTCGGCGCCACCGCCCAGACCTCCCAGAGCTCCGGCGACGGCTCCGAAACGGACCGCGCCGAGTTCCTCGACACCGCGTCCAGGGCATGGCAGGACCTCGACCCCGACGACTACCCGTTCATCCGGGCCATCGCCGACCAGATGCGCGAGCACGACGACCGCGAACAATTCCGCACCGGCGTCGAGCTCGTCCTCACCGGCATCACCGCCCTCCACCCGCCCACCGCATCAGGGCCCGCAGGCCAGACCCGGTGACCTGACGAACCCTCAGCCCGCCTTGCGGTCCGCGGGTGTGGTGAGGCGGGACACCGCGGCGACGACCTCGGAGGCGTTGGACAGGTCCGGCAGCACCAGGTCGGCGCCGGCCTCGTGCAGCTCGGCCGTGGTGGAGCGGCCCGAGGCCACCGCGATCATCTGGGCCCCACCGATCCTGGCGGTCTGTACGTCGCGGGTGGAGTCGCCGATCAGCACGGTGTTGGCGAGGGTGAACGGGGTCCCGAGGCGCTGCTTGGCGCGGCCCTGGGCGACCTGCAGCAGCGTCGCCTTGGGGTAGACCTCCTCGCCGTAGCCGCCGAGGTCGAAGTCGATGTAGCGGTCCAGCCCGAACGCGCGCAGCTTGTGCACGGCGTTGCTCTTGATCGTGCCGGTCAGCACCGTCTGGGTGACGCCGTCGAGCTTGGCCACGGCCTTGAGGGCCTCCTTGGCCCCGGCCATCGCCCGCCCCTGCTGGGCCAGCCGCTTACGTCTGTCGGCGAACGCCATGGCCAGCGCGGCGAGGAACCTGGGCAGATGGTCGTCCTCGGCGACGATCCCGTTGACGGCGAGCGTCTCGAAGACGATCTCGGAGTCGGGGCGGCCCATCGGCGGGACCAGCTTGACCAGTGGGCGCCCGGTCACGACGCGGAACGCCTCGGCGTAGGCCTCCCTGGTCACGATCGCGACATCGACCAGCGTCAGGTCGATGTTCCAGAGAACTAAACGGTTGATGGCAGCCTCCTGACAGACAACTCTGCCAGAGTAGGGCCATCACCCCGCCTGGGGCTCCTGCCCTGCCGATTCAGGCATGTTCGAGCGCCTCGGCGAGCGTGTCGACCACCGGGAAGCCGGTGGACTCCAGCTCGGCCCGAGTGGACATGCCGCCGGTGTAGAGCACGGCCCGCGCGCCGACGTGGCTCGCCGCCACCGCGTCGTCGACGCTGTCGCCGATCACCAGCACGTCGCGGGGCCGGACCGCGATGGACTCGATGTGCGCCGCCATGTGTACGGCCTTCTCGCCGCCGGTCACCCCGATCAGCCCGTCGATCCGGGTGAAGTGCCGGGTGATGCCGAAGGCGTCGACCTTGGGGACCAGGTGGGAGTGCGGGGCCATCGAGCAGAGCGACTGGGTGCCCGCCCACGTCGTCAGCGCGTGCTCGGCGTCGGCCGCGAGCGCGCACTCGGCGGCCAGCCGGAAGTAGGCGTCGTGGAAGCCGGTGTCGAGCAGCTCCCACTCCCCTTCGACCAGCGGGCGGCCGAGCATCCGCTCGTAGGCCACCCAGATGGGCCGGGTGTAGACGGCGCGGAAGCCGTCCGCTGTCATGGGCGCCAGCTCGTACGCCTTGAAGACCTCGTTGGTGGCTCCGACCACGGCGTCGATGTCGTGGAAGAGGGTGCCGTTCCAATCCCACACGATGTGCTTCGTCATTGGTCCGAGTTTACGGTGCCGCGCGGCAGGTCAGGAGTCCAGGATGTCGGGGATCTCCTGTGTCGCGTACCACAGGAGCTCATGCGCCTCGGCGCCGTCGACGGTGAAGCGGGCGTCGTCGTCCCCCTTGTCGGCGTCGGGCAGCGCGGCGACCGCCGCCTTGACGTCGCCCGTCGCGCGGAGGTCGTCGACGTGCACCGCGGCCACCTCGGTCATCGGGATCGGCTCGGTGAGCCGTACGCGTGCCTTCTCCCGCAGGTCCGCCCCGTTGTGGGGCAGCGAGCCGTCCGCGACCTCGGCGGCGACGACCACGCGGCGCGGCGGCGCGGCGGGGTCGTCGGCCAGCATGCGCAGCGAGGCGCGGGCGGCCTCGGTCAGGGCCACGTACTCGAGCTCCTCGGTGTCACCCGAGGCGTACCACTCGACCAGCGCGGGCGTCACGGCGTAGCCGGTCAGCGGGGCCGGGCCCAGCTCCCCGGCCTCGACCGCCCTGGCCAGCTCGGGCAGGGTGCAGGGCAGGTAGACGCGCATCAGGAACCTTTCACAGCGTGCGAGGGCTCTATCATGCCCGGCGCAGCGGCAGTCGGAGGAGAGACTCGAGCTCCAGGATGGTCGTGTCCGCGTCGCGGTGATGGATCCCGGCGATGCCGAGCCCGCGCGCGGCCACGATGTTGGCCTCGATGTCGTCGATGAACACGCACGACTCGCCGGGCAGGCCGATCCGGCCGAGCGCGTGCTGGAAGATGCGCGGCTCCGGCTTGCGCATGCCGACCTCGCCGGAGATCACCACCGCGTCGAAGATCTCGTCCCAGTCGTCGCGGGGGTAGGTGTTGGACCACGAGTTCGACAGCAGGCAGGTCCTGACCCCGTTGGTCCTGACCTCGCGCAGCATGTCGTACATCGCGTCGACCCGGTCGAAGCCCGCGAACATGCGCTCCAGCAGCCCGTCGGCCTCCGGCGGCGCCCCGTCGAGGGTCAGCAGCCGCGCGGCCAGGTCCCGTTCGAACGTGGCCCCGTCGATCTCGCCGCGTTCGAGCGCGTGGATGGCGTTCTCGCCCTCGCCGCCGTAGGCGCGGTCGATGAGCTCGCGCATGATCTCCCGATAGTGGTCGCCGTCGATCCGGTCCGCCATGATCCACTTCGCGATGGAGTCCGAGAGACTGGTGGTGAGCACTCCACCCCAGTCGATCAGCACGCCTTCGACCACGCCTGCCTCCTTGTGCGTCCAGTGCTCCAGAGTAGAGCGTCGCACGCCGGAATTTACCCTGTATAAACCCCCTATAAAGGAATGCCCAATCGATTGCTTAAGGTGGCCGTCCATGAGGTAACTCACCAGAAAGGACCGCCGTGCGAGCGACGATCCTGATCACCTCCCCCGACCGCTTCCAGGCCCCGGGGATGGAGCTGTTCGACTTCCCGCCGATCTTCGCCGGCGGACCGGAATGGTTCACCAAGCCCATACTGATCGCCCTGCTCAGCTCGGTCGTGGTCATCGTCCTGTGCTGGGCCGCCTTCGCCCGGCCCACGATCATCCCCCGGCGCTGGCAGAACATCGGCGAGTACGCCTACACGTTCGTCCGCGACGAGATCGCCCGGCCCAACCTCGGCAAGGACACCGACCGGTGGATGGGACTGCTGTTCTCCGTCTTCCTGACCGTACTGGTCTGGAATCTGATGGGCGTCGTCCCGCTCATCCAGCTCCCCGTCGCCGCGTACATCACCTTCCCCGCCGTGATAGCGATCAGCGTGTACGTGATCAAAATCTATCTGGGCGTCAGGCACCACGGCGTACGCGGCTATCTCAAGGGCATCGTCCACCTGCCAGGGCTGCCCGGCTGGGCCTACGGGCTCTACGCTCCCCTGGTCCTCGCCGAGGTCCTGATCAGCTCGCTGTTCACGCATTTCATCCGGCTGTGCGCGAACATGTTCGCCGGCCACATGCTCCTGGCCTTCTTCAGCTCGGTCGGCTTCTGGTTCCTGTTCGAGAGGCTCACCCCGCTGGGCGCGGGCGTGGGCGTGCTCGGCGTGCTGATGACCATCCTGCTGACCGCGTTAGAGATGTTCATCCAGTTTCTCCAGGCCTACCTGTTCGCCATGCTGGCGGCGATGTACATCTCCAGCGGCCTGCGCGGCGGGCACTAGAGTCCGCTAGGGCACGCTGGCCGCCAGCTTGCGGTGGGCGGCCGAGCCGACCACCTGGGCCGCCTCCTTCGCCGAGGCGACGGGCGGCTCGTTGAGCAGGCCGCGGGCCTGCTTGAGCGTGAGCAGCCGGGTCACCGACTGGTCCAGCCGCCGCTCGGAGATCCGGCCCGACTTGGCCGCCGACAGCACCGCGTCGTAGGCCTTGCGCAGGTCGTACGGCATGAGCAGCAGGTCCGCGCCGGCCAGGACGGCGCGGACCGCCACCTCGCCGTCGCCGTACTTCTCGCGGACGCCCGCCATGTTGAGCGCGTCGGTCGAGATCACGCCGTCGAAGCCGAGCTCCTGGCGGAGCAGTCCGGTCAGGATCGGCTTGGACAGCGTCGCCGGGTCGCCCGACGGGTCCAGCTTGGGGAAGACGATGTGCGCGCTCATGATCGCGTCGACGCCGGCCCCGATGGCGGCCTTGAACGGCGGGGCGTCCAGCCGCTTCCACTGGGCCCGGGTGTGGTCGATCACCGGCAGCCCGGTGTGGCTGTCGACATGGGTGTCGCCGTGGCCGGGGAAGTGCTTGGCCGTGGCGGCCACCCCGGCGTCCTCGAAGCCCTTGACCGCGGCGGCGACCATCTTGGACACCTCGGCCGGCCGGTTGCCGAACGCGCGCTTGCCGATGACCGGGTTGCGCGGGTCGATGTTGACGTCGGCGACCGGCGCGAAGTCGAGGTTGACGCCGAGGGCGCGCAGTTCTTCGCCGGTGGCCTTGGCAACGGCCCGCGACACCTTGACGTCCTTGGTGGCGCCGATCCGATAGGCGCCGGGGAAGGGGGTCATCAGCGCGGACATCCTGGACACCGGGCCGTTCTCCTGGTCGGTGCTGATCAGGAGGGGGAGGCCGGCGGCCTTCTGCATGCCGTTGGTCAGCCGTACGACCTGGTCGACGCTCTTGACGTTCGCCGGGAAGAGGATCACACCGCCGAGGTGGTAGCGGTCGATCACCTTGGCCGGGGTCTGGACGCCGTAGCGGGCCTGGTTCTCGCCTGACACGCTGTCGGCCGCCGTGCCGTACACGACGGGCATGAACAGCTGGCCGACCTTCTCCTCCACGCTCAGCTTCGCCAGCGCGCGCTTGACCGGATCGGCCTGCGTGGGGGCGGGCGCCGGGGTGGTGGGCGCAGTGGACGCGGGGCTGGACACGGGCGGGACGGCGCTCATCGACCCGCCCCCGCCGCTGCCACTGCACGCGGCGAGAGCGATCATCAAGAGGCCCGCGGTTCCCATCCGTCCAAGCATGCCCCCACGGTATCGATGCCAGGACATGCCCGAGCCGGTCGATGACCAAATCTTCACAGACCCAGCGGCGCCAGCCCGGGCAGATGGGCGCGGGCCGCCTCGCGGGCCAGCGCCGCCGTGGGAGCCTCCCGCGCGGCCTGCGCGGCGAGCCGGCACTGCTCCATGGTGTGCTGGGCGAGCGCCGCACGGGTGGCGGGCAGCACGGCGGGGCTCATCGACAGCGTGGCCGCGCCCAGCCCGGCGAGCACGCAGGCCAGGGCCGGATCGGCGGCCGCCTCCCCGCAGACGCCGCACGGCTTGCCGGCCGCCCGCGCCGCCGAGACGCTCATGGCGACCAGGTCCAGCAGCGCGGGCTGCCACCGGTCCTGCAGCTCGCTCAGCGCGCCGAGCTCGCGGTCGGCGGCGAAGCAGTACTGGGCGAGGTCGTTGGTGCCGATCGAGACGAAGTCCACCTCGGTGAGCAGGTCCGTCGCCCGCAGCG
Organism: Nonomuraea sp. NPDC049714; assembly: GCF_044465295.1. Classification (NCBI taxonomy): domain Bacteria; kingdom Bacillati; phylum Actinomycetota; class Actinomycetes; order Streptosporangiales; family Streptosporangiaceae; genus Nonomuraea; species Nonomuraea sp. NPDC049714. Next base: position 415,250 of record NZ_JBITLM010000006.1, on the reverse strand, counting down.
CCGCCGCCGGCACCTCGATCATCACGCCCGCGCTCGGCAGGTCGGCGGCCCGGCAGGCCCGGGCGAACCACCTGGCCTCCTCCGCCGTCGCCACCATCGCGGCCATGACCTGGAGCCGGCCGGAGGCGCCCGAGGCGGCCGTGGCCAGCGCGTCGAGCTGCGTCTCCATCACCTCCGGGTGCCTGCGGAACAGGCGCACGCCGCGCTCGCCGAGCGCCGGGTTCGGCTCGGGCGCCGGGGGAGGCAGGAAGGCCAGCGGCTTGTCCGCCCCCGCGTCCAGCGTCCGCACCACGACCGGGCCGCCGGGGAAGGCGTCGAGCGCGGCCCGGTACGCCTCCTCCTGCTCCTCGGCCGACGGGGGCAGCCTTCTGCCGAGATAGAGGAACTCGGTGCGGTAGAGGCCGATGCCCTCGGCGCCGGCCTCCAGCGCGGCTTCGACGTCACCGGGGCCGCCGACGTTCGCCAGCAGCGGCACCGGGACGCCGTCACGGGTCCTGCCGGGGCCCTGGACCTGCGCGATGGCCTCCTGCCTGGCGGAGGCCACGTTCTCGGCCTGGGCCACGTCCGACTCCGTCGGCTGCGCCCGTACCTCTCCCGAGGTGCCGTCGACCAGGACCCGCACGCCCGCCTGGAGGGCGGTCGCGCCCGCGCAGGCCACCACGGCGGGCACGCCGAGCGCCCTGGCCATGATGGCCGTGTGGCTGGTGGGCCCGCCCTCCTCGGTGACGAAGGCCGCCACGGTCTCCCGGGACAGCAGCGCGGTGTCGGCGGGCGCGAGGTCGTGCGCGACCAGCACGTACGGCTCGGGGCCGGGGGCGGGCAGGCCGGGCATCACCTGACCGGTGAGCACGGCGATCACCCGGTCCCTGATGTCGTTCAGGTCGGCGGCCCGCTCGCCCAGATAGCCGCCGAGCCCGGCCAGCACCTCCCGGTACTTGCCGAACGACTCGTAGACGGCCCGTTCGGCGGCCAGGCCCTGCTCGACGCAGGACCTGATCTTCACGACCAGGCCGGGGTCCTCGGCCATCAGCGCCTGCGCCTTGAGGATCTCCCCGGCCTCGCCGCCCGCACGGTCTCCGCGCGACTCCAGCTCGCCGGCCACCTGCGCCAGCGCCGAGACCGCGCGTTCCTTCTCCTGATCGGATTCGCCCGTGTATGTGGCGCCCTCGGGGGGTTCGGGCACACGAGTCGTCAGGATGTAGGCGGGTCCGTGCCCGATGCCCGGGCTGACCCCTACCCCCCGCAGGTTCATGGCGTCGCGGCTATGCTCGCGAGCTGGTCGAGGACCTCTTCGGCGCCCTCGCCCTCAGCCTTGATGACGATGGTCTCGCCCTGGCGAACGTCCAGCGCCATGATCTGCAGGATGCTCTTGCCGTTGACGGGATCACCGCCACCCATCTTGGCCACGCTGATCTCCATCGGCGCCTTCATGGCAGTCTGCACGAACGTGGCCGCGGGCCGGGCGTGCAACCCCACCTCCGCCGCCACGGTCGCCTTACGCTCGCCCATGAAATCTCCCTTCCTCGTACCGGTCCAGACCGGTCATACCGTTTCACGCCCATTGGAAGAGCTCGTCACCGGCGTGCACCGTACCCAGCGCCACACCGGTCACCGCCCCGGCCACGGCGTCAAGGGCGACCACCGGGCAGACGGGGGATCGCCCGCCGGTCTCGATCGCGGCCGGATCCCAGGCCACGACGGGCTGACCCGCGCCGACCCTGTCGCCCTCGGCCGCCAGCAGCTCGAAACCCTGGCCCTTGAGCTGGACCGTGTCGATCCCCAGATGCACCAGGACGCCCTTGCCGTCATCTCCTACGATGACGTACGCGTGCGGATGTAGCTTCATGATTTTTCCAGCTATGGGGGCGACGGCCGTGAGCGGCCCCCGCACCGGGTCGATCGCCGTTCCCGGCCCCACCATGCCTGCCGAGAAGACGGGGTCCGGCACCGCCGCCAGACCCACGGCCGCCCCCTCGACCGGGGCGAGAACAGTCGTCATGGTCTCGCCCTCTAGCCGATGATGTCCTCGATGTCGCTGGCGATGGTGTCGGCCTCCGGCCCCACGACGACCTGCACCACGTTGCCCGCCGCCATCACGCCGTGCGCGCCCGCCGCCTTGAGCGCGGCCTGGTCGACCTTGGAGGCGTCCTCGACCTCCGTGCGCAGGCGGGTGATGCAGGGCTCGATTTCGATGATGTTGTCCGCACCGCCGAGTCCGGCGATGATCGCATTCACGTCGGCCGCCATCGGGCCCTCCTCGTCATGGCTCTGCGACCAGGCTAAACGACGCTGCGTGATCAGTCGGTCTGGGTCACCTTGTTGAGCCCGCGCGGCGAGTCGGGGTCGATGCCGAGCCTCCTGGCGAGCGCCTCGGTGAGCAGCTGCGCGGGGACGATGAGCCCCATCGGCGCCACCCACTCGGGCAGGTCCGGGCCGTTGAGCGCCGCCGTGCCCGCCCGTGCCAGGGCGTCGCCGCCGCCGATGGTGAACGCCTGCGCGCCCGCCGCGACGACCCGCTCGGCCAGCGCGACCGTGCCCTGCAGCGTCGGGCTGTTCTCGGCCGCGACGAGCAGCGCCGGGGTGTCGGCGTCGACCACGGCGATCGGGCCGTGCAGCAGGTCGGCGTACGACAGGCCCATGGCGTGCAGGTAGCAGGCCTCCTTGAGCTTGAGCGCGGTCTCCAGCGCGCTGGAGAAGGCCAGCCCGCGGCCCGACACGACCACGCCGTGCTTGTCGGCCAGGCCCTCCACGACCGCTTCCAGGTCGCCCGGCTCTGCGACCAGCTTCTCCACCGCCTCCGGCACCCGGAGCAGGTCGTCCCGGTCCACCTCGGCGCCCAGCCCCAGCGCCAGGACCGCCAGCGCGGCCAGCTGCGTGGTGTACGTCTTGGTGGCGGGGACGGCCTCCTCCTCGCCCGCGACCGTGCACAGCGCCAGGTCCGCGACCTGCGCGAGCGGGCTGTCCGCGCCGCCGTTGGTGACGCCCACCGTCCTGGCCCCGCAGTCACGCGCCCAGGCCAGCGTCTCCACGATCTCTTCGGTACGGCCGGACTGGGAGATGGCGACGGCCAGGACGCCATCGAGGTCGAGCTTGCGCTTGTAGGTGGTCGCGATGGACGGCGCGGCGAGCGCCGACAGCCGTCCGGCGTGCGCTTCGACCAGGTAGCGGCCGTAGACTGCGGCGTTGTCGGACGTGCCGCGTGCGATGAACAGCAGTTGGCGAGTCTGCCGGCCCAGCGCCCGCACCTCGTCGATCCGGGGAAGCAGGGAGTCCAGTGTGGCCCGCAGCGCCTGCGGCTGCTCGGCGATCTCGCTGCGCATCTTGGTCATCTGGTGCTCATCCCTTGCAGTTTGTCCGTACGGACTTGACCCTGTTTTGCGACATGTGGTCTAGTCCGGACTAGACCAGTACGAACCATAACCTATGGCCCAGGTCAGATCGAGGGGAGGATCCGTGGCGCACATCGATCCGGACAGCCCGGTGCCCAAGTACTTCCAGCTCCGCGAGATCCTGCTCGACCTCATCGACAGCGACGAACTCAGCATCGGCGCGGCCATCCCGTCCGAACGTGAGCTCTGCCAGCGCTTCGCCCTGTCCCGGATGACCGTCCGGCAGGCCGTCGACCACCTGGTGTCCGAAGGCCGGCTGCACCGGGTGCCGGGCAAGGGCACCTTCGTCGCCCGGCCCAAGATCGAGCTGGCGCTGCAGCTCACCTCCTTCACCGACGACATGCGCGCCCGCGGCATGGCGCCCGGCTCGCGCGACCTCGACAGACGGACCGTGCGCGCCAGCGCCCACCTGGCCAAGGAGCTCGGCATCCAGCCGGGCGAGGAAGTGCACTTCATCGAGCGCCTGCGCACTGCCGACGGCGAGCCGCTGTCGATCGAGCGGGCGCACATCCCGGTCAAACTCGCCCCCGACCTGGCCGAGCACGACCTGTCCGGCAGGTCGCTGTACGAGCTGCTGGAGAGCCGTTACGGGCTCGTCATGGACGCGGGCGAGCTCACCATCGACGGCGGCATCGCCGACCCGAGCGACGCCGACCTGCTCAAACTCCCTCGCGGCGGAGCCGTGCTGCTGCTGCAGCGCAGATCCTTCTCCGGTGGCATCTGCGCCGAGCTCGGCGTGTCCACCTACCGCGCCGACCGCTACCAGCTGCGCACCATTCTGGAAATGCCCGCAAGACGGGGTTGAGGGCCCGACCCGGAGGAACGCCCGGTGAACGACACCACCGCCGCCCGGCCTTCGCCGTTCTCACGCCTGATGAACGTGCTCCAGCGGCTCGGCCGCTCGCTCATGCTGCCCATCGCCGCCCTCCCCGCGGCCGCGCTGCTGCTCCGCTTCGGCCAGCCCGACATGCTCGGCTCCAACGGCGCCGAACCCGGCGGGCTCGCCGACGTGTCCGGCCTGGCCTGGATGAACCAGGTCGCCGAGGTGCTGGCCGCCGCCGGAGCCGCGCTGTTCGAGAACTTACCCCTGCTCTTCGCCGTGGGCGTGGCCATCGGCTTCGCCCGCAAGTCCGACGGCACCACCGCGCTCGCCGCCGTCGTCGGCTACCTGGTCTTCGACCGGGTGACCAAGGTGATGTTCTTCGGCTCGGCCATCAGGGACACGGTCGTCATCAGGGAGGCCCAGGACCAGGGCATCATCGAGATCATCAACTACGGCATGCAGAACCCCACCAAGGTGCTCGGCGGCATCATGATGGGGCTCGTCGCCGCCCTGCTGTGGCAGCGCTTCCACCGGATCAAGCTGCCCTCCTGGCTGGCGTTCTTCGGCGGGCGCAGGTTCGTGCCCATCGTCACCGCCTTCGCGGCGCTCGTCCTCGGCGTGCTCGTCGGCTGGATCTGGCCCACGCTCGGCGAGTGGATCGGGCAGGCGGGCGAGGCCCTCACCACCCTCGGCCCGCTCGGCACCGGCCTCTACGGGCTGATCAACCGGCTGCTCATCCCCCTCGGCCTGCACCACTTCGTCAACTCCATCGTCTGGCACGTCGTGCCGCAGTGCGAGGTCGGCGGCCGGGTGCTGGGCGGCGACTGGAACTGCTACTTCGGCGGCGCACCGGAGTCCGGCCAGTTCATGGCCGGGTTCTTCCCCATCATGATGTTCGCGCTGCCGGCCGCCGCCCTGGCCATGTGGCGGGCGGCGCCCGCCCACCGGCGCGCCGCCGTGGGCGGCATCATGCTGTCGGCGGCGCTGGCCTCGTTCGTCACCGGGATCACCGAGCCGATCGAGTTCGCGTTCATCTTCGTCGCGCCGGTGCTGCTGGCCGTGCACGCCGTGCTCACCGGGCTGGCCATGGCGCTCACCACGCTGATCGGCGGCCAGCTCGGCTTCGGCTTCTCCGCGGGCCTGCTCGACATGCTGCTGAACGCCAGCAAGTCCAACACCCAGAACCTCCCCGGCATCCTGCTCATCGGGCTGGTCTACGGGGCCGTCTACTACGTGGTGTTCAGCTTCCTGATCCGCAGGATGAACATCATGACCCCCGGCCGCGAGCCCGAAGCCGACGTGGACTCCGGCGAGCCGCGCGCACCGTAGCTCGTAGCCCGTAGCCCGTAGCCCGTTCGCGGACTTCCGGCGACCCACGCGGACTCCGGCCCGTTTTCGGCCGGTCCGGCCGTGGTAGGAACCGACCGACCCCCGTGAGCTGCGGGGGGGTTCATGACCAGCACGGGCGCTTCGGCCTTCGCGGTGCTGCAGCGCGTCGGCCGCTCGCTCATGATGCCCATCGCCGTCCTGCCCGCGGCCGGGCTGCTGTTCCGTTTCGGCCAGCCCGACATGCTCGGCGCGGACGGGCTCGGCGGCCTGTGGCCGTGGCTGCTGCCGGTCGCCCAGGTGCTGGCCGCGGCGGGTGGCGCCCTCTTCGACAACCTGCCGATCCTGTTCGCCATCGGCGTCGCGATCGGCTTCGCCCGCAAGGCCGACGGCTCCACGGCCCTGGCCGCCCTGACCGGCTACCTCGTCTTCGACCGCGTCACCAAGACGCTGTTCTTCGAGGCGGGCGGCGGCGCCGTCTACGACCGGGTGGCCCTGGCCACCGAGGGCGGCGCCACCCTGAACCTGGGCGCGCAGAACCCCACCGGCGTCCTCGGCGGCATCCTCATCGGAATCACCGCCGCGCTGCTCTGGGAGCGCTTCTACCGCGTCAAGCTGCCGTCCTGGCTGGCCTTCTTCGGCGGCCGCCGCTTCGTGCCGATCATCACCGCCGTCGCCGCCCTGCTGCTCGGCGTCCTGTTCGGGCTGCTGTGGCGGCCCGTCGCCGACTGGCTGGCCGGCGCAGGCGACTGGCTGTCGGCCCACGGCACCGTGGGCGCGGGCATCTACGGCGTGGCCAACCGGCTGCTCATCCCCATCGGCCTGCACCACGTGCTCAACACCATCGTCTGGTTCACCCTCCCCGAGTGCCGCGCCGGGGTGGACGGCGCCATCAGGGACGCGTCCGGGGACCTGAATTGCTACTTCGCCGGGGAGCAGGGCGCCGGCATCTTCATGACCGGGTTCTTCCCTGTGATGATGTTCGGGCTGCTCGGGGCCGCCGTCGCCATGTGGCGGGCCGCCCCGCCGAACCGCCGCACTGCGGTCGGCGGCATCATGCTGTCGGCCGGGCTCACCTCGTTCGTCACCGGCATCACCGAGCCGCTGGAGTTCGCGTTCATCTTCGTCGCCCCGGTCCTGTTCGCCGTGCACGCGGTCCTCACGGGGGTGTCGATGGCCCTCATGGCCGAACTCGGCGCCCGCCTCGGCTTCACCTTCTCCGGCGGCGCCATCGACCTGCTCATCAACGCGGGCAAGTCCAACACGCACCGCCTGGATCTGATCATCCTCACCGGGCTGGTCTACGCGGTGCTGTACTACGTCATCTTCGCCTTCCTGATCCGCCGCCTCGACCTGACCACGCCCGGCCGCGAACCCCAAGAGACCTGACCACTGTCCCCATTCTCGCCGGGCCGAAAATATTTGGGGCCGTGACCTGCGCGAACGCCTTCCGCCCGGAACGGCGCACGACGACGTCCCGGCCGCTCCAACTCGCGGTGATCTTCTACGCCAGGAGCCGCAAACCAGGGCGGCTTTCGACGGAAGTTGGCGGCCGACGTATCTGGGGCCAGGACCGGAAACTCCTTGTACTGATCCCGCATCCCCCCGTGACATCTGGAGGACCACCAATGTCATCGTCGCTTCCCCGCATCGGTCTCACCCCCGTCCCCGCCTCGCCGTACGACGGCAGAACGCCTGAGGTCGACGGATCACTGGCATTGGATCCACGGCCCCTGGTGTGGGGGCCGCCCGGCGCCGTGCCCGACGAACGCAAGCTGCGCCACCTCGGGCAGGCGCTGGCCGAGGTGCTCGCCGGCAGGCGGCCACCCGAGACCGTCGCCGACCGGCTCACCGAGCGGGCCTACCGGGAGCTGGTGAAAGCGGGCCGGATGATCGACAGTCGCCGCCCGCCGTTCGCCGGTGCCCCGCACATCAAGGAGCCCCGCGACGGGGCCATCGAGATGTGCCTGCTGGTGCACTGCGACCCACGCAGCCACGTGCTGGCGATCCGCCTCGAACGACGCGGCGTCCAATGGCTCTGCACGGACTTCGAAACCGCCTGAGCACTCCGGGGATCTTCACCGCGCCGTAAAAGATCCGTCCCTGGCCGTACCGTATGAATTCTGCTTTTGTTTTTGATCACAAAAAGCTGATCAAAAACACATGACGGCCCCCGCTCCGAGCGGAGCGGGGGCCGTCATGAATTCGATCAAGCGGCGTTCTTCGGGTCGCCGTGGCAGCGCTTGTACTTCTTGCCCGAGCCACAAGGACACGGCGCATTGCGCTCGACATTGCCGTAGGCGGCGCGCTGGGCCGAGTTGCTGACCCGGGTGTGCTCGACGTCGCCCTGCTCGCCCGGCGCGGTGTACTCGAGCTCGGCCGGACGCTCGGGGCCACGCAGGCCGCGGGCGATGATGGAGCGGGTCTCCGACATCATCGGATCCTCCGCCTCTTCGACGATCGGGTTCTGCTGGACCTCGACCTCGAGGTTGAACAGGAAGCCGACCGAGTCCTCCTTGATGCCCTCGAGCATCGCGGCGAACATCTCGAAGCCCTCACGCTGGTATTCGATCTGCGGGTCCTTCTGCGCGTAGGCCCGCATGCCGATGCCCTCGCGCAGATAGTCCATCTCGTAGAGGTGCTCGCGCCACTTACGGTCGAGAACCGACAGGATGACCCGGCGCTCCAGGTCGCGGGTCGCCTCGGCGCCCCACTCCTCCTCACGCTTGGCGTAGGCCTCCAGCGCGTCCTGCTTGACCCGCTCGGTGATGATCTCGGAGCTGAGGTTCTCCCGGCCGCCGACCTCCTCGACGAGGTCCTCCAGCCGGACCGTGATCGGGTAGAGCCCGGCGAAGGCCTTCCACAGCTTCTCCAGGTCCCACTCCTCGGCGAAGCCCTCGGACGTGGCGCCCGCGACGTAGCCGACGACGACCTCACCGATGAAGCCCTGCACCTGCTCGTGCAGGTCAGCGCCCTCCAGCACCCGCAGGCGCTCGGCGTAGATCACCTTGCGCTGGCGGTTCATCACCTCGTCGTACTTGAGAACTTCCTTGCGGATCTCGAAGTTCTGTACCTCGACCTGGTGCTGGGCGGAGGCGATGGCCTTGGAGACGATGCCCGACTCGATGGGCTGGTCGTCGGGGATGCTGAGCCGCGTCATGATCATCTCGACCCTGGCCGAGTTGAACAGGCGCATCAGGTCGTCGCCGAGCGAGAGGTAGAAGCGCGACTCGCCCGGGTCGCCCTGACGGCCGGAACGGCCGCGGAGCTGGTTGTCGATGCGGCGGGACTCGTGGCGCTCGGTGCCGAGGACGTAGAGGCCGCCGATCTCGGTGACCTCGTCGTGCTCGTTCTTGACCGCGGCCTTGGCCTTCTCCAGAGCCTCGGGCCAGGCCTTCTCGTACTCCTCCGGAGTCTCGAGCGGGTCCAGGCCGCGCTGGCGCAGCTCGTGGTCGGCGCGGAACTCGACGTTGCCGCCCAGCATGATGTCGGTGCCACGACCGGCCATGTTGGTGGCGACGGTGACGGCGCCCTTACGGCCCGCCTCGGCGACGATCGACGCCTCACGCGCGTTGTTCTTGGCGTTGAGCACCTCGTGCGGGACACCCCGGCGCTTGAGCGCCTTGGACAGCCGCTCCGACTTCTCGACCGAGGTGGTGCCGACGAGGACCGGCTGGCCGAGCTCGTGGCGCTGCTTGATGTCGTCGACCACCGCGTTGAACTTGGCGTCCTCCGTCTTGTACACGACGTCGGCCTGGTCCTTGCGGACCATCGGGCGGTTGGTCGGGATCGGCACCACACCGAGCTTGTACGTCTGCTGGAACTCGGCGGCCTCGGTGACGGCCGTACCGGTCATGCCGGACAGCTTCTCGTAGAGGCGGAAGTAGTTCTGCAGGGTGATCGTGGCGAGAGTCTGGTTCTCGTCCTTGATCTTCACGCCCTCTTTGGCCTCGATGGCCTGGTGCATGCCCTCGTTGTAGCGCCTGCCGTGCAGGATGCGGCCGGTGAACTCGTCGACGATGAGGACCTCGCCCTCGGTGACGATGTAGTCCTTGTCCTTCTTGAACAGCTCCTTGGCCTTGAGAGCGTTGTTGAGGAAGCCGACCAGGTGGGTGTGCTCCGGCTTGTAGAGGTTGTCGATGCCGAGCCAGTCCTCGACCTTCTCGACGCCGGACTCCAGGATGCCGACGGTGCGCTTCTTCTCGTCGACGATGTAGTCGCCGGTGCTCTCCTCGCCGGGGTTCTTCGCCTCGACGCCCCTGCGGAGGCGGGGGACGATCTTGGCGAACTCTTGGTACCACTTGCCGGACTGCTCGCCGGGGCCGGAGATGATCAGCGGCGTGCGGGCCTCGTCGATGAGAATGGAGTCGACCTCGTCGACGATCGCGAAGTTGTGGCCGCGCTGCACGCACTCGTCGAGCGTCCAGGCCATGTTGTCGCGGAGGTAGTCGAAGCCGAACTCGTTGTTGGTGCCGTACGTGATGTCGGCTTCGTACTGCTTGCGCCGCTCGTCGGGCTGCTGGCCCGACAGGATCATGCCGACTTCCAGGCCGAGGAAGCGGTAGATGCGGCCCATGTTCTCGGCGCCTACCTTGACCAGGTAGTCGTTGACGGTGATGACGTGCACGCCCTTGCCGGCCAGCGCGTTGAGATAGGCGGGGAGCGTACAGGTCAGGGTCTTGCCCTCACCGGTCTTCATCTCGGAGATGTTGCCCATGTGAAGGTTGGCGCCGCCCATGATCTGCACGTCGAAGTGCCGCTGGCCGAGCACGCGGCGGGCCGCCTCGCGCACGGTCGCGAACGCCTCGGGAAGCAGATCGTCGAGCGACTCACCATCGGCGAGACGCTGCTTGAATTCGTCCGTCAGGGCGCGCAACTCCGCGTCGGACAGGCTCGTGAAGTCGTCCTCAATGGAGTTGACCTGGTCTGCGATCCGCTTGAGCTTGCGCAGGATCTTGCCCTCGCCGGCACGTAGGATCTTGTCGAGAATGGCTGCCACTTTATGTAAAGCTCCTCGCAGGTCTACCCCGGCGGCGCCGCCAGGAGGAGAGGCCGAGACAAAACTTCCCCGCATGCCATCGTAGGCGGTTCTGCAGCCAGACACAGCCACCGTGACGACAAGGGCGTGGGACGCGTCTGGGAGAATGGCTAAAGGCAGAGGTTATGCCGGTTGACAGCCGGTTCGCACCGATAAGCGGAATCTCCGGCGAAGGGAAGGATTTGCCATGGTTGAGGGGCAGAAGACGGAACAGACCGAGCATCTCGGCAGCCACGGCGGCCGCGCGTCTTCGTGGCTCGCGGTGACGGTGATGCTGGTCGGGACCGTCGTCGGCGGCTTCGGGCTCACCGCCGCCAACTGGACCGTCGTCTGGATCGGCGTCGGTCTCTTCGTGGTGGGAGGGATCCTCGCCCTGGTGTTCGACATCTTCACGGACGTCGTCATCGACGCGCCCCGCGTGGGCATGCGCGCCGAAGACCACCGCTGACCTGACAGGCGGCCCAGGTCGGGGCAGCCCCCGAGGCGCCCCGGCCACCCGCCTCGCCTCCACCGGACGCGTCCCCACTGCACGGACGCGTCCCCACGCACGGACGCGTCCCCACGCAGCGCCGCCGACCGTCCCAGCACGCGTCCTGGCGTCGGGGAGACACCCTCCGGCGTGCTTCTGCTTCCAGCCAGGTCAGGGTCGAGCTGCCGGGTGGCGCGGCGCTCGCCGGCACCGGCGCCCTGTCCTTGGCGGTCCTGTTCTTGGCGGTCCCGTTCTCGGCGGTCGTTCCGGCCGGTCCCGTTCTTGTCGGTGCCCGCCGTTAGCATTCCGGCATGCTTCGCCGTACCGAGTCCCTGACCGATCTGACAGCCGATGAGGCGCGCAGGGTCATCCTGCGTGCCCAAGGGTTCGTCGGCGCGGACGCGCGCCGGGGCGGCGTGCGCGCGATGCTCCGCAGGCTGGGCGCGGTGCAGCTCGACACCATCTCGGTGCTGGCCCGCTCCCACGAACTGGTCGCCTACGCCCGCCTCGGCCCGGTGGGCAGGCCCGCCATCGAGCAGGCCTACTGGGACGCCCCCGCCCAGAGCTTCGAATACTGGTGCCACGCCGCCTGCATCCTGCCGATCGAGCACTGGCCCCTTTACGCCTTCAGGCGGCGCGCCTACCGCGAGCGCCGCTTCCGCTGGCACGAGGTGCCCGACAGCGTCGACAAGCTGCTGGAGCAGGTCCGCGACGCCGGCCCGCTCACCACCTCCGACGTCGGCGGCGCCAAGAACGGCGGCCCCTGGTGGGACTGGTCGGACTCCAAGATCGGCCTGGAGTGGCTGCTCGACATCGGCGAGGTGGTCTGCTCCCGCCGCGTCGGCTGGCGCCGGACCTACGACCTGGCCGAGCGTGTGGTCCCCGCCGACCTCCTGGCCCAGGACCTCTCCGACGAGGAGTGCATCGGACGGCTGGCCGCCATCGCGGGCCGTTCGCTGGGCGTGGCCACCAGGTCCGACCTGATCGACTTCCTCCGGCTCCGTGGCGGCTCCACCGCCATCCTCGACGAGGCCCTCCTCAGCGGGGCCACCGGCCTGGTCCCGGTCCAGGTCTCGGGCTGGCCCATCCCCCGGGGCGCGACCGCCGCCAACGCGTGGGCCGACCCCGCGGCGCTGGAGTCGGACCCGCGCGGACGCCACCGCACGACGCTGGTCTCGCCGTTCGACTCGCTGATCTGGCACCGCGGCCGCACCGAGCGCGTCTTCGGCTTCAACTACCAGCTTGAGCTGTACGTCCCCAAACACAAGCGGGTGCACGGCTACTTCACCATGCCGGTGCTGGCCGGTGGCCGCCTGATCGGCCGCATCGACCCGGCCCGCGAAGGCACCACCCTGGTGGCCAGACAGCTCAGCCTGGAGCCAGGCTTAACGAGCGCCAAGTGGGTGGACGCGCTGCGCGAGGCACTGTGGAGCGCCGCCGAGTGGGTCGGCTGCGACACCGTCCGAGTCGAACGCACCGACCCACCGGAGCTCGCGAGACTCCTGACCGGCCCGGCCGCCTGAGCCCACCCGTCCAAGACGCCGGCCCCGATCGCACCAGCGACCTGGCGATGCCGCCCCCACCGTCGGACAGCGCGCGGGAGACCCAAGCCAGGCGAACCAGGAGCAACGACGGCAAGCGACACCCACCCTTTCGCGCCACGCGCGAAGCGGGCGCAGCACGCATCAGATGAGATCGGGGATCTGGGTCAGCGCGTGCTGGCTGTGCCGGCCGTTGCGGGGGTCGGCGGTAGCTCCATGGGAGGTGGATCCAGCGGCCGAGACCGGTGCCGCCGCGCTCGTGGAGGGCGGCGGCTCCGCCATCGGCTCAGGTGATCTCCAGCATGCGTTCGCGTACGGCGTAGACGACGGCTTCCATCCGCGAGTGCAGCTGCAGCTTGTCCAGGATGTTGCGGACGTGGTTCTTGACGGTGTTCTCGGAGATGAACAGCTGCTTGGCGATCTCGCGGTTGTTCATGCCCTTGGCCACCAAGCGCAGGACCTCCATCTCGCGCTCCGTCAGGCGCGGGACCGGCAGTTGCGGGGGACGTTCGCTCTCTTTACGGCTCATGTTGGCGAACTCGCTGATGAGCTTGGCCGCCATGGCCGGGTTGATTAACGACTGTCCTTCGTGCACGCCACGAACCGCCGCCGGGACGTCGTTGATCTGCACGTCCTTGAGCAGATAGCCGGTGGCGCCGGCCTTGATGGCCTCGAAGAGGTCCTCCTCCTCGTCACTCACCGTCAGCATGATGATCCTGGTGCTGGGCACCGACGCCTTGATGCCCTTGGTCGCCTCGATGCCGTCCTGCCTGGGCATCCGCACGTCCATCAGTGCCACGTCGGGCATGAGGCGGTCGGCCAGTTCGACCGCCTCCTGCCCGTCGCTCGCTTCACCGACCACTTCGATGTCGGGCTCTGCGGCCAGCGCCAGCGCCAGGCTCCGCCTGATCAGCTCGTGATCGTCAACGATCATCACGCGGATCGGCTCGCCACCTGGCGGGCGCGCGTCGACGGACTCCGTCACGAAGCCTCCCTGATCCACCTCGCGACAGCTGTGTCCTCGCTTCGCTCGCTCACCTTCGCCTGACTGAGCTCGCTCACGTCTCCTCCTCGTCGGGGGGCCAGAGCCGTTGAACCGCCATGATGGCACGTATGCCACGGTCCTCGGGTGGTCGAGAAGATCTTTATGGCGGATGATCAGGGCTCTACGAGCCGCAATACGCCATAGTTATAGCCGCGCCGGTTGTAGACCACACATGGCTGGCCGCTCTCCTTGTCACGGAACAGGTAGAAGTCGTGGCCGACCAGCTCCATCTCGAGGAGGGCCTGGTCGATGGTCATCGGTTCCGCTCGGTGATACTTCTCCCGGACGATGAGCGGGCCGTCGCCCTCCATCTCGATGGGAACGATGTCGTCGTCGTAGGGCTCGGTGTCCGGCAGCTCGTCCTCTTCGGGCTCTGCCTGCGAGGGGGCGACGGTGGCCGGCTGCGGGGGCGGGGCCTCGGCCAGGTCGGGCATCGCGGTGATCTCTGCCATGGACGGCTGACCGTGGTTGCCGTGGTGGACCTTGCGCCGGTCGGCGAGCCTGCGCAGGCGCCCCTCCAGCTTGTCGAGGGCAAGGTCGAGGGCGCCGAACCGGTCGTCGGCGGAGGCCTCCGCACGGATGGCGGGTCCTCGAGAGTGAATGGTGAGCTCGACGCGCTCACGCTGGTCGGCGAGGCGCGGGTTACGCTCCTTCGACACCTCCACATCGACTCGGATGAGTTTGTTGTCCAGACGCTCGATCCTGGCCAGCTTGGTCGTCACGTGGTCTCGGAACCGATCACTAACTCCGGTGTGCCGGCCCTTGACGATGATGTCCATGCAACAGCCCCCCTTCGTCTAACGACTGAGAAAGAGCGCCCGACGACGTGCCTGTCGGGCGGGGTCTTCTGTCTGCCTTCCTGTCACCGTTACCCTCTTCCGACGTGTAGTCACCGGGAACTCTGGCGGCACCCGCCCGGCCGACCTGGTCTTCGACCCCACATCCGCCTGCTGAGGATTTCGCGGCTCTGTTGCCACTACTGCCCTTCTCTCCTGACGAGGGACATCTGGACCCCCGGGGAGGCAGGACTTACCCCTAAGCCGCACCGTGATCGGTCGACAAAGAGTCGCCTTACGTGGACCGTTTCGCCTGCGACTGGCATCGGCTAGCAGAGCCGGGAGCCCCGGCCCTGCGCAACCACGGACCCGAACGGGTGCCATGTTCAGACGCTATCCGGATCGGCGGCGAATGTCAGCCGGAGGATCGCCCAAAGGATCACTTTCTGTGATTTTGTCTCACTGTTGCGGCGGTGCCGGGGCCCCGCACAGCCGGGCGGCATCACGCACACCCGCGCGACATCTGACCGCTGAGCTGCTGCCCTGCGGCGACCGGGTCACGGACCCGTACCGAGTTACGCGTACCGCAGACTTGGATCTTTCTTTACGGACCGTCACCGTATTCGTCGCCGCTATTTTCGGCGTGTCGCCGCGACGGTTACGGCCAGCGGCACCACCGCCCCCGCCGCCCGCAGCACTCTGGCCGCTTCGGCCAGGGTGCTGCCCGTGGTGACGATGTCGTCCAGAAGCAACACAGACGCCCCTGGCGGCTCCCCGGCGTCGTCCCGCACCCCGAGTGAGGCGGCGAGGTTCGCGGCCCGCTCCGTGGAACTCAGCCCCGCCTGGTCCGCCACCTTCCGCACCTGCCGCAGCACCGGCCACACCCGCGCCTCCACCCCGCAAGCCGTCAGCCGCCGTACGGCCAGCGCCGCCAGCCCGCCCACCGGATCGTGCCCCCTCCCCCGGACGGACCGCCGAGCACTCGGCACCGGCACCACCGCGAACGGCCCCCGCACCCGCCCGGCCCGCACGGCCGAGACCGCGGTGAAGGCCAGCGCATCCGCCAGCACCGCGCCCAGCGCCGCCTCCCCACGCTCCTTGTAGGCGACGATCGCCGCACGCACCACCCCCGTGTACGGCGCGGCGGACCAGCATTCGGGCAACCCCTGCGGGCAGGGCGACGGCATCCGGCGCCCCGGAGCGGCGGCGACCCGCCCCAGACACCCATCGCACAACCGCACACCGGGGCCGCCGCACCCCAGACAGGCCTGCGGCACCAGAAGACTCACCATGGCGTTCCACACGCCGCCAGCATGCCGCCCAACTCCGACAACCACCGGCAGCTGGCCGGGGACGCGTACCCCTGAGAACCGCGCGGGCGTCAGCCCAGGGGGAAGAGGGGGTCGTTCACGGCGGTGGCCGGTTTGGGGGTCCAGGTCTGCTTGTCGCGGGCGAACTCGAGGATCTCCTTGCCGTCCTCCGTGGTGGCGAGAATGATCTCGCCCACGGCGGCCAGGCTCGCCAGGCGCTTGCTGGTGGTCGGGAGCTGGGTGGTCTCGCCGTCGCCGACGTTGATCTCCTTCACCACCTGGCCCGCCTTGGTCTGTACGAGCACCAGCAGGTGGTCGCCGTCGCCCCAGGCGATGTCGAGGATCTCGTCGTCCCGCTCGGCCATGGTGAGCAGGTGGAAGTTGCTCAGCATGGCGCCGGCGCCGCCGCCCGCCAGGGCGCCGACCTGGACCTGGCCGGTGCCGATCCGGACGGCCACCCGTACGCCGTCACGGGCCATCCGCAGTGAGGTGACGTCCATACCCTGCAGGGCGGGGGCGGCGACGTGCTCGGGGCCCCTGCTGACGACCGGGTGGGAGCGGAGCACCTGCCCGTTCTGCCGGTCGAAGGTCCACAGGGTGCCGTCGCGGTGCCAGGAGGGATCCGTCAGCTCAGTGCCGGGGATGGACTCCTGCCAGCGGGCCTCGGCGGCGTGCCTGGTGACCCAGATGCCGCCTGCGGTGGATCTGGCGGCGACGCGGTCGCGGTCCTTGGAGATGGCGAAGCCGGAGTAGACGCCGCCGGGCTGGCCGGCGGGGCCGGCGAGCGGCTCGCCCTCGCCGTCACCGCGCAGCATGTGGACGGCGCCCTCGCTGGTGTAGAAGACCTGGTTGTCCTCGCTGCCGAGCCACCTCTCGGGCAGGCTGGGCTCGATGACGAGCGGGCCGGACGCGGAGAACGGCTCGCCGTCGAGCTGCACCTCAAGGGTGCGCCCGCTGGCCAGTTTGTTGTAGCTCAGGCTGGCTCTGAGCTGGGCCTTGAGGCCGTCGACGAAGGTGTCGCCGGTGAACGGGCCGGCCAGGTTGATGACGACGCGGTCCTCGCTGGACCTGATGGACCGGACCCGCGCCTTGTCGGGGAACTCGTTGCCGACGGCGCCCTGCAGAGCGCTGGTCGGGCCTTCGATGAGGCGTTCGACGACGGTCTGGGCGAAGCTCTCCGTCGGCTTGATGCGCAGCCGTACGCGGTCGGCCACCAGCCGGTCGGGGTCGCGGTCGCCGGCGGAGGCGCCGTTCAGGTAGTAGAGGTTCGTCGGCCGGTACGCGCGCCGCACGTCCGCGTCGGTCAGCAGGAGGCCCTGCGGGAGGAGGTTGACGCGGAAGGCGCCGCCGGCGTCCCTCACCAGGGTGATCGCCCTGGTGACCTTGCTGTCATCGGCGGGGTCGACGGGGACGTACGTGTCGTCCTCGTTGATCTGGGCGATCTTGGTGCCGAGGATGGTGACGATGGTCTCCTTCTTCTCCTTGTTCTCGACGATGTCGTCGAACCGGAAGGAGTTGTCGATCACGGTCACGGCGCCGTCGGGCTTCCAGACCCGGCGGGCCTCCTCCGTCAGATACTTCGGCAGGATGCTGGGGTCGTCGCCGTAGGCGGCCATGGCGGCCTGCAGGCCCTCCACGACCTGTTGCGCGCTCCACTCCTTCTTGGGCTCGACGGCGACCATGCGCTGGAACGGCACGGTCACCGAGTCGCCGCTGCCCGCCTCGTCCACCGGGAACGGGCCGCCCACGGGGATCACCGCGCAGCCCGATCCGCCCAGGAGCGCGGCGGTCACGAAGGCGAGGGCGGCGGCGAGCCGGCTAGCCGAGGTCATGGCCGCCCCCGTCGCCGGTGGCGGGCAGCAGCACCGGCGTCATCTGGCCCCGCCAGGTGCGGCGCATCTCGATCTCGGGCGGCACCAGCGACAGCGGCGAGCCCTTCAGGTCGACGCCCGCCCGCCTGGGCAGCGTCAGCCGGAACTGCGAGCCCTCCCCCGGCTGGCCCCACGCCTGCAGCCAGCCGCCGTGCAGGGTGGCGTCCTCGCGGGAGATGGCCAGGCCGAGCCCGGTGCCGCCGATGGTCCTGGCCCGCGACGGGTCGGCCCGCCAGAACCGGTCGAACACCAGGGTCTCCTCGCCGCCCTTGAGGCCGATGCCGTGGTCGCGCACGGCCACGGCGACGGCGTCCCTGTCGGCGCCGACGGTCACCACGATGTCGCGGCCCTCGCCGTGCTCGATGGCGTTGAACAGCAGGTTGCGCAGGACGCGCTCCACCCGGCGGTTGTCGATCTCGGCCATGCACGGCTCGTTGGGCAGCCTGAGCTCGAAGCGGGTGCTGTGGCGCTCGGCCAGCGCCTCGGAGTCGGCGATCGCGCGCAGCACCACGTCGCGTACGTCGACGGAGTCGAGGTCGAGGTCGGCGGCGCCGGCGTCATAGCGGCTGATCTCCAGCAGGTCGGCGAGCATCGACTCGAAGCGTTCGAGCTGGGCCTGCATGAGCTCCGCCGAGCGTGAGGCCATCGGATCGAAGTCCTCGCGGGCGTCGTACAGCAGGTCGGCGGCCATCCGGACGGTGGTCAGCGGAGTGCGCAGCTCGTGTGAGACGTCGGAGACGAACTGCCGCTGGACCTGGGAGAGCTCTTCGAGCTGGTGGATCTTGAGCGCCAGGTTGACGGCCATCTCGTTGAACGAGGTCGCCAGGCGGGCCAGGTCGTCCTCGCCGCGCACCTTGAGCCGTTCGTCGAGCTTGCCGGCGGCCAGGCGCTCGGCAGCCTGCCTGGCCAGCCGCACCGGACTGACGACCTGGCGGGTGACCAGGTAGGCGATGGCGGCGAGCAGCAGGACGAGCCCGAAGCCGACGACCACGATGGCCAGCCGGACGTTCGAGAGCATCTGCTCCTCGTCGCTGATCGGGAAGAAGTGGTAGACCTCGTAGCCGTCGGTGAGGTTGACCATGGCGCCGATCACGAGCGTCTGCGTGGGCTGGCTCTCGCCGGCGAAGCGGATCGGCTGGGTGGAGCGGTGTGGCCGGTCGATGAACTTCTCGGCCTGCCGCCTGAGCATCTGCTGCAGCGCCGGGGGGACGTCGCGGGGCGTGACGTTGCCCGAGGCGCGGGACTGGCCGGGCTCGGCCCGGTTGAGTATCAGCACTTCGTAGCGCGTCCTGGAGCCGTCGCCGCCGGCCCCGATGATGGCGTCCATCACCTCGTCGAGCGGGTTGGCCGGCACGTTCTTGGCGTCGGCGGGCTTGGCCTGGTCGTCCTGCTCGCGGTTGAGGGCGTCGGCGATCCTCAGGCGGTCGGCGGATGCGTCGCTGGCGGCGGACTGCTGGCGGCCTTCGATGACCGAGTTGTTGATCTGATCCGACAGGAAGGCGCCCAGCACGACCACGACGATCACCGAGATCACCAGGGTGCTGGTGACGACCTGGAGCTGGAGCGAGCGCCGCCAGACGCGTCGTACCCTGCCCACCGCACGCCGGGCCCGCCGTCGGGCTCCGCCGAGTATCTGGCGGAGTGTCCGGCGGCGTGGGCGCCTGGTCCTGGTCGGGGGCATGGCAGACAGGCGCGCAGGTTACGCGGGGCCGGCTTTGTAGCCGACGCCGCGGACCGTCACCACGATCTCGGGGTGCTCGGGGTCCTTCTCGATCTTCGCCCTGAGCCGCTGTACGTGCACGTTGACCAGCCGGGTGTCGGCCGCGTGGCGGTAGCCCCAGACCTGCTCCAGCAGGACCTCGCGGGTGAACACCTGGCGCGGCTTGCGGGCCAGCGCGACGAGCAGGTCGAACTCGAGCGGCGTGAGGTTGATCGTCTCCTCGTCCCGCTTGACCGAGTGGCCCGCCACGTCGATGGTGATGTCACCGATCTGCAGGATCTCCGGGGTGGGTTCGTCGGTACGGCGCAGCCGCGCGCGCACCCTGGCGACCAGCTCCTTCGGCTTGAACGGCTTGACGATGTAGTCATCGGCGCCGGACTCCAGCCCCAGCACGATGTCGATCGTGTCGCTCTTGGCGGTGAGCATGACGATCGGAACGCCTGACTCAGCCCTGATCCGGCGGGCGACGTCGATGCCATCGGCTCCGGGCAGCATCAGGTCGAGCAGGACGAGATCCGGGCGCGTGTCCCGGAAAGCGTCCAGCGCTTTGTCGCCATCGCTGACAAAGGATGGTTCGAAACCTTCGCCGCGGAGCACGATGCCCAACATCTCAGCAAGAGCGGCATCGTCGTCGACGACCAGCACGCGACCTTTCATGGCCCCTCATTCGTTCTACGCATTCTGGGACATACCAGCACGATCGCTGAAGGTTACCCTCGCTCGGCCCATCTGTGGGAATCAGAGCGTCGAAAGCCGAATTTCGGGCTCTCGACGACGATCGCATTATCAGTCTGCGGTAACGGAGCGACTTTCGGCCATCCCTGCGCAAGATCCGTCGCGTCAATCACCGTGGAATGCCGCCAAGGGGGCGGGCGAATCGCCCTGACGACACCACTGACCCTCCCAGCGTGCCAGGATTGGGATATGTCAGACGGTCACGGCCCCTCACCCGAGCCGCCATCAGGCTGGGCCTCGGAGCAGCCCCCACCTTACGGCGCGCCGCAGGCATCTCCGTGGACCGCCCCGGCCGGCGGGCAACAGCCCCCGTCCGGGCAGCAGCCGTACGCGCCCGGCCCGCAGCCCCCGCAGCCTCCCCAGTCCTATGGGCAGATGCCGTACGGCGCGCCCGGCTACGGCTACACGCCGCATCCGCAGCCGCTGCGGCCGGGGATCATCCCGCTGCGCCCGCTGCGGCTCGGCGACATCTTCGACGGCACGATCAAGCTGGTCCGGTCCAACCCCAAGGCCGTCCTGGGCATGTCGGCGATCGCCGCCCTGCTCGCCGCGATCCCGCTCGCCGTCGGGCAGGCGTTCCTGTTCGGCGACGTGGGCAGCGCCCTCAGCGATCCCACCCTCGCGGAGAACGGCGATCCGGCCGTCTTCGGCAGTGTCCTCGCGCAGTACGGAGGCACCCTCGTCTCCTACGCCATCAGTTTCGTCGTGGTGACGCTGCTGACCGGCGTGCTGACCCGCATCCTCGGCCGCGCCGTCTTCGGCGGCAAGATGACCGCCGGGGAGGCCTGGCAGGCGTCCAAGGGCCGCATGCCCGCGCTGTTCGGCGTGGTGGGGCTGATGGCCCTGGTCATGCTGGCGCCCGTGGCCGTGATCGCCGCCGTCTTCGCGGTCCTCATCTCCTCCGGTCTGGCCGGCTCCCCCGACGCCGTGGGCGGGCTCGTGGTGCTCTTCCTGGTGCTGATGATCTTTTATATCGCCTATGTGCTGTTCTTCAGGGCGCGCTTCGCCTTCGCGCCCGCGGCCGTGGTGCTGGAGGGCAGGGGGCCCATCGACGCGCTGCGCCGCTCGTGGACCCTCGTGACGGGTGACTTCTGGCGGGTCCTCGGCATCCTGCTGCTCACCGCGCTGGTGGTCGGCATGGTGGCGACCGTGCTCCAGGTCCCCTTCGTCTTCGGCGGCACCATCGTCGGAGTGATCGGCGGCGGGAGCGCCTGGACCGTCGTGCTGGGCGCGATCCTGGTCGCCGTCGGCGGCACGCTCGGGGCGATGATCACCTATCCGTTCGAGGCGGGGGTCGCCGGGCTGCTCTACGCCGACCGCCGGATGCGCGCCGAGGCGTTCGACCTCGTGCTGCAGACGGCCGCCATCGAGCAGCAGCGTCAGGGCTGGGTGCACGCCTCGGCGGACGAGCTGTGGCGCCCTTCCGACTCCACCGGGCCGTGACCCCGATCGGCAGGGAGGACGGCGCCGGACGTGCGGCGCGGGAGCTCCTCGATCCTCAGTACGCCGACGAGGCGCTGCCCGACCGGCTCTACCGCTACTTCAACCAGTTCATCGGCGACCTGATGGACGGGGTGGCGGGTGGCGGCACGGCCGGCGGGATCATCGCCGCGGTGGTCATCGTGCTGATCCTCGTCTCGGTGGCGGCGCTGGTCGGCTGGCAACTGCGCAAGACCAGCCGCCGCAACGCGATGACCAAGGGCGCCCTGTTCGGCGCGCGGGCGACGACCGCCGCCGAGCACCGCGAGACGGCCGGGCGGCTGGCGAGCGAGGGCCGCTGGTCGGAGGCCGTCCAGGAGCGGCTGCGCGCCATCGCCCGGGACCTGGAGGAGCGCGCGCTGGTCGACGGCATGCCCGGCCGCACCGCCGACGAGCTGGCCGCCGAGGCCGGCGCGGCGCTGCCCGGCTTCGCGGCGGAGCTCACGGCCGCGGCCCGCTCCTTCGACGACGTGACCTACGGCGGCGTCGCGGGCACCCGGGACGCCTACGAGACCATGACCGCCCTCGACGAGCGCCTGCGCCTGGCCAGGCCGGTGCCCATGGGAGGCCCGGCATGACCCCGGAGCCCGGCGGACACACCCCACCGCTCTTCCCGCCCCCGGAGCCGGAGCCCGGCACACCCGCTCAGGCGGCCGGACCAGGTCTCATGGACCCCGGATCCGTGCCACGGGAGACCGGCCAGGCCTCTCCGGGGAGCACGTCCGCCACGGCGCCCACCGTGCGGTCCAGGTGGCGGGGCATGCGGTGGGCCGTGCTGCTGGGCCTCATCGTGGTGCTGGTCGCCGCCGGGACCGTGCTGTTCGGGCCGGACCAGGGCGAGCGCCGTGCCCTCGACCCCGCCGACACCTCGCTCAGGGGCTCGAAGGCGCTCGCCGAGCTGCTGAGGGCCGAGGGCGTCACGGTCGACAGGGTCGACTCGGTCGAGGAGGCCGCCGCCAAGGGGCCCGGCCGGCTGCTGCTGATCACCAGCACCCTCTTCTTCAACGACTTCGACCTGGCCGAGATCCAGGGTGACCGGGTCCTCGTCAACGGCTTCGGCAGCCTCGACGCGCTCGCGCCCGGCGTCGAGGTCGAGGAAGGCTCCGTACGCCAGCGCTCGCGCGAGCCGGAGTGCGCGCTGCCGGCGGCCAGGGCAGCGGGCAGCGCGTTCATCGGCGGGGTGGCCTTCACCGGGCCCAGGGGCGCGGTCGGCTGCTACCCGGCGGGCGACGGCTGGACGCTGGTCAGCTACCCGAACGCGGGCGGCACCACCACGGTCCTCGGCAGCGCCGACTTCATGACCAACCAGCGCCTGTCCGAGGACGGCAACGCCGCCCTCGCCCTGAACCTGCTGTCCACCGGCAAGCCGGTCACCTGGCTGGTGCCGCCGGACGACCCGCCACCGGGCCAGCTGCCCGGCAGAGCGGGCAGATCGGTGTACGACCTCATGCCGGCCGGGATTCCGTGGGCGGTGCTCATGGCCTGCCTGACGGTGGTGCTGGTGGCGTTCTGGCGGGGCAGGCGGCTCGGGCCGGTCGTGGTCGAGAGGCTGCCGGTCGTGGTGCGGGCGGCGGAGACCGTGGAGGGCCGGGGGCAGCTCTACCGGGCCAGACGGGCCAGGGCCAGGGCCGCCGACTCGCTCAGGGCGGGCACGATCGACCGGCTGACGCCACGGCTGGGGCTCTACTCCGGCGCTGACCGGCACCAGATCGTCACGGCGCTGGCCGTACGGACCGGCGAGGATCAGCAGCAGGTCGGCGGCGCGCTCTACGGGCCGCCGCCGGCGGACGACGCCGGGCTGGTCGCCCTGGCCGGATACTTGGACTTCATTGAAAGGAAGGTCAGTGAACTTTGACGGGAGCACCCTGCCGCCGAGCGGAGCGGACGCGGCCAGGGAGGCGCTCGGCGCGCTGCGCGCCGAGGTGTCCAAGGCCGTGGTCGGGCAGGACGCGGTGGTGACCGGGCTGGTCATCGCGCTGCTGTGCCGGGGGCACGTGCTGCTCGAAGGCGTGCCGGGCGTGGCCAAGACGCTCATGGTGCGCACGCTGTCGGCGGCACTGGCGCTGGATTTCAAGCGGGTGCAGTTCACGCCCGACCTGATGCCGGGTGATGTGACGGGGTCGCTGATCTACGACACGAAGACGGCGGAGTTCGAGTTTCGGGAGGGGCCGGTCTTCACGAACCTGCTGCTCGCCGACGAGATCAACCGTACGCCGCCGAAGACGCAGGCTGCGCTGCTGGAGGCGATGGAGGAGCGGCAGGTGAGCGTGGAGGGCTCGGCCCGCATGCTGCCCGACCCGTTCACGGTGTGCGCGACGCAGAACCCGGTCGAGTACGAAGGCACCTACCAGCTTCCCGAGGCGCAGCTCGACCGGTTCCTGCTGAAGCTGACGGTGCCGCTGCCGCCGCGCGACCAGGAGATCTCGGTGCTGGAGCGGCACGCGCACGGCTTCGACCCGCGTGACCTGTCGGAGGTCAAGGCCGTGGCGACGGCCGAGGACCTGGCTGCGGGCCGCTCGGCGGTGGCCACGGTGCACGTGGCACCAGAGGTGCTCGGCTACATCGTGGACGTGGCGCGGGCGACGAGAAACTCGCCGTCCCTGCAGCTCGGTGTCTCGCCGCGCGGCGCGACCGCGCTGCTGGCCGCCTCCCGCGCGTGGGCGTGGCTGTCGGGGCGCGCCTACGTGACGCCGGACGACGTGAAGGCGCTGGCCAGGCCCGCGCTGCGGCACCGCATCCAGCTCCGGCCCGAGGCGGAGCTGGAGGGCGCGACGGCGGACGGCCTGCTGGACGGAATCCTGGCCTCGGTCCCGGTTCCGCGCTGATGACTCTCACGGGACGCGCCGGGCTGGTCGCGGCGCTCGGGGTCGTGGTGGTGCTGATCGCTCCCTCGCCGGGGCCCGCCGTGGCAGGGGTCTGCCTGCTGCTGGCCGCCGCGATCCTCGTGGACCTGGTGTTCGCGGGGGCGGTGCGGCCGCTGCGCTTCCACCGTTCCGGCGAGCGGCTGGTGCGGCTCGGGCAGCAGGCCACGGTCGAGCTCGTGGTGGAGAACCCGGGCCGCCGGCGGGTGCGCGGCGTGCTGCGGGACGCCTGGCCGCCCTCGGCCGGCGCCTCGCCCCGCGAGCTGGAGCTGGACGTGCCGCCGGGCGAGCGGCGCAAGCTGGTGGTCACGCTGACCCCGACCCGGCGCGGCGACCGCGAGTCCGTCTCGGTGACGGTCCGCTCGCGCGGCCCGCTGGGCCTGGCCGCCAGGCAGGGCGGCCAGCGCGCGCCGTGGGGGGTGCGGGTGCTGCCGCCGTTCCTGTCACGCAAGCACCTGCCTTCCCGGCTGGCCAGGCTCCGCGAGCTCGACGGCCAGCATCCGGCGCTGGTGCGCGGGCAGGGCACCGAGTTCGACTCCCTGCGCGAGTACGTGGTCGGCGACGACGTGCGGTCGATCGACTGGCGGGCCACCGCGCGCCGCCACGACGTGGTCGTGCGCACCTGGCGGCCCGAACGCGACCGGCGGGTGCTGATCGTGCTCGACACCGGCCGCACCTCCGCCGGCCGGGTCGGCGACGCGCCGATCCCGCTGGCCGGAGCCCCCGCGAACGGCTCCGGCGGACTGCTGGTCAGGCCGGACACCCGGCCCGCGCCCGGCTGGCCGCGCCTCGACTGGTCGATGGACGCGGCCCTGCTGCTGGCCGCCCTCGCCGCCAGGGCCGGTGACCAGGTGGACTTCCTCGCCTACGACCGGGCGGTGCGCGCCTGGGTGGCCGGAGCCTCCCGCACCGAGCTGCTGTCGTCGCTGGTCAACGTGATGGCGCCGATCGAGGCCGAGCTCATCGAGGCCGACTCGCAGGGCATGGTGGCCGCGATCCTGTCGCGGGCCAAGCGCCGCTGCCTGGTCGTGCTGCTCACCGACCTCAACTCGGCCTCCCTGGAGGAGGGCCTGATGCCGGTACTCCCCCAGCTCTCCTCCCGTCACCTGGTGCTGGTCGCGAGCGTCTCCGACCCGCTGGTCGCGGCCATGGCCGCGCAGCGGGCGACGGCGGAGGAGGTGTACGCCGCGGCCGCCGCCGAACATGCCCGGCTCGAACGCCGCCGCATCACCGCCAGGCTGCGCCGGCACGGCGTCGAGGTGGTGGACGCGCTCCCCGACGACATCGCCCCGGCCCTGGCCGACACCTACCTGGCCCTCAAGGCCGCAGGACGTCTCTAGGCGCTCAGCGGGCGTGTCCGGCTCAGGCGCTCGGGGCCACGTCCGGGGCTCGTTCCAGGTCGCCGGTCTCGTTCTCGCGCGCCGCCCGGCGACCGAAGACGATCACGTACGCCAGGAAGACGGCCTCGGCGAGCACCCCGATGCCGACGCGGACGCCGGTGGGCAGGCCCGACGGGGTGACGAACGCCTCGATCAGCCCGGAGACGAACAGCACCACGATCAGCCCGAGCGCCACGGCCATCACCGCCCGGCCCTGCTCGGCCAGCACCTCGGCCCGTCTGCGGTGTCCCGGGTCGATGACGGTCCAGCCCAGCCGCATGCCGACG
Source organism: Nonomuraea sp. NPDC049714 (assembly GCF_044465295.1). Classification (NCBI taxonomy): domain Bacteria; kingdom Bacillati; phylum Actinomycetota; class Actinomycetes; order Streptosporangiales; family Streptosporangiaceae; genus Nonomuraea; species Nonomuraea sp. NPDC049714. Next base: position 389,201 of record NZ_JBITLM010000006.1, on the reverse strand, counting down.
GCGGCCGCGAGCAGGACGGCGGTCAGCTCCAGGAGCCCGTGCGGGGTGATCAGCCCGAAGAAGATGTCGAGCTTGTCCCTGGAGGCCATGAGCCCGCCGGACACGCCGACGTTGGCGGCGTTCTGCCAGAGCACCAGCGGGATCGGCAGGCCGAGGAAGATCGCGTACACGATGACCTGGAGGGAGACCCAGGCGTTGTTGATCCACACCTGGCCGGCGAACGAGGCGGCCGGATGCTCGGAGTAGTAGTCGGCGAAGTCCTCCTCGACGAGCTGGGTGATCTCGTCGGGGGTGGCGATGGCCGCCTGCACGTCCGGGTTGGCCGCCACCCAGGCGCCGAAGATCCAGGAGACCGCGAAGAAGGCCACCGAGGTGACCAGCCACCACCATCTGGCCCGGTAGGCGACCACCGGGAAGGTGACGGAGAAGAACCGCACCAGCTCGCGCCAGGCCGGGGTGTGCGCTCCCGTGACGGCCGAACGGGCCCTGGCGACCAGGGCCGACAGGCGTCCGGCCAGCATGGCGTCGGTGGAAGACGAGCGCACGATGGACAGATGGGTGGACACTCGCTGGTAGAGGTCGACCAGCTCGTCGACCTCCTCCCCGGTCAGCGAGGAGCGATGCTTGACCAGATGTTCCAGCCTGTCCCACACAGGTCGGTGTGCGGTGACGAACGCGTCGATGTCCACCCGACCATTGTGGCCGGTCAATCAGTCACCCATTGCCGTTAGGCTCCACATATGTCAGAGGTTGTGACCGGTGACGCCGTCGTCCTCGAAGTGCGGGTGGCCCAGATGCCCTCGCGGTTCCTGGCGCTGGTCATCGACATGGCGGTCCAGATCACCATCCTGATCGTCGCCTTCCTGGTCCTGGAGGCGTTCTCCCTGATCACGGACCCGGCTCTCTACGCCGCCGTGTCGATCACGTTCGTGGTGCTCGTCACCGTGGGTTATCCGGTGATCTGGGAGACGACCACCAGGGGGCGCAGCCTCGGCAAGCTGGCGCTCGGGCTCCGGGTGGTCAGCGACGACGGCGGCCCCGAGCGGTTCAGGCAGGCTTTGTTCCGCGGGCTGGCGGGGGTGCTGGAGTTCTGGGCGTTCTCCGGCGCGCCCGCGCTGATCTCCTCGCTGATCTCGCCGCAGGGCAAGCGGCTGGGCGACCTGTTCGCGGGCACGATCGTCATCTCCGAGCGGGCGCCGCGCGACACCGGGCAGGCCATCGTGATGCCGCCGCCGCTGGCGGCCTGGGCGGCGACGCTGGAGCTGTCGCAGCTTCCCGACGAGGTGACGGCCGCCGCCCGGCAGTATCTGCTGCGCTGGCACGACCTGACGCCGCAGATCCAGCACGAGATGGGGGTCCGGATCGCCACGCAGGTGGCCGCCTTCGTCTCGCCCGCCGCACCCGCCGGGGTGCCGCCGCACGCCTACCTGAGCGCCGTCCTGGCCGAACGCCGCAGACGCGAGCAGCTCCGCCTGGCCCGCCAGTCCGGCGCCAACGCCCGGCCCGGCCATCAGGCCTGGCCACAGCAGCCCTCGCAGAGCGGGCCCTACCCGCAACCGGCACCCCCGCAGGGGTCCCCGTACGCGCAACCGGCACCGCCGCAGGGGTCCCCGTACGCGCGACCGGCACCCCCGTACGGGCAGCCGGCTCCTCAGGGCTCGTCGCCGTACGGGCCGTCGGCGCCCGCGCCGGAGTCGCCGGGAGCGACTCCGGGCGGGTTCGCGCCCCCTCAGTAGGCGTACTGGGTCTGCGCGTTGAGCGACTTCTGCCGCACCTTGGCGGCCGGGGCGGTGCGCTTGTCGGTGATCCGCAGCACGTCCAGGCCGCGCTGGATGTCGCTGCTGTAGATGTGGCCGTTGTAGTAGTACGCCGACCACGATCCGGCGACGTCGACCGGCTTGAACGCGCCGCGGTCGAAGTAGCCGATCTCCTTGGGCTGGTCCGAGTCGGTGAAGTCGAAGATCGAGATGCCGCCCTGGTACCAGGCCTGGACCATGATGTCCTTGCCCTTGACCGGGATCAGCGAGCCGTTGTGCGCGACGCAGTTCTCGTCCTTGGTCTGCTGGCGCGGGATCTTGAAGTACGCCTTCTTGACCAGTTCGGCGCCCTCGATGTCGTAGATCGCGTCCGCGCCCAGGTGGGACTTGAACGACTTGTCACAGGTGGCCATCATGCCGCCGCCGAGCTCGTCGGTGAAGACGACCTTGGTGCCGGTGTTGTTGAAGGTGGCCGAGTGCCAGAAGGCGAAGTTGTCGTCGGTGACCGTGTGGGTGACCTTCGGGGCTTCGCGGTCGGAGATGTCCATCAGCACGCCGTCGCCCATGCAGGCGCCGGCCGCGAGGTCCTTCTCCGGGAAGACGGTGATGTCGTGGCAGCCGCTGGTGGGCGCGAGCAGGGCGGCGCTCTCGTTGCCGCCCTCGGGGAACAGCACCGGGGTGGCGACGACCTTGGCGGCCTTGGGGCTCTTCAGCGACACCTTGATGATCGTGATCTTGTCATGCGGCGGCTTGCAGCCCGGGAACCCCGACTCCGGCCCGTAGGAGGAGACGTACAGATAGACCGAGCTCTTCGACTCGCCGGGCACCAGCGTGTGCGTGTGGGAGCCGCAGGCGGTCCGGACCGACTTGACGTACTTGGGCCGGGCCTTGTCGCTGATGTCGAAGATCCGGATGCCCTCCCAGGATGACTTCTTGCCCGGGGAGGCGCTGCGGGCCTTGCAGGAGTCGCCGGACAGCGTCTCGTCCACCGACAGGAAGAGCAGGTCGCCCTGGACCGAGACGTCGTTCTGCGCGCCGAGGCAGGAGACGCGGCTGACGACCTTGGGCTTGGCCGGGTTCTTGATGTCGTAGACGGTGAAGCCCTGGTAGTTGCCCTGGAAGGCGTAGTTCCCCTGGAAGGCCAGGTCGCTGTTGTACGCCTCGGTGCTCTTGAAGGGGGCCTGCTTGGGGACGTTGGCCACGAGCTTGACGTTGGCGCTGGCCCTGACATCGTCCACGGCATTGGCCGGGGACCCGCTCAGGGCCAGCGCCATTCCCGTCACCACCAGGGCGGGAACGACCCTGCCGAACTTGGGCGCCAAAGAGGACCTCCTGCATAGGGGTGATCTAGAAGCCACCCACTATGTCAGGAAAGGTCGATATTTGGGGTTGCTTACTCGCTTGCCGCGTAGTCCCGGCCCCAGCCCCACTCGCGGTAGGACTGCTGGGTCTGAACGTTGAGCAGATCGCTGTGCACGCGGGCCGCGCCGTTGGTCCGCCTGTCGTTGATCTTGAGGATGTCCAGGCCGTTGTCGAAGTCGGCCGCGTACACGTACCCGTTGTAGTAGTACGCGGACCAGACGCCGCCGCCGCTGCCGTCGGCCTTCGGGCCGCGCTCGAAGTAACCGAACTCCTCCGGCCTGGCCGGGTTGCTGAAGTCCAGGAACGAGACGCCGCCCATGTACCAGGCCTGGACCATGATGTCCTTGCCCTTGACCGGGATCAGCGAGCCGTTGTGGGCCACGCAGTTCTCCGAGTCGGCCTGGTGACGCGGGATCTTGAAGTAGCTCTGGAAGATGAGCTGGCCGCGGTGGATGCGGTAGACGGCGTCCGCGCCGCGGTTCGGCCCGATGGCCTCGTTGCAGGTGGCCGCGCCGCCGCCGCCGAGCTCGTCGGTGAACAGCACGGTCCTGGCGTCGTTGGTGAACGTCGCCGAGTGCCAGAAGGCGAAGTTCGGGTCCGTGGTCCTGGCCGTGACCTTGGGGTCGAGCCGGTCACGGATGTCGAACAGCACGCCGTCGCCCATGCAGGCGCCCGCCGCCATGTCCTTCTCCGCGTAGACGGTGATGTCGTGGCAGCCGCTGGTCGGCACCAGCAGGCCGGGCTGGGTCTCGTTGCCGCCGTCGGGGAAGACGACCGGCGTCGCCGCGACCGCCGCCGCCTCGGGATCGCGCAGCGGCACCTTGATGATGGAGATCTTGTCATGCGGCGGCTGGCAGTCCGGGAGGGTCGCGCCGGGGCTGTAGGAGGAGACGTAGAGGTAGACGTTCCTGCGCTTGTCGGAGCCCTTGCCCGGCACCAGCGTCAGCGTGTGCGAGCCGCAGTTGGTCTCGACGGACTTGATGTACCTGGGGTTCGCCTTGTCGCTGATGTCGAAGATCCTGACGCCCTCCCAGGATTCCTTGATCGTCGCACTCTGGCCCGTGCTGCTGCACGAGTCGTTGTTGCGGGAGCTGTCGACGGCGCTGAAGAGCAGGTCGCCGTAGACGGACACGTCCATCTGCGCGCCGGGGCACACCACCGAACTGACGACCTTGGCCTTCTTCGGGTTCTTGATGTCGACGATGGAGAAGCCGCCGTAGTTGCCGACGTAGGCGTAGTCGCCCTGGAAGGCGAGGTCGGTGTTGATCGTGCCGGCGAGGGCCTCAGGCTTGGGAACGTTGAGGACATGAGTCACGTTCGGGCTCGTGACCACGGTGTCAGCCGGGGGGATGTCACTGGACATGGCGGGTAACGCCGTCGCCACCAAGGCGATGGCGACCCCGGCCACGACCAGCGCGGGACGTTTGCTGAACATGGATGGTCCTCCCTGATCACATGATGGCCAGACGGGGAGATCTCCCGATTTCTCCCTATAAAGGCGGCATAAACTATGAAATCTTCACCCCGAATGGCCTGACCCGACCAGCATGCAAGATGTCAAATCTTATGCCTGTTTGTCCTCTTACGCAGATCATTTTTGCGTCGTATACTGCGCATTTCCGACCTAATCAGTCAGGGAGGTTGGGTGCGCGCCGCGCTCATCGTCGTCACGGGCATCGTCGGGGGCACGGTCATCGCCCTGTCGGGCTGCACCGCCACCCCGCCACAGGCGCCACGAGCCGACTCCACGGCTCCGGTGATCGCACCGGGCCGGCCCGGTGAGGAGGCCAGGACGCTGTCACCCGGCGAGGCCGCGACGGCGGTGCCCAAGCCCACCGCGAACGCCGCGGACGTGAAGTACGTCCAGGACATGATCGTCCATCACCAGCAGGCGCTCGACATGTCCATCCTGGCGCCCAACAGGGCCTCCTCCGCCAAGATCAAGGCCCTCGCGTCACGGATCACGGACACCCAGGGCCCGGAGATCCAGTTCATGCGCACCTGGCTGCAGGAACAGGGACAGCGGGTCCCCGACCATCACGCCGCCCACGAGGGCATGCCGGGCATGGCCACCCCGGAGCAGCTCGACAAGCTCAAGGCAGCCTCGGGCCAGGCCTTCGACGGGCAGTTCCTGGAGCTCATGACCGCCCACCACCAGGGCGCGATCAAGATGTCGGAGCTGGTGCTGACCGGCGGCTCGCATATCAGGATCGAGGAGCTGGCCAACGACATCGCGGTGACCCAGCTGGCCGAGATCCGCCGCATGCGGCAGATCCAGACCTCTGGCTAGGGGCGGCTGACGAGCGGCTAGGAGCCCGCCCGCCAGGAGTGCAGGTAGGCCCGCTGGTCGCCGGTGAGCACGTCGATGCCGATCCCGGTCGCCGCCAGCTTGAGCCTGGCCACTTCATGATCGATGTCCTCGGGCACGTCGTACACGCCGGGAGCCAGCCCGGCCCGCTCGCGGGCCAGCCAGGCTACGGCCAGCGCGTGCGCCGAGAACGACATGTCCATCACCGCCGCCGGATGCCCCTCCGCGGCGGTCAGGTTGACCAGCCGCCCCTCGGCCAGCAGCAGCAGCTTCCGCCCGTCGGGCAGCACGTACTCGTCGGTGTTGGGCCGCACCCCCCGGCGCACCTCTTGGGCCATCTCGTCCAGCGCCCGGACGTCGATCTCCACGTCGAAGTGCCCCGCGTTGGCGAGGATCGCCCCGTCCTTCATGGCGGACAGATGCTCGGCCCTGATCACGTCGCGGTTGCCCGTCACGGTGATGAACAGGTCGCCGGTCGTCGCCGCCCGCTCCATCGGGCACACCTCGTAGCCCTGGAGGGTGGCGTCCAGCGCCTTCACCGCGTCGATCTCGGTCACGATCACCCGCGCACCGAGCCCCTTGGCCCGCTCCGCCACCCCGCGCCCGCAGAACCCGAACCCGGCGACCACCACGGTCCGCCCGGCCAGCATGATGTTGGTGGCCCGCATGATCCCGTCGAGCGTCGACTGCCCGGTGCCGTAGCGGTTGTCGAACATCCGCTTGGTACGGGTGTCGTTCACGGCCACGACGGGGAAGGTCAGCGCCTTCTCGGCGGCCATCTGCCGCAGCCTGATGATCCCGGTCGTGGTCTCCTCACATCCGCCGGAGACCCCGGCCAGCAGGTCGGTCCGCTCGGTGTGCAGGATGTTGACCAGGTCGCACCCGTCGTCCAGGACCAGGTCGGGGCCCAGGTCGAGGGCCTGGTGGATGTGCCGGTAGTAGGTGGCCATGTCGACCCCGGCCCTGGCGTGCACGGCGATCCCGTAACCACGCAGCGCCTCGGCCACGTCGTCCTGGGTGGACAGCGGATTGGAGGCCGCGAGCGCGACCTCGGCGCCGGCCGCCTTCAGCGCCCCCATGAGCACGGCCGTCTCGGCGGTGACGTGCAGGCAGGCGGCGATCCTGAGCCCCGCCAGCGGCCGTTCGACGGCGAACCGCTCGCCGATCGCCGTCAACACCGGCATCGAACGGGCCGCCCAGGAGATCTGCCGCTCGCCGCTGTCGCTGAGATCCATGCCCGAGCCCTAACCGAAGAGGACGGCCACCCGCTCGCTGGTCGCGTGCGGGTGACTCGGCCTGCAGTGAAAGATGGTCTGTGTGCTGATCTGATCTGTGCGCTGATCTGATCTGTGCGCTGATCTGGTCTGTGCGCTGATCTGGTCTGTGCGCTGATCTGGTCTGTGCGCTGATAAGACAAAGCTCCGGGAGGGCAGCCCCCCGGAGCGCGCTCGCCAGAAGATCAGTAGCGGTAGTGGTCCGACTTGTACGGGCCCTCGACGTGGACGCCGATGTAGGCGGCCTGCTCCTTGGTCAGCTCGGTGAGCTTGACGCCCAGCGCGTCCAGGTGGAGGCGGGCGACCTTCTCGTCCAGGTGCTTGGGCAGGGTGTAGACGCCGATCGGGTATTCGGCCGTCTTGGTGAACAGCTCGATCTGCGCGATCACCTGGTTGGTGAACGAGTTGGACATGACGAACGACGGGTGGCCGGTGGCGCAGCCCAGGTTCATCAGGCGGCCCTCGGCCAGCAGGATGATCGAGTGACCGTCGGCGAAGACCCACTCGTCGACCTGCGGCTTGATGTTGCGCCGCTCGATGCCGGGGGTCTTGGCCAGCCCGACGATGTCGATCTCGTTGTCGAAGTGGCCGATGTTGGAGACGATCGCCTGGTGCTTCATCTTCGCCATGTGATCGGCGGTGATGATCTTGAAGTTGCCGGTCGTGGTGACGAAGATGTCGGCGATGCCGACGACCTCGTCCAGCGTGGTGACCTGGAAGCCGTCCATGGCCGCCTGGAGGGCGCAGATGGGGTCGATCTCGGTCACGATGACCCGGGCGCCCTGGCCGCGCAGCGCGTCGGCGCAGCCCTTGCCCACGTCGCCGTAGCCGCAGACCACGGCCACCTTGCCGCCGATCAGCACGTCGGTGGCGCGGTTGAGGCCGTCGATGACGGAGTGACGGCAGCCGTACTTGTTGTCGAACTTCGACTTGGTGACCGAGTCGTTGACGTTGATCGCCGGGAACAGCAGCTGGCCGTTCTTGTGCATCTCGTAGAGGCGGTGCACGCCGGTGGTGGTCTCCTCGGTCACGCCCTTGATGCTCTCGGCGATCCTGCTCCACCGCTTGTCGCCGGTGACCGTGCGCTTGAGCACCTCGATGACGACGTGCCACTCCTCCGGGTCGTCCTCGGTGGCGGGCGGGACGGCGCCGGCCTTCTCGTACTCGGCGCCCTTGTGGACGAGCATGGTGGCGTCGCCGCCGTCGTCGAGGATCATGTTGGGGGCGTCGCCGTCAGGCCAGGTGAGGGCCTGCTCGGTGCACCACCAGTACTCCTCCAGCGTCTCGCCCTTCCAGGCGAAGACCGGGACGCCCTGCGGGTCGTCGGCGGTGCCGTTGGGGCCGACGACGGCGGCGGCCGCCGCGTGGTCCTGGGTGGAGAAGATGTTGCAGCTCACCCAGCGGACGTCGGCGCCGAGCGCGACCAGCGTCTCGATGAGGACGGCGGTCTGGATGGTCATGTGCAGGGAGCCCATGATCTTCGCGCCGCGGAGGGGCTGGGAGGCCGCGTACTCCTTGCGGATTGCCATGAGGCCGGGCATCTCGTGCTCGGCGAGCCGGATCTCCTTGCGGCCGAAGTCGGCAAGTGAAAGGTCGGCGACCTTGAAGTCCATCGGGTATTCCCCTCGCATCACTGTGGTGTCGCGATGAGTTTAGGCGGCCGAACCGCCCCCTCGCATCACTAGAGCACTGAACCTGACGTAAGAATGTAAGAATGCGGATCACGGAAGCGGCCAAGCGGCTCGGCATGTCCCCCAGGATGCTCCGGTACCGGGAGGCGCTCGGCCTGCTCCCGCCGATCCGGGAGCAGGGCGCGCACCGCCGGTTCGGCGCCGAGGAGCTGGCCGCCGTGGCTCAGGCGGTGGAGCTGGAGAAGCGGTTCGACGTCTCCCCCGCCGAGCTGGCCTTCGCCCTGCGCGCCCTCAGCGAGCCCGCGGTGGCGGCGGCCGTGCGCGACCTCGGCGTGCGGATCGGCCGCATCCAGGTGCCGCGCCGGGCCCTGGACTTCGAGCAGGAGAAGGCGCTGCGGCTGCTGCGAACCTCCGCCCCCGGCCGGACATCCAACAGGACATGAGAGAGCTGCTGATGGCCACGGTGCTCGCCCTGTCCCCGGTGCAGGCCGGCAGCGAGGTGAAGGTCTACTTCTCCCACGGGTTCGGCGTCCCTGGCAAGGTCGTCCCCGTCACCAGGAAGGCCCCCGACCGGGGAGTCGCCACGTTCGCGCTGCAGCAGCTCATCGCGGGCCCGACCGCGGCCGAGCGACGCCGGGGGCTGCACTCCGAGCTGGGCGGCCAGATCCGCGGCAGGTCCGACTGCGGCGCCGACTTCACCATCAAGATCACAAAAGGTACGGCCACACTCCGCTTCTGCCGGACCGTGTGGGGCAACGGCGTGGGCGGCGACGCGCGGATCCTGCGCACCATCGACGCGACGCTCAAGCAGTTCAGGACCGTCAAGAAGGTCGTCACGCTCGGCAAGGACAGCCGCTGCCTGTTCGACCAGACCGACGCGGGCACCTCCTGCGTCACCGGCCACGAGTGATCGGCGCCGCGCCCCGAGGCGCGGCGCCGGATCAGGCGTTGCTCGGCGTACGGTACAGGTCCGGCTCCAGGTAGATCACCCGGGCGATCGGCACGGCCTCGCGGATGCGCCGCTCAGCCTCGTCGATCCCCTCGGCCACCTCGGCGGCCGTGTCGTTGTTCGTCACCGCGATCTTCGCCGCCACCAGCAACTCCTCGGGGCCCAGGTGCAGCGTGCGCATGTGGATGACGCGATCCACCTGCGGCGTGGCCTCCAGCGCGGTGCGGATCTGGGTCTCCATCTCCTCCGAGGCGCCCTCACCCAGGAGCAGCGACTTGGTCTCGACGGCCAGGATGACCGAGATGATGGCCAGCAGCACACCGATCATCAGCGTGCCGACGGCGTCCCACCTGCCGTCGCCGGTGACGACCGCCATCGTCACGCCGAACAGCGCGAAGATCAGGCCGAAGAGCGCCCCCAGGTCCTCCAGCAGGATGACCGGCAGCTCGGGCGCCTTGGACCTGCGGATGAAGGCCATCCACGACTGCTTGCCGCGCACCGCGTTGGCTTCCTGGATCGCGGTCCGGAACGAGAAGATCTCGGCGATGATCGCGAAGATCAGCACGCCGAACGCCCAGCCCGCCGACTCCACCGGGTGCGGGTCGGAGAGCTTGTGGAAGCCCTCGTAGAGGGAGAAGAGCGCGCCGATGGCGAACAGCACGACCGCGACCACGAAGGCGTAGAAATAACGCTCGCGACCATAGCCGAACGGGTGCTCCTGGGTGCTGGCCCGCTTCGCCCGCTTGCCTCCGACCAGCAGCAACGCCTGGTTGCCCGCGTCGGCGACCGAGTGAATGCCCTCCGCGAGCATCGAGGAGGATCCGGTGAAGGCCGCAGCCACGAACTTCGCCACAGCGATTGCGGTGTTCGCCGCCAATGCCGCAAGGATTGCTTTGGTTCCGCCGCTCGCGCTCACCGGGGGTCTCCCAATCTCATGATCATGTTACTGAAGGCCTGAAACGAGATCCTATTGCGAAATTCTGGCCTTTATCTCCGAGATCGCCGCCACCGGGGTCGGATCGATACCGTAGCCCAGCGCCAGATAGGTGCTCGCGTAGTCGCCGAGCCCCACCAGCGAGGCCAGCCGCTCCAGCGGATGGGCGCCGTCGGCGGCCAGCTCGGTGACCGGCACGCCGCGGTCGTGCGCCAGCCGCACCGCGGCCTCGCGCGCCCTGGCCACCTGCGGATGCTCCTCCAGGTCACGCAGCATCACGAGCCTGAGCGAGCGGCCCGGGGTCTCGGCGAAGATGTCACGCTCGGCCAGCGGCCCGTCCAGCGCGGCCACCTGGTTGTGGCCGGCCTCCGGCAGCTCGCCGGGGATCGCCGGATACTTGGCGCTGGCATTGAGCTGACCGGCCATGCGGCAGGCCGCGACGGCCGCCAGCCGGGACGAGCCCCAGATCATCGGCACGCTCTCGGCCAGCTCCATGGCCAGCGACTTGCCCGGATTGACGAACGACTCGCTGGACGGCCGGCACCGGTGCGCGATGTCCTCCAGCGACTTGGCCACCTGCTCGACCATCGCCTCGTCGAGGCGTACCAGGCCCAGCGAGGCGGCGGCGACGATCAGCGGGACCGTCACCAGCCAGAGGTTGGCCCGGGGCTGCCCCCGCGTCGGCAGCGGGACGTGGACGGCCGACGCCTGGGTGGCCACCGACTCCAGCGCGGAGCCCGCGGGCCCCAGCGCCAGCAGCGTGCAGCCGCGCCGCACCGCCTCGGTGGCGACGGCGAGCGTCTCCTCGGTCTCGCCCGTCCAGGAGATCGCGACCACCAGGTCGGTGGCGCCCACCCAGCCGGGCAGCTGGTAGGAGCGCAGGGTCACGATCGGCAGCGGGGCGCTGTTGCCGCAGACAGCGGCCAGGATGTCGCCCGCGATGGCGGAGCCGCCCATGCCCGCGACCACGACCGCCCTCGGCCGCCCGTCCGCCGACAGCCGCTCGACGACGCCCGCCTCGATCGCGCACCGGTGGCCGGTGCGCACCTGGGCCGCCGAGGCGGCCACGGCGAGCAGCATGCCCCCCGGATCGCCCTCGCTCAGGTGGCGCTGGTCGTCGAGCCGCTCCGGCTCCCAGGTCACGGCTTCCTGGCCTCGTCGACGAGCAGCACCGGGATGTCGTCACGGACCGGATAGATCAGGCCGCATCCCGTGCAGGCCAGCTCCTCGGTTTCGCCCTCCACGCGCAGCGGTGACTTGCACGCCGGGCAGGCCAGGATCTCCAGCAGCCAGTCGTCGATCTTCACTGTGTCACCTCTCTGAGCAGGCCGAGAACCTCGTCCCGGACCGCCGTCATCGTGGTCTCGTCAGCCGCCTCGGCGTTGAGCCTGAGCAGCGGCTCGGTGTTGGAAGCCCGCAGGTTGAACCACCAGCCGGGGGCGCTCACGGTCAGGCCGTCGAGGTCGCCGACCTCGCCCCGCCCGGCGAACGCCGCCCGCACCCGGCGCAGCGCGCCGTCCTGGTCGGCGACGGTGCTGTTGATCTCGCCCGTGGCGTGGTAGCGGGAGTAGGCCGCCACGACCTGCGACAGCGGCCGGTCCTGCTCGCCGAGCGCGGCCAGCACGTGCATCGCCGCCAGCATGCCGGAGTCGGCGAACCAGAAGTCGCGGAAGTAGTAGTGGGCGGAGTGCTCCCCGCCGAAGACCGCCCCGGTGCGGGCCATCTCGGCCTTGATGAAGGAGTGGCCGACGCGGGTCCGCACCGGCTCGCCGCCGTGCTCGCGGACGATCTCGGGGACGCCGCGCGAGGTGATCAGGTTGTGGATGATCGTGGAGCCGGGGTGCTTGGCCAGCTCACGCGCCGCCACCAGGGCGGTGATCGCCGACGGGGACACCGACTCGCCCCGCTCGTCGACGACCCAGCACCGGTCGGCGTCGCCGTCGAAGGCCAGCCCCACGTCGGCGCCCGCCTCCACCACGGCCTTCTGCAGGTCGAGCAGGTTGGCGGGCTCCAGCGGATTGGCCTCGTGGTTGGGGAAGGCGCCGTCGAGCTCGAAGTAGAGCGGGGTCAGCTCGATCGGCAGCCCGGCGAACACGGCCGGCACCGTGTGGCCGCCCATGCCGTTGCCCGCGTCGACGACGACCTTGAGCGGCCGGTTGGCGGACAGGTCGACCAGCGTGCGCAGATGGTCGGCATAGCCCTGGAGCAGGTCCTTCTCGATCAGGGAGCCGGTGGGCGCCCCCGTGTCGCCGATCAGCTCGGCCGCCCGGTCGCGGATCTCGGTCAGGCCGGTGTCGCCGCCGATCGGCACCGCGCCCGCGCGGCACATCTTCATGCCGTTGTAGCGGGCCGGGTTGTGGCTGGCGGTGAACATCACACCGGCCAGGCCGAGGCTGCCGCTGGCGTAGTAGAGCAGGTCGGTCGAGCCGAGCCCGGCGTGCACCACGTCGGCGCCGCGAGAACGCGCGCCACGGACGAAGGCGTCGGCGAGCGGCACGGAGGAATCGCGCATGTCATGCGCCACCACGACCGACTCGGCGCCGGTCACGTCGACGAAGGCCGCCCCCACGGCCTCGGCGATGGGCTCGTCGAGCTCGTCCGGCACCACGCCGCGAACGTCGTAAGCCTTGAAGATCTTGGCGAGATCGCCCACTCCAGCTCCGCCCCTAGGTCGTCTGTACGGCCAGGACGAGCCTACCGGTCACGGTGCTGCTGGGCCGACCTGAGAACGCGAAGATGCCCACGTCGGCCTACCTCGACGCCTTGGCCGACAGGCTCGCCGGCGCCGGAGGGGGTGGGCCTGGCGGCCTCCCTGACCGCGTTGGCCAGCGCTTCGAGGTCGTCGGAGCTCGGCGAGCCGCCGTCCGTCGGCAACCGGACGACCTCCCAGCCGCGGGGAGCGGTCAGCCGCTCGGCGTGTTCGGCGCACAGGTCATAACAGTGTGGCTCGGCGTACGTCGCCAAGGGGCCGAGAACTGCGGTCGAGTCGGCGTATACGTACGTGAGCGTGAAGACGGCAGGCTGACTGCAAGCGGTGCGGGAACAGCGGCGGACGGGGCTCACGGAGGGACCGTATCTGGTAAGAGTGCGGGACGCCACTATCTGGGCGCTCTTAACGAGCGTGTCGCCACAATTCGGACACCTGTCGCAGGCTTTCCACCTACATGCCCCGAAGGCGCCTCACCCTTAGACTTGCCGTGTGACTTCCAAGCGCGGTCCCCGGCGGCGTGACCGGCACGGTCGCGGCCTGCGCGGGCCGCTCGCACCCTCCTACGTGCCCATGGCCAGGGCCCGTAGCGAGCGCTTCGACGACCTGGTGCTCGACGCGGTCGACCGGCTCAGACCCAAGTGGGACAAGCAGCTGTCCGCCGTGGAGTTCGCGGTGGAGGAGGTGCCGCCGCTGAGCGAGCTGGGCGACGGTCCCGGTGTCTCCTCGGGCCCCATCCCGTTCGGCCGCGCCGACACGGCGAAGGGGCAGAGCCCCGCCTCGGTCGTGGTCTACCGCCGTCCGCTGGAGGCCCGCGCCCGCGATCGTGACACGCTGGGCGCGCTCGTGCACGACACCGTGGTGGAGCAGGTGGCCACGCTGCTGGGCCTGTCACCCGACACGGTCGACCCCGGTTACGACGAGCGCCGCTAGGACACGAAAAAGGGCCACACGGTGATCCGTGCGGCCCCTCCCCGCTTTATCCCTATACGGCCTGGCGTTTGATCCGTCGGCGTTCCCGCTCGGACAGCCCACCCCAGATGCCGAAGCGCTCGTCGTGCTCGAGTGCGTACTCCAAGCACTCAGCACGAACTTCGCACGATCGGCACACCTTCTTGGCCTCTCGGGTGGAGCCGCCCTTTTCCGGGAAGAACGCCTCTGGATCCGTCTGCGCGCACAGTGCGCGCTCCTGCCAGCCGAGTTCTTCAGCGTCAAGCTGATCCTGTGCGATGACCAAATCGGTCACTGCACACCTCCCTGCCGCCCGCCCGCAATGGAGCCCCCCATGGAACGCCTTCCTTGTACCCACCCACGGGAAGGCGTAACAACATGGTTGTAATTACACGCGTGTGCCGTACGTGGCGTCAAGCGGCATGCTGGTATCCGGGGAAAGACCAGCTCTCGCCCCGGTCGTGCCTGGCATGTGATGTTCGCACCCGGTTCGGGCCAGAGTCCTGGCCCATGGACGGGTGTGTTCAACGCTGTCAGCGGTCGGAACCGTAGCAGGGCGGGATAGAGCTCCGCCCTGTGCGCCACCTCTTCTCTAGCCTTGCTTTGCCGGTCCGTTACCTGCGTGGCTCATTGGGGGTGTATATAGCCGTTGGGTCTATTGGGTCATCCCCTTGGCGGGTCTGTTCCCCCAGCGCGTCGCCGCGCAGTGCCGACTGGTCGAGCCGGATGGTTGAGTCGGCCGCCGGGGCGTCCGCGCCCCAAGCCGGCGCCTGGTGGTGCTGCGGCCGGTAGCCCTGGGCGTCGTACTGGCCCTGCTGCTGGGGGTAGGCGGCCTGTTGCGGGTCGTACGGGGCCTGCGAGTGCTGGGGCTGGCCGGGGTAGGGCTGCTGAGCCTGCGGCGGCTGGCCGTACTGTGGCTGGCCCTGTTGCTGGCCGTGCTGCGGCTGGCCCTGTTGCTGGCCGTGCTGCGGCTGGCCCTGCTGCTGCGGGTTGCCGAACAGGTCGTCGTGCGGCCTGGCGCCCTGGGCGCCGTAGTCGGGGACCCGCAGGTCAGGCTGGGTACCCACGCCCGACTGGTAGGTGTCGGCCTGCTGGTAGGCGTCGAGGAGCTGCTGTGAGCGCGGGTCCACGGGCGGGTCCGGCTCCTGGAAGGCGGGCTCCTGGGCCGGGGTGGAGAACTCGCTGCCGGAATAGCCGGTGAACGGCTGCCCACCCTGCGGCCCCGCCTGCTGGCCGCCGTGCTGGCCGCCCTGCTGCCCCGCCGGCTGCCCTGCCTGCTGGTCGAACGCTGACGGGCGGTCGTAGTAGGGCTGCTGGCCGCCGTACTGGGGGTCGCTCTGCGGGTACGGCACGCTGGGCGCCGTCTCGGTCGTGGGGTAGCCGGAGCCGAACGCGCCCGGCTGCTCCACCGGCGCGGCGTAGAGGTTGTTCGGCCGGCTGTCGGAGTGCGCGCCCAGCTGGCTGTCGGGCTGGGGGGCGTACGGGTTCGGCTGGCTGTCGGCCGGAGGCGCGTACGGGTCGGCCGAGCCGTACACGTTGGGCTGGCTGTCCGCCGGAGCGTAGGCGCCCGCGTGGCTGTCCGGCTGGGGGGCGTACGGGTTCGGCTGGCTGTCGGCCGGAGGCGCGTACTGGTCCGCCGAGCCGTACACGTTCGACTGGCTGTCGGAGGGGCTGTACGGGTTCGGGTGGCCGTACTGGTTGGGCTGACTGTCCGCCGGGACGTACGGGGCCGGCTGATACTCGGGCTGCGACGGGTACGTCGCGTCCGGCGCGGTCTCGGACGGCGCGTA
Source organism: Nonomuraea sp. NPDC049714 (assembly GCF_044465295.1). NCBI lineage: Bacteria > Bacillati > Actinomycetota > Actinomycetes > Streptosporangiales > Streptosporangiaceae > Nonomuraea > Nonomuraea sp. NPDC049714. The sequence continues at coordinate 373,538 of NZ_JBITLM010000006.1, read as the reverse complement.
CGCGGCGTGGGACGGCTGGGCCTGCGAACCGTAGGAGTCCTGGCTCTGCGGGTTGTACGCGTCCGGTGCCGGCGTGCTGTAGGCGTCCGGGGAGTTGTACCCGTCCTGGGCCGGGGAGCCGGCGGCGGGCGTGCTGTACGGGTCCTGGGAGGCGGTGGCCTGGCCGTAGCCCGCCTCGAACTGGCCGGCCGGCTGCTCGGACCGGCTCGGCTCGCGGTCGGACGGGGCCGCAGGAAGCGCCGGGAGCGCCGCGCGGGGCTGGGGCGGCTGGTAGGCGTCCTGGGCGGGCTGCGGGGGCTGCGCGGGCTGGTCCTGCTGGGCGAACGGCTGGCCCTGCGGGTTGTAGGGCTGCTGCTGGTACGGAGGCTGCTCGGGCTGGCCGCCATAGCTCGGAGGCTGCTGCGTGTACCCGGGCTGCTGGCCGTACGGCGGCTGCTGTCCCTGGGGAGGGGGCTGCTGGCCGTACTCCTGGGCCGGCGGGAATCCCGGCTGGCCCTGCGCGTACTCCTGGGCATAGCCCGACTGCCCGGGGGGCTGCTGGCCGTACCCCTGCTGGGCCTGCGGCGGTGGCTGCTGGCCGAAGGCGGGCGGGCCCTGCGAGGGCGGCTGCTGGGCGTACCCCTGAGGGCCGTAGTTCTGCTGGTAGCCGGTGGCGCGTCGCTCGGGCAGAACCTGCGGCAGCAGGTAGACCAGCGCGACGGCGGCCAGCGCGAGAATCGGCGCGCCCGTGAGCACGAACTCCACGGTCGCCCGCGCCCCGTTGCCGGCGAACAGGCCGAGCAGCAGCGACAGCGCGCCGAACACGGTGGCGACCGCGAGCGCGCCGGCGGCGACGTAGGCGATCGGCTTGGCCTTGGGCGAGGGCCGGCCGACCTTGGTGACCAGCAGCACCGCCCCCAGGACGAGCGCCACGTTGAGCGGGCTGGTCAGGCTGAAGAAGTGGCCGAAAGCCCGTTCGGTGAAGGACGGCCCGCTGCCACCGAGTGGCCCGGAGGAGCCGATCAGGATCCGGCCCAGCGTCAGCAGGATGTCCAGCCCACCGGCGGCCAACATGATCCAGGCGGCCGGCTCCTTCAACCGCGCTACGTCTAATTTGCTCACAACTACCCCCAACGGACCCTTTAGCCCGAAGGGAGTTTGCCACATCATGGACTGGCCCCGTGGGAGTCCCATGCAGCCCGTAGATCACAATAAACGTTATCTTCCCCGCGAATCACGCCCATGCTGGGGATGTGGCGAGGGCGAAATCGGCTCCTGTGGGAAGTGTCACCAAACCCCGGTGGAAGACTGGGCCGCATGCACATCGTGTCCCTCGCCGGCGGCATCGGCGGCGCCCGCTTCCTGCGTGGCCTGCGCGCCATCGCGCCTGACGACCAGATCACCGTGATCGGCAACACGGGCGACGACATCACCCTGTTCGGCCTGCGGGTCTGCCCCGACCTCGACACCGTCATGTACACCCTGGGCGGCGGCATCGACGAGGAGCAAGGCTGGGGCCGGGCCGCCGAGACGCACGTCGTCAAGGAGGAGCTGGCCGCCTACGGGGTCGAACCGCAGTGGTTCGGCCTGGGCGACCGCGACTTCGCCACCCACATCGTCCGCTCCCAGATGCTGGAGGCCGGCTACCCGCTCTCCCAGATCACCCAGGCCCTGTGCGCCCGCTGGCAGCCGGGGGTGCGCCTGCTGCCGATGAGCGACGACCGGTGCGAGACGCACGTGATCATCTCCGACGAGCACGGCAAGCGGGCCGTCCACTTCCAGGAGTGGTGGGTCAGGCTGCGCGCGTCGGTGCCCGCCGAGTCCTTCGCGCTCGTCGGCGTCGACACGGCCAAGCCCGCCCCTGGGGTGCTGGACGCGATCGCGGACGCGGACGTGGTCATCCTGCCGCCGTCCAACCCGGTGGTCAGCATCGGCACCATCCTCCAGGTGCCCGGCATCCGCGACGCGCTCACGGCCAAGACCGTGGTGGGCGTCTCCCCCATCATCGGCGGCGCGCCGGTCCGGGGCATGGCCGACGCCTGCCTGACGGCGATCGGGGTGGAGACCAGCGCCCAGGCCGTCCTGGAGCTGTACGGAGCCGACCTGATCGGCGGCTGGCTGGTGGCCCCCGAGGACTCGGCGGTCGCCCTGGACGGCGTCCGGGTCGAGGCCCGGCCGCTGCTCATGCACGACGCGGACGCGACGGCGGCCATCGCCCGCGCCGCCCTCGACCTGGCACAGGAGCTCGCCCGATGACCACCCCGCAGCAGATCGAGATCCTCGGCGTGCCCGGCATCGGGGAGGTGCGCCCCGGTGACGACATCGCGGCCCTGCTCCGGGACGCCGACGTGCGCGAGGGCGACATCCTGGTCGTCACCTCCAAGATCGTGAGCAAGGCCGAGGGCCGGATCCGGGAAGCTCCCGACCGGGTCAAGGCGATCGAGGACGAGACCGACCGGGTGGTGGCCCGGCGCGGCGACACCGTGATCTCGCAGACCCGGCACGGTTTCGTCATGGCCGCCGCCGGGGTGGACGCCTCCAACACCGATCCCGGCACCGTGCTCCTGCTGCCGGAGGACCCCGACGCGTCGGCGCGCCGGATCCGGTCGGGGCTGACGCCCAAGGTCGGCGTGATCGTCTCCGACACCTTCGGCCGCCCGTGGCGGCACGGGCTGACCGACGTGGCCATCGGCGCGGCGGGCGTGACGCCGCTGGCGGACTTCCGGGGCGGCACCGACACCCACGGCAATCCGCTCAACGCCACTGTGACGGCTCTCGTGGACGAGATCGCGGCCGCCGCCGAGCTGGTCAAGGGCAAGCTCGACGGGGTTCCCGTCGCCGTCGTGCGCGGGCTGGCGCACCTGGTGACCGAGGAGGACGGGCCGGGGGTCAGGCCGCTGGTGCGTCCGGCCGACGAGGACCTGTTCCGGTTCGGGTCACGCGACGTCGTGTTCGCGCGCCGTACCATCAGGGAGTTCTCGGACCGGCCCGTCGACGCCGCCGCCGTGCGGCGGGCGGTCGCGGCGGGCATCGCCGCGCCGGCGCCGCACCACACGACCCCGTGGCGGTTCGTGCTCGTCGAGTCGGCCTCGACCAGGACGCGGCTGCTCGACGCCATGCGGGAGGCGTGGATCGCGGACCTGCGCGGCGACGGGTTCACCGAGGAGTCGATCGCGAAGCGGGTCAGGCGTGGCGACGTGCTGCGCGCCGCGCCCTATCTGGTGGTGCCGTGCCTGGTGATGGCGGGCTCGCACACCTATCGGGACGACCGGCGCAACGCCGCCGAGCGGGAGATGTTCGTGGTGGCGACGGGCGCGGGCGTCGAGAACTTCCTGGTTCAGCTCGCCGTCGAGGGGCTGGGCTCGGCGTGGGTGTCGTCCACGATGTTCTGCCGCCCGGTGGTGCGTGAGGTGCTCGACCTGCCCCAGGAGTGGGATCCGATGGGCTGCGTCGCGATCGGCCACGCAGCCGCTCCCCCTCGGGATCGGGCGCCACGCGACCCTCAGGACTTCTTCGTGACGCGCTGACCTGCGACTTTCAGAGAAAGTCACGATTTGGTGTACCTGTTAGGAAAGTTTCCTTTACATTTGGGCGCACCCCCACCGTAAAGGAGCTCGCTTCATGAGAAGGTTGCTCACCTTACTGTCCGTGACGGTGCTCGCCGTCGCCTGCACGATCTTCGCCACCTCCCCGGCGCTGGCCCACGGCTACGTCAACTCGCCGCCGAGCCGCCAGGCCAACTGCGCCCAGGGCAAGGTCTCGGGCTGCGGCGACATCATCTACGAGCCGCAGAGCGTCGAAGGACCGAAGGGCCAGCGCAACTGCCACGGCGGCATCCCGCGCTTCGCCCAGCTCAGCGACGAGAGCAAGGCGTGGCCCGTCACCTCGGTCGGCAGCACGGTCGACTTCAAGTGGACGCTGACCGTCCAGCACGCCACCAGCACGTGGGAGTACTACATCGGCGGCACCCGGGTCGCGAGCTTCAACGACCAGGGCCGCCAGCCGCCGTCGCTGCAGGTCTCGCACCGGGTGAACCTCTCCGGCTTCAGCGGCCGGCAGAAGGTCCTCGCCATCTGGAACATCGCCGACACACCCATGGCCTTCTACGCCTGCATCGACCTACGGATCGGCGGCGGCGCGGGCAACCCCGACCCCACCCCGACCCCGACGCCCACCCCGACCCGTACTCCGACGCCCACCCCGACGCCGACGCCGACCTCGCCCGTGGGCGGCACCTGGAAGGCCGGCACCGCCTACAAGGCCGGTTCGACCGTCACCTACGGAGGCGCCACCTACCGCTGCATCCAGGCGCACACCGCCCTCGCCGGCTGGGAGCCGCCGAACGTTCCCGCCCTGTGGGGCAAGGTCTGATCGCCTGAGGGGGCGCCGCCGTCGGCGCCCCCTCACCCGCACGTCGGGTGGCACAAGCGGCGGGCCAGCGCCTCCAGGAACACGTCGATGATCTCGCCCGGCTCCTGGGCCACGTGCAGGGAGCCGTTCGTGGCGGCCGTGATGCCCGCCAGGCCGTCGCGGTCGACGCCCTTGCCGAAGGCGATGACGATGATCTGGATGGGCTTGTCCGGCTTCCACTCGGTGCGCAGCCGCTCGGTCAGCTCCGCCAGCTTGAGCCCGCGACCGTCGTCCCTGCCCGCCGTGATCACCAGAAGCGTGTTGTTCATCTCCTCCCGGTATTTGCCGCCGACCTCGCGGAAGCCGCTCAGGATCGCGTCGTAGAGCGAGCTGTCCCGGCCGGGATGGGCGGTGATCGTGGTGGTGAGCTCGTTCAGCCGGCCACGCCTGACCAGTTCGCCCGTTTCCGGGCGGTTGATCGGGCCGAGTCCCACCCGCTGCTCGTACCCCTTGACGCCGCCGAGCCGGTGGGCGAACTCCCAGAACCCCATGTGCGTGGAGTCGGGGAAGAGCTGCAGCCCGAGCCGCGCGGCGGCCAGCGCCACCCCGACCCGGGTGCCGCCGTTGAGCGGCTCGGCCATGTGCTTCGAGGTGTCGGTCAGCACGAGGATGTTGGTCGGCGGGGCGAGCCTGCTCCAGGCGCGCAACGCCTCGTCGATGTCCTCGTCCGTCACCGAGGACCGGATCTTCGGGTTCGTGACCGGGATCCGCGGCGCCGGCGAGATCGGGGCCTGTCTCCCGTCGCCCGACCGGAACCCCGCCTCCCGGACCAGCCGCTGCGCCTCGGGGCCGCGCAGCCACTCGGCGAAGGCCGCGGACCCCTCGGCCACCATGGGATCGGTGGCGGTCACCGCGTACGGATAGTCGAGGGTGATCGTGCCCTCGCGCGGGTGCAGGGCGACGACCGGGTCGGCGGACAGGTTCAGGTTGTGGTTCCACACCGACTGCTCCGGCACGATGACGACCGGGCGCTGCCAGAACGTGCGGTCGTCCACCGCCGCCAGCATGCTGCGGTAGTCGGGCGCCGAGCCCGCCTGCGCCCACCGGACGAACGCGGTCAGCGCCTTGTCCGCCTCCGGCCCGGTGCCGACCACGTCCCGGGCCGCCGCGACGGTGGCGATCCCGGCCCCGGCCAGCGACGGATCCGGCACCCGGACCACGTCGGGCTCGTCCTCGGTGGGCGTCACCCGGCCGCGCACCGTGGGCGGGAAGACCATCCGCCAGTTCATCTCCGTGTTGCCGATGGAGAACTTCTCGGCGAGCGACGAGCGGGTCGCGAACACCAGCGGCGAGGTCGCCACCACCGTCTCACCCGCCCGCAGCGCGCTCGCGCCCTGCTCCCGCGCCAGGCGGATCCAGGCCGACGAGTCGGCGATCCAGCCGTCCGGCCGCTCACTGAGCACGCCCGCCCGCTCCCCGATCAGCGTGCGCAGCACGGTGGCGGGAGGCCGCTCGGTCACCTGGACGAGCACGCACCGCCCGCCCGCGGTGGTCTTCGTCTCGTTGAACCGCCCGGCCGCCCGCATCACGGCCGGAGCCACGTCCAGGGCGGCCGCCACATCGACCAGAACAGGCTCTCGTGTCGAGCACAGGGCCCGCGCGCCGCCGAACACCACCACCAGCATGCCCGCGACCAGGGTGACGGCCGTGAGAACCGAGAGCACTCCGTTGCGGAGCGCTCTCTTCCTTTTCTGCTCGGGAGATAACGCGGCGCGGTGTTGGCCAAACCGCACGGTGAACCTCTCTCGATGGGGAGTGACGATTCTCCCAGCACGCTAGGCCATCGGCAGCACTCGCCGCACGCTCTGGCACACGCCGTCGCTCGCCGCCGACGCGGCCAGCCGCTCGTCGCTCGGCCGGCCGTACTCGGTGGTGCGCTGCCGCACCGGCCTGCCGGTGAGCTCGACCATCTCGCGCAGCTCGCTGATCGTCTTGTACGACCCGTTCTCCGACCCGGCCATCCGGCTGATCGTCTCCTCCATGAGCGTGCCACCGAGATCGTTCACGCCGCCCTTGAGCACCTGGTGACACAGGTCGTCGCGGAGCTTGACCCAGGAGCACTGGATGTTGGAGATCGCGCCGTGCAGCAGGATCCTGGCCAGCGCGTGCACCGCCCGGTTCTCCCTGGCGGTGGGGCCCGGCCTGGCGATCCCCGCCAGATAGATGGGCGCGCTCGTGTGCACGAACGGCAGCAGCACGAACTCGGAGAACCCGCCCGTCTCCTCCTGCAGCCGCCTGATCAGCTTGATGTGCCTGACCCAGTGCAGGTGGGTGTCGACGTGCCCGTACATCATCGTGGAGGTGGTCGGCAGGCCCACCCGGTGCGCGGTGGTGATCACGTCCACCCACTCCTGGGCGGGCAGCTTGCCCTTGGTCAGCACCCAGCGCACCTCGTCGTCCAGGATCTCCGCCGCCGTGCCCGGCAGCGAGTCCACCCCGGCCTCCTTGGCGGCGTGCAGCCAGTCCTCGATCGACAGGTTGGTGCGGCTGGCGCCGTTGATGACCTCCATCGGCGAGAAGGCGTGCACGTGCATGCCCGGTGTCCTGGCCTTGACCGCCCTGGCGATGTCGAAGTAGGCCGTCCCGGGCAGATCGGGGTGGATGCCGCCCTGCATGCACACCTCGGTCGCGCCCGCCCGCCACGCCTCCTCGGCCCGGTCGGCCACCTGGTCCAGGCTCAGGGTGTACGCGTCGGCGTCCGTCCTGCGCTGGGCGAAGGCGCAGAACCGGCAGCCGGTGTAGCAGACGTTGGTGAAGTTGATGTTCCTGTTGACGACGTAGGTGACCTCGTCCCCGACAGCCTGCCGCCGCAGCTCGTCGGCGATCCCGGTGAGCTCCTCCAGCGCCTCCCCGTCGGCGGACAGCAACGCGACCGCCTCGGCGTCGCTGAGCCCCGCAGGATCGCTCTCAGCCCGCCGCAACGCCTCCCGCACCTCAGCGGACACCCCACCGGCCGCCCGCGCCGGTGCGGCGAGCACCTCGTCGGCGGAGTCCGGCGCAACGCGTACGGCGGGATCCAGCCGATCCCGCAGCGCGTCCCAGTCCCCATAGACGTGGTCGAAGTCATCCCGCCGATCATGCGTCCGCCCGGAGGTGTCCACCTCCACATGCAGATCCACCCTCCCGGAGGCCGCGAACCCACCGTCAGGCTCCTGCCAGGGCAGCCCCGCGGGCAGCACTCCCTCCCGGGCCAGCCCCGTCTCCGGGTCGGCCAGCGCCGCCACGTGCCCGAACAGCCGGGGATCCAGCCAAGGCTCCCCCGCCCGCACGTACTCGGGGTAGATGGTCAACCGCTCCCGCAGCCGGAACCCGTGCTCGGCCGTACGCGCGGCCAGCTCGTCGATCTGCGGCCACGGCCGCTCCGGGTTCACATGGTCGGGCGTCAACGGCGACACCCCGCCCCAGTCGTCGATCCCGGCCCGGATCATCAGCTCGTACTCGGCGTCCACCAGGTTGGGCGGCGCCTGCACGCGCGCCCGCGGCCCCAGCACCAGCCGGGTCACGGCGATGGTGGCGGCCAGCTCCTTCAGGTCCGCGTCGGGCAGCCCGCGCATCGCGGTGTCCGGCTTGGCGCGGAAGTTCTGGACGATGACCTCCTGGATCGCGCCGTACTCGCGAGCCACCCGCCGGATGGCGAAGATGGACTCGGCCCGGTCCGCCACGGTCTCCCCGATGCCGATCAGGATCCCGGTGGTGAACGGCACGTTGGTCCGCCCGGCGTCCTCCAGCACGCGCAGCCGTACCGCCGGGTCCTTGTCGGGCGAGCCGTGGTGCGGCTGCCCCTTCTCCTCGAACAGCCGCCGCGAGGTGGTCTCCAGCATCATGCCCATCGACGGCGCCACGGGCTTGAGCCGCTGCAGGTCGCGCCAGCTGAGCACGCCGGGGTTGAGGTGCGGCAGCAGCCCGGTCTCCTCCAGCACCGCGATGGCCATCGCCCGCACGTAGGAGAGCGTGTCGTCGTAGCCGTGCGCGTCCAGCCACTCGCGCGCCTGGTGCCAGCGGTCCTCGGGCCGGTCCCCCAGGGTGAACAGCGCTTCCTTGCAGCCCATGGCGGCGCCCTGCCTGGCGATCTCCAGCACCTCGTCCGGGCTGAGGAAGGGCGCGTCGAGCTTGTGCGGCGCGGTGGCGAACGTGCAGTAGCCGCAGCGGTCCCGGCACAGCCGGGTCAGCGGGATGAACACCTTCCTGCTGTAGGTGATGATCCCCTCGCGGCCGACGGCCTTCAGCCCGGCGTCCCGCACTCGGGAGGCGTGGTCCAGCAGCGTGTCGAGGTGCTCGCCGCGCGCGTGCAGCAGCACGGTGGCCTCGGCGACGTCCAGGGTCTTGCCATCACGGGCACGAGCGAGTGCGCGACGGAACGCGGAATCACTGACGAGACTCATACCGGCACACTACGGGCAGCTGAGTTCGTGGTGCGCACCCAGGGGCCGTGGTCAGAAGGAACGGTAGTCGCGCGCGGCCATCCTGGGCCCGCGCGCGGGCGGGCGCAGGCCCGTCAGCATGATGAGGAGGGTGGCCCGATGCCGGTGTCCCCGGTACGGCTCCAGCAGCCGCATCATGCCGGGATCGTCCGTCTTCTCCCCCGTCAGCGCGTAGCCGACCATCTTGGCCAGGTGAAAGTCGCCGACGCTGACCGCGTCCGGATCCCCGAAGGCGCGCTGCCGCACCTCGGCGGACGTCCACACGCCGACCCCCGGCAGGGCGCGCAGCAGCCGGTCGAGCTCCGCGCTGGTGCCGGCGGCCTCCAGCTTGGCGGCGTGCCAGGCGGCGGTGGCGATGGTCCTGGCGCGCACCGCCTCGGCCCCGGCCTGATGCCAGTGCCAGCTCGGGATCTCCCGCCACACGGACGGCTCGGGCACGACCCACATCCCCTCGGGCGCGGGCCCCGGCGCCGGCTCGCCGTACTTCCGCAGCAGCCACCGCCACGCCCGCCACGCCTCACGCCCGACGACCTTCTGCTCCAGTACGGCCGGCACCAGCGCCTCCATGACCCGGGCCGTCCTGCCGATGCGCAGCCCCGGATGCTTCCTGGCCACGTCGTCCAGCACCGCGTGCCGCACCCTGAAGCCCGAGACGTCGTCGTCGGCGCCGAGCAGCGCGGGCAGCCGGTCCAGCATCCACGCGGCCCCCGGCCCCCAGGCGCGCCCGTGCACCTCCCGGTGGACGAGCGTCACCTTGAGCGTGGCGGGGCCGTCCGGGGTGCGCGTGGTGCGCCATACGGCCCCGTCGAGCGTCTGGCGCCAGGCCGGGTCGCCGGAGCCGCGCTTGTGGGGAGCCATCGCCATCCCCACGTCAAGCGGCCCCTCGGGCACCCAGACGCGCTCCATCATCCGTCCAGTGTGCCCGCTACCGGCCGCACACCGCGCGCCGGCGTGACCACTACCGACCGCACGCCGCGCGCCGGCGTGCGGTCGCTGCCGGTCAGACGTCGCTCGAGTAGCGGACCGCGCGCTCGGGCAGCTCCACGCCCGGCCAGATGCGCACGCCGGCCTGCAGCTCGTTGCCCGGCCCGACGACCGCGCCGTCGCCGATGACGGCGTCGCGCACCACCGTGCCCGCGCAGACCCGCGCCCCCCGGCCCAGCACCGAATCGGTCACCCGCGCGCCGGACTCGACCACGCAGTCGTCGCTCAGCACCGAGCCGATGACGATGGCGCCCGCCTCGACGACGGACCGGGCGCCCACGGCCGTGCCGCCCTGGACCTTGGCCTCCGGCGAGACGACCGAGCCGGGCAGAGCGAGGTATTCGCCCGTGGGCCCCGGCAGAGCGGGCGAGGCCAGCCGGCCGAGCACCAGGTCGCGCGAGCCCTGGACGAACGCGGCGGGCGTGCCGACGTCGAGCCAGTAGGTCCGGTCGGCGTAGCCGAGCACGAGCCGGCCCGACTCGATGAGTCCGGGGAAGGTCTCCCGCTCCACCGACACGACCTCGTCACGCGGGATCTGGTCGATGACCGACCGGGTGAACACGTAACAGCCGGCGTTGATCCGATTGGTGACCGGATTGGGGGTCTTCTCCAGGAACGCCGTCACCCGGCCGTCGTCGTCCGTGGGGACGCAGCCGAACCGGGTCGGATCCTCCACCTCCGTCAGATGGAGCGTTACAGCGGCGTCACGAGCGAGGTGCCCACGCACCTGCTCGCCGATGTCGTGACCGGACAGGATGTCGCCGTTGAGCACCAGGACCGGGTCACCGGGCCCGGCGGACAGCGCCTGCGCCGCGTTGCGGATGGCACCGCCGGTGCCCAGCGGCGTCTCCTCGGTCATGTACTCGATCGAGAGCCCGAACGCGGACCCGTCACCGAACTCCGGCTCGAACATCGACGCCTTGTACGAGGTGGCGAAGACGATCCGGCGTACGCCGAACGAACGGGCCCGTGCCAGTTGGTGGGCCAGGAAAGGCACTCCGGCGGTCGGCAGCAGCGGCTTCGGCGTGCCCAGCGTCAGTGGACGCAGGCGCGTGCCCTGCCCCCCGACCAGGAGGATCGCCTCTAGGTCTGGCAAAGAGCTCTCCATAACTTTGGGAGGGTAGCGAACTATTCGATCGCGCGTTGATAAGAACTGAGGTGCGCTTCGGCCGAAGCTTCCCAGGTGAATTCGCGTGCCCTCGCCAGGCCTGCCTCCCGCAATTGCCGTCTCCTGTCCGGTGAAGCCAGAAGCTGGGCCAGCGCGGTGGCGATGCTGTCGGCGTCCGGTTCACTGTAGGCGACCGCGTCACCGCCCACCTCGGGCAGCGACGTGCGGTGGGTGGTCAGCACGGGCGCGCCGCAGGCCATCGCCTCCAGCACGGGCAGGCCGAACCCCTCGCCCCTGGACGGGAAGGCGACCACGAGCGCCCCGCCGAGGAAGCCGGGCAGGTCGGGCGCGTGCAGGTAACCAGGGCGCACGACCTTGACGGTGGCCTCGACCTCGCGGCAGGCGGCGTCCACGTCGTCCTCGTGCACGCCGCCGCCGAGCACCAGCGCGGGCGGGTCGGCCAGCCCCTTGACGGCGGCGGCGAAGCCGCGGATCAGGTTTGGAACGTTCTTGCGCGGGTCAAGCGCGCCCAGGAAGGCGACGTACGGCTGGCCGTGCAGGCCGCACCTGCTGACCGCCCGCTGGATCTCGGCCTCGCTCGGGGCGTGGAACTGCTTCTGGTCGACGCCGTGGTAGGCGACGTCGATGCGGGTGGGGTCGGCGGCGAGCACCCGCACCAGCTCGTCCCTGGTGGCCTTGGAGGGCACGATCACCCGGTTGGCGTGCCGTACGGCGGTGCGGGTGGCCGAGCGGAAGAACGAGGCCCTGGAGGGGCTGTGCTGCTCGGGCTCGGTGAACCAGGTGACGTCGTGCACCGTCACGACCGTCCGCACGCCCGAGCGGAGCGGGATGGAGTAGTAGGGGGCGTGGATCACGTCGGCGCCGACCCGGCGGGCGAGCAGCGGCAGGCCGGTCTGCTCCCAGGCGAGCCTGGCCGCCCGGTTGGTCAGCGAGACGGGCCCGGGAATCACCCGGGCCGACGGCGCGATCGCGGTGTATCGCTCGGCGTCCGCCCGCTGGCAGGCCACCGCGAGATCGGCGCCCGCCCGGTCGAGCGCCCTCACCAAACCGTCCACATACCTGATCAAGGCACCGCGGTCCGCGGGAACCGCGGCCGCATCGACGAGCACTCGAGGCATTACGGTGATCTTCTCCCCTCAAGATCAACGTGGGATCTGATGTCCCCCTCTATTTCCAGCTTATGACCAGCCTCCCCTAAATCGTGTGTCAAATCACACTGAGTCGCGACGTGCCGAAATTCCCGCCAATCCAGCACAGAGCAAATCGCCAAGAATGATGACAATCCTGGAACAAAGGGCCACGGCGATGGCCTGACCAGCGTCCATGACGGGTGCGAGAACGGCCACCATGGCGACCTCCCGCACCCCTGCTCCGGCCGGCACGACGAACGTCATGATGCCCAGACACCACGACAGCGCGAATGCCCCCACGGCGAACACCAGCCCCGCCTCGGGGGCGACGAAGAACAGGTGGACGCCGTAACAGCCCCAGCCGAGCAGCGCCCAGCCGAGTGCGGTCAGCATCCCGCGCCGGGTGAGCGGCCGCTCCAGCGGCTCGCGCTTGAGCTTGCGCAGCCCGAAGCCGATCAGGCCGTTGATCACCCTGGGCTCCAGCAGCACCAGGAGCACCGGGACGAAGAGCAGCAACCAGCCGAACCGGTCCCAGCCCAGCGCCCCGAGCGCGACCAGCAGGCCGCTGGCGAGCTGGATCGGCATCATCAGGAAGAACGCCGCCGCGCTGCGCGGCCGTGGCACCCCGAGGTCGCGCCCCATCTCCATCTGGGCGAGCATCGGCCACACGGCGCCGGGGATGTACTTGCCGAGCTGGCCCACGAAGAACACCTTCGCCGCCGGCCGCAACGGCAGCGGCGAGCCCAGGTCGGACAGCAGGGTGCGCCAGGTGAGCATGGCCCCGAGCAGCGCCGCCACGACGGCGACCAGCGACCCGGCGAGCATCGGCCAGCTCAGCGTGGCGAACCCGGCGACCACCGCGTCCCACTGGGAGGCCACGGCGTACGCGCCGAACCCCAGCGCCACAAGAAGGAACCCGACCCGCACCGCCCTGCGCACCACCACCCCCTTGCCCATGGCCCTCCCCCCACGGCCACCGGCCCCGGCCTCCGGCCCGGCGACCGCCTGCGGGTCGGCGCCGGACGCCACCGGCCCGAGGTCGCTGACCGATACATCGTGACCTGGCCCGGGGTGACCTGACTCAGGGCGACCCGCCATACGAGAGTGGTCCGCTGTCCTTTCGGGGCGGCCTGACGTACCGGAGTCGCTCACAGGGGGCGGACCCGTTCGGGAGGCTGCGGGAGGGCGGCGCCCGCCGGGCGGCGCGGCGTCTTGGTGGCCACCCACAGGTAGGTCGGCACGAACGGCAGGAGCAGCCGCAGCACCGCGCGCGGCGTGCGGGCCAGGACCGTCCGCGCCACCCGCCCCAGGGCCCCGGGGAACAGCTCGGACCCGGCGAAGCGGGTCGGCGTCGCCAGCACCGGGAAGGTGTAGTCCCACACGTGGAAGGCCCGCAGCATCCTGCGCAGCCCGCGCCGGGTACGGAAGCGCTCGTAGTAGTGGTCGGCGCGGCCGGAGGCGCGCACGTAGCGGTCGGCCAGCGCGGGCGGCAGATAGGACAGGAACGGCAGCTTGTAGTGCGGCTCCATGATCCCGAGCCGGTTGCCGAGGCCCAGGTAGAGGGCGCCGTCGTCGGAGAGCACCCGGTGCATCTCGGCCACCACCGCGTCGGGGTCGACCACGTGCTCGTAGATGTGGTTGAAGACCAGCACGTCGATCGAGCCGTCCGGGAACGGCAGCGCGGTGCCGTCGCCGCAGACGAACGCCACCCGCTCGCCGAACCGGTCGGCCGCCTTGCGCAGCCCCGGCACGTCGATGTCGATGCCGAGCGTGTGCTTCGCCCCGGCCGCCGCGAGCTCGTCGGCGATGAAGCCGGCCGAGCAGCCCACGTCACCCACGGTCAGCCCGCCGAGCAGCCCCTGGAAGTGCTCCAGCACCGCGATGATCTTCGCGGCCTTGCGCCGGCGCTTCGCCTCGTCGAGCATCGCCGACTGGAACTCGGAGTAGGCCAGCTGCGCGACCCGTTGCTTTCCCACGCCGCCCAACAGTACCCGCGCTCGCCGCCGTCAGCCGTCCCTCAGCGTTGATACGGCGACCCGCCGGAGCAGGATGTGGACCTCTGGCGGCCTGGCGAAGCCGGTTCGACCTGGGAAGAGCTGGCTCGGCCCGGTGCGGCGCGCGTACCCTGGCCGGATGATCCGCCGCCTGCTGCGCGTCGTCCTCGCCCTGGTCGCGCTCGGTTTCCTGGGCTACGCCCTGGCCCGCAACTGGGACGACACGCGGGCGGCGGTGGCGCAGATCTCGCCGTGGGCGGTGCTCGGCGCGTTCGTCGCGGTCCTGCTCGGCCAGTTCTGCATGCTGCTGGCCTGGCGCGCGGTCCTCGCGGGGCTGGGGTCGCCGCTGCCGGTACGGGTGGCCGGGCGGATCATGTTCGTGGGCCAGCTGGGCAAGTACATCCCGGGCGCCGTCTGGGCCTACGCCGCCATGATGGACCTCGGCCGCGACCACGGCAGCCCGCCGCGCAGGACGTTCGCGTGCATCTCACTGGCGCTGGTGATCAACCTCGGGGTCGGCATCGCGCTCGCCGCCGCGACCCTGGCGACGCAGGAGGTCGTGCGGCAGGCGTGGTATCTGCTGCTGTTCGTGCCGGTGATCGCCGTCTGCCTGCATCCCAGGGTGCTCACCTGGGGTCTCAACCTGGCGCTGCGGCTGGCGCGCAGGCCGACGCTCGACAGTGTGCTGCCGGGCCGCACGGTGCTGGTCGCGGTGGCGTGGACGGCGCTCGGCTGGTTCGTGTACGGCCTGCACACCACCATGCTCGCGGGCCGGTGGGACCTGTATGTGATCGCGACCGGCGCGTACGCGTTCGCCTGGGCGACCGGGCTGCTCACCTTCGTGGTGCCCGCCGGGGTGGGGGTGCGGGAGGGTGCGCTGGTGCTCGTGCTCGCGCCGATCATCGCCACCGGCCCGGCCTTCGCGGTGGCGGTGCTGTCGCGGCTGGCGTTCACGCTGGCCGACGCGGCGGCGGCCGGGCTGGCGTTGCTGCTGGGGCGTCAGGCGTCCAGGAGCGTGGCCGTGTACGCCGACCAGAAGGGGGCGGGATCGACCGCCTTGACGCCCGACCGCAACCTCTCCGGCTCGCCGGACGCGTAGAACCTCTCGATCGTCCGCCTGAGCGCGTCAACGTCGTCCGGCTCCACCAGCAGGCCGTCGACGCCGTCCCTGACATGGTCGGCGAGCGCGCCGACGCGGGTGGCGATCACCGGCACGCCGTGCTCGTGGCCGAGCCACACGTTCTGGCTGGCGGTGGCGTTGCGATAGGGCAGGACGAGCGCGTCCGCCTCGGCGAACAGCTTGGGCACGTCGTCGGCGGCCACGTAGCCGGGCCGCAGGTCCACCCGGTCGCCGATCCCCAGCTCGCCGATCAGCTCCCTGGTGGCGTCCAGCCCGCCCCAGAACTCCCCCGCCACGGTCAGCCCCACGCCGTCGGGCAGCGCCCGCAGCAGCACGTCAAGCCCCTTGTACGGCCGGACGATGCCGAAGAACAGCAGCCGGTGGTGCACCTCGTCGGAGCGTCCCGCATGGGTGGAGGGCAGGTGCGGCGGCAGCGGCGCCACGCTCACCGGCCCGCCGGTCAGCTCCCTGGCCAGCTCCGCCTGCTGACCGGAGTGGGTCAGCACCCCGTCGACGCGCTTGAGCAGCGCCTTCATCAACGGCCTGTCGTACGGCTTGCGCTCGTGCGGCAGCACGTTGTGGCAGAGGGCGACGGTCCTCGCCTTCCGGCCTATGCCGTACAGAATCCCCAGGTACGCGGGGACCTGCACGGGGCTGAGGACGGCCAGGACCACCAGGTCGGCCGTGCGCAGCCGCCGGCCGGCGGCCACCCACCCGTCGGGCCGGCGCCAGTCGAGGACGCGCTCGGTCTTCGGGTAGGGGGTGCCCTCGGGGGCGTCGATGGTCTGCTGCCCCGGATAGAGGAACGACGGATACTGCGCCTTCCACGACTCGATCACCACGTCGTGGCCGAGCGCCGCGAGCCGGTGCGCCAGCTCGGTGGTGTGCTGGGCCCCGCCCCCCTTGTACGGATAGGTGGGGCCGACGACGGCGATCCGCACGCTACTCGCCCCGCGACCGCACGATCAGGTCGGCCAGCAGCGCCACCGACCCGATGAGCATGCCCGACAGGAAGATCATCACGGTGTTGGCCGGGAAGTAGAAGGGGTGCTGGATCATGTCCCACACGCCCTTGGCGAGCCCGATCGTCACCAGCCAGAGGGCCGGCGGCATGAGCACCTTGAGCGGGTTGAAGTACATGATCATCCGCAGCACCTGCAGGATGTAGCGGTAGGCGTCGGACACGAAGCTGAACTTCGACTTGCCCGCCCGCTTGGCGTAGCCGATCGGCAGGTAGTAGACGTCATGCTGGTTGGACAGGAACGACAGCGTGATCGTCGTGACGCAGGAGAACCCGGGCGGCAGCAGCCGCAGATAGGGCTTGGCCACCGACTTGCGGAAGGCCCGCAGCCCCGAGTTGAGGTCCGGGATCTTCTGCCCGGCGAGCTTCTCCGCCACCTTGCGGATCACCCACTTGGCCGGCACCCGCAGCAGCTTGTGCGAGCCCTCCTCGGAGGTGCGCGCGCCGACCACCTGGTCGACCGTCTGATCCTTCTCCAGGATCTGCACCAGCTCGGGGATGCGCTCGTTGGGGTAGGTCATGTCCGCGTCGGTCCACACGACGATCTCGCCCCTGGCCTCCTGCGTGCCGATCCTGCGCACGGTGCCGGAGCCGCCGTTGCGGTGGAACGCGCGGATGCGCAGATGGGGATAGTCGGCCGCGGCCTCCTGCAGCCTGGCCAGCGTCTGGTCGGTGGAGCAGTCGTCGACGGCGACCAGCTCGTAGGTGTAGCCGCTGGAGTCCATGGCCTTGGTGATGCGCTCTACCTCGGCCACGACGTGATCCTGCTCGTTGTAACACGGCAGGACGATGGTGACGTAGGGCGCTTCTTCCACGGTGGATCCACTCTGGGGGGTCTCAAGCGTGCTCACGTGCGTCGAGGGTACTCTGCCCGGACCGGGCCTGGGTGCACATCGGGTCGCGGTGATGACACCATGGGGTCAGGCCACCGCCATCCACACGTTGATCCGCAGCGACCAGGTGCCGTTCGGCCGCTCGGTCAGCGAGCGCTCGTCCTGACGCGTCACCAGGGCCATGACCTGCGACGCCGTGCCGTACGGCGAGACCTGGCCGCGCTCGGCGCCGAGCACGACCGGGGTCCTGCCCACCGCGCGCACCCGCTCGATCAGACGGCGTACGTCTCGTTCGGAAGCCGTGTCCCCGGTGACGCGCCCGACCATCGCGACCGGGACGCCGCACCTCCCGCGCACCACCTGGGTGAACCGGTCCCCCGTGACGCGCTCCACCATCAGCACGGAGGCGTCCGGCGGGATCCGCGCGCACAACGCCGCCACCGCCGCCTCCTCCCCCCGCTCGACCGGGGTGAACGCGGTGCCGATCGAAGTCACGATCGGCGGCGCCAGCAGGAGCAGCACGCTCACGGGGGCGATCCAGCGCCGGAACCGCCACCCGCGCCCACGCTCGCGCAGCCACCCGGCCCCCCAGACGGCCAGCAGGATCAGACCCGGGATCACGATCGGCACCAGGCGGCGGGCGGCCCACGGATGGTCGGGGGTGATCTCCGGCCGGAGCAGCGTGGTGACCGTCGTCCAGCCGATGACCGCCAGCGGCAGCAGCCACTCGGGCGCGCCGCCCTTCAGCAGCCTGCGCACCAGCACGGCCGCCGCCAGGGTGGCGAGCACGAGCGCGGGGACGCCGATGTACCAGGCCACCCAGTGCAGCGAGTTCTCGAAGTAGAGGCGCGTGCCGTCGATCGGCAGCCCGTTGGCCTTCTGGATCTCCTCGATAAAGGTGTGGGTGCGCCAGTCCTCGTCGTTGTCAGGCTCACGGCGCACGGTCTGCAGCCACGGCCGTACGGCCAGCCCGGCCATCACCAGCACCGCCAGGACGGCGCCCGCCTCGGGCAACCGGCGCGGCAGCCGGACCCGGGCCAGCAACGGCGCGGTGACCGTACCGGCGAGAGTGAGCAGCAGCACGGCGGCGCAGATCAGCAGCAGCGGCTCCACCGAGCGGGACAGATAGTCGAGGTACGGCCGGGCCAGCAGCTGAGCGGCCAGCAACCCGACCCCCACCCCGGCCACCAGCCCGGTCAGCAACGCCCCACCCAGCTCCATCCCCGGCCAGGACACCCACCCGGTCCCCTGGCCCGGTGCCCCAACCACGTCACCGCCCGAGGCGCGGGATCGGCCCTTCGCGCCGACCGAGGCAGGGGGTCGCGGCGCGTGCTCGGCCCGAGCGCGGGACCGGGCCAGCCTGCCCAGCGCGATCAGCAACCCGGCGAACGCCAGCGCGGGCAGCACGTCCCGCAGCCCGTCCACCCTGACCAGCACGCACAGCCCGAACACCAGCCCGGCCAGCGCCATCCGCAGCCACCGCGCCGACGGCCTCCAGCGCCCCGGCGCACTCCGCCCCGGCCCGCCGTCCCGCGTGCCGTCGCCATCCAGTACGGCACCGCCCGGTGAACGGCCGGGCGGCGTGTCCCGGCGGAGGGTGTCGTGGATCAGGATCAGGCCGCCGAACAGCAGGATCATCGACGGGATCTCGCTGAACGTCGTCCGCGAGGTGTAGAGGACCGGCATGCAGACCGCGAACGCCAGCGCGGCCGGAACCGCCCAGCCGCCCCCGGCCAGCCGGGCCACCAGCCCGGCGAACGCCAGCACGGCCAAGGCGCCCAGCACGGCGGGCGTCACGAGCAGCCCGCCGAGCCACTCGCCGACGGCGAACAGCATCGGCGCGCCGGGCATGAACTGCGGCACCACCGCCCCGTCGGCCGCGTAGAACCCCACGCTGCGGAAGATCAGGCCGGGATCGGCCCCGCCGAACGCCTCCGCACCCGACGGGATCGGCAGCGAACCGTGCTCGGCGAGCCAGATGGCGTACTGCGCGTAGGTGCCGGGGTCGCGTCTGACGGCGAGTTGCTCACTGTGCATGACCGCGTTGAACACCCCGGACCCGGCCGCGACGGCGATCACCCCGGCGACCTGCCGACCGGTGGCCGGGACCGTGGCGCCCATGTGGCGTGTCGCCGTCCAGCACAGCAGCGCGGCGACGGACAGCCCGATCAGGAACGCGGGAAGCGGCCGGTACACGCCCAGCAGGAGCAGCGGCAGCCCGGCCAGCAACCAGCCGGCCACGGCGGCCGCGGGCAGCGCCGTGATCACGGCGAGCACCCGGCCCGCCGTCGGCCTGCGCGTCTGGTGAAGCCGGGCGAGTTCCATCGGTTTGCGAGCGTATCCAACAACACGATGACGGTCGCCTGGTCGAAGCCCGGTAGGTTACGCGACGTGCCCATCGAGCCGGAGGACGTACGAGTAAACGGCCGCACGAGCGACGCGCCCGCCGAGCCCGAGGTCGTACTGCCGAACGGCCGCACGGACGACCCGGCCGCCGAACCCAGGGACGTACGGCCGAACGCCCGCGCAGACGACCTCTCCGCCGAACCGGAGGACGTACGGGTGAACAGCCGTACGGCCGACGCGCCGGTGGGGCGGGTGGGTGAGCAGGCCGGTGAGGGTGGCAGCCGGCGGGCGGTCAGCGTCAGGGCGGGGGCCTTCGTGCGGCGGCATGGGTGGTTCCTGGGGGTGCTGGCCGTCGGCGCGGCGCTGCGCGGGCTCGCGTTGCTGGGCTACCGCCCGGCGCTGTGGTTCCCCGACACCTACACCTACATCGTCACCGTCTTCAAGCCGCGCCCCGACCTGGTGCGGCCCGCCGGTTACTCGATGTTCCTCAAGCTGCTGGAGCCGTTCCACGCCTTCGGCCTGGTCGCCGCCGTACAGCATCTGCTCGGGCTGGCCACCGCGGCCCTGATCTACTGGGCGGCGCTGCGGGGGGCGCGGCGCCGGTGGGCGACGCTCGCCGCGACGCCCGTGCTGCTGGACGCCTACCAGGTGCAGCTGGAGCACCTGCTGGTCTCCGACACGCTGTTCATGTTCCTGATCGTGCTGGCCGTGGCGCTCAGCCTGGCGGACCGGCCCAAGCTCGTCACGATCGGCCTGCTGCTGGCCGCCGCCACCCTCACCAGGACCGTCGGCCAGCCGCTGATCCTGCTCCTGGCGGCCTGGTTCGTGCTGCGCAGGCAGATCCGGCCCGCCGGGGTGCTGCTCGCGGCGGCGCTGGTGCCCGTGGTCGCCTACGGCGCCTGGTTCTACGCCACCTACGAGCGCGTCGGCATCATCGGCGCGAACGGCGTCTTCCTGTATGCCCGGACGATGTCGTTCGCGGACTGCGCCCGGATGGATCCGCCGCCCGACCTGCGGGTGCTGTGCGATCCCCGGCCGGCCGAGCAGCGGCCGCCCTCCCAGGAGTACATCTGGGCCAAGGACGCGCCGCTGGTGGCGTTGCCCGGCATCACGTTCACCCAGGAGACCGACGAGCTGGCGGCCAGGTTCGCCGCGCTGGCGATCCGCACGCAGCCGCTGGACTACGCCGGCTCGGTGCTGTCGGAGCTGGGGCGTTCGTTCGTGTGGGGCCGCCCGGTCTATCCCGACCAGGAGATCTACGACTACTACCAGTTCCCCGTGACCCCGCCGGGCCCGCCGGGGCGGTACGCGGCGCAGCTCGGCGTCGACTATTCGCAGCAGTACGAGCGCGGGGCGATCGGCACCACCATCGCCGAGCCGTACGCGGGCTGGATGCGGGCCTATCAGGACGTGGCGCGGCTGCCCGGCGCCGTGCTGCTCGCCGCCCTGCTCGTCCCGCCCGCCCTGGCGGCCGGTCGCGTCCTGTACGGCAGGCGGTGGACCCCCCGGGGCAGGCGTCGCGCCGCCAAGCCGTCCGGCGTCCCTGGTCCGGCCCCGTGGCTCCTGCCGTGGACGACCGCCGTTGTGCTGTTGGTCACTCCGGCGGCGGCTGCCGAGTTCGACTATCGGTACGTGCTGCCGGCCGTCCCGCTGGCCTTTCTGGCGGCAGCCCTAGCCTGCGGAAAGCGTAAAAACTTTCTCATTGGTATCTCACGAAATGTCCGACTCTGAGTATGCTTTGGCCCACCGATATCACGCCTGGGTCACAGTCGATTGCATCGGTCACGGCGACGGGTACGCCGTACGTGACCTAGTCTCTTGGCGCAGTACGACCAAGCCAGCGCGGAGAGCGTAGCGAACGAGGCTAGGGGGCGCATGAGCGACTACAGAAGCGTGTCCACCCAGGACCGCCGGGTCGCCCCGCCACAGCCCGGCAGCCGGATGGCCCGCAGGCAGGCAGCAGCGGCCGGCCCGCCCGAAGAGCCGCCCTCGCGGGGCCACCGGGTCAAGGGCGGCAACGGCGGCGGCAAGATGCGGATGCTCGCCTGGGTCAGCATCGCCGCCACCTCCGTCATGGTCATCGGGTCCCTGACCGGCTACACGCTCTACCGCGACGCTTTCGGCAACATCAACCAGAAGAGCGTCAAAGCCGACATCATCACCCCACGCCCCGAGGACAAGGGCGCGCTCAACGTCCTGCTCGTCGGCTCCGACACCCGCGCGGGCGAGGGGAACGCGAGATACGGCCAGGAGCTCGCCAGGACCGCCGACGCCGGCGGCAAGCGCACCGACACGATCATTGTCCTGCACCTGTCACCCAATCGCGACAGGGCACAGCTGATCAGCTTCCCGCGTGACTCGATGGTGCAGATCCCCAAGTGCAAGAACGAGTCGACCAAGCAGGAGATGCCGCCCCAGCGAGCGATGATCAACTCCGCCTACAACTCGGGCGGCATCGCGTGCACGATTTCGACGATCGAGACGCTCACCGGCATCCGGGTCAACCACTTCGTCGAGATCGACTTCAGCGGCTTCAAGAACATCGTGGACGCGCTCGGCGGCATCGAGATCTGCCTCAAGTCCGGCGTCAACGACAAGAAGGCCAAGCTGGTGCTGCCCCCCGGCAAGAGCCTGCTCAATGGCGAGAAGGCGCTGGGCTACGTACGGCTGCGCAACTACGGCGACGGCAGCGACATCCAGCGCATCAAGCGGCAGCAGAACTTCCTCAGCAAGGTGGTCGCCAAGGCCACCAGCACCGACCTGCTCACCAGCCCCGGCAAGCTCACCGGCTTCATCAAGGCCGCGGCCGGCTCGGTGACCATGGACCCGGAGCTGGCCAACGACCCCGAACAGCTCATCGAGATCGCCACCAGCGCCAAGGAGCTGACCACGGGCGACGTGAAGTTCACCACCATTCCGTGGATCCCCGATCCCGAGGACAAGAACCGCGTGGTCTGGAAGCAGCCGGACGCCGGTGAGCTGTTCAACTCGATCGTCAACGACACCGAGATCCCGAAGACCTCACCCTCTGAGAGTGGCAAGCCCAAGGTCACCATCAAGCCGGACCAGGTGCAGGTCCAGGTGCTCAACGGCACGACCACGGCGGGCAAGGCCCGCGAGGTGGCCGACCTGCTCACCAAGCAGGGCTTCAAGGTCACCGAGCTGGGCAACTTCCAGACCGCCGACGGCCAGAGCCTGGCCGCCACCGAGGTCCGCTACCCGAAGACGGCCGCCACCGGCGCCGACTACGCGGGCGTGCTGGCCGGTCAGGTGACGCCGAAGCCGGACCCCAAGGCGGGCAAGGCCAAGGCCGCCACCAGCGAGCCCTACACCGCGGCCACGACGGTCCCGGCCGGCACGGCGACGAAGAAGGTGCCGGTGATCCAGCTCATCGTCGGAGCCGACTTCGAGGCGGTCAAGGTGACCAAGCTCCCCGACAGCGTCGAGAAGTCCACGACCACCGCGTCGGAGCAGAAGAGCGTCTGCGTGTGACCGTTCGCTGAGCCTCCGTCACGAACCAGAGCCGTCCGTGACAACCCTCCAAGTTCTCTGTGTAAGCAGGGGATTCCGCTCCGGTCGACAGACACGGTACTGAAGCCGGGATATCGTGGTGCGGGTCGGCGACGCGGCTCGCCTTGCGCCGTCAAGGGCGATGCTGGGCATGCCGCTTCGCGTTCCCCGGCCCCGAGCGAAGCTGAGCGATTCTCCTGTGTCTGAGACCAAGCACTCTCCCCCGGTCACTCCTCCGAGCGACGAGAGTGCGGGTCCAGCCAACACGGGCGCCAAGTGGCCGCTGCCGGAAGAGGCCTTCTGGAGCGAGCGCACCGACCCCCACGGCAAGCTGCCCGAGGGCGCCAAGCAGAGCGAGCCGGAGCCGGCGGCCGAGCCCGAGCGGCCCAAGCGCAAGCGCGACCCCTATCTCGACAACGTCAAGTTCATCCTGATCGCGCTCGTCCCCGTGGGTCACTCGCTGGTGCCGACGCTCAGCGCGGACTCCTCCAGATCGCTGTACATCTTCATCTACACCTTCCACATGCCGCTGTTCGTGATCATCAGCGGCTATCTGTCCAGAAACTTCTGGAACTCCAACGCGAAGACCAACAAGCTGGTCGACACCTTTCTCGTGCCGTACGTGATCGTCGAGGTGGGCTACGCCGCGCTGCGCTTCTCGCTGGGCCAGAAGTGGAGCCTGACGATCATCGATCCGGCCTGGCTCAACTGGTATCTGCTGGCCCTGCTGTTCTGGCGGCTGTCCACCCCGGTGTGGAAGCGGATGAAGTATCCCGTCCCGGTGGCCATCGCCATCTATCTGTTCGCCGGGTTCTCCCAGATCTCCGGTGACTTCAGCATGGACCGGTTCTTCGGTCTGATGCCGTTCTTCGTGATCGGGCTGGTCATGCAGCCGGAGCACTTCGAGCTGCTCAACCGCCGCTGGATCAAGATCGTGTCGGTGCTCACGGTGCTCGCCGGGGCCGCGGTGGCCATCCTCATCGCGCCGCGGGCCCCGCTGGCGCCGTTCTACTTCAAGAACAGCTACCAGGACATGGACCTGTCCTGGTACATGGGCCTGGGCCTGCGGGTCGGGCTGCTGGTCTGCTCGCTGGCCCTGTGCTTCGCGGTGCTGGCGCTGGTGCCCCGGCACGAGACCTGGTATTCGGACCTCGGCACCCGCACCCTCTACTGCTATCTGCTGCACGGCATCCCGGTGCTCATCGCCAAGGATCAGGGCTGGCTGGAGCTCCCGTGGCTGCACGGCCCGCTCGGCGTCCTGGCGATCAGCTCCAGCTGTTTCGCGCTGGCGATCATCCTGTGCCTGCCGGAGACGCGCACGGTGTTCAAGTGGGTGCTTGAGCCTCGGTTGACCTGGCTCTATCGTCGCCCATCCAGGAGTTAAGCGATAGTTTCACCTGCATTCACGCCTATGACCTGGTAAGCCCCGAGCATCGACGCATGCGGGTATGCGTTGCCACGATCGTCCACCATCCCGAGGACGCCAGGATCATGCACCGGCAGATCCGGGCGCTGCTCGACGCGGGCCACGAGGTGACCTACGTCGCGCCGTTCACCTACTTCAACGTGACTCCGGCCGCGGGCCTCACCGCCGTCGACGTGCCTCACGACGCCGCCTACGGCAGGGCACGCGCGGCGCTCAGACGTGGCATGAAGGACGCAGACCTGCTGATCGCGCACGATCATCGCCTGCTGCGCGCGCTGCCGTACAAGCGGCCACCGGTCGTCTGGGACGTGCGCGAGGAGGTGTCCGAGGGACGCCACGCGCGGGCGGTCCGGCGGCACCACGTCATCACGCGCGCCATCGTGCCGGAGGCCACCCTGGTGTCCGCCGCCCCGCCTCCGCCCGGCGACACCCGGGTGGTCCATCTCGGGCGGCTGACGACGGACAAGGGCGTGAGCGAGCTGATCAGGCTGGCCGAGCGCCTCGTCCCGCACGGCGTCCGGATGGACCTGATCGGGGCCGCGGGGCCGGGCGTGCGCCCGATGCTGAGGGACGCTCAGCGGGTGGGCCTGCTGGACTGGTTCGGGCACGTCCCCCACCGCCACGCCCTGCGCATGACCGAAGGCGCCATGGCCGGCCTGTCGCTGGCGAGCCCGCCGAGCGGGACGCCGACGAAGATCCTCGACTACATGGGCCGCGGCCTGCCGGTGGTCACCACCTCGCCGGGCTCTCCGCTGGTGGAGCAGGCCGGCTGCGGCCTGACGGTGGCCCTGGACGTGAACGCCGTCCTGGACGCCGTACTCGACCTCAAGGAGGACCCGCAGCGGCGGCTCACCCTCGGCAGGCGCGGCCACGCGCACGCGCTGGCCCACCACCACTGGCCGGACCACGCGGCGGCGTTCGTGGCCAGGATGGAAGGCTGGGCGGGCGTCCCCGTCGCCACCCACTCCCTGGCGGTTTAGGCCCTACCCCGCGCCCCACACCGCCCCACACCACTGCCTTCCTCGCGGTTCACGGCCCACACCACCGCCTTCCTGGCGGAGAGGGCTCCGGCCTTCCCGGACGCCTGCCACGGTGCCTTCCAGGGGATTCGGACACGGGTCTAAATACGGGCCTGCCAGGCGTAAACAATGTCCGTTTTTTCCCTGTATCTGTTTCCTTATCCTCTTCACGGGCAACCGGGGACTGGCTGTCGGACGTCAGTCGCGAAGCCGAGAGGAAGGAGCGCCGCCATGGTCAACAAGGGCGGAATGGCGCTGGCCCTAGCCGTGGGTTACGTGCTCGGCCGGAATCACAAGCTGCGCCTGGCCACCGCCTTGGTGGTCGCAGGGGTGACTCGCGACCTGCGGAAGGGTGACGGCAGCCTGCTGCGGCAAGGCGTCAAGACCCTCGGTACGTCTCCTCAGCTGGAGGAGATCACCGACCGGTTGCGCACGGATCTGATGGACGTCGGCAAGGCGGCGGCCATCGCCGCGACGAGCAGGCAGATCGACTCTTTGAGCTCGAAACTGCACGATCGAGCCGAGTCGCTGCGCGTGCCCGGAGCGCCACACGGCGCGGCGGCACCCGCGGAGGAAGAGGAGCACACGGAAGAGGAGCACACGGAAGAGCCACAGGAGGAAGAGGAGGAGCCTCCCGAGCAGGAGTCCCGGGCGGACGAACCGAATGCGGAGCAGCGCAAGACCAGGCGCGAGCGGCCTGCGGGGGCTCCGGTACGAAGGACGGGACGGTGACAACGATGACAGAACAGACGAAGGCGGCGGCCGGGAAGCTCAGGGAGCAGTTGCCGACGGGACGGCTCACGGCCGAACTGCAGAACCTCGCTCTGGCCCTGACGGAACGAGGGCTCGGCTCGGTGACCGGCAGGCTCGAGTCCGTGACCGGCCGGCTCTCCGACTATGCGGAGGGCGGCGGCACGAGCCTCAAGAGCGCCATCACCGGCAGATCAGGCAAGGCGGGCTCGGCGGGCTCATCGCCGCTGAGCGGCATCAAGGAGACGGCGAAGGACACCATCACGGGCGCGGTCACGGGCATGGCCAAGGACGTGGTCAAAGGCGGCATCAAGGACACGGTCACCGGCATCTTCGGCGGCGGCGGCAAGCAGGGCGAGTCGGGCGACAAGCTGAAGGTGACCAACATCGTCGAGACCGTCGACATCGGCGCACCGTTGCGGCTGGTCTACAACCAGTGGACCCAGTTCCAGAGCTTCCCGAGCTTCATGAAGAAGGTCGAGAACGTCGAGCAGGAATCCGACGAGAAGCTGACCTGGAAGGCACAGGTCTTCTGGTCACACCGGACCTGGGACTCGACGATCATCGAGCAGATCCCCGACAAGCGGATCATCTGGAGGTCGGGGGGAGACAAGGGGTACGTCGACGGTGCGGTGACCTTCCACGCTCTCACTCCTGACCTCACCCGCGTCATGGTCGTCCTCGAATACCACCCGCAGGGCCTGTTCGAGAAGACCGGCAACATCTGGCGAGCGCAGGGCCGGCGGGCACGGCTTGAGATCAAGCACTTCGCCCGGTATGTCATGACGCAGTGCCTGCTGCACCCGGAGGAAGCGGCGGACGAGGGCTGGCGCGGTGAGATCCGCGACAGCCAGGTGGTCAAGGACCACGAGACGGCCCTGCAGGAAGAGCAGGAGGAGCCAGAGGCGCCGAAGGCGGGCGAGGGCGAAGAGGAGGAGGAAGATCGCGCCCGCGAGGAGGAAGCCGAATACGAGGGAGAAGAGGAAGAAGAGCCCGAAGAGGAGGAAGAGGAGGAAAAGGGCAAAGGGGAGGAAAGGGCCGAAGAGGAGCCCGAGCCGGAGAGAGAAGAGGAGCCCGAGCCGGAGAAGGCCCGGGAGGCGCAGCCCCACCGGCGCCCCTTCCGGCGCCGTCAGGCGGCCCCCGAAGAGGAGGCACGACCGGCGCCCCCGGTTCGCCGCAGGACCGGCGCTCGCCGCTCGTAAGTCGCCGACCTACCAGTGAGAACTCGACTCAATGAGAACTCGACTCAATGAGAACTCGACTCAATGAGAACTCGACTCAGTGAGAACTCAAGGGGAGGACATCATGACTGTGCAACCCGCGACTGGCGAGAGTGGAGTGGCCAGAGACAGCCCCTCTCCGTCGGGCCTGGCAGACGTCATCGACACGATTCTGGACAAGGGCCTCGTGATCGACGCCTACGTCCGCGTCTCGCTCGTCGGCATCGAGTTGCTGACCATCGATGCGCGCGTCGTGGTGGCGGGCGTCGACACCTACCTGCGCTACGCCGAGGCCGTGAACCGGCTGGATCTCACGGAATCCGGCGGCGAGGGGCTTCCCGAGCTGATGAAGGACATGACGCAGGGCCAGGTCTCCGGCAAGGCCGAGAACCTGACCCGGGGGGCTCTGGAGGCCGCCGGAGAGAAGCTGCACGACTTCGTCGGCGGCCAGAAATCCACCCAACGCCGACAGGACGAGGAGGGCTGACATGGCCAAAGCCACGACCCCCGAGACGGCCGACCCGGTGAAGACCCGAGGACACCGGAGCACCGGCACCTACGTCTACGGTCTCGTACCGGCCGACGTGGAGATGTCCGAGGACGTGCTCGGCGTGGGGAACCCGCCTGGCAAGGTGCGGCTGATACGTCATGGCGAGATCAGCGCCCTGGTCAGCGAGGTGTCGCTGGACAGCCGGCTCGGCACCCCCGACGACCTCGTGGCGCACGAGCGGCTGCTGGACGCCACCGCGGCCGAGGTCCCGGTGCTGCCGATCCGCTTCGGGGCCGTGATGTCGACGCCGGACGGGGTGGTCGACGAGCTGCTGGAGCCTCATCATGACGACTTCCTCGCGGCGCTCGACGAGCTGGAGGGGCGGGTCGAGTACGTGGTCAAGGCCCGCTACGTCGAACGCACCGTACTCAGGGAGATCCTGTCCGAGAACCCCGAGGCCGCCCGGCTGCGCGAGGAGATCCGGGCCCAGCCCGAAGAGCTGACCCGGCAGGCGCGCATCCAGCTCGGCGAGCTCGTGGAGCGGGCGATCGCGGCCAAGCGCCAGGCCGACACCGAGGCCCTGACCGAAGACCTCGCATCGCTCGGCGTTCTCATCGCCGAGCGCCCGCCCTCCCACGAGCATGATGCCGCGCAGGTGGCGGTCCTGATCGAGGCGGAGCGGGAGGACGAGCTGGAAGAGGTCGTCGAGGAGTTCGCGGCCGGGTCCGAGGGGCGGATCACGTTGCGGCTGCAGGGCCCGCTCGCGCCGTACGACTTCGTCGTCACCCCGGAGGAGGAGGCCGGCTGATGAATCTGATCACTCTGCTCGTCGGCTGGCCGCTCCTGCCTCTTGAGGGCGTGCTCCGGTTGGGCGAGCTGATCCAGGAGCAGGCCGAGCGCGAGCTGCACGACCCGGTGGCGGTCCGCCGCCAACTGGAGGAGTTGGAGCGAGCGGCCGACGCCGGCCTCATCTCCGAGGAGGAGCAAGCGGAGGCCATGGAGGAGATCGTGCGAAGGATGACCGGCCCGCCCGTCCTGATGGACTCCGGCGATCCGGATCCGTGGGAATCGGGGAGGTGAGCTCATGCCGACGAAGAGACGGGTGCGCGAGGACGAACCAGCGAGCGGCGTACGGCCTGTTCGGACACCGGCCGACGACGCCCGGAGGGAGAAGACGGCCATCAGCCGCCCGCCCGGTCTGTCAGCCGCCACAGCGGGCCAGGCCGGGCTCCGTCACATCGCGGCGCTGACCGCCCGAGAGGTCGAGGGCGTCACGCGGGTGAAGCCGGAAGGCGACGGATGGCTGGTGGGCGTCGAAGTGGTGGAGGACCGCCGCATCCCGTCTTCCGGCGACATCCTCGCGCTGTACGAGGCGGAGCTGGACGCGGCCGGCGATCTGCTGTCCTACCAGCGGCTGAGACGCTACCGGCGGGGCAGCGGCGGGATGGGAGAGGGGCCGTGATGGAGCCGATGCGATCGGGACCCACCCGGCAGTACTCCCCCGCCGGGCAGCGGCAGCAGGCCAACCTGGGCGACATTCTCGAGCGGGTGCTCGACAGGGGGGTGGTGATAGCCGGCGACATCCGGGTCAACCTGCTGGACATCGAGCTCCTGACGATCAAACTCCGGCTGATCATCGCGTCGGTCGACACCGCCAAGGAGATGGGCATCGACTGGTGGGAGCACGATCCCTGGCTCACCGGACGTGATCGGCACCTCCTCGACGAGAACCGCCGGCTGCGCCACCGGCTCGCCGAGCTCGAAGAGGGGGTGGAGCCGGTCCACCGGCCCATCCGCGGCGAGGTGGCGGAGCCAGCCGGGGAGCTGCCGCCGGAAAGGCACGGTCATCGTGGCTGACACGGGCACCTACCTCTACGCGGTCACGATGGACCTCGACGTTCCCCGCCTCGAAGGCCTGAAGGGGGTGGCGGACCTGCCGGTGCGGACGATCAAGCAGGCGGGGCTCGTCGCCTACGTGAGCGGGGTCCCGCTGGACCAGTTCGGGGAGGAGCCGCTGCGCAGGTCCATGGAGGACCTGGACTGGCTGGGCGGGACCGCCCGCGGGCACCACCGCGTGGTGGAGGCGGTCGCGGAGCACACTCCCACGGCCCCCATCCGGCTGGTCACCGTCTACAGCGGTGACGACCAGGTACGGAGCCTCCTTGACCAGCGGCACGACGATTTCGTCCAGGTGCTCTCCCAGATCGCCGGCCGAGTGGAATGGGGTGTGAAGGCGTACGTACGGCCGAGCGAAGGTCAGCCGGCCGCGGCGGCGCGGGGGGCGGGCGACCGGGCTTCGGCCGGCGCCGGGACGGCGTACCTGAAGCGGCGGCAGGCCAGCCTGCGCAGCCGCGAGGACGCGTGGCGCGAGGCGAGCGAGCAGGCGCAGCGGATCCACCACGTCCTGACCTCACTCGCGGTCGCGAGCCACCTGCACCGGCCCCAGGACCCGCAGCTGTCGGGACGCTCCGACTGGATGATTCTGAACGGCGCCTACCTGGTCGACGAGCCCCGTGGTGCGGAGTTCGCCCGTGCGCTGGACGGGCTGCGCGGCCAGGGGGTGGACCTGCAGCTCACCGGCCCGTGGGCGCCCTATTCGTTCGCCGAGCTGGACGCGGAGGCATCGCGGTGACGTACGTCGAGCCGCGCGGCGATCTTCTGGCCGAGGAGGGGCGGCTGCCGCCCGAGCGGGTGGCGCTGGTCGACCTGCTGGACCGGCTGCTCGCCGGCGGTGTCGTCGTCAGCGGGGATCTCATCCTGTCCATCGCCGACATCGACCTCGTCCACATCTCGATCCGCGCGTTGATCATGTCCGTTCGGTCCGAGGAGAGCACCTTCGACCACGAGATCCCGGAGGGGTGATGAGCATGGAGAACGACCGGCCGGTGCGACAGGCACGGGCGCCCCGCCTGCGCATCGAGGCCGACACCGAGGCGGTCGAGCGAGACCTGTCCCGTCTCGTGCTCACCCTGGTGGAGCTCGTCCGTCAGTTGGTGGAGCGCCAGTGCGTACGGCGAATGGAGCAGGGCGATCTGTCGGACGAGCAGGTGGAGACGCTGGGGCTGACCTTGATGCGGCTTGAGGACGCGATGAACGAGCTCTGCGAGCGGTTCGACCTGTCGCCGTCGGACCTGAACCTCGACCTGGGGCCGCTTGGAACGCTCCTGCCCCAGGACTGAGACGCGCCCGGGGAAGGGTGGTCACACGCCATCGCTGTTTGGTCTACTGAAGTCATGGCACCGCATCTGATCGAGGGGCGGACGGTCGCCCTGCCTGTCCGGGTGCGGGACGCGTCGCTCTGCGGTGCCGCGTACGCGGTGCGGGCCGACGCCGCGCGGGCGGTGATCGCGTACTCGGGGCTGGACGTGGTGGAGATCGTCCCGGGTAAGGCCGTGTGCGTGCTGCTGTTCGCCGACTACCGTGACGGCGACCTCGACGCCTACCACGAGTTCGGCATGGCCTTCCTGATCAGGCCTCCGGGATCCACCGGCTCGACGCGGCCGAGCGACCTGCGCGACGCGGCCGTCTTCGTCCACTGGCTGCCGGTCGACCAGCGCTTCACCATGGAGGCCGGACGCGCGCTGTGGGGTTTCCCCAAGGAGCAGGCGGACATCGACCTGCGGCTCGCCTCCCCGTACAAGCGCTGCATCCTGCGCAAGGACGGCAGGCTCGTGCTGGACATGCTGGTCAGGCCGGGGGTTCCGGTGCCCGGGCCGAGCCCGCTGATCTCCTTCGACGCCTTCACCCACCGCGAGGGCGTCACCAGGCGGGTCCCCATGAAGGCGCAGGCGCGCGGGGTCCGGGTCCGGCCCGGCGGCGCCCTCATCCGGCTGGGCAACCACCCGATCGCCAAGGAGCTCAGCGAACTGGGCCTGCCCAAGCGCCCTCTGCTGTCCTCGACGGTCGCGCACGTCGCCATGTCACTGCGAGAGGCCGAGCCGCTCCGGTGAGGCCTGTCAGACGATGGGGGGGCGGCCCAGCTTCACCATGCGCCAGGCGGTCCGCCAGGCCATCGGACGCCGCTCTCCGGCGGGTGTACGCAGGCCCTCGAAGAACCCGGTGAACCACGCCTTCAGCGCCACCCCGGATCGGCGCTCACGGATCAACGTCAGCACCACCCAGTCGAGCAGATAGAGCGCCGCCAGCGGCCAGGGCAGATTGCGCCGGGCCAGCCACACCCGGTTACGCGCGTTCAGCCGGTAGAACTGGGCGTGCCGGGTCGGCGGCACCTGCGGGTGGTACATGACGGTCTCGGCGTCGTACTCGATCCGGTAGCCCTCGCCGAGCAGCCGCCAGGCCAGGTCGGTCTCCTCGTGCGCGTAGAAGAACTTCTCGGGCAGCCCGCCCACCTGGAGGAAGGCCGAACGCCGGATGGCGGACGCCCCGCCCAGGAAGGTCGTGACGGGCGAGGATCGCTCGGGGTCGCCGGCGCGCAGGCGCGGGACGTGGCGGCGCTGGCCGATGCCGCCTTCGGGGTCCATCACCCGGAAGGAGATCACGGCCAGGTCGGGCTCGGTCGCGAAGCGGTCGCGGACGTGGGCCACGACCTTCTGGTTGGCATACCAGCCGTCGTCGTCGAGGAACAGCACCACGTCACCGGAGCACTCTTCGACGCCACGGTTACGGCCCGCTGGAATGCCGGTGTTCTGGTCGAGCCGGATCGTTTTCACGATCGCCGACGAGCCTACGGGCGGCGTCGCCGACACCTCGGGCACATCGGCCCCGTTGCCGACGATCACCACCTCGACGTCGCCGTCGACTTGGTTGAGCGCGGATTCGACCGCCCGGTTCAGCTCCGCGATCCGGTTGCCCATGGTGAGGATGACGCACGAGATCTTCAACGAATCATCGTCCTGACGCGTCGAGAGCACGGGCGGAGCATTCTTTCATGATCACCGAGTCTGCTGGTCTGCCTGATTCTTGATATGGGTGGAGCTAAGCGTATCGGAACCGATAGTGAACCCCCACCGAACCGTGGACGTCCGATCAATACGACGGATGCGGGGCGCGGACGGTTCCGACGTGAAGTCACACAAGCCGCCTCGATGCCAAAATGCTGACAAGGTGGAGCACCGTCTGGAGCCCGGCCGCGATCACGCAGGCCACGACGAGCACCCGGGTGGCCACCAGATCGCCTGTCGCCAGGTCGATCACGGCCGTCACCAGCGCCAGCAGCGACAGCTCGATGGGCTGCATGATCCGGTGGAACTTCGTGGCTCCCACGATCCTCCTGGCCAGCCCCAGCAGCCCCGAACGGAACTGCCCGACGGACGCCTCGGTGGCGACCGGCAGGCCGCCCTTGGCCCGCGCCACGTCCACCAGGTCGGTCTCGGCCTTGATGAGGATCGCGCCGAGTGCGGCGGCGAAGCCCAGCACGGTGTACCAGTCGGGCAGCACGGCGGAGGCCCGCCAGCCCAGCCCGGCCAGCAGCGCGGCCTCGGTGAAGTAGGCGCCGACGCGGTCGAGATAGACGCCGGCCAGCGAGGTCTTGCCCGTCCAGCGGGCCAGCTCGCCGTCGGAGCAGTCGAGCAGCAGGTAGACCTGCACGAGCAGGGCGGCTCCGATGGCCGCCCAGAGGCCGGGCAGCGCCAGCACGACGCCGGCCAGGACCCCGGCCACCGTCATCACCCAGGTGAGCTGGTTGGGCGTGACGGAGGTCTTGGACATCAGCCAGGTGACGTAGATGGACAGCCTGCGCATGTAAAGCACGCCTGCCCAGTGCTCGCCGTTACGGCGCTCCAGATGACCCGCGGGCTGAGCGACCCGCCGCAGGTCAGCGACCGAAGGCCCGGACATAGTCCCCCACCCGATCGCGAATCTCGGACTCCGGCAGGCGCAGGTGCTCCAGGATCGTGTAACGGCCGGGACGGGTGGCGGGGGCCAGCACGACGGCCTCCGCGAACTGCTCGCTGGTCAGCCCGATGTCGGCGGGGACGACGGGCAACTCGTGCCGGCGCAGGCAGTCGGTGACCTGTGCCAGCCGGGGGGCGTCCTCCCTGAGGAAGAAGCAGAATGCGGCACCGATCCCGGCGAGCTCGCCGTGGTTGGAGGTGCCGGGGAAGAGCTGATCCACGGCATGAAGGATCTCATGGTCTCCACCACTCGCGGGCCGGGACGAGCCCGCGATCACCATGGACATGCCGGAAAGGATCAACGACTCGGCCAGAACGGTCAGGAAATCGTCGGATTCGATGGAGTCGGTGCGGCCGATCAGCGCCTCGGCGGCGGTGCGGGCCATCGAGCAGGCCAGCCCGTCGATGGGCTCGCCGCGCTCCAGGTTGCCGAGGTGCCAGTCGGCGATGGCCGACAGGTTGCTGACCACGTCGCCGACGCCCGACCTGACGAGCGCCTGGGGCGCGCTGTGCACGAAGTCCAGGTCCACCAGGATCGCCAGCGGCATCGGCACCCCGAACGTGCCCTTGCCGCCGTCGTACACCAGCGAGGCGGTCGGCGAGCAGATGCCGTCGTGGGACAGGTTGGTCGCGACCGCGACCATCGGGATGCCGGCCAGCGACGCGCCGTACTTGGTGGCGTCGATGGTGCGCCCGCCGCCGACGCCCACCACCACCTCGTAGGCGCCCTTGCGCAGGTCGGCGCCCAGCGAGACGGCGGCCTCGACCGACCCGTCGGCGACTCTGAAGACCTCGGCCTCGCCGAGGGTGGGCGCGATCAGGCTCTCGATGTGGTCGCCCTGGCCGGGGCCGACGGCCACCGCGACCCTGCCGGACGTGGCCACCCGGCTGTCGGCCAGCAACGCGCCGAGCTGCGCCACGGCGCCGCGCCTGACCTCGATGTGCAGCGGCGCGGGCAGCATCCTCGCTAGCAGCGGCATCCTGCCCCCTCAGTAGCGGACGGCAATGGTGCGGGCCTTCGCCAGGTCCTCGTGGTTGTCCACTTCGACCCAGTCGACCTCGCCGATGGGCGCGAGGTGGATCTGCTCCCCGCGCTCGACCATCTCCTGATAGCCGTCCTCGTAGTAGAGCTGCGGGTCCCGCTCGAACGTCGCCCGCAGCGCGTCGGCCAGGCCGGCCGCGGCACCGGGGCGGATGAGGGTCGCGCCGATGTACTCGCCGTAGGCCTCGGCCGGGTCCATCAGCTTGGTGATGCGCCGTAGCGACCCCTCCGGGGAGCGGGTCACCTTCATCTCCTCGTCGGCGAGCTTCTTGACGTCGTCGACGGCGAGCAGGATGTCGCTCGTCTCGGGCGCCGCCAGCAGTGTCTTCTCCACCGAGACCGGGTGCACGGTGTCGCCGTTGACCAGCAGCGCCCCCTGGGCGAAGTAGTCGCGGGCGCACCACAGGGAGTAGGCGTTGTTCCACTCCTCGGCCTTGTCGTTGTGCACGAGGGTGAGCTCGACTCCGTGCCGCTCCTCCAGCTCCCGCTTGCGATCGTGTACGGCCTGCGCCGCGTACCCGATGATGACCACGACCTCGCGCAACCCCACCGCGGCGAGGTTCCGCAGCGAGATGTCCATGATCGTGGTCTCACCGTCGACCGGCACGAGCGCCTTGGGCAGCGTGTCGGTGTACGGCCGCAGGCGTCGTCCGGCTCCAGCGGCCAGCACCATTCCCAGCAACGTGCACTCCTCAGTCGAGCATGACTACGTAGGTCCCAAAGATTAGTTGGCTTTAGGCCCTGCGCGGGTAATCCGCCGTTAGTCTTGCGTTTCCGCGTGCGCCGCCTCGACCCGCGATCGCGGCGCGGCGAGCCAGCACGTCAGGCTCTCCCAGCCGAAGACACCCCACAGATACAGGGCGAGCAAGGCGAACCCGCCCCCGGTCCAGCCGACCAGCACGGCCAGGCCGACCACGATCGAGCGCCCCTCCCAGC
This sequence comes from Nonomuraea sp. NPDC049714, assembly GCF_044465295.1. Taxonomy (NCBI): domain Bacteria; kingdom Bacillati; phylum Actinomycetota; class Actinomycetes; order Streptosporangiales; family Streptosporangiaceae; genus Nonomuraea; species Nonomuraea sp. NPDC049714. The sequence goes on along the minus strand of NZ_JBITLM010000006.1, from coordinate 337,926 downwards.
CGAGCCCCAGGCTCGACAGCCACGGCGGCGGATAGACGTTCTGGCGCAGTCGGTACACCAGATCGTAGTGGTGGAAGGCGATCGCCCCGAGCAGGATGAAGATCAGCAGCGGCGGTACCCCGTGGGCGAACCCGCAGGCCGCCACGAAGGTGTACTCGATCACCCGCAGGATGGGCGGCGACAGCCAGTCGAGCCTGCCGTCGTGCGGATGGGAGCTGCCGGGCCCGGCCAGCAGCAGCGTCACGGCGGGTGCGAACACCGCGACCCCGTCGGTCCCCGCCAGGCCGATCATCAGCAGCACCCCGGTGACGAAGGCCCCGGCGATCAGCGGCGGCAGCGGCGGGAGCTGCCCGGCCACGAGCATGCCCATGCCGCGCGAGAGCGGCCCGTCGTCGCGGTAGGCGACGACCTTGCTGCCCGGCACCGGGATCATGTGCACGGAGATCATTCAGCCGACCTCACGATCCGCCCGGCGAGCTGGTAGAGGGCGGCCACGCTCCCCCAGCAGAGCAGGGCGAGGAAGGTCACCCGGGCGTTGAACACGACGGTGGTGACGGCGATCAGCGCCATCCGCTCCCCGATCGGCAGCACGATCGCCTTTCTCAGCCAGTGGACGACGCTCTCGCGCTCCATGCGCTGGGCGAGCCGCAGCACGCCCTGCCGGGGGACGCGGCGGCGGCCGGCGTCGGACGGTTCGAGGAGCGAGCGCACCGGTTTGGCCCACAGCGCGCCGACCCGGCCGGCGTCGTAGATCGCTCCGGTGTAGGAGTAGTGGAGGGCGTGCCGTACGGACTGCAGGATCATCGCCGCGACGGCCAGGAACCAGATCCCGTGCGGGTTGCCGGTCGGGAACGGCTGGACGGCGACGTAGCCGTAGGCCAGCCCGACGTAGACCACGTACTCCTTGAGCCGGTCGGCCATGCCGTCGGCCCACGCGCCGAGCGGCGAGAAGCCGCGCGTGTAGCGGGCGAGCTGGCCGTCGAGGCAGTCGAGCACGAACGACAGGTAGAGCAGCGCGGCCCCGGCCAGCCGCCCGCCGAGGGTGCCGGCCGAGAACCACACCGCCGACAGCACCGCCAGGCCGATCGAGATGCCGGTGACGGCGTTGGGGGTGAGCTTCAGCGCGGCGGCGGGCCGGATCAGGTGGCGCGACCAGGTCGAGACGAAGAACGTGGTGAAGAAGCCGTCGTCGGCCTTGACCGCGCTGTCGAGGCGGACCTGCTCCTCGTCGACGTCGGCGAGCCTGCGCACGGCGCTGTCGGCGGCCTCCTGGCCGGTCACCCGGGCGCAGTGCAGCTCGCCGAGGGCGGCCGCGCGGACGCGGACCCCCGATCTGACCAGCCCGACCAGCAGCAGGTCGACGGCCTCCACCGGGGTGACCGGGCCGAGCCGGCCCGCGTCGGCCAGGTCGGCCAGCTCCTCGGCGATGTCGGCCAGGGTCGCCAGGTCGGTCTCGCCGGTCTGGAGCACGCCGGCGAAGGTGGCGTTGGCCTCGGGCACGGTGTGGAAGGAGCTGCCCGCGGCCATGATCCTGCCGCCTTCGATCCGTACCGGAGGGTGCGCCGGCCCGTCCGGCACGCCGGCGGAGACGAGCGCCCGCGTGTCGTGCGCGGGGTGCTCCAGGAGCATGGCCAGCGCCTCGGTGTGGGCGACGACGTCGGCGGGCAGCACGGCGACGGCCCCCGAGGCCGCGCGGGCGATCTTGGCGATGCCGCGCAGGTCGGCGCCGAGGCCGCCGCCGGCCGTGACCACCTGCACGTCGTTGATGGGCAGCGCGGCGAGCTGCCCGGTGAGGCGGTCCAGCAGCGTGCCGTCGGCGCAGGAGAGCCTGCCGGCCGGAGTCGTGGCGAGCAGGACCACGGACGTGGTCGTGCTCACGCGGGTCAGTGAGTCGGGCAAAGCGCAGGTCCTCCCGTTCGCAGAGGGAGTGCGTGGACTCACAGTAGCGACAGGTCACCGCGATATCACGGAACCAGACCGTTACCCTCGAAACTATGAATTCTCGGCTGCGTTCCGTCGGGGTGGTCCTCGCGGGCGGCGTTGGACAGCGGGTCGGCCTCAGCACCCCCAAGCAGCTCGTCAAACTCGCCGGCAGGACGATCCTGGAGCACACGATCGCCCTGTTCGACGGCTCGGCCGAGATCGACGAGGTGGTCGTGCTGATGACCCCGGGGTTCGCCGAGCCGGTCAGGGAGCTCGTCCGGAAGGGCGGTTTCGAGAAGGTCGTCCAGATCGTCGACGGCGGCGCCACCCGCACCGAGAGCACCTGGCGGGCGCTGCGGGCGCTGGGCCCGCAGGAGTGCAACGTGCTGCTGCACGACGCTGTGCGCCCCCTCCTGGAGCCCCGGATCATCACGGAGTGTGTCCGGGCGCTGGAGCGGCATGCGGCCGTGGAGGTGGCGATCGCGAGCTCCGACACCGTCCTGGTGGCCGGGCCTGGGCCCGACGGCGTGGAGGTCGTGGCCGACGTGCTGGACCGGTCGCGGCTGCGGCGCGCGCAGACGCCGCAGGGCTTCCGGCTGTCGGTGATCAGGCGGGCCTACGAGCTGGCGATGGCCGACCCCGAGTTCGCCGGCCGGCCCGCCACCGACGACTGCGGCGTGGTGCTGCGCTACCTGCCCGAGGTGCCGATCGTCCTGGTGCCGGGCAGCGAGCGGAACATGAAGGTCACCCACCCGATCGACCTGTCGATCGCCGAGCAGTTGCTGCGCCTGGCCGTGGCGAGTGAGCCCGCCGTCACTCCGGACGGCTACCGGCGGGCGCTGGAGGGCAAGACCGTGGCCGTCTTCGGTGAGGACGCCGAGCTCGCCACGCTGGCCTCGGGCCACGGCGCCCGCGTGCTCACCTTCCCGCACGCCGGCGAGCCCGAGCCGGTGGCGAAGGCGCTGGCCGGCGCAGGCGTCGTCGACCACGTGGTGCACGTGGCGAGCGTGCCGCCCGCGGCGACACTGGTCGAGGCGAGCGACGAGACGATCGCCTCCTGCTACCTCGGGGCGATCCACGTGGCCCGCGCCGCCCACCCCCACCTGCGCGAGAGCGGCGGCCATCTGCTGTTGCGGACGGCCGCCGGCGACACGAGCCTGGCCGTCTCGGCCAGGGCGGCGACGACCGCCCTGGCCAGGTCGCTGGCCGAGGAGTGGGCCGCCGACGGCGTCCGGGTGGGATGCGTCGGCCCCCGGACGTCCGCGCGAGACTGCCTGGACGTGCTGGTCTCCGGCCTGACCGGTCAGGTGATCGACGCCTGACGGTCAGCGGGGAGCGCGGACCAGCTTGCGCGGACTGGTGAGAAAGCCCCACCCCCATGACAGGTGCATGGCGGCGTAGACGAGCGGCAGCCTGAGCTTCGCGGCGGCGGGCAGCCCGCTGCCGGTCAGCGCCGACCCCGCCACGATGGCGACCGCATAGCCGCCCGGGATCACCAGCCCGAGCGGGAAGAACGGCGAGACCAGCACGCCTAACAGCATGGCCAGCACCGCCGCGGGAGGCGCGAGGTAGCGCAGGTTGATGGTGCCCTCGTGGGTGCGCGCGACCACCCGCCGCCACCTGCCGTAGTGGAAGTACTGCTTGGCCAGCGCCTTGGCGTTGGGCCTCGGCCGGTAGGTGACCCGCATCCGCGGCTGGAACCAGACCAGCCCGCCGGTCTGCCGGATGCGATGGTTCATCTCCCAGTCCTGGGCGCGCTGGAAGTGCTCGTCGTAGCCGCCGACCCGGTCGAGCGCCGAGCGGCGGAAGACGCCCAGGTAGACCGTGTCGGCGGGGCCGGCGGTGCCTCCCACGTGGAAGGCGGCGGCCCCCACGCCGATCTTGGAGGTCATGGCGCAGGCGACGGCCTGCTCGAAAGGCGTGACGCCCTCCGCCGCCATCACCCCGCCGACGTTGTCGGCGCCGGTCTCGATGAGCGTCTCGACCGCCACCTTCAGGTAGTCGGGGGGCAGCATGGCGTGCCCGTCGACCCTGGCGATGATGGCGTTACGGGAGGCCCCGATCGCGGCGTTGAGCGCGTTGGGGGTGCGGCCTGTCGGGTTGGGCACGACGATCACCCGGCGGTCGGACGCGGCGATGGCGTCGGCGACCTCCTGGGTGCGGTCGTGCGATGGGCCTATGGCGAGGACGACCTCGATCTCACCCGGATAGTGCTGGGCGAGGACCTGGTCGACGGCTTCGCGTAGGTGCCGCTCCTCGTTGAGGACCGGCATGACGACGGAGATGGGCGGCCAGCCACGCGTCTCCGCTGGCGCGTGCGGCGAGTCGGGGAACTGCTTCATGGCGGGGCTCACGCTACTGTACGAGCAGAGGAGGAAGGCAACCGATGGCCCAATCCTCCGGGCATCCAGAGGGGGAGGGCCATGCGGGACCCGAGCGAGGAGGACGCCGGGGTGCACGTGGGCGGCGACGCCTACGGTGGCGTCAAGCTCGCCGGCGGACGTCCGCGCAAGCCCCGCAGGAGCGCCAGGGCGCGGCGCCGTAACGCGATCGTCGCGGGCCTGCTCTCGGTGGGGGTCCTGGTCGGCACCGGGGTGGTGTGGGCGACTCCCCGCCAGATCGGCGCCGTCGACGCGGGCGTCGCGGAGCCGCCGCCGCGCGGCGCCGAGAACATCCTGCTCGTCGGCGTGGACAAGCGCGACGACCTCACCCGCAAGAAGCAGAACGAGCTCAAACTCGGCCGCGAGGCGGGCCAGCGCACCGACACCATGATGGTCATCCACCTGTCGGAGGACCACAGCAAGGTCACGGTGGTGAGCCTGCCGCGCGACTCCTGGACGACCATCCCCGGCAAGGGCGATCACAAGATCAATTCGGCCTACCAGTTCGGCGGCCCGAAACTCGCCCTGCAGACCGTCAGGCAGGCCACCGGCCTGGAGATCCACCGCTACATCGAGGTCAACGTGCTCGGCTTCGTCGACGTGGTGGACTCGCTCGGCGGCGTCACCGTGTGCACGCCGGTGGCGATCAACGACCCCAAGACCGGCCTCAACCTCGCCGCCGGCACCCACGAGCTCAAGGGCGTCCAGGCGCTCGGCTACGCCCGCACCCGCGCGACCGCCCGCTCCGACCTCGACCGCATCGACCGGCAGCAGCAGGTCATCTCGGCGCTGCTCGACCGGGCGCTGAGCGCGGGCACGCTGGCCAACCCGGCCAAGCTCGCCTCCTTCGTCAACACCACGCTCGGCACCGTCAAGGTCGACCCCGACGACGGCCTGCTCGGGCTGGCCGCCCAGCTCAGGGACGTCAAGCTGGACAACGTGCAGTTCGTGGACGTGCCGCTGTCCGACGTCGACTACAAGACGCCCACGGGCGAGTCGGCGGTGCTCTGGGACAAACCGGCCGCCCGCGAGATGTTCCGCCGCATCAAGGCCGACGAGAACCTGGCCGAGCCCAGCGCGACCCCGTCGGCCAAGCCCTCCGCCAAACCGACCGTCCCGCCGGAGCGCGTCTCGCTCAAGGTGCTCAACGGCACGCTCATCACCGGCCTCGGCGCCCGCACCAGGACGGCGCTGCTCGCCTACGGGTTCCGGGTGCCGGACACGGCGGGCAACACCACCCGCAAGGACTTCAAGAAGACTCTCGTACGCTACGGCGCGGGTCAGGAGGAGGCGGCGCGCACGGTGGCCGCCGCCATTCCCGGCGCCGAGCTCCGCAAGGACGACGTCAAGGGCATCGAGGTGGTCACGGGCAAGGACCAGCTCCAGGTCGCCAAGCCGAAGGCCGCCCCGACCGCGACCGCCACACCCAAGGCGGAGACCGCGACACAGACTATTTGCAAAAAGTAGGTATACCGAGTCATGTGCAGGGCACGTGAATGCCTATGGTGGTCACATATCGGCAGGAGGATCTCTGCACGGTGCTGCACATCGTGGGAGAGCTGGACGTCTCCGGCGCTCCGCGCCTGCGGGCCGAGCTGGACCACGTGCTGGCCTCGGCCGATCCCCTCAGACTGGTCATCGACCTGACCCGGGTGCCGTTCTGCGACTCGGTGGGTCTCGGCGTGCTGGTGTCCACGCTCAACCACGCGCGACGCAGCCACGGCCGGCTGATCCTGGTGCTGGGCCCCGGGATGATCAGGCACCTGCTGGTGATCACCAACCTCGACAGCCACTTCGAGACGTGCTCGTCCGTCACGGAGGCGCGCACCGCGCTGAGCACGGCCGCCTAGTACCCCTCGCCGCGCATCCCCCGCCGCGCATCGCTCGCCGCGTATCCTCACCGCGTATCCCCGCCGCTCCGGACGACCGTGAGCTGAGTACGATCAACTCGACATGCCGCTCGGCCCGACCTCGGTGTCCGACCGGCTGCTGAGCGTCTCCTGGAGGGCAGCATGAGGCTTGGTGTGATCTTCGATCGCGATCTGCCGCCGGAGCGGCTGGTGCCGTTCTCCGAAGCCCTGGACGCCCTGCCCGCGGTCCACGACCTGTGGGTGGTGGAAGACCTGGGCTGGACGGGCGGCATCTCCTCGGCGGCCACCGCCCTGGCGGTCACCTCCCGGCTGCGCGTCGGCATCGGCATCACCCCGGCGCCCCTGCGCAACCCGATGCTGCTGGCCATGGAGCTGGCCAACCTCGCCCGTCTCCACCCCGGGCGGCTCGCCGCCGGCATCGGCCACGGCGTGCCGGCCTGGATGGCCCAGGCGGGCGTGGCGGCGCCGTCACCGCTGGCGCTGCTGGAAGAGACGATCATCGCGGTCCGCGCCCTGCTGCGCGGCGAGACGGTGACCCTGCAGGGCACGTCGGTCCGCCTGGACGGCCTCTCACTGGTCCACCCACCTCAGGAGGTCCCGCCGGTGCTGGCGGGCGTGCTCGGCCCCCGCTCGCTGGCGTTGTCCGGCCGGGTGGCGCAGGGCACGATCCTGCCGGAGGGGTTCGGCCCGAAGCGGATCGGCGCGGCCCTGGAGCGGATCGGCGCGGTCGGCGACCACGAGCTGGTGACGTTCACCCACCTCTACGTCGGCGACGACGCCCCCGAGGTCGCCGAGGCCATCGCGCCGATCGTGGCGGACACCGCCGCGTTCCTGAGGGCCGGCCCGGACGAGGTGACGCTGGCCGCCGGCACGGCGGAGGAGGCGGCGGCACAGGTCCGGGGGTTGTGGGCGGCCGGCGCCGGCACGGTGGCGGTCCGGCCGATCGGCTCCGACCCCTTGCCGCACGTCGAGCGGCTGCTGTCGGCTCTGTGAGCAGCGTTTCTTGAGGGTACGGGCGCCGGCCTTCACGGCGGCCGGGCTTCGCGGTGGCCCGGTCTGAAGCATGGCCGAACGGTGGAGCGGGATCGGCCGGACGGCCGATCCTCCGTCGCCACCGTCAGGCCACGATCACAGCATGAGACGAAATATGGCGACGGCGTTAGCGGCGGCCGGGATGGTCGGAACTGTCGGACTGACCGGATGCGCGCTGGACGCCGAGCAGGTGCACTCGGCGCGTGCCTTTCCCCACACCGGCGGCACGCTCACCATCACCTCCACCGTCGGCGGGCTGAGGATCCTGCCGGGCACCGACGGCGAGGTACGGGTGGACCGGTGGCTGCGCGGCAAGGCCGCCGGGGACGGCAACTCCTCGTGGACGCTGCAGGACGGCAAGCTACGCCTCGGCGCCGACTGCCAGATGGTCTTCGGTGACTGCGGCGGCCGCTACCACGTCCGGGTACCGCCAGGTGTGCGCCTGGTCATCGACGCCGGGGACGACGGCGTCATCCTCGACAAGATCGCCCACGACACCGACGTGTCCGCCCAAGGCCCCATCCGGCTCTACGAGACCACGGGCAAGCTGCGCCTCTCCGGCGACGACAGCATGATCGCCGGCAACCGCCTCCGGTCGGCGGACGTCAAGGCGCTCACCCGAGGGGGCTCGATCAACCTGTCGTTCGCCGCACCCCCTGCCAGGCTGGACGCGCGGTCCGACGAGGGGCGGGTGACGGTGGACGTCCCCAAAGGCGAGTACGCGGTCACCGCCAAGAGCAAGGAAGGCCGGGAGCGCTCGGACCTCAAGAACACCAAGAGCGATCGGACCATCGTCGCCAGAAGCACCTCTGGAGACGTCCGCATCACTGGCAGCTAGACACGTCACCTCACCTGACGAAGACGCCCGTTTCACGAAGGAGCGTAACTGGACTTACGCTATTAGCGGTAAACCGAGTTACGCTAATGTCGTCGTTGGGGGATCGCGTGCGCAAGCCGAGCGGCATCGTAGGCAGAGACCGTCAGTGGCGGGTGCTGGAGCGCTTCCTCGTCGAAGGAGGACGGGACGGTCCCCTGCGCCTCGGACTGGTGTCGGGCCGCCGTCGCACGGGCAAGACGCAGCTGCTGTCCGCAGTCTGCGCCGAGCAAGGCGGCCTCTACATCACCAGCGTCCAGGACGAGGGCGATTTCGCGGCCAGGCGCAGGTTCGCGTCCGCCATCGCCAGGCACGCGGGACTCAGTGATTCGGTGCGTGGGGAGCCAGAGTCATGGGAGCGCCTGTTGAGGGCCGCCATGGAGACCGCGGCGCGAGTCGCCCCCGAGGGCCGTCCACCGTTGGTGGTCATCGACGAGTTCCCCTACCTGATGGCGAACGCCCCTCAGCTCCCGTCGCTGCTCCAGCACCTCTACGACGGTTCGCAACAGGGACACGGCCCCACCGGCCGCCTCATACTCTGCGGATCCGCGCTCAGCGTCATGCACGATCTGCTGTCCGGCACCAAGCCGTTGCGCGGGCGTGCCATGCTCGACATGCGCCTCAACGCGCTGGACTTCCGCGAGGCCGCGCAGCTGTGGGACATCCAGGATCCGGTGACCGCCTTCCGCGTTCACGCGTGCGTCGGCGGCATCCCCGGTTATCGCCCACTGATGACCACCACCCCCGCCGCAGCCGACGACTTCGACAGATGGGTGATGGACAACCTCCTGGCGGTCGACGTCAGCGTGTTCACCCGCACAGAGGTCGACTACCTGCTGCGCGAGGACCCGCGCATCACCGCCCGCTCCCTGTACTACGACGTCCTCAGCGCTGTCGCGCAGGGAGCGCACACCCCGGCCAAGATCGGGGCTGCGATCGGCCGCGACAACAACTCCGTTCGCCATCCCATCGATGTCCTACGATCGGCCGGATATCTGCACAGTGCGCACGACCTGTTGCGGCAGCGGAAACCGACGATCTCGGTGCGCGACCCGATCATCCGGTTCGACCGCCTGATCACAGCCCCCTACCTCGGCCGGCTCGAACTGGGACACACGGAACCAGTGTGGCGCGCGGCCGCCCCGACTTTCCGTGCCAACATTCTCGGGCCGCATTTCGAAGAGCTCGCCCGCGACTGGGTGCACCGTTTCGCCCCGGACGAGCTCGACCGGCAGGCGGGATTCGGCGAGGTCGGCTTCGGCAGTGTCCAGGACAACGCTGGACGGGCGAAGCACGACATCGACGTGCTCGCCGTCGACGGCAAAAGGGTCAACCTCATCGGCGAGGCCAAGGCGACGCTCGCCCGCCGCGGGCTGCCCGATCTCGAACGGCTCGACGCCATCCGCACAGTGCTCGCGCGGGAGGGCTATGACACCACTGAGACGATCGTCGCCCTCTTCTCGACGACCGGATTCACCTCGGACCTCGTCCGGGCGGCCTCCTCCCGCGGCGACACCGAGCTCGTCGATCTGGAGCGGTTGTGCGGCCTGGGGTGAGCGCCCTGAGCGCAGGCGACCGCCGTACGACGGTCGCCTGCGTTCATCTCAGTTGTCGTCGTCGCCGTCCTGGTCCTGCTCGTTCTCCTGATCCTGGGTGTTGACCACGTCCGGGTCGTCGTCGCCTTCGTCGCCTCCGCCTCCGCATGCGCCGGTCACGCCCAGGACGGCCACCATGGCCGCTGCGGCCAGCATCGTCTTCCGGCCGGTTCTTCCGAACATCGCGCCTCCAGAGTCCTCGGGGTTGCTCGGGGTCCTTGGGGTCGGACGCCCGATCATCCTTTATCCCGTCGCAGATCGATCTAACGCGCGATCCGCCGGCGTTGACGTACCTCCCCCGTTCTCCCGCCCATCACGGCGGGATCATCGGCGAAAAGGGGGACCCCGGCCAAGCTTGTTACGCGAACGTTACGAACTGCGGGCAGCGCCGTCGCGCTCCCCCTCATGGGCCTTCTGACCTGCGATTTCACCCGTCACAACTCGCCTATCGAGGTGGCGGGGTATTTTTTCCGTGTTATTGACCATATTAAAACGACTTGGGCAGACTCTGCGCGTATACCGCTCAGCGGGAGCGGTTCGGCGGGTGCCGACGTAGGAGGACGTGACCCATGACTGGTTCCGACAACGGATCGTACGTCGACCGGCGGTCTCTGCTGGCCGGTGCCGCCGGCCTCCTGGGAGCGGCGGCGCTGCCCGCGACCGCCGCCCAGGCGACTCCGGAGGCCGCGTCGATGCGGCGCTACCCGTCCAACTGGCCCGACCTCGAGCCTTACGGCCTCGCGGACACCCGGCTGGACCTGTGGCCACGCGAGGACAACTCCTTCATCCTCCCGCTCGAACTGCGCCCTCGCGACCGGGAGCGCGGCCAGGTGTGGATGCGGGACACGTACGTCAACTGTTTCGTCGTCAACGGACGTCCGATCTATGTCGCCACGGGCACCAGCCGGGTGCCCGGGCTCGAGGCGGCCGGCCCGTGGAACGACGGCATCTTCGTGTGGGTGTCCCCCTCTTTGCGGGGGCCGTGGAAGCTGGTCGACACCACTGGCATCCGGCCCGACGCCGAGAAGGGCAAGGTGTGGTCACCCGAGTTCGCCGACGAGAACCGGCCCGGGCGCATGGTCGTCGCCCCCTGGCAGGAGTACTGGCACGACGAGCGGTTCGGCAAGCGGGGCCAGGCCTGGGCCCCGGAGGTGCACTACTTCCGTGGCAGGTGGCACATCGTCGCGTGCATGGGCGACCATTCCCGGAAGGTCGGCTCGTTCATGCTCGTGAGCGAGGGCGGAATCGAGGGCCCGTACCGGCTCGTCGAAGGCAACCACGAAAAGCCGTTCGGCGACCCGGTCATCGGCGGCCCCAAGTTCATCGAGCCCGGCGCCTACCACCATATTGACGGCAGCCTCTTCACCGAGGGCGACGATGCGTGGCTGGTGCTGCACAACGACCTGTACGCGAAATTCCGGGATGACATGGAGGACATCATCCCGACGACCGGCCTGCCGAGATTCCAGCAGAAGCCGTACACGCCGGAGCCGTATCTCGAAGGCGCCTACATGTTCAAGCACGGAGGCAAGTACTACCTCCTGCACGCCGCATGGAACCGGACGTCGGACAATCCCGACGGCAGCAAGCGATACGCCTACGACCCGCCGGGCCCCGGCCGCACGCAGTATCAGTACGACGCGATCGTCGCCGTCTCGGACAATTTCGAAGGCCCGTACTCAGAGCGGTGGACCGCCGGGGTCGGCGCCGGCCACAACAACTTCTTCGTGGATCACGGTGGCCACCTGTGGGCGACGTTCTTCCGTAACCCGAACTTCGGCTACTGGTCCGACCCGTCGCGCATCGAAGACACGGCCGTGCCCGGTGTCGTACGCCTGGAATGGACCGGCCCGCGAGGCAATCGCCTGTACGTCGAGCGCCGGAAGCGTGGGCACGCGATCCGCGACTGACCGCCTACCGGCAAGCTGACCGGCGGAGGTCACCGGGAGGGCCCGAGGTCCAGGCCGACCGCGATCGGCAGGTGGTCGCTGCCGGTGGCGGGCGGTTCCAGTCGGCCTTGAGGTCCGCGGGTTTGATGTCCACCGGCCGGGTGTCCGTGATGGGGTGTTCGGACCACAGCCCTACGGTGCCCACGACAGCATGGTGCGGGTAGCCGGACGCCAGGAGGCCTGGTAGGCGGGCAGGGCGTCAGGGGTCAGCTCTTCGAGGGCGATCAGGTCGGCACCGGCCGTGGCCAGGGCTCGCGCGGTGCCCGCCGGGTCGGGGTTCTCGTCGTCGACGTTGTGCTGAAGCACCGTCAGGTCGTGTGCCGCCCCCGGGCCGGCGGGCAGCAGCAGCCCGCCGAAAACAACGGCCCAGACCGTCGCGGGCAGCGCCACGGCCACCACCCCCAGGGCTGAGCGCCGTAACAGTGACAGGCCGAGCAGCACGGGAACGGCCAGGCCGAGCCAGGGCAGGAACGTCTCCAGCAGGCTGCCGAGATTGCCCACCGCGTTGGGCACCAGACCGTGGAACAGCAGCAGGACGGCGACCAGCACGGCGAGCGCCGCGAGGAGCCGCCCCCGCGCCCAGCTCCCCTCGACGGCCGCCGCACGGCTGTCCACGTGTTCCATCACGCTCCTTACGCCGGCTGATCACGGGTCGCGTGTCAGTCTGACGTCCGGAACATCAGGATTGTTCGCCTATCAGCAGGTGCGCAGCATGTTGAGCAAGGCCACCTTCTCCTTCCGGGTCACGAAGAGCCGGTAGTGGCGTTTCACGGTGATCCATGAGCTCGCGTACCGGCACCAGTGGGCGCGGCGCGGCGGACGCCAGCTCTGCGGGCCCTGGCCGCCTTTGGCGATGTTGGCGGAGTGGCTGACGGTGAGCAGTTCGGGGCGGGTGAGGTCGTTGGCGAAGGCACGCCGCTTGGCCTGACTCCACCGCTTGGCGCCCGACCGCCACGCGTACGCGAGCGGCACCACGTGGTCGACGTCCACACGCTTCTCGCTCTTCAGCCGCTTGCCGTCGTACGGGCTGTACCAGCTCCCCTTGACCGGGTGGCAGGCCGCGTTCCGGCGCACGCGCCGCCCGTCGCGAGCCAGGACCGTCTCTCGCGTGTCGCATTTGCCCTTGTACGGTGCCCACCGGGGCTGGAACCTCTTGCGGCTGTAGCCCCGGATGGACAACGCCCTGGCGACCTTGAGCTGCGCCAGCGTGCGCCGCGCCTCGGCCTGCGAGCGCTTACGGGGCTCGGCCGCCGCCGGTGGGGCGGCGATGGCCGCGGTGATCGGGATGACCACGAGCGTGAGTAAGCCGATGTGCGCTGCCCGTCTCAGGAGGATCATGCCCAGCGTCATCCCCATCCGCGACGGCGATATTCAGACCGCTTGGAGCTCGCCCGAGGGGGGCTGGGCCAGAATCCCGTCGACCAGGACCCGCAGCTTCCAGGCCGCCCTGGCCACAGGGTCACCGCTGGTCAGCAGGGGCGCGAGGGCATGCATGGTCGGGTGGTCGGCGGCGGAGACTCCGTGGTGCGGCGGTGCGGCGCGGGACCGCCCGCCGCCCTCCAGCGCCGATGAGGCGATGTACTGCCCGAACAGGTCGACGGCCCAGGCGCACGCCTTGTCGTCGACGCCGCCCATCCGCAGCAGTCGCAGGATCTCCTCGATGATGCGCAGGGAGTGGGGGCCGGGGGCGAGATCCGTCAGGCCGACGGCGGCGATGTCCGCGTGGACCGCCAGCGCGTCCACCGTCCGCTGGACGAGCAGCTCAAGGCGGGTCCGCCAAGGGCCGTCGGCGTCGGTGGGCAGCTCCACGTCGGCCACCGCGCGATCGTGCACGAGCGCCATCAGCTCACGGCGGTCGGAGACGTAGACGTAGAGCGCCCCGGGCGACGTGTCCACGGCCGTCGCGACCCGACGCATGGTCACGGCGTCCGACCCGAACTCGTCGACCAGGTCGAGAGCCGCGGCGACGATCGAATCCCGGCTCAGAGCCGGCTTCGCGGGACGCGTTCTTGGACTTCCTCGCATACGCCCACCTTACCTTGACGAACGCCGTTCGCTAAGAACGCAGTTCTTGGCGTACGGTGTTCGTGACGAACACTGTTCACCAGGAGGTAGGCGTGATCGACGTACGACAACCCGTGGCGCACCGCCGGCGCTGGCGGGTGCTGGCCATCGTCCTGCTCGCGGGGGTGATGGACCTGCTCGACGCCACCGTCATGCACGTCGCGGCGCCTTCCGTGCGGGCCGGCCTTGGGGGCAGCGAGACCACCCTGCAGTGGTACGCCGCCGGCTACACCCTCGCCTTCGGCGTGCTGCTCGTGGTCGGCGGACGGCTCGGCGACCGCTGGGGCCGAAGAAGGCTGTTCCTCATCGGAGCCTGCGGATTCACCCTCGCGTCGGCCGCGTGCGCGCTGGCCGTGGATCCGTCCATGCTGGTCATGGCCAGGATCGCGCAGGGCGCTCTGGGCGCCCTGATGATCCCGCAGGGTTTCGGCATCCTCACCTCCGTCTTCGCGGAACCGGAGCGCGGTCGCGCCTTCGCCCTGTTCGGGCCGGTGATGGGCCTGGCCGGGATAGGCGGGCCGATCCTGGCGGGCGGCTTGATCAGCCTGAACCTGGGCGGGCTGGACTGGCGGCTGATCTTCCTGATCAATGTGCCACTAGGCCTGCTGACCGTGGCCGGCGCCCTGCGCTGGATGCCCGCGGATCCGGGCGATCGTGACGCCCGGATCGACCCCGTGGGCGTCGCACTGGTGACCGCGGGATCGGCCCTCCTGGTCCATCCGCTCATCCAGGGGCGCGAGGCCGGTTGGCCGTGGTGGAGTTTCGTCCTGCTCGCCGCGGGCGTACTCGCGTTCGTCATGCTCGGCCGGCGTCAGCGGACGAGTCCCGCACCGATCCTGGTCCCGAGCCTGCTGGCCAAGCGGCCCTTCGTCGGCGGGCTGACCGTGGCGGTCGTGTTCTTCACCGGCCTGGGCGGACTGCTGCTGGTTCTCTCCCTGCACCTGCAGATCGGGCTCGGCCACACCGCGCTGAAGGCGGCCTTGGCGCTGTCGCCGGTCGCCGCCGGCATCATGCTCGGCTCACTCGCCGCCCCGGCCCTGAAGGCGAAGATGGGACGGTCGAGTCTGCATCTGGGACTCGCGGTCGAAACCCTCGGACTGCTCGCCATGCTCGCCATGCTCGCCATCGCTCAGCCGTCCGCTCCGGCCTGGGCGTCCGCGCCGCCGCTGCTCGTGGTCGGCCTGGGTCTCGGCCTGCTCTTCGGCCCTCTCATCCAGGTGATTCTCACCACCGCCGACCCCCACGAGATCGGCAGCGCCTCCGGCAGTCTCAACGCCGTACAGCAGCTCGCCACGGCCCTGGGAGTGGCCGCGGCCGGAACCCTCTACTTCGCACTCGGCGACAGCGGCGGCCTGACCGCCGGCCTCCTCCTCGCGGTCGCCTCCTGCCTCGTCTCCGCCGCTCTCGTGCCCCTCATCCCACGCTCGCCCATCGCGGAAGGAGACAACTGATGAGCTCTCTCGTCGTGTTCGGCGCCAACGGCGCGACAGGCCACCTGATCGTCCAGGAGGCGCTGCGCGCGGGGCACGGCGTCACCGCCGCCGTACGCGACCCCGACGCCTTCCGTGCGGTCCCCGGCGAGCTGCGCGACGCACCGCTCGCCGTCGCCCGAGCGGACGTCCGCGATCTCGACGCCGTACGCTCCGCCGTCACCGGCCACGACGCCGTCATCTCGGCCATCGGCCCTCGCGGCCGGCACGCCGGCAAGCTGTACTCCGAAGGCGCCCGTACCCTCGTCACCGCCATGCGCGCCTGCGGTGTCCGACGGCTCGTCGCCCTCTCCTCCAGCGGCGCACGCCGAGACGACCCGAACCACCCGCTGTGGTACCGCGTCGTGGCCCGTACCGTGATGAACGAGCTGTACGGCGACATGCGCCTCATGGAGGACATCGTGCGTGACAGCCCGCTGGACTGGACCTTCGTACGTCCGGGCCGCATCGTCGACGAGCCTTCGGCCGGGACCTACCGGGTCCTGGACGGCGCGAACCCGGAGGGAGGCACCAGCATCCCCAGGGTCGACCTCGCTCGGTTCGTCATCCGAGCGACAGGCGACAAGCGCTGGTCACACCGCCTCCCGACCATCGTCCGATAGCCGGTGGGCCGGCCGCGCCCTCGCCGGTGGAAAACGGTTCGATCATCGCACTGAGCAGTGGCTACGCTTCTCGCTGATTCTGTACGTCCACCAGCTCGGAGGCGACCGTGGCGATGCCCAAGAAGGGCTCCCGGCTCATCACCGTCGACGGCGCCGCCTTCCGCTGGCGTGTCAGCCACCGGCCGACCTACAGCGAGGACCGCAGCTGGAGCCCGCTCACCTTCGTCGCCGAGCGGGCCGAGGAGCCGGCGAGCGCCCTCGTGGTGTCGCTCCCCTGCGCCAGGCCGGACAACTGGCTGGGCAAGCGAACGATCGCGGTTCGTCCCGTCCTCGTCGCCGGATGCATCCGGCGAGCCCTGGCACAGGGATGGCAGTCGAGCCGCCGGGGCCCCGGATTCACCCTCACCATCACCGAGGACGAACTGACCGACCTCCTGGGCGGACCACCTGAGTACCTGATCCCCTTCCTCTGGGGCATGATCCCGGAAGGCGGCGACATCCGAGACCTCCCACGAGCCACCCAGATCTGGAGCCGGGACAAGCCGGGCACCGGCCACGGAGAACCAGGCTCATGGACCCGGTAAAGCTGCAACAGGCCCTCGACGACATCTTCGACCAGGCCCTGCTGCACCACGGCTTCGTGGACTACATGCGCGACTACCTGCTCGTGATCCACGCGACCGCCGACCCCGTGACCGGGACAGCCCCAACGACCCTGCGCTACCTGTTCCGACACTGCGTGCAGGCCACCTGCGTCACGACCGTGCGGGCCGACACCTGGCGCGAGTCCCTCGATGACCGGCTCATCACCTACGAGACCGGCGTCGACCTCGACGGGTACGTCTGGGGAGTCAAGTGGCAGATACTCTACCCCGGAGCCTCGCTGGTCGCCGACTCACCGACCGCCCAGAGTTGGACCACGGCCATCGGCATCGACTTCCACGAAGTCCGGATCGAAACGAACGCGCACGACCTCACCCTCGTCTTCGCCGACCTGCGGATCGAAGAAGTCCCGTCCCGGTCCCAGGGCCCAGACCACAAGTTCCCGATTCGCTAGGCACCGGTCGCGTACGGGCTCACACCCGCTCCTTCTCCCCGGCCTCTTGTGGCGAGGTGTCGGGCCGGCGAGGCGCCGCGAGGACGTCGCTGAGCACGTCCTCCAGCGTGACGCGGGCGAGCTCGCGCCTCAGGGTCTCCTCGATGCCCTGGTAGATGCCCTGCATCGCCGGCTGGATGCCGTACCCCACCACGCACCCCTGGTCCGGGGTGGCGCGGTGCATCGCGAACAGCGGGCCGGGTTCGATCGCCTCGTACACGTCGAGCAGGGTCATCGACTCCAGCTCTCGCGCCAGCGACCAGCCCGCCCCCACGCCCCGCCGGGACTCCACGAGCCCCGCCTTGCGCAGTTCGCCCAGCAGCCGCCTGATCACCACGGGATTGGTGTTCGCGCTGGTCGCGATCTGCTCGGATGTGGCGACCTCATGGCCCTGGCGCTGGTAGAGGCTGATCCAGGCCAGCGCGTGGGCGGCGATGGTCAACCTGCTGTTGGCGCTCACGAACCCCTCCTCTCGCCGTAACAGTCCATGTTACGACAGCGCTGTCGTAACAATAAATGTTGCAATGGGAGCGTTGTAACTATTAGTGTTACGACTGAAGGAACGAACCGATCATGAGGTGGGAACCATGGACAAGCCGCTCACAGGCAAGGTCGCCCTGGTCACCGGCGGGTCCCGAGGACTGGGAGCCGCGACCGTGCGACTGCTGGCCGAGCAGGGCGCCGACGTCGCGTTCACCTACGTCAGCTCCGACGAACTGGCGCAGGCCGTCGTCGACGAGGTGCGCGGCAAGGGGGCCAAGGCCGTCGCCTTCAAGTCCGACCAGGCGGACATGAGCCGGGCGCCGATACTGATCGACGAGGTGGTCGCGCACTTCGGCGGTCTGGACATCCTCGTCAACAACGCGGCGATCTCGACGGGTGGCCGCACGGTGGACGACCCGGACGCCGACACTGCCGCGCTGGACCGGATGCACGCCACCAACTACCTCGGGGTGATCGCCGTCATCCGGGCCGCCTCCCGGGTTCTGCGCGAGGGCGGCCGTGTCATCACGGTGAGTTCCGGCCTGGGCTCCAGGGCCGGTGTCCCCGGCGTTGCCGACTACTCGGCGACCAAGGCGGGGGTCGAGAAGTACACGATGGGCGTCGCGCGGGACCTCGGGCCCCGGAACATCACGGCCAACGTGGTGGAGGCCGGGCTGATGGAGAGCGGGATGGAGCCGCCGGACCCCGAGACGCTCAAGGCCCTGCTCGGCTCCCTGTCCCTGCAGCGCATGGGCCACCCCGACGAGATCGCCGCGGCGATCGCCTTCCTGGCGAGCCCCGCCGCGTCGTACGTCACGGGCGCGGTGCTGGACGCCCACGGGGGTTACAACGCCTGACCCGCTGAGCCTCGCGTCCAGATCGGCCGCGCCGCCGACCGCACGGTTGAGCGCGCTCATCAGCCTCATCGCCCGGACCAGCATCGAACGCCGGCCCGCAGGTGATGCGTGACTGCTACCGCAGATAATCACCGGCCTCGGCGCCAAGGACGTTCAGAAGGGCCAGGGCCTCGGCGTCATGGGATCCTGGCGGCGCGCTGTAGAGCACGAGGCGCTGGTCGCGGTCCGTGAGCGTGAGCGCGTCGCAGTCGACGGTGATCTCCCCGACGAGCGGGTGACGGAACGTCTTCCTGAGCATCGGCGCAGGCTGCACGTCGTGCCGTTCCCAGAGCCGGGCGAACTCGGGGCTGCCGGCGCGGAGCTCGTCGACGAGTTCGGTCACCGCGGGGTCGGACGGGTACCGGGCGAGGGCGAGCCGGAGCTCCATGACGACGTTGTGCCGGAACTGCGCGGCGTCGGAGATTCCGTACAGCGTGGCTTCGGCGCGGGCCGGCGCGAGGAATGCCCGGCGCGCGAGATTGCGGTCCGCCGGGGCGAGCTCAGCGAAGTTCTCCATGAGCGCGGCCGCGAGATCGTTCCACGCGAGCACCTCGAACGCAGCGGACACCACGATGGCGGCCGACTGCGGCAGCCGTTCGAGGAGCGCGAGGATGCTCGGGCGGACGTCGCGCCGGTGCAGTCCGGTACGGCTCGGCGCGGTGCCCGCGAGGACGTGGAGGTGATCGGCCTCGGCGTCCGTGAGCCGCAGGGCGCCTCCGATCCCGGCGAGGACCGCGCCTGACGGGCGCGGCGCCCTGCCCTGCTCGAGCCGGACGTAATACTCCGTGGAGATGTGCGCGAGGACCGCCACCTCCTCGCGGCGAAGGCCTGGTGTCCGGCGTCGCGAGCCCGAGGGGAGGCCGACGTCCTCCGGCCGGAGCCGCTCGCGACGGCTACGGAGGAACGCCCCCAGTTCCTGTTTGTCCATACCTCCAGTCTGCACGGCGCACGGCGGCGCATCCTGGTACTGCCTGTGCCTGCATCCGGCCTGGAGGCCGGCCTGACACTGTCGTCATGACCAACGACATCGCACCCATCGGCCTGCTCGCCGGCAAGGTCGTGTTCATCACCGGCGCCAGCCGCGGCATCGGCGCAGCCGCCGCCCGGCTCTTCGCACGGGAGGGCGCCGCTGTCGTGCTCGCCGCCCGCAGCACCGACGCCCTCGACCGCATCGTCACCGAGGTCCGCGCCGACGGCGGCGTCGCCGACTCCGTCGCCCTGGACCTCGCCGACCGGGCGGGCATCCGTGCGGCGGTCGACCGCGTCGAAGAGCTGCACGGCCGGCTCGACGGCGCCTTCAACAACGGCGCGGCGATCCAGCGGCCAGGCCCGCTCGACACGACGACCGACGAGGACATCGACGAGCAGTTCGCCGTGAACTTCCGCTCCCACTGGACCGCCATGACCGCCCAGGCCGCACTCATGCGACGCAACGGCGGTGGGGCGATCGTGAACACCTCCAGCATCGGCAGCCGCCGCGCCAACCCCGCCCTCCCCGCATACGGCGCCATGAAGCGCGCGCTCAACAGCATCACCCAGACCGCCGCGGTGAGCTGGGCCCGTGATGGCATCCGGGTGAACGGCATCACCCCCGGCGGCACCGCCACGGAGATGTTGGACGCGTGGGAGGCGGCGACCCCCGGCATCCTTGACCAAGTCAAAGCATCGACGCCGCTCGGCCGGATGGCCGAGCCTCGCGAGGTCGCCGAGGTGGCCGCGTGGCTGCTCAGCGACCGGGCCTCGATGGTGACCGGCGCGATCGTGCCGGTGGACGGCGGCGCCGGCGCCTGATGGGAGAGCCGGGCTCAGTTGCCCACGCCGAGGTCGGACATGAACATGGACGGGTACCGGTCACCCTTCGCCTCGCCCGGCGGCACCGCCTTCTCGATCTCGGCGAGATCGTCCGCCGTGAGGACCAGGTCCATCGCGGGCAGCGCCTCGGCCAGCCGCTCGCGGGTGCGGGCGCCGGCCAGCGGCACGATGTCCTCGCCCTGTGCGGCAACCCAGGCGATGGCCAACTGAGCGACGGTGCAACCCTTGGCCTCGGCGACCCCGCGCAGCGCGTCCACCAGGGCGAGGTTGTGCGCCACGTTCTCGCCGGAGAAGCGCGGGCTGAGGCCACGCATGTCGCCGGGGCCGGCGGTGTCGCCGGCCCTCCAGTGCCCGGAGATGAGGCCCCGGCCGAGCACCCCGTACGCGGTCAGGCCGATGCCGAGCTCCCGCAGCGTGGGCAGGACGTCCACCTCCACCGCGCGGGACATCAGCGAGTACTCGATCTGCAGGTCGGCGATCGGGTGCACCGCGTGCGCCCGCCGGATCGTCGCCGCATCGACCTCCGACAGCCCGATGTGCCGCACGTATCCGGCGTCGACCATCTCCTTGATCGCGCCCACCGTCTCCTCGATCGGTACCGCCCGGTCCAGCCGGGCGGGACGGTAGATGTCGATGTGGTCGGTGCCCAGCCGGGTCAGCGAGTAGGCCAGGAAGTTCTTCACCGCCTCGGGACGGCCGTCCTGCCCGCCGAATTCCGAGCCCGGCCCGCGCATCTGGCCGAACTTGACGCTCAGCTGGTAGGTCTCGCGATCCCGGCCGCGCAGCGCCTCGGCGAGCAGCAACTCGTTGTGGCCCATGGCATAGAAGTCGCCGGTGTCGATCAGCGTGACGCCGGCCTCCAGCGCGGCGTGCACGGTGGCGATACTCTCCGCGCGGTCGGCCGCGCCGTACCCGCCCGACATACCCATCGCACCCAGACCCAGCGCGGAAACGGCCGGTCCGGTGCGGCCCAGGGTTCGTAGCCGCATCACATTCTCCCTCGATGCCGATGTCATTTCTGTCCAACCCTGAACCCGGACCGGGATGGGCGGAAGCGGAGCGTTCATCCTGGGAGAGCCGCTCCCTGGCTCGGCTCGCCGGCCGCGCGGCAGGATGAAGCCATGCACCGTGACCAGCTCGCCGACTTCCTGCGCCGCCGCCGCGAGGCGATCCGGCCGGCCGAGGTGGGCCTCGCCGACAGCCCGCGCCGCCGCACCGCCGGCCTGCGCCGGGAAGAGGTGGCCATGCTCGCCGGCATGTCGGTGGACTACGTCGTACGTCTTGAGCAGGGCCGCAGCAGCCGGCCGTCCACCCAGCTGCTCGGCGCGCCGGCCCGGGCGTTGCGCCTGTCCGACGACGAGCGCGACCACCTGTTCCACCTGGCCGGCCACCATCCGCCGCCCGCCGACGGGGCGGCCCGCCTGGCCCGCGCCGGCCTGACGCGCATGCTCGACCTGCTCGGCGACACCCCGGCTGCGGTGCTGTCCGACCTGGGCGAGGTCCTCGCCCAGAACCGGGCGGCCCTCCTCTTGATGGGCGACCACACCCGCTTCTCCGGCGACCGGCGCCACATCGTGTACCGCTGGTTCACCGAGCCCGCCGCCCGCGCCGTCCACCCGCCCGAGGAACAGGAACATCAGGCCCGCCAGATAGTGGCCGACCTGCGCGCCGCCGCCGGCCGCCGATCCGGCGACCCCACGGTCGACGGACTCGTCGACCGGTTGCGGACCGCGAGCGCCGACTTCCGCCGGCTCTGGGCCGAGCACGAGGTGGCGGTCCGGCGCGCCAACCGCAAGACGCTGCTCCACCCGCGAGTGGGCCGCCTGAGCATGGACTGCGAGACCCTGATCACGCCCGACCAGAGGCAGCAACTGCTGGTGCTCACCCCGGCGGACGCCGAGACCCGCGAGCGGCTGGAGCTGCTGCGGGTGCTCGGCATCGAGGAGTTTCCCGCGAGGGCGGCGGGCACGCCCGTACGGTGACGCGGCGGAGGCCGTGGCCCGCCTCGGTTCCGCGACTGACGGCGTACGACGACCTGGCGGTCCACCCGCGCATCGGCGATGCTGTGACGCGTGGAGTACGTGTCCAGAGTGCCGCGACCGCCGCTGGACGGGCTGATCGACGACCTCTACTACCTGGAGGGCGCGGCGCCGTACGCCCGGCTGACGCTGCCGCCGGCGCCGTCGGCGTTGCTCATCGTCAACCTCGGGGCGCCGTTCCGCATCCGCGCCGGCACCGACATCGAGACGGCCGAGTACGCCGACGGCTGCGTGGTCACCATGCCCACCTGCGCCTTCGAGTTCAGCTACCCACTCCGGACCCGGTCCGTCGGCGTGCACTTCAAGCCGTGGGGGCCGGCGCCGTTCCTGCCGATGCCCGCGGCCGAGCTGTGTGACCGGCCGGTGACGGTGGAGCAGGTCTGGGGCCGCCCAGCCACCGCTGAGCTGCGCGACCGGCTGGCCACGGCGGCCGGCCCGCACGAGATGCTGACGCTGCTCGAGGAGGAGCTGATGCGACGGCTGTGCGAGACCGCCGGCCTGGGGCTGGTCCGCCATACGAGCAGCGTCATCGCGGCGACCAGCGGGGCGGTGGCGATCGGCGACCTGTGCGTGGCAGCCGGTGTCAGCAGCACTCATCTGGCACAGCGGTTCAAGGAGCTCATCGGCGTCACGCCGAAGCGGCTGGCCCGCACCTACCGCTTCGCCGCCGCCGTGTTCGCGATCGACCCCGCCGGACCGATCGACTGGGGCGACCTCGCCGGTGGCGCAGGCTACTTCGACCAGGCCCACTTCGGCCACGAGTTCCGGGCGTTCACCGGGCTCACGCCGACCCGGTACGTCGAAGTCCGGCGGCGGTTCCTGCGCGAACATCCCGGCCACGCGCTGGACGGCTGGCCGCTGCCGGCCGATTGATTTCTTACAAGAGCGACAGCTCACGACACGCTAATTTGAGGGCACCCCAAAGCAGAGGAGAGCCCCGTGGGCAAGGTGGTCATGTACAGCTCGGTGTCGGTGGACGGCTTCGTCGCGGACGAGAACGACCAGCCCGGACCGCTGTTCGACTGGTTGTCCAACGGTGACGTCCCATTGGACGAGACCGGCGAGGTGAAGGTGTCGCAGACGTCCTACGACTACACCCGGGCGTACTGGGACCAGATCGGAGTCACGGTCGTCGGCCGCCACGTCTTCGATCTGACGGACGGCTGGGGCGGCAAGCCCCCGGGCGGGATCGACCACGTGGTCGTCGTGTCGCACCGGCCGATGCCCGAGGGCTGGGACCCCGAGGCGGCGTTCCACTTCGCCGACGGCGTCGAGGCCGCCATGGCCAAGGCACAGGAGCTTGCGGGCGAGCGAACGGTCGAGGTCGCCGCCGGTGACGTCGGCGGCCAGGTGCTGGCCGCGGGCCTGATCGACGAGGTGCGCATGGACGTCGTACCCGTCGTGTTCGGGTCCGGCAAGCGCTACTTCGGGTCGGTCGACGCCCAGCACCTGCTGGAGGATCCTGACGTGGTGATCCAGGGCGACCGCGTGCTTCACCTGCGCTATCGGGTGCGCCGATGACCGATCTGAGCGGGTAGCCGATCAGGCACCGGCGGGCAGGCGTGTGTGCCGGGGGATGCCGCCGAACTTGCCGGAGTGGAAATCGCGGTACGCCTGTTCGATCTCGGCGCGAGTGTTCATCACGAAGGGACCGCTGGCGTACACGGACTCACCGATGGGCCGCCCGGCGAACAGCATCACCTTGGTCTGTTCGTCACCGTCGCCGGTGGCCAAGGTCAGCGTGGTCGGGTCGCCCGGCCGGGACACCGGATCGGACCAGGCGATCTGCCCGGCGTGCACGGTCCGGCCGGCGATCGTCAGCCGGCCCGAGATCACGTACGCGAACGCGCGCTGGTCCCCGTCGAGCACCTGCCGGTACTCGGTCCTCGGGTCGAGTGTGATCAGCGTGCCCAGAATGGGCCAATGATTGAGCGCCAGCCCGCGCGCCGTCCCGGTCTCCCCCGAGATCAGCTGGACCAACACACCGGGCTCGGTGTGCACGGCGTGCATGCCGGCCCGCAGGTCCTGATAGCGGGTGGGCACGAGCTTCTGACGCGCCGGCAGGTTGACCCACATCTGGATCACATGGGCCTGCTCCGAGCGGGCGGCGACCTCACGGTGGATGATGCCCCGCCCCGCGGTCATCCACTGCACATCCCCCGGTCCGAGCACACCGGCGTTACCCATGCTGTCGCCGTGCTCCAGGGCCCCGTCCAGGATCAGGGTCACGGTCTCCATCCCACGGTGCGGATGCCAGTCGAACCCCGGCTGGTTGACCAGCTCCTCCCCCATCACCAGGAATGGATCGGTCCAAGCGCTGTTGCCCGGCGCGATGATCAACGCACTGTGATCGGACATCGGGGTCGGACCGATGTCCATCTTGTCGAGAACCCGGTCCACCTGCCGGGTCGCTGGCGCGGTTTGCGCGGTCATGATGACCTCCCTTTTCGTCGGTCAGGGAAAGTGTCCGCCCGCCGATCCGCATTGACAAACGCCACCAAAGTTACTTACTTTGAGCAAGTGACAAAGCCGCCCGACACCCCGGTCGACGAGGAAAGCTGCCACCGCATCCTGCGCGCGATCGACATCATCGGAGTCCGCTGGACCGGACCGATCCTGCTCGCCGGGGCCCGGGGCGCCCGCCGGTTCAAGGAGTACCGCGCCATGGTGCCGGGCATCTCAGACCCGCAGCTCACGCTGCGACTCAAGCAACTACAGGCCCGCGGGCTCATCGAACGCACGGTGATCCCCAGCACGCCGGTCCAGATCACGTACGCCCTCACGCCCGACGCCGAAGAGCTGATCTCCGCGCTTCAGCCGTTGTCCCACTGGAGCGAGCGACATCTCCCGCACCATGACGCATGACCTGGAGCGACTCCCCGCCAGGGCCTGAACGCCGCGTAACCAGGGTCGCTGTGCGCAGTGGACGACGCGCTGGAGGCCCCTGACAAGGCCGAACCAGCAACTGTCGAGCCATCACCATGTGCTGGATCTGGTTGGTGCCCTCGTTGATTCAGGTGATCTCCGATACTGGTTACGTCCGTCTCGGGCGCAGGCGACCCACTTCCCGTAGGTCCGAAGACCTGGCCCCATGCAACGAGCCTCTACCGGCGCGGACCGAGCGGTGGCGACCTCTAGCTTCAATGCGTGCAGGCGGGCCGCTGGGGCGGGGTAGCGCTGAATCGCCACGAACACTTCCATTGCTGCAAGAAGCACTGCAAAGGGCGCCACCGTGCTCTGCCGCGCCGCCGGCCCTGTCGCGCCCGTTGGCTTCGGTGAGTGCCGGTGACGTACGGCGGGATCCCGAGCCCTCGGGGTCGCCGAGTCGCTGACGCACCTATGAGGTGACCGCCAGAGGACCGCACATGCGCGCCTGCCGGAACCTGCTGGGCACCTCAGAGCTAATGGCGCGACAATCCGATATGAAGCGGATTGTCGCGCCAGGTTGTCCTTTCGAGGCAGGATCAGGGATCAGCAGACGATCAGAATGCTTCTCCACGCGAAGCCGCTTCGGGACTCCGCGTCATCGTCGGAGGCGAGTCGGGTGTGGGGGACGCCACTGGTATTGGAATTGTTGAACAGGTGCCCGCTCTGCCCGTTCGCGTACCACTTGTAGGACCCGTGGTACCTGATGGTGTGGCTCCCACAGCCCTGGATGCCCTGTGAGTCTCCGCTGAAGCTGCCCCCCGAGTAGGCGACGAAGGTGGACGTCGCGGAGAGTACGAGACGAGCGGGGGCTGGTGCGGCGTTGGCCGGGGACGCAATGGCCACTGGGGCTGCGATGGCCGCGGCTCCGAATAGCGCCAGGCAGGTAGCCCGCAGTCGGGTCCGTGATCGGGGGCGCCGCCGAAGAGAGTGCTCCATGTGAGTCGGTCCTCCTTGAACTGGAAGATGCAGCGGTCGGCTGTCTGTCTATCGCCGCGTTCCTGTTCGCTGTCGGTGGCGCCGGCCGAACAAAACAAATGACGAACAAACGTCCCCCACGCGGAATGGCTTGACCGGCTCTACCCGGGAGGGCGTGCCACGAGGAGAACTCCCGCTGCTCGGCGAGCGGGCAGAAGCCGTGCCCAGGGCCGGACCTGCGCATACCTGCCGTTGATTTTCGAGCAGTGCCTGGCCGGCGAGCTGGGCGCAGCGAAGCCCATGGAAAGCGGGGTGGGCCGTAGACGGCCCACCCCGCAGACGGTCAACGGGTGGGTGCAGAGCGGCGAAACCTGTTCAGCAGACCCCGCCTCCCTACTTGAACAACTGCCGGGCCATCACCATGCGCTGGATCTGGTTCGTGCCCTCGTAGATCTGGGTGATCTTCGCATCGCGCATCATGCGCTCCACCGGGAAGTCCTGCGTGTACCCGTACCCGCCCAGCAGCTGCACCGCGTCCGTAGTGATCTCCATGGCCGCGTCCGAGGCCGCGCACTTCGCCGCACTGGACAGGAACGTCAGGTCCTTCTGCGGCTGCCCGTGCATGGCGAGTTCCGACTTGGCCGCCGCGTGATAGGTCAGCTGCCGGGCCGCCTCCAGCTTCATGGCCATGTCGGCGACCATGAACTGCACACCCTGGAAGTCAGCCACCGCCCGCCCGAACTGCTTACGCTCCTTGACATAGCCGACGGCATAATCGAGCGCCCCCTGGGCGATCCCCAGGGCCTGGGCGGCGATGGTCACCCGGGTGTGGTCCAGGGTCGCCAGGGCGGTCTTGAACCCGGTCCCCGGCTCGCCGACCAGCCGCGACTCGGGGATCCGTACGTCGTCGAGGATCACCTGACGGGTCGGCGACGCCCTGATGCCGAGCTTCCGCTCCTTGGGCCCGAAAGACACGCCTTCGTCAGACTTCTCCACCACGAAGGCAGAGATCCCACGGGCACCCGCGGACGGATCCGTCGTCGCCATCACGGTGTAGTACTCCGACACGCCCGCGTTCGTGATCCACATCTTCGCCCCGTTGAGGACATAGTGGTCGCCGTCCCGTACCGCGCGGGTCTTCATCGCGGCGGCGTCCGAGCCGGCCTCCGCCTCCGAGAGGGCGTACGAGAACATCGCCTCACCCCGGGCCACCGGCGCCAGGTAACGCGCCTTCACCTCTTCCGAGGCCGACAGCAGCAGCGGGACCGTGCCGAGCTTGTTCACCGCGGGGATCAGCGAGGACGAGGCGCAGGCCCGTGCCACCTCCTCGATCACGATCACGGCGGCCAGCGCGTCGCCCCCGGCTCCTCCGTACTGCTCGGGCACGTGGATGGCGTGCAGGTCGGCCGCGACGAGCGCCTTGTAGACGTCCCACGGGAACTCCCCGGTCTCGTCCGCCTCGGCGGCACGCGGGGCGATCTTCTCGTCGGCGATGGCCCTGACCGTTTCCCGGAGCATGTCGTGCTCTTCGGCGGGCGCGTACAGAGGAAAGTCCATGCGTCGAATACTAGGACGTCCGACTACTTTGTTACCAGACAGTACCGTTTGTGCCGACAGCCAGGTGGCACGAAGGAGGTAACGAGGAGCCGGTAGCATTGCGCGATCGGAAGGAGCTCACTCGTGCCATATCGCCTCACGGTGATCGGGACCGGATACCTGGGCATCACCCATGCGGCGTGCATGGCGGACCTCGGTTACGACGTTCTGGGTCTTGACATCGACGCTGACAAGATCCGCCGGCTCAACAGCGGTGACCTCCCCATTCATGAGCCCGGTCTGGAGCCGGTGCTGCGCCGGGGGATCGAATCCGGGCGCCTTCGCTTCACCACCTCCTACGAAGAGGTCGCCGCCTTCGGAGACGTGCACTTCGTCTGCGTGGGCACTCCTCAGAAACGCGGTGAGTACGCCGCGGACGTCTCCTACATGGACAACGCCATCCAGTCGCTGGCCCCCTTCCTGGATCGCGAGTGCCTGGTCGTCGGCAAGTCGACGGTGCCGGTGGGCACCGCGGGCCGGCTGGCGGAGATGCTCGTCCAGCTCGCTCCGGCGGGCGCGCAGGCCGAGCTGGCCTGGAACCCCGAGTTCCTGCGTGAGGGTTTCGCCGTGCAGGACACGCTCAACCCCGACCGCATCGTGCTCGGCGTCCGCACCGAGCGGGCCGAGAAGGTGCTGCGCGAGGTGTACGAGCCGCTGGGCGAGGTGCCCGTGGTCGTCACCGACTTCCCCACCGCCGAGCTGGTCAAGTCGGCCGCCAACTCCTTCCTCGCGACCAAGATCTCTTTCATCAACGCGATGGCCGAGGTGTGCGAGGCGGCCCACGCCGACGTGCAGCAGCTATCGCTGGCCCTTTCCTACGACGACCGCATCGGCGGTCGTTTTCTCAATCCGGGCCTCGGTTTCGGCGGCGGCTGCCTGCCCAAGGACATCAGGGCGTTCATGGCACGCGCGGGCGAGCTCGGCGCGGACCAGGCGCTGACGTTCCTGCGCGAGGTGGACATGATCAACATGCGCCGCCGCGCCCGCATGGTGGACCTGGCCCGTGAGCTGGCCGGCGGCTCCTTCCACGGCTGCACCGTGGGCGTGCTCGGCGCCGCCTTCAAGCCCAACTCCGACGACATCCGCGACTCCCCCGCACTCGACGTGGCGGTCACGATCGGCCACCAGGGCGGCCAGGTCACCGTCTACGACCCGATCGCCCTCGACAACGCCCGCAAGGCCCACCCCGAGCTCAAGTACGGTGACTCCGCCATCGAGGCGGTCCGTGGCGCGCACGTGGTGCTGCTGCTGACCGAGTGGCAGGAGTTCGTGGACCTCGACCCCGAGGAGCTGGGCGCGGTCGTCGCCACCCGCAGGATCGTCGACGGCCGCAACGCCCTCAACTCCGAGGCGTGGCGGTCTGCGGGCTGGCACTACCGCGCACTCGGCCGCCCGTAGCACCTGTCCGCACAAACACCCCAAAAGGCAAAAGCACCTCCTGTACGGCGAGCAGCCGGCTCATCGAGGCGGCAGGTGGCGCACCCACTGGGTGAGCACCGGCCGGTAGCCCTGCCGTGCCCAGAACGGCGCCGACAGCGGATTGGGCACGGCATGGTGGAGCACCGTCGTCGCCACGCCCGCGGCCTCGATGTGCGTGTGCGCCGCGGCCGCCATCGCCGCGCCGACCCCCTGCCCGCGGACGGCCGGGTCGGCGTACATCGCGCTCAGGTAGGCGACCGGCGCGCTCCTGACCGCCGGCGCGATCCACCGCGCCAGCGTCGGCGGCTCCACCATGACGATGCCCGCCGCCGCGCCGTCCACCTCCGCCACCCAGCACCACGAGCCCTCCCCGCGCAGCACGGGCGCCAGGCTCTCGACGATCCTGGCCCGGGTCGACGATCGCATGGTGACCCACCCGAACTGGGCGTCATAGGCCACCAGCGCCTCGTACAGGCGCGCGACGACCGCCATGTCGGCGGGGACGGCGGCGCGCATCCGCACGCGGCTCGCGGCGGCCGGCGGGCCGCTCGGCGCCGCGCCGCGCACCCTGGCGGCGGTCGCCACCATGGGGGCGAAGCCGCGCAGCGTCAGGGCGCGGACGGCGGCGGTGTCGCGGCTGGGCCACTGCACCGCCAGCGCCTTGTCAGGGCCCCGCTCGCCGCCGAGACCGGCCAGCCACTGGTCGAGCAGCGCGCCCAGCGCCGCCTCGGGGTCACGACCGCCGGCCCGGCCCCACAGGCGGTGCACGATCAGCGGGCTCCAGGTGGCGTTCATCGCGCCGGGGTCGAGCCGGTCCACCGAGGTCAGGCCGAGACCGTCCACGACCTCGATCGCACCCTCGTTCGGGCCGGGGGCGGGCAGCCCGTCCTGCCCTCCGGCCAGCGGGTCGACGGCGCGGATGCGGGCAGCGTGAGCTTCGATCACCGGGTGCACAGCGGTCACGCTAGTCCTACCCACCGCCGCCGAGAAGAGCCGGTCAGCCCGCCGAGGCCAGCGTGGCGGCCTCCGCGCGCAGGCGCTCGCCCTTGGCGTGGGCCTGCTCCTTCAGCCGCACCTGGAACTCCTCCATGCGGGCGCGCAGCCCCGCGTCACTGGCCGCGAGGATGCGTACGGCCAGCAGCCCGGCGTTGCGGGCGCCGCCGACGGCGACGGTCGCGACCGGCACCCCGGCGGGCATCTGGACGATCGACAGCAGGGAGTCCATCCCGTCGAGGTACTTCAGCGGCACGGGCACGCCGATGACCGGCAGCGGCGTCACCGAGGCCAGCATGCCGGGCAGGTGCGCCGCGCCGCCCGCCCCGGCGATGATGACCTGGACGCCGCGCCCGGCCGCCTGGCGGCCGTACTCGATCATCTCGGCCGGCATCCGGTGCGCCGAGACCACGTCGACCTCGAACGGCAGGTCGAACTCCGCGACGGCCTCCGCCGCCGCCCGCATCACCGGCCAGTCGGAGTCGCTGCCCATCACGATGCCGATCGTCATACGTACTCCCCGGTGGTCAGGTGGACGGCGGCGTGGCGGGCGCGGGCGCGTACCTCTTCGAGGTCGTCGCCGACCGCGGTGACGTGGCCGATCTTGCGGCCGGGGCGCACCTGCTTGCCGTAGAAGTGCACCTTGACGGCCGGGTCGTGGGCCATCACGTGCTCGTAGCGCTTGAACAGGTCCGGGTCGTCGCCGCCGAGCAGGTTGGCCATGACGACGACCGGCGCGGTCATCGTGGGCGAGCCGAGCGGCAGGTCGAGCACGGCGCGCAGGTGCTGCTCGAACTGGGAGGTGAGCGCGCCCTCGATCGTCCAGTGGCCGCTGTTGTGCGGGCGCATGGCCAGCTCGTTGACCAGCAGCCCGCCGGCCGTCTGGAACATCTCCACCGCCAGCAGCCCGGTCACGCCGAGCTCGTGCGCGATGTTCAGCGCCAGGCGCTGGGCCTGCGCGGCCTCCTCGGGGTCGAGCCCGGGGGCCGGGGCGAGCACCTCGACGCAGATGCCGTCCTGCTGCACCGTCTCCACGACGGGGTAGCTGACGCCCTGGTCGTGCGGCGAGCGGGCGACGAGCACGGCCAGTTCGCGCTCGAACGGCACGAAGGCCTCGGCCATCAGCGGGATCCCGGCCGCGAACGCCTCGGCGACCTCGGCCTCGGTGCGGCACATCCAGACGCCGCGGCCGTCGTAGCCGCCCCGGACGGCCTTGAGCACCACCGGCCAGCCGTGCTCGGCGGCGAACGCGACCGCTTCCTCCGCGTCGGACACGCGGGCCCAGGCCGGGCACGGCGCGCCGATCGAGGTCAGCCGCTCGCGCATGACCGCCTTGTCCTGGGCGTGCACGAGCGCGTCGGCGCCCGGGTGCACCTGGACGCCGTGGGCCGCCAGGGCCCTGATGTGCTCGGTGGGGACGTGCTCGTGGTCGAACGTGATCGCGTCGCAGCCCTTGGCGAAATCGCGCAGGTCGGACAGGTCACGGTAGTCGCCGAGGCGAGTGTCGACGATCACCCGGGCGGCGCTCTCGTCAGGCGCGCCCGCCAGCACGCGGAGCTCTATGCCGAGGGCGATGGCGGACTGCTGGGTCATCCTGGCGAGCTGGCCGGCGCCAACCACGCCGACGACCGGTCCGATGGGGCTGTATGCGTTCACGTAAGGTGAGCATACCCGTCCGCTTCCAGGAGGGTTCGAGCGAGATTCCGGCATGTGTTCGTGGCGGCCACCCGGGGCAGTAAGGTACCCCGGTACGCTGAAGTCGTGTCTAAGGGAAGGGCCGAGTAGGAGACGTGCGGTTCCTGAAAAGCCTCTACCAGCGGTTCGCGGATCTGGTCCATGAGCTGACCAAGTTCGGCACCATCGGCGCCGCCGCGTTCGTGATCGACACCGGCATGTACAACCTGTTCCTGCTGGTCCTCGACTGGGGGCCGCTCACCTCCAAGGTGCTGGCCACGGTCATCTCGGCGTCCTTCGCCTACGCGGGCAACCGCTTCTGGACCTTCCGGCACCGCGAGCAGAGCGGGCTTCGGCGCGAATACTTCCTGTTCTTCCTGCTCAACGGCATCGCCCTGCTGTTCGGCCTGCTGGTGATCGGCTTCACCACCTACACCCTGAAGATGGACGACGCGGTCAGCCTCAACATCGCCAACATCGTCGGGGTCGGCCTGGGCACGCTGTTCCGCTTCTGGTCGTACAAGAAGTGGGTGTTCCTGGAGGCGACCACGCCGATCCCGGTGGAGCTGCCCGAGGCCGGGATCAGGCAGGACCGCTGACCACCCGGTTCCGGCCGTTGTCGTCGGCCGGTCGCAGGAAGAGTGCGAACTTCGCGGGGCGCCGCCGTACCAACTCCAGCCGTCCGCCGTCCGCGGCGGCCAGGGCGCGGGCGAGCGTCAGGCCGAGACCGGTGCCGCCGCCCCCGCTCACGCTGCGCTCGAAGACTTTGGGCGCCAGGTCGTCCGAGATGCCCGCGCCCTCGTCGGAGACCTCGATCACCACGTAGTTGTCGCCGCAGGTCGTCGCCACCGTGACGGTGCCGGCGCCGTGGCGCAGGGAGTTCTCCAGCAGGGTGGCGATGACCTGGCCGAACCCTCCGGTGGTGGCCAGCGCCTTGAGGTCGCGGGTGCCCGCGAGCACCAGCGTGCGGCCCACGCCGCGGAAGACCGGCTGCCACTCGGTCACCTGCTGGATGAGCACCTCGTCGATGGCGACCGGCTCCGCCTGGGCGTGGCGCTGCCTGCGGGCCGCCGCGAGCAGCTCGTCGATCACCGCGGTCAGCCGCTCGGCCTGCACGATGGCCGCCTCGCCCTCCTCCCGCACCACCTCGGGGTGGTCGGAGGCCGCGACGATCTCCTCCAGCCGCATGGTGAGCCCGGTCAGCGGGGTGCGGAGCTGGTGGGAGGCGTCGGTCGCGAACTCGCGTTCGCGGGTGAGCAGGTCGGAGATGCGGGTGGCGCTGCGGTCCAGGACCTCGGCGACCTGGTCCAGCTCCGGGATGCCGTAGCGGTGCTTGCTCGGCCGGGCCTCACCCGAGCCGAGCCGTTCGGCGATCCCGGCGAGGTCCAGCAGGGGCAGGGTGAGCCGGCGGGACTGCACGATGGCCAGTCCCACCGCCACCGCGAGAGCCGCGACCGCCAGGGCCACGATCAGCAGCAGGCGGGCGTAGACGTCCTGCTCGATCTGGGCCCGGTCACGGCTCACCCGGACGAAGATGCCGCTGTCGGACTCGGCGTCCTCCGTCATCTGCTCCCCGGAAGACGGCGGGGCGCCGACGATGGTGGCCTTGGGAGGGTTGCCTCGTTCGAATATCTGTATGTACCGGTCCGGATATTTCTGCTCCAGCTGCTTGGGATCGAGCGGCGTCTCCTGAATGCGGGCGTACTCGACCTCCCCCACCAGGCGGGTCGCCTCCGCCCTGAGCTCCTGTGCGGCCTCGTCGACGATCAGCCGGCTGACCACGATGCCGAGCGGCACCCCGAGCAGCAGGACGGCGATGGCGGCGACGACCAGGGTGGAGGAGAGCAGTCGTCGGCGCATGCCTACTCGCGTTCGAAGCGGAAGCCGACTCCTCGGACGGTGGTGATGTATCGAGGCTTGGCCGCGTCGTCGCCCAGTTTGCGGCGCAGCCACGAGATGTGCATGTCGAGT
Source organism: Nonomuraea sp. NPDC049714 (assembly GCF_044465295.1). Lineage (NCBI taxonomy): Bacteria > Bacillati > Actinomycetota > Actinomycetes > Streptosporangiales > Streptosporangiaceae > Nonomuraea > Nonomuraea sp. NPDC049714. Next base: position 304,323 of record NZ_JBITLM010000006.1, on the reverse strand, counting down.
GTCTTGGTGGAGCCCCACCAGTTGGTGTCCCACACCTCCCTCATGATCTGCTCGCGGGTGACTACCTTGCCCGCGTCGCGGACCAGAACTCTGAGCAGGTCGAATTCCTTGGTGGTCAGGTGCAGCTCCTTCTCTCCCATCCAGGCCCGGCGGGAGTCGGCGTCGATGCGGACCCCTTGGACCACCGGGGTCTCCGAGGTGCCGCGGCGCAGCAGTGCCCGCACTCTGGCCAGTAGTTCGGCAAGCCGGAACGGCTTGGTGACGTAGTCGTCGGCGCCGGCGTCGAGGCCGACGACGGTGTCAACCTCGTCGACGCGGGCGGTGAGGATCAGCACCGGGGTGCCGTGCCCTTCGGCACGGATCCGGCGGGCCACCTCCAGGCCGTCCATCTCAGGCAGGCCAAGGTCAAGAACGATGAGGTCGATGCCCCCCGACAGAGCCCTCTCCAGGGCCTGCGGGCCGTCGGGGCTCACCTCAACCTGATAGCCCTCTCGGCGCAGCGCACGCGCGAGCGGCTCGGAAATCGAGGTGTCATCCTCGGCGAGAAGTACGCAGGTCATGAAGCGATCGTAGGACCTTAGAGGATCGTTTCCCGGGCACAGCGCACGGTTTGACTCGTCGTTGACCTATCCATTGACCTGGCCAAACACGGCTAAACATCGGTTAGTCGTGATTAAATTACCGCGATCATCGGGGGGAAAAGCAATACGTGACCATGCCCGGTGGTGGCATGCCCGATCCCGCCGCCGGGCGTGCCGGGCGTGTCGGGGGCGCGCCGGGTGTGTCGGGGGCCGTGTCGGGTGTGTCGGGGGGGCCGAAAGCACGTCAGCCCGCCTGAAAGAGCGCGATGACGCTCCAAACAGGACGGGCGGCGGGCGGGACGTCAGTCCCCGGACGGCGGCTCGGCGTAGCGGGCGAGGTAGAGCTGCTCGCCCAGGGTCTCCATGAGGCCCAGCTCGGTTTCGAGATAGTCGATGTGCTTCTCCTCGTCCTCCAGGATCTCCTCGAAGATCCGGGCCGAGGTCACGTCGCCCTTCTCCCTCATCAGCTCGATGCCCGGCCGCAGCCGCTGCACCACCGAGAGCTCGACCTCCAGGTCGGCACGGAGCTGCTCACGGACCGTCTGGCCGATGTGCAGGGTGCCGAGCCGCTGATAGTTGGGCAGCCCCTCCAAGAAGAGGATGCGGTCGGTGAGGCGTTCGGCGTGACGCATCTCGTCGATCGACTCGTCGCGGGTATAGTCGGCGAGCTTGGTGTATCCCCAGTTCTGCTGCATCTTGGCGTGCAGGAAGTACTGGTTGATCGCCGTGAGCTCGGCCGTCAGCTGCTCGTTGAGCAGCTCGATGATCTGCTTGTCGCCCTGCATGAACGGGCCCCTTGTGCTATGCGGTGGTCAGTTCCTGAGACCTTTTCAGGATTGCACAGATCTTCCGCACACAAGTGGCACAGTCCCCGCCGGCCCCCGTGGTGTCGCGAACCTGCTTGGCGCTGGTGGCCCCGCTCGCGATGCAATCGTGGACGTCGTTCTCGGTGACGGCGCGGCACACGCACACGTACATTCGGGGGCCGGCCTCTCGGAAGCAGGGGATCTTTGGTAAGGCATACCTAACATAGCTTACTTAAGTAAGGCTTGCCTATGTCAGATACGCCACAGATCCACAAACCCCCAGCTCAGTGCCCGCGCGTGAGCCACTCCTCCAGATGCGGAGCCTCGACCCCGATCGACGTCGACTCACCGTGCCCGGTGTGCACGACCGTCTCGGCGGGCAGTGTCAGCAGCCGGTCCCTGATCGAATCGATGATCGTGCCGAACGACGAGTAGGAGCGCCCGGTCGCCCCCGGGCCGCCCTTGAACAGCGTGTCGCCGCTGAACAGCACGCACACCTCGGGCGCGTACAGGCAGACCGCCCCCGGCGCGTGGCCGGGGGTGTGCAGCACCTCCAGGGAGATCCCGCCGGTCTCGATCTTCTCGCCGTCGGTCAGGGGGACGTACGGCACGCTGTCGCCGTACACCTGAGACCACAGGACCTCGTCGGCGGGGTGCAGCCGGATCGGCGCGCCGGTCAGCTCGGCGAGCTCGGCCGCCGCGTTGATGTGGTCGTTGTGCGCGTGGGTGCAGACGATGGCCTTGACCTCGCGCCCGCCCACCCGCTGGGCGATGGCCCCGGCGTCGTGCGCGGCGTCGATGACGACCACCTCGCGCGCGTCGCCCACCAGCCAGACGTTGTTGTCGACGTCCCATGTGCCGCCGTCGAGCGAGAACGTGCCGGACGTGACGACCTTGTCGATCATCAGAGGACCACCACCGAGCGCAGCACGTCACCGCGGTGCATCTTGGCGAACGCCTCCTCGACCTGGTCGAGCGCGATCGTCTCGGTCACGAACTTGTCCAGCGGCAGCCGGTGCTGCAGGAACAGGTCGATGAGCATCGGGAAGTCGCGGCTGGGCAGGCAGTCGCCGTACCACGACGACTTGAGCGAGCCGCCGCGGCCGAACACGTCGAGCAGCGGCAGCTCCAGCCGCATCTCCGGGGTCGGCACGCCGACCAGGACGACGGTGCCGGCCAGGTCGCGGGCGTAGAAGGCCTGCTTGTAGGTCTCGGGGCGGCCCACCGCCTCGATCACCACGTCGGCGCCGTGGCCGCCGGTGAGGTCGCGGATGGCCTCGACCGGGTCGCTCGCGCCGGAGTTGACGACGTCGGTGGCGCCGAACCCGCGCGCCCACTCCAGCTTGCGGTCGTCCAGGTCCACCGCGATGATCTTGGACGCGCCGGCCAGTGACGCGCCGAGGATCGCCGCGTCGCCGACCCCGCCGCAGCCGATGACCGCCACCGTGTCGCCGCGGGTGACGCCGCCGGTGTTGATGGCGGCCCCGATCCCGGCCATCACGCCGCAGCCCAGCAGCCCGGCCACCGTCGCGGGCGCCTCGGCCGACACCTTGGTGCACTGCCCGGCGGCGACCAGCGTCTTCTCCAGGAACGCGCCGATGCCCAGCGCGGGTGAGAGCTCGGTGCCGTCCGCCAGGGTCATCTTCTGGGTGGCGTTGTGGGTGGCGAAGCAGTACCACGGCCGACCGCGCAGGCACGCCCGGCACTGGCCGCACACGGCCCGCCAGTTGAGGATGACGAAGTCACCCGGCTCCAGCCCGGTGACGCCCTCGCCGACCGCCTCCACCGTGCCCGCGGCCTCATGCCCGAGCAGGAACGGGAACTCGTCGTTGATCCCGCCTTCCCGGTAGTGCAGGTCGGTGTGGCAGACCCCGCAGGCCTGGACGTTCACCACCGCCTCGCCGGGACCCGGATCCGGCACGATCACCGTCTCGATGGAAACTTCCTGGCCCTTGCCCCGGGCGATGACGCCCTGCACTTCGTACGGCATGGCAGCCATCTTGGGTCAGAGCGGTGATCTCCGCAAGACATGAGGCCGCACCACGCCGAAACCTCAGTGGTTGTCGGGCTCGCCGTCGGAGGCGTCTTCCACCAGGCGGAACAGATCCATGCGGACGTCCTGGATCTTGGGGATGTCGCGCAGCACGATCTGGCCCCGGTCGCCCGCCGACTCCACGACCAGCGTGCCGCAGCCGAGCATCCGCTCGGCGAAGGTCTGGTCGGAGCTCACGGTGTTGACCTTGGCCATCGGGATCTCGTCCGTCGACTTGTTGAGCACCCCGGTGTTGATCGTGAAGCGGTGCGTGGTGAGCACGTAGCCGGTGTTCTTCCACTGCAGGTAGGGGACGAACGACCAGATCGTCAGCAGGAGCAGCGCGATGACGCCGACCGCGATCCTTGCGTAGAAGGAGTACTCCCAAGCACCCGGGATGAAGTAGATCGCCGCACCCGCGCCACCGGCGATGAGGACGAGGGCGACGAAGGGGACGATGAGCCGCTTCCAATGAGGGTTGAAGGAGCGCACGCGCCGCTCACCCTGCGTCAGATGATGGTCGGGAATGGTCATGGGCAAATGGTGCCACCCAGTCGTCCCCGAGGGCTATGCCGTCGGCCGAACATGCACGACGTCACCCGCGCTCAGCGTCGACGTCACGCCGCCCGCCACCACCTGGAGGTGGCCGGCGGCGTCGATGCCGGTGGCCTGCCCGGCGAGCGCCGCGCCACCCGGCAGCTCGACCCTGACCTGGCGGCCGACCGTGGCGGAGATCGCCAGGTAGGCGGCGCGCAGCCCGCAGGCGTCGGCGTCGCCGCCGGACTCCACCCACTCGCGGTAGTGCACCTCCACCTCCCTGAGCACCGCCCTGAGCAGCGGATCGCGGTCCAGGCAGGCCGCCTTCTCGATGGCCAGCGACGTGGCCGTCTCCACGGGGAGCTCCTCCTGCCTGACCGAGACGTTGAGGCCCATGCCGACGACCACCGCGCCCTCACTGCGCTCGGCGAGCACGCCGGCCAGCTTGCGCTCGCCGATGAGCAGATCGTTGGGCCACTTCAGGCGTACGTCCACCTCGGCGAGCCGGCGCACGGCGGAGGCGGCGGCCACGCCGAACAGCAGGGTCAGCCAGCCGAACGCGGTGGCCGGCACCGGCGGCCTGAGCAGGACGGAGAACGTCAGGCCGGCTCGGGCCGGAACGGTCCAGGTGCGGCCCAGCCGGCCGCGGCCCGCGAGCTGCTCCTCGGCGACCAGCACCGCGCCCTCCCCCGCTCCGCCCTGCCCGTGCGCGGCGGCGGCGAGGTCGGCGTTGGTCGAGCCGGTGCTGTCGACGACCGTGATCCCGGTCCACAGCGAGCCCGGCCACACCAGGGCGCGGTTGAGCGCCGCCTCGGACAGAGGCGGGCGGTCCAGATCCGAGTAGCGCGACACCAGTCCATCCTCCCGCACCTCCTGGCCGGTCACGCCCAGCTCAGAACCGACGGTGGAAGGCGGGAGGGCGGTCACGCCCAGCTCAGGGCCGCGGTGGAAGATGGGAGGGTGGGCAAGCCACCGAATACGCGCCCCGGCCCTTCTACCCGCACGCGTGTCCGCCGGCTCACCGGCGCCGTGGCCGTCGACCGCCGCGACGACCTGGCCACCGAGGAGCCGCTGGAGGTCCGCCTCGCCACTCCTGGCGGCGGGCACAGGACCGTCGCCATCACCATGCGCACCCCCGGCCACGACTTCGAGCTCGCCGCCGGGTTCCTGCTCGGCGAGGGCGCGGTGCGGCCGGGCGGCATCGCCTCCATCGCCTACTGCACCGACGAGGACCTGCCGCCCGCGGCCCGCTACAACACGGTCACCGTACGCCTGCGTGGCCCGGTCCCCGAGCTGCCCGCGCTGGACCGCCACTTCGTCACCTCCAGCGCGTGCGGCGTCTGCGGCGCGGCCGGCCTCGACAACCTGCACGAGCGCTGCCGCCCGCTCCCCGAGGACGGGCTGCGGATCACCCCCAAGATCCTGTACGGCCTGCCGGACGCGTTGCGGCGGGCCCAGGGGGTGTTCGGCAAGACGGGGGGCCTGCACGCGGCCGGGCTGTTCACCGCCGAGGGCGCGCGGGTGGCGGTGCGCGAGGACGTGGGCAGGCACAACGCGGTGGACAAGTTGGTCGGCTGGGCAGGGCTGAGCGAGCGCCTCCCGCTGTCCGGCCACATGCTCATGGTCAGCGGCAGGGCCGGCTACGAGATCTTGCAGAAGGCGCTGGCGGCGGGCATCCCCACGGTGTGCGCGGTCTCGGCGCCCTCCTCGCTCGCCGTCGACCTGGCCAGGGAGTTCGGGATGACGCTGGTCGGGTTCCTGCGCGGCGAGGGCTGCAACGTCTACGCCGGACGGGAACGGATTGTTGTGGAATGAACCGTTCCGTTCTGCTATAGTTGGAACAGAACAAGCCGTTCCGACTTAGGAGCCTCCGTGATCCACCCCTTCCGCGTCGAGATCCCTCAGGCCGACCTCGACGACCTCCAGGCCCGCCTGGCCCTGACCCGCTTCACCGACGAGATCCCCGGCGCCGACCAGGGCGTCTCCGTCGAGCGGGTCAAGCGGCTGGTCACCCGCTGGCGCGACGGCTTCGACTGGCGCGCCGTGGAGGCCGGGCTCAACGCCCACCCCCAGTTCACCACCGAGATCGACGGCCAGAACATCCACTTCCTGCACGTCCGCTCGCAGAACCCCGACGCGCTTCCACTCATCCTCACCCACGGCTGGCCGGGCTCGATCGCCGAGTACCTCAACGCCATCGAGCCCCTGTCCCAGCACTTCCACCTGGTCATCCCGTCGCTTCCCGGCGCCGGCTTCTCCGGCCCTACCAAGGAGCTCGGCTGGAACACCCAGCGCATCGCCCGCGCCTGGGCCGAGCTGATGTCCCGCCTCGGCTACGAGCGCTACGGCGCGGCCGGCAACGACGGCGGCTCGATGATCTCCCCCGAGATCGGCCGGATCGACCCCGACCACGTCGTCGGCGTGCACGTCACCCAGATCTTCTCCTTCCCCTCCGGCGACCCGGCCGAGTTCGCCGGCCTCACCGAGGAGGACCAGGCCGGCCTGGCCGTGCTCGACTGGTTCTGGAAGGAGAAGGGCGCCTTCAACATCCTGCACTCCCAGCAGCCGCAGACCCTCGCCCACGCCCTCGCCGACTCCCCCGCCGGGCTGGTGGGCTGGCTCGCCCAGCTCTTCGACGAGGACCTGGACGACGACTTCGTCCTGACGAACGCCGCCATCCACTGGCTCACCGGCACCGCCGGCTCCGCCCTGCGCCTGTACTGGGAGAACGCCCGCGCCGAGCAGCCCACGGAGCCCACCACCGTGCCCCTGGCCCTGGCCATGGCGGAGGGCGACTTCAAGTCCATCCGGCCGTTCGCGAACCGCGACCACGCGAACATCGTCTCCTGGCACACCCTCCCCGCCCCGGCGCGCGGCCACTACACCGCCCACTCGGCCACCGACGCCCTGACCACGGACCTCCGCACCTTCTTCGCCGCCCTCACCTGATCGCCCCGGCGGCTGGCATGCTGGGAGCCCGGCGCCCACAAGGAGATCACGCGATGACCCAGCAGCCCACGGTCCGACGCACCCCCCTCAACGCGGAGGAGCGGGCCCGGAGCGAGGCGAACTTCGCCCCCCTGGTCGCCGAGCACCTGGCCACCAGCGGCCGCTTCCGGGTCAGCGCCGACACCCCGGAGCTGGTGGAACTGTTCCAGGCGGTCGCCCGCCGCGTCGGCGAGATGCTCCAGCGCCCAGTGGTCAGCTACTCGAACGGCCGCTACCTGATGATCACCTTCGCCGACGAGACCCCGAGCCTCACCAGCGAAACCTCCTACCCGGCACGACTGTGACCGTCAGTTCTCACACGTGACCTGAGGCCACAGGTGCAGGCTCGGGTCCGCGAGGGCGTCGACCACTTCCTGACCGTCGAGGACCAGTGCCGCACGAGGATGATGACGATGGCGGAGCATGGTGTAGAGAACATCGACGAACGGCTGGTCGCATAGCGCTCTCGTCAGCCTGTCCGCCCTTGCCGCCTGGCCGGCCTGAAGCGCTCGAGAGCGGTCCCGCAGCACGGCGCACATGCAGTCGAACGCAGAGATCCGTGCGTTTTCCAGATCCTGCCGGTTCAAACCGAAGACAGCGATGGTCTCTTCACCCCGAGGCGTCAGCGCCTCATATTTTCCAGTGGCGAGTCTGAGAACGAGATGGTCGTGTGGATCTTCACTGGACGGATCGACGAGCATCGGACAGCCCTCGTGGTCACGTGGAAAGCGATCTCGTTTCTCGTGACTGTTGCAGTGTGAGCAGGCCAGGAAATGATTGAGCCAGTCGAAGGCCCGGAGCGGAGCCTCTGCTAGCGGCTCGAAGTGGTCAATGTCGGCGCTCAAGTGATCACCGCAGTACATACAGGATTTGATCCCCACGACCATGGTTTCGAGGCGCGCTCTGACCTGACTCCTTATGCCGTCGGCGGATTTCCACCGCTTACGCGCCAACGCGGTATCCGCCTGATCGGCGGACAACTTCTCGGTGGCGACTCGGAGCCGATCCGTCAGATCGAAGGGCAGCGCCGGACGATGAACAGGAATCACGACGGCTCGGTCAAACTCGCTGCGACTTCGTTCACCCTGGTGGTCAGAGAGCTCTTCAGCTCCTCACGCAGGACCTCGTACTCATGCTCCTCCTCGGTGGAGGCGGTGTTGTCCAGTATCGCCCGCTCAAGCACGACAAGCCGCTGCCGCTGTTTCTCGGCCTCGTCGGAGTAGAGAGAGTCCATGCCGAACAGCTCGGTCAGAAGAGCATCGTCACCGCTGCCCTTGACGATCCGCTGGTACAGAGCCTTTCCGACGACTCTGGGGGGCGCTTCCTCGTCAAGTCCCGCGAGCCGGATCAACCCGCCGGGGTCGGCACTCTGACAAATGTAGGGGCTGTGCGACGTCACGATGAACTGCACGGCCGGGAAACGCTCCGTGAGCCATCCGCCGATCTTCTTCTGCCAGCTCACATGGAGGTGCGCGTCCACCTCGTCGATGAGGACCACACCAGGCAGATGGAAACGAGGCCGATCCTCTCCAGCGCCCGGCTGATCAGGTCGATACGCGTGCTTGCCGGCAACCCTGCTTCCCTGCTTGTCGCCATAGACCTGCTCCATATGCCGCACCAGATCGAGAACGAGCGCGGTGACCGTACGATAGCCGTCGCTCATTTCTCGTAGGGCGATGACGTGACCGTCCCGTCTGACCCATAGACCGTCGCTGTCGACTCGCTCCACCCGGAATCCGTCGGGAAGCAGTCCGTCGTTGAGCAGCGCGATGACGAAACTCAGCAACTCCGCCGCGCCCGGTCGCCCTTCCAGTTGCCGCAGATGCAGATCGATCAGCCAGCTGACGCTCTCCGCGAGTGAAGCGTCCTCGTGAAAAAGACTCGCCATCCTTGAGACGGGCCCGGTACTCACCATGAGACGCTGGGTTTCGGAGGAGCCGCCGGTCAGCCGACGGAAAGGCCCGTAACCGACGAAGAACCAGCCACGCGGATTACGCGCCCACGGCCCGAAAACCGCCTCATAACTTTCACTGCTGAGCAGAGGTTCCCGCCCATACCGATCAGTGTCCTCGACCACCTCGCGTGACCATTCAAGCCGCGCTTCCAGGCGGTCCCTCGACGGCACATCGCCTCCGCTGAAGCGATCCCAGGTCCGGTCCTGGACGATCTCCGCCGCGATGACTCCGTCATGAACCCCTGCGGAGATCCAGTCCGCGAAGTCAGTGACCACGCTGTGCGCGACGGTCGGTCCCGCCATGGCCAGCGCGATCGCACGCAGCAGCGTCGTCTTGCCCGAGCCGTTCCGACCCGCCATGACGGTCCATCCGGCATGAGTGCCATCTGGCCGGGTCAGGCGCAGGTCGACATCGCGCTTCCCGGAGAAGCCCCGTATTCCGGAGACCTTGATCTCGCTGATGTACACGGTCGTCTCCTACCCGGCGGACACTGTGATGTACGTACGGCGGGTCACGTCGATCTGCCCTCTCATCGGCGCCTGACATAGCTCACGCGCAGCGTCCACCGCTGCCGGAACGCCAGTCCATACGCTATCGGACCTGGCAGGCAGACCAAGGTCGTTGCCGGAACAGGTGACCACGTGCTGACCTGCGGGGGCGGGCGTGCGGGCCCGTACCCTGCGGCGCTGCCTCGCTCTGTTCGTCATCGGCGTGGTTCACGGGCTGCTGCTCTTTGGGGTACGGGCTGCGCCGGCTGACGAACTGGAGGTGACGCCGGCCGGCCGCCGCTGGTCAGCCCGTGTTCTGCAGGCCCGCTGCCACGCCGTTGACCGACAGCAGGAGGAGTGTCGACAGCCGGTCGCGTTCGTGCTCCGACGGGTCGCCGGTGCGGAGGGCCGTCAGGGCGCGTAGCTGCAGGTGGGAGAGGGCGTCCACGTACGGGTCGCGGAGTTGGACGGCGCGGGAGAGGACCTTGCGGTTCTCCAGGAGGCGCCGGTGCCCGGTCACCTTGAGCACCAGGGTGCGGGTGAGGTCGTACTCCTGCAGGACCTGGTCGGCGAAGTCCTTCCTGCCGCCGAGTGCCAGGTAACGCTCGGCGATCGAGCGGTCGGTCTTGGCCAGGGACATCTCGGCGTTGTCCAGCAGGGCGTTGAACAGCGGCCATTCGGCGTAGGCCGCGCGCAGTTCGTCCAGGGAGTCGGCCGCGGCCAGGCCGGTGCCGAGGCCGTACCAGCCGGGGAGGTTGACGCGGGTCTGGGCCCAGGCGAAGACCCAGGGGATGGCCCGCAGGTCGTCGAGCGAGCGGGGGGCGCCGAGGCCGCGGCGGGCGGGGCGGGAGCCGAGGCGCAGGGAGCCGATCTCTTCCAGGGGGCTCACCAGGGCGAACCATTCGGGGAAGCCGGGGGCCTCGGTCAGGGCGCGGTACGCCTGCTCCGAGGCCGAGGCGACCTGCTCGGCGAGGGAGCGGAAACGGTCGGCGGCCGCGGCGGTGCGGGAGCCGATCGTGGGGGACGAGGCCATGAGCACGGCGTTGGTGACCTGCTCCATGTGGCGGCGGGCGATCTCGGTGTGGCCGTAGCGGGCGAAGATGACCTCGCCCTGTTCGGTGACCTTGAAGCGGCCGGCCACCGAGCCGGGGGCCTGGGCTAGCACGGCGCGGTTGGCGGGGCCGCCGCCTCGGCCGAGCGCGCCGCCCCTGCCGTGGAACATGCGCAGCTTGACGTCGTGCTCGGCGGCCCAGGCGGTGAGCTGCTCCTGCGCTTCGTACAGGCGCAGGGTGGCGGCGGCCGGGCCGAGCTCCTTGGCCGAGTCGGAGTAGCCGAGCATGATCTCCAGGCGTCTGCCGGTGTCGGCGAGGCGCTGCTGGATCTGCGGGATCTCCAGCATGCCGGCGAGCACGCGCGGGGAGTTGGCCAGGTCCTCGCCCGACTCGAACAGCGGGACCACGTCCAGGACGACACCGCGCGAGCCGAGAGCGTGGCCGGCGAGCTCGTAGACGGCGGCGACGTCGTCGGCCGAGCGGGTGAAGGAGACCACGTAGCGGGAGCAGGCGGTGACGCCGAAGCGCTCCTGGATCCAGGCGATGACCCGGATCGTGGCCAGCACCTCCTCGGTGCGCTCGGACAGCTCGCCGCCGGCTCGCAGCTCCTCCAGCGCGGCCGCGTGGACCTGGGAGTGCTGGCGGACCTCCAGCTCGGCCAGGTGGAAGCCGAACGTCTCCACCTGCCAGATGAGGTGCTGCAGCTCTCCGTACGCCTGCCGTACGGCGTGCTGGGACAGCGACTCCTGGGCCAGCCGCAGGTCGGCGAGCAGCTCGGCGGGGGCGCGGTAACCCAGGTCGAGGTTACGGCGGCGGGTGGCGGCGATGCGGGTGGCCACGAACAGCATCCACTGCCGGTGCGGTTCCTGCGGGGAGCGGGTGGCCAGCTCGGAGACGATCTCGGGGTGGGCGTCGACGACGGCGGCCAGCGCGGCGCGCAGCTCCGGTGAGGCGGGGGCGAACTGGGCGGAGGCCGTGAGCGTGCGGGCGATCCGGGAGCAGGCGGTCTCCAGCGCGGTGAGCACGTGCTCGGACTGGATCTGGACGGTCTCGCGGGTGACCTTGGAGGTCACGTTGGGGTTGCCGTCGCGGTCACCGCCGATCCAGCTCCCGTAGCGGATGAAGGGCCTGGCCAGCGGCGGGCGGGTGCCGGTCGCGTCGCTGAGCGCGGCGTCCAGCGAGCGGTAGACCTGTGGCACCACCCGGAACAGCGTCTCGTCGAAGGCGGCCATCGCGGTGCGCACCTCGTCGAGCGGGTCGAGCTTGGTGTTGCGGAGCTGGGCCGTACGCCAGAGGAGGTCGATCTCCTCCAGCAGGCGGCGGGTGTCCTCGGCGCGTTCGGCGGCGCCGCGGCCGGGCGCGTTGTAGTCGGTGAGCCGGCCGCTGACGCGCTGGATGGCGGTGACGACGGCGCGACGGCGCGCCTCGGTGGGGTGGGCGGTCAGGACGGGGTGCAGCTCCAGCTCCTCGACCAGCTCGGCGACCCGTTCCTGGCCGAGCTCGTGCACGGCCTCGGCCAGCGACTCGCGCAGTACGTGGTCGCCGGTGTCGCGTTCGCGCAGGATGCGGATGCGGTAGTGCTCCTCGGCCAGGTTGGCCAGGTGGAAGTAACAGGTGAAGGCGCGGGCGACCTCGACGGCGCGGTCGATCTCCCAGCCGGCCGCCATGGCGGCGATCTCGTCGCTCGACACCTCTCCTCTACGAGCGGCGATGACCGCTTTGCGGAGGCGTTCGACGTCGGCGAGCAGGTCCTCGCCACCCTGCTCGGCGATGACCTGTCCGAGCAACTTTCCGAGCAACCGCACGTCGCGGCGCAGCTCGTCCGGCATCTCGGTCACGGCAGCGCTGCGATGCTCAAAGCCCTGGTCAGTCATGCTTCGAAGCGTACAGAGTCACCCAGAACCGCTGAATACCGGTCTCGCCCACTGGACTAGACCATTGCTCACGTGGGCTTCGACACCGCCGCGAGCACTTCGGGCAACCGAGCGTAGCCGATCTTCGAGCCGAGCCTGCGGCCGAGCACCTCGGCGAGCAGACCGTAGAAGGGGGCGAACGCGCACACCCACAGGGCGCCGAAGGCGGCGGCCACCACGAACGGCACGGACAGCAGCACGATGCCCACCAGCGCCACCATGGAGGAGGCGAGCGCCTGCCCGCCCTGCCCGGGGGCGGCGCCGGTGAAGGCGTTGAGCCGCTCGGGCACGGTGTAGGGGATGACCACGCTGGTCACCGAGCCGATGCCGAACCCGACGCCGAGGGTGCCGAGACCGGCGCACAGCGCCCAGACGATCGCTCCCGGGCTGCCGGTGAACACGCCTGCGGCGACGGCGACCGCCAGCAGCAGCGGGGCCGCGACCAGGGCGTTGGCCAGGTGACGACCGGCCAGGTCGGTGCTGAGGCCGCGCTCGGAGCCGATGGTCACGGCGTTCATCCACAGGGAGCGGCCGTCGATGCCGAACGCGTTGCCGAGCTGGAGGGCGATCATCAGCCCGGCCATCGCGGCCAGCGCGATCGGCACCCCGGCACCGGACGGGCCGTCGCTCTGGTTGCCGATCGAGAACGCCAGCAGGGCGGTGACCACGACCGAGCTGAACCAGACGACCCGGTAGCGGGGCTCGCGCCGGATGTACTTGAGCTCCTTGGTCACCACGGCCGCCAGCGGCCCGTCGGGCAGGAACCGGTCGACCAGGCCGCTCCCCTGGCCCACGGTGCCGCCCTGGGTGGAGACGTCGGGCGTGACCAGGGCCCGGCCCAGCGCCTTGATCCACAGCCAGGCGGCGGCGACCACGACGAGCGCCAGGACGGCGAGCTCGGCCAGGCCGGCGAGGCCGCCGTCGGCGATGGCGTGCGCGGCCAGCCCGGACGGGGTCCAGCGCAGCACGCTCGCCGCGCCGTGCAGCAGGGCCAGGGGGTCGCCCACGCCGCTGTTGATCAGCAGGTTGGGCAGCTGGAAGACGAGCACGGCGCCGATCGCCGCCACGGCCAGCACGTCGCGCCCGCGTCTGGTGCGCAGCGCGCCGGACAGCGAGGTGGTGACGAGTCTGGAGGCGACCAGGCAGAGCGCGAACTGCAGCAGCACCGCCGGGATGCCGAGCAGGACGCCGCCCGCGCCGTAGGCGAGCCCGGCCAGCGCGCCCGCGGTGACGATCAGGGTGACGAGAGGCCACACGCCGGTGGCGGAGGCGGTGAACATGCCGACCGCGAGCCTGCCCGTGGACAGCGGGAACAGCGACAGCCGCGACGGGTCCAGCGTGTCGTCCAGGCCGAACGCGAGCAGCGGCACGATCATCCAGCTCACCAGGAAGACGGTGAACACCACGATGACGATGTCGGCCGCGACGTCGGCGGGCGCCAGCCGGACCAGGCTCATCAGGAAGAACCCGAGCACCGCCGTCCCCGCCGCCATGACCAGCGTGAAAGCGAAGCCGAGCTTGCGCGCCAGGTCGCCCCGGAGGTTCCCCGCCAGCAGGCGCAGCTTGAGCCCGGCGAAGAGCGTGACCGTACTCACCACTGGGCTCACCGCTGGTCCCCTGAACCCAGCCAGGTCAGCCCGGCGTCCCCCTGGTCGGGCGAGCGACCGACGAGATCCAGGAAGGCCTGGTTGAGGCTGCGCCCGGCGCGCACCTCGGCCAGCGGCCCCTGGGCCACGATCTGCCCGCGGCTCATCACCGACACCCAGTCGCACAGGCGCTCGACGAGGTCCATGACGTGGCTGGAGAAGATCACGGTGGAGCCGGAGGCGGTGTAGCGCCGTAGCACCTCGGTGAGCGTCTGGGCGCTGACCGGGTCGACGCCTTCGAACGGCTCGTCGAGGAAGAGCACCGACGGGTTGTGCAGCAGCGCGGCGGCCAGGCCGATCTTCTTGCGCATGCCGGTGGAGTAGTCGACGACGAGCTTGTCGGCGGCCTCGGCCAGGTCCATCACCTGCAGCAGCTCGGTGGCGCGCCGCTCGACCTCGGCCTTGGGGATGCCGCGCAGCCTGCCGTTGTAGATGAGCAGCTCACGGCCGGACAGCCGCTCGAACAGCCGCAGCCCCTCGGGCAGCACACCGATGCGCGCCTTGACCGCTAAGGTGTCGCGCCAGACGTGCAGGCCGTCGATCTCGGCCTGGCCGCCGTCGGGGCGGAGCAGGCCGGTGATCATGCTGAGGGTGGTCGTCTTGCCCGCGCCGTTGGGCCCGACGAGACCGGCGAAGCTGCCGGCCGGGACGACGAGATCGACTCCCGCGACCGCGACCTGTGCGCCGAATCGCTTGACCAGGGCCGTGGTGCGAACCGCATCCGTCATGGAGCCACTCTACGAGCAGGGTTTACCCTTGCGCGCATGAGTGCTCTTGACTCCATGCCAGACGTGCCGGACATTCATACGACCGCAGGAAAGATCGCCGAGCTGGAGCGCCGGCTCGACGAGGCAGCGCACGCCGGATCGGCGGCGGCGGTGGCCAAACAGCATGCCAAGGGCAAGATGACAGCGCGCGAGCGGGTGCTGGCGCTGTTGGACGAGGGCTCGTTCGTGGAGTTCGACGAGTTCGCCAGGCACCGCTCGACGATGTTCGGCCTGGACAAGAAGCGACCGTACGGCGACGGGGTGATCACCGGTCACGGCACCGTCGACGGGCGGCAGGTGTGCGTGTTCTCGCAGGATGTCACCGTGTTCGGCGGCTCACTCGGCGAGGTGTACGGCGAGAAGATCGTCAAGGTGCTGGACCTGGCGCTCAAGACCGGGTGCCCGATCATCGGGATCAACGAGGGCGGTGGCGCGCGCATCCAGGAGGGGGTCGTCGCCCTGGGCCTCTACGCGGAGATCTTCAAGCGCAACGTGCACGCCTCCGGCGTCATCCCGCAGATCTCGCTCATCATGGGCGCGGCGGCCGGCGGGCACGTCTACTCCCCCGCGCTGACGGACTTCGTCGTCATGGTGGACCAGACGTCGCAGATGTTCATCACCGGCCCCGACGTGATCAAGACGGTCACCGGCGAGGAGGTGACGTTCGAGGAGCTCGGCGGCGCCCACACGCACAACACCAAGTCGGGCGTGGCCCACTACCTCGCCGCCGACGAGGCCGACGCGCTGGAGTACGTCAAGGCGCTGCTGTCCTATCTGCCGTCCAACAACCTGGACGAGGCCCCGGAGTTCGAGGGGGCCGAGGACCTGGAGCCCGACCCGGAGCTGGACGAGCTGATCCCCGACTCGGCCAACCAGCCGTACGACATGCACCGGGTCATCGAGCACGTGCTGGACGACGGCGAGTTCCTGGAGGTCCACGGACTGTTCGCGCCCAACATCGTGGTGGGGTACGGCCGGGTGGACGGGCGTCCGGTGGGGGTGGTGGCCAACCAGCCGATGCATTTCGCCGGCTGCCTGGATATCGACGCCTCCGAGAAGGCCGCGCGATTTATTCGAACATGTGATGCTTTTAATATTCCGATCCTGACTTTTGTTGATGTACCGGGTTTCCTCCCTGGGACGGATCAAGAATGGAACGGAATCATCCGCCGGGGCGCCAAGCTCCTGTACGCCTACGCCGAGGCCACCGTGCCGCTGGTCACGGTGATCACCCGTAAGGCGTACGGCGGGGCGTACGACGTCATGGGGTCCAAGCACCTGGGCGCGGACGTCAACCTGGCCTGGCCCACCGCGCAGATCGCGGTCATGGGCGCGCAGGGCGCGGTCAACATCCTCTACCGGCGTGAGCTGGCCGCCTCCGACGCCCCGGACGCCGAGCGCGCCCGGCTGGTGACCGAGTACGAGGACACGCTGGCCAATCCGTACATCGCGGCCGAGCGCGGTTACGTGGACGCGGTGATCCGTCCCTCGGAGACCCGGGCCCAGGTCGTCAGGGCGCTGCGGGCCCTGCGCAACAAACGCGCCTCCCTGCCCCCGAAGAAGCATGGGAACATCCCGCTATGAGCGACCACCTGCGCATTGTCCGCGGCGACGCGACCCCGGAGGAGATCGCCGCGCTCGTCGCGGTCCTCGCCGCCCGGCAGGCGCCGCCGTCACCCCCGCCACCCCGCCGGGGCCGAACATGGCGAAACCCGGCGAGAAGGATGCGTAACCCTCTCGTACCAGGGAAGTCGGCTTGGCGGATGAGCGCCCTGCCCTAGATAGATCCCGGGAATCGGGTGTCAAGTTCCCCGGGAGTTGGGACTATCTAGAGAAAGTAGGCGTATATAGTCGGCCGATCAACTAACGCCGCGGCCTGGAGGACATCATGGCTATCCCAGACCTCATGCCGCATCCTGTGGCAGCAAAGTACGCCATCCTGGTGGATGTCGGTTATCTCTACGCTGCCGCAGGTGAAGTGCTGCTTGGTGCCAAGGAACGCAAGGAATATCGAGTTGCCGCCGATGAGCTCATCCAGAGTCTACAGAAACATGCAGAGGAACGTATTTCTGGAGAGCTCCTGCGGATCTATTGGTATGACGCCGCCCGTGACCGCGTGCCCACCGTCGATCAGCGAGTCATCGCCCAACTTCCCTGGGTCAAGGTCAGACTTGGCAACCTCAACGCGCGCGGCCAGCAGAAAGGCGTGGACGCACAGATCCGGAGCGACCTGGAGGCTCTGGCCCGGCACCACGCGGTGACCGACACCATTCTGCTGGCCGGCGATGAGGACATGGTTCCGGCGGTGGAGGCGGCCCAGGCGTTCGGGGTGCGCATCCACCTCTGGGGGGTCGAGCCGCCTTACGGCACCAACCAGGCCGAACGCCTGGTCTGGGAGTCCGACACCGTGGAAGTGATCACTGCTGAGTTCCTGAGGCCCTTTTTCAGCCGTGCTCCCCAGCCTGTCGCGGTCACCCCGCCGGCCGCCGCGCCGTCGCCCGCCCAGGTGTTCGCCGGTCGCGCCCCGGTCAAGCCGCACGTCAAGCCCGGCCAGGTGGCCAAGCTCGGCCCGAGCAGGCCGCGCGTGGAGGACGTGGGCGAGCACGTGGCGCAGAAGTGGATCCTGACGCGCGGCCGCGACAACATCCGCGACCTGCTGCCGGGCCCCATCCTGCCGACGGTGATCGACACCGAGCTGCTCATCGAGGCGGAGAAGGAGCTGGGCCACTCGCTGCGCCCCTACCCGGAGGCCCGGGTGTGGCTGCGCGACGGGTTCTGGGCCCGCGTCTACCGGGAGTTCGACCTGGGAGTCGGCGTCTCGTCCAAGTGACACGGCCGTCGCCGCCCAGGGGGGCCGGTCGCCGTCGAGCGGCCCCGCACGCCTGGTCCGATTCCCGCCGGTCACCCGCTCCGACCTGCTGACCAGCGGTTTCACGGTGAGGTCCGATTCCCGCCGGTAGCGACCGCTGACCAGCGCCTATTCTCGGAGGCATGTCACCCACAGAGCTCGACTTCGACGCCTGCTACCGGGCCGTCTCGGCCAGGGACGCCCGGTTCGACGGGCGGTTCTACACGGCGGTGACGACGACCCGTATCTACTGCCGGCCCATCTGCCCGGCGCGCACGCCCGGCGCACGCAACGTGCGCTTCTATCGGCACGCCGCCTCGGCGGAGGCCGCCGGGTTCCGGCCGTGCAAACGCTGCCGCCCCGAGCTCTCCCCCGGTGACCCCGGCTGGGACCTGCGCGGCGACCTCATCGGCCGGGCGCTGCGGCTGATCGACGACGGCGGCGCGGACGAGGACGGCGTGGCGGGCCTGGCCAGGCGGCTGCACATCACCGAGCGCCACCTGCACCGGCTGTTCGTCGCCGAGCTGGGCGTCGGGCCGCTCGCCGTGGCCAAGACCAGAAGACTGCTGCTGGCCAAGCAGCTGCTGACGGAGACGGCGCTGCCGGTGACGGACGTGGCGTTCGCCGCCGGGTTCGGCAGCGTCAGGCAGTTCAACGCGACCATGCGGGAGACGTACGGCTTCACCCCGAGCGAGCTGCGCGCCACGGCCGGCGGTCTGACCCGCGCGGCGCAGGTCGCCGTGGGAGGTGCCGGCAGCGGGAAGCCGGCGCCCGCCGCGCTCCGGCTGCGCCTGCACCCGCGGGAGCCGTACGACGTCGAAGGCGTTTTCACGTTTCTCGCCTCCCGTGCCATCCCCGGCCTGGAGGTGGCGGACGCGACCTCCTACAGCCGGGCCGTCCCCGGCGGCACGATCATCCTCACCCCGCAACGCGGCCATCTGGCGCTCGACGTGTCCGTGGACGACACCCGGCAGCTCGCCCGCATCGTGGCGCGCTGCCGCCGCCTCCTCGACCTCGACGCCGACCCGGCGGCCATCGCCGAGGCGCTGGGCCAGACCTCGCTCGCCCCGCTCGTGGCGGCCCGGCCCGGGCTGCGGGTGCCGGGGACGTTCGACGGGTTCGAGCTCGCGGTGCGGGCGGTGGTGGGCCAGCAGATCTCCGTGGCGGGCGCGCGCACCCTGCTCGGCCGGATCGCCGCCACGGCCGGGCGCGCCACGGCGGCGGGCGGCCACCTGTTCCCCACCGCCGCCGAGCTCCTGACGGCCGAGCTCGACGGGCTCGGGCTGACGAACCGCCGGATCGCCACGCTCAAGGAGCTGGCGGGCCGGGTCGACGGCGGCCTGATCGACCTGGACGGCGCCCAGGACCCCGCCGAGGCGGTGAAGGAGCTGCTCGCGATCCCCGGCATCGGGCCGTGGACCGCCAGCTACATCGCCCTGCGGGCCCTGCGTGACCCCGACGCCTGGCCGACCGGCGACCTGGTGCTCGACAGGCGCATGGCCGCCCTGGACATCCCCAAGGAACACCTCGAGCGGTGGCGCCCCTGGCGCGCCTACGCCGCCCTTCACCTCTGGAGTCACTCATGATCAACGCCCAGATCCTGCCCACCCCGATCGGCGAGCTGTCCGTGCTCACCCGCGACGGGGTGCTCGTCGCCGGCGGCTTCACCGCCGACCCGAAGGAGATGTACGTCCGCCTCTCGCCCGCACTGCAGGCCGAGGGCATGGACGTGGTCGACGACCTCGGCCCGGTCGCCCGGGCGGTGCGCGACTACTTCGACGGAGACCTCGAAGCGCTGGACGCCATCGAGGTCGAGCAGCCGGGCACACCCACCCGCAAGCGCCTCCACCAGGTGCTCCGCGAGGTCAGGCCGGGCACCACGGTCTCCTACGCCGAGCTGGCCGTACGGGCGGGCCTGCCCAGGACGGCGGCCCGCGCGGCGGGCTCGGCCTGCGCCCAGAACCTGATCGCGCCGTTCGTGCCCTGCCACCGGGTGCTGCCCACCACGGGCGGCTTCGGCGGCTACTACTACGGCGTCCCGGTGAAGGAGTGGCTGCTCGCCCACGAATCCGGCAAGCACTGATGGTTCAGGACGAAGGGCCGGTCTGGAAGGCCGGCCCTTCGTCACGCCTCACGGCTTGACGTTGCTCTGCACCTCGCCGACCGGCACGTCACGGGTCACTTCCGCCTGGACGGGATCGAACTGAACGTTCTGCGCCCCTCCGGTCACCTCGACCGGCCAGACGCTCGTCACGGTCAGCTCGTAGACCTGGCGCGGCTGGTCGATGGAGGCACGCTCGTAGCGCACGCCGCAGGTGAAGTCGGCGTCCTTGGTGTACGGCTTGCCCGATGGGCCGCACCCCTTCTGCACCACCTCCGCCCGATCCGTACCCGCCTCGATCTTGATGTCGGACAGGGTGGCCACCACCGTGGCGCTCATCACGCCGGGCAGCGTCGCGGTGACCGTGCGCCGGGGCTCGCCGATGTCCTCAAGCCAGACGAACGTGGGCAGGTTGACGTAGCTCTTGGCGTCCGGGTTGAGCTTGATCGTGCCCTCGGGCACGGTCAGCGCGGCCCTGGCGACCTCGGCGAGCTCCTGGAAGGTGATCCCGCTGGGCGGGGTGGTGTTGGGCGGCACGAACACGAACAGTTCGAGCCCTGCCCAGCAGGCAGCGCCCTTGGGGTCGCCCGCGTTGTAGGCGGGTGTCCACCACAGTCCCGGCTGCCCCACCTTGTCCTTGAACTGCTTGATGAAGGCGTTGAAGCCCTCCTCGTCACGCTGAATCCTGGAGGCGTTGGCCCGCGCGTCCGACATGAACGCCAGCATCTTCTCCGCGTCCAGGCCGGGCTCGTACCAGCAGGGACTCTTGAGCTCGTAACCGTCGCTCTTGCCGCCTTTGGCGCCGTCGCCGGTGATGCGGATCTTGGAGTGCCGCAGGACGAGTTCTCGCGTGTTCCGGTCCTGGAAACCCTCCGCCTCCACGCCTTTCGGGGGCGTGGTCGGAGGCGCCGCGTGAGACACAGCGTGAGACACGGTGCCGCCTGCGAACAGCAGCGATCCGGCGACGATCACGGGAAGCAGGCCTTTCATCAGTTGCATCCTTCCTTGCTGTGGCTGAAGTTTCTGATGCGCCACACCCCGTCGTCGTCGCGGTGGGCGAGCACGATCTGGAGGTAGGGGGCGCGGCTGGAGGCGGGCTGCGGCGTGATGGCCTCGCCGGTGCTCGTGGAGATCACCTTCATCTTCGTCTCGTCCACGCACACGTTGAGCTCGGCGCCCCGGCCCACGACCGCCTTCACCCGCAGGCGGAAGAGCCGCACGACGCCGCTGACCGACTGCTTCTTGCCGGTGAAGTTGCGCACCCAGTCGGCCGCCTCGCCCGCGTAGGCGGGCTCGACGTGGCGCAGGTAGCGGTCATCGCCGGACATGACCGCCTCCCACGCCTGGGCGTAGTAGTCGGGGAAGAGCCGCACCAGCGCGTCGTCCCGCTCCGGCCACCGCACCCGCACCTCCAGCTCACCGCCGACGTCGATCGTGTCCGGCCGCGCGCCGGCGGTGGGCGTGCTCTCCACCGCGTTCGTGGGCTCGCTCGCGGCGGCGGCCGGGGCCTCCTTCGGCCGGTAGGGCTGCACGGCCTGCCCGCATCCCGCCAGCAGCAGGAGCGCCAAGCCGACTGTCATCCGTTTCATGCCGTGGACTCCCTGACGACGTGGAGGCGCCACGACGGCAGCAGCTCGTCGATCAGCGCCTCGGTTTCGGGGGCCATCCCACCGCCGTGCGGATGGGAGGTGGATCGCCTGGTCAGCCCCTCGACGACGGCGCGCAACCGGCCCAGGTCACCGGTGGCGTGGGTGGCTCGCAGCAGGTCGCGCCAGAGACTCTCGTCGTCGGTGGCGAGCAGCAGCGCGGCCCGCACGGCGGCGATGGCGGCCTCGGGCGCGCCGTCGGCGAGGCGAAGCTCGCAGAGCCGGTGCGCGGCGTCGGCGACCTCGGCCGCCACGTCGTACTCCAGCTCGTCGCCCGCCAGCCACGCGTAGCGGCCCTCCGGCCGCCCGCTCAACAGCGGGCCTCTGACCAGGCCGAGCGCCTTTTCCAGCAGTACGGCACGGGCCGTCGGATCGCCCTGCGAGCGGCGTACCAGCTCGCGGAAGAGCACCCAGTCCGTGCGCACGTCCGGCCCCAGCGTCAGCCTGCCGGCCTGGTCGATCCGCAGGTGGCGCGGGCCCAGCCAGTCGGTGACCCGGGCGATCGTGGCGTCCCTGACCATGGCCTGCACGCCGCGCGGCCACAGCACGCCGCCGAGCACCACCGGATGCACCCCTCCGGGATGCGTGGCGAGGTAGACCAGCAGCTCGGTGGCCAGCGCCATCCGCCCCTGCTCCATCGGCTCCGGCCCGACGACCTCCAGCGGGCCGAGCAGCCTGATCTCCACCGCGGGCGGGTGCAGGTCCGCCAGCGGCTGCGCCTCGGGGATCGCCTCGCCGTCCATCCGGTCGGCCGTGCGGAACAGCTCGATCAGCGCCCGGTAGTGGCGGCGGGGCAGCAGCTGCGCCGTCACCTCGAAGCCCAGCTCCGGGATCTTCGCCAGGCCGTCCTCGGTGATCTCCCAGGTCCAGGTGGCGTGTGGCACGTCGCCGGTGACCACGTATCCCGCCGTGTCGTTGCGGGCGAGCAGGGCCAGCCTGCGCGCCTCGTCGTGGGTGGGCGCCACCGCCGACAGCAGGTAGTGGGCGTCACGAGGGCGGCCGGTGATCCTGCCGGTGAGCACCTCCTGGCGCGGCGCGGCCGTCGCCTCCAGCTCCGGCAGCGCCGCCGCCAGGCTGCCGACGGCCCTGATCCGGTCCGGGGCGATCGCCGTCAGCTCCTCCCCGAAGCCGACGAGCGTGATCCGCATGCGGTCGGACCACCGGTTCGTGGCCAGCTCCACGGCGAGCGCGGCCAGCGCCGCCGTCGTCTGCGGGCCACGGATGTTGATCAGGCCCTGCGCGGCCTCCAGGTCCACGAGCACCCGGCCGCTCTCGTCCGTGCCGATCGACACCAGACCTGGGTACGGGGCCCCGCCCGGCTGATCCTCCAGCAGGCGGCCCTCGTGCGCCGCCAGCCGCCACACCTGCCCGCCGTCCTTGACCGTCCAGGGAGCGGGCGGGTCGCCGTCCGGCGGATGGATCCACAGATCGAGCGTGCGCGGCGACAGGTGCGCGCCGTAGACGGTCGGCGGGGTGCGGCCGGCCGCGGCCAGCTCCGCGCCGAGCAGCCTCAGGCCGATGTCGAGGATGCGGGCGCCCGGGGCGTCGGCGCCGAGCCTGAGCGCCACCTCCACCTCCGCCGCGTCGCCGCGTGGCCGTACGACGCGGTGACCGAACAGGCGGTGCCAGAGTTGCTCACGGCGCCTCCTGCCGAGCACCGCCAGCAGGCCCGCGGCGGCCAGCGACGCGCCGGCCAGGAAGTCGACGAGCTCCAGGCCGTCGGCGGCCGGCTGCATCCGGACACCGTCCTCCTGCTGGGCGTCTCTGACCTCGGGCTTGGCGACCTCCTGTTTCTGGGTGACCGACTGGTCCACGCGGTCCCTGACGATCGCCCGCTCCCCGCCCGGTTTGGCCGGATGCTCCTCTAGCGTCTGGGCCCTGGCCTGGTGGGCGGGGACGACATGGGTGTTGCGCGCGTCGTCGGGCATGTCGAGCACCCAGCCGGGCCTGATCAGGTCGGCCATCCGCAGGCGGGCGCCGTCGGGCTGCTCCTTGTGCTGGTTGAGCTTGAAGATCTCCGGGTAACGGCGCCCGTCGCCGAGGCACTTCTCGGCGATCTCCCACAGGCTCTCGTGGTGACGGCCGTGCGGCGGCTGCACGACGTACACCTTCTTGGACTGCCGTGTCTCCTCCTCCTGCTCCGCGACCGGCGCGGTGAACGCGACGGCGGTCATCGGGGGCGGAGCGGGTGGCGTGGCCATCGACGCGATCGGCACGACCACGGCCCCCGCCGTGAAGAGCAGCAGCACGGCGCTGACGAGCTTGTTGGCCAGCGCCTGCGTGCCGCCGGACAGTGGCACCCTGGCCGGCATCCCGACCCGGCGCACCCCGGCGTACACCTCGACCACCACGCACACGGCCAGCTGCAGCCAGGCCAGCCAGACGAACACGACCAGCACGGCCATGATCGTGCTCGGCCCGACGCTGCTGGTGAGCAGGTCGAGGTCGAGCAGCTCGGGGCTGATCGGCGGCCCGGCGAACCTCAGCAGCGCGTAGGGGACACCGCCGACCAGGGCCACCAGCAGGAGCAGCGCGCCGAGCCCGGCCAGCACGTCGCCGGGGCGGCGCCGGGGCTGGATCCGCGCGGGGGCCTGCCTGAGCGTGCGCGGTCGCCCCTGCCCGGCCGGATACGCCGGACGTCGTCCGCGCGCGGGCTCTCGCGTCGGCATGGCCTCTCCCCTCCTGCGTCCAGCGTGCTGATTCGCCGCTCTGTCATCCACTGACCCGCCCGATTCGGTCTGGCTCTTCTCGCCGGCTCTGCTCGCTCGGCTCTTCTCGCCGGCTCATCTCGACTCGGGCGCGGCACTCGCCTCGCCCTCCATCTCCGACCCGGAGAAGCCGATCGCGGCCAGGAAGAAGGCGGTCCAGCGGACCCGCACGTTGACCGTCACCTGGGCCTGCCCCTGCTCGACGGTGCAACCGGCCGTGGTGATGCCGTCGCCGCCGTGCGCCGCGACGATCTCCTCGGCCCTGGCGCAGACCTCCCCCTGGCCCAGCATCCGGACCTCACCGGTGGTGCGCAGGTGGTCGACGTCGATCTGGTCGGCGCCGGCGCGTGCGGCCTGCTCGGCGATGTCGTTGGCCCGCAACCGGGCGTTGATCGCCGATCCCCCGTCGACGAGCAGTCCGGCCAGCAGGAACACCACCACGGAGAACAGCACGGTGAACACCGACATGGACCCGCGCTCCCCCCGTCTCACTTCTCCACCCTCCTGAACTCCTCCAGCGGCACCACGGCCGTGCCGGTCATCCGCTTGGCCGCGCCGAAGCCGAGAAAGGCGAGGTCCAGTTCGCACGTCACCTCCGCCCGCACCTCGCCGCCCTGCTCATAGGCGTCGCCGTCCAGGGTGACGGCCGGGTTCGCGCACCCGTCCTGCAGCGCGTCGGTGGCGACCTTCTCCGCGGCGGCGGTCGCGTCGTCGAAGGTGCGCTGGACCGAGGCGGCCCGCGCGGCGTCCCTGACCGCGGCGTTGACCTCACCCTGCGCCTCGACCAGGCGTCCGGCTCCGGCGAGGAAGAGCAGGAACAGCAGGAAGACCGGCGCCAGCATCACCGTCTCGACGGCCATGGAGCCTCGCTCGCGCGCACGGCGGTTCATTCGCAGTCCTCGCCGCCGTCGTCCGGGCGGAAGCACTCGATCGGGCCGCCCGCCGTGGCCGTGATGGTGAAGGCGAGCTCCGGCAGCAGGGGGATCACCTGGACGGCGCTGCCGGTGACGGTCACGTGACGCTCGTCCGGGTCCTTCTCGGCGGTGTTCACCGACGCGCCGTCGAGCAGTTGGGGGCCGATCGCCGCCAGCACGTCGCGGGCCTTGGCCTGCGCCTCCTGCTCCCAGCCGCCGGAGTCGGCGGGAGCGGCCCTGGCGACGCGGGCGCCCTCCCTGGCCGCAGCCTCGGCCACCTGGCGGCCGTGGAACCAGAGCGTGACCTGCACGATGAGCAGCACGGTGGCCAGGATGACGGGCATGAGCAGGGCCAGCTCGATCACCGACACGCCTCGGTCATCGCGCTTGGAGCGTGTCACGTGTCCCCGTCACCGCCGCCACCGCCGAACGAGTCCTGGATGTCGCCCTGCTTCTCCGTCACCAGCTGACTGATCAGCGTGGCCAGGCCGAGGGCGACCCCGGCGATGATCGCCGTGATGATGACCCACTCGACGGCGGAGGCGCCTCGGCTCGGCGCGGTGCGGGCGCGGTGGATGCGCACGCTCAGGAACGCGACCAGGTAAATGATCCACGGATGGTTCATCAGGACCCCAACATCTTCATAGCGGCCGGAAAACTGAGAAAGATGACAAATCCCGCGCAGAGGAGGAGCTGGGCGACCAGCATCGACTGGGACCGTTCGCCGGCCCGTCCCTCGATCTCCGCCAGCTCCCGGCGGCGGAGGGTGGCGGCCCTGGCGGTCAGCGAGGTGCGCACCTTGGCGCCGTCGTCGGCGACCAGGCCGAGCGCGGCGGACAGGTCACGCAGCTCGTCGATGTTGAGCTCCTCGCCGAGCTGGCCGAGCGCCTGCCAGGGCGTGATGCCGACGATCCTGGCCCCCTGCAGCGCGTCCCGGATGCGGGCCATCGCCCAGTTGGGCTGTTCGCCGCTGATCGAGACGGCCATCATCAGCGCCTCGGGGACGCCCCGGCCGCCGGCGAGGTTCATCGACACCAGGTCCAGGAACGCGCCGACGACGTGCCGGAAGTCGCGTCTGCGCGCCGCGGCCTCCTTCTTGATCTGCAGGTCGGGCAGGAAGAAGAAGACGACCGACGCCAGCACGGCCACCCAGAACGGAATGGTCGGCGAGGCTCCCCAGCCCATCAGCAGCAGCCAGCCGAACAGCACGGGGAAGGCCAGCAGCCCGCTGGCCGCGAGCAACGCCTTGGTCGCCAGGAAACCCTCGAACGAACGTCCTACGAGCGCCAGGTCCGCCTTGGTCGAGCGGACGTGCCAGCCGCGGGTGCCGTAGAGGCGGGCCAGCCGGACGCCGAGCTGCCGCCGGAAGGCGCTGACCTCCTCCTCCGGCAGCAGGAGGATGCGGGGCGAGTCGGAGCTCTCCCGCACCTCGTCCAGCGCGAGCAGCCTGGCCACCAGCCCGGGCCTGGCTGGGAACAGCGCCTTCAGCAGCAGGAACAGACCCAGGCCCGCCACGCCGCCCGCCAGCACGCCCTCAACCATGGTCGCCTCCGACGAGCAGTCGTGTGGGCTTGTCGAACCTGGCCAGGCGTCGCATCCAGGCGAATCCGGCGCCGAACAGGCCGGCCACGATGACGAGCACCGCCTGGCCGAGCAGGTTGTCGTACTCGCCCACGTACTCGGGGTTGAAGACGACCAGCAGCGCGGCGAAGGCCAGGGCGGTGATCACCACGATCTGCACGCTGCGCCTGGTGGCGCGGCGTTCGGCCTCGACGCGGCGGCGCATGTCGAGCTCCTCGCGCGCCGACACGGCCAGCGCGCCGAGCACGTCGCGCAGGCCGGGGCCGCGCAGCCGGGAGTTGAGCACCAGCGCGGCCACCACCAGGTCGGCCGAGGGGTCGTCGAGCTCGTCGGCGAACATGGCGAGCGCGTCCGGCAGCGCCATCCTGGTGTGCAGCCGGTCGATCAGCGCGCGCAGATGGGGGCGGAGCGTCGGGGCCGCGGCCCTGATCGAGGACGGGATGGCCTGCTCCAGCCCGGCCGCGCCGGCGATCGTGTCACGCAGCGACTCGGTCCAGGCGGCCAGGCCCTCCAGGCGGTGCATCGCCCCCCGTTCCTCGGCCGCGCCGCCGGACAGGCCACGCCAGGCGAAGACCAGCAGGACGGTCCCGACGGCCACGACCGGCCAGCCGGTGACGACCAGCACCACGGTGGCCGCGACCCCGGCGATGGCCGCGCGGGTGGACAGCATCTGGACCATGCGGCGCCTGGGCTGCGAAGGGCGGGGGCGCAGGCCGTACAGGGAGAGGAACAGCAGGAAGAGGCCGGCGCCTGCGAGGGCGCCGGACAGCAACGCCAGCGGGTCGAAAGTGATCATGTCACCAGCCCCCCGGGTTGTAGCCGTAGGCGGCGAGCTCCTCCATGCAGGAGATCGGGGCGTGTGGCAGGCCCGAACCGTCCTGGCCGGGCGCGAACACCTCGCTCGACAGCACGCGGCCGTCGCAGCCGTTGACCTCACGGATGCTGGAGACGTAGCGACGCAGGGTGCCGCCGCGGTGATAGTCGTTGCGCTTCTCGATGAAGACGACGAAGTCGATCGCGCCCGCGATGAGCATGTGCGTGGCCTCGATCGGGAGCCGTTCGCGGGCCTGCAGGGCGTAGGTGGCGATGCGGTTGAAGACTTCCATGCTGGAGTTGGCGTGGATGGTGGACAGGGAGCCGTCGTTGCCCTGGGTCATCGCGTTGAGCATGGTGACGATCTCGTCGCCGAGCACCTCGCCGACGATCACGCGGCTGGGGTTCATGCGCAGGGACCTGCGCACCAGCTCGGCCATGCTGATCTCGCCCTGGCCCTCGGAGTTGGGCAGGCGTTGCTCGAAGGCGACCACGTTCGGATGAAGCTCGGGGAACTGGTCGAGGCCGAGCTCCAGGGCTCGTTCGACGGTGACGAGGCGCTCGCTGGGCATGATCTCGTTGGCCAGGGCGCGCAGCAGTGTCGTCTTTCCCGCATTGGTCGATCCGGCGATCATGATATTTTTCCGAGCGCCGATCGCCGCCGAGAGAAAACGGCCAATTTCCGGGCTTATCGTGTTATTTCCGACCAAGTCGGAAAGGAAGACTTTGCCGAGGCGAGCACGGCGAATGGAGACGGCGGGCTTGACCGTCACGTCCATCACCGCGCTCAGCCGCGAACCGTCCGGCAGGCGCAGGTCGAGCTGTGGATTGGCGGTGTCGAACGGCCTGCTCGACAGCCCGGAATAGGCGGCCAGGATCTGGATGAGCTCGACCAGCTCCTCGTCGGACTCGGCCACCGGCTCACGCATGAGCTCCTGGCCGTCGGCATAGCTGACGAATACCTTGTCGCAGCCGTTGATGTCGATGTTCTCGACCTCGGGGTCGTCGAGCAGCGGCTGCAGGCGGCCCACGCCGAACAGGGCCGCGTGAATGCCCGCGGCGAGCGCCTCTTCCTCCTCGACCGTGGGCGGAGTGCGGCCCAGGCCGATCTCGTTGCGCGCGTGCTCCTCCAGCACCTGCGAGATCAGCGCCCTGGCGAACTGGCGCTCGTCCTCGCCCGTCATCGTGGGCAGGCCGTTGGCCTGGTCGAGCCGGCGCTGGTGGGCGAGGCGGTCGCCGACCTCCTGCCGGAATCTCTTGACGAGGGAGTGGTCGATCATCGGGTCCCCACCAGCCGTCCTGCGAGATCTCGTGCGGTACGGACCAGCAACGAGCGGTCCAGCCGGCCGCCCCACTGACCGCGCAGCAACTCCGCGCCCTTCACGTCATGAGCCAGCCCGTGGACGAAGGAGACATAAGGGCCGACGATCCTGCGCACGTCGTCGATCGAGGAGCGGTAGCTGCGCGGGTCGGCGATCACCACCACGCCGTGCGCCTTGGTGATGCTCAGGCGCTCCCGCAGGTGGGCCACATGGTCCAGGGTCGCCCTGGTGAGCAGGACCACCTGGTCGGCCTCCGCCAGCAGGTCGCCGAGCTGCGGGTGGGAGCCGAGACGGCCGCAGTCGGCGATCACGTCGGCGTTCGGCATCGCGGCCAGCGACCGGCCCAGCGGGCCCCACATCCAGGTCAGACCGGCGGCCTGCTCCCCGTGGGTGATGCCGACCAGCACGTCCAGGCCGCCCACGATCTTCTGGGTGTGCTGGTGGATCTGCGCGGGCTCCAGGCCGCGCCGGGCCGTGGCGCCCAGCGTGAGCAGGCCTTTGCCCGGATTGAGCACCCCGCCGTCGGCGGCGGGCAGACGGTAGGCGAGGTCCCCGCCGGAGGGGTCGCACTCGGCGAGAAGCACGGGCCTGGGCCAGACGGCGGCCAGGGCCGTCGCGGCGGTGGTCACCCCTGGCGCGCCCTTGTCGGCGGCCAGCGCGATCAGCCCCACGTCAGCGCGCCCCGGGAAGCTCGGCCACGGCGACCTCGCCGACGGAGGCGAACTGGAGGATCACCGGCGAGACCTGCGTTTCCACGATCACGGTGATCTGACCGCTGCCGCCGCTCCTGCCCTTCTCGCCGCCGACGCTGAAGACCAGCGCGCTCTGCGCCAGCACCCGGCTCTCCGCCTCGTCGCCGCCGCGCCCCGGCACGTGCACGACCTGCACGCGGTCGCCGGGATTCAGCCCCGCGGGCATCTGGCCCGGTTTGAGCGCCAGCCCCACCTTGGCCTTGCCGGGGCCGAGCTCCTCGCTGGCGGTGACGCCCATGTCGTCGGTGAGCAGGGTGCCGGGCAGGATGGTGACGGCCGCGAAGGTGTCGAGCACCCGCTCCCGCTGCGACCAGCTCACGAAGTCGATGCCGGTGTCGGCGATCTGGACCTCCTCCATGGCGTCCGCGGTGAACTGCTGGCCGGCGCCCACCTGCTGGGTGATCCTGATCGCGGAGATGCGGTCACCGCTGCGCAGCACGAGCAGCGTCGTCGCGAGCGCTCCGCCCAGGATGAGCAGCACGGCGAGGGCGGCCAGGGCAGGCTTGCGCTCGCGCGGGGGCACGGGGAGCTTGCGCGAGGCTGGGCCTGACAACCCGGCCGTGTTGACGGCGGGTTTTTCACTGGTCCTCATGGGTCGGGGGCTCCCATTAGTGAATTGCGGAATTCACGCCATTATGTGCATCCGGGTGGCGGAGTGGGGGTCGAATGCGAAGAACCATGCTTGTTTCGCAGGCGGCTTGGTGTCAACTCAAAATAATCAATGCCTATTGTTTCTAGCGAGTTGACGGGTGTTGACTTTTCCGGCTAAGAGTCACTGGTTTAACATTTGTCACTTTGTTAACTGGGTTTTCGGATTTATCGCGTTACGTGTGCTTATATTCGGCGCGACCTTAACGGGATATAGGGCATAGGCCGGGCGTGCTGGGTGGCGATCCGGGACTTCATGGACTTTTCGCCTTCGCTTTGCGGCTTGTCCACAGGGGTGCGTTCGGTCCTGGGTTATCCACAGGCCACGGCTTTCATGCCATTGATGTCAACCGAAGGGCCTAACGTCGCTGCGGGCGCTACCTTGGCGCCGAGATCCGACCGAGGAGACGGCACATGCGGATCATGCTCACCGTGCTCGGCGAGGCGGGCAGTCGTGACGTCGTGATCGACGGTGACGATGACGCGACGGTCGCCGCGGTGAGCGAGGCGCTCAGCGGCCGCGAGCCGGTCGCCGAGGTCGTCCGGCTGCCCCGGGCGCGCGCGCCCTACGGCATGTCCGCCACGGCGTCCCCCTCGGCATCTCCCTCTATGTCTCCTGCTGCGGCCACCCGTGTCCCGGGGCAGCGCCTGCCCGACGGGGGCCGCTCGGCCTGGCACGCTCCGGGCGCCACCGGCGGGCTCACGCGAGAGTCCGCCCTGTGGCGCAACGGGCGTCCTCTCGACCCGCGCGCCCCCGCCAGGGCCGTGCTGCACGACGGCGACAAGGTCACCCTCGACCCCCGCCTCGCCAGGATGACGATCATCGAGGAGCCGGGCGGCGTGGCGGAGATCCGCGTGGTCGGCGGTCCGGCCGCCGGCGCGGTGCACCGGCTGGGGCTCGGGGTCCACGTCATCGGCTCCGATCCGATGTGCGCCATCACCGTCGCCGACGCGGCCCTCGCCCCGGAGGCGGTGACCGTACGCGTGGCTCCGGACGCGATCACCGTGGAGCGCGCGCTGCGGGCCGGGCCCGGCCAGGCGCCGCGCCTCAAGCTCAAGGGCAGATGGGCCGACGAGGTCGCGGAGCTCACGGAGCGGGTGGCGGAGCGGCAGGCGGCAGAGTTCGCCTCCGAGGCGACGCGACCCCCTCCCGAGTTGGGCTCCCAGCCGCTCACCGACGCGGTCGACTGGCCGGAGGACACCCTGCTGGCCTGCGGCTCGTCGCTGTTCACGCTGATGGCCATCGAGCCTCCCGACGCCCACCTGACGCCCAGGCCCGAAGGCGGCGTGGCCTACAACCGGCCGCCCCGGCTGCGCCGTCCAGAGGGCCGCCGCTCTTTCGTACGTCCCAAGGAGCCGACCCGTAACGAAGGGATGCGGCTGCAGTTGCTGGCCGCCTTCCTGCCCGCGGTGCTCGGCCTCACCCTGGCCTTCGTGCTCAACCAGTGGTATTTCCTGCTCATGGCCCTGATGACCCCCGTCATCATGGTCGGCCAGTGGTGGAGCGACCGTCGCCACGGCAAGAAGCAGCACAGGAAGGCGCTCAAGGAATACCGGGAGCTGCTCGACGCCTACGAGGAGGCGGTCGAGCACGCCAGGGCCGAGGACGAGCTGCTGCGCAGGTCCGACTCGCCCGACCCGGCCCAGGTGCTGCTGACCGCGATCGGCCCGCGCAGACGGCTGTGGGAGCGCAGGATCCACGATGACGACGCGCTCCGGCTGAGGGTAGGGCTCGCCGATCTGCCCGCCAACCTCGATCTCAGCGAGGAGCAGGGCGGCTCCATCGATCCGCCGACCTGCCGGGCGGTGCCGGTGTCCCTGGCCATGCGCAGGCTCGGCGTCGCAGGCGTCACCGGGCCGCGCGACCAGGCCACCGGCCTGGCCTGCTGGCTCACCGGGCAGGCCGCGACCCTGCACAGTCCGCGCGACCTGGCCATCGTGATCATCTCCGCGCACGCCGACAGCGAGCGCCGCTGGGGCTGGACGCGCTGGCTGCCGCACTGCGCGCCGCGCGGCGGTGAGGAATGCGTGGCGCTGGTCGGCGCCGACCCGGAGTCCGCGGCCCACCGCGTCAGCGAGCTGGCCGCCCTCATCGACGAGCGGCAGAACACCGCGATCCCCGAGCTCGGCAAGATCCCCACCGGCTGGGACGACCTCGGCGGCCCCGAGCCGCCCGCCTTCTCGACCTACGACACCCGCCCCTACGACGTGCTGGTCGTCCTCGACGGCGCGCAGGCCCTGAGAGGCCTGCCCAACATGCCCCAGGTCCTGCGTCAGGGCCCGCGAGCGGGCGTTTACACGCTGGCCATCGACGACGACCAGC
Organism: Nonomuraea sp. NPDC049714; assembly: GCF_044465295.1. Classification (NCBI taxonomy): domain Bacteria; kingdom Bacillati; phylum Actinomycetota; class Actinomycetes; order Streptosporangiales; family Streptosporangiaceae; genus Nonomuraea; species Nonomuraea sp. NPDC049714. Next base: position 271,902 of record NZ_JBITLM010000006.1, on the reverse strand, counting down.
GGCTGCTGCCGGAGGAGTGCGCCACGGTGGCCGCCTGCGACCCCGACGGCCAGGTCCATCTGCGCGGCGGCGGCCTCGACGTGATCGGCCCGGTCCTGGCGGATCTCGTGTCACCCTCGTGGTGCGACCGCCTGGCCAGAGCCCTGTCCCCCATCCGCGACGTGAGCAGGCAGGACACCGCCGGCCAGCTCCCGGACGCGGTGCGGCTGCTGGACCTGCTCGCGCTGCGCTCCCTGTCAGGTCAGGAGCTGGCCGCCCGCTGGCACGACCAGGGGTCGACCCGCGCGCTGATCGGCACCGGCCCCGACGGCCCCTTCTCGATAGACCTGCGTCTCGACGGCCCGCACGCCCTGATCGCGGGCACCACGGGCGCGGGCAAGTCGGAGCTGCTGCAGACCCTCATCAGCTCGCTCGCGGTCGCCAACCGTCCCGACCAGCTCACCTTCGTGCTGATCGACTACAAGGGCGGCGCCGCGTTCAAGGAGTGCACCCGTCTCCCGCACACCGTCGGCATGGTCAGCGACCTCGACGGCCACCTGACCCAGCGCGCCCTGGACTCCCTCGGCGCCGAGATCCGGCGCCGCGAACGCCTCCTGCTGGCCGCCGGCGCCAAGGACATCGAGGACTACACCGGCCATCCGCTGCCCCGGCTGGTCCTGATCATCGACGAGTTCGCGGCACTGGTCGCGGAGCTGCCCGACTTCGTCACCGGCCTGGTCGACATCGCCCGCCGGGGTCGCTCGCTCGGCATCCACCTCATCCTGGCCACCCAGCGCCCCGCCGGTGTGGTGACGGCCGACATCCAGGCCAACACCTCACTCCGCATCGCCCTGCGCGTCACCGAGCCGGCCGAGTCCGCCGACGTGATCGACATGCCCGATGCCGCGCACATCTCGAAGTCCACCCCCGGCCGCTGCTACGTGAAGTCGGGCGCGGGCGCGGCCACGGCGGTTCAGACGGCCAGGGTGGGCGGCCGCAGCCCGAGCCTGGCCACCGGCGCCACCAACGGCACCGGCGGCCACCCCGGGCTGGGCGGTCCCACCTGGGCCCCGGGCCACGACACGGCCCATGCGGACGTACGAGTCGTGAGCGTCGACTGGCGTTCGCTCGGCAGGACGCTGCCGAGCCGGCCGGACACCGCCGAGATGTCGGCCGTCACCGACCTGTCGATCCTCGCCGACGGCCTGATCGAGGCCGCACGCCTGGCAGGCGTCCCGGAGCAGCCCCGCCCCTGGCTGGAGCCCATTCCCGCCCAGGTGGTCCTAAGCCTTCCCGCCGCAGCCGCACCTCAGCCTCCCGCGACCGGCGACTCCCCCTCTGGCGGCTCGGCGTCGCCGATCACCGTCGTCGAGCCGTACGGACCAGGAGCCGCGAGCCGCGACCGGTCAGGCGAGTTGGAGCCGCTTGCCTTCGGCGTGACGGACCGCCCCTGGGCCCAGGACCGGCTCCCCCTCTCGCTCGACCTGGCCCACGGCGGCCACCTGGTGATCGCGGGGGCCGCCCGCAGCGGCAGATCCACCGTCCTGCGCACGATCGCGGGCGCCATCGCGGCCTACGCTCCTCCCTCCGACGTGCACGTCCACGCGATCGACTGCGGGTCCGGCGCCCTGCTGCCGCTGGTGGCGATGCCCCACTGCGGCGCGGTCGTCACCCGCGACCAGCTGGACCGGGTGGAGCGCCTGCTCACCCGCCTCCGGGCGGAGGTGAGCCGCCGCCAGCAACTGCTGGCCGAGGCCGGGCACGCCTCACTGGCCGAATACCGCCAGGCAGGCCATCGACTCCCCTGGCTGGTGCTCATGCTCGACCGCTGGGAGGGCTACGTCGCCGCGTTCGAGGGCTACGACTACGGCCGCCTGCTGGAGTCCCTCATGCAGCTTCTGCGCGAAGGCCCCGCCGTGGGCCTGCGGGCCGTGGTCACAGGCGACCGATCCTGCCTGCTCGGGCAGATCTCCACCCTCTTCGACAACCGCCTGCTTCTCCGTCTCACCGACCCCACCGACTACGGCCTGGCCGGATTCCCCCTCAAGGGCCTGCCGACGTCGATCCCGCCGGGCCGCGCCCTGTCCCTGGGCCAGAACGGCATCGTCGAGCACCAGATCGCCCTCCTCAGCCCCGATCCGGCCGGTCCCGCCCAGGTGGCCGCACTCCAGTCCCTGGCCCGTGCCGCCTCCAGCCCGGTCACCCCGCTCTTCCCGCCGGCGCCGGGGTCGCCCGGCGACGCGGCGGAGGGCCCGGCCTCGCCACACCGTCCCGGCCCGGGTCACGAGCGATCGGTGCCTGCCGGGCGAGGCGCCTGGCTCTGGGACGGAGAGCCACCGCTGCGCGTGGACCCGTTGCCGATGCGCATCACCGCCGGTCAGACCCTCGCCCTGGACCCCACGTTCCGCCCGCCGTCGCCCTTGTGGGCGCTCGTGGGCGCCGGGGGCGACTCCCTCGCCCCGCTCGGGCTCGACCTGATGGCGCAGGGTCCAGGCGCGGTGATCGCGGGCCCCTCGCGTTCCGGCCGCTCGTCCGTCCTGATGACCGCCGCCGAGTCGCTGATCTCCCAGGGCACACCGGTCATCGCCGTCACGCCCAGACGCAGTCCGCTCAAAGACCTGTCCACCGCCCTGGCGATCCTCGACGCCGACGCCACGAACCTCCGGGAGCTGGTCGCGGAGCTGCACCACTACGTGGTCCTGGTGGACGACGCCGAGCTGATCGACCCGGACAGCCCGCTGGGCTCGGCCCTGGAGGAGATCCTCCGCTCCGGCCGTGACGGGGACCACGCCCTGCTGCTCGCCGGCGCGACCACCGACCTGACGGTCGTCTACCGAGGCTTCGCGGCCGAGACCCGCAAGTCCCGCACCGGCGTGCTGCTGTCAGTCCAGAGCCAGGCCGACGGCGACCTCTTCACCATCCGCCTACCGCGCGGCACCGTCGGTGGCCCCCCAGGCCGCGGCCTCCTGGTCACCACCGGCAACGTCTCCCCCATCCAGGCAGCCCTCCCGGACAACACCTGAGGACCACCCGCGACGACCTCCCAAGAGCCGCCCAGACGACCACCCATGAAGCCGCCCCCGCCGACCGGCCATGAGGACCACCCTTGAGGACCGGCCCTGACGACCGCCCCTGACGACCGGCCATGAGCAAGCGCCTCTGAGGACAACCCCCACGGGACCAGCCCTGACGAGCACTGTGAGCGAGCGCCACTGAGCGAGCGCCACTGATACCGGCCCTGAGGACCGGCCCTGAGTGAGCGTCCGCATCCATGAAACAGAGGTCGGCGGGCTGCGGGTGGCGGTGCTCGCCAGCACCGAGCCGGGACGACACGACGGGGGTCTGTCGGACGACAACTGGCCGGCTGGCGGGCCACCAGCTGGACTGCCGGCGGAAACCCAGCTGACCGGTCAGCAGACCACCAGCCGAGCCGCCGGGAAAACGAGCTAGCCGGTCGGCGGGCCATCAGCTGGGTTGCTGGGAAGACCAGTTGGGTGGTCGGTGGGCGGGCTGGTCTTTGGTTGCGGGGCTGGTTCTAGCTGGTGGCGCGCCAGGAGAGGGACAGGCCGGTGGCGGCGCGTTCGGTGCGGATCTCCATCATGCTGCCCAGGATGGTGGCATGGTCGGACACCATGGGAATGGCGTCGGACGTGTAGGTGATCCGGGTGCTGACGAGCACGGGGCTGCCCTCGGGCTCGTGAAGGCGGCGGGCGGCGGCGGGGTCGAGCAGGGCGGGGCGGACCACCTCGGACGCCCGGGCGAGCGCCACTCCTGCGTCGGCGAGGGCCGTGTAGAGGGAGACGGCGGTGAAGTCGCGGTCGCGGATCTGGTCGGCCACCGGCCTGCGGACCCAGGACACCTGGTGTACGGCGGGACGGCCGGCGAACTCGCGGACCCGCTCCAGCCGCAGGGCGGTGTCGCCGGGGCGCAGCCGCAGCTCCGCGGCGATCGCGGCCGGGGCCCGGCGCATCGCCCGGCCGGCCACCACGGTGCGCACGTCGTGGCCCTGTTCGCGCAGGTCGTCGGCCAGGCTGCGGAGCGAGCCGAGCTGGTACGCGAGGTGGGGCGGGGCCACGTACGTGCCCTTACCGGGCCGTTGCACGATCAGGCTCTCGTCGCTGAGCTCCCGCAGCGCCTGGCGCAGCGTCATGAGGGTCACCCCGTAGGAGGCGCTCAGCTCTCGCTGCGGGGGCAGGGCCTCGCCGGGGGCGTAGTGTCCCGACCGGATCTTCGCGGCGAGGTCGGCGGCGATGGCGCGGTACCTCGCCTCGTACCCGGCGTCGGTGGTCATCGTGGTGGGTCACACTCCTGGTCGAGGGCCCGCCGCAGGGTCGCGAGGAAGGTCCGCAGGTCGTCCGGCCCGGCCCCGTCGAGCACCCGCCGCATGACCGCGGCGCCGACCACGACGCCGTCGGCGTGCCGGCCGGCCTCCCGCGCCTGGTCGGGCGTGGAAATGCCAAATCCTAGCAAGACCGGCCGGTCGGTGCCCCGTCTGATCCGCGCGGTGAGCTCGGCGGCCGAGGCGGCGAGGGCGGTCCGCTCTCCGGTGGTGCCCATCAGCGACACCGCGTAGACGAAGCCGCGGCTGCGGCGCGAGATCTCCTCCAGCCTCGGCTCCGGTGTCGCCGGCGACGCCAGCAGGACCAGCTCGATCCCGGCGGCAGCGGACACCTCCGTCAGCTCGTCCGCCTCGTGCATGGGCAGGTCGGGCACGATCAGGCCGCTGACGCCGGCCCGGCGCAGCGCGGCGCAGAACTCCTCGCCCCCGTCGTGCAGCACCAGGTTGTAGTAGGTGCTGGCGACCAGCGGCACGCCGAGGTCCGGGATCCCGGCCAGCTCGGCGAGGATCCGGCGCGTGCTCGCCCCCCTGGCCAGCGCCATGTCGCCGGCCTGCTGGATGGTGACGCCGTCCAGGGTGGGGTCGGAGAAGGGCAGGCCGACCTCGATGGCGTCCGCGCCGCCGGCGGCGAACGCCCGCAGGTAGTCCGTCCAGCCGGACGTGATCCCTCCGGTGATGTACGGCATGAGCAGGCGGCGGCCGGTGGCCCGGCGGGCACGCAGGTGGCTTTCGACCGTGCCCGGGGTCAGGGTGGAAGTCGTCACAGCAGCTCCTTCAGGGTGGAGATGTCCTTGTCGCCCCGGCCGGACAACGTCATCAGGACCGTTGATCCGGCGGGCAGCTCGCCGCTGTCCGCGGCCCGGATCACCCAGGCCAGGGCGTGCGCCGATTCGAGTGCCGGGACGATGCCCTCGGTGCGCGCCAGCCGTATCGCCGCGCCGACCGCCTCGTCGTCGGTCACCGTGACGTACCGGGCCCGGCCCAGGTCGCGCAGGTGGGCGTGCTCCGGGCCGACCCCCGGGTAGTCGAGCCCGGCGGCGATGGAGTGCGCCTGGGTGATCTGCCCGTCGTCGTCCTGCAGGAACAGCGAGCGGCAGCCGTGCAGGACGCCCAGCCGGCCTCGGGCCGCCCCGGCGCCGCCCTGCGCCTCCACACCGACCAGACGCGCCGGAGTGTCGGCGAATCCGGCGAACGTGCCAGCCGCGTTGGAGCCGCCGCCCACGCACGCGATCACGTGGTCCGGCACGCCGGTACGGAGCGCGGCGGCGCACTGCTCGCGGGCCTCGTCGCCGATGACCCGCTGGAACTCCCTGACCATCCATGGGTACGGATCCGGCCCGACGACCGAGCCGACGCAGTAGTGGGAGTCGCCTGTGACCCCCACCCAGTGCCGCATGGCCTCGCTGGTCGCGTCCTTGAGCGTACGGCTGCCCGTGGTCACCGGGATCACCTCGGCGCCCAGCATGCGCATCCGGAAGACGTTCAACGCCTGCCGCTCGATGTCGCGCTCGCCCATGAACACCGTGGCCTCCAGCCCGAGCAGCGCGGCGGCGGTCGCGGTGGCCACTCCGTGCTGGCCCGCCCCGGTCTCGGCGATCAGCTTGCGCCGTCCCATCCGCGCGGCGAGCAGTGCCTGGCCGAGGACATTGTTGATCTTGTGTGATCCGGTGTGCGTGAGGTCCTCGCGCTTGAGGTACAGCCGCAGGCCCAGCTCCTCCGACATCCGCCGAGCCGGCGTGAGCGGGGTCGGACGTCCGGCGTGCAGGGCGAGCAGCTCCGCCAGGGCGCCGCGGAACCCCGGATCCACCCACGCCTCCCGGAACGCGTCCTCCACCTCGCGACACGCCTCCACCAGCGACTCCGGCGCGTACCGCCCGCCGTATTCGCCGAACCGGCCCCGCTCCCGGGGCTCGCCCATCGTCCCCATCGAGTGGACGGGCTCACGCCATGGCGACATGTTTGGCATCCCACACTCACCTCGTTCTATAACTCTTCGGAAAGTTCTATAACAGTGAGTGTGACATGGGTGGGCATGGGCGCGCCACCCTGACCCGTCCCGCTCGCCGGTCGTGCCGGTGTCACATGGGTCCGTCTGCCATCGACGAAGTCACCCGCGACCTGGAGCCCGCTGCTGGGACCGTAGATCCTGGGTCTCTCGCTGGAGGGGGGTGGGTTATTCGGCGTGGAGGCGGTAGAAGTCCGTCAGGCTCTGGCGGTAGTAGGCGAGGTCCCGCTCCAGAGCGGCGCGGGTGAAGCGTTGAGGTTCGTCCTCGCGTGCCGATCGGCCCATTTCCGTCCAGAACTCCTCGGCCGGGAGTTCGTCCGCGTCGTCGGGGAGGAACTTCAGGGCTTCGGCCACGGCGTCCGCGGCGAAGCGCCAGCCGGCCGCGATGCTCTCGTACTGGGCATCGTCCGAGGAGTCGGCGGCGAAGAGGAAGGCCGCTTCCAGCGCGCGGTTCGCGTAGGTGACAGCGACGAGCGACCACTGTCCTGGGTCGATCAGCTCGGAGACGCCCGGACCGAAGGTCAGGTCCTCGCTCCTGGCCGCGTCTTCCGAGGCATAGGGCACGAGGACGTCGACGTCCCCGAGACGTACGCGCCAGGCGTCCTCCTCCTCGGAGAGCACCGCCTGCCGGCTCACGCTGACCGGGTCGTCATCGTCAGGGGTGAGGTCCGGGGCATGCGGCGCACGGCTCTGCCCGTCGGGGGTGTGGTTCAGGTCCAGGTAGAGGAAGGCCTCGACCAAGGTGCGGGCGGGTGGGAGCTCTGGGCCGGGGCGGTCAGGCATGTTGGGCCGCCAGGTCCCGGTAGGTGTCTCTTACGATCATCAGCCGGTCGAGCTGGAACCTGCCGGGTTCGGCCGTGCGCATCTCGTGGCCGCGATCTGACCAGAACGCGTCGGCGGGTGTCTCGTCCTGGCCCGGTGGGATGAACTTGACGATCTCCTCGATGGCGGCGGCGGCGATGGCCAGTGCGCGGTGCGCCTCGTCCGGGTCGTGCGCCGGCACGTTGCCGGCGGTCAGGTCGGCCACCCAGAGCCACTCGCCGGCGTCCAGCAGCTGGGAGGGCTCGTCGCCACCGAATGTGGGATAGCCCTGGGGGGCCACCGGGCGGTCCGGCAGGCCGAAGAGGTATTCGCGGCGCTCTCCGCACTGACCGCAGACACCGACGTACCGGTTGACCAGCTCGCCCTCGACCGTGGTGAGACCGGTGCCCCAGTCCGTCTCCACCGACCCGCACTTCTTGCAGGGGTGCAGGTCCAGGTAGAGGTGCGCTTCATCCCTGGTGCGCGCCACCGCGAAGGCCATCGCTCATCCTCTCGTCCCGAAGTCCCGAAGTCCCGAAGTCCCGAAGTGCCGCCAGTCCCGAAGTGCCGCCAGTGCCGAAGTGCGACGTACTCCCAAGTCTCGCAGCCCGGCGGTCCGGCCCGCGCAAGATCGCACTCCCACGCGGCCGTTCGGAGATCGATCATGTCCGGGCTGCGGAGCGTTCGGTATGGCGGCCGCAGACGCATGGGCCGTCCTCCGGGCACTCCTCGGGCAGGTGCCACCCTGTCCCGTTGGTGAGCAGGCGCAGGAACTGCCGGTGTTCGTACGTGAGACGGGACTTCGTGTGCTCCAGTTCGGCGATCAGCTCGGCGGCCAGCTCGGGAGAGATCAGGTGGACGATGTCCGGTCGTACGGCGAGGTCGAGCAGGGAGGTGACCCGTCCCGGCCGCTGGGTGGGAGTGGCCGTACGGACCTGGCGTACGGCTTCGGCGAGTGCGGCGACCGCCGGGAGGTCCGGCTGAGAGGTGCCGAGGGCGCGGGACACCGCGTCGGCGGCGGCTGCCGCCGCGGCCCGCTCGTTCGCGCCGATGGTGGCGTGGGGGGCGATCTGGAAGACCAGGACGCCGTCCATGAGCGCGGGCGGCCCGGCGTGGCCCTGCGGGGACCGTACCTCGACCGGGATGGGCGGATGGCCGGGCACCACCAGGTCGAGGAGGCCGGGGCCGGGGCGGCGGATCTGGGCGCCGGCGAGCAGTGCGCCGCGCTCGATCGCCTGCGTCGCGGTCGTCACCGGCAGCTCGGCCGCCGTCATCGGCACCGCCGACGAGCCCCCGTGCACAGATGAGTCCGGCGTGGCCGTACCGGACCCAGCCGAGGCGCTCCCCCAGTTGATCAACGCTTCGATCTTGTTCCGCGGCTTCGGGGGAGATACCCGGCGGCCCAGGTCCTGAGGGGAGGCGGGTGGGGTGTGGCCGCGGGCGGTGATGTCGGCCGCGATGGCGGCGATGGCGGCGGCGAGGTGGCGGCGGACGGCCGGGTCGGTGGCCGCGTGCCACTTACGGGACATGTGGGCGTGCTCGTTGAAGCGCGGGACCAGGCAGTAGTCGGTGCCCTCGACCGCCGACGACGGCAGCGAGCCCCTGATCACGCCCTGGGGCCGACCGGCCGCCACCGCCGCCTGTTCCTGGGTGAGGTGGGTGATCTCGTGCACCATCACCGACGACACCACGTGCGGGTCCAGGCGCGGGGACAGGATCATGACGTGCGGGTCGTCCGAGGTGCCCGCGTGCGGGTCGGAGCGGCCCGTCAGGCCGTCGCCGGGATCGTCGATCCGCACCTGGACGTGCTGGACGGGCATGGCGGGCGAGCGCATGAGCAGCGTGCGGCCGTCGGCGGCCCAGGTGAGCGTGACGCCGGCGCCGCCGAAGTCGGCCGCCGTCAGGTCCTGGCGGCGGACCTCGGCCATGGACAGGTCCGCGCTCTGCTCGGACCTGCCCGAGGCGTCGTACGGCGTGCCGGGCAGGGCGGCTGAGCCGAAGGACATCGACGGGACGGAGACGCCCTGGGTGGCGCTCGTGCCCGCGGACGGATGCGTTTCCTCGTTGACGAACGGCCACACCGGTCTGGGAGGCTCGGCGGCGGCGACGTTCCGCGTCCGCAGCTCCTCCAGGACCTGCTGGGTGAAGGTGCCCGGCACCTCCGAGGTCATGAAGACCAGGCGCAGGTCGAGGTCCTCCTGCGCGGCGGTGGCCAGCACCTCGGGGGCGAGCGTGCTGAACGCTTCGGCGAACCCGCCGTCGGGGGTTTCGCTGTGTACGGTGCCGTCGGGGGCGGCACGGTAGCGGTGTACACCATCCGGCTCCCAGACCACCACCATGGCCACCTCTCCGCGTTCGCGTGCCTCCAGACGCGCGTCCGTGAGCTGGTCGATCAGGCCGGTGCGCGTGGAGGTGGGGATGAACGTGGAGGTCACCGGGCGCCCGGCTCCGAGCCGTACACCGCTTTCCATCCGTTCGCGCAGTTCCGCGAGCTCGTCCTCGAAGAGGACCAGGAAAACCTCGCCGGAGGTGGCGTTCCCCAGGTGGACCGGATCGCCGACGGCATGCTCCTCGTGGCCGCGCGGGCGGGCCATCCGCTGGAAGGTCACGTCGTAGTCCACGCGGAAGCGGACGCTGTACGCCTTGTCGCTCTTCTCGTTCTTGGTGCGCTCCTTGCGGCTTCCGCCGCTGTCGGACATGCTCTCCGACGTCTGCTCTCCGGCTGACACGTCGACGCCCAGTCCCGAGGAGTCGTGGGAGCCGCTCGCACCGATGCCGATGGGGCCCAGCCGGCCCCGGCCCACGGTGTGGCTCCTGGTGTCCGCCCTTCTGTCGATCTCGCCCTTCTCCGCCTGGAACGGACCTGAGTCGATCTCGAGGTCGGTCAGGTGGGCCTCGACGGTGACGTTCAGGCCCTGGTCGCGGGTGCCCGGCAGCGCCAGCGGGACGACCACGGCGCCGCCCTGGGTGGCCATCCGCTCGAAGTTCGCGAGCAGGGCCGAGTGCTGCAAGCGCCCGACGACCTCGGCTTCATACGCCGCCATCGTCTTGCTGCCGAGCATCTTGGTCAGTTTCCAGGACACCACTTCGAGCAGCGTGGGCTTGTTCGGGTCGGAGAACAGCGACTCGACGAAGTGGCCCTGGTGCACCTCGGCGCGCCGGGGATCCCTGACCGTGGCGGGTCGCACGGGTCCGAGATGAGCGGGCCGGATCATGCCGGTGGGGATCCGGCGCACCAGCGTCGCGTGGTGTGCGTGACTGATGGGCTGGGTGCGCCTGCCACGGACGGTGTCGACCAGACCGCCGGCCCAGGACGCCACCCTGCTCTTGCGCACACCGGCGCGCTCCACCTCGATGACCAGGGTCATCTCCTGCTGAACCCGGTCGACGCCCCGGAACAGCCCCAGCCGCGACAACCTGGTGCCCTGCTCGTTGCGGTTGCTGGAGAAGGAACGGGTACGGTCCGTCCCCACGCTGGCGCCCTGGCCCGTGCCGTCGTCCCCGGCGCTGATGCCCGCCCCGACGGCGTAGGAGCCGCTGTACGACTCCGTCTCGGTCAGGTCGGTGTACTTGTAACGCTGCTTGATGATGCCGGCCTCGTCGGTGTGGCCGATCAGTTTCGCCCTGTCGGCTGCGACACCGTCCTTGGGGACCAGTTTCGCCCTGACGGTGATCTTCTCGACCCGTCCGGCCTCCGAGGTCACCACTTTGTAGCTCACCTCGTGACCGCGGCGGCTCCACATGTCGCCGACATGGATGTGGCTGCGATCGCCCGCGAAGTCGACACCCAGCTGCTTGCGGAAGTTCGGATCGAGGGCCAGCGCGTCGGGAGCGCTCTGCGTCACCGCGGCCAGCACCCCGTCCAGCATGTGCACGGGGTCGCCCTGATCGTCGGTCAGGTCGAACGTCTCGACCGTGCTCATGCCCATCGCGTTCACGTACTGCGGAGCCAGCCTGACGTCACTGGCCCGCTCGTTGAGCTCGGCCGCTCGGCTCAGCGCCCGGTTGAGCTGCTTGCGCACGGATGTGCGGCGCTTGCTCTCATCCTGGTCGAGCTGAGCCGCCCGCTGGATCGCGCCCAGCAGGGCCCGTGGAGTGTGCCGGTCGGCGAACTGTACGTCCTGGCCGGCGGCACGGGCCTGCGCCACGTCCTTGAGGTAGCGCTGGATCAGCGGGGTGGCCAGCATCGGGTCCGGGGACAGGCTGCCGTTGACGAAGCGCTCGATCGCATCGGCCACCAGGTGCAAGGGGAGGGCGAAGTCGCCGTCGGCGTACAGCTGTAAGGCGTCGTACTCGGGGATCGTCCGTAGCTCCGTGCCCTGGACGGTGGTCTGCCGGACCTCCCCGACGGGGACCCGGCCGGCGATCGACTTCCCGGCCGCGACGCTCTCACTGCCGGTGAGGGTGAAGTTCACCCTGCTGCGCAGGAAGTAGTGGATGCCCACCCCGATCCCGAGGTCCTCGTTGCCCGTGATGTCGAGCTGCGACCTGGATTCGCCGCTGGTGCCCGTGCGCGAGGGCAGCCCGATCCTGCCCCCCTCGTTCGACGTGCCACCGTCGTCCAGGCCGGCCGCGCTGACGGACGCGCCCACGCTCACGTTCGTGGAGCCGCCCCAGAAGACCCCGGCGCTGTTCAGCCCGAACCTGATCCGGCCGGACACGTAGTTGACCACGCCGACCACGTCCGCCTCGCCGAGATCGCCCTTCACCGCCACTGCGGACCGGGTGGGCCCGCCCTGCGGCCGGATGCCGGCCTCGGTCACATACGCGTCCACCAGCCACTCGGGATGGGCGGCGAGGCTCCGCCCGCTCAGTTTGTTCGCGAAGTGGTGGTAGGCCACCGAGTCCTCCCGCATCCCGTTCGGGAGCACCTGTGCCGCGGCGGCGAGCATGTCCGGCACGCCGACGTTCATCAGTGTGGTCCTGTCCACCACCTTCGCGGACAGGGTCCCCACGGACGCGTCCTGCGGATCCTCCCAGGGCAGCAGCTCGGCGGCGAACGACAGCGTGGCCTGCCCGTGGGAGACGGCCAGCGGCGTCCGCTCGCCCTTGTGCACCAGGTGGACGGACAGCTCGTGATCGACGTCGACCTGCGCGAGGAGTCCTGAGGTCTCGCCGAGCCCGACCACGTTCCCCGTGGCGCCGACGCTGGAGCCGATCGTTTCGGTAGTGCCACCGCCGCCGTTGACACCGACCTCGTGGGACAGGCCGTTCTCTCCCTCGCCAGGACCATCCTTCTCGCTGAGAGAGACTCCGCCGCTGTACGTCCTGGACGAGCTGGTCGCCTGACCTTCAGTGTCGGAGCCGATGGGCAGCCCGACCTGTGCCGCCGTGTCGGTCACCCTGCCCCTGCCCCTGGTGTCGAAATCCTGCTTCAGCTGAATGTGCAGCGTGTAGAGCTCCGGCGCGCTGTTGAACCGGTGGTGCGTCAGGTCGACCCGGATGCCGTCCTGTGCCGCCGTGTCGTAGCCGGACCGGATGCGTTCTGTCCTCAGCTGCTCGGTGACCTCGATGAGGTTGAGGGTCTGGCTGACGCGCTCGAGCTCATTGTCCGAGTAGACGAGAACGTCGCCGTCGATCTTCGGCAGGATGCCGCGATCCCCCAGTTCCTTGATGACCTGCCAGGACACCTCGTCCGTTTCGGTGAGGTCGTCGACCAATGCCGGGCCCGCGCCGCGCAGTTGCCCGGGGCCGTCGCCGTAGAAGTCCGGCAGCGCGAGCCTGCGCCCCTCGGGCACGGTCGGCATGGGGGCGCCGCGCAGCTCGGGGACCCCGTTCCGGTCCGTGACCACCTTGCCGTCCTTGTGCACGAGGGCCTCGCGACTGACCGGCAGGCCCAGGCGGAAGGCCGCCGCTTCGAGCATGCTGACCAGGGCGGTGCCACGGACCGGCGCCAGCTTGACGGGCGGCTTGCCGGTCTTCGTCACGGTGATCGTGTGGACGAGGCGGAGTTCGTACCCCCGCCTGTGTCTCATCTTGCGGTGCACGTTCGGGAAGATCTCCTGCGAGTTGGCCGTCGCCGAATCCGCGCGCCCTACGGACCGGCCGAACTTGCCACTTGGTCCGAACGACGGTTGATACGCTCCGGAGCCGACATCCTCCAGAGTGGCGACATTCACCCCGACCGAGGCGGTGATCCCCCGCGACTTACTGTACGACCCGTTGCCGTTCGTGGCGGCGAAGTCGACGAGGACCTCCTCCTCCCACACCGCGTCGCTCTCGCCCCCCACCATCTTGCTGGTGGCCACCTCGACGAGCTCGCTCTTGATCTCCACCGTGGCGTCCTGCCGGCCGTCGGCGAAGAGGGTGCCCTGATAGCCGCCGTTGACCGCCTGGCGGAGCTTGACCTGCAGTTCTTCGGTGATGATCGTGCGCAGCTGGTGGTGGGCGTTGCTGCCGATCCTGGCGTACTCACCGCCCAGCTCCTCCGCCGCGGCGTTGAGCGCTTCCTCCAGGCCGGTCATGCCGCTGGGCACCACGTTGGGGAACGCCGGGTCACGATGGTGCTCCTCGATCGTGACCACGTCGCGGGGAGGCGCGTCGGTGTAGGGATGCGAGACCCAGATCCGCTGGCTCGCGCTGTCACCGGGCTCGCCGGAGTCGACCGTGACCGTGGGCTTCCAGCCCTCCGCATGCGAGGTACGGATTTGGACCTTCCAGGAGGCCGAGGCGTCGTACAGCAGTGACTCCGACCGGTCGTCCTCGACCGACCCGTACTGGGCGAAGCTCGCCGCCGCACCCGTCACGGAGCCGCTGCTGCCCACGCTCGGGGTGAACCGGGCATTCAGCATCTGGGTCACCATCCGCGCCGAACTGCCCTCGGTCATCATGGTCGCCAGGACCGCGGTGTTGAAGGGAGGCGACACGCCGACGCTGGTCGACTCGGTGGCACCGACGGTCCTGCCGCCCAGGGCGAACAGGCCCACCATCATCTCCGAGGACACCGTGCTGAGGTCGAGCACCTCGACGAGGTCGCCGAGGGTGAGCCGGATGCGCAGCTCCGCCGCCGACCGGCTGCTGCCGACGCGCAGCACCCCGCCTTCCGGCGAGACGATCCGCTGGAAATCCTGGCGCACGGCCTCCTGGAGCTCGGCGGTGGTGTACCGGTGCTCGATCCCGTTCTCCCGCAGGAGGTCGTTGACGGTGTCGGTGAGCCGGGTCAGGTGGGCGAGCCTGCCGGCGGGCATCGAGGCGGACAGGCTCGCCTCGTCCGGCAGCGCCTTCGACAGCAGCTGCAGGAACAGCTGGTGCTCCCGCCGGGCGCGCGACGCCGCCGATCGCGTCGCCTGGGGCCGCAGCGCCACGTCATAGAGCCTCCGCGCCCGCCGGGCCTGATCGAGCGCGGTCCGGTACGACTCGGCGATCCGGTTATGCCGGGCCTGCGCGGCTCGGTGCCCTCGGAGCGCCTTGCGAGCCTGGCGTACGCGTTCGGCCTTGTGCATGTCGTGCTGCTTGGCCGCCTTCTTCGCGTCCTTCGAGGCCTGCCGCGCTTCCGCGGCCGCCGCTTCGGCGCGCTGCTCGCTCGTGGCGATCTGCGTCCGCAGCTGCTCCTGGATTTCGGCGAAGGCGTCGAGGGCCTCCTCCATCTGCTGCCGGGAGGGCGAAGGGTCCGGCAGGGGCGGCGCGTGGGGCGGCCGGGCGGCCTGGGAGGGCGCCCAGGGTGGCGACGGCTCCGGGTGGCCCCGCTGGGCGATGTCGCGCGCCACCCCGTCGATGTCCACCGCGAGCACGCGCTTGTCGGCGAGAGTCGTCGCCTGCTTCCACTGCTCGGTCAGGAACGCGTGCTCGTTGAGCCGGGCCGGAAGGCAGTCGTCCCGGGTCTCCTGGCTCCGCCCGCCGGTCAGCAGCCGGCGCAGCATCCGCCGGTCCCCGGACGACGCCTGCCGCTGCAGGGTGTCGGTGATCTCGTGCAGCCAGATCCTGGCCACCTGGTCGGCGTCCGCGCCGGGCGCGAAATGGACTATGTGCGCGGTTTCTGCGGTGGTGCCGGCCTTGACCTCGGTCTCCCCCATCAGGGTGGGGTCCAGGCCGCCGATCACCGGCCGGAAGTACTGGACGTCGTCCGCGCCGATCCGCACCTGCAGCGTCGTGCCGTCGGCCGACCAGGACCAGCTCTGTACGTTCTCCCCAAGGAAGTGGGCGCTGTCCAGGGCGGCGATGCCGGCCTGGACCTCGTCGAGGGTGAGGGTCGTACCCGGTGGCCGGCCGTTGGGCACGAACCGGGTGCCGTTCACCGGCCGCGACGTGACCGTCCCCGGCCTGCTCGTGCCCGGCTCCTGGTTCCCACCGGGGTCGGCGTCGCCGGTCGTCGCCCTGCCCGCGGACTGGATCAGCAGCAGGGTCGCTTCCGTACGCAGCCGCGACATGTCGGTGACGTGCTCGGCCCGCGCGTCCAGGGCCGCCTGGATGCCGCGCACGGCCACGGCGGGCACCACGAGGTCGCCGCCGGTGCGCGGCAGGATGAGGTCGCCGTCCCGGTTGGCGGCCATGGTGGGGAAGTTGACCCCCATGGCTTCGACGAGCGCGGTGTGCGCCCTGACGGCATGGGGCGGCGCGTTGTCGGCGAGGCTCGTCGCGGTCGCCGCGGGCCGCCGTTCGGCGGTGTCCGCGCCGGGGTCGGCGGCAGGCGCGGCCGGATCACCCTGGGGGTGTCCCGGCCCAGCAGCCGCCTGGCCCTCCGCAGACGACCCCTGATCACCGGCCGTCTGGTCAGCGGACCGCTGGTCAGCGAACTGCGCGTCTGCGGACCGCTGGTCTGCGGTCTGTGGGTCGCCGGGTCGTTCGTCGGCGGACGGCTGTGCCTGGTCGGCTGCCTGGGTCTGGTCGGGGGTGGGGCCGTCCGCGGCGGTGGTGCGGGGGGAACGCTGGGGGTCCGCGGCCGAGTCCGGGGTCGGGGCGGTGGGCGAGGTCTGGTCCTCGTCCCGGGCGTCGGGCGGCGTGGTGGAGCCGTCGTCGGCGGTGGTCGCCTGGCGGGTCGCCGTTCTGCCGCCGGAGGCGTCGCCCTGCTGACGCGACTGCTGATCGGGCGCGGCCGATCCGCGCGTGCCCTGGTCGGCCGTGTCAGGGGCGCCGGGCCCGGACGTACGGGCGGCGGCGGTGCTCGCGGCGCCCTGCGGGGTGGACGTACCCGGGGTGGACGTGCCTGGGCTGGGGGCGCCGGGGGTGGGGCCGGTGGTCGAGGGCGGGCCGCTCGGTGGGGAGCCGTCCGGCGTGGGGCCGCCGCCGGGGGGCGGGTTGGCCGCCGCCCGCGCCGCGTCCGCCTGCGCGGCGGCGTCGTACGCGGAGGCCAGGGCGCTGGTCGGGTGGGTCAGCGCCGACATGACGTCGGGGTTGAACGGGCTGATGCTGCCGGTCCGGCCGACACCGCCGAGGAACCCGCCGGTCATGGAGTCGGCGGTGAACGGGTTCTGCCACTGGTCGTAAACGACACCGTTGGCGACGAAGCTGCCGACGGGCGAGGCGATGGCGTTGTTGAGTCCGGTGCTGAGCGCGCGCCCCGTGAAGCCGGGGACGTGCCGGGTGACGCTGGAGACGGGTCCGGCCAGCCTCATGCCGACGACGGCGCCGGTGCCCGCGCCCACCGCCGCCGCGCTGGTCTTGTTCCAGTCCCACTCCGTGCGGGTGCCCTTGTTCATCTGCAGGTACTGGGAGATGCCGTCGATGGCGCCTTCCTCGCCGATCTCCTCGACGAGTTCCCTGCCGATCGGGCTGGCGATCAGCCTGGTGAGGGCGGCGGGGCCGGTGGGGCCGGTCATGGCGGCCACCCTGGTCAGGCGGCTCGCGGCGGCGGGCCGCCCGCCCGCCGCCGCCAGCCTGGCGAGCAGGCGGCTGATGGCCGCGCGACCCGCCGCCGCGTACGGGCCGATCAGCGGGGTGGCCGAGCCGGCGGTGAAGAAGGCGACGTAGAGGGCGATCGCGATGGCGATGACCGTGATCCAGAAGGCCACGTTGATGGAGATCTTGGAGTACTGGGTCTCGACCGCGAAGTTGCTCGCCTGGCTGGAGTAACTGCCGGCGTTCCCGCGGACACCCGCCAGGCCCGATTCGTGGCCGTACAGGAGTCTTGCTCTGGTGATGAAGTTCGCCGTGGCGGGCGCCGACATGCCGGCCGCGATGGTGCGGGCGGCGGTGCCCGCGGGCGCGTCGTAGCCGGCGACTCCCTTCGCCAGGTTCTCGTACGCCTGCGCGAGCGCGGACAGCCCGCTCTCGCTGGCGGCGGGCCACTTCTGACCGGCCGACAGCATCGGGATCAGCCAGTTGACCACCCACTCGGGCAGCGCCTCGGTCTCCCAGACGGGGAGCGTGTCCCGGTCGATGCGCACGACGGCCTGCTCGGTCGGCTGGCCGCCCGAGCCTTGGGTGTCGATCGTGCCGCCGCCGGTCGTCACTGGGGCTTCCGTTCAGAGCCCGTCGATCGCCTCAAGCCTGGAACGTCCGTCCAGTCGCTGCCCAGTCCTGAGCATTGGCGGTGTGCGCGCCGACGACGTTGTCCACGGAGGCCCGCATCCCGTCACCGAGCTCGGCGATGTCCTTGGCGAGCCGCTTGCACTGGCTGACCATGTTCGTCGGCCCGCCGTCGCCCAGGTGGGCGGCCCGGAACGCCTGCCCTTCGGCCTGATCGCCCCAGGGCGCGGCCTCCAGACAGCGCAGGACTTCGGCGGTCAGCTGGGGACAGTCCTGTTCCAGGTCGCCGGCCATGGTGGCCCATTGCGAGATGCCCTGGTCGGCAACCGACTTGATGAGCACCGACTCGTTCCAGGGGTTCATCCCTCGTCTCCCTTCTCACCGGCGAGCAGGTCGAAGACCTCGTCGATGTCGCCGTCCAGGTGCGCCCTGAGCTGATCCTGGGGGACCAGCGGTGCGAAGAGCTCGATGATCCGCTCACGGACGCGCTCCCCCGCCCGGCCGGCGGTCTCCACGATGGAGTCGGCCAGGTGCCGGGAGTCGGGGCGGCGGAAGATGCGCGGGTCGAGGTCGAGCCGGACGAGCTCGCCCCGTGAGCCGACGGTCACCGAGACCAGGCCGTCGTGCGACTTCTCGGTCACCTGCAGTGCCTTGGCCCGCGCGTGAAGCTCCGCGCCTTCGTCCCGTAGCCGCGTGAACGTCGCGCGCAGCTCCTCCGCGTAAGCCTGCATCCCCGCGACCGACTGACTAGCTGAGTCCATGACACCCCCCGACCAACCCCTGCGCACCCGCCACACGGGACGCTATGCGCCATTTGGGTAAGTTTCTGCCACATGAACGTCATGTAACAAGAGGCGGTCTAGAAAAAGCCCTCCACGAGCACTGCGTGTTCCCGTATTTCGCCCGCCTCGGCGCGCGGCACCCAGCGGCGGTGGACGCCGCGCTCGATCCGGTCGAGGCCCAACTCCGCCGCGGTCAGCACGGACCCGCCGGTGTACTCCAGCAGCAGCTCACCGTCGCGCTCGGCATGCACCTGGAACGGCTCACCACGCCACCGGCAGACCGTGACCACGAAGTGAATCGCCTCGCACTCCCGCGCGGGCACCGGGCGTACGTGGCAGCCGGGTTCCACCTCCTCGAACCCCTCGCGCGGCTCGGCGCTGCGCAGCCGGATCCACAGCTCCAGCGCGTGCGGCTCGGGGCTGGCCACATAGTCGGTCCCCTGCCAGCGGGCCCGGTAGAAGTGCCAGGTCATCGCGCCCGGCCTTGGATCAGCAGCCAGCGCCGCAGGTCACCGTGGTAGATCGCGCGCCGGTGCTCGGTCCCCGCCAGGGTGAGCTCCCAGATCTCGGCGCCGTGCGGCAGCCCGACGCCGTGGATCCGGTATTCGCGGATGACCTGGTCGACGTTGGGCACCAGGCCCATCCCGACGAACGGCGGCTCCTCGACCACCCAGCCCGCCACCGCGTCCCGGCCCTCCTCGGAGATCCCGCCGTACGGGGTGCGGTAGAGGTCCAGCCCCACCGGGCGCCAGCGCAGCAGGTTCAGTGAGCCGTCGCCGTTGATCATCTCGGGCCGGCCCAGCGCCTCGGCCAGCACGACGGGCGTGGCGATGTGCGAGACGTCGAGCGCGTGATGGCAGTAGCCGGAGACCCTCGGCTCGCCGCCGGCCAGCAGGTCGTGGACGTCGGCGGGGCTCAGCAGCTTCTGCACGACCGGCACCCCCGACTCCGGGTCGAGGAGGAGATCCTGGACGAGGGTGGGCACGGCCAGCCGGGCCACCGTGCCGGGCTCCAGCATGAAGCCGACCGGCAGGCCGGGATTGATCGCCAACCCCCACCTCGGGTCCGGCCAGCCCGCCGCCAGCTCCACCAGGGAGGTCACCCGGCAGTGCGCCGCCACGCCGCCGCTCGCCACGCGCATCGCCTCGACCGAGGTGTACGCCAGCACCCAAGTCCCGTCCGGCCCCTCGGCGGTCGCCCACGCGACCGGCTCGGCGCCCGCGGCGGCAGCCGCGGTGATCGGCAACGCGAAGTCCGCGTCGCGGAGCAGGCTCAGGCACAGAGCGCTCTGACCCGCCTCATGAGCCGCCCACAGCCGCTCCTCGAAGTCGCCCCATGGTCGCACGGCCTCACGTTAATTCACGGGCACCGGCGGATGGGCTGCGAAACGGGAGGGAGAACTGGGATATTTGGGACGAGGGCCCGCAGGATGCCTGACGCAATGAGGGGATATGCAGACAAACAAGGACCTCTATCAGGCTCATCGGCTGATGCAGCAGCGACTGGGCATGGCGCTGCTGCAGGCCGAGCCGGACGTCCCGGAGTCCCCCATGCGCCGCCAGAACGTGGGCACGTTCGGCGGCATCCTGGTCGGCGTGCTGGTCCTGGCCGTGTTCGGCATCTGGGGGCTGGTCTCACCCGGGAACGCCACCAAGCTGACCGAGCCGGGACAGTTGCTGGTCGAGGAGGAGAGCGGGGCCACCTACGTCTACAGCGCGCAGCAACGGCGGCTGCTGCCGGTGGCCAACTACGTGTCCGCACGGCTCGTGCTGGACGCCGGGGAGGTCCGCACGCGCAACGTGAGCGCGGCCTCGCTGGCCGAGTTCGCCCGCGGGCCGCTCATCGGGATCGAAGGGGCCCCCGACTCGCTGCCCGAGCGGGAGAAGCTGGTCAAGAAGCCCTGGTCCGTGTGCGTGCATGACGGGCCCGACAAACTCGGCGAGAGCAAGTCGTACACCACCTTGGTCGCGGGGACGGACGTCGGCGGGAAGCCGGCCGGCACGGGCGCGATGGTGGTCACCGACGGACGGCAGAACTGGATGATCTGGGCCGATCGGCGCATGCGGGTGGACGAGAACGGCGTGCGGGCGCTCAGCGCGCGCCCCAGGAAGGTGCCGCCGGCCTGGCTGAACGCCCTGCCGGCCGGGCACGACTTCAGCGGCCCCAGGGTGATCGGCCTCGGCAGGAAGGTGCGCACCGGCGGGAAGGTCACGGCGGTGGTCGGGCAGGTCTTCACGGTCCCGGCGGTCCCCGGCACGCCCGCCCGGTGGTACGTGCTGCTCTCCGACGGGCTGGCGCCCATCACCTCCGTGCAGGCCAGGCTGCTGCTGGAGGACCCTGACAGCAAGAAGGCGTACGGGTCCCGCCCGGCGCTGCCGATCACCATCGACGCCGCGTCGGCCAACGCCTCGCCGTCGAAGCAGAAGGTGCTGGACGACAGCCTGCCGACGACCATGCCCGAGGTGGTCAGCCCGCCCGGTTCGGCGCCGCTCTGCCTGACGTACCCGAACACGCAGACGGGCTCGCTCGTGGCGAAGGTGACCGTCGGCAGCGACGTCGCGATGCCGACGCCGCCGAGCGCGGGCAACCAGGAACGATTCGACCAGATCCTGCTGCCGCCGGGAGGCGCGGTGATCGCCGGGCTGCTGCCCGGCGAGGGCCAGCTCGGCGCGGTGGCCGCCTCCCTGTCGTTGATCAGTGACCAAGGGGTGCGCTACCCGGTGCCGTCGGCGGAGGTGCTCTCCAAGCTCGGCTACGACGCCTCGGACGTCACGCCGGTGCCCGCGAGCATCCTGCGCCTGATCCCGCAGGGGCCGACGCTGGACCCGGCGGCGGCCCGGACGCCGATGAACGTCCTGTCCGGATAGCCGGACAGGACGAACAGGGCGAACAGAAGGGCGCTAGAAGCCGAACTCCGGCATGAAGGAGTCGTCCAGCTTGCCGGCGTCGAACTGGGACGCCGGATCGTCGACGACGTCCGACGTGGTGGGATTCCAGACGGCGCTGGCCTCCATGAGGTTCGGCGCGGTTCCCGACACCGCCTCCAGGCCGGGCAGGTCCTGGGTGAACTGGTTGTAGGCGACGGCCGCCACACCCAGGATCACGCTGGCCTTCAGGACCAGCTTCCAGTGATTGGTGAAGATCGCCTTCGCCGTGATGTGCAGGCTCTCCACGACGCCGATGGCCTGCGCCTCGCCGGCGAGCGCCAGTGTCGCCGTGGCGCGCAGCATCGTGACGTAGGCGGCCAGCGTCGTCAGGACGGCCGCGATGGCCACGCAGCACAGCACCAGCGCGTGGGTGCCCTGGGCCGAGGCTTTGAGCGTGCTGCCGGTGTTCATCCTGTTGCTGTCCAGCGTGGCCAGGTGCCCGTCGAGCACGTCCACCTTCTCCAGGAAGGAGTTGTAGCCCCGGCCGGCCCAGTCCTTGTTGCTGCCGATCTCCCTGCTCAGCCGCTTCAGCTCGCCGCGCAGGTAGGTCAGGTCGCTGGTCCCGGTGGCGTGCACGCCTTTGGACGAGGCCGGGGCGACCATCGGCGGTCGCCACTCCTGCCCGGCCGTCTGCCCCACCGGGCCGGGCTTCGCGCCCGCGTCGATCGGGGTGGTGTTGAGCCACTGATCGGCCGCCCGGTCCTGCTCGGCCGGGTCCGCGACCAGCAGGCCCATCAGCCCGACGATCGGAGAGGCGTACGGCAGGATGACCGCGGCCGCCGTCGCGGTCGCCACCGCGCCGAGGAAGAGCTCGAAATCGCCTTCGTGTGCCATTGCTTTCCTAAACCTCTCTGCCGAGCACCGACGGCGATATGTCCTCGTCCCCGCCCCAGACTCCCTCGTCCTCGGCCAGGTGGGCGCCACGGTCGCGGTCCCGCTCCTCGCCGCCCGCACCGGCTCCCGCGCCGCCGCCCATGGGGTAGAGCGGCATGCCGGTGTTCAGCGCCTTGGAGAGGTTGCCCTGCCCGCCGACGGCCTGGGACCCGCCGCCGGCGCCGCCGACGCCTCCGTCCGGCAGGGTGACGCCCGTACGGGGTATGGAGCTTCGCGGATCGGTCGTCGTGCTGTCGGGGACCTGCACCTGCGGCATGGTCGGGGTGTTCAGTCGTGGATCGACGCCGGCCAGATCGGTGCCGTCGGGCGGCTTCACCGCCCCCAGGTCGGGAGTCTTCAGGTCCGGCTGGGCGATCTTGTCGAGGTCCGGCTGATTGATCTGGTCCGGGTTCGGCGTGTCGATGTCGCCGGGCTTCGGCATGTCGACGTCACCGGGCTTCGGGATGTCGACGTCACCGGGCTTCGGTATGTCGGTGTCGCCGGGTTTCGGTATGTCGATGTCATCGGGCTTCGGTATGTCGGTGTCGCCGGGCTTCGGGATGTCGATGTCATCGGGCTTCGGGATGTCGAGGTCCCCCGGGCCTCCCAGACCAGGGCCGCCCTTGCCGATCCCGCCCAGGTCACCGGCTCCGGGAAGCCCGCCCGGCGGCTTCATGCCGCCGATGCCTCCCCCGGGGATCTTCGGAGGCTTCGGGCCGCCCTTGTCGGGCGCCTTGCTGGACTGCTCGGCCTGTTCGGTGTTGTCGGCCGCGTCGGACAAGGCCTTCTTCCAGGACTCGAGCACCTTCTTGCCCTGGGTCAGCGCGTCCGCCGCGCCGTCACGCACCGAGCGGTGCGCGACGTTGAGCCCGCCACCGACCACGCCGAAGGTCAGCGCGTGCATGTCGATGGCCTTGGTCTTGTCGCTCATCAGCGACAGGTCCTGGCCGTAGCCGCCCACGTTGGACCCCAGGTTCCTGACGCTCGAGTACTTCATGTCGAACTCGGGGTCGTTGTCACGTGGGTGGAGTCCCGGCACGGTGGCGCCGAGCCCGGCGAAGGGATCATCGGTAGACGAGGATGAGTTGGACACTGGCCCCCCTTGTCGCATCGCTCACATACGCTACGCCAGCCTCCCAGATGTCACCCAATAGGACTGGGAGAATAAGGGGTAAATGTGCAACCCTTGGGGCGATAGTTCACTAATGTGACGTCGGGGCCCCGACACCGGATGAATGCCCCGTGTCAGCCGAGCAGCAAGGGAGGGAGATCTGTGGGCGCCGAGCCGCAGACTCAAGTAAGCGAATCCGATCTCAAGGCCGCAATCGCCCTGATCGAGGACGCCGCCACCAAGTTGCGTACCATCCAGCGGAATCTCGACACCGCTGGAGCCACCCTCAAGACGAGCTGGGTGGGTCAGTCCGAGGCCGCCTTCCACGCCGTCCACGTCAAGTGGCACGAGCGGATGGACGTGATCCTCGCCAGCCTGCACCGCCTGGCGGAGAGCATCGGGACGAGCGGCAAGAACTACGCCGCCTTCAACCAGGAGCGGACCGAGGCGATGAACCACATCGCCCAGCTCATCAGCGCCAAGCCGCTCTAAGACCCTTCTAGCCAGACTGGAGGCCGCAGATGGCCGCGGATGACATCTTCGATCGTACAAAGGTCAACTTCTCGGGTCTCGGCCAGGGCGAGGACGCCTTCGCCCAGGCCCACAACGGCCTGGTGGAGACGCTGGAGACCCTCGAGCGGGACCTCATGGCCAAGAGCGCGATCTGGGAAGGCCAGTCCAAGACGGTCTTCACCGAGGTCCGGGAGCTCTGGAACCGTGAGGCCAGGGACATGTCGCAGTTCGTCCAGCTGCTCAAGACGAACATCAACATCACCAGCATGAACATGCAGCAGGTCGAGAGGGTCAACTCCCAGATCTTCGACGGCCGCTAGAACGGGCCCAGGGGCGGCACCGCCGGGGTCTGACACCAGAGGGGAAACATGGGCAGCGATCGTGGCGTGGATCTCAGCAGGAGAGCGATCAAGGCGGCCAAGACCGATCTGGAAGAGGCGCTGGCGCTGCTGCGCCCCGACAGCTCGGGCGGCGAGGTGCAGCCGGTCCTCACCCAGTCGGGACCGGCCGGGCAGCTGAGCGCCGACTACGAGGCGCTGGGCGGGCTCTGGCCCGCCGCCATGGGCTACCAGCAGAGCACGCGCGCGGCCGTCACCGCGGTCACCGGCTCCTACGGCAACATCGGCGTACAGGTGGAGAACGTCATCGAGCTGCTCAAGCAGGCGTTGCGCAATTACGACGACGCCGAGGGAGCCGGGGAAGGCAGCAGGCAGGTCTGATGGCCGAGAACCAGGCGCCGATCAGGGCGGAGATCGCCGGCACCGACTTCGACGGGGTGCTGACGCTCGACCAACTGCGGGAGACGCTGGCCAAGAACAAGCCGGAGCTGGTGCGCGCGGCCGCCACCGAGATGCTCACCGCCAAGCAGCGCCTCGACCACCTGGTCGGCGTGCTCGACCTGCATCTGCGGGCGCTCAACGAGCACTGGACTGAGGGCGAGGACGCCAAGGTCGTCAAGACCCAGCTGCGCAGGCTGCGCGACTCCGCCGCCACGATGTCCACCACGATCAACGACCAGCCGGCGGACGCCACCCAGTGCGTGGCCAACCCGACGGGAGTCGCCCCCGCGCTGCTCCTCCAGGCCCACACCCTGGCGACATTCAGGGGCGAGAACCTCCCCGAGTCCCCGGACCGGGACATCTCGATCCTGGAGGGCGCCTACCAGGGCGGCATGGCCGGCCTCGGCGTGGGCGCCGGGGTCGGATTCTTCGTCGGCGGCGTGGGCGCCGGGCCGGGCGCGGTGATCGGCGCGGTCGTGGGCACCGTGGCCGGAGGCATCACCTCCGCCTTCACCGACGGCCCGTTCATGAACATGTTCGGCGACTCCAAGGAGGAGCAGGACAGGAACCTCGCCGCAGAGCACATCAGGCTGCTGAGCGAGGCCACCAAGGCCAACAACCAGGCGTTCCCCGCGGCGCTCAGGACCGACATCCCCCAGTTCGACGTCCTGAGCCCGAGGCTTCCTGTCACCCCCTTCAACCAGGGGCCGCTCCCCGCCGGTGGCCTGCCCGGAGGCCTGACCCAGCCGTACGCCCCAGGGAGCGGCCTGCCCGACGGTCTGTACGTCCCGAGCCAGGACGGCCTGCTGGACCCCGACCGCCACCAGATCCCCGGCTTCGACGACACCGGTCTGTCCATCGCCTTCCCCGGCGGCACGGACGGCCCCGGTGGCACCGACGGGACCGGCGGCGACGGATCCGGCGGCGACGGGTCCGGGACGAACGGCTCAGGCCTCCCCGGAGGCGGGCCGAGCTCCACGAATCCCAACGGAACAACGGTCCCCGGCGTGAAGGTGCCCGACGCGCCCAACGGCACGATCCCGGACACCGGCGTCGGCAGCCCGACCGCGCTGGCCGGGCTCCCCGACTCGTCCTTCACCGGCGGCCAGCCCACCGGCTACCCGTCCGGCAACCCCACCGGCGTCACGACCGGCCCAGGCTCGCCCACGACGGGCATCGGCAGCCCGTACGGCGGGTCGGGCTTCGGCGCGGCCTCCGGCGGAGGGGCCGGAGGGGCGAGCGCCGCCCTCCCGCGCGGCTCGGGCGGCGGCGGCTCCCCGTTCATGATCCCTCCCGGCGGCGCCGGTGGCGCTCAGCAGCAGAGCGAGCAGGAGCGGAGCACGTTCCTCCTGGAGGACGAGGACTACTTCAGGAGCGAGGAGCCCACGACGGGCCCCTACATCAGCGGTGAATCGAAAGGCAGGGCATGAGCCGTCCAGATGACAGCGGCATGGGCACGCCCGTTCCGGAGTTGGACCTCCCCAAGAACTTCCCCGGCCTCGGCGGGGACGACGGCCTGGGACCGGACATCGACCACGCGGGCGTCAGAGAGGTCATCTCCCGCCTGCGCAAAGAGCTGGGCACGCTGCGCGGCAGCGCGCCCGCCTCGATGAGCGCCACCTGGAGCGGGCCCGGCACGGTCGCCGAAGTGGCCGGAACGGGCAACATCGGGTCCCAGGAGACGGGCAAGTGGGAAGTGGCCCGCTTCTTCGGCGGAAACACCGCGCAAGCCTACGAAGTGTTCGGAGGCAGCTACTACGAGCTGCTGGACCACGTCGAGAAGTGGGCGGACGCGGTGGAGAAGGCCGTCAGTAATTATGAGAAGGGTCACGCGGACAGCAGTGCGTGAGAATCGGCGAGGGTGACGGAAAATGGCTGAAAACTGGAAGCCGATCAAGCTGTACGTCTACCTCGGCAGCGTCACACCGCCCCAGGGCACGAGCCGGGAGACCGTCCTCGAGTACCTGAACAGCGCCGACCCGGACGCGATCGAGCGCGCCGGGCGGAGCTATGTCGAAGCCGCCAAGCTGGTACAGGGTGACGCCGGGGGCAAGGGCGGGGTCCAGGGCGCGGTCATGAAGGCCGCCGAGGACCTCGCCGCCGTGTGGCGCGGCGGCGACGCCGCCAACGCGCTGAAGGCACTGCGGCTGCTGCACGCCAGCGCGGGCGCGCTCGGCCAGGCCATGAAGCAGACCGGCGAGCCGCTGACCAAGTACGCCGGCGAGGTCAGACGCTACCGCACGATGGTGGCCGACCTGCCCCCCGCGCCCCTGATCAAGCCCATGCCCACCTTCGCGAACGGCGGTATCGACCTCCCCGGCGGGAACGGCGTGACCGCGCCGCCGGTGATCAGCGCGTACGGCCCGAACGGGCTGACCGGCCCGGTCATCGACTCGGACGCGCAGGCCAGGAAGCGGCTCGAAGAGCTCAACGTGGTGATCTACGACCTGAACAGCCAGATCGCCGACGGGCTGGCCTTCCAGATGCCGAACATCACCCCGATGGAGGTGAACACCGAGCAGGCGCCGCAGCTCGACCCCGGCTCCGGCACGAAGGTTCCCTACGGCACGACCAGGTACTGGAGCGACGGCACGGGCGGCGGCCCGGGCGGCGACTACTCCGATTACACCGGCTCCTCCGGCTCCGAGGACTCCTCCGGCTCGGGCCGGCCGGGCGACGACACGCCGGGTCCCGGTGACCGGCCGGGCGGTCAGGACGACGATACGCCGGGCCACGAGCAGGACCAGGGCGGGCGCGACCCGGTCGACGGGTCCGACGACGACCCGTCCTCGACCGACCGGCCCGGCAACGGCCTCCCTCAGCAGCCGGAACAGCAGCAGCCCGGCGAGAATCAGGACGGCGGCGAGCGGGAGGTCCCCGCGGTGATCGGCGGCGAGGACCGGGGAACCCAGCTCGCCGACGCCACCACCACGACCACGCCCCCGACGACCACCACCACCACGCCCGCGAACCCGCACACCAGCATGCCCACGACCGCCTACACGCCCACCGCTCAGACGCCGTTCACCACCACCAACCCGTTCTCGACTCCCGGCGGGCCGACCGGCGGCACCTGGTACGGCGCCGGCACCCCGGCCTCGGCGGCGAGCCCCGCGGTGCTGCGAGGCGGGCCGGCCACCGCCGGCAACGGATTCATGGGATACCCGCCCGGCGGCATGGGCGCGGGCTCCAACGAGGGCGAGGAGCGCACCCGGGAGTACTACGACCCCGAAGGGGACCTCTGGTCCCCGGCACAGGAGATCGGCCCGCACACGATCGGCTGACCGGCCCGTCAGCGCTCCATGCGGTTGCGGATCTGGTCGAGCTCGCCCATGAGGTCGTCGAAGGTCCGGTTGTAGGCGGCTTCCGCCTCCCGGACCTGGGCCATGGGCCCGTCGGGGTCGTCGGCGAAGCGCATCGGGTTCTCGTCGCCGAACAGCTCCTGCATCGACTCGGTCACCTTGCGCCGCAGGTCGTCCGCGGCCTCGGCGATGACGGCCTGGATGAGCTCGGCCAGCTCGCCGGAGGTGCGGCGCATGGCCTTGGGGTGCAGCTGGAGGCTGCGCAGGCCCGCGTTGCCCATCTCGACCTGGACCAGGCCGTCCTGATCGGCCGCCCGGCCGACGAGCTCGGTGAGCACCTGCCGGAGGTCGCCGATGCGGGCCATCTGCGCGTCCGCGTTCTTGAGGACCCTGTCGAGGTCCATCGCCCCGAACTCCCGCTCGATCATCCGCACACTCCCCTAAGCCATATTTCCGACGAGAATATCGATTTCTAACCTGACAGGCCCCGGATCCACGTGTAGACCTCCAGCACGCCGAGAGCCAGCGGGAACAGCGCGATCAGCAGCACGATGTCCACCAGGTCGCCGGCCCGTCCCCAGAACGGCGACAGGCGCCCGGACGGCAGCCACAGGCCGAGCCCGACGACCAGCAGGGCCAGCCAGAGCAGGCCCATCACCACCGCGGCGGCGGCCACCGTGCCCGCGCCCGCGCTCATCGAGACGCCCACCGCCACCAGCCCGCCGAGACCGCCGCACAGCAGCCAGAGCCGCTGGCCCAGGCCGTGGAAGACGCGGGCGCGCAGCAGCAGCGTCAGGCAGAGCACGACGGCCATGGAGGTGGCCATCCAGCCCGGCGTGCCGACCAGGTAGACCAGCGCCCCGATGACGGTCAGCGCGATGCCGACGACCATGCCGGTGGCGTAGCGCCTGGCCTGCGCGGTGCGGCCGAGGACGCCGTCGCTGTCCAGCCGCTGGTTGTCGGCGCGCAGCTCCTCGGCGTTGGTCGGCAGGGTGGGCAGCGGCACCCGGGCGATCCTGAAGGACAGCGAGGGGATCAGCGGGCTGAGCGACATCAGGATCGTGGCGGCCATGGCCGCCGCACCCGCCGCGGGCACGCCGGAGACCATGACCACGGCCGCGGCTAGCGCGCCCACCACCGTCGCGAGGGCCGTGCCGAGGAAGCCCGCCACCCCGTCGGCGACCACACTGCCGCCGATCGTGGCCACCAGCGCGGTGCAGACCAGCGCGGCCAGCAGGTGGGGGGCGCCGAGCCCGGCCACGCTGGATCCGCTGGCCAGACCGTACAGACCGGCGACGAAGGCGTACGGGAGCGCGGCGTAGCCGATCAGCGCGCCCGCGACGGAGTCGCCGACCGCCCTGGACAGGGCGGCGCTGACGCCGATCAGCAGGACCGCCAGCATGCCCGCGACCACGGTCAGGCCCAGCGGCGGGCCGCCCGCGAGGACGAGGGCGGGGACGCCGAGGGCGAGGATGACGGCCGCCGCGCCGGCGCCCAGGAGCCTGGTGTGGCGCGGCTCCCACTTGCTGGAGCTCTCCTTCACCCCGGTGGCCACCACGTCGGCCACGTCGTCGTAGAGCGCGGGCGGCAGGGTGAACTCGCGCGGCCGCAGATACAGCACCTCGCCGTCGAGCACGCCGAGGGCGGCGAGCGTCTGGCCGAGGTCGAAGGGCGCGCCGCCCAGCCGCTGGAGCACCCAGCCGGGCGCGCTCGCCGAGTCGCCGCCCGCCTCGCCGACCGCGCGCAGCAAGCCAGGCAGGACGTGCGGCAGCGGGATGTCGGCGGGCAGCGCCAGATCCGCCCGGCGACGCGGGGCGACGATCGTCACATGGCACAGCGGCGGCAACGGCGGCGGCGGGGCCTGCTGCGGTTGCCGCTGTGGCGGCCGCTGCTGGGGCGGCTGGAGGTGCTGATGGGCGAGCGAGGTCACGGACATACTCCAGGGGCTTACTGGCTAAATCCGACATGCCGAACATATAGGGACGGCGCTTCTGGTAAGAAAGTGTTTCAGGTGACAGGAGGGTTGTCTCACCAGTGAGCATTGTCGTCGTCAGGCGCCCCGAACGCCGCCCCAGTCCCCAGCCACCGCGTGGGGAGATCCTGCTGGAGTCTCCGCCGGAGATCCCCGAGGTTCAGCCCGCGGGGCTCAGTGGCATCCTCATGTACCTGCCCATGCTGGCGGGCGGGGCCGCCATGGGGCTGATGTTCACCGCCAACGGCAACTCCAACCCGATCATGTACGTGGCCAGCGGCCTGTTCGCCGTGTCCATGCTCGGCATGACGCTCGGCCAGGTGGGCCGTAACGCGGGCGAGCGCAAGAACCGGCTCAACGGCCTGCGCCGCGACTACTTCCGCTATCTCTCCCAGATCCGCAGGAAGATCCGCAAGGCCGCCGTCCAGCAGCGCGAGGCCCTGGAGTGGAGCGGGCCCGCCCCGGACACGCTCTGGTGGGTCGCGATGGGCCCGCGTCTGTGGGAACGCCGCCCGCGCGACGACGACTTCGGCACGGTACGGCTGGGCACGGGCGTGCAGAAGCTGGCCGTCCAGCTCATCCCTCCGGACTCCAAGCCCGTCGAGGACCTCGACGCGCTGACGGCGGGTGCGCTGCGCAGGTTCGTCAGGACCCACTCCACCGTGGCCGGGCTGCCGGTGGCGGTCGCGCTGGACTCCTTCGCCCGGATCCACCTCGGCGGCGACCCGCGAGCGGTGCGCGACCTGACCAGGGCCATGATCGCGCAGCTCGTCACCTTCCACTCCCCCGACGACATGCGGATCCTGGTGTGCGCGAGCAAGGAGTGGATGCCGCACTGGGACTGGGTGAAGTGGCTGCCGCACGCGCTGCACCCCGAGGAGGCCGACGCGGCCGGTCAGGTGCGGCTGATGGCGGAGAACATGGCCCAGCTCGACCAGCTCATGGGCGACGAGCTGAAGGAACGGGCCCGGTTCCGGCCGGGAACGGCCTCGGACGCGCTGCCGTACCACGTCGTGATCGTGGACGGCGGGCACGTGCCGCACGACTCCCAGCTGGGCACGGACGCCATCCAGGGCGTCACGGTCATCGACCTGTCGGAGGCGACCGGGCCCGTCGAGGAGGGCAGCACCCTCAGGCTCGACATCGAGCCCAACGGGTTCCACATGGTGAAGATCGACCATGCGGGCAAGCGGTCGACGAACCGGCTCGGCGATCCCGACTCGCTCGACTACGCGCGGGCGGAGGGCCTGGCCAGGCAGCTCGCGCCGCTGCGGTCCTCGACCGGCTCCGGCGGCGAGACGCAGGACCTGCTGGGCGCCAACACCACGCTGACCGACCTGCTCGGCGTCGGCGACCCCGCGCTGCTGCACCCCGCGACGACCTGGCAGCCCAGGGCGGGCCGCAACAGGCTGCGGGTGCCGATCGGCCTCGGCAGCGACGGGCGGGTGGTCGAGCTCGACATCAAGGAGTCCGCGCAGGGCGGCATGGGCCCGCACGGGCTGGTCATCGGCGCGACCGGCTCCGGCAAGTCCGAGCTGCTGCGCACCATGGTGCTCGGCCTCGCCATCACCCACTCCTCGGAGATCCTCAACTTCGTCCTCGTCGACTTCAAGGGCGGCGCGACCTTCCTCGGCCTGGAGACCCTTTCGCACGTCTCCGCCGTGATCACCAACCTGGAGGACGAGCTTCCCCTGGTCGACCGCATGCACGACGCGCTGCACGGGGAGATGGTGCGCAGGCAGGAGCTGTTGCGCGCCTCGGGCAACTTCGCGTCGCTGCGCGACTACGAGCGGGCCCGTGAGCAGGGCGCCGACCTGCGGCCGATGCCGACGCTGTTCATCGTGCTCGACGAGTTCAGCGAGTTGCTGACGGCCAAGCCGGAGTTCGTCGACCTGTTCGTGATGATCGGCCGGCTGGGCCGTTCGCTCGGCGTGCACCTGCTGCTGGCCTCCCAGCGGCTGGAGGAGGGCCGGCTGCGCGGGCTGGACACCCACCTGTCCTACCGGATCGGCCTGCGGACGTTCTCCGCCATGGAGAGCCGGGTCGTCCTCGGCGTCGCCGACGCCTACGAGCTGCCCTCCGCGCCGGGCAACGGCTATCTCAAGTTCGACACCACCGGCATGACGCGGTTCAAGGCCGCCTACGTCTCGGCGGCGCACCACGGCGACGCCTCCCAGGTGGCCGTGGTGGACGGCAAGGCGCCGATCCGGGAGGTCGTCGAGTACGGCCCCGGCTACATGCCGCTGCCCGAGGTCACCACGCCCGTCCAGCTGAACGCGGAGTCCGACGACGAGCCCGCCGGCGGCAACCAGCGCAGCCTGCTCGACGTGGTGGTCGGCCGGCTCGCCGGGCACGGCCCCGCCGCCCACCGCATCTGGCTGCCGCCGCTGGCCCAGCCGCCCACGCTGGCCCACCTGCTGCCGCCGCTGTCGGTCACCCCCGAGCACGGCCTGTCCACGACGGGCTGGCCCGGCCGGGGCAAGCTGCACGCGGTCGTCGGCATCATCGACAAGCCCTTCGAGCAGCGCCGTGACCCCTTCTGGCTGGACATGTCGGGCGCCGCGGGTCATGTGGGCCTGGCGGGCGGCACGCAGAGCGGCAAGAGCACCGTGGTGCGGACGCTGGTGACGAGCATGGCCCTCACGCACACCCCGCGCGAGGTCCAGTTCTACTGTCTCGACTTCGGCGGCGGCGCGCTCGCCTCCCTGGAGGGACTGCCGCACGTGGGCGGCGTGGCGGCCCGCCTCGACGGCGACCGGGTGCGCCGTACGGTCGCCGAGATCAGCGGGATCCTGGAGCAGCGCGAGCGCGACTTCAGCGAACACGGCATCGAGTCGATCGTGTCCTACCGGCGGCTGATCCAGGACGGCGAGATCGAGGGCGACGGCTGGGGCGACGTCTTCCTCATCGTGGACGGCTGGCTGACGCTGCGCCAGGAGTTCGACTCGCTCGAACCGATCGTCACCGACATCGCCGCGCGCGGGCTCGGCTACGGCATCCACGTGATCGCCTCCACCAACAAGTGGTCGGAGTTCAGGCCGGGCATCCGGGACCTGTTCGGCACCAAGGTCGAGCTCAAGCTCGGCGACGCCTACGAGTCGGAGGTCAGCAGGAAGAAGGCGCAGGCGGTGCCCGAGGGGAGCCCGGGGCGCGGGCTGACGAAGGACGGGTTCCACTTCCTGTCGGCGCTGCCGCGCATCGACGGGGTGCAGGACTCCTCGAACCTGGGTCCCGGAGTCCGGGGGCTGGTGCAGGCCGTACGGGAGTCCTGGAAGGGGCCTGTGGCCCCGCCGGTGCGGCTGCTGCCCGCCGTGCTGCGGGTCTCCGCGCTGCCCGCCGACGAGGAGCGGATCCCGATCGGCATCGACGAGGCCACGCTGTCGCCCGTGTCGCTCGACTTCGACGCCGACCCGCACTTCGTGGTGTTCGGCGAGAACGAGAGCGGCAAGTCGAACGTGCTGCGGCTCATCGCCGAAGGGCTGGTGCGCAGGAAGCAGCCGAGCGAGGCCATGATGATCGTGATCGACTACCGCAGGTCGCTGCTCGACTCGGCGGCGACCGAGCACCGCATCGGTTACGCCGCCTCCAGCTCCGCCGCCACCGAGCTGATCAACGACGTCAAGGGGGCGATGCTGGGCCGCCTGCCCCCGGCGGACCTGACCCCGCAGCAGCTCCGCGACCGCAGCTGGTGGCAGGGGTCGGACCTGTACATCTTCGTCGACGACTACGACCTGGTCGCGACCTCGTCCAACCCGCTGCTGCCGCTCGTCGACCTGCTCCCGCAGGCCCGCGACATCGGCCTGCACGTGGTGCTGACGCGGCAGATGGGCGGCGCGGGCCGAGCCATGTACGACCCGGTCATCCAGCGCCTCAAGGACATGGCCAGCCCGGCATTGCTCATGTCGGGCAACAAGGACGAGGGCTACCTGTTCGGCAACGTCCGTCCCCAGCCCCTTCCGCCCGGCCGCGGCCATCTCGTCGACCGGCGCTACGGCGCGCGCCTCATGCAGACGGCGTTCCTGGACGCCACGGAAGATCAGTGATCATGAAAGGAGACGGCTGCCATGGCGGACCTTGACATTCACCTCTCGGCGCTGGACAAGTGCCGCACGGCCATCCACACGGCCGCCGGCCAGTACGACGACACGCTGCGCGAGGGCAACCCCGGCGAGCTCACCTACGACGCGGACGACGAGCTGCGCAACAACCGCACCCCGGTCAGCGCCGACGCCTTCGGCGACCTGACCGACTCGGGCGCCCTGGCGGGGACGGCCGACACCGTCTGGACCACCGTGTTCAGGGAGATGGACGAGGCCCGCAGGAAGCTCGGCGGGACCGAGCGCGGCCTGAGCAGCGTGGAGGAGAACATCCGCGCCGCCCACAAGGCGACCTCGTGAGCGTCTCCCACCTGCCCGGCGGCGAGAAGCTCGACGCGATGCTGAAGAAGGTCACCGGCGACCCGAGCAAGATCAACGGCATCGCGACGACCTGGCGGAACCTCGCCGGCGAGATCCACGAGTTCGCCGAGGCGCTGAGCGCCGCCGTCGCCGGGGTGGACGAGGCCTGGCAGGGCCGCTCGGCCGACCAGTTCGACACCTACATGCGCAAGTACGACACCGCCGCCGAATACCTGAAAGTGGCCCTGATCAACTCGGCCACCTCGCTCGACGCCGCCGCCACCGCGCTGCGTTCGGCCAGGACCGACATCGCCACCATCTGCCGGGACCTGACCGGCAACGCGGCCAGCTACCGGACCCGGTTCCTCGCAGGCGACCCCGACGCCACGGAGGATGACCTTCGACCGGGGCTGCGCAACCTGGTCGACCAGGCGATCAAGGAGGCCCAGCCGCATGTGGACGCCGCCGGCAAGGCCGTGACCAAGGCCGACAAGGACATCAAGCGGTTCCTCGACGATCGCGAGCTGACCTTCCGCGCCATCCCTGAGGTGTCCACCCAGCAGTTCACGCCCGCGAAGGGCAGGAAGCTCGACTGGGAGCGCGATCCCGACTATCAGCAGGGGGGCCGCACCTCCTCGCAGAGCCACGGCGGCAACGACGCCGCATCCGGCGGCTCCACCGCCGGCCTCGGCTCCAGCGGCCCGCCCCCGGCCGGCGGCAGGCCCGCGCCCACCGGGCAGGTCAAGCAGTGGATCGACGAGGCCATCGAGATCCTGAGACAGCACGGCGTACCGGACTCGAAGATGAACCCGGCCGACATCGCGGCGATCATCCTCCACGAGTCCGCGAACAACCCGAACGCGATCAACACCTGGGACTCCAACGCCGCCGCCGGCACGCCCTCCAAGGGGCTGATGCAGACCATCGACCCGACCTTCAACGCCCACAAGCTGCCCGGACACGGCGAAATCTACGACCCGGTGGACAACATCATCGCCGGGGTGCGCTACGCCATCAGCCGCTACGGCTCGGTCTCCAACGTGCCGGGCCTCAACAACGGCAATGACGGCTACGTCGGATACTGATCAGCGAGCCCCCGACCGGGCTCGCTGATCAGCTGCCGCAGCTGGCCCATCCGGCGCTGGTGCTGACGGAGCCGACACTGCCCGAGAAGCGCACGCACTTGCCCCTGGCGGGCAGCTTGACCGGTCCCGCGTAGAACTCGTAGCTGCCCCTGTCGGTCTTGCTGCTGCCGCCCTGCACCTCCAGCGTGGCGCTCACCGGCGTCTTCTCACCCACGTGCGTGTTCTTCATGGTGACCACGCAGTTCTGGCCGGCGCGGTCGTTCCACAGCTGGTACGTCACACCGCCGACGAACGGCTGGGCACGCTGGATGCGGAAACCGGAGCCGCACACCTGCACGGGCTTGTAGGGGTTCTTCATCTGCGTCGACGAAGGAGGCGTGGTCGCCGTGGGCACCGGCTGCGGCTTGACCTCCGTCTTCGTCGGGGTCGGCTGCGCCGGTGTCTTGGTGGGCTGCACTGTCTTGGTGACGGTAGCGGCGGGCTTACGCGGCCGCTCGGTAGCGGCCGGCTGCCTGGTGGCCGTCTTGGTGACCGTCGGCTGGGGCACCACGACCGGCTGCGTGGGGATCGCCGCCGGGGTGGTGGGCGCGCTGGTCAGATCCGGTATCTGTCCCGTGGGCGAGTCCGACGGCCACTCGGTGGGCAGCACCAGGGGACCCACACCGGATTCGTCGGGGGACGTCGTGGCGGCCCAGGGCGGGGTGACCTCGGCCTGCGGGGTCTCGCCCATCGGGACGGAGTCCTGCGGGTCGAGGGTCACCTCGGCCGAGGCCGACTCCTTGTCCGCCCCCACTCCCGCCTTCGCCACCGAGGCGGTGTTGACCTGCTGGAACTGGACGTACTCACTGGCGCCCCACAGGCCCACGCCGGACAGCAGCGCGACCACGCCCACCCCGGCGATCAGCGCCACGGGGAAGCCCCGGCGCGGCTTCTGCGCGGACTGCTTGTCCGGCATCGCCTCAAGGCGGATCTGGTAGGGCTCCTGCTGCTGTTCCTGGTGTTGCTGCTGCCGACCGGGATCCGGCGGCCCCCACATCGGCTCCTCCGGCTGCTGCGGCACCGCCATCCCCTGCATCGGCGGCCCCTGTACGGCCGGCCCCTGCATGGGCGGTATGGCCGGTCCCTGCAGAGGCGCTCCCTCGACGAGCGGCCCTTGCAGGGGAGGCCCCTGCAACATGGGCGGGCCCTGCATAGGTGGGCCCTGCACAGGTGGGCCCTGCATAGGTGGGCCCTGCATAGGTGGGCCCTGCATAGGTGGGCCCTGCATAGGTGGGCCCTGCATAGGTGGGCCCTGCAACATGGGCGGGCCAACCTGCGCAGGCGGGCCTTGAGCCGGTGGGCCCTGCATGGGCGGGCCCTGGGGTGGGGGGCCATGCATGGGCGGGCCCTGCGACATGGGCGGGCCCTGGGTCCAGGAGCTCTGGGGTGGCACCATCGGCGCCGGGCCGATCGCGTCGGGGACCGGGGCCGCCAGGGCGGGACGGTCGCCGAGGAAGCCCTGCGGAGGCCCGCCCTGGATGGGCACGCCCTCGATGACCGTCTGGGCGGCGGCCGGCGGCGGCGCGGCCGGGCCCGTGTCGCCGAGCACCTGCATGAGGGCGCTGTAGACGGTGGGTCGCTGTGAGGTCTCCTTGGCCAGCGCCGACAGCAGCACGCCGCGCATCGGCTCGGCCTCGACGTCCACCTCGGGCTCGCCGTTCAGCACCGCGTCCCGGTCGGCGAACGGCGCCTTGCCGGTGCCCGCGAAGGTGATCGTGGCAGCCCAGGCGAAGACGTCCGCGTACGGGCCGTACTGAAGGCCGTGAAGCTGCTCGGGAGCCTGGAAGGCGACCCCGCCGACGGGGTCGCCGATCGCGGCGTCGGTCACGCGGGGGCCGTCGGCGCCGAGGATGACGTTGTGCGGGGTGAGCGCCCGGTGCGACAGGCCCGTGAGGTGGATCGCCGAGAGGGCGGTGAGCACTCCGACCGCCACCCGTTCGAGCGCGTCCCCGCTCAGCGGGCCGTCGTCCGCCACCACCTCGGCCAGGCTCTTGCCCTCGACGTGCTCGCGGACGACGTACGGCCGATCGCCCAGATATCCGGCGTCGACCACCCTGGCCACGTAGGAGCTGGAGATCCGCTGGGCGTCCAGCTGCGGGACCGGCGCGTCGGCGGCGCGGCCGGGCTCGGGCGGGAGCAGCTTGATGGCCCGGACGGGCGCGTCGTCCGATTCGCGCCCCAGGAAGACGTCTCCACGCGGCCCCTCCGCGAGTAGGCCGACAATCCCGAAGTCGCCGATCCGCTCCGGATCCCCAGGCCGCAAGGGGTGCATGCCAAACCTCTCCACAGAAAGCAATAATCAGTCACATTCAACCAGATCTGTCACATAAGCCACGGGAGTTTCCCGGTTGAATCCGACACTTCACTGTTCTGTTTCCATGCGGACGCAGTGAGGCGTGAGTGGGTCTGATTTCAGTCGTTACGGCCGGCCCGCCATCCCCGGCGCCGTCCCATGGGGATCACCGCGCGGGCGACCGCCACGAGCAGCGCCAGCCCGAGCCCGCACCCCGCGATGATCAGCGCCAGCCGGATCCCGTCATGATCCACGGGCGGCGCCAGGGTCACCGCGCTCGCCGGGAGCGGGCTGACCGGAGGCGGCGCGACCACGGGGGCGTTGGCCGGCTCGAACGGCAGGATCGCGCTGACCGCGAGCATCGGGTTGACCATCCCCTCCTTCCCTCCGCTCGCGGCGGCGTCGGCGGTGTCGACGATGCGCCGCAGGACCTGGGCCTGGTCCAGGGACGGGAAGCGGGCCCGCACGAGCGCGGCCACCCCGGCCACGTAGGGGGCGGCGTAACTGGTGCCCCTGAGCTCCTTGAAGTAGGAGCGGCCCGGCCAGGTGGAGGTGATCCCCTGCCCGGGGCCGAGCACGGCGACGGGCGTCTTGTCGTTGGAGAAGGTGGACAGGCGGCCGTTCGGCCCGGCCGCGCCCACCGCCAGCACCCCTTCGTAGGAGGCGGGGTAGTCGGGGATGGGGGTGCCGTCCTCCTTCTTGATGTTGCCCGCCGCGGCCACGATCAGCGCGTCCTTGGCCATCGCGTACGCCACGGCCTCCCGCAGCGCCGGCTGGTCGGAGGTCGACACCGACACGTTGATGACCTTGGCGCCCTCGTCGGCGGCGGACTTGATGGCCCGCACCAGCAGGTCCGGGTCGCCGTCGCGCTCGGAGTTGGTCTGCTTGTAGACCAGCAGCC
This sequence comes from Nonomuraea sp. NPDC049714, assembly GCF_044465295.1. Taxonomy (NCBI): domain Bacteria; kingdom Bacillati; phylum Actinomycetota; class Actinomycetes; order Streptosporangiales; family Streptosporangiaceae; genus Nonomuraea; species Nonomuraea sp. NPDC049714. The sequence continues at coordinate 233,400 of NZ_JBITLM010000006.1, read as the reverse complement.
TGGCCTCCGGCGCCATGCCGTAGAACGGCACGCCCTTGAGGTATCTGCCGCCGATGATGCCCGCCACGGCGGTCCCGTGGCCGATGCAGTCACGGATGCCGGTGCGGGTGAGATCGGCCTTGCCCGCCACGCGGAGCTGCGGATGGGTCAGGTCGACGCCGCTGTCGATGATCGCCACCGACACGCCCGCGCCGGTCGACAGCGACCAGACGCGCTTGGGGTCGAGCCGCTGCTGCGCCCACGACTCACCGACCTGCATGCTGCCCCGGGGCGGCTGACACTTCTCAGGAGCGATCGCGGGTGCGAGCGGGAGTTGCAGCCCCAGCAGGCCTGCCAGGAAGGCATGACTGATCATGCCGGAACAGCGTAGTACCGGTCACACGGAAGCCCCGGCCCGGACCGGGGCTTCGCGGGAGAGTCAGCGGGTCGCGGACTCGATGTTGCCTTTGTAGGTGTTGATGACGCGCGAGGCCTCGTTGAGCTCTTCGGACATGCGCTGGAAGGCGGTGCGGTAGTTCTGCCAGGCGCCCTGGAACTTCTGCGCCCCCGGGCCGGTCCAGGCAGTGCCGACCTTGGACGCCTCGCGGTCCAGCGCCGCCACCGTGGCGCGCACGGCCTCCGACTGCTGGGTGAACTGGGCGGCCATGGCCTGCATTTCTCCGGGATCGCCACCGAGCATGCTCTGACTCATGCGTACCTCCTGGATCGACGTGAAAGCGCCCTCACACTAAACGCGCCACTTGTCCATCGCCTCCGTTAATGCCGAGCGGCTATGGTCTTCCGGTGCACACGCCTGCCTGGGCCGCTGAATCGCAGACGAAAGCCAGCACTTACACTCCGTTGAGTGCTCGCCGAGGAAGGACGGACGCCGGTGCAGAAGGTATTGATCGCCAACCGTGGAGAGATCGCCGTGCGGGTGGCCCGCGCGTGCCAGGACACCGGAATCACCAGCGTGGCCGTCTACGCCGACCAGGACCTGGACTCCCTGCACGTCAGAGTGGCCGACGAGGCCTACTCCCTGGACGGGCAGTCCCCCGCTGAGACCTATCTCGACATCGCCAAGCTGCTGAGGATCGCCGAGCGCTCCGGAGCGGACGCCGTGCACCCCGGCTACGGCTTCCTGGCGGAGAACGCGAGTTTCGCGCAGGCCGTCATCGACGCGGGCCTGACCTGGATCGGGCCGCCGCCCGCCGCCATCGCCGCGCTCGGTGACAAGGTGCAGGCCAGGCACATCGCCCAGAAGGTGGGAGCGCCGCTGGTCGCGGGCACCAAGGACCCGGTCTCCGGTGCCGCCGAGGTCGTCGCCTTCGCCGAGGAGCACGGGCTGCCGATCGCCATCAAGGCGGCCTACGGCGGTGGCGGGCGCGGCATCAAGGTGGCGCGCGAGCTCCACGAGGTCGCCGAGCTGTACGACTCCGCCGTGCGCGAGGCCGTGGCCGCCTTCGGCCGGGGCGAGTGCTTCGTGGAGCGCTATCTCGACCGGCCGCGCCACGTCGAGACCCAGTGCCTGGCCGACCGGCACGGCGACGTGGTCGTGGTCAGCACCCGCGACTGCTCGCTGCAGCGCCGCCACCAGAAGCTGGTGGAGGAGGCGCCCGCCCCCTTCCTGTCCCAGGACCAGCTCGACATCCTCTACGACAGCTCCAAGGCGATCCTGCGCGAGGCCGGCTACGTCGGCGCGGGCACCTGCGAGTTCCTCGTCGGCCAGGACGGCACGATCTCCTTCCTGGAGGTCAACACCCGCCTGCAGGTCGAGCACCCGGTGTCGGAGGAGGTCACCGGGATCGACCTGGTGCGCGAGATGTTCAGGATCGCGGACGGCGAGGCGCTCGGCTACGGCGACCCGGAGACGCGCGGCCACTCGATCGAGTTCCGGATCAACGCCGAGGACGCCGGCCGGGGCTTCCTGCCCGCGCCCGGCACGCTCACCGTGATGCGCCCGCCGTCGGGCCCCGGGGTGCGGCTCGACGCCGGGTACGAAGCCGGGATGACGGTGCCGCAGACGTTCGACTCGCTGGTGGCCAAGCTGATCGTGACGGGCCGGACCCGGCGCGAGGCGCTGGAGCGCGCGCGCCGGGCGCTGGCCGAGTTCGAGATCGACGGCATGCCGACCGTGCTGCCGTTCCACCGCGCGGTCGTGTCGGACGCGGCCTTCACCGCTGAGCCGTTCGCCGTCCACACCCGGTGGATCGAGACCGAGTTCGACAACACCATCGAGCCCTACTCCGGTGACGTGCAGGCGGCAGTGTCCGGCCACGGGCCCGAGGCGCGGGAGAGGATCACGGTCGAGGTGGGCGGCAGGCGCCTGGAGGTGGTGCTGCCGGCCGGTCTCGGCACCGCCACGGCTACGCCCTCGGCGAACAAACCCCGGCGTGCCAAGGGTGGTGCGAAGAAGACCGCCGCGAGCGGTGACTCGCTGGTCACCCCCATGCAGGGCACCATCGTCAAGGTCGTCGCCGGCGACGGCGACACGGTGGCCGAGGGTGACACGGTCGTCGTGCTGGAGGCCATGAAGATGGAGCAGCCGCTGGCCGCCCACAAGTCGGGCACCATCACCGGGCTCGACGCGGCCGTCGGGCAGACCGTCACCTCCGGCGCCACGATCTGTGAGATCAAGGACGCCTGACACAGCCCGAGAGGCCCGGCGCGTCGTGAGATCACGGACGCCTGACACGCCCATGCCGGGCCAGATCGACGGCAAAGGTTCCGGGGTCCCGGCGACGGCGGCGTCAGGATCCCCGAGACGCCGCGCGCCTGGACGGCCCGGGACGGGTAACGTGCGCAGTGAGGAACTTTGCCGACCGCCCGTTCGTCCTCATGGGCGAAGGAGGCTTGCTGCCAATGAGACATCCGCTGCGCCGAGCAGGGGCCGCAGTAGCGGCTCTGATAGCCGGTCTACTCGTCATCCTTGCGCTTTCCCCTGCCGCCAACGCGGCGGCACCCCCGGACGCTGAGTCCGTGGTGTCCCATTTCAAGGACAAGAAGGACCCTCTCTTTGTGGCACCGGGCTCCACCCTGAGCTCGGACGATCAGTCGCAGATCCGGGATGCGCTCAAGGCGTCCAAGAGCGACATCTATGTGGCCGCGCTGCCTGACGGCACGGTGACCGACCCGGCGACCTATGTCCGCGGTGTCGGCACCGAGCTTCAGGAGGCGAAGGCCGCCTCGTCCGGTGGCCAGTGGACCCTGGTGGTGCTCGACGGTCCGTCCATGTTCGCGACGTCCAACTTCGGCCGCCCCGGCATGACCGACCAGCTCTCCAAGCTCTCCGTGCGCAACAACGACAACGTCGTGGCTGGCATGGACGACTTCATCAAGCGGGTCAACTACATGGCCGAGGGCCGCACCCGCTCCGCGCTCGACTCCGGCCCGGTGGGCGGCAGCGGCGGCGGCACCGGCATCCTGGTGACGCTGGGCGTGCTCGCGCTGGCCGGCGGTGGCGGCTACTTCCTCTACTCCCGTAACAGGAAGAAGAAGCAGGCCATCCAGGACGCCAAGGACCTGGCCGCGGTCAAGCAGACCGTCGAGGAGGACGTCACCAAGTTCGGTGAGGAGATCACCGCGCTCGACACCGACGTCATGCTCGAAGGCGAGGGTGGCCGGCACATCGACGAGTGGCAGAAGGCCCTCGACGCCTATGAGAAGGCCAAGACGCAGCTCAACGCGGTCGAGCGGGCCGACCAGGTGCGCGAGGTGACCGGGACGCTGGAGGACGGCCGCTACTCCCTGGCCGTGGTGAAGGCCAGGGTCAACAAGCAGCCGGTGCCCGAGCGGCTCGCGCCCTGCTTCTTCAACCCGCAGCACGGCCCGTCGGTGCGCAACGTGCGCTGGGCGCCGCAGGGTGGCGTGGCGCGTGACGTGCCCGCCTGCTCGGCCGACGCCGAGGCCGTGGAGCGTGGCTTCGACCCGCAGATGCGCGAGGTCATGGTCAACGGCGAGCGCCGTCCCTACTACGACGCGGGCCCCGCCTACCAGCCGTACGCCTACGGCTACTACGGCGGCTTCGGCGACGTCATGACCGGCATGTTCATCGGCACCATGATGGGCAGCATGATGATGGGCGGCATGATGGGCGGCTTCGGCGGCGGCTACGGCGGTGACATGGGCGCCGGTGACTTCGGCGGCGGCGGCGACTTCGGTGGTGGCGGCGGCGACTGGGGCGGCGGCGACTTCGGTGGTGGAGACTTCGGCGGCGGCGACTGGTAGTCCTGTCTGACCGTTTCTCACGGTAAGGGGCGCGTTCCTTCGGGGACGCGCCCTTCGCCGTTTCAGGGCAGGTGCCGGGGCAGGTCTCCGACCATGGCCAGAGACGCTCACCAAACTCCGAAATTACGTATTATCGGAAATATGAAGGTCCTCGCCCTGCTGTCCGGCCTGATCACCGCCCTCCTCGCCCTGTTCATCGCCCCCACCCCGCCCACGCTGGGTCCCCGGACGACCGGCGACCCAGCGCTGGCCGAGCGGGTACGGCAGGCGGCCGGGGCGAAGGGATACCGCGGCCTGTCAGTGGCCATGATCGACGACGGCCGCATCACGCACGCGGGCGTCGGCGACGGCGGCGGGCCCGATCCCCGGCCCGTGGGCCCCGAGACGGCCTACGAGCTGGGCTCCATCTCCAAAGCGATGACCGGGATGTTGCTGGCCGACCTGGCCGCCGACGGCCTGTCTCCCGACACCCCGCTCCGCGAGTTGCTGCCGCGAGTGAAGTTCTCCGACCCGGCCGTCGGCGCGATCACCCTGGCCGAGCTCTCCTCGCACCGGTCGGGCCTGCCCCGGCTGCGGATGACGCCGATGACGTTCGCCAGGTCGTACGTCGCGACCCTCACCGGCGGCGATCCGTACGGCGCGCAGGGCCCGCAGGCGGTGCTGGACGATCTGGCGGCCGTCACCATCAGTGCGCAGGATCGCGGCACGGTGCGCTACTCCAACCTCGGCGCGGCCGTGCTCGGCCTGGCGCTGGCCGAGCACGCGGGCACCGACTACGAGAGCCTGCTGCGCGCCCGGATCCTCACCCCGCTCGGCATGGACTCGACCGTGGTCCTGGCCCCGCAGGACCCGCTGCCCGCCGGGCACGCCGCCGGCCAGGACGAGAACGGGCGGCCCATGGATCCGTGGCGGGACCACGGCTCGGCGGGCGCGGGCGGCGCCGTCTGGTCCACCAGCGGCGACATCGCCAAGCTGGTCAAGGCCGTCATGGACGGCACGGCTCCCGGCGCGGGCGCCGCGACCCCGCGCTTCACCGAGAGGCCGGACCGCCGGATCGGCTACGGCTGGTTCACCACCCGGCACGGCGAGCGCGACATCACCTGGCACAACGGCGCGACCGGCGGTTTCAGCACATACGCGGCCTTCGACAGGGCGAGCGGGCGTGGCGTGGTGGTCATGGGCAACACCAGCAAGCCGGTCCAGGGCATCGGCCTGCGCCTGCTCGGCGTCGGCACGCACGGGGGCGACGAAGGGCCGCCGGTCCAGTCGCTGGCGTTCGCGCTCCTGTTCTCCTTCGCGGGCCTCGGCCTGCTGGTCTCCGCGTTCCGCAATCCCACGCTGGATCGCCTGTCGGTGACGGGCCGGTTCCTGTGGGCGGTCCTGTTCCTCTGGCTGGCGTACGGGACCGGTGGCTGGTCGTTCGTCCCGCCGTTCGTCTGGGCGCTCGGCGCGGGCGTCCTGGCGGCGGGCGCCGCCGCGGCGCTGACCCGCTGGCGCGCCATGCCGGTGAGCGGCGGGCCGCTGACATGGCGGTCCTGGCCGGGTCCGGCACTCCCTGCCGTCCTCCTGGTCGCCTTCGGCCTCGCCACCGCCCTTTGACCAACCCTTCAGGTGCTGGCGCGCAGGACGAGATGCGGGGTGAGCAGGGTGGACATGGGCACGACCTTGCCCGCGAGCTTGTCCATGACCAGCCGGACGGCCTCCCGGCCGACCTCCTCCGCCGGGATGAGCACGGAGGTGAGCGGCGGGCTGGCCCGCTCGGCGACGTCGTCCGGGCAGATCGCCACGACGGCCACGTCCTGCGGCACCCGCCTGCCGAGCTGGCGGAGCGCGCTGAGGACATGGCCGACGGCGGCCTCGTTGTGCACGACCAGTCCGGAGAGCCCCGGCCGGTCACGCAGGAGATCGCCGACGGTCTCGTACACCTCGTCGAACGTCTCCTCGCACGGCAGCGCCACCCCGCTGACCCCGTGGCCGGCCAGCGCGGCGACGAACCCCTCCCTGGTGCGGCGGGCGAAGCCGGTGCCGCGCTCGTAGACCACCGCGGGGGCACCCAGCAGCGCGATCGTGTCGTGGCCGCGCTCGGCCAGGTGCGCGACGCACTGCGCGCCGGAGGCGGCGAAGTCGAGGTCGACGCAGGTGAGCCCGGCGGGCTCGGCGGGGAAGCCGATGAGCACGCTGGGCTCGGCCAGGTCGCGCAGCAGCGGCACCCTGCGGTCGTCGAGCTCGACGTCCATGAGGACGAAGGCGTCGACGAGCGCGCTGGCGGCCACCCGCCGGATCCCGTCGGTGCCCTCGTCGGCGGTCAGCAGGAGCACGTCGTGGTCGAAGGTGCGGGCGGCGGTGACCACCGCGCTGGCGAAGCGCATCAGCACCGGCACGTGCATGCCCGCGCGCAGCGGCAGCACCAGCGCGATCACGTTGGAGCGCTTGCTGGCCAGCGCCCGCGCGCCCGCGTGGGGGTGGTAGCCGAGCGTGCTGATGCTGTCGAGCACCCGCCGCCGGGTGTCGGCGGAGATGGTCCGCTTGCCGCTGAGCACGTAGGAGACGGTGCTGACCGCCACGCCCGCGTGCTTGGCGACCTCCGCGATGGTGACCGAGCGCCCGCTCAAGCGCCGGCTCCGAGGTCGAGCTGGGTCAGCGTCACGCCCTCATTCTCGAACACGACATAGAGATCGTGCACACCCGGCTCCCCCGCGAGGCGGGCGGCCAGGGTCCGCAGGTCGTAGCGGCCGGTGCGGGGCACCGGGAAGGTGGCCAGCGACCGGCCGTAGAGCGGGTCCCCGAGCCGGAGCGTGATCATGCCGCCCTCGGCGCCGCCCGCCACCGCCCGGCAGGCGACGGCGCCGGTGAGATCGACCTGCCGGAACAGGATCCAGGCCCCCTCGGCCTCGGCGCGCACGGCCTCGCCGCTCTCGCGGGCGGCGTCGACGAACGTGATCGCGTCGTACTCGTCGTGGTCCACGGCCCGCAGCAGGCCCTCGCGCGGCGGGATGGTCTCCCCCTCGACCTCGAACCGGGCGCTGAGCCGCAGGTCGGTGGCGCTGCGGCCGACCATGAGCCGGTGCGGGGCGCTCTCCACGACGAACCTGCTCCTGGTCACGTCCCAGAAGGCCAGCTCGCTCACCGGCAGGGAGAGGCGCGCGGTGCCGCTCTGGCCGGGCGCGAGCCGCAGCCGGTCGAAGCCGCGCAGCCGGCGCAGCGGTTGCTTGACGCGCGAGCGCTGCTGGTGGGTGTAGAACTGCACGACCTCCACGCCCTCGCGGGTCCCGGTGTTGGTGACCGTGACCTCGGCGGTGAGCTCGCCGCCCGAGAGCCGTACGCGCAGGTCCGCGTAGCCGAAGGTGGTGTAGCTGAGCCCGTGGCCGAAGGGGTGGCGCGGGGTACCGCGGAAGTAGAGGTAGGTGGCGTCGGCGGTGATGATGTCGTAGTCCAGCAGGTCGGGCAGCTCCTGCGCGGAGCGGTACCACGTCTGGGTGAGCCGCCCCTGCGGGTCGGCGTCGCCGAACAGCACGTCCGCCAGCGCGTGCCCGTACTCCTGCCCGCCGTGCGCGGACCACAGCACGGCCGGCGGGCCGGCGCTCGTCCAGGTGAGCGGGCAACCGCTGCTGACCACCATGACCGTACGGGGGTTCGCGGCGTGCACGGCCTGGACCACGGCGTCCTGGGCGGGGGCGAGCGCGAGGGTGCTGCGGTCCTCCGTCTCGCGGCCGTTGACCAGCGGGTGGTCACCCACCACCACGACCGCCGCGTCGGCGGTGGCGGCGAGCTCGGCGGCCTGCTCGGCGCCGTTCCTGACGACGTCCATGACCAGCCAGAGCGCCTGGTCGGCGTCGTCGACCAGGCGGAGCGTGCCGTCGTCGCCGGCGCCGACGTAGCAGCCGGTGTGCAGGTGGCGCAGGGCGAGCGAGCCGCGCGGGCGCTCCTCCAGGCGGAACGTCTGGCGCACCTCCCAGCCGGTGGGGCCCGGCTGGTCGTTGACCACGGTCACGTCGTCGACGGAGACGAAGCGGCCGGTGGCCACGGCGCGCAGCGCGTAGGCGCCGCCGCCCCAGTCGAAGACGTCGAACGTGTCGGCCGGCCCGGAGCCGAGGCTGAGCGGCCCGCCAGCCGGGTCGGCGGTGACGGGCCCGGCGTCGGCGGTCAGCGTGACCCGGTCGACACCCTCGCAGAACACGGTCTCGCACCGCTCGGCCAGCCCGGTGCGGGCGGTGACGGCGTACGGGAGCGTGCCGCTGTACCAGTCCTCCATGAGCGTGTCGCCGAGCTGGCCGATCACCGCGAGCCGGGTGACCTGACCCAGGGGCAGCAGGCCGTCGTTGGCCAGCAGCACGAACGACTGCCGGGCCGCCCGCCTGGCCAGGTCCTGGTGTTCGGGGCAGTTGACGACCTCTTCGGTGACGTCGTCGTACGGCGTGGCGGGGTCGAACTCGCCGAGCCGGAACCTGATGGACAGTGCATGACGCACGGCCGTGTCCACGTCGTCCTCGGTGAGCAGCCCGCGGCGCAGCGCCTCGCGCAGGTGGCCGAGCGTGGCTTCGGCGCGGTCGTCGTCCTGGGTGAAGCTGTCCAGCCCCGCCTTGACGGCGTGCGCGTACGCCTCGGCGGGGGTGTCGTGGTAGGCCTGCGCCTCGACGAGGTTGGCCGGGGCGTAGGCGTCGCTGACCACCAGGAGGTCGTCGGGCGCCCAGCCGCGCAGCACCTCGTTGATCAGCGGGCTGAGGTGTGCCGGGCGGCCGTTGACGAGGTTGTAGGAGGGCATGACCGCGACGGCGGCGCCCTGCTCGATGGCGGGCCTGAAGGCGGGCAGCTCGTACTCGTACAGCACCCGGGGCGGCACGTTGCTGGAGGTGGCGCAGCGGTCGGTCTCGTTGTTGTAGGCGAGGAAGTGCTTGAGGGTGGGGGCGGTCCGCAGGACGTGGGGCTCGCCGCCGCGCAGCCCGGAGGCGTACGCCGTCGCCAGCAGCCCCGTCAGCCAGGGGTCCTCGGAGTAGCCCTCCTCGTTGCGGCCCCAGCGCGGGTCGCGTAACGGGTTGACGACCGGGGCCCACACGTTGCGGCCGACGCCGGTCGGGTCCTTGTGGTGGAAGGCCAGCACCTCGTCGCCGGTGGCCTCCCCCACCCGGCGCACTAGGTCCGGGTCCCAGGTCGAGGCCAGGCCGATGGCCTGCGGGAACACGGTGGCGGGGCCCAGCCAGGCCAGTCCGTGCAGGGCCTCGGTGCCGGTGCGGAAGGGGCCGAGGCCGAGTCGTTCGACGGGCGCCTGGTACTGGTGGAGGAGGCCGACCTTCTCCTCCAGCGTGAGCCTGCTCGACAGGTCGGCGATCCGGTCGAGGAGGGGGGTCTCGGGGTCGCGGAAGGATTCGTGCATGGCCATCCCTCAGAGGTGTCGAAGCGCTTCGATGACCGGGCCGGGGCGTTACGGAGGTGTTTCGATGGGTTTCATGAAGGGTGCACGCCGCTGTGAACCTAGGTCAAGAGGTTCCGCCGGGCAATCTCCCCGAATCGACGGAGTCGAGCACCCGGGCCGCGCCCCCCAGCGCCACCGCGTCGTACCCGAGAGTCGAGGCGACGACCTCGCAGCCGCCGGACTCCGGCGCGATGGCCCGATCGGCGACCTCGGCCCGCACGGGGGGCAGCAGCCACGAGGCGAGCGGGACGTAGTAGCCGCCCAGGATCACCACCTCGGGGTTGAGCAGGTTGGCCAGGACGGACACGCCCCTGCCCAGGTGGGTGCCGACGGCGGTGAGGGTGGCCAGGGTGGTCTCGTCCCCCGCGCGGGCGGCTCGCACCACCTCCTCGATCTCCACCTCGATCTCGGCCGGTGACGGATCCCGGCGGCGCAGCACGGCGCCGATGCCGGCCATCGCCTCCAGGCAGCCGCGTCTGCCGCAGCGGCACTCGGGGCCGTCCGGGTCGAGCTGGACGTGGCCGATCTCGCCGCTGTAGCCCGCGCCGCCCCTGCGCAGCCGCCCGTCGAGGATGACGCCCGCGCCGACGCCCATCTCGCCGGTGAGATACACCAGGTCGTCGGCCCCGGAGTGGGCGCCGAAGCGCTGCTCGGCCAGCGCGCCGAGGTTGGCGTCGTTGTCGACCTGGATGGTGAAGCCGGGGTCGCGCAACGCCTTGGCCAGGTCGCCGGCGAGGTCGGTGTCGTGCCAGCCGAGGTTGGGCGCGATGCGCACGGTGCCCCGCACGTCCACCAGGGCCGGCAGGGCGACGGCGAGGCCGAGGACCTGCCGCTCCTCCTTGACCATCCGGTTGACCACCCGCCGGATGATCGCGGCCACGGCGGCCACGCCCTGGTTGGCGGACGCGCCCGCGCTGAAGGAGCGCCGCCAGGTCAGCAGCCGCTCCCCGGCCAGGTCGGTGGCGACGGCGCAGACGTAGTCGACGTTGATCTCCACGCCGATCGCGGCGTACGAGGAGCCGTCCAGGACCAGCATCGTGGCCGGACGGCCCACCCGGTTCTCCGTCAGCCCCGTCTCACGCACCATCCGGCGGTCGATGAGGTCGGCGATCAGGCTGGAGACCGTCGCCTTGTTCAACCCTGTCGACGAGGCGATGTCCGCTCGGGAGCACGGCGCGTGCTCCCGCACGAACCTCAGCACGACCGCCAGGTTGGTGGCCCGGACGTCCGCGATGTCGGCCGGCTGAGGGCCGGTCGTGGATGTGATCAAGATTCGCCCCGTTCCCACCGAGAAGTGCCCCCAGCATGCCGTATCCCGAGCTGGTCAGCCGGTCAGGGTGAGATCTTTGAGGCGGATGTCACCCTTGAAGACCACGTACAGGTCCCCCTTTCCCGGCTTGACCGTCGCGGTGGTGGTGACCCAGGTGTAGACGCCGCCGGTGGCCGGGGCCTGGGCGGTGCCGAGGAGGGCGCCCGTGGGGGAGCCGCGGCGCAGCTCGATGGCGCCGCCCGCGACCGAGGCGACCCCGGCGGTGAGGTGGGCGCCGTGGACGCTGTCGGTGAAGGAGATCCAGTCGCCGTCGGATCCGGCGACCACGTCGCCGCTGACCTTGGTCTCATCGGCGAAGGTCACGCCCTCGTAGGCGTCGAAATTCATCGCCCTGGTGGTCTTGGTGAGGTCCCTGGGCGGGATCTTCTCGCCGCCGACCCGCAGCGTGGTGCGCTGGCGGATCCGGTCGGAGGACGAGCCCACCAGGATGTCGTGGGTGGCGGGCTCGACCGCCCAGGTGTCCCTGGTGTGGTCCCACACGGCCAGGTCCGACCGCTTGAGCGGGAACGTCACGGTCGTGCTCGCGCCGGGGTCCAGCGTGACCCGCTGGAAGCCGCGCAGCTGCTTGACCGGCTGCTGGAAGCGGGAGCGGCGCTGGTGGGTGTAGAGCTGGACGACCTCCTCGCCCCTGACCTCGCCGGTGTTGGTGACCTTGACGCTGACCTGCTCGCCGCGCACCCGCAGGCCCTGGTAGCCGAAGGTGGTGTAGCTGAGGCCGTGGCCGAACGGGTAGAGCTCACGCCCCTGGTGGTACAGGTACGTCATCCCGGTCTTGGCCAGGTCGTAGTCCAGGATGCTGGGCAGCCTGTCGTCGGCGGCGTACCACGTCTGGCTGAGCCGCCCGGCCGGGTTGACGTCGCCGAAGAGCACGTCGGCGACGGCGTGGCCGGTCTCGGCGCCCGCGTGGGTGGTCCACAGCAGCGTCGGGGCGTCCACGATGACCGGATAGCTGGTCTCCAGCACCACGACGGTGTTCGGGTTGGCCTTGCGCACGGCCTCGATCAGCCGCTTCTGCCCGTCGCCGAGCCGCAGGTCGGAGCGGTCGTGGAACTCCCGGCCGCTGACCCACGGGTGGCTACCCACCACCACGACCGCGACCTCGGCCTTTCGGGCCTGCTCGGCCGCCGCGGCGATGCCGTCGGAGACGACCTCCTTGGCGAAGCGGGCCGCCTGTGCCTTCGGGGCCAGGCCGAGCGTGCCGTCGGCGGTCACGGTGACGTACGGGTCGGGCAGGCCGTACCAGCTCTCGACGTTCTCGAAGCCGGCGTAACGGATGAGGTGGGAGCCGTCGGACTGGCGTTCCAGCGCGAACTGCTGCTGGACGTACCAGCCGTTGGGCTCGGCGTCGTCGGTGTCGAGGGAGCGCCAGTCGCCGCCGAGCAGCTTGCCGTTGCCCGCGTTGCGCAGTGTGGAGATGCCGCTGACCCAGTCGGTCAGGTCCCACTGCGAGGCGGCCGTGGGGGTGGTGTCGGTGAGGGCGGCGTTGTCGTCCGGGCCGGTGCCGGTGGCGGTGACGTACTTGCCGGACTCGAGGTGCTTGAGCGCGACGCGCTCCAGCCCCTCGCCGGTGGTGACGCCGGGGACGCGCTCCTTGACGCCGTCGAGGGGAGTGATCTGGTACGGCATCGCGCCCCCGTACCAGTCGCTGTAGAGCTTGTCCGCCAGGGGGCCGAGCACGGCCGCGGACTTCGGCGACTTCAGCGGCAGCACGCCGGAGTTCTTCAGCAGCACCGCCGCCTTGCCCGCCGTCTCGCGGTTGAGCCGCTGGTGGGCGGGGCTGTTGATCACGTCCGCGGTGATCTTCTTGTACGGCCCGCCGTCGGGGTCGAAGTGACCCAGGCGGAAGCGGATGGACAGCGCGTGGCCGACGCCCTTGTCCACGTCGGCCTCGGTGATGAGGCCGCGGTCCAGGGCGGCGGTGAGGTTCTCGACGAGCGGGCCGTCGTCGCTGCCGTCGATGGTGAAGCTGTCCTGGCCGGACTTGAGCACGGCGGCGAACGCCTCGGGCTTGTCGTCGAAGTACTTCTCCAGGTCGGTGAGCGCGTGCGGGCCCCAGGCGTCGCTGACGTTGTAGAGCGTCTTGTCGGTCCACGACCTGACGACCTCGTTCAGGTCGGTGTTGACGTGGTTGGGGCGGCCGTTGACCAGGTTGTAGGAGGCCATCACGCCGGTCGCCGCGTCCGCCGAGATGGCCGACTTGAACGCCTGCTGGTAGTACTCGTGCTTGAGCTTGGGTGTCAGGTTGGCCGAGGTGAGGCTGCGGTCGACCTCGTTGTTGTAGGCCAGGTAGTGCTTCAGGACGGGGGCGGTCTTGAGGTAGAACGGGTCGTCGCCCTGCAGCCCCTTGCCGTACGCCGTGGCGATGGCGCCGGTCAGCAGCGGGTCCTCGGCGTAGCCCTCCTCGTTGCGGCCCGCTCGCGGGTCGCGCAGCGGGTCGACCACGGGCGCCCAGACCTGCAGGCCCCACAGGACGGGGTCGATGGCGTTGTGGCCGCGCGTCTCGTCACCGACGGCCGTGCCGACCCGCTTGATCAGCTCCGGGTCCCAGGTGCTGGCCAGGCCGAGCGCCTGCGGGAAGACGGTGCCCCTGGCCAGCTTCTGGTTCCAGTTGTCGTTGAGGTCGTTGGACCAGCCGACGCCGTGCAGGGCCTCGGTGCCGTTCTTGTGGTACGGGATGCCGAGCCGGGGGATGGCGTCCTGCGACTGGTGCAGCAGCCCCAGTTTCTCCGGCAGCGTGAGCCGGCCCAGCAGGTCGCTCACCCGCCGCTCCAGCGGCAGGGTCGGGTCGCGGAACGGCAGGTCGTCGGCCGCCGTGGCGGGGGCGGCGACCATCGAGCCCGCCAGGGTGAGCACCAGAAGTAACGGGAAATGTCGGCGCATGGGGGGTCTCCTCGGGATCACTTCACGGCTCCGACCGTGATGCCACGGGTGAGCGTGCGCTGGAAGATCAGGAAGAAGGCGACCGCCGGCACGATCCCCAGCAGGGCCGAGGCGCTGGACATCGTGGCGTCCATGTACCTCTCCCCCTGCAGGATGCCCAGGGCGACCGGCACGGTCTGGTTGTCGTTGGAGATCAGGAAGATCAGCGGCAGGAAGAACTCGTTCCAGGTCCAGATGAAGAAGAAGATCAGCAGTACGCTCAGCGTCGGCCTGCTGATGGGCACCACGACCCGGATCAGCGTGCGCAACCGCCCGGCCCCGTCGATCGCCGCGGCCTCCAGGATCTCCTTCGGGAACTGACCCAGCACGGCGCTGAGCAGGTACGTGCCGAACGCCGCCTGGATCACCGTGAAAATGATGATCATCGACAGCTTGGTGTCGTAGAGCCCGAACTCCTTGGCCAGGTAGTAGAGCGGATAGGCCAGCGCCTCCTGCGGCAGCGTGTTGGCCACCAGGAACAGCACCAGGATCGACAGCCTGCCCCGCACCCGGCCGATGCCGAGGGCGTAGGCGTTCAGCACCGACAGCACCACGGCCAGCACCGCCACCGAGCCGCTGATCAGCAGGCTGTTCCAGAGCTTCTCGCCGAAGTCGACCCGGTTCCAGAAGTCGATGATGCCCTGCAGATAGAGCCCGTCGGGCAGGCTCAGCGGGCCCGACGAGCTGTACTCGGCGGGCGACTTCACCGCGTTGATCGCCACGATGACGAACGGGAACATCATCACGGCCGCGAGCACGCCCAGCGCCGCCAGCACGGCCCAGCGTCCGGGGCCCCTCACCGCTCACGCTCCTGCAGGCGCAGGAACAGGAAGGTGACCACGATGATGATCACGGCCAGCACGGTGGCGATGGCCGAGCCGTACCCCACGTTGCTCTTCTGGAAGAAGTTCAGATAGGAGAAGTACGACGGCACCATCGTGGCGTTGCCGGGCCCGCCGCGCGTCAGCACGAAGATCGGGCCGAACACCTTCAGCGCGGCGATCGTGCAGGTGAGCAGCACCACGAAGATCTCCGGCCGGATCTGCGGGATGGTGATGTGCCAGACCCGGCGCCACCAGGAGGCCCCGTCGAGCTCGGCCGCCTCGTAGAAGGCCGGGTCCACCCGCTGCAGACCCGCCATGAAGATCACCACCGGGTAGCCGAGCTGGAACCAGACCATCACCGCCATCACCGTGGCCAGCGCCAGATCCGGGTCGCCGAGCCAGTCGAGGTCCAGGCCCAGCGCCTGGTTGATCGCGCCGTACGAAGGGTGCAGCATCCACCCCCACACCACGCCCGCCACCGCCACCGGCAGCACCTGCGGCAGGTAGTACATGGCGCGCAGCGCACTGGCCGTGCGCGGGCCGAACCGCTTGCCGACGAAGTCGAACAGCGCGGCGGCCAGCAGCAGGCCGAACGCCGTCGGCACGATCGCCATGGCCACGATGAGCGCCACGTTGTTCTGGAACGACAGCCAGAAGCGCTCGTCCTCCAGCAGCCGCGCGTAGTTGTCCAGCCCGATCCACCTGGGCGTGCCCACCCCCGACCAGCGGGTGAAGCTCACGCCCAGGTTCATCAGGAACGGCACCACGATGACGCCCAGGAACAGGATCAGGCTGGGCACCAGATAGAGCCAGTAGCCCTTGGTACGGTTCCTCATCTAGTTACCGAGATCGGCGAGGTTGTCCTCGTACGGCTTGGCGATCTCGGTCAGCACCTGGTCAGGCGTCTTGCTGCCGTTGATGAGGTTCTGCGTCCCCGCGACGAGCACGTCGTAGTAGCCGGGGGCGGGCCAGTCGGGGTAGAACGCCAGCCCGTCCTGAGCCGTCAGCTTGTTGAAGGTCTCGATGAGCTCCTTGCTCTTGGCGTCCGTGATCGCCGCCGGGTCGGCCGCGACCGGCACGCCGCCGGAGTTGCCGAGCAGGTTCTGGATGTCCTTGGTCATCGTGAGGTCGATGAAGTCGTAGGCCAGGTCCTTGTTCTCGGACTTCTCCGGGACGACCCAGAGGTTGCCGCTGGAGCCGGGGGCCATGGTGGCGCCGGGGAACAGGAAGTGCCCCCACTCGAACGAGGTGGCCTCCTCGGCGACCCGGCCGTACCACCAGCTCCCGCTGATCATGATGGGGAACTCGCCCTTCATGAACGCGACGCCCATGTCCTCGGCCTTGAGCCCGGAGGACTTCTTGTCGACGTAGCCCTTGCTCACCCAGTCGGCGAAGGTCTGCGCGCCGTAGGTGAACTCGGGGCCGTGGAAGTCGACCTTGCCGTTGTAGGTCTGGTACGCGTCCACCCACGGCCGCTGCGCCTTGGACAGCGCGAGCTGGTAGACGATCTGCTGGGCGGGATACTCGGCCCCGGCGGAGGCGATGGGCGTCACCCCGGCCTTGACGAAGGTGTCCAGCGCGGCCGTGAACTCCTCGAAGGTGGTGGGCACCTCGACCTTGTGCTTCGTGAACAGGTCCTTGTTGTAGTAGACCATCACGAACTCGCCGTAGTTGGGCAGGCCGTACCACTTGCCGGATCCCATGACCCCGCGGTCGTCGTACTTCGCGGTGGTCGCCAGGCCGCCGGGCAGCAGCTTGTCCCAGCCGCGCTTGGTCACCTCCTCGCTGAGGTCGGCGATCAGGCCCTGCTTGGACAGCAGGCCGGCGGTGGCGTTGCCCTTGTTGTACTCCATGAGGTCGGGGGCCTCGTCGGAGTTGAGCACCATGCTCGCCGTCTTCTGGATCTGCTCGAAGCCCTTCTCCTCGAACTCGACCTTCACACCGGGATGCGCGGCCTCGAACTGCTTGATCGCCTCGGCCCACGCCTTGCCCATGGCGCTGTCGGCGCCCTCGTAGTGCCAGAGCTTGAGCACCCGGGGCGCACCGCTCTCGGGGGCCTCCGCGCCGGAGCCGCACGCCGTCAGGGCGAGCACCACGGCCGCCAGTGCCGCCACTTTCCTCATCATGATTCCTCCTGGATGATGACGGCCCGGCCGGGAGCACCCGCCACCGGGGCGAACTCGACGGCGGCGACCCGTTTCTGCCCGGTGACGGTCACGCGGAGCGTGTCACCGTCCCGGGTGGTCACGACGGCGGTCTCGCCGTCGGTGTCATGGATCCGCATCCGCCGGTCGCCGCCCCCGAAGGCGACCAGCGTGATCCGGTCCGGCGTGCTCACGGTGCCACCGGGCCCACTGTCACCGGGCCCACTGTCATCGGGCCCACTGTCATCGGGCCCACTGTCATCGGACTCGGTGACGGGGATGAGCGCGCCGTGCCGGACGAACAGCGGGACCTGCTCCAGCGGCTTGCTGACCGTGAGGTACCGGCCGCCGCCGTGCACCTCGCCCGTCCAGTAGTCCACCCACTCCCCCGCCGGCAGGTAGACCGCCCGGACGCCCTCGGGCGAGGTCATCGGCGCCACCAGCAGGTCGCGGCCGAGCAGATACTCCAGGTCGGCCTGCCAGGCGACCGGGTCCTGCGGGTGGTCCACGCAGAGCGCGCGCATCATCGGCGCGCCGGTCCTGGCGGCCTCGACGGCCGCTGAGTAGATGTACGGCATCAGCCGGTAACGCAGCTTCAGCGCCGCCACCGCCTGCTCCTCGACGGCCGGGAACTCCCACGGCTCCCGGCTGGTGGTGCCGTGCAGGCGCAGCAGCGGCGACAGCGCGCCGAACTGGGTCCAGCGGACGAACAGGTCGTCGGTGGGCCTGCCGGTGAACCCGCCGGCGTCGTGACTCCAGAACGGCACGCCGGACAGGCCGTGGGCCAGCCCGCCCCGGATGGTGCTGCCCATGGCCGCGTAGCTGGTGAAGGTGTCGCCGCTCCACTGGGCGCTGTGCCGCTGACCGCCCAGGAAGGACGAACGCGCCCAGACCAGGCTGTGGCCGTGCACCTCGCGGGTGACGGCGGCGACGGCGTCGTTGAAGAGCAGGGTGTAGACGTTGTGCAGGTCGGTGCCGGTCATGCCGTTGAAGGCGACCGCGTCGTGCGGCACGCCCTCGGCGAAGTCGGTCTTGAAGGCCTGCACCCCCTGCTGGAGCAGGGGCCGCAGCAGGCCCTGGAACCAGCGGACGGCGGCCGGGTTCGTGAGATCGACGATGCCGCAGGGCGGGTAGGAGCCGTGCCAGGTGTCAGCCACATACGCCTCGCCATCCCGATTTTTCAGGAAATATCCGGCGTCGGCGGCCTCGGTGAAGGCCGGGCTCAGGTGGGAGATGTACGGGTTCATCCAGAGGCAGACCTTGAAGCCCATCCCGTCGAGCTCGGCCAGCATCGCCTCGGGCTCGGGAAAGTTGACCGGATCCCACCGCAGGTCCGACCAGTGACCGTCGCTCTGCCAGTAGGTGTCCAGATGCAGCACGTCACACGGGATGCCGCGCTCCCTGATCGTGCGCGCTCTGGCCAGCACGCGCTCCTGGCTGTCCACACAGAACCCGGAGGAGATCCAGGTGCCGAACGCCCACTTCGGCGGCAGCTCGGGCCGGCAGGTCAGCCCGTCGAACCGGTCCAGCACCTCGGGCGGCGTCGGCCCGGCGATCACGTAGTAGTCCAGCACGTCGTCGGGCACCACGATCTGCACGACACTGTGCGTCGACTGGCACACGTCGAACTCGGTCGGCGCGCCGCTGTCGACCAGGATCCCGTAACCCTTGCTCGACAGGTAGAAGGGCACGTTCTTGTACGCGCGCTGCGACTCGGCGCCGAACGCGTCGAAGTTCCACATGATCGGCCGCTGCCCGCGCTTGTCCAGCGGCGTGAACGACTCGCCGAACCCGGCGAACGCCTCGTCGGGGGCGGCGGCGAAGCTCTCGTGGTAGGCCACCGCCGCGCCACCGGCCGCCGACCTGCCGAACGGCAGCGTACGCAGCCGCCCGCTGATGTCGGTGTGCCCGCGATCCTGCTCGACCAACGTGGCGCCGGAGGCGTCGGTGAACCGCAGATGCCACGGCGCGAGCTGGATCTCGGCCCGCAGCGAGCCCGCGTCGACCACGATCGGCTCCCCGGGCACCCAGTCGGCCCGCGCGCCGTGGTAGGTGCCCGGGGTCACCAGCTGGATGGCCCGCTCCGACCGGGGCCTGGCGTCGGCGTCCTCGCTCAGCCGGACCCGGATCACCCCCTCACCGGCCACCCCGATCTGGACGACCAGGGCCTCTTCCGCCGTGGTCACGGCCTTCACCATCACGCCCGTCGCGTCGGCGGCCACCAGCTCGGCGGCGGTCAGCGCGGACAACCCGCCCTCACCGTGCGCACGAACCGGCAGCTCGGGAGGGTCGGCAACGAAGTACTCGTGCGCCACCAGAGGGGGGCGATAGGGCATGGACACTCCTTGACGGGGACAGCGCAAACGTGGGAGTTAGTTTGGCGTCCATACGAACAAACGTCAACGCTTCCCCTGACGGGCCCGCCAGTCCCAGACGTCGCCCGCTCGCCACGCGAAGGCCTCGACACACCCTCGACACCCCCTGGCAGGGGCTGCCGGCCCCCTGCGCCCCGAGCGGGAGGCGAGTGCCGTGGGGCCACATGCTTCGGGCAGGGGAAAGAGGTCACTGATAAGTGATGTTCAGCCCGCAAGAGCGCCGTCTATCGGCTTTTCCCGTCATTTGCTGGCTTTAGATCCGCAGGAACATGAAAGATCCAGACGTGCGGGCCGGACCACTTTTACATGAGCACGGACACATGAAGCGCCGATTGTCTCCGATCTTCATGAAGGCTTCATCCGGGCAATCACACGAGCCACATATCACCGCACTTGACTGCGACACGAGTACAGAGGAGTGCCGGCGTCAGACCCGATGGATGCGAGGGAAAGACATGCGACCTCAGGTACGGCTGTCGGCGATGGCAGCCTCGGTGGCCGTGGTGACGGTGGCCGTCGCGGGGTGCGGAGCGGCCGGGACGCCTGCCGCGAAAGGCGGGGTGAATCCCTCGGCCGGCGCCTCCAATTCGCCCACACCCGTCAAACCGATCGCGATCGACGAGGCGAAGTGGTTCCGCGAGATCCGTCTGGAGGATTGGACGGAAAATGGCGGCGATACCGCCGTGATGCAGGCGGTGCTGCACCGCATCCAGAAGGCGACGGGCGAACGGGAGAATCGGCAGTGGTTCGACACCGTCATCAGTCCCGGTCCCGGCAACTGGATCACGGAATGGACCACCATTGCGCAGCAGGCGCTGGGCGAGGCTGATGCCGCCCACTCCCGCGGCGATCCCCGCACCGCGCGGAACCAGTATCGCGCGGCATCGCTCTACTTCACGGTGGCCGCCTACCCCCAGCACCGGGAGACGGCAGAGGAGGAGAACGCGTACAGGATGGCGAAGGACGCGTACGAACAGGCGGCCCGTCTCGGGGACGCGGCCTTCGAGCGGCTGCAAGTGCCCCTCGAAGGCGGAACGTTCGAGGCGTTCCTGCATCTTCCCAAGGGCAACGGCCCGTTCCCCGTCGTGGTCGTCTCAGGCGGCATCGACGTCGCCAAGACCGAGCATTTGACGCTGTTCGAGAAGTATCTCGCTCCTGCCGGTATCGCCATGGCCTCGCTCGACAACGCGGGCTTCGGTGACAGCCAGGACTGGCCCGCTGACAATCCCGAAATGGACCGCCTGTACAGCGCCGTTGTCAACACGCTGGGCGCCCACCAGCTCATCGACGCGAAGCGTATAGGTGCCATTGGTATGTCGTACGGAGGGAACACGGTGGGACGTCTGGCCTTCACAGACGAGCGGGTCAAGGCCGTGGTGTCCGTCTGCGGTCCGGTGCACCAGACACTCAACGCCGGCACCGCGTTCATCGGCAACCTCCCGCCGCAGGCGCGGGCGGCGCTGGCCGCTCGCTACAACGTCCCGGTTGAGAACACGAAACGGCTGGCGCAGCTCGCCAGGAAGGCGTCGCTGGTCAATCAGGGCTACGTGGGCAAGGTGCGCACCGACACCCCGATCCTGGTGCTGGTGACAGCCGACGATCCCTTCGCCCCGGTCTCCGACGTCAAGCGACTCGCCGCCTCATCCGCCCGCGGCGAGGTCAAGATCACCGGGGGCCACGGACACTGCCCGCCGGTCAAGGAACGCAACCCGGCAGCCTCGGACTGGGTGAATCGAAACCTGTGACCCTGCCCCCGCCGTCCAGATAACGGTCGGGCCGCTGTTCGTGTCGCTCGATCCGGGCCATCAGGTCCTCGAGGCCGGCCGGGGCGAACTCCCGGCGGTGGCTGCCCGTCCTGCCGCGCCCTGGACCGCCGGGGGCTTCAGGAAGCTCGTGGCCCAGGCGACCGGAATGACGATCACAGCGATGATCAAGCCGGTGAGCACCGCGGACGAGGCGGTGGAGCTGCTGATCGCCACGCCACCGGCGGCCGAGCCGAACGCGATGCCCACGTTGACCGCGGAGGCGGGCAGCGACTGCGCCAGCGCGCCGCCGGGCCCGGCCAGGCTCATCACCCGGTACTGGAGCGAGGGCGTCATGACGCCGACGAACAGGCCCAAGGCCAGCAGCCCCAGCGCCGCGAGGACCGCGTTCGCGCCGATGAGGTAGAGCGCCAGCAGGGAGACCGCGACGCCGGCGGTCCCGACGATGAGGGTGCGCGCGGCGTTGGTGTCGGCGAACCGGCCGCCGCCGAACGAACCCGCCGCCGTGGCCACGCCGTAGGCCAGGAGGAACACGCTGATCAGCGCGCCGGAGACGCCGGTGACGTCCTGGAGGAACGGCACGAGGTAGGTCAGGGCCGCGTACAGCGCGGCGTATATGAGGAGGGTCAGGCCCAGAACGGCGAGCACGCGTGGAGCAAAGGCGTGCTTGGCCTGGCCGGCGGCGCCGCCGCCGGTGCCGGGCACCGACGGGACCAGCATCAGCGTGGCAAGCAGCGCGAGCACGGTGAGCCCGACGACCGCGGCGAACGAGCCGCGCCAGCCCAGCACCTGGCCGACCAGCGTGCCCAGCGGCGAGCCCAGCGCGGCCGACACCGCGACGCCGGAGATGACCACTGCCATCGCCCGGCCCATGCGCTCCCGCGGGACGACCGCGATACCGGCCGCGAACGCAGCGCCGATGAACACGCCCTGCAGCGCTCCGGCGACGACCCGCGCGGCCAGGAACAGGCCGTAATCGGTGATCAGTACCAAGAGCAGATTGGCCAGCGCGAACAGAAGGAGCGCGCCGATCAGGACAGACCGCCTGTTCAGTTTGATGGTCAGCGCGGTGAGGATCGGACCGCCGAGGGCCAGACCCGCCGCGTAGGCCGTCACCAGTGTGCCGGCCGCGGGGATGGAGGCCTGAAGGTCGCGGGCGATCAGGTTGAGCACGCCGACCACGAGCAGTTCGGCACTGCCCAGCACGAACATGCCGAGGAACAACGTGGCCAAGGCGAGGTTCGCCCTGCCGGGGCTCAGTGCTGCTTGCTGAGTGTTCATGTCCTTCTTTCAAGATCACGTGGCGTTCTCCGGCTACCTCCGGCAGCACGACGAGGGGTTGCCTCCAAGCGGACCGATCGGTCCCGGACCGATCGGTCCCTATGATTGGAGGAGGCAGACGGGATGTCAAGGCCGCCGCCTCGGAGATTCCGGACCTATCGGTCCGATATGCTGGCAGGGGAGGAAGAGATGGCACGAAGGCCCGATCCGGGGACCCGCGACCGCATCCTGAGCGTCGCGTCCCGCCTATTCCAGGAGCACGGCCCGGACGGGGTGGGGCTGCAGCAGATCATCGATGAGTGCGGCTGCGGCAAGAACGTGCTCTATCGCGAGTTCGGCAGCAAGGATGACCTGGTGGTCGCCTATCTGGACCGCTGCAGGCAGGAATGGGTCGACTTGATCAAGCAGGTGACCCGGCCGTTGCGCGAAGATCCGGCGGGCCAGCTCATCGCGATCGTGGGCGCGGTGGCGGAGCGGTCCGCCGCCCCCGGATTCCGCGGCTGCCCTCTTCGCAACAGCCTGCCCAGCTTTCCCGACGCCGGTCACCCGGCACGCCAGGTCATCCTGGACTACCACCTCGCCAGGCGGGCCCTCCTGCGCGACCTCGCCGAGCGGGCGGGAGCGCGGGATCCACGAACGCTGGCCGACAAGATCATGCTGCTGATCGACGGCTTGCACACGAGCGGCCCCATGCTGGGCAAGGAGGGGGCGGGCGAAGCGGCCGTCGCTTTCGCGAAGGAGGCCGTGAGCGCCGCCGTCGGTGACAGGCAGATTGGGCTCCGAAGGAGCAACGAGCAGGTCTGAGGCCTTGGCGCGCAACGCGAACTGTCCGGATGACGCACACCCGGCCGAAGGCCAGGCAGGAAGGCCCAGATCTCAGAGCCCCGAAGCCTCCGGTTGCATGAGCCGGCGGGCCGCCTCGGTGATGGACCCGGACAGCGACGGATAAACCGCGAAGGTATGAGCCAGCTGCCCCACCGTCAGCCGCTGCTGCACCGCCACCGACACGGCCAGGATCAGCTCCGACGCACGCGGCGCCACCACCACACCCCCGAGCACGATCCCGGTGTGCGGCCGGCAGAAGAGCTTGACGAACCCGTCGTTGAACCCCGACATCTTGGCCCGCGCGTTGGTGGCGAGCGGCAGCTTGACCACGTTCGCCTCGATCTCGCCCGCCTCGATGGCCCGCTGGGCGACGCCGACGGCGGCGATCTCCGGGTCGGTGAAGATGTTGGAGGCCACGGTGGCCAGCCGCAGCGGCTGGACCGCCTCGCCGAGCGCGTGCCAGACGGCGATGCGGCCCTGCATGGCGGCGACCGAGGCGAGCATGAGCACCCCGGTGCAGTCGCCGGCGGCGTAGACCCCGGGGGCGGAGGTGCGTGAGACCTTGTCGACCTTGATGAACCCGTTGCGGTCGAGCTGGACCCCGGCCTCCTCCAGGCCGATGCCGCCGGTGTTGGGCACCATGCCGACCGTCATCAGCGCGTGGGAGCCCTCGGCCGTGCGGCCGTCCTCCAGCGTCACCACGACGCCGTCGGCGGTGCGCTTGACGGAGGCGGCGCGCGAGCGGCCCATGACGTTCATGCCACGGCGGCGGTAGACCTCTTCCAGCACCTCGGCGCCGTCGGCGTCCTCGTTGGGCATCATCCGGTCGCGGCTGGAGACGAGCGTGACCTCGGCGCCGAGCGAGCGGTAGGCGCCCGCGAACTCCGCGCCCGTCACGCCCGACCCGATCACGATCAGGTGCTCAGGCAGCTCGTCCAGATCATAAAGCTGGCGCCAGCTGAGGATGCGCTCGCCGTCGGGCTCCGCGCCGGGCAGGATGCGCGGGGTGGCGCCGGTGGCCACGAGCACCACGTCGGCGCGGATCGTACGGTCGCCGGCCCGGACGACCTGGGGGTCGACCAGCCGGCCGCGCGCCTTGACGATCTCGACGCCCTCGGCCTGGACCCGGGTGGCGATGTCGGCCGACTGCGCCTGCGCCAGCTCCTTGACCCGCTTGTTGACCAGCGGCAGATCGACCTGCGCCACGCCGACGTCGCCATCGAGTCCGCCGGTGAAGGCCACCCCCAGCGTGGGCGCGTCGAGGAGCGCCTGCTTGCGGACCGAGGTCGCGATCAGGGTCTTGGACGGCACGCAGTCGGTCAGGACGCAGGCGCCGCCTGGGCCGTCCTGCTCGACCATCGTGACCTGCGCGCCTAGTTGTGCCGCTACGAGCGCCGACTCGTAGCCGCCTGGTCCGCCACCAATGATCACAATCCTCGTCACGTATCCCATTGTCCCGCATCCTCTGAGCTGCTGACGAACAGGGCGGCCCTCGCGCGCTAGTCTTGGCTGCTGTGCCTGTCTACGCCGCCTACGGCAGCAACATGGACCCGGAGCAGATGGCCATGCGCGCCCCGCACTCCCCGGTGCGCGACGTGGGATGGCTGCCTGGCTGGCGGCTGACCTTCGGCGGGGAGATCTTCGGCTGGGAAGGCGCGATCGCCACCATCGTCGAGGACCCCGACGAGCACGTCTTCGTCGTCCTCTATGACGTGCCCGAGTTCGACGAGACCTCGCTCGACCAGTGGGAAGGCGCGGCACGCGGTCTCTATCACAAGGTCCGGCTGCGGGTGCAGACCCTCGACGGCGAGATCCTGGCCTGGTTCTACGTGCTGGACGGCTACGAGGGCGGCCTGCCCTCGGCCCGCTATCTGGGCATCCTGGCCGACGCCGCCGAGCGGGCGGGCGCCCCCGACGACTACGTCAAGGAGCTGCGGGGACGCCCGTGCAAGTCGCTCGGTTCCTGATCAGCTGAGCGGCAGGTGCTTGGTCTCCCTCAGTGCGAAGACGTACACCAGCGTGGAGATCAGCGCCAGCGCGGACATGTACCACGGGAACATCCACGAGGCGTCCGCGTCCTTGAGCGCCGTGCCGATGAGCGGCGCCGTGCCGCCGAAGAGCGCCACGGTCAGTGAGTACGGGAAGCCCGCGCCGGCCGCCCGCACCCGGGTCGGGAACAGCTCGGCGTTGACCGCCGCCGAGATCGAGGTGAAGCAGCCGAGGAAGACCATGCCGACGCACTGGATGATCAGAAGGCTGGAGAACGAGTTCGACAGCATGCCCAGCAGCGGCACCGGCAGGATCGTGAACCCGAGGCCGAAGGTGATCAGCATGGGCTTGCGGCCGATCCGGTCCGACAGCATGCCGAGCAGCGGCTGCAGCACCATGAAGAAGACCAGTGAGATGGTGCTCACGGTGAGGGAGTCGGCCTTGTCGAAGTTCACGTTCTGCTGGGCGTAGGTCGGCAGGAACGTCGTCCAGGTGTAGTAGGCGACCGTGCCCGCGAGTGTGATGCCGACGATGAGCGCGGCCTTGGTCGGGTAGTGGAGCAGGAAGTCGAACAGGCCCGGCCGCTCGGCCCGGCCCGCCCTGATGTCGGCGGCGACGGTGCTGGTCTCCTCGGCTCCCTTACGGATCCACAGGCCCACCAGGCTGATCACCGCGCCGAAGACGAAGGCGATGCGCCAGCCGTAGGAGGTCATGTCGGCTTCGCTGAGCGAGACGGCGAGCAGCGCGGCCAGGCCGGAGGCCAGCAGCTGGCCGATCGTGGTGCTGACGTACTGGAAGCTGGAGAACAGGCCACGGCGGCCGGGCGGCGCCGACTCCACCAGGAACGTGGTCGCCGCCGCGAACTCGCCGCCGACCGACAGCCCCTGGATCAGCCGGGCCAGCGTCAGGATGATCGGCGCGAGCACGCCCGCCGCCTCGTAGGTCGGCGTCACCGCCAGCAGCAACGAGCCGAAGCCCATCAACATGATCGTGAACGTCATCGCGGCCTTGCGGCCGAAACGGTCGGCGAACGCGCCGACCAGGAGCCCGCCCAGCGGACGCATGAAGAAACCGACCGCGAAGACCGCGAACGCGCTCAGCACCGGGACGAGCGGATTGTCCGTCTCCGCGAACACCTGCCCGGAGAAGTAAACGGCCAGGAAGCTGTACGCGTACCAGTCGTACCACTCCACGACGTTGCCGATGCTGGCCGCGAACAGCTGGCGCATACGGCTTTTCGGGATGCCGATCGGGGAGGAATCGGGGGGAGAGGTCACCACGAAGGGCTCCTTTGCTCAACTGTCCAGTAATGGCCTACTGTGCAACCCAGCGACCAAAACAGTCAAATATCTAGCCACATTTTGACGAACCCGACACGGAAGCGGCTCTTCTTGGACGTTCTCGACCGGCGGCTGGTCGCCGCCCTCCAGGTCAGCCCCCGCGCGTCGTGGGGCGAGATCGGCCGCGCGGTCGGCGAGCACGAGCGCACCGTCGCGCGCCGCCTGCAGCGGCTGATCGCCGACGGCTTCGTGCGGGTCACCGCCATCCACGACGACCTCCGCTCCGGACACGGCCGCCCTGTCCACCTGCATGTGCGGGTACGCCCGGGCACCGCCGCGAGTGTGGCCCGGGCCCTCGCCGACCGGCGCGACACCCGCTCGGTCTACGCCCTGACGGGTGCCACCGACGTCGGGTGCGAGCTCGTCTCCCCCTCCCGGGACAGGCTGCACGACATCCTGTCCACGCAGATCAGCGGGATCGACGGGGTCGGGCAGACGCAGACCCAGGTCGTCCTGCACACCTTCAGGACGGTCGCGGAGTGGCACGCGCCGTACCTCACCGAGCAGGAGGCGGCCGAGTTGCGGCCGGCGCCGCCGGGCGGTCCCCTGCCGGACGTGGACGGGCTGTCACCGCTGGAGGAGGAGATCGCCGAGCTGCTGGCCGCCGACGGGCGGATCGCCTTCACCGCCATCGCCGAGCGGCTGGAGCTGTCGCTGCCGACCGCGCGCAGGCGGGTCACCTCACTCCTCGACCGGCGGCTGCTGCTGCTCCGGGCGGAGATCGAGCCGGCGCTGATCGGTCTGGAGGTGGAGGCACAGCTCTGGCTCAAGGTCCGCCCGAACGGCCTGGACCGGGTCGGCCAGCGGCTGGCCGCGCACCCGAACGTGCGCTACTGCGCCGCCACCACGGGTACCCATGGTCTGATCGTCCAGGTGGCCACCGCCCATGAGGAGGACCTCTACCGTTTCCTCTCGGGCGTGGTCGGCTTGCTCGACGAGGTCACCGACGTCAATGTCACACTCATCACCCGCGCCTACAAACGCGGCTATCTACACAAGTCCGGCCTGCTCACCCTGGAGAAGACACCATGACCCCTACCGCCGAGAACGAAGTCGCCGACCTCTGCGTGGAGCTCATCAAGGTCGACAGCAGCAACTACGGGGACGGCAGCGGCCCCGGTGAGCGCGCCGCCGCCGAGGTCGTCATGGCCAGGCTGGCCGAGGTCGGCATCGACGCCACCTACATCGAGAGCGAGCCCGGCCGCGGCAACGTGATCACCCGGATCGAGGGCACCGACCCGTCGCTGCCCGCGCTGCTCGTCCACGGCCACCTCGACGTGGTCCCCGCCAACGCCGCCGACTGGACCGTCGACCCGTTCGCCGGTGAGGTGCGCGACGGCTACATCTGGGGTCGTGGCGCGGTCGACATGAAGGACATGGACGCCATGATGCTGGCGCTGGTCCGCCAGCTCACCCGGGACGGCCGCAGGCCGCGCCGGGACCTGGTCTTCGCCTGGGTCGCCGACGAGGAGGCGGGCGGCGTCCACGGCGCCAAGTACCTGTCCAGGAACCACCCCGAGCTGTTCGAGGGCGTCACCGAGGCGATCAGCGAGGTCGGCGGCTACTCGCTGGAAGTGGACCCGTCGCTGCGGCTCTACCTGATCGAGACGGCCCAGAAGGGCCTGGCCTGGATGAAGCTGGTCGCCGACGGCACCGCCGGGCACGGCTCCATGCTCAACTCCGACAACGCCGTCACCGAGGTGGCCAAGGCCGTCGCCCGGATCGGCGCCCACGAGTGGCCCATCACGCTCACCCCGACCGTGCGCCGCTTCCTCAGCGAGACCGCCGACGCGTTCGGGCTGCCCTTCGACGAGAACGACCCCGCGCCCATCCTGGACAGGATCGGGCCGCTGGTCCGTTTCGTCGGCGCCACGCTCAGCCACACCACCAACCCGACCCAGCTCGGCGCGGGCTACAAGTCGAACGTCATCCCCGGCCAGGCCACCGCCGTCGTCGACGGCCGCTTCCTGCCGGGCCACGAGGAGGAGTTCTTCAAGACGGTCGATTCGCTGATCGGGCCCAAGGTGCGCCGCGAGTTCGTGCACCACGACATCGCGCTGGAGACCTCGTTCGACGGGGCGCTGGTCGAGTCGATGATCGAGGCGCTCAAGGCCGAGGACCCGACGGCGCGGGCGGTGCCCTACTGCATGTCGGGCGGGACCGACAACAAGACGTTCTTCGCCGACCTGGGGGTGCGCGGGTTCGGGTTCGTGCCGCTGCGGCTGCCCGCCGACATGGACTTCGCCTCGATGTTCCACGGGGTGGACGAGCGGGTGCCGGTGGAGGCCCTGCGATTCGGCGTGCGGGTGCTGGACAGGCTGCTCCTAAACTACTGATCGTGAGCATAGATCCGTACACCCTTGCCGGCGAGGCGGCCGCGGCGCTGAAGGCCGCCGCCGGGCTCGACACCTTCGACGTGGCCCTCGTGATGGGGTCCGGCTGGGTGCCGGCCGCGGACGCGATCGGGCAGGTGGTGGCCGAGATCCCGTTCACCGACCTGCCCGGCTTCCGGGCGCCGGCGGTGGCCGGGCACGGCGGCAAGATCCGCGTCGTCCGGACTCCGGCGGGCCGCCACGCGCTGGTGCTGCTCGGGCGCAGCCACCTGTACGAAGGCCGCGGCGTCGACTCGGTCGTGCACGGCGTGCGCACCGCCGCCGCGGCGGGTGTCCGTACGGTCGTGCTGACCAACGCGGCGGGCGGGCTGCGGCCGGAGACGCAGGAGGTCGGCGATCCGGTCCTGATCAGTGACCACATCAACCTGACCGGCGCGAACCCGATCACCGGCACCACGTTCATCGACCTCACCGAGGTCTACTCCAAGCGCCTGCGCGAGCTCGCGCGGGAGGTCGACCCGAGTCTGACCGAGGGCGTCTACGTCGCCTTCCGCGGCCCCACCTACGAGACGCCCGCCGAGATCCGCATGCTGCGCACGCTCGGCGGCGACCTGATCGGCATGTCCACCGTGCTGGAGGCGATCGCCGCCCGCGAGGCCGGCCTGGACGTGCTCGGCGTCTCCCTGGTCACCAACCCGGCCGCCGGGCTGTCCGGCGAGCCGCTCAACCACGAGGAGGTCCTGGAGGTCGGCCGCGCCACCGCCACCCGCATGGGCGTGCTGCTCGCCAAGGTGGTCGATCGGCTGTGAGCCTTCACGAGCAGGCCCGCGCGTGGTTGAGCCAGGACCCCGACCCCGACACCCGGGCCGAGCTGTCGGCCCTGCTGGAGCGTGACGACACCGAGGCGTTGCGGGAGCGGTTCGGCGCCAAGCTGGAGTTCGGCACCGCCGGGCTGCGCGGCGAGCTGGGCGCGGGCCCCAACCGGATGAACCGGGTCACCGTGATGCGCGCCGCCGCCGGCCTGGCCGAGGTGCTCGGCCCCGGCAAGCACGTCGTGATCGGCTACGACGCGCGGCACAAGTCCGACGTGTTCGCCCGGGACACGGCCGCCGTGCTGACCGGCGCGGGCCTGCACGCCTCGCTGCTGCCCGGCCCGCTGCCCACGCCCGTGCTGGCCTTCGCGGTGCGCCACCTCGGGGCCGACGCCGGCGTGACGGTCACCGCCAGCCACAACCCGCCCAGGGACAACGGCTACAAGGTCTACTGGGGCGACGGCTCCCAGATCGTGCCGCCGATCGACAGCCGGATCTCCACCGCGATCGACGCGGTCGGCCCGGTCGACCGCCTCCCCCTGCGCTCCCCCGGCACGCTCACCGAGCTGGGCGACTCCATCGTCGACGACTACATCGACGCGGTGATCGCGCTGCCCCTGGGCGACGCGCGCGAGCTGCGGGTCGCCTACACACCGCTGCACGGCGTCGGCTCCGGCACGCTGACGGGCGCCTTCCTGGCCGCCGGTTTCGAGACCCCGATGGCCGTCGAGGCGCAGCGCAACCCCGACCCGGACTTCCCCACGGTGGCCTTCCCCAACCCGGAGGAGCCAGGGGCGATGGACCTGGCCATCGAGCTGGCCGCCAAGACCGGGGCCGACCTGGTGCTGGCCAACGACCCCGACGCCGACCGGTGCGCGGTCGGCGTCCCGCTCGGTGACGGCACCTGCCGCATGCTCACCGGCGACGAGATCGGCGGCCTGCTGGCCGAGCACGTCATCACGCACACGTCGGGCGACCGCATGGTGGCCACCACGATCGTCTCCTCGACCCTGCTGGGCAAGATCGCCCGCGCGCACGGCGTCCGCTACGGCGAGACGCTCACCGGCTTCAAATGGATCATCAAAGCGGGCCCCGGCCTGGTCTTCGGCTACGAAGAGGCAATCGGCTACAGCGTCGGCACGACACACCCGGCGCCCGAGGACGGCGACTCCTTCCCGGAGATCGCCGCGCCCTACCTCCCGGTCCGCGACAAGGACGGCATCGGGGCCGCGCTCACCGTGGCGGCCATCGCCGCCGCCGCCAAACTGGCCGGCCGCACGCTGCTCGACCTCCTGGACGACCAGGCCAGACGGTACGGCCTGCACGCCACCGCGCAGCTCTCGGCCCGCGTGGACGACGTGTCGCTGATCGCCGACGCGATGTCCCGGCTGCGCGCCACCCCACCCACCACGCTCGGCACCCGTACGGTGACCCGCGTCGACGACCTGAGCAGGGACGACGGCGACCTGCCGCCCACCGAGGGGCTGCGCTTCACGCTGGCGGGCGACGCCCGCGTGGTGGTCCGGCCGTCGGGCACGGAGCCGAAGCTCAAGTGCTATCTGGAGGTGGTGGTGCCGGTGACGGGCGAGGTGGCCGACGCCCGCGCCGAGGCGATCGGCGAGCTGGACGCCCTGAGGGCCGATCTGAGCGCGGTGCTCGGACTTTAAGTCAGGAGTTGAAGTCGCCAGGACACAGGCCGCCGTAGAATAGGACCAAGTTTGGACCTACCAAATTTGGACCTACCAAGTTTGGTAAGTCCAGATTTGGTCCTATCAAGGAGGCGGCGTGTTCATCGGGCGTGATCGAGAGTTGGCGGCGCTCGGGCGCTTTTTCACCAGGGTGCAGACCGGCGACCGGCCGGGGCGGGCCATCCTGCTGCGCGGCCGCCGACGGGTAGGTAAGTCACGGCTGGCCGAAGAGTTCATCGCCAGGTCGGACGTGCCGTCCTTCTTCTACACCGCAGCCCAGGTGCCACTCACCAACCAGATCGAACGCTTCATCGCGGACGCCGCCGCCTCCGGCCTGCCCGGCGCGGCACTCTTCTCCGAGCTGGCCACGGACTCATGGGACACTGCGCTACGGCTGCTGGCCCAAGCCGTCCCGCAGGACTCGCCGAGCATCGTCGTCATCGACGAAGTGCCCTTCATGATCGCGCAGGATCCCTACCTGGAAGGTAGGCTGCAACGCCTCTTCGACCGGGAGTTCTCCCGCCGACCGGTCCTGCTGATCCTGATCGGCTCCGACCTGTCGATCATGGAAGCGATCAACCAGTACGACCGGCCCTTCTACATGCGGGCATCTGAGATGGTGGTCAACCCTCTCACCCCGGGCGACGTGGCCACGCGACTGAGCCTGCCGGCCCCGGAGGCCTTCGACGCCTATCTCGTCACGGGCGGGCTGCCCATGATCCTCGACGAGTGGCCCGTCGGCTCCACCGTCTGGGACTACCTCGACGACGCCCTCCTCGACTCCACGGCGGCGCTGATCGTGAGCGGGGAGCGCGCCATGGCCGCGGAGTTTCCGCCAGAGGCCCAGGCTCGGATCCTGCTGAAAGCCATCGGTTCGGGGCAGCGCACGTTCTCGTCGATCGTACGAGCCTCGGGCGGGATGCCGACCACCTCGATCAAGCGTGCCCTGCAGATCCTCCTGGACAAGCGCATGGTCACGGCCGAGCTACCGCTGTCTACCAAGCCCTCCAAGGAGACTCGCTATCACATCGCGGACACCCACCTGCGGTTCTGGCTGTCCTTCATCGAACCGGGGACGGCCGAGCTCGATCGCGGCCGTGGAGACCTGACGCTGCGGCGGCTGAAACGGTCCTGGACCGCGTGGCGGGGGACCGCGGTGGAGCCCGCCATCCGTGAGTCGCTGCGCCGCATGGACCTCCACGAGGGGACGGGTGCGATCGGTGGTTACTGGACGAGGTCGAACGATCCCGAGATCGACCTCGTCGGCGCGGATCGGGAGCCGATCGCCAAGAAGATCACCATGCTCGGGTCGATCAAATGGCTGGAGAAGCGGCCATTCGACGACCATGACATGCGCGAACTCATCGTGCACCAGTCCAAGATGCCCGGAGCCGATACCTCTACCCCGCTCTATGCCGTTTCCCGCTCGGGATGCACCGTCCAGGGCGTCAGGCACATCACCCCCGAAGAGCTGCTTGACGCCTGGCGTTAGGACTTTAGTCTCATCTTTGAGACTATCGCCCGAGTTAGGGCCGCTAGATTCACCCCATGACACCATCCCTCTCAGATAGTCTCATGCGTGAGACTATCTGAGAGGTCCCATGGAGCCATTCATCGGCAGGGCACGGGAGTTGGCCGTCCTGCGACGCACGCTGGACAAGACCGGCAGAGACGGACGTCCAGGACGGGCGCTGCTGATGCGGGGTCGCCGCCGAGTCGGAAAGTCGCGGCTCGCGGAGGAGTTCATCCGGCAGACAGGGCTGCCGCACATGTACTACACGGCGACCGGTCAGACCCTGAGCAGCGAACTCCACACCTTCACCGATGAAGCGCGGGCGTCATGCCTGCCCGGCGCCGCCGCGTTCGACGGCGAGCCGCCAAGATCATGGCACGACGCGCTCACCCTGCTGGCTCGCGCTCTCCCGCAGGACTCGCCCAGCATCGTCGTCATCGACGAGCTCCCGTATCTCATCAAGGTCGACCCGTCCTTCGAGGGAGTGCTGCAGAAGCTCTTCGACAAGGAGTTCTCCAGGCGGCCGGTGCTGTTGCTGCTCATCGGCTCGGACCTGTCCATGATGGAGGCGATCAACACCTACGATCGGCCCTTCTATCAGCGTGCCGCCGATTTCGTGATCAAACCGCTCACACCGTATGACGTTGGCAAGGCGCTCAACCTGCCTCCGGAGGAGGCGTTCGACGCCCATCTGGTCTCCGGCGGCCTGCCCATGATCTGCGAGGAGTGGCCTGAAGGCGGTTCGCTTTGGGGCTACCTGGAGAAGGCGATCGAGGATCCGCTGTCGGCGCTGATCGTCAGCGGCGAACGCGCTCTCGGCCCCGAGTTTCCCCCGGAGGCCCTGGCCCGGCAGGTCCTCGGCACCATCGGATCGGGACAACGCACACACGCCAAAATCGCCACCGCCGCCCAGGACATCTCACGCGCATCCATGAACCGGGCCCTCCAGATCCTGTTGGAGAAGCGCATGATCACTGTGGATCGCCCGCTGTCCACCCGCCCATCCAGGGAGACGCGTTACCACATCAGCGACTCCCACCTGCGCTTCTGGATCCCGTTCATCAGCACGCGGTTGGCGGATATCGAGCGAGGCCGTAGCGACAAAGTCCTGGAGAGAATCCGCCAGAACTGGCCCTCGTGGCGTGGCATGGCCGTCGAGCCGCTCATCCGGGAAGGACTCAGACGGATGGACGAACTGCCTGAGGGGACGGGCGCCATCGGTGGTTACTGGACGAGGTCGAACGATCCCGAGATCGACCTGGTCGGCGCGGATCGGGAGCCGATCGCCAAGAAGATCACCATGCTGGGGTCGATCAAGTGGCTGGAGAACCGGCCGTTCGACCAGCACGATCTGAGCGAGCTCATCGTCCACCGGTCCAAGATGCCCGGAGCCGACACCTCCACCCCGCTCTATGCCGTCTCCCGCTCGGGATGCACCGTCCAGGGCGTCACGCACGTCACCCCCGAAGAGCTGCTTGACGCGTGGCGTTAGGGCTTTGGTCTCATCTGTGAGACCAAAGCCCGGAGCGAGTATCACGAAACCGGGCAGTGAGACCAACGGACACCTTGGTATCACCGATGAGACCATCGCGGATTGACAGGACCAAAGTTGGTGGGTCCAACTTTGGCGAAGCTTGGTCCCACCAAGGTTTCAGACCGCCAAGGCCGGTGGGCTAGGCGAGGCGGAACTGGATCTCGATCTCCCACTTGTTCATGTCCGGCTGCTCCTCCGGGTGGGTCTTGTAGATCTCCAGGCGGCTGCCCCAGTGCTCGCCGTCCGCCTCCGTCGTCATGTCGAACGCCAGCCCCTGCTCGGCCGCCCACCCGCGCACCGCGTCGATGACGCCGATGAGCTGGTCCGGGTGGCCGACGTGGGTCTCGGTGACGTAGCGGCCGGCCGGGACGACGCCGGCGAAGATGTCACCCTCGCCGTCCATCGGGGCCGCGACCGGGACGCCCGCCTCGACCAGCAGGTCCCCTTCCATGTCGATGACCAGGAAGCGGAAGAACGGCCCGCCGTCCGGGGCGACTCCCTGCTCGGCCAGCCAGGCGAAGATCTCACCCAGCCGGTCGGCGACCACGCCGAAGGTCGTCATGGTGATGGTCGCGCGGATCCCGACGTAGTACCGCTCCGGGAATTCGATGATCTGTGGCATGTTGTCCTCCCTTTCATTCCTATGTACGGAGCGGGGCGCTGGAACTCATCGGTAGGCCGAAAAGTGGGAAGAGACGGGGCTCCAGGTAGGTGGTCACGCTGGTGATGAACCCGCCGCCGGTTTCGAGGAGCACCAGGGCGAAGGGCTCGCCGTCCCGGTACTGGCCGTACGCGGGCAGGCCGTTGGCGTCGCCGGTCCGTACGAGATGGGAGCCGTCGCACGGCGCCCCCGAGGCGGCCAGGACGCGGCGGATGCTGTCGCGCCCGCTCAGCCACCAGGTGAACGGCGGCATCGACATCGTCGCGTCCTCGTGCAGCAACGCCACCAGCGCCGCCACGTCGAACCGTTCGAACGCGTCCACGTAGCGGGCCAGCAGTTCCTCATCGACGTCAGCGACGGGGGCGGGGGCCGTGGTAATGGTGGGCAGGGTGGTTCTGGCTCGTTGCAGGGCGCTGTTGACGGCCGCCACGCTGGTGTCCAGGAGCGCCGCCACCTCGGCCGCCGACCAGGTCAGCACGTCGCGCAGGATCAGCACCGCCCGCTGGCGCGGTGGCAGGTGCTGCAGTGCCGCCACGAACGCGAGCCGTACGCTCTCCCTCGACACCGCCAGCTCGGCCGGGTCCAGCAGATGGTCCGGCAGCGGGTGGACCCAGGCGCTGACTTCCACCGGCTGCCCCAGGGGCGCGCCGGGCTCGGCGGCCGGGCTCAGGTCCATGGCGCGGGCCCGGCGGCGGGCGCCGCGGAGCAGGTCCAGGCAGACGTTGGTGGCGATGCCGAAGAGCCAGGACCGCGCGGACCCGCGTACGGGGTCATAGCGGTCGCGGCTGCGCCAGGCCTTGACCAGCGTCTCCTGCACCGCGTCCTCGGCCTCGAAGGCGGAGCCGAGCATGCGATAGCAGTATCCGACCAGCTCGGGCCGGTGCTCATCCCACTCCATGACGCTCCATCAGGTCGGCGCGATCTCCCTCCACGGCTCGGCCACCCGCTCCTCCAGGTGTACGGCCTCACGCGGTGTC
This sequence comes from Nonomuraea sp. NPDC049714, assembly GCF_044465295.1. Classification (NCBI taxonomy): domain Bacteria; kingdom Bacillati; phylum Actinomycetota; class Actinomycetes; order Streptosporangiales; family Streptosporangiaceae; genus Nonomuraea; species Nonomuraea sp. NPDC049714. Next base: position 197,476 of record NZ_JBITLM010000006.1, on the reverse strand, counting down.
AGAGTCAACCCTAGAGGTCTAGCTTGTACGGCTTCAGCGGGTTATGGTGCGTTTGACACGAGCAACCGAACGTTCGGTAGGCCCTCTTGCACACCTTTCTCACCGACCGGGACAACGACGCTGCGCTGCGGATCAGATCCGCGGCGGTGCTGCTCTTCGCCCGTCAGGGCTACGCCGCGACGAGCATCAGAGACCTCGCCAGGGCCGTCAACCTGACCAACGCCGGCATCTACCACCACGTCTCCAGCAAGGAAGCCCTGCTCGCCGACCTGATGAGAGCAGGACATCGCGGGCTCATCGAGGCCACCGCCCGGGTGCTCGACGGCGTCGAACGCCCGCCGGACCGCCTGGCGCTGCTCATCGCCTCGCTCACCGCGATCCACGCGCGCAGCCCCCTGACCACCCGCGTCATGGACGGCGAACTGCGCTCCCTCACCCCCGGCTCCGCCGCCCACGACGAGATCATCGCGCTGCGCGACGAGTACGAGGACCATTGGCGCCGGACCCTGGCCGACGGGGTCGGGGCAGGCGTCTTCCACGTCGCCGACCAGAAGCTGTCCCGCCTGGCCCTGATGTCCATGTGCACCGGCACCAGTGAGTGGTACCGCCCCGACGGGGACTCCTCGCTGGAGCAGGTGTGCGCCGAGTTCGTCGCGATCGGACTGGCCGCGGTCCGGGCTCCCGCCCGGCCCACGGCGAGCGCCGACCTCTCCCTGCTGCCCGACTTCCCCTGGGAGCCGCCGGATGCCTGACCCTTCGTACGAGACCGTCCCTGAGCTGCTCAGACATGCCGCCCGCGAGTACGGCGACCGCGAGTTCCTGCGTTTCCCCGAGGTGTCCCTGAGCTTCGCCGAGGTGGACGCCGAGTCCGATCGGCTGGCCGGAGCACTCGTCGCGAGGGGCGTGCGGCCGGGCGACCGGGTGGCGATCATGATGGAGAACGTGCCCGGCTGGCCGTTGAGCTGGCTGGCGATCCTCAAGGCCGGGGCGATCACGGTGCCGGTCAACGTCCGCTACCGGGCGGCCGACCTGGAGCACGTGCTGCGCGACTCGGGCGCCGTGGCCACCCTGACGACCGAACAGCACACCGCACACGTCCCTGGCCCGGCCTACACCCTGGACACCCTCGCGGACCCGGGCGTGGACGCCCTCACGCGCCCGGCCCTGGACACCCTTGCGGGCGCGGCCACCGTGCCCGACATTTCCCCTGGCGCGGACGATGTCGCGAATTTTCAGTACACCTCGGGTACCACGGGCTTCCCCAAGGCCTGCATGCTCACCCACGCCTACTGGCTCAGGACCGCCCAGGTCGTGGCGGACCAGATACGGCTCCGCGACGACGACGTCATGATGATCGCCCAGGCGTACTCCTACATGGACCCCCAGTGGACCACCATCCTCTGCCTGATCGGCGGCATCCCCCAGGTGGTTCTCCCCCGCTTCTCCGCCTCCGGCTTCTGGCCCGCCGCCCGCGAGCACGGCGCCACCCTGACCTACGTGCTCGGCACGATGCCGCTGCTCCTGCACAAGCAGCCGCCGCACCCGCTCGACCGCGACAACCGGATGCGCCTGGTCCTGTGCTCGGGCATCGCCCCCGGCCTGCACCGCGCGTTCGAGGAGCGGTGGGGCGCGCCCTGGCGCGAGCTCTACGGCTCCACCGAGAGCGGCACGGACCTGATCGCCGCCCCGGAGGCCGGGGACACGGTCGGCACCGGTGCGATGGGGCTGCCGCCGCCCGGCAAGGAGGTCAGGGTCGAGGAGGAGACGGGCGAGATCCTGGTGCGCGGCGTGCCGATGATGAAGGGTTACTGGAACCACCCCGAGGCCACCGCCCACGCCTTCCGCGGCGGCTGGTACCACACCGGCGACCTGGGCCTCCAGGACGCGCACGGCTACATCCACCACCACGGGCGCATCAAGGACACCGTGCGCAGGGGTGGCGAGAACATCTCCTGCGCCGAGGTCGAGCGAGTGCTCGGCGAGCATCCAGCGGTGCTGAACTGCGCCCTGGTGCCCATCCCGGACGAGCTGTTCGGCGAGCTGCCCAAGGCGTTCATCCAGCTCAACGCGGGCTACGAGGCCGGCAGGGACACCGCCATGAGCGTCATCGAGCACGCCAGAGGGCGGCTGGCCCGGTTCAAGATCCCCGCTTACGTGGAGTTCGTCGACGGGTTCACGCTGACCCCGTCGGCTCGCGTGGAGAAGCGCCACCTGCTACCGCCGGGGCGCGACCAGCGCGCCGGGGCCATCGCCGTCGAAGAGGAGCGAACATGATCGACGTGACCGTGCGCGACGAGGTGGCCGTGATCACCCTGCGCCGGCCGGACAAGCTCAACGCGCTCACCGCCGACATGCGCAGGCGGCTCGCCGCGGCCGTGCGCGACCACGGCGACGGCGAGCGGGCCAGGGGCATCGTGGTCACCGGCACCGGCAGGGCGTTCTCCGCCGGAGAGGACATCAACGAGGCCGTCGGGCAGTCGCTCCTGGCGGAGGTCGAGCTCTTCCACGACCTGACCCGGTCGGTGCTGGAGACCCGGGTGCCGGTGGTCGCGGCGGTCAACGGGCTGGCCGTGGGCGGCGCCGCGGAGTGGACGCTCTGCTTCGACGCCCGCCTCGGCACACCGGGCACGGAGTACTTCTGGCCGGAGAACCACATCGGCCTGTCGATCTCGAACGCCGCCAGCCTCCTGCTGCCCCGCCTGGCGGGTGGCCGGGCGCTGCGGCTGGTGCTGGACTCCACCCGGCTGGGCGCGGACGAGGCCAGGACGCTGGGCCTCCTGGACGAGATCGCCGACCCCGCCGCGCTGGTGGCGAGGGCCATCGCCCTGATCCACCGCTGGACCGAGCCGGGCACGGCCACCGCGGTCCACCTCAAGCTGCTGCGGCCCTCGCTGGAGGAGGTGGAGCACGCCTTCGCGGCGGAGACCGAGGCCGCCCGCGAGGTCGAGCGGAGCGGCATCGCCCAGGCAGGCATGGCCCGCTTCGTCAACCGCCGCAACTGAGGGTCAGTCGACCACGATGGCGGCGATCACCAGGGCGCAGGCCGCGACGAAGGCCGCCAGCGAGTCGTACGCCCAGGTCACGCGGGCCGGGCCCGGCTCCTCCTTGCGGAGCTTGGCCCGCTCGGCGCGGTCGGTGATCTGCTCGCCCACCCAGTCGGCATGCGTCTTGCCGGCGAACGCCTCGGCGGCGGCCTGCTCGGCCTTCGGGAGTGTGGGCTCGGTCGGGTAGCGGCCTCGGCGCGGCACGGGGGCGCCCCTGCGCTGCGCCTTGGCCCGCTCCCTGGCCGAGCTCACCGGCGTCCACAGCCGCAGCATCCGCTCGTCGTCGTAGCCGACGTTGATCGAGTGGGAGACCGTCACGTCGCCGACCGACGCCCACGGCACGAACGTCGAGCGCAGCGGGTTACGCCCGAGCAGGCCCTCCTCGGTGAACACGGTGGCCGGCCGGAGCGCGATCACGTAGACCACCACGGTCAGCACGCCGAGCACGGCCAGCGCCACCATGGACGGCTTGCCGCTGTAGCGGGCGATCAGGTCGTAGACGTTGAAGACGACGAAGGCCACCCAGACCCAGCCGAGGACGAGCGCGGTCCTGGATCGGTAGACCTGTTTCACGGCTGCCACTTGAGCTGCGCGAACCCTGGCTTGATCACGCCGTTGATCAGCGCGAGCCGCTCGTCGAACGGCAGGAACGCCGACTTCATCGCGTTGACCGTGAACCACTGCAGGTCGTCCCACCCGTAGTCGAACGCCTCCACGAGCTTGGCGAACTCCAGCGAGTGGCTGGTGCCGCTCATCAGCCGGTTGTCGGTGTTGACCGTCACCCGGAAGTGCAGGCGGCGCAGCAGCCCGATCGGGTGCTCGGCGATGGACGCGGCGGCTCCGGTCTGCAGGTTGGAGGTGGGGCACATCTCCAGGGGGATGCGCTTGTCCCGCACGTAGGCGGCCAGCCGGCCCAGCTTGGCGGTGCCGTCGTCGGCCACCGAGATGTCGTCGATGATCCGCACGCCGTGTCCCAGCCGGTCGGCGCCGCACCACTGGATGGCCTGCCAGATCGACGGCAGCCCGAACGCCTCGCCCGCGTGGATGGTGAAGTGCGCGTTCTCCCGCTGGAGGTATTCGAAGGCGTCCAGATGGCGGGTGGGAGGGTAGCCCGCCTCGGCCCCCGCGATGTCGAACCCGACCACGCCGACGTCGCGGTAGCGCACGGCCAGCTCGGCGATCTCCATCGAGCGCGCCTGGTGCCGCATCGCGGTCAGCAGGGTCCCGACCCTGATCCCCCGGCCCGCCGAGCCCTGCTCGAACCCCTCCAGCACGGCCTGGACGACCTCGTCGAGGCTGAGGCCGCGCGTGGTGTGCTGCTCGGGCGCGAAGCGCACCTCGGCGTAGACGACGCCGTCGGCGGCCAGGTCCTCGGCGCACTCGGCCGCCACCCTGACCAGGGACTCGCGGGTCTGCATGACGCCGACGGTGTGGTCGAACGTCTCCAGGTAGCGCTCCAGCGACCCGGAGTCGGCGGCCTCCTCGAACCAGACCCGGAGGCTCTCGGGGTCGGTGGCGGGGAGCCGGTCGTAGCCGGTCTCGCGTGCCAGGTCCACGATGGTCCCGGCCCGGAGACCACCGTCGAGATGGTCGTGGAGCAGGACCTTGGGTGCCCGCCGGATCTCGTCAAAGGTGGGGCTCATCCGCCCATGATACGAGTCCGACCGGCGGATGCTCCCCCTTGGCTCATGCGGCGCGGATCAGGCACGGGTCAGGCACGGGTCAGGCACGGGTCAGGCACGGGTCAGGCTCTGTTGGCCGTGTCGGGGCTGAAGGCGGGAAGGCAGACGGCGATGTATTCGGCGCCCTCGGCGCCGGTGCTGTAGCGGACCTTCTCCCCCGGCTCGGTCACCAGGGTCTGCCCCGCTGCGACCTCGGTGGTGCCCCCGGCGTGCTCGACGAGGACGGTGCCGCGCAGCACCACGGTGTACTCGGTGAAGGCCGGTGTCTGGGCGGGCTCCTCCCAGCCGGGCGGGGCGACCATGTGGGCGATGGACAGCGCCTCGTCGCCGCTGCTGACCCGGCCGACGTGCTCGTCGATGAGCTTGCCGCCGGGCACCGGGATCCGTGAAGGTCCTTCTAGCTTTCTCACCACCGGGTCAGTGTCCCACGTCGATGACCAGGCGGTCGGGGCTGGTGTACTCCTTCACCCGGAAGGTCCTGGTCCGGTCGCTGATCAGGGCGATGCCGACGTGCCCTTCGAAGTCGCCGGTGGAGACGATGCCGGTGACGGCGGTGAGCGGCTCCGCCGACGTGCCCGTCCAGGTCGGCTCGCCGGCCTCGGTGTGGGCCTCGGCCGGGATGAGCATGACGTGCAGGGCCTGGCCGCCGTCGAGGTCGATGGGCTTGCCGGCCCCCTCGGTCTCCACCTTGCTCTTCCAGCGCACGGTGTAGCCGGGGACGTCGCCCTCGAAGTCGACGACCACCCGGTCGAACCCGTCGTGCCGGGCGACGCGGACGCCCGTCACCCTGGCCGGCACCATGCCCTCGCGCGGGACCTGCACCGGCGTGGTGCCCGTCGGCGAGGGCGCGGTCCCGGCGGGCGTCCTGGCCGGGGCGGACGTCTCCGGCGGACCGGTCGTGGGGCCGGACGGGGATCCGGACGACGACGGGGAAGACGTGCTGGTGGTGGTGCGCGCCGCGCTCCCGTCCGGCTGAGCCGTACCGCAGGACAGCAGGAGCGCGCCGCAGACGGCGAGCGGGACGAGACGCGCGATGTTCATGTGTGGGGAATGCCCGCTCGCACTTCCGTGAAGCGCCCCGTTGTCGGATCGACATGAGACAGGAGCGGGCCCCGCGCACGCGGGGCCCGCTCCTGCACCGGAATCTCCGATATGTGAGCCCGCCGGTCGACGGATCAGACCGTTTCGTACGCCTTCAGGTCGTCGGCCTCGACGGCCACGGGCTTACGTACCCGCAGACCGGTTGCCGAGATCGCGACGCCGACCAGGGCGAGCACCAGGCAGACCACGATCGCCGCGCGCAGCGAGCCGATCGAGAGCCCGCCGCCGCCCGAGGTGAGCACGGCGGTGACCACGGCCAGCACGACGGCGCCGCCCACCTGACCCGAGGTGTTGAGCAGCCCGGAGGCCAGGCCCTGCTCCTCGTCGTCCACGCCGTTGGTGGCCTGGATGTTCAGCGGCGGGAACGACAGCGCGAACGCGACGCCCAGCAGGAGCATGCCGGGCAGCACCAGGCCACCCAGGCTCGGCGTGTCGCTGATGCCGAGGAACATCGCGTACCCGCCGGCGAGGGAGGCCGCGCCGATGACGATCAGCTTGCCGGTGCCGAACCGGTCGGCGAGGTTCCCCACCCTGGTGGAGCTGAGGGCCACGATCACGCCCGCGGGCAGGAACACCAGCGCGGTGCCCAGGGCCGACCAGCCGAGCAGGTTCTGGAAGTACTGCATGGCCACGAACTGGAAGGACACGTACGAGCCCATGAGGATGAACAGGCCCAGGTTGGCCCGCACCAGCGGGCGGGAACGCAGGATGCCGAGCCGTACCAGCGGGTGCTTCATCCTGAGCTCGGCGAACACGAACAGCCCGAGCAGGGCGGCGACGGCGACCAGCGAGCCGATCGTGCGCAGGGAGGCCCAGCCGACCTCGGGCGCCTGCACCACGGTGAAGACCAGCAGCAGCATGGAGGCGGTGACCAGCACGGCGCCGAGCAGGTCGTGGCCGCCCTCGGGCCGCTCCTCCACCGGGCGCGGCAGCACCCTGAGCGCCGCCACCAGCGCGATGACGGCGACCGGCACCGGCATCAGCAGCGTGTAGCGCCAGTCGAGTTCGGTCAGCAGTCCGGAGATCACCAGGCCGAGCGAGTAGCCGCTGGCCCCCGAGGCGGTGAAGATGCTCAGCGCCTTGTTGCGCTGCGGCCCCTCGGGAAACGTCGTGGTGATGATCGACAAGGCGGCGGGCGCGGTGAAGGCGGCGGCGACACCCTTGACGAAACGCGCGGCGATCAGCAGCGCGCCATCGTCCACCACGCCACCTAGCAGCGAGGCGACGGCGAAAACGGCCAGTGCGACCAGGAAGACCCTGCGTCGCCCGAGCAGATCGGCGACCCTGCCTCCGAGCAGGAGAAGACCGCCGTATCCGAGCACATATCCGCTGACGACCCACTGCAGGGTGGAGGTGGAAAGTCCGAGCTCATGCTGGATGGACGGCAACGCGATGCCGACCATCGACACGTCGAGTGCGTCAAGAAAGATCACTGCGCAGAGCACGGCGAGCGCACTCCACCGGGAACCGTGTTTAGAGGACATGAGGGGAAACATTACATGCAGTCGCATCTAATGCAAGCGCATTAAATGTCCTTGCATCGGTTTGACCTAAGTGGTACTCTCCGGCCATGGACGAGCAGTACGTGGTCAGCACCTGGCATTACGTCCTGGCCAAGCACGCCAAGGCGATGTGCGCGCTGGAGCGCGAGCTCGGTGCCAGGCACGGCCTGGGGCCCAGCGAGTTCGAGGTCCTCGACCGCATCGTCCACCACGACCGTAAGCTGCGCATCCAGGAGCTCTGCGATGAGGTGCACCTGAGCCAGAGCGCGCTCTCGCGGGTGGTGGCACGCCTGGAGAAGGCCGAGCTCGTCTGCCGCGGCGTCTGCGACTCCGACCGGCGCGGCGTGTTCGTCTCCATCACCGACGAGGGGCGCGCCCGCCACCACGCGGCTCTCCCCACCCACCGAGAGGTCCTGGCCGAGGTCTTCGCCGACGCCCCCGCACCGGTCGGATAGGCGGCGCGGCCGCATCGGGCGGGCTCCCGCCCGCCCGATCGCTCAGGCGGTGATGCGGTCGATGACCAGGGGCAGCGGCTCCTGACCGGTCGTCCCCACCTCGAAGCCGTCCGCCAGCGCCTCCAGCGCCCGGCCGAACCGGGCCGGGTCGTCGGCGTGCAGGGTGAGCAGCGGCTCCCCCTGCCTGACCACGTCGCCCGGCTTGGCGTGCAGCGTGATGCCCGCCCCGAACGACACCGGGTCCTCCTTGCGCGCCCGGCCCGCACCCAGCCGCCAGGCCGCCAGCCCCACGGCGTAGGCGTCCAGCCTGGCCAGCACGCCCGACGCGGGGGCCTCGACCACCAGGGTCTCGGCCGCCGTGGGCAGGGGCGCGTCCGGATCGCCGCCCTGGGCGGTGATCATGCGACGCCAGGCGTCCATGGCCGAGCCGTCCCGCAGCGCCTCGGCCGGGTCCTTGCCGGCGATCCCGGCGGCCTCCAGCATCTCGGCGGCCAGCCGTACCGTCAGCTCCACCACGTCGGACGGCCCGCCGCCCGCGAGGACCTCCACCGACTCCTCGACCTCCAGCGCGTTGCCCACCGCGCGGCCGAGCGGGCGGTCCATCGCGGTGAGCAGCGCCACCGTGCGCACGCCCGCGTCGGTGCCCAGCGCGACCATGGTCTCGGCCAGCTCACGGGCCCGCTCCGGGGTCTTCATGAACGCGCCGGAGCCCACCTTGACGTCCAGCACCAGTGAGCCGGTGCCCTCGGCGATCTTCTTCGACATGATCGACGAGGCGATGAGCGGGATCGACTCGACGGTGCCGGTGACGTCGCGCAGCGCGTACAGCTTCTTGTCGGCGGGCGCCAGGCCGGAGCCGGCGGCGCAGATCACCGCGCCGGCGGCGCGCAGCACGCCGAGCATCTCGTCGTTGGACAGTGAGGCCCGCCAGCCGGGGATGGACTCCAGCTTGTCCAGCGTGCCGCCGGTGTGGCCGAGGCCACGGCCGGACAGCTGCGGGACGTAGGCGCCGCAGGCGGCCACCAGCGGCGCGAGCGGCAGCGTGATCTTGTCGCCGACGCCGCCCGTGGAGTGCTTGTCGGCGGTCGGCCGGTCGAGCGCCGACCAGTCCATCCGCTCGCCCGAACGGATCATCGCCTGGGTCCAGCCGGCGATCTCCCGCCGGTTCATCCCGTTGAGCAGGATCGCCATGTTCAGCGCGGCCATCTGCTCGTCGGCGACCTCGCCGCGCGTGTAGGCGTCGATCACCCAGTCGATCTGGGCGGCCGTCAGCTCGCCACCGTCCCGCTTGGCGACGATGACCTCGATGGCGTCCATCAGCCCATCCGTGTCAGGTCGTCGGGGCCGAACGCGTAGGGCAGGATCTCGGCCATCCGCTTCGGCCCGTCGACGGTCTCGACCAGCAGCTCCTCACCGCCGAACTCGAAGAGCAGCTGGCGGCAGCGCCCGCACGGCATGAGCAGCTCGCCGTGGCCGTCGACGCAGGTGAAGGCCACCAGCCTGCCGCCACCCGAGGACTGCAGCGCGGAGACCAGGCCGCACTCGGCGCACAGGCCGACGCCGTAGGAGGCGTTCTCCACGTTGCAGCCGGTGACGATCCGGCCGTCGTCGACCACGGCGGCCGCGCCGACGGGAAACTTGGAGTAGGGGGCGTAGGCGTGGTGCATGGCCTCGACGGCCTTGTCACGGAGCGCGTCCCAGTTGATGGTCAATGTTGTTCCCCCCGGCGATAGCTCACGCCGTCGGCCTTGGGCATCCGCAGGCGCTGCGAAGCCACCAGGAGCACGAGCAGCGTGAGCACGTGCGGCGTGATGAAGACGAATTCGTTCGGCAGTGTGTCGACGGTCAGCCAGAGCCAGATCAGCACGACCGCGCCCGCCGCCATCCCGGCCAGGACGGTGTACTCCCTGGCGCCCCGGGCGGTGAGCTCGGCCGGCCTGGCCGGCGACAGCATGGCACGGGCCCTGACACCAAGATAGATCAGCAGCAGGATCGCACCGAACAGCAGGAACGACGTGACCGCGCCGGCGCTGCGCAGTTGCAGGCCGTCGGCGTAACCGAACAGCGCGGCGCCCGCCGCGAGCCCGCCCGGCCGCCAGTTGCCGAAGATCATGGCCGCCAGGCCGATGAACCCGCGCCCGCCCGTCTGCCCCTCGACGTACTTGGTGGTCACGAAGACCAGGAACACGCCGCCGAGCCCGGCGAACGCGCCGGAGATGACGACCGCGACGTACTTGATCCGGTAGACGTTCACGCCCAGCGACTCGGCCGCCCACGGGTTCTCGCCCGCCGAGCGCAGCCGCAGCCCGAAGGAGGTGCGCCAGAGCACGTAGAACGTCAGCGGGAGCAGCAGCACGGCCAGCACCACCAGCAGGTTCACGTTGTACGTGAGCCCGCGCAGGATGCCCGCGACGTCCGACAGCAGGAACCAGTGCGTACGTTCCAGGCTCCCCAGCCAGTCGGGGCCGGAGGAGAACAACGGCAGGCTGATCCGTGGCGGCTGGGACGACAGCGCCGGCGAGGTGGTGATGCCGGCGCCCGCCTCGCCCGCCGGGGTGCCCTCCTTGTAGAGCACCTCCGACAGGAAGCGGGTGACGCCGGGCCCGAGCAGGTTGATCGCGACGCCGCTGATGATGTGGTCGACGCCGAAGGTGACGGTGGCGATGGCGTGGATCAGCCCGCCCAGCGCGCCTGCGGCCAGTCCGGCCAGCAGCGCGGCCATGGGGCCCCACTGGTAGCCGGCCCAGCCGGCGAACCAGGTGCCGAGCACCATCATGCCTTCGAGCCCGATGTTGACCACGCCGGCCCGCTCGGCCCACAGGCCGCCCAGCCCGGCCAGGCCGATCGGCACCGCCAGCATCAGCGCGGCGGCGAACGTGCCCGAGGAGGTGATGTCGTTGGCGCCGGACACGACCCTGACCAGCGACATCAGCAGGATGAGCACGGCGACGCCGATGAGTGCCAGATGGTATTTGCGAGTCCTGGTCGATCCCGCGACGGTCGTGGTCGTCATGCTGCCACCTCAACGGGAGTGTTCCTGCCGAGCTCCTGAGCGGCCCGCCGTTCCTCACGCCGCAGCGCGAGCCTCCTGGTGATCTCGTTGGCGATGACGACCAGGAGGACGATCGTGCCCTGGATGATGACGACGACCGAGGGCGGCACGTTGGCGAACTGCAGCGGCCCCTGAGCGTGCTCAAGGAAGCCGAACAGCAGCGCGGCGATCGCGATGCCGACGGGCTGGTTACGGCCCAGCAGCGCGACGGCGATGCCCAGGAAGCCCAGGCCGGGGGTGAAATTGGAGCCGAAGGCGTGCTTGTCGCCGAGGATCTCGGGCAGCCCGATCAGCCCGGCGATCGCGCCGGAGAGCACCATCGCGGCGATGACCATCTTCTTCGCGTTGACGCCCGAGGCCGCCGCGGCCGACGGGTTCAGGCCGCTGGCCTTGAGCTCGAAGCCGAACCGGGTCCGCTCCAGCAGCACCCAGAGTCCCACGCCGAGCAGGATCGCCACGATCAGGAAGCCCCACAGCCCGCCACCGCGCGGCGCGGGCAGGCCGAACAGCTCGAAGATCCAGTTGAGGTTGGGGAACCAGGCGGACTCCGGCAGCTCCGGCGTGCTGGTGGTGAGCAGCCCCTCGCTCCGCTCGCCGGTGAAGGGACCGCGGACGAGGAAGGCCGCCAGGTTGATCGCGATGTAGTTGAGCATGATCGTGGAGATGACCTCGTTCACCCCCCTGGTCACCTTCATGACGGCCGGGATCAGCGCGTAGAGGCCGCCCACGACCGCCGCCACCATGATGATCACGGTGATCTGGATCGGGGCGGGCGCGGTGAACGTCGTGCCGACGTAGGCGGCGCAGATGGCCGCGATCCGGTACTGGCCCTCCACACCGATGTTGAAAAGGTTCATCCGGAAGCCGACGGCCACCGCGAGACCCGCGATGAACAGCGTCATGGAGCGGTTGAGCATCGAGGCGACGCCGTTGACCGCAGACCGCTCGGTCGCGCCGAAGTCGAAGAACGCGGCGAAGGCGTCCCCCGGGCTGGCGCCCGCCGCGAGGATCGCCACGCTGGAGATGACGAGGGCCACCACGATGGCCGCGACGGCGCCTACGACGGTCAGCAGCGCCCGGTAGAGCCCTGCGGGCATCACGTCTCCTCAGTACCGGTGATGGCACCGGTCATGTATCCACCCAGTCGTTCGGGCGTGACATCGGACGGGTCGAGCCGGGCGACGAGCCGCCCCCGGTAGATGACGTGCAGCGTGTCGGACAGGCCGATCAGCTCGTCGAGGTCCGCCGAGATCAGGAGTACGGCCAGCCCGACGGCTCTGGCGTCGCGCAGGTGGTCCCAGATGGCGGCCTGCGCGCCCACGTCGACGCCCCTGGTGGGGTGGGCGGCGATGAGGAACTTGGGCTTGCCGCTCATCTCCCGGCCGACGATCAGCTTCTGCTGGTTGCCGCCCGACAGGGCCAGCGCCAGGGTGTCGACCCCCGGCGTGCGCACGTCGTAGTCCTTGATGATGCGCTCGGTGTCGGCCTTGGCGTCGCGCCTGTTGACGAAGAAGCCGTTGCGCGCGGGCGGTCTGGTCTGGTGGCCGAGCACCCGGTTCTCCCAGAGCGAGGCTTCCAGCAGCAGGCCCTGGCGGTGACGGTCCTCGGGGATGTAGCCGACGCCCGCCTCGCGACGCCGCAGGGTGGACCAGGAGGTGATGTCGGCGTCGCCGAGCAGGATGCCGCCGTGCGCCGGGCGCAGGCCCATGATCGCCTCGATCAGCTCGGTCTGCCCGTTGCCCTCGACCCCGGCGACGCCGAGGATCTCGCCCTCGTGGATGTCGAACGACACGCCGTCCAGGAGCAGTCGCCTGCCCTCCTCGCGGACGCGGTCGAGGTAGAGCTCGACCGAGGTGCCCGCGGGCACCGGCCGGTGGCCGTCGGCCTCCATGGTCAGGCCGGACACCCGCAGCGCCACGGTGTCGGTCACGGTGGACTCGCGGGTCTCCGGGGTGGGCAGCTCGCTGCCGACCATGAGCTCGGCGAGCTGCCGGGCGGTGACGTCCGCGGGGGCCACGCTGGCGACCGTGGTGCCGCGCCGGATCACGGTGATCGCGTCGGCGATGTCGAGCACCTCGTCGAGCTTGTGGGAGATGAAGATGACCGTGAGGCCGCCGGCCTTGAGCTCGCGCAGGTTGTCGAAGAGCTCGTCGACCTCCTGCGGCACCAGGACCGCGGTCGGCTCGTCGAGGATGAGGATGCGCGCGCCCCGGTGGAGGACCTTGAGGATCTCCACCCGCTGACGGTCCCCGACTCCCAGGTCCTCCACCAGCCGGTCGGGGTCGACCCGCAGGCCGTGCCTCTCGGCGAGGTCGTTGATCCGGGCGCGGGCGCCGGCCACGTCCAGGCCGACACCCTTCCTCGGCTCGGCGCCGAGGACGATGTTCTCCAGGACGGTGAAGTTGTCGGCGAGCATGAAGTGCTGGTGGACCATGCCGATGCCGGCGCCGATGGCGTCGCTGGGGGTCCGGAAGCCGACCTCGGCGCCGTTGACCCTGATGGTGCCCTCGTCCGGCTTCTGCATGCCGTACAGGATCTTCATCAGCGTCGACTTGCCCGCGCCGTTCTCCCCTACGATCGCGTGCACCGTGCCGGGTTCGACGGTGATGCGGATGTCGTGGTTGGCCACGACACCGGGGAAGCGTTTGGTGATGCCCTCCAGTTGTACGGCGGGGTGCACCGCGGCGACGGTGTCAGCGTTCATCGGCCGCTCATTCGATCTCTCCTAGAGCCTGGCAGATAAGCCAAAGGCCCGGGTCTCGGTGACGCCGGGCCCTCGGTCGATGGACGTCCTTAGATTACGGCTTGCTCGGAACGGTGATCGTGCCGTCCACGATGCCCTTCTTGGCCTCGTCGAGCTTGTCCTTGATGTCGTCGATCTCGCCACCGGTGGTGGCCAGGCCCACGCCGTCAACCTTGAGGTCGTAGACCACGTCGTTGCCGCCCTTGGCGCCGCCCTGGAAGGACTTGATGAACTCGAAGACGCCCACGTCGACGCGCTTGAGCATCGAGGTCATGATGACCGACTGGAGGTTGGTCTCCTTGATGGTCTGGCGCTGGTCGGAGTCGACGCCGATGGCCTTCTTCTTGGCCGCGGCCGCCGCCTGGAACACGCCGAGGCCGGAGTCGCCGGAGGCGTGGTAGACGATCTCCGCGCCGTCCTGGTACATCTTCTCGGCCGCGACCTTGCCCTTCTCGGGGGCCTTGAAGCCGCTGAAGTCGCCGTCGGGGGTGAGGTACTTCACGTCGATCTTGGCGTCGGCCTTGACCGACTTCACGCCGGCCGCGAAGCCCGCCTCGAACTTCTTGATCAGGTCGTTCTCGACGCCGCCGACGAAGCCGACGTGGCCGCTCTCGGCCTTGGTCGCGGCGGCGACGCCCGCCAGGTAGGAGCCCTGCTCCTCGGCGAACAGCAGGCCGGTGACGTTGGCCGCGTTGGAGGCCGAGTCGACGACCGCGAACTGGATCTCGGGGTATTCCTCGGCGGTCTTCTTGATGTCCTCGCCGTAGGCGAAGCCGACGCCGATGATCGGGTTGTAGCCCGCGTCGGCCAGCTGACGCAGCAGCTCGCCTCGGTTGGAGCCGTCTGAGGCGGGGCTCAGCTCCTTGATCTCGGCGCCGAGCTCGGTCTTGGCCTTCTCCAGGCCGGCGTAGGCGGCGTCGTTGAAGGACTTGTCGCCACGGCCGCCGATGTCGAACGCGAGGCCGACCTTGAGGGCCCCCGCGGCCGGCGCGCTGCTCGCGTCGGCGGAGGGCTGAGCGCTCGCCGTGGTGTCCCCGCCGGTGCTGCCACCGCCGCAGGCCGCGGCCGCCATGAGCATGACACCGGCTGCAGTGCCGGTCGCCAACCTGCCGAATCGCTTGCTGAGCAAGGCGACTCCCTTCCATTTCCCCGCCGTCGAACTTCATCGCGGGCGCGAAGAAACGTACGGCAACCCTGCACGGAAGATAGTTGGTTGACCAGGGCATACCAAACCGCAGCACAGGGTCGCAACCGCTCCGTTATCGACATCAAGCGCGTCCGTGACCTGATGCGCCTGGTGAGAGCCTCCGGCAAGTTTTACCGAACTTTGGGTCTCGCCAGCACTTCGTCCACGGACGATCATGTCAGGGATTCCCACCAACGGTGGAAATATCGTCTGGAGTCCCCTCATGCATCCCTGGAAGGCACTCGCCGTGCCGCTCACGGCGGCCATGGTCCTGACCATGGCCGCCGCGCCCGCCATGGCGACCATCCCCGCCATCACGGTCGCCGACAACGCGACCCAACCGGTCTTCTCCCGCGCCGACGCCATCAAGCAGACGGTCTTCGTCGAGGTCGCGGGCACCGACAGCGACAGCGACGGCAAGCCCGACCGCGTCGCCGTCGACATCCTGCGGCCCAAGGAGACCGACCAGGGCCTCAAGGTCCCGGTGATCATGGAGTCGAGCCCCTACTACGCCGGCGGCAACGACGTGGCCAACCACCCGGTGGACGTCGACGAGCACGGCAACCCCCTGCCCAGCGCGTTACGCTCGGTGGGCAAGGTGGACTCTGAACCGTTCGACAGCTACTACGACAACTACTTCGTGCCCCGCGGGTACGCCGTCGCGCTGGTGGAGAACCTCGGCAGCGGCCGCGCCACCGGCTGCCCCACCACCGGCGCCCCCAACGAGACCGCAGGCCCGAAGGCCGCGATCGACTGGCTGAACGGCCGCGCCAAGGGCTTCGACGCCGACGGCCGGCCCGTCCAGGCGAGCTGGTCGACCGGCAAGGTCGGCATGATCGGCGTCTCCTACAACGGCACGCTGCCCAACGCGGTGGCCGCCACCGGGGTGAAGGGCCTGGAGACGATCGTGCCGATCGCCGCGATCTCCTCCTGGTACGACTACTACCGGGCCAACGGCGGCGTGCTCGCGCCCGGCGGCTTCCAGGGCGAGGACGCGGACGTGCTGGCCAAGTACGTGCTCACCCGGGAGAACGGCCAGGAGGCCTGCGGCGCGGTGATGGACCACCTGACGGCCGCGCAGGACCGGATCACCGGCGACTACAGCCGCTTCTGGGACGACCGCAACTACCTCAACGACGTGCGCAAGGTCAGGGCCAGCGTCTTCCTGGTGCACGGCCTCAACGACTGGAACGTCAAGACCAAGCAGGCCGCCCAGTGGTGGGAGGCCCTCGCCGAGCGGCGCGTGCCGCGCAAGATCTGGCTGCACCAGGGCACCCACATGAACCCGTTCAGCCTGCGCACCGCCGAATGGCTGCGCCAGCTGCACGGCTGGTTCGACCACTGGCTGTACGGGATCGACAGCGGCATCATGCGGGAGCCGCAGGCCGATGTGGAGATCGCCGCCGGCCGGTGGGGGCAGCACGCCTCCTGGCCGCTGCCCGGCGCCAGGCCGGTGCGGCTGTGGCTGGGCTCGGGCGCCGAGCTGAGCCCGCGTCCCCGCGCCCACTCCGGCCGCGAGTCGTTCACCGACCAGAAGACCCGCACCGCTGAGCAGCTCGTGGAGACCGCGCCCGCGCCGGATCCGAACCGGCTGGCCTACCTCACCGGCGCCCTGCCCACGGACGTGCGCATCTCGGGCACGCCCACGGTGTCGGTGCGGGCCTCGATGAAGAACGGCTCCTCGCCGTACCTGACGGCCCTGCTCGTCGACTACGGCGAGGACACGCGCCCCAACGGCACGCTGGTGCCGACCGGCGAGAGCTATTGCTACGGCCAGGGCGTCCCGGGTGACACCGGGTGCACGGCGCTGCGCGAGCTGGGCACGGAGGCGACCCCGTACAAGATCGTCACCCGGGGCTGGCTGGACGTCCGCAACCGTGACCGGGCCGACCGGTCCGTGCCGGTCAGGCCGGGCAAGGAGTACGGCTTCAGCTGGGACTTCCAGCCGCAGGACTACGTGTTCAAGAAGGGGCACCGGATCGGCGTCGTGATCATCTCGACGGACTACGACTACACCCTGCGCTACCCGGCGGGCACCGAGGTCACGGTGTCACCCGGACACTCGTCGCTCAAGCTGCCGATCGTCTCCGGCCGGTTCTCCTGAGACACGACGGCGGCGAAGGACTCTCGTGAGTCCTTCGCCGCCGTGCGCTCAGGTCAGGCCAGTGCGGAGGTGATCTCGTCCGCCGACGGCAGGTGGCCGCCCTCGAACAGGGCGGTCAGCGCGGTGGTGGCCATCAGGCGGACGCCCATCGCGATGGCCCGCTCGTCGATGTCGAACGTGCCCTGGTGGATGTCGTAGGTGATGCCCGTCTCCGGGGAGCGGGTGCCGAGCCGGGCGAACGCGCCGGGGATCGACTCGAGGTACCAGGCGAAGTCCTCGCCGCCGAGCGACTGCTGCGCCGGCACCACCGCGCCGGCGCCCAGGGCGCGGGTGGCGGCCTCGGCCAGCATGTCCACGCTGAGCTCGTCGTTGACCACGGGCGGCACGCCCCGGGTGTAGTCCATCGTGGCCTCCACGCCGTAGGCGCCGGCGACGGACTCCAGCAGTGCCTTGATCAGGTCGGGGGCGGCGTGCCAGGCGTCCTCGTCCAGGCAGCGCACAGTGCCCTCGGCCACGCCCACGTCCGGGATGGCGTTGGCGGCGGTGCCGGCCTGGACCTTGCCCCAGACGAGGCTGAGCGAGGAGCGGGGGTCGACCCGGCGCGACAGCGCGGCGGGCAGCTCGGTCAGGATCTTGGCGAGGGCGAAGACCAGGTCGGCGGTGAGATGCGGCCTGGCGGTGTGGCCGCCCGGCCCCGACACCCTGATCACGAGCTTGTCGCAGGCGGAGGTGATGGGCCCGGCCTTGAGCCCGACCTGGCCGACGTCGATGCGGGGGTCGCAATGGAGACCGATGATGCGCTCCACGCCGCTGATGCCGCCCTGGGCCATGACCTCCAGCGCGCCGCCGGGAAGCTCCTCGGCGGGCTGGAAGATCAGCCGCACCCGGCCCGGCAGCAGCCCGGCCGCGGCCTGCTGGGCCAGGAAGAGCGAGGTGCCGAGCAGGATCGCGGTGTGGACGTCGTGGCCGCACGCGTGACAGGAGCCGGGGACGGTGGAGCGGTAGGGCAGCTCCTTCTCGTCCTGGAGCGGCAGAGCGTCGATGTCGGCGCGCAGCGCCACGATCGGGCCGTCGCCGCCGCCCACGTCACAGATCACCCCGGTGCCGCGGGGCAGCACCGTCGGGACCAGTCCGGCGGCCAGCAGCCGCTCGGCGATCCGCTGAGTCGTGCGGTATTCGGCGAAGGCCAGCTCCGGATGCATGTGCAGGTCGCGGCGGAACGCCACCAGATCCTGCTCCGTCTCCGCCAGGAACGCGTCGAGTTCCCCTCGAAGCTCACGTCCCTGCATCTGTCACCATCCCGTCCTATGCCATGCGATGACAATGCCCGGCATCGCACCGCTCATAGCGCCATTTTCCGTCATTTGTCCCACTGCGCGCGGAGGCTGTTCGGGTCGGAACAGCCGTCCGGCCAATCAGATGCCACACCCACTGGTTTCGGTGCCAAAAAAAGATCGTCAGCACGGGGTCGCGGATCTCGGCCGCCTGAAGGGTGGACAACCGCCGCAGCCCGGAAACACAGCGGTCGGCCGTGGAACCTGGCGATGCTTCGACTTTATCGCCCTCACGGGGCCTCGCGGCGCCAACTACACCAAAAGTTAGCCGACTGCGTGCCCGTAACCATGGATCGTCACGCTCTGTGACCGTACGCCTGACCCGAATATGGTCATAACGGATCATTAATTGGTGACCCGATGTCGCTACTTCCAAACGTGGTCAGCGATTCCGAATCGTGTGACCTTACGTCATGGTCATGACACTACCGCGCTGGCTGCATTTGCGAATAATGCGTGTTTCACTCGCTATATGATCACTAACATCCCGTTCGGGGAGAAGTATGCCAGGTTGAGCATCTTCGAGCCGGGCGAGGGGACCCTGGTGGTCGTACCCTCGCTGTCTCTTCCGCAGGACGAGCTGCGCCGTATCACCGGAGCGCGCTATTACGAGGAGCGCCTGCTCTTCCTGCTCATGACGCTCCGCCGGCCCAAGGTCAAGGTGGTCTACCTCACCTCCGCGCCGATCGACCCGGAGATCGTCGACTACTACCTCGCCTTCCTGCCCGACCCGGAAGAGGCCGCCAAGAGGCTGGAGCTCATCAGCCTCGACGAACCGCGTCTCCAACCCCTGACCAGAACGTTACTTTCCTGTCCCGATGTCCTGGATCGGTTACATTCGGTCATCGAAGGTGACGCATGGCTCATCCCGTTCGTACGCAGCGAGCTGGAGGAAGAACTCGCCTCGTCACTGAACGTTCCCCTCTACGGTCCCGCCACGACGCTGGCCTACTACGGCTCCAAGAGCGGCTCGCGCGAGGTGGGCACCGCGGCGGGCGTGCCCATGGCCCGCGGCTTCGGCGACCTGCGCACGCTGACCGAGATCGAGGACGCGATCGAGTCGCTGCCGGGCGAGCGGGTGATCGTCAAGCTGAACGACGGCTATTCGGGGCTGGGCAACGTCATCCTCGCCAAGGACGACCGGTCACGCAGCAGCTTCTCGGCCGCCGGGGAGACCTGGGCCAGCTTCACCGGCAAGGCCCTGGAGCGGGGGGCCGTCGTCGAGGAGTACATCGAGCACCGGCCGCTGTTCTATCCCAGCGCGCTGGCCCGCGTCACGCCCGGCGGGCACCACGAGGTGCTCGCCACCCACGACCAGGTGCTCGGCGGCCCCAACGGCGACGTCTACCAGGGCTGCACCTTCCCGGCGGCCGAGGAGTACCGCGCCGACGTGAGCGCCTCGGCGGACAGGATCGCCGAGGTCCTGGCGGGCAAGGGCGTGGTCGGGCTGTTCGGCATGGACTTCTTCGCCATGAAGACCGACGCGGGCTACGCGGCCCTGCTGTGCGAGATCAACCTGCGCATCGGCGGCACCACCCATCCCTACGGCGCGGCGCTGCTGGCCACCGGGGCCACCTACGACCCGGCCACCGGCCTGCTCATGGCGGACGGCCGGCCCAAGCACTACACCGCGACCGACAACTGCTCGGCCTCCTGCCTGCGCGGGCGGACGCCGGGCGAGGTGGTGCGCACGGTGCAGCGGCTCGGCCTGGGCTACGACCAGGAGACGCGCACGGGCAACGTCTTCCACCTGCTGGGCGCCCTCCCCGAGCACGGCAAGCTGGGCTTCACCTCCATCGGCGACTCCCGAGACCAGGCCGACGAGCTGCACGCCCGCACTAAACGCGTCCTCTGCGGAGACCTCGCACCCCGATGACCAGGAGCACGATCGCCAGGACGACGTTGACCGCGATCAGGATCCCGTGGACCACGTAGAAGCTGGTCGCGTGCCCGTCGGCCAGGTTAAACCCCAAGTTGATCCACTCGAAGACCATGAACACGCCGAGTGCGATGAGGAATCCGGCGATCTTTCGTGACATGCCACTCTCTCTAGCGTTGAAGGCAGACCATCGGGGGATGTGTCGCCGCATGGGCAACAACACGAAGCTACGCTGAGACCGCAATGTGGACGAAACTGGTGTCTGCCACGGCACTCCTCACCGCGGTAACTCTCGCCGGCCCCGTCATGGGAGCCGCTCAGGCCGCGCCGACCCCTCCCCCGGTGGGCGGCGACTCGCTCGGCAGTCGCGGCCTGGTCAAGCCCGCGGGCATCAAGGCACCGCCGAAGACCAAGGCGACCTCGTTCGTGATCGCCGACCATGAGACGGGTCAGGTGCTCGCGGCCAGGGACGCCCACGGGCGTTACCTGCCCGCCAGCACGCTCAAGATGCTGACCGCGCTCACCCTCATCCCCAAGCTCGACAAGAACCTCACGGTCAAGCCGAGCCGCAACGCGGTCAACCAGGAGGGCAGCGCGGTCGGCCTGCGGCCCACGCCGATCTACAAGGTCGACGACCTGTTCAAGGCGCTGATGATGTCCTCGGGCAACGACGCGGCGATGGCGCTGGCCGAGACCAACGGCGGCCTGGACCAGACCATGAGCGACATGAACGCCGAGGCCAAGCGCCTGCAGGCCAACGACACCGTGGCGATCACGCCCAGTGGGCTGGACAAGCCCGGGCAGAGCAGCTCGGCGTACGATCTGGCGCTCATCGCCCGAGCCGGCCTGGCCAACCCCGATTTCCGCCGATATATCAGTACGAAGAGCGCGAAGTTCCCGGCGCCCAAGAAGAAGTTCTACGAGATCAGCAACCACAACAAGCTGCTGTGGCGCTACAAGGGCATGATCGGCGTCAAGAACGGCTGGACCTCCAAGGCCCATGGCGCCTTCGTCGGCGCGGCCACCCGCGACGGCCACACGATCATCGTCTCGATCATGAGGCACAAGGGCTACTTCTGGGACGAGGTCACCAAGCTGCTCGACTGGGGCTTCACCGCCAGGGGCAAGGTCACCCCGGTCGGGCAGCTCGTCGACCCGCTGCCCGAGCAGGCGGCTCAGGCACCGGTCCAGCAGGCCGCCCCGACGATCAGCGCGCCGGCCGTGGCGCCCTCTGTGACAGGCTCCGGCACGACCGCCGCCAGGCCGCTGCTCGACCACGCCGCCTCCGAGCAGACCGTCACCAGCCGCACGCTGGGCTCCGCCGTCATCGGCGGCGGGCTGCTGTTCGGGCTGGTCTGGCTCGGGTACGGCATCCGCCGCAGGCGCCGGTCACGACTGTGACGCCTGTTCGGATGCCTGCTGGGCGGCTCCCTGGGCCGACGACGGGACGGGTGACGGCGAAGGCGGCGGGGTGAGACCCGCCGTGGCGGTCCAGGCGGCCACGTAGAGCACCAGCCGGGTGGAGACGTTGATCCAGATCAGCAGCCCGACCATGACCGCGAACGCGCCGTACACCGGATTGCCCAGCGTCTGGGCCAGCAGCAGCGACGCGATCTGCTTGAGCGCGCCGAAGCCGACCGCGCCCAGCAGCGCCCCCTTGGCGATCACCCGGAACGGCTGGGCGAGCCTGGCGACCCAGCCCAGCAGGATCACGAACAGCACCCAGTCCGCGCCCACGCTGCCCAGGAGCCCCACGAGCCAGGTCGCCGCCGTGACCACCGGTGAGCTGTCGCCGAAGAGGAAGAGCGCGACGGTCCTGGTCGCCTGCGTGGCCAGCCCGCCCGCCAGCACCGACACGATCAGCGTCACCCCCAGCATCAGCAGGGAGGCGAGGTCGCGCAGCTTGCCGACGAAGAAGTTGAGCGGCGGCGCGGTGGTCATCGAGATCTCCCGCAGCGCCCCGCGCAGCGCGTCCACCGCCCCCAGGCCCGCGTAGAGCAGCCCGAGCAGGCCGATGATCCCCGCGGTCGCCTTGGCGTCCTCGACGGATCTCAGGTCGAGCCGGTCGGCCAGACCGGGCAGCTGCTCCAGGATCGCCGCCCGCAGGGCCTGCTCCACGCTCTGGTCGAACACCAGCAGATAACCCAGCAGCGCGAAGGCCAGCGCGAGCAACGGGAAGAACGACAGGAACGCGAAGTAGGTGACGGCTCCCGCCAGGCGGTCGCCCGACTGCCCCTGATAGCGCTGGACGGTCCTGATCAGGTGGTCGAGGAACGGCCTGCGCACACGCCAGTGCTCCATCAGCCGGCGCCCCCGGCTCTTGGCCGCGTCGATCCGCTGGGTCAGGCTCGCCATCACGGTGCCTCTCAGGTCCCCCATATATCGGCAGACCTGCCCTGAAGCGGGCTTCTGTATCCACCGGGCGAACTTTGTACCACGCCCTACATCAGGCCGCCACAACCTCCACCGAGCCCTCCCGCCTACAGCGTGAACAATTCGGCAGGTTTGAAGTGGGATCTTCGGCAGATTTTAAGACCCAGGCTCGGCAGATTTAAAGGGCGACCCACGGCAGACTTAAAAACGCAGCTAGGCTGGACCCATGCGAGAAGCCATCGATTACCTCCCACGACGTGCGGCTTCCCTGGTGTACGAGGCCTTGGATGACACACGTGTGGTGGTCATCAACGGTGCCCGTCAGGTGGGTAAGAGCACTTTGGCCGAGAGGGTGTGGCGCAACGCGCCGAACGGCGTCGCGCGCTTTCTCGACGATCCGACGGTACGCGTATCAGCGCACGACGACCCGATCCGATTCGTGCAGCATCCCGGTCTCATGCTCATCGATGAGGTGCAACGCGTTCCGGATCTATGGCTCGCGATCAAGCATGTCGTGGATCGGGATCCCCGTCCTGGACGGTTTCTTCTCACCGGCTCTGCCCGGCTTCTTGGCCTGCGCAGTCTCCCTGACGCGCTACCTGGCAGGTCCGAGACCATCGAGCTGTGGCCACTGTCCGTGGGGGAGATCGACGGGCACGAGGATGGATTCGTCGACGCGTCGTTCGATCAGGGAGCCGACCTGCGCAGCGAGTGGCTCGGGCTGCGGAAGAAGGATTACCTGGCCCTGGCTGCACGTGGTGGCTATCCGGAAGCCGTCAAGAGGACCGCTCCGAAGCGTCGGCAGCGCTTCTTCGAGGCGTACGTCGCGGATCTGCTCGCGCGCGACGTCCAGCAAGTAGCCGATATCGCGCGAGCGAGCGAGATGCGCCGCCTCATCTCCCTCCTGGCGGGTCAGACCGCCGGCCTCCTCAATATCAACAGGCTCGCGAACGAGTTGCAGGTATCCAACCCGACCGTTCGTCACTATGTGGACATTCTGGAGACGATCTTCCTGGTCCGTCTCCTGCCCGGCTGGTCGGCCAATGCCACCACGCGTGCTGTCGCGACGCCTAAAGTGATCTTCGTCGACCCCGGGCTCGCCGGCTACCTGACGACCGGCACCGGCGCGGCGCCTTTGGGCGGCCTCTTGGAGAATTTCGTCCTCAGCGAGATCTGCAAGCAGCTCACCTGGTCGAACACTCCCGCACGGCTGTTCCACTACCGGGACCGGGATCAGTACGAGGTCGACGGTGTCATCGAGAACAACGCGGGCGAGATCATCGGTATCGAGGTCAAGTCAGCGGAGACCGTACGCAGTGAGGATTTTCGGGGGCTTCGGCTTCTTCAGCGGCGCCTGGGTGACCGTATGCGAGCGGGGTTCGTTCTCTATTGCGGGTCGGAGTCGCTGAGTTTCGGGGACGGGCTGACCTGCCTTCCCATCTCCGCCCTGTGGACGACACGCTCCGGGGAGGAGTGACGGGGGCGGGCTGTCAGGGCCCGCCCCCACGGCGTCAGAGGGTGGGGAGGAAGCCGACCCGGTCCCGGACCTCGGCCATGGTCCGGCGGGCCACCAGGCGGGCGCGCTCGGCGCCGATGGCCAGTAGGCGGTCGAGCTCCACCTCGTCGGCCAGGAGCTTCTCGGTGCGCTCGCGGATCGGCGTGAACGTCTCGATCACGGCCTCCGCCACGTCCTTCTTGAACGTGCCGTAGCCCTGCCCCTCGTAACGGGCGACCAGGTCGGGGATGGCGGTCCCGGTGAGCGCGGACTGGATGCGCAGCAGGTTGGAGATGCCCGGCTTGTTCTCCTCGTCGAAGAGCACCTCGGAGCCGGTGTCGGTGACGGCGCGCATGACCTTCTTGCGCAGCGGCCCCGGCTGCTCCAGGACGTCCAGGATGCCCCCGGGGCTGGAGGAGGACTTGGACATCTTCGCCGACGGGTCCTGGAGGTCGGTGATCTTCTCGACCTCCTTGAGGATGTACGGCTCCGGGATCGTGAAGGTGTCGCCGAAGCGGTGGTTGAAGCGCTGGCCGAGGTCGCGGGTGAGCTCCAGGTGCTGCTTCTGGTCGGCGCCCACCGGGACGCTGTTGGCCTGGTAGATCAGGATGTCGGCGGCCTGCAGGATCGGGTAGGTGAACAGCCCGACGCTGGCGGCCTGCTCGCCGAACTTGGCGGACTTGTCCTTGAACTGGGTCATCCGGGCGGCTTCGCCCATGCCGGTCTGGCAGATCAGGATCCACGCCAGCTCGGTGTGCTCACGGACGTGCGACTGCACGAAGACCGTGGAGCGCTCGGGGTCGAGCCCGGCGGCGAAGAGCTGCGCGGCGGCGACCCGGCTGCGGCGGCGCAGGGCGGCGGGCTCGGTCGCGACAGTGATCGCGTGCAGGTCCACCACGCAGTAGAAGGCGTCGTGGGTCTCCTGCAGCGTGACCCACTGACGAACCGCACCCAGGTAGTTGCCCAGGTGGAAGGAGTCCGCTGTGGGCTGGATGCCGGAGAGTACACGAGGTCTGGCCATAGCAGGCAATTGTGTCAGGAATCCTGTTCGGGAGGCGACTCGACCGGCCCTCGGCGTTTCACTCTCACCCTGGCGATACGGCGGCCGTCGAGCTCGGTCACGGTCAGCTCGAAGCCGGGCACCTCGACCCGCTCGTTCAGCTCCGGGACGTGCCCGAGCATGGCCATGACGAAGCCGCCCAGCGTCTCGTAGGGCCCGTCGGGCAGCCGGATGCCGGTCTCGGTGGCGAAGTCGTTGAGGTTCGTCAGGCCGTCGATCTCGATCTCGCCGGCGGGCAGGATCACGGTGTCGTCCTCGATGTCGTACTCATCCCTGATGTCGCCGATGAGCTCCTCGACCAGGTCCTCCATGGTCACGATGCCGGCCGTGCCGCCGTACTCGTCGATGACGATGACCATGTGCTGCCCCTCGTCGCGCATCTCCGACAGGGTCGTGAGCAGGCGTTTGGAGGCGGGCACGAACTTCGCGGGCCTGATGGGCACCAGCTCGCTCAGCGGCTCGGTGCGCCCGGTGAGCACCGGGTCCAGCAGGTCCCGCACGTGCACGAACCCGATGACCTCGTCATAGGACTCGCGGTAGACGGGGAAGCGCGAGTGCGGCAGCCCGGCCGCCAGCACCGCGGCCTCGGCCAGCGGCGTGTCGGCCTCCATGAACTCCACCTCGGTGCGCGGCAGCATGACCTCGCGCAGCTGCCGCTTGCCGGCGGCGAACACCTCGGCGATGAGGTTGCGCTCGTCGGGGGTCAGCTCGGCGTGCCCGACGACCATGTCCCGCAGCTCCTCGGTGGTCACCTCCTCCCTGTCGGCCTTCGGGTTGCCGCCGAGCAGCCTGACGACGCCGTCGGTCGACCTGGACAGCGCCCAGATGACGGGGCGCGACAGGGTGGCGAGGCTGTCCAGGAACGGGGCGACGACCAACGACAGCCCCTCGGCCCGCTGCAGGGCCAGGCGTTTGGGCGCCAGCTCTCCGAGCACCAGGGAGACGTACGAGATGGCCAGCGTCACCAGCACGAGCGCGAGCAGGGGGGAGACCGCGGTGGGCACCCCCCACCCCTCCAGGACGGGAGAGAGCTGCATGCCGAGCCGGTCGGCGCCGAAGGCGGCGGAGAGCATGGTGGCGACGGTCACGCCGATCTGCACGGCGGACAGGAACCGGTTGGGATCGCGGGCGAGCTTGGCCACCCGCTCGCCACGGCGGCCGAGCTGGGACAGCTTGCGGACCTGGCTCTCGCGCAAGGAGACCATGGCCATCTCGGCGGCGGCGAAGAACCCGCCGACCAGGATGAACAGCAGAACCAGGGCGATGTTGGCCGCGACGGTGTCAAACATGGTGTTTGGCAGCGTACTCGGCGACTTTCCCGCGTATGCTGAACGGCAAGCCGTACAAAATCAAACATATTCAGACAGGAGTGAACATGAGGCTGCTGGTCACCGGAGGTGCCGGATACGTCGGCAGCGTCGTCGCCGCGCAGCTCATCGAGGCCGGTCATGAGGTGACGGTGCTCGACGACCTGTCCACCGGGCACGCGGACGCGGTGCCGAGCGGTGCGCGGTTCGTCGAGGCCCCGATCACCGACGCGGGCGGCGCGCTCGACGGGGTGGACGCGGTGCTGCACTTCGCGGCCAAGTCACTGGTCGGCGAGTCGGTGCAGAAGCCGGAGCTCTACTGGGCCAACAACCTCGGCGGCACGCTGGCGCTGCTGGAGGCCATGCGCGAGCGCGACGTACGCAAGATCGTGTTCTCCTCGACGGCGGCCACGTACGGCGAGCCGGAGCGGGCGCCGATCCAGGAGAGCGACCCCACCCGGCCGACGAACCCCTACGGCGCCTCCAAGCTGGCCGTGGACACCGCCCTGTCGGCGTACGCGGGGCTGCGCGGTCTGGGCGCGGTCAGCCTGCGCTACTTCAACGTCGCCGGCGCCTACGGCCACTACCGCGAGCGGCACGCCGTGGAGACCCACCTCATCCCGAACGTGCTCAAGGTCGCCACGGGCGAGCGGGAGTCGGTCAGCGTGTTCGGCACCGACTACCCGACGGCCGACGGCACCTGCGTGCGCGACTACGTGCACGTCTCCGACCTGGCGCGTGCGCACCTGCTGGCGCTGGAGGCCTGTAAGGAGGGCGAGCACAAGGTCTACAACCTGGGCAACGGCACCGGCTTCTCGGTGGAGGAGGTGATCTCGGTCTGCCGTGAGGTCACCGGGCACGAGATCCCCTCGGTGGTCGGCCCGCGCCGTGCCGGGGATCCGGCGGTGCTGGTCGCCTCGTCCGAGAAGATCCAGCGTGAGCTGGGGTGGAAGGCCGAGCGGACCTCCCTGCGGGACATCGTCTCCGATGCCTGGGATGCGCTTTCCGACAATTGACCGTGTACCGGCGCAGAATTTATGCTCTGATACGAAATGTGAGGAACTTTTCACCAAGGGTTACGAAGGTGCTGTTCGGCATCCTCGTCGTGCTCGCCAGCATGACGGTCGCCGCCGGGGTGGTGTTCGCGACACCCGACCCCACCCCACGCGGCCCCGCGGCCACCCACCCGGCCACCCCGCTCCAGCCGTAGGCCGGGGATGGGCCGGGTGGGCGAAGGTCAGATCAGGCCCAGCTCGCGGACCGCGTCGCGCTCCTCGGTGAGCTCGCGGACGGAGGCGTCGATGCGCTCGCGGGAGAACCCGTCGATCTCCAGCCCCTGGATGATCTCGAACCTGCCGTCCACGGCGCGGACCGGGAACGACGAGATGAGCCCCTCGGGCACGCCGTAGGAGCCGTCGGACACGACCGCGGCCGAGGTCCACTCCGAGCCGTTGACCCAGTCATGGACGTGGTCGATGGCCGCGTTGGCGGCCGAGGCGGCGGAGGACGCGCCACGGGCCTCGATGATGGCGGCGCCGCGCTTGGCGACCGTCGGGATGAACGTGTCGCGCAGCCACTCGGGGTCGACCTGGTCGGCCGCGATCTTGCCGCCGACCTCGGCGTGGAAGAGGTCGGGATACTGCGTGGCGGAGTGGTTGCCCCAGATCGTCAGGTGCTTGATCTCGGTCACCGGGACCTGCAGCTTGGCCGCGAGCTGCGACAGGGCGCGGTTGTGGTCGAGGCGGGTCATCGCGGTGAACCGGTCCGCCGGGACGTCCGGCGCGTTCTGCTGCGCGATGAGCGCGTTGGTGTTGGCGGGGTTGCCCACCACCAGGACCTTGATGTCGTCCGCGGCATGGTCGTTGATCGCCTTGCCCTGCGGGCCGAAGATGCCGCCGTTGGCGCCGAGCAGGTCACCGCGCTCCATGCCGGCCTTGCGCGGCATGGCGCCGACCAGCAGCGCGATGTTCGCGCCATTGAAGGCGACGTCGGCGCTGTCGGTGATCTCGATGCCGGACAGCAGCGGGAAGGCGCAGTCGTCGAGCTCCATCGCGGTGCCCTCGGCCGCCTTCACCGCCTGCGGGATCTCCAGCAGGCTCAGCTTGACCGGGACGTCCCGGCCCAGCAGCTGGCCCGACGCGATGCGGAACAGCAGCGCGTAGCCGATCTGACCGGCTGCTCCGGTGACGGTCACCTTGACGGGCGTGGCCATGGCCTTCCCCTAACTCGCAGGTAGATTCACTGACTTTCGGATGTTACCCGGTCGTCATCCGCAGGCTTTCATCGCGGGCACCTTCGACTCCGGTGTGAACTCCACGTTGGCGAAATGTTTCTTCATGAGCTGCTCGACGAACCCGGTGCGGTAGAGGTCGGCGATCACGCCGTTGATCGCCTTGCAGGTCTTGACGTCGCCCTCCTTGAGCGCGACGGCGTAGCGCTCGTCGTTCAGCTTGGCGCCGAGCACCTTGTAGCGCTGGTTCTCCCGGCTGGCGAACCCGGCCAGGATGAGGTCGTCGCCCGGCACCGCGTCCACGCCGCCGCTCCTGAGCAGGTCCATGCACTCGGCGTAGTTGCCGGCCGGGACCGGCTCGACCTTCACCCGGTCCTGCACGAAGCCGACGGACGGGCTGTTGACGCCGCAGATCTTCTTGCCCTTCAGGTCGTCGATCGAGTCGATGGACCCGGTGCGCACCAGCAGATCCTGGTGGGCGAGGTAGTAGGGCCCGGCGAACTCGACGTCGTCGTCGTTGACGGAGTAGGTGGCGATCACCAGGTCCACCCGGCCCTCGGCCAGTGCGCCGGCCCTGTTGCCCCTGGACACGGCGACGAAGTCGGTCTGCTCGGCGCCCAGCTCCTCGGCGATCCGCTTGGCGAGGTCCACGTCGAACCCCTCGAAGTCGCCGCCGCGCTGGAGGCCGACGCCCGGCAGGTCGCCCTTCACCCCGACCACGAGCTTCCCGGTCTTGGCGGCCTTGTCCGCCACGGACGAGTAGGCGGCCGAGGGGTGCGCGTCGAAGGGCTCCTCCCCCGCCGTGTCGCCGAAGAGCGCCGGCGGCCAGCCGTTCGCGACGGCGAGCGCCGCCACCGCCACCGCCGCGGCCACGACCAGGGCCAGCGTGGCGGCCAGCGCCACCCACCACCTCCGGCGCCCGCGCCGCGCGGGCACCGGTGCCGGCGAGCCGCCGCCGATCTGCTGGTACGGCGCCGCGTCGCCGGTCTCCTGAACCGGGCCGCCCCTGTGCTGGTACGGCCCGCCTCCGGTGTGCTGGGACGCGGTGCCGCTCGTCTGCTGATGGGCCACGCCACCGGTGTGCCGGTGTGAGGTGCCGCCCGTCTGCTGATGGGCCATGCCACCGGTGTGCTGGGGCGATGTGGCGGGGGCGGGCGAGGCCACGGTGCCGCCGGTCTCCCGCTTGGCGAGCGTCGGCGAGACCCGCGAGAACGGCGTGGTGTCGTCGCTCGCCACCTGCACGCCCTGGGTCAGCACGGCCGTGGAGGCGCCCACGGTCTCGGGCTGGCCGAGCAGCCGCAGCAGGATCTGGTCGGCGGACGGCCGGTCGGCGGGCGACTTGGACAGGGCCGCGCGCACCACCCCGCGCAGCGGCTCCGGCATCATCCCCACGTCGACCTCGTGGTTGAGGATCCGGTTGAGCACGGCGGCGATGGAGCTGCCCTCGAACACGGACGTCCCGGTGGCCGCGAACGTGATCGTCGCCCCCCACGAGAACACGTCCGTATAGGGCCCGACCTCGTCGCCGGCGATCTGCTCCGGCGCCATGTAGGCGGGCGTCCCGATGGCCCTGCTGGTGATGGTCCCGCTCGAGTCGATGATCCGGGCGATCCCGAAGTCCACCACCCGGGGCCCGTCGGCGGCGATGAGCACGTTGTCGGGCTTGAGGTCGCGGTGGACGATCGAGGCGTGGTGGATCGCGGTCAGCGCGGTGGCCGTGCCGATGGCCAGCCGGTCGAGCACCGTCCCGCGCAGCGGCCCCTCGCTGTCGATGATCTCCTTCAGCGCCGGGCCCTCGATGTACTCGCTGGCGATGTAGGGCGTGTCGCCATCGAGGTCGGCCTCCATCACCCTGGCCGTGCAGAACGACGCCACCCGCTTGGCGGCCTTCAGCTCTCTGGCGAAACGGGACCGGGCGATGGTGTCACCGGTGAATTTCACGTGCAGCAATTTGACGGCCGCGCGCTCGCCCTGGTCGTTGACGCCCAGGAAGACGATGCCCTGGCCGCCTTCACCGATCCGCCCGGACAGCTCGAACGACCCCAACTGGGTGGGATCGCCGGCTACGAGCGGCGAGATCTGCGGCATTCGTCTTCCCCACGTGTGCACAAAGCCCGACCACGCAAACTTTACGACGCCGGACTACTTCCCAGAGAACTGTTAACCGTTCGTGACGTCACGGTTTGCCGCGCACCTGTCAGGAATGGTGACACACGCCCCATTTCATCGCACCAGCGCGACGTACATCCTCTCAGTTCTTCTCCTTGGGCCGCCGCGCGCCCTGAGCAGCCGGCCCTCGAAGGTGTCGCCGACCCGGCCCTGCCGACGTCGGCCGAAGCGAGCACGAATGGAGAAGCGCCCGGGACGGGGCCGTTTGTAGCGTGTCTCGCAGATGCATCATCCCTCGCACACCAAGGAGACAAGGCATGAAAGCGCACGTCAGCTCGATCCTGCTCGGCGTCCAGGACATGGACCGGGCCAAGCGGTTCTACACGGAGGGGCTCGGCTGGAAGATCAAGGACGACTACGGCGTCTCGGTGTTCTTCGAGTCCGACGGGGCCTCCCCCGTCGGCTTCTACGGCCGTGACGGCCTGGCCGACCAGGTGGGCACGAGCCCGGAGGGCAGCGGCTTCAGCGGGCTGGTCCTCACCTACGTCGTCCGTAGTGAGGCGCGGGTCGACGAGATCCTCGCGGAAGCGGAGAAGGCCGGCGCCACGGTCCTCAAGCCCGCCGGCGCCCTGCCGTGGGGCGGGTACGGCGGCTCCTTCGCGGACCCGGACGGCTACATCTGGAGTCTCGGCTACAGCTCTCACGGTACGGACCAGCCCTACGCCGAGTAGCCACCGCCCCCATTGACACCGGCCGCCTCCGCGGGGGCGTAGACGGCCATCCGCGCCTCTGGCGCACCGATCACCGTCAGGTGGGTGGTGGTGAGCCGCAACACGCCGACCGCCGCTCTCGGCGCCGTCTTCCTCTCCCTGCCCCCGCTCGCCGCGTCACCGGCGATCGCCGACCCCTGGGGGCCGGCCGCACGTTCACTGTCCGCAGGCGGTCCTGACCTGGAAGTCCTGCCACGGCTCCTCGGGGAAGAGGGACTGCGGCTCGGCGGTCCCGGTCACGGTCCCCCACCAGCGCTCCACCTGGAACTCGACGCGGGCCCGGGTGGTGGCCGCGCTCGCGCAGTCGGTGATCTCCATGGTCAGTGACAGCACCACGGATCCGCCGGCCGGGATGGTGTGCGGGAACGGGTGGTCGCCATCCGCCTGCACCGAGAGCAGCTGAAGGCCGTCGGCCCGCAGGCCCGCACCGGTGACCGTGACGGGGAACCAGCCTTCGTTGACGAACCGCAGTTTCGCCTCGAGGCCGACACCGGTGGGTCTGCCGAGGTCGTCGGCGACCCGCATCGAGCCGCCTCCCTCGGCTCGGTGCTGCGCCAGCAGGGGGACGGTCAGGCCGCCCAGCGACAACCCCGCAACCCCCAGCACCGCGACCGCGAGCGCGCACCCCAGCAGGAGCATCCGCCGTACCTGGGCCGCGGGCGCGGCGCCGGCGTCAGGGCTCCGGCGTGCCCACGCCTCTTCAGCGACCACTTATTCACCCCTGTCGGCCGAATAAGTATTCGGCTACTTTCCCCGGGTGGCCAAAGGCAGTGCATGGTATCAATCACATTTCTCTTAGTGGTGGCGACGGGGTGGATATTCGCCTTTAGAGGCGTCCGCGCACCCGTTCAACGGGCTGCCGTGGACAACTTCGCGGACCGGCACATGCTGGTCGTCACGGCGTTCAGCGTGGACCGCATTCTGCGCCACCTGCATGTACGGCAGCGGTTCATGTGGGCGGGGACGGGCATCGGGTCGGGCTTCATGCTCGCCGGATATACCAACGATTCCTTCCGCGGCGGCCTTTACCTGGCATTCAGCGGCTGGTTTCTCAGCATTGTCACGGCGGAGTTGCGATTCGCCCGGGACGGCGGGCGTATTCGCCGGCCCATCGGCGTCATGCTCGCGCCGCCGCTTCTCACGTTCACGCCGAGGTGGCGATCCGGTCCGACTCCGCGCGCACGCTGCTCGCGGGCGGCACGATCGTCGCGCTGTGGATCGCACCGGGCAGCGGCCTGCCGGAGATCCCCTACGCGTTGAAGGTGATCGGCTGGCTTCTCGCCTTCGGACTTCCGACGCTGGCGGTGGTGAAGGCCATGGCCCCGTGGCGACCCACCGGCCGCAGCCCGGCGGCGGCGAAGGCCGTGGCCACCTCGCGCCCGGTGGACGTGCTGCGGGCTCTGAGCCTGGCGTCCGGGCGGCCCTGGCCGGTGCTCGCCGCGGCGCTGCTCGCCGTCGGCCTCGCCACCGTCACGCCGTACGGGGAGGCGGAGCCGCCGGACGAGCGGCGTGCCGCCGCGGGCGCCTTCAGCGGACCGGCCCGGTACGCGAGCCGGTCGACGAACGAGTGGAGGCTGTACGCGGACGACGGCACGGCGACGGAGGACGGCCATCCCCTGGTCCAGGCCCGCGCCGACGTGGGCCCCGGCAGGGCCGCGCCCCTCGCGCTCAGCGGCGACGGCCTCCACGTCGTCTACCTCGACGACGCCACCGGCCGCCTGGTCATGCTGGACCTGTCCAGTGGTGTGACGCACGAGCTCACCGATCCGCTGCCGCGCGGGTCCGCCCCGACCCCGGCGATCTCCCACGACGGCCGCTACGTGAGCGTGACCACGGCCACCGGGGTGGAGCTCGTCGACACCCGGACGAACCACCGGACGAAACTCCCCGAGATCCACCGTGTGCTCGGCTTCGGCCCCGGCGGCCTGGTCGCCACCACCGGCCGGCTGGCGGACGTGGTGAACCTGCCTTTGGACCCGGTGGCACTCGCGGTGCTGATCGGCCGCGTCCGCTAGTACATCAGCGAGCGGGCCTTGTACGACGTGCGCAGGAACGGGTTCTTGAACTTCGGGTACGCCACGGTCGCCGGGTCTCCGTCGGAGGTGTAGCGCATGTCCGGGTTGGCCTTCAGCCAGTCGAGCCAGGCCGTCGAGCAGAACTGCGCGCAGTCGCCCTTCTTGTCCATGGCGCGGATGCGCGGGATGCCCAGCGGGTCATAGGACTTGCTGTACGGCGACGGCGCGGGCGTGTAGCCGGCCAGGAAGGCGGCGCGGTGCTGGTAGTGGGGACCGCGCAGGGCCCACTCCTTCTTGTTGGGCTGGTTGCCGTACGGCAGCGCGATGGAGACCGGCTTGGTCTGGGAAAGCGAGGTGATTGTCTCGGCGATGCTGCCGATCTGCTCCTCGACCTGCTGCTTGGTGCGCCCGCGCAGGTTGTGGTGGTCACGGGTGTGGTTGCCGATGTCGAAGCCGTTGTCCCTGAGCCAGATCAGCAGTTGCGACTGCTCCTCCCGCTTGCTCTTGCCGAACATGTCGCGGGTGACGTAGAAGGTGGCGACCGGGCGGAAGCCCGGGTTCTTGGCGGCCACGTCCTGCAGGATCGCGATCGCGGTGTCCTTCTGCGGCGTGCCCATCGCGTCCAGCGTGAGCTGGCTGGGCGAGGAGTCGTCGAAGGTGAGGACGACCGGGTGCTTGCCCGCCGGGATGTCGATCTTGCCGGTGACGAGCTCCGCCGCCGTGATCGGCACGTAGCCGTCCTTGACCAGCCGTTCGAGATCCTCGCGGAACTTCGCGGGCGTGCGGTCGTCGGTGGTGGCCGGTTTGGGGACGATGCGGTGCCACATGAGCACCGGGATCTGCCCCAGTTCGTTGGCCTTGACCTTGGCCGCGGCCGCGACCTTGGCGGCCTTGCTCCGTTGCAGCTTGGCGGCGGCCTCCGCCTTGGTGTCCTTGACCTGGGCCACCGGCTCGGAACCGCACCCGGAGAGGATCGCAGCGACCACGACCACACCCACGCCACTGATGAAAGGCAGTCGCATTCGAACCCCCCGAAACGCGTACGACTGGTTACGGAGAGCTCTTACCCAGGTGATCAACCGTGCCACGCCAGCGATCATCAAAGAGATGGTCTTGACCAGCACAGAAAAGGGCCGCCCGTAGGCGGCCCTCCACGTGAGACGGCTCAGGCCATCTTCTTCTTCAGGTTCTCGTCGAGCGCGCCCAGGAAGTCCTGGGTGGTCAGCCACTTGGCGTCGCCGCCGACCAGCAGCGCCAGGTCCTTGGTCATCTGGCCGCTCTCGACCGTCTCGACGCAGACCTGCTCCAGCGTGTCGGCGAACGCGGTCACCGCGGGCGTGTTGTCGAGCTTGCCGCGGTGTGCCAGGCCACGGGTCCACGCGAAGATCGAGGCGATCGGGTTCGTGGAAGTGGCGTTGCCCTTCTGGTGCTCGCGGTAGTGGCGGGTCACCGTGCCGTGCGCGGCCTCGGCCTCGACGGTGCGGCCGTCGGGGGTCATCAGCACCGAGGTCATCAGGCCCAGCGAGCCGAAGCCCTGCGCGACGGTGTCGGACTGGACGTCGCCGTCATAGTTCTTCGCCGCCCAGACGTAGCCGCCCTCCCACTTCATGGCCGCGGCGACCATGTCGTCGATGAGGCGGTGCTCGTAGGTGATGCCGGCGGCGGCGAACTCGTCCTTGAACTCGGTCTCGAAGACCTCGGCGAAGATGTCCTTGAAGCGGCCGTCGTACGCCTTGAGGATGGTGTTCTTCGTCGAGAGGTAGACCGGGTAGTTGCGGTTGAGGCCGTAGCGCATGGACGCGCGGGCGAAGTCGCGGATCGACTCGTCCAGGTTGTACATGGCCATCGCGATGCCGGGGCCCGGGAAGTCGTACACGTCGAGCTCGATCGGCTCGGAGCCGTCCTTCGGCGTGTACGTGAGGGTGAGCGAGCCCTCGCCGGGGATCTTGAGGTCGGTGGCGCGATACTGGTCGCCGAAGGCGTGACGGCCGACGACGATCGGCTTGGTCCAGCCGGGGACGAGCCTCGGCACGTTGGACATGATGATCGGCTCGCGGAAGATGACACCGCCGAGGATGTTGCGGATGGTCCCGTTCGGGGACTTCCACATCTTCTTGAGGCCGAACTCCTCCACCCGCGCCTCGTCCGGGGTGATGGTGGCGCACTTCACACCGACGCCGTACTTCTTGATGGCGTTGGCGGCGTCGATCGTGATCTGGTCGTCCGTGGCGTCGCGTCGCTCGATGCCGAGGTCGTAGTACTTCAGGTCGACGTCGAGGTAGGGAAGGATCAGCTGGTCCTTGATGAACTGCCAGATGATCCGGGTCATCTCGTCGCCGTCAAGCTCGACGACCGAACCCTCCACCTTGATCTTGGGCATGCGAATGGTTCCCCTTCAATGAATGGATACGTTGAGGCTATCGGACGCCCCTCAGCCGGAGAAAAGGGACTGGATGAGCGCCTTCAACGCGTTGTTGTAGAGCAGCAGCGAGCTCAGCACCAGCACGAAGCCGGACAGGCCGAGCGTGGTGACGTCGGCTCTCCTGCTGCGCACGGCGAGCGGGCCGCCGTAGCCGGCGAAGCGCAGCGCGGCGCCGATCATGAGGACGGCGCCCACCGCGAAGCCGCCCCACCGCACGTCGATCAGGAAGATCAGCCCCACGCCGACGGCCGCACCCGCCAGGATCAGCGGGTACGGCCCCCAGCTCGCACGTTCGTGGCTCTCGCTCACGGGCTCATCGTTCAAAGGCTCATCGTTCGTCGATCGGCTTCCACTTCTGGTCCGTCTCGCCGATGTATTCGCTGTCGGGGCGAATCAGGCGGTTGTCCGCGTGCTGCTCGATCACGTGCGCGGTCCAGCCGGACATGCGACTGATCGAGAAGACGGGGGTGAACAGGTCGGTCGGGATCCCAAGGTAGTGGTAGACGGACGCCGCGTAGAAGTCGACGTTCGGATAGAGCCCCTTGGTCTCGAAGACGACCTCCTCCATCTCCTTGGACATCCGGTAGTAGGTGGCGTCACCGGCCGCCTCGGCCAGCTCCTGCGACATCCTGCGCAGGTGGGTGGCGCGCGGGTCCTCGGTCTTGTAGACGCGGTGGCCGAAGCCCATGATCTTCTCGCCGGCGGCGAGCTTGTCGCGCACGGCCTGGGCGACGCCCGTCGGTGAAATCGACTCGAGCGTCTTCATGACCTGCTCGTTCGCGCCGCCGTGCAGCGGGCCCTTGAGCGTGCCGATGGCGGCGACGATGGCGGAGTGCATGTCCGACAGGGTCGCGGCGCAGACCCGGGCGGCGAAGGTGGAGGCGTTCATGGTGTGGTCGGCGTGCAGGACCAGGCAGGCGTCGAAGATCTCGACCTCGCGCTGTGCGGGGCTGCGGCCGGTGACCTGGAGCAGGAAGTTGGCGGCGACGCTGAGCGACGGATCCGGCTCGGGCGCCTGGCCGCCGCTGCGGGCGGCGTGGAAGCGGGCGACCAGCAGGGGCTGCTGCGCGGTGAGGCGGGCCGCCTTGGCCAGGTTGGCCTCGCGGGAGTTGGCGTCCTTGTCCGGGTCGTCAGCACCGGCGAGCGACACGAGGGTGCGCAGCGCCTCCATCGGTTTCTGCTTCTCGGCGATCTCGGAGATGTTCGCCGAGACGAGCGCGCCCAGCTCCCGGCCACGCACCAGCTCCTCACCGTAGGCGGCGAGCTCGGCCCGGTCGGGCAGCTTCCCGCGCTGCAGCAGGTGTGCGGTCTCTTCGAACGTCGCGCGGCCGGCCAGGTCGTGGATGTCGTATCCACGATAGAACAGGCGACCGGCCTTCCCGTCGATGTCGCTGAGCGCTGTGGACGCTGCGACGACATCTGCCAGGCCTTTTGTGGGCTTGTCCGCCATGAGTACTTCCTCCGCTTATCTCCCGTGGAAGTCTACCTGTGAGCAGGCAAAACCAGTCTCAAGGGGTCAGATCAATTTCAAGCACGATTCTCGTTTCGGCAAAGGCGATTCCGCATCCCCACGTTTGGGTAAGCCGCAGCTGTAGTAATAGTTACGGCGGGCTACCTGGGGAGGAACTGCCGTGGAGGGGCCGTTCATACGCATCGAGGACACCGGCGAGGTGGTCCCGTTGCGCCCCGAGATCACAACGGTGGGAAGGGGCCGGGGCGCGGACATCCGGCTCAGCGATCCCAGCGTGTCTCGGCTCCATGCCGAGTTCGTCAGGCGAGGACCCTACCTGTATGTCGTTGACCTGGGCCTGTCCCGCAACGGCACACGGGTGAACGGCAGGCCGATCGCACGGAGGGTGCTCGACGACGGCGACGTCGTCTCCTTCGGCGCGGCACGCGGTCGCATCGGTGGAGTCCCCCGTGAGGACTTCACCCCCGAGGTCGAACTCCGCAGGGCCGCGGCGCCCGAGCTGACCAGACGCGAGGTCGATGTGCTGACCTCGCTCTGCAGGCCGGCGCTGTCGGACGAGGCGTTCGTCGCCCCGGCTACCGCACGGGAAATCGCCGACGACCTGGTCGTGACCGAAGCCGCGGTCAAGCAGCACCTGCTGCGGCTGTATCAGAAGTTCAGGATTCCCGAAGGCACCAACCGGCGCACGCGGCTGGCCAACGAGGTGGTCGCACTGGGCCTGGTGCGTCCGACACCTGTGGTGCCACCACAGCGGTCGGGGGCTCCTGCCGAGCCGTCAGCGGCGGGGCGCAGGGCTTCCTGAGAGACGGATCGCGACCGGGGCTTCGGCGAGGGGTTCCGGCAGCGTCAGCGGATCGGAACCCGGCGTTATCGTGCCCAGGACCCGGGCGCCTGAGGCGCCTGTACACCTGGGCACGGTGGCGGGCAGGCCGTGTGCGGTGAGCCAGCCGAACAGCGAGAAGGCGATCGCCTCCTTGCCGTCGGCCGGCACGCCGAG
This sequence comes from Nonomuraea sp. NPDC049714, assembly GCF_044465295.1. Lineage (NCBI taxonomy): Bacteria > Bacillati > Actinomycetota > Actinomycetes > Streptosporangiales > Streptosporangiaceae > Nonomuraea > Nonomuraea sp. NPDC049714. Next base: position 159,145 of record NZ_JBITLM010000006.1, on the reverse strand, counting down.
CTCGTCACTGGTCACGAACGTCGCCGGTGACGCTCGCAGGCGCAGCATGCTCATCAACGTGGGGTTACGCGCCCCGCCGCCTGAGACGATCACCGTGTCGAGGCGGTGCCTGCGGATCTCCGCCGCCACCGTCTCGGCCGTGAGCGCGGTCAGCGTGGCGACCAGGTCCGCCTGCGGCAGGTCCGCCTTCACGTAGTCGGGCGTGAAAAGCTCCTTACCTGTGGACTTGGGTGGTTCCTGGCGGTAGTACGGCTCGGCCAGCAGCTCCTCAAGGAGCCCGGTGTCGATCGTGCCCGCCGCCGCCAGCTCCCCGTCCCGGTCGTACGGCGGCGCGGCGGCGTCGATGAGCGCGCAGGCCGGCCCGGTGTCGTAGGCCACGACCGGCTCCCGCACGGTCAGGTTGGCGATCCCGCCCAGATTCAGCGCCCCGGTGCGGCCCGGCATGCCCGCCATGAGCAGCAGGTCGAGGTAGGACACCAGCGGCGCCCCCTGCCCGCCCGCCGCGACGTCGCGCGCCCGTACGTCCGACACCACCGGCCGCCCGGTGCGCTCGGCGATCCAGGCCGGCTGGCCGAGCTGCAGGGTGCCCAGCACCCGCCCGTCCTCCACCCAGTGGAAGAGCGTCTGACCGTGGGAGCAGATCAGGTCGGCGGCCGGCGCGCCGGCCCCCCCCTCCCCGAACCCCAGGCCGATGAGCGTGTCCAGGGCGCAGACCTCGCCCAGGTCGATCCGGTGCGGCGGCAGCGCCGCCACGATGCGGGCTCTCAGCCCGGGCTCGTACGGCCGTTCCCCCAGATGCAGCAGTGTGCCGGTCAGCACGCCGCCGTCGAGCGACCAGTCCACCACGGCGCTGTCGACACCGTCGTGCGAGGTGCCCGAGATGAGGCCGAGAACCCGCATCGCACTCCCCCTAGATGACCCTGAAGCCGTTGCTCGGCTCGCTGGTCCGGTTGGCCCGGTCCACCGCCACCACGTAGTAGTGGTCCCCACGCCGGCCGTCCGCGTCCCGCCAGCGCACCTGCCGGTCACCGGGCAGGACGGCGACCAGGTGGCGGGCGTCGCGGAAGCCCGACGCCGACGCCCGGCGCGGGAAGCGGAAGACGGCGAACTGGAACGGCTCGTCCCGTCCGGCGGCCACCGCGCGCACCTCCACCCCACCGTGCCGGCGCAGCGCGTAGGCCAGCACCGGCTTGCGCGGCGGCCGGCCATTCGCCAGCCTGGGCAGCACCGGCGCGAGCGCCGGTCGCGTGTAGTGGTCGTTGACTGCGGTGCTGATCGAGCCGATCCGGTCGGCGCGCAGGTCGTTGGCGTTGTACCAGATGTCGCCGCCGATCTGCGGGTGGTCGCGGTTGAGCGTGAGGTGGTCGGACAGCTCGGCCGGGTCCTGCCATTCGGGCGCCTGGGCGGGATCACCCGCCTTGTACGCGGCCTGGCCGATCCACAGCAGGGTGCCGGTGCCGTCGGCCACGTCCGACCACCACGGCACCAGCTTGGAGTAGTCGGCGGGCGGCTGCCCGATGTACCAGTAGAGCTGCGGCGCGATGTAGTCCAGCCAGCCCTTCTGCACCCAGCCGCGGGTGTCGGCGTGCAGGTTGTCGTAGGACTGCCCGCCGTTGGTGTCGGAGCCGAGCGGGTCGGTGCCCTTGTTGCGCCAGATGCCGGACGGGCTGATGCCCCAGGCGGTCTCCGGCTTGACCTCGCGCACCCGCTGCTGCATCTCCGAGACCATCAGGTCGACGTTGTGCCGCCGCCAGGTGGCCAGGTCGGGGAAGCCGCCGCCGTGCTGGGCGAAGGCGGCGCTGTCGTCGAAGGCCGTGCTGTTGGTCGGGTAGAAGTAGTCGTCGAAGTGCAGGCCGTCGATGTCGTAGCGGGCCAGCGCGTCCAGCATCGCGTCCTGGCAGAACTTGCGGACCTCCGGCATGCCCGGGTTGTAGTAGAGCTTGCCGCCGAACGGCAGGATCCAGTCGGGATGCTTGCGCCCGGGGTGGTCCGGGTGGAGCTGGGCCGGGTCCGCCTGCATGGAGACGCGGTACGGGTTGAACCAGGCGTGGAAGGCCAGGCCGCGCTTGTGCGTCTCGGCCACGGCGAAGCCGAGCGGGTCGTAGCCGGGGTCCTGCCCCTGGGTGCCCGTCAGCCAGTGCGACCAGGGCTCGAACGGTGACGGCCAGAAGGCGTCCGCGGTGGGCCTGATCTGCACGAACACCGAGTTGAGCTTGCGCTCGACGGCCAGGTCCAGCCAGGCGAGGTATTCGGCCTTCTGCTCGTCGGCGCTCAGGCCCTGCTTGGACGGCCAGTTGATGTTCACCACTGACGCGATCCACATGCCGCGCATCTGGCGCAGCGGGGGCACGTGGTCGGTGGCCGCGAACGCGGGCAGGGGGACCGCTGAGGCGGCTGCGGCCAGTGCGAGACCTTTGAGGAGGGTCCTTCGGCTGTGCATGGGGGGTGGCTCCTCGGAAGAGGTTGTGTCGAGGGCGACGATGACAGAAAATTACCTTCAGATCAACAACCGTGAAGGAAAATGCCGAATGACCGCTGACCTGTACCGACTGGCCATGGCAGTGCTCCAGCCAGGCTACGCGGGGACCTCGGTCCCCGACTGGATGCGCGGAGCGCTCGGCCAGGGGCTCGGCGGTGTCGTGCTGTTCGCCCGCAATGCGCCGAGTGCGCAGGTCGTCCAGCAGATCAGAGCCGAGAACCCCGGCGCCGTCGTCGCCGTCGACGAGGAAGGAGGCGTGGTCACCCGCTTCGAGGTCGCCTCCGGCAGCTCCTTCCCCGGCAACCGCGCGCTCGGCGTGGTCGACGACGTCGCGCTGACCGAACGGGTGGCCCGCCAGATCGGCCGCATGCTCGCGCGGGCCGACGTCACCCTCGACTACGCCCCGGCCGCCGACGTGAACGCCAATCCCGCCAACCCGGTCATCGGCGTCCGCTCCTTCGGCCCCACCGCCGACCTGGTGGCCCGCCACACCGTCGCCTACGTCAACGGCGTCCAGGGCGCCGGCGTCGCCGCCTGCGCCAAGCACTTCCCCGGCCACGGCGACACGGTCACCGACTCCCACCTGGAGCTGCCCACCGTGCACGCCTCCCGCGAGGTGCTCGACGAGCGCGACCTGCCGCCGTTCCGGGCCGCCATCTCGGCCGGCGTGCGCTCGATCATGTGCGGCCACCTCCTCGTCCCCGCCCTGGATCCGGACCTGCCCGCGACGCTGAGCCGGACCATCCTGACCGAGCTCCTGAGGGGCGAGCTCGGCTTCGACGGGATGCTCGTCACGGACGCCATCGAGATGCGGGCGGTGGCCGCCAGGTTCAGCCCCGGGGAGATCACCGCACGCGCGCTCGCCGCCGGCGTCGACGCCGTCTGCGTCGGCCTGACCACCGAACAGAGCCTGTACGAGATCCGCGACGCCGTCGTGGCCGCCGTCCGGTCCGGCAGCCTGCCCGAGGAGCGCCTCGCGGAAGCGGGCGCGCGGGTGCGCGCACTGGCGAGCTGGTACGACGAGCAGGCGGCCCTGCGCCTCGACGACGACACCGACGATCCGGACGTCGGCCTGGACGCCGCCCGCGCCGCGCTGACCGTGACTGGAGCGGCCACCCTGACCATGGGGCCGCTCGTGGTGGAGGTCAACACCCGCCTCAACCAGGCCGTGGACCCCGCGACACCGGCCGGCATCACCGCCGCGCTGACCGCCCTGCTCCCCGACACCGCACGCGTACAGCTGGAGCCCGGAGGCCCGCTCCCCCGCCTCGGCCCCGGACTCGCGGCGAGCGCCGGACGCGGATCGGGAGCCGAGCAGCGGCCCGTCGTGCTCGTGGTGCACGACGCCGCCCGCCACCCCTGGGTCCAGGACCGGGTGGCGCAGGCCGTGAAGACGCGACCGGACGTGATCATCGTCGACACCGGCATCCCGGACGCCCCCTCCGGCGCCGCGCACCTCGCCACCCACGGCATCTCCCGCGTCTCCGCCCAAGCGGCGGCCGAGTGGCTGACGTCGTGACGTCCAGCTCCAACCCCGTCGCGGCCGTACGAGCCGTGCTGCCGTCGCTCACCCCGGCGGCGCAGTCCATCGCCCGCATCATCCTCGCCGACCCCGGCCTGATCGTCCGCAGCACGATCACCGAGTTCAGCGTGGTGTCCGGCACGAGCGAGGCGACCATCGTGCGCACCGCCAGGGCACTCGGCTTCGGCGGCTACTCACAGATGCGCTTCGCCCTGGCCGCCGCCGTCGCCAAGGAGCCCGAACGGCTGGTCCCCGGCGACCTCGGCCCCGACGACCCGCTCACCGACGTGATCGCCAAGGTGGCGCGGGCCGAGTCGGAGGCGCTCGCCGACACCGCCGCCCAGCTCGACCCCGACCAGCTGGGCGAGGTCGTCACGGCCATCGCGGACGCGCGCCGGGTGGACGTGTACGGCGTGGCCGCCTCCGGGCTGGTGGCCACCGACATGTCGCAGAAGCTGCTGCGGATCGGACTGTCCAGCCACCCGTTCAGCGACGCCCATCTGGCGCTGACCAGCGCGGCGCTGCTCAAGGACGGTGACGTGGTGGTGGCGATCAGCTGCAGCGGCGAGACCCCCGACGTGCTCGTCCCGGCCCGCACGGCGGCCGACGCGGGGGCCCTGGTGGTGGCCGTCACCAACAACCCCCGGTCGTCGCTGGCCGGGATGGCCGACCACACGCTGGTGTCGGCCGGGCGGGAGACGGCGTTCCGGCCCGGGGCGCTGGCCAGCCGGATCAGCCAGCTGCTGATCGTGGACTGCATCTTCGTGGGGCTGGCCCAGCGCACGTACGACCGGGCGGACGCGGCCATCCGAGCCACCCGCGAAGCCACCGACCGCTACCGCCGCCGCACCTGACGGCTCTTTGTAGCCCACTGCCGTCAACGGCCTTATGCGCCCGCCTGCCTGCCTCTCAACGGCAAGGTCCTCGCAGTCGGCGCGCTTCGCGCGACTCGGCTCGGGCTGTGTTTCCGGGGGAGCCGAGCTCCCCCGCGCCCCCTTGCCGGTGGCCTCCGGCCCCCGTCCGACGGGCGAGATGGCATGGTACGAATCGGTAAGTTCAACGGGACGATCTTCAACGAGCATCACGCGTCGCCGCACCACAGCGCGGTCATCTGGGCACAGCTTGAGAGCAGTGGCCACAGGTGGCGGCGGCACGACTTCCGCGACTTCACGAAGCCTCACAGGGTTTCGGGCAGCAGAGTAAAAGCTGTGACGTGGCGCGGTCGGACAGCGCAGAAATGCCGACGATCAAGGGTAGCGACTCTCGAGACGCCCAGTCGTTCCGCCAGCGCGATCACCGAAGCATCGACCAGGCCCAGCCGCAGGTCCTCGTACATTTCCACAAGTTCCGCAGCACGGTCCACGTCCGCAGGAACCAGATCCACCAATGAGAGTTCGCCTCGCGCGACCGACATCAGGAACGCGGCTTCGCTCTTTGCCCCAAGATTCTTCTCCACATGCCAGGAGGTCTCGGTCAGCACAGTGGTGGGAAGCAAGAGCCGACCGCGGATAGTGGCGAGCATTCGTGCTGAGACCTCATGACGAGCGTCTGATCGATCGATCGCGGCGTACAGGACTCCAGTGTCCAACAGGGTGACCGTCACGAAGGACGATCCAACCCCTCCCGAAGCAGTTCGTCATGCCGTTCGGAAATATCGCTTCGCCCGGAAGCCCCCAAGCCGATGAACGACAGCTCTCGTCGCCCGGTCTCAGAGTCCGACACCTCCGCAAACCTTGCCAGCTCCGGGTCGGACTCGACCAAAACACGCAGACGCCGCACACCGTCCGGAGGCAGTCGGTCGACGAGGTGGTGCATGTCCTCGTAGTCGTGGGCAACGGTCATGTCTTCTAGTGTACGCGGCGCCCATCTCCCGGCCAGTGCGACTCAGAAGTGACCGTTCTCTTCGGCGACTACTCGATGACGGTCCGGGTCAGCGGCCGACTGCTGTTCGTACCTCCTCCATCAGGAGGGCCGCGTCTGTCACAGACTGCTCGATCCGCTCCGTTGACTCGCCCACATGGCGTGACCGTGCAGGGCCTGGCAGGCGACGCCGACGGCGCGGAACAGGCAGCCGGCCGCATGGGCAGGATCGGAACCGACCGCCCCGTACCGCGCCAGTGTCACGGAGAAGTCCGCCTCCCACAGCCCGTTCACCAGCGCGGCCCTCAGCGCTTCAGGGTAGGCACGGACACCTTCCTGCAGATCGGTGAGCTCTCCACTCGGATCGGCCAGCACCCGGCACAGTGCCACCTCGCCGGCATACGCATGGGAGTAGAACCCCAGCGGATGACCGGCCTGCGAGCCGATTTCGTAGCGACCTTCCTGGCAGTCGGCCCAGATCCGGTGGACCCGGTCCAGATCGCGGTAGATCCAGTCAACTCGCCAGCCGCCGATGGTCAACCAGCCGCCGCCGTCGACCCATGGTCCCCAGCCGCCCGGCGTGGTCATCTCGGCCTGTTCGCCGGCCTCCTGTACGGCCAGCGCTCGCAGCGCCGTCATCTCCAGGTCGCCTCGGTAGTACAGGCGCAGATCGATGTCCGAATCCGGGCGGTGTGTACCACGGGCCCGACTACCGCCGAGCACCACCGCCACCATCCCAGGGATCGCCACCATCCGCTGCGCAAGCGCCCTCAGCGATACGTCATCCACAAGGACGTATCCGATCACACGGAAGTAGGCGTGGGGCCGCGCTTCCCCGCCCTGGATCACAGTCCGGCGCCGCCGGTGGCGTCGATCGCTCTGCCGGTCACCCAGCGGGCGTCGTCAGAGGCGAGGAAGGCCACGATGCCGGCGATGTCCTCGGGCTGCCCGACCCGGCCGAGGGCGGCCAGTGAGGCGGCGTGGGCGTGGGCCTGCGGGTTGCCGCGCAGCCATTCCGCGTTCATGTCGGTGTCGGTGATCCCGGCGGACACCGAGTTGGCCGTGATACCTCGCGGGCCCAGTTGTTTGGCCAGGTTGAGGGTGAAGGTGTCCAGGGCGCCCTTGGTGGAGCCGTAAGCGATGCTCTGCGGCAGGGCCAGCCGGGCCGCACCGCTGGAGATGTTGATGATGCGCCCGCCGTCGCGCAGCCGCTTGAGCCCTTGCTGCACGATGAAGAACGGCGCCCGGACGTTGACCGCGAAGACGTCGTCGAATCCTTCTTCGGTGAGGGACGCCAGGTCCGTGCCGCCGTCGATGCCGGCGTTGTTGACGATGACGTCGACGCCTGCCTGGGGAGAGTGCAGTTCGATCTGATCGTCGAACGAGGCCCAGAGCGCGGCCGCGTCGCCGTGCCGGCCCAGCTCGGCCCGGATCGCGAACGCCCGGCCGCCGTCCTTGCCGATCTTTTCGACGACCTCGTCGGCCGCGGCCTGGTCGCGGGCGAAGCCGACGGCCACGACGGCACCATCCCGCCCGAACCGCTCGGCGATGGCCCGGCCGATTCCCCTGCTGCCGCCGGTGACCAGCGCCACCTTGTCGTCGAGTGCGCGTGCGCCCATGATGCTCGTCCACCTCATATTTGTTGAGCGATTACTCAAGAAAGAGGCTAACACGGATTCTTGAGTGAGCGCTCTAGAATGAGGTCATGAGTCAGGCAGGTACGACACGAGGACGTCCGCGCACGTTCGATCGCGACGCCGCACTCGCCGCGGCCATCCGGCTGTTCTGGGCGCGCGGCTATGAGGCGACCTCTCTCAACGAGCTCACCGAGGCGATGGGCATCCGGCCGGGCAGCCTGTACGCCGCCTTCGGCGACAAGAAGGCGCTGTTCAAAGAGGCGGTGCAGGTCTACGCCCACTTGCCCGCCGGCGCGTTCGCCGGCGCCGCGCTGCGCGAGGAACCCACGGCCTACCGGGCGGTCGCCCGCATGCTGCGCGAGGCGGCGGCGATCTACCCCGATCCCTCCCACCCGGCCGGTTGCCTGACCATCAGCGCCGCCACCAACGTCACCGTCCAGGACGCCGACATCGCGGACTTCCTGCGCGACCTGCGCAACGCCAACCTCGCGGCCCTGCGCGACCGCCTGAGCACCGCCCGGCAGCAAGGCGAACTCCACGCCGACGCCGACCCCGCCGCACTGGCCGGCTACTTCGCCGTCATCATCCAAGGAATGTCACAGCGCGCCCGGGACGGTGCCGACGCGGCGGAGCTGGCCCAGATCGCCGAAATGGCACTGGCCGCCTGGCCAGGACGCCACCCAGACCGACCGAGCTGAACAACCGCGGCGTGGGTTCGGCGGTCAGAGATGACCCGGGCCGTCGCCACGCGGGTCACGTACACCACGTCCTCACCGTCGACGGATTTCTTCGCGGGGCCCGTGCCTGAGGACCTCGACGAGGACGAGGATGAGGACGACCTCGATGACCGCGCCGACTACGACTGGAGGGCCGCCTCCCTCGCAGTCATCGACCGCACCACCGGGGCGCGGCTGACCGGCGAGTGGCTGGAGCAGCCGCATCCCTACGTCACGGTTCGCATGCCCGACGCGACCCGCTGACCCTGCCTCGCAACCAACGCCACGCTCGACGACCTGGCCGCGCACCTCGACCCGCCCGGCTGGGTGGTACGCCCGGCCGGTGGTCTGGCGCATCTGGCGCTGCACCGTCCTGGCCGCTCACCATGACCGGCCCTTCACCGACTGACGCCGGAGCCTGCTCACGACGGCTACGTCGTCAGGTGCGGGTCTGGGCGGACAGGTCCGATTCGATCCGGGCCGCCGTCGCCTGGAGCAGGGGCAGCAGCTCACGCCTGACATGCTGCAAGGTCGTACGGCTGGCATGCGTCGAGACGTTCACCGCCGCCACCGTCGTACCGGAGCGGTTCCGGATGCGTACCGCCAAGGACCGCAACCCCTCCTCCAATTCCTGGTCCACCATCGCCCAGCCGCGCCCGCGTACCTGGTCGAGCTCGGCGCGCAGCGCCGTCGGGGAGGTAAGGGTGCGGGAGGTGAAGGGGCGCAGGGTGGCCCGGGACAGGTAGTCGTCCAGGTCGGCCGAGGGGAGGGCGGCGAGCAGGACGCGGCCCATGGAGGTGCAGTACGCGGGGAACCGGGTGCCGATGCTGATCGTCACCCGCATGACCCGGGCCGTCGCCACGCGGGCCACGTACACCACGTCCTCGCCGTCGAGCACCGCCACCGAGGCCGACTCGTGGACCTCGGCGGCCAGGCGTTCCAGGTGCGGGGCGGCGACCTCGGGCAGTGACAGGCTGGACAGGTAGGCGTACCCGAGCTCCAGGACGCGTGGCGTGAGCGTGAACAGTCGCCCGTCGCTGCGCATGTACCCCAGCTCGACCAGCGTCAGCAGGAACCGCCTGGCCGTCGCGCGGGTGAGGCCGGTCTCGCGGGCCACCTCGCTCAAGGTCAGGGCCGGCGCGGTGGCGCTGAACGCGCGGATCACGGCCAGACCCCGGGCGAGCGACTGGACGTGATCAACCATGGGAATCCTTGACAACATAGGCCGACAAAGACATAGATTCCTTACCATACGGGATTGTTCGGCATGTGAATAGGTGTACGCATAGTGAACAAGGGGACGCCGTGAACACGGTCAAGGACGCGACGTTCGAGGTGCTCAGACAGACCGGGATGACCACGATCTTCTGCAACCCGGGCTCCACCGAGATCAGCCTGCTGATGGGGCTGCCCGACGACCTCGACTTCGTGCTCGCCCTGCACGAGGGTTCGGTGGTCGGGATGGCCACCGGCTGGGCCATCGGCCACGACGCGCCCGCGCTCGCCGTGCTGCACACCACCGCCGGACTCGGCAACGCGGTCGGGGCGATCGCCACCGCCCGGGCGAACCGGGTGCCGATGGTGATCCTGGTGGGCCAGCAGGACCGCAGGCACCTGGCGCAGGAACCGTTCCTCGCCGGGCGGCTGGCGGGGCTGGCCGGCGACTATCCCGTCCACACCGACCATCCGGTGCGCGCCCAGGACGTTCCCGGCGCCGTCGCCCGCGCCTTCCACCAGGCCGTCACCTTCCGCGGCCCGGCCCTGGTGGTGGTGCCGATGGACGACTGGGCAGCGCCGTACGAAGGCGAGACCGTGACCGCGCCCGCCAGACTGCTCCGCCCGGTGTCGGTCACGGACGCCGACCTGACGCCGCTGGTCGAGCTTCTGGCGGGCGCCCGCGCTCCGGCGATCGTCACCGGCGCGGGCGCCAGCCACGGCTGGGACTCGCTCGTGGCGCTGGCCGAGCGGCTGGGGTGCCCGGTCTGGCAGGAGAGCTTCGGGGCGCGGGCCGGGTTCCCGCAGGATCATCCCCTGTACGCGGGCGTGCTGCCCGCCGACCGGCCGCGGCTGCGGGCGGCGCTGGCAGCGCATGACGTGGTGCTGACGGTGGGCGCGCCGGTCTTCCGGCAGTACGGGTACGAACCCGGCCCGCTGGTCGAGCCCGGCACCACCGTCGCGCTGGTGACCGACGACCCCGCGGAGGCGCATCGGAGCCCGGCCGAGCTGGCCTACCTCGCCCGGCCTGACCAGGTGTGCGCGCGGCTGGCCGTACTTCTGCCCTCTCGTGCGCCCGGACCAGGCCGCGCGCCCGCCGCGCCCGTCCCACTGCGGGAGCCTGGAGACGCCGCGCGCCGTACCGAACCCGTGACGGACGGGCCGTTGCGGCCCGTGCGGGTGCTGCGGGAGCTGGCCGCGCGGCTGCCCGGAGACGTGGTGCTCGTCGAGGAGACGCCGTCCTCCCGGCCCGATCTGCACAGGCTGCTGCCCGCCCGCAACCCGCTGGGGTTCGTGTCCGCGGCGATGGGCGGGCTGGGGTTCGCGCTGCCCGCGGCCGTGGGATTGCGGATGGCGCTGCCCGGCCGGCCGGTGGTGGCGGTAGTGGGCGACGGGGCCGCGCTCTGCGGGGTGCAGGCCCTGTGGAGCGCGGCCCACTACCGCGTCGGAACGCTGTTCGTGGTGCTGGCGAACGGGCGTTACGCGGTGATGGACCGGCTGGCGGAGCAGCACGGTGGCAAGGCGCCCTGGCCGGCGTTCGACGAGGTGAGCATGGCCGGGATGGCCAGGGCGCTGGGCTGCGAGGCCATCCGGATCGACGATCACCGCGAGCTGACCGCCGCGCTGGACGATGTGCTGCCCACGCTGGCCGCCCGTCGCGAACCCCTACTGCTCGACGTCAGCGTGAGCGTGGATCCGGATTTTCAGGCCTGAGGACCCCGCTCGGCGGCCTCGACCACGTTGGAGAGCAGCAGGGCGCGGGTCATCGGGCCGACGCCACCGGGGTTGGGCGTGAGGAAGCCCGCCACCTTCTCCACCCCGGGCGCGACGTCACCGGCGATCTTGCCGTCGACGCGGGAGACGCCGACGTCGAGCACGGCCGCGCCGGGCTTGACCATCTCGGGGGTGATCAGGCCGGGCACACCCGCCGCCGCCACCACGATGTCGGCGCGGCGAACGTGGCCGGCCAGGTCCTGGGTGCCGGTGTGGCAGAGGGTCACGGTGGCGTTCTCGCTGCGCCGGGTGAGCAGCAGGCCGAGGGAGCGGCCCACGGTGATGCCGCGCCCGACCACGGCCACCTCAGCGCCCTTGATCGGCACGCCGTACTCCTGCAGGAGCAGCACGATCCCGTGCGGCGTGCACGGCAGCGGCGCGTCGACCATGTGGACGAGGCGGCCGAGGTTGATCGGGTGGAGGCCGTCGGCGTCCTTGGCCGGGTCCATCCGCTCCAGCAGGGCCATGGTGTCGAGGTGCCTGGGCAGCGGCAGCTGGACGATGTAGCCGGTGCACTCGGGGGAGGCGTTGAGCTCGTCGATGGCGGCCTCGACGTCGGCCTGCGAGGCGGTCTCCGGCAGGTCGACGCGGATCGAGGAGATGCCCACCTCGGCACAGTCGCGGTGCTTGCCCGCCACGTAGATCTGGCTGCCGGGGTCGTCGCCCACCAGCACGGTGCCCAGGCCCGGCGTGATGCCCCGCTCCTTGAGCGCGGCCACCCGGGTCGCTAGGTCTGCCTTGGTCTTTGCGGCGGTCGCCTTGCCGTCGAGTATCACTGCGCTCATGTGCCGATCCTTTCATGACCGCCCACGGCCGCCTGCAAGCGCCCCGCCCTGTGATCGCCGCCCCGCCGTTCACGGTTTCGATCTTTTACGGCCGGCCCCGGGAAGGCCCGGTCACCGTCCGTGGCCGGGGTCGGTCCAGGGGAACGGTTCTCCGGTGGAGCGGGCGCGGCGCCGTAACGTGCGCTCGGTCGGCCGGTCAAGGGGTCCTGGGGGTGGTCGGCGTCACAAATGACATCGTTGTCATCGGTCTTGAGACGGCATAGTGTGACGAACGCCAGCATCGCGCTCATCGAGGGGTGACCTTTGTTCGCTCGCCTGTTGTCCGCGCCGCCGCTCCCCGCCGCCCGGCGCCTGGCGTTCGCGCGGCGGCTCGATGAAACGCGCGCCGCGAAGGTAGAGCTCGTGCCCGGACTGGACCACCCTGGCGACCCCCGCCGGCCCGACGACCACCACGAACGCTGATGACTCACGTACTCGCCATTGACATCGGAGGAACCAAGCTCGCCGCCGCCCTGGTGGACGAGAACGGTTCCGTACTGCGCTCCGCCACCCGCCCCACCCCGCGTGAGGACGTCATGGCCTCGCTCGCCACGCTGATCAAGGAGGTGTCCGAGGACGGCCCCGAGCCGAGCGCCGCCGGGATCGGCTGCGCCGGGCCGCTGGACCTGGCCGCCGGCACGGTCAGCCCGGTGAACATGCCGAGCTGGCGCGGCTTCCCCCTGCGTGACGAGGTACGCGAGCTGACCGGCCTGCCCACCGTCCTGGCCGGCGACGCCCAGTGCATGGCGCTCGGCGAGCATTGGCTGGGCGCCGGCCGGGGCAGCGCCGCGCTGCTCGGCATCGTGGTGTCCACCGGCATCGGCGGCGGCCTGGTGATCGACGGCCGGCCACTGCTGGGCCCGACCGGAAACGCCGGCCATGTGGGTCACATGACGGTCGACCCGTACGGCGAGCGCTGCGAGTGCGGCGGGCGCGGCTGCGTGGAGCGGTACTCCAGCGGCCCGAACATGGTCCGCTGGGCCTTGGAGAACGGCTGGACCCCCGCTGAGGAGCACGTCACCGGGAAACCGGACGCCCGCGAGCTCGCACGGGACGCGGCGGCCGGGAGCCCGGTCGCGGTGGCCGCGTTCGAGCGAGGCGCCACGGCCCTGGCCGGGATGATCGCCGCCACGGCCGCCGCCACGGAGGTGACCACGGTGGTCATCGGCGGCGGCGTCTCGGGGGCCGGGCCGGTGCTGTTCGGGCCGCTGGAGCGGGCCCTGGACGACATCGGCGGCCTGCCGTTCGTCAGGGCGGTGCGGGTGGAGCAGACCACGCTGGGGGTGCGAGCCGGCCTCGCCGGAGCCGCCAAGCTGGCCTGGGACTACTCGCGCTCGGCGAGCTGAGCCTCGCGCCGCTCGATGATCCTGCGGGTGAACGGGATGTACTCCACGACACGTCCGCCGAGGTAGGCCCCGGCGAAGGCCAGCAGGATGAGCACGAAGGGACTGGTGGCGAACCCGTTCACCGCGAGCATGGCGTGCAGGATTGCGTCAAGCAGCGTCATAAAGGACTCCGAGGGAAGAAACGCGCAACGGCCGGTTAAGAGTAACCCCGCAGAACGGATGCTCGCCGCGTTTTCCCGATGGGCGGGTGACCCGGATTCGTATGGGTCACCCGCACCTGATCAGTGGAAGAAGTGGCGCGTGCCGGTGAAGTAGAGGGTGACCCCCGCCTTCTCCAAGGCCTCGATGACCTCCTGGTCGCGCACCGAGCCGCCCGGCTGGACGATGGCCTTGACCCCCGCCTCGACCAGCACCTGCGGCCCGTCCGGGAACGGGAAGAACGCGTCGGACGCCGCCACCGAGCCCACCGCCCGCTCGCCCGCCCGGGTGATCGCCAGGCGGCAGGAGTCGACCCGGTTGACCTGCCCCATGCCGACGCCCACCGTGGCCCGGTCGGCGGCCAGCAGGATGGCGTTGGACTTCACCGAACGGGCCGCCCGCCAGGCGAAGGCCAGATCGGCCAGCAGCTCCGGCGAGGCCGGCTCGCCCGCCTTGAGGCTCCAGTTCTCGGGCGAGTCGCCCTGCGCCTGCAGCCGGTCCACCTGCTGCACGAGCAGCCCGCCGTCGATCCTGCGGAACTCGGCCGCGTTGGCCGGCCCGCTCGGGCAGACCAGGAGGCGGAGGTTCTTCTTCTGGGTGAGTACGGCCAGCGCCTCCGGATCGTAGGAGGGGGCCACCACCACTTCGGTGAACACCTCGGCGATCTGCGTGGCCAGCTCGGCGGTGACCGCGCCGTTGACCGCGATCACGCCGCCGTAGGCGGAGACCGGGTCGCAGGCGTGCGCCTTGCGGTGGGCCTCGGCCACGTCGGCGCCGACGGCGATGCCGCAGGGGTTCTGGTGCTTGATGATCGCCACGCACGGGTCGGCGAAGTCCCAGGCCGCCCGCCACGCCGCGTCGGCGTCGAGGTAGTTGTTGTAGGACATCTCCTTGCCGTGCAGCTGCTCGGCGTTGGCCAGGCCGTCGTCGCCGGAGCTGTAGAGGGCGGCGCTCTGGTGCGGGTTCTCGCCGTAGCGCAGCTCTGCCTTGCGCTGCCAGGAGGCGCCCATGAAGCCCGGCCAATTGGTGAGCGCCTCTTCGGTGGCGTACGCACCGGCGAACCAGGACGCCACGGCCACGTCGTAGGAGGCGCTGTGGGCGAAGGCGACGCCGGCCAGCCGCCTGCGCTCATCCAGCGTGAAGCCGCCCTGGTCGAGGGCGGCCAGCACGCCGTCGTAGCCGGCGGGGTCGACCACGACGGCGCAGGTGCTGTGGTTCTTGGCGGCGCCGCGGATCATCGCGGGCCCGCCGATGTCGATCTGCTCGACGCACTCCGCGTCGGACGCGCCCGAGGCCACCGTCTCCTCGAAGGGATAAAGGTTGACCACGACGAGCTGGAACGGGTCGATCTCCAGCTCGTCGAGCTGCGCCACGTGGTGCGGCTTGGTGAGATCGGCCAGCAGCCCGGCGTGCACGCGCGGGTGCAGAGTCTTGACCCGCCCGTCGAGGCACTCCGGGAAGCCGGTGAGCTGCTCGACCTTGGTCACCGGGATGCCGTAGGACGCGATGGCGGCCGCCGTGCCGCCCGTCGACACGATCTCCACGCCCGCGCCGTCGAGGGCCCTGGCCAGCTCCTCCAGCCCCGACTTGTCGTACACGGCGATCAACGCGCGCCGGATGGCGATGCGAGTCACTTGCTTTCCCCTCCTGATGGGTTGCCGATGCGGACGTGGCGTCCGCTGACCGTCCAGCCCTCCCGGGCCATCCGGCCGACGATGTCGACGAGCAGGCGGCGCTCGACGGTCTTGATGCGCTCGTGCAGCCCCGCCTCGTCGTCGCCGGGCAGCACGGGCACGGCCTCCTGGGCGACGATCGGGCCGCTGTCGACCCCCGCGTCGGCCAGCATCACGGTGCAGCCGGTCACCTTGACCCCGTGGGCCAGCGCGTCGCGCACTCCGTGCGCGCCGGGGAAGGACGGCAGCAGCGCGGGGTGGGTGTTGAGCACGGGGAAGGCGTCGAGCGTCGGGGCGCCGAGAATTTTCATGAATCCGGCCGAGACCACGAGGTCCGGCTTGTAGGAGGCGATCTCTTCCGCGATCGCGGCGTCCCATGCCTGCCGAGACGGATAATCGCCCAGTTTGTGGACGAAAGTGGGCACGCCTGCGCGCTCAGCTCTGGCCAATCCTTCGATGCCCTCCCGGTCCGCCCCCACGGCCACCACCCGGGCGCCGTAGGAGGAGTCGGCGGAAGCGTCCAGCAGGGCCTGTAGGTTTGTTCCAGAGCCGGAGACGAGAACGACGAGCCGCCCAGCCTTAGACACGCGCACTCCAATGGGGATCCGTGGTGGGGCTGCCAGCGTATCTGTTCCTCGCCTGGTGACGCAGAGGAGGTCAGGTGTCGACACCGGTGCAAGCACCGGCCGGTCAGCAGCCCGCGGAGTCCGCGGGCCGCCGAGCGATCTGGTTGTCCATCGCAGCGCTGGCCATGACGTTCATGCTGCCCGCTGCCGGGCTGGTGATGGCGTTGTTCGCGCTCGTGGCGGGGATTCGCGCGGTCCCGCTGCTGAGATCCGCGGGCAAGCCCACCGGCGTGACCGCCGGCGGCATCGCCGTCGCGACCGTCGCGCTGGTGCTGTCCGCCGCGACCACGGGCATGCAGCTCTATCTCATGGACGAGAATTCCGCCTACCAGGAGTGCATGAAGAGCGCGGGCACGGTGTCCTCCCAGGGCGAGTGCTTCGTGCAGTTCAGGGAGGCGGCTCAGAAGAAGCTGCCCCCGGACGTGCTGGAGCTCATCGGGGCGACCCGGCCCTAGACCCGGCTCAGACCCGGTTCAGACCCGGCCTAGTCGCGGTCCCAGGCGTAGGGGTCGACGTAGATGACGTGACCGCCCCGATCGTCGGACTCGTCCACGATGTCCTTGCGCACGGGGACGGACTCGTCCAGCGGCAGGCGCGGACGGGCCTGGGAGAGCGTCTCGGCCGCGGCCGAGGCGTGCTCGTCCTGCCAGTCGTCGCGGATGACCGGGATCGCCTGAGTGTCGGCCTCGGTGGCGTCCATCCAGTGGCCCGGCAGCGGCCGGGCGTCGGCCTCGGCCAGCCCCACCTTGCTCGCCGCCCTGGCGATCGCCGCCCCCGCCTTGCGGACCGGGACCGCGGCCTTGTCCAGCGGCACCCTGGCCCGCTTGTTGAGCAGCAACAGGTTCGTCACCCCGGCGGAGATGCCCGCGGCCACGCCCACCTCCAGAGCGACCGACAGGGCCACCTCCCACGGCGACGGCCCGACGGCCGTCAGCCGCCCGCCGCCGATCGGGCCGCCGGACAGCGCCGCGAGCAGCCCCGTCACCAGGCCCGTCGTGACGCCGGTCAGGAAACCCCACAGCGGCGCGGCTTCGTACGAGGGCGATGGTGACATCCTGGCGACGACGATGCCCGCCACGATCCCCGCCGCGAACGGCAGCGCGATCACCGCCATCATCCAGCCGGACACCGGACCGCTCTCGGGCAGCGCCCCCAGCAGCGGCAGGCTGGGCACCGTCCCGAGCTGCACGCCCGTGGGCGCGACCAGGGTGTCGGCCCCGACGGCGAACCCCGGACCGGCGATGTAGGACGAGGCCCAGATGACCCCGTTGAACAGATAGAGGGCCTGCACCAGCACGAGCAGCACCCCACCGACGAACCCGGGCGCCAGCACGTCGGTCAGCTCGCGCACCTGGTCGAAGTGGATCACCACGGCCACCAGCACGAGCACCAGCCCGGCCGCGATCAGGATCATGGTGGCCATGGCCGTGCCGACGGTCAGCGCACGCACCCGCTCCGGCAGCAGCCGCAGCATCGCCCGCCAGGGCCCGATCGTCCGCGCGGTGGCCAGCACACCCGCCACGAAGGCCAGCAGGAAGTGGCTGAGCAGCGCCTCACCGATGTAGGGCTGGGTGATCTCGTTGCTGGCCACCAGCGCGATCAGACCGGCCAGCAGCGCGTACGGCGCGGCCAGCGAGACGCCGGCCTGGCCCACCAGGACGAGCTGCGCCCGCCGCCGGGCGTTCGCCTTCTCCCGCGGGCTGTTCTTGGGCAGCCTGGCGGGCAGCCGCAGCCGCAGGTCGGCGTCGCGGGCCATCCACCGGCCCGCCTTGTACAGCAGCAGCGCCGGCAGGATCATCAACCCGATCGGCAGCAACCCGACCCGGCCGCCGGGCATCTCGAACCCGGCGTGGTGCGCCGCCAGCCAGATCTGCGCGGCCGTCCTGAACACCTCGGGCAGCCCGGACCCCAGCGCGCCACGCGGCGCGGCGATCCAGCCGACCAAGGTGAGCGTGGTGAGCACGGCGAGCCCGACGCCCAGCGTGCAGGCGGCGGCGAGCATCCCGGACACGGGCAGCGGCCGGCGCGTCTCGTCATCGTCACTCGAGACCCCGGGGAGCTTGCTGAGAACCGAACGGGGGGCGGCCCGCAGCTGGTCGAGTATCGCCGTCACAACAAGTGATTTTCTCAATCTTTCCCGACCACCGCTTGGTTGACGCGCCGCCCCGGACCACTTTGTGGGCCGTTTCAAGATCAAAGCTCGCTCTGGCGACGGTTAAGGAAGCTCAAATCACCGTACGGACTCCGTACGGGACCTCTTCGGCGGCAAAGGGAAGGCCCCGCGCGGTGAGAGGAGATCACCGGCGGGGCCTTCACCCGACGCATGTGGGTCAGCGCGACTGCATGACCTCGCGCATCAGCCTGGCCGTCTCGGAGGGAGTCTTGCCGACGCGGACGCCGACCTTCTCCAGGGCCTCCTTCTTGGCCTGGGCGGTGCCGGCGGAGCCCGACACGATCGCGCCCGCGTGGCCCATGGTCTTGCCCTCGGGGGCGGTGAAGCCCGCGACGTAGGCGACGACCGGCTTGGTGACGTGCTGCTCGATGTAGGCCGCGGCCCGCTCCTCGGCGTCGCCGCCGATCTCGCCGATCATCACGATCGCGTCGGTGCCCGGGTCCTCCTGGAAGGCCTGCAGGGCGTCGATGTGCGTGGTGCCGATGACCGGGTCGCCGCCGATGCCGACGGCCGTGGAGAAGCCGAAGTCACGCAGCTCGTACATGAGCTGGTAGGTCAGCGTGCCGGACTTGGACACCAGGCCGATGCGGCCGGCCGTGGTGATGTCGGCGGGGATGATGCCGGCGTTGGACGCGCCGGGCGAAGCGATGCCGGGGCAGTTGGGGCCGATGATGCGGGTCTTGTTGCCCTTGGCCACCGCGTACGCCCAGAACTCGGTCGAGTCGTGGACCGGCACACCCTCGGTGATCACCACGCAGAGCGGGATCTCCGCGTCGATGGCCTCCTTGACGGCGTCCTTGGTGAACGCCGGCGGCACGAACACCACCGACACGTCGGCGCGCGTCTTCTCGATGGCTTCCTTGACCGTGCCGAACACGGGCAGGCCCTCGTGCGTGGTGCCGGCCTTGCGCGCGTTGACGCCGCCGACCACGCGGGCTCCGGAGGCGAGCATGCGGCGGGTGTGCTTGGTGCCCTCGCCGCCGGTCATGCCCTGGACGATGATCTTGCTGTTTTCCGTCAGCCAGATGGCCATGACTCACACACCTACCGAAGCGAGCTCGGCGACCCGCTTGGCCGCGTCGTCCATCGTGTCCACCAGCTCGACCCGCGGGAGTGCGGCGTCGGCCAGAATCTGCCGCCCGAGCTGGGCGTTGTTGCCGTCGAGGCGGACCACCAGCGGGTGGGTCACCGCCTCGCCGCGGCTCTCCAGCAGCTTGAACGCCGAGACGATGCCGTTGGCCACGGCGTCGCAGGCGGTGATCCCGCCGAAGACGTTCACGAAGATCGACTTGACCGACGGGTCGGAGATGATGATCTCCAGGCCCGCGGCCATCACCTCGGCCGAGGCGCCGCCGCCGATGTCGAGGAAGTTGGCCGGGGACGGCTTGCCCGGGAAGGCCTCGCCGGCGTAGGCGACGACGTCGAGCGTGGACATGACCAGGCCCGCGCCGTTGCCGATGATGCCGACGTCGCCGTCGAGCTTGACGTAGTTGAGGTCCTTCGCCTTGGCCGCGGCCTCCAGGGGGTCCTCGGCCGACTTGTCGGCGAAACCCTCGTGGTCGGGCTGACGGAAGACGGCGTTGTCGTCAAGGGTGACCTTGCCGTCGAGCGCCTTCACCTCGCCGTCGGCCGCCAGGATCATGGGATTGACCTCGACCAGCGTGGCGTCCTCGTCCACGAAGGCGCACCAGAGCTTCTCGATGAGCTCGGCCGCGCCGTCGAGCGACTTCTCCGGCAGCCCGCCGGCCTGGGCGATCTCGCGCCCCTTGGCCCGGTCCACGCCGGTCAGCGCCGAGACGGGCACCTTGGCGACCTTCTCGGGAGCGCTGTGGGCCACCTCTTCGATGTCCATGCCGCCGGCCGCCGAGCAGATCGCGAGGAACGTGCGGTTCGCGCGGTCGAGCAGGAAGGAGAAGTAGTACTCCTCCTCGATCGCGCTGGCCTCCTCCACGAGCACCTTGTGCACCGTGTGGCCCTTGATGTCCATACCGAGGATGGCGGTCGCCTTCTCGACGGCGTCGGCCGCGTCATCGGCCACCTTGACGCCGCCGGCCTTGCCGCGGCCGCCGGTCTTCACCTGAGCCTTGACGACAACGCGCCCTGTCAGCTCCTGCGCCGCCGCTCGCACCTCCTCCACGGTGTGGGCGACGATGCCGCGTGGCACCGGAATGCCGTAGTCCGCGAAGAGCTCCTTCGCCTGATGTTCGAACAGGTCCACGAGGGTCCGTCCTTGCTTAATCCGACTGATGTTCGACGGCCCGGGCAACCCCGCGCGTGCCGGGCGTTTCCGCCAGTGAAGCCTAGCCCCAAGCTTGACCCTCCCAGGTCATCGGGTAGCCGATATGCCGCGATGTGACGGTGATCTCACTTCGGGGAGGCGCCGTCTGCACGGAAAATGCACCTATTTGCCGAAAAATACGGCGACTCCCGATATATGGTCGTGATCTTCGATTGGCATGATCCAGGTTCGTCGTCATTCATCGTAAAAGGATCCGCATGAAGGGAATCATCGCCGGGCTGGCGTTGGGCGCGTCGACGCTGGTCACGGTGGCACCAGCGCAGGCCGCGCCCATCAGCCCGGTCGAATCCGTGAAAAAGCAGTTATCGCCCGGACACGGAGTGCGAATCTCCATGACCAGCCGCTCGTTCACCGACGGCAAACCCAACGTCGTCACCCGGGTCACCGGGTCAATGGCGTTCGGGCGATCCGGGGTCGTCGCCTCCGACTTGTCGGTGCGCTACACATCCGGAAAAGGCACGAAGAAGTCAGACAAGGACCTCATCGCCTCACTGCACTCCTCCCGCACCATCGTCATCGGGGAGCAGGCCTACGTCCGAGGGGGCCTCCACTCCGAGTACCTGCCCGAGGGCAAGAAGTGGCTTCGGTCCCCCGCTCGTCACGCCGCCGATCACTACCCGTTGATCGACATCTTCGACGCCGAACTGCTGAAGAAACTGGTGGCGGGCGCGAAACAGGTCAACGGCGACTACCGGGGCACGATCACCATCAGGGACCTGGCCAAGTCGCGGGGACAGAAGGTCGACGATCGTGTGGCCAAGGTCAAGGTCGGCTACCTCCTGGACACCGACTCCAAAGGCCTGGTGAGCCGGACGGTCAGCGAGTACACCCTGAACTACGGCGTGCTCGGCTCGTCGAGGAATCACATGGAAACGCGTTTCACCGGCTGGGGCGCCAAGGTCAAGATCAAGGCACCGCCCGAATCCCAGTGGATCGACGCCAAGGATCTCGCGGACGCCCCGCAGGACCCGGCGAATAACCCGATCGACTTGCTCGGCCAGAACCGGTAGATCTTTCTCCCGTCATCTGTGAAGGCTCAGGCGGTACCGCCGGCGTTCACCCGATGCCGGTTTCACCCCGAGGTCAACTTCTGGGGGAAATATGACCATATTCACCCCAAGCCCGTTCGGGCCGCGACCTCACCACCCCCTCCTGAAATGAGAAACCACCCAATGAATCGCATGCTCGCCGGCCTGGCCCTGGCTTCGGCCGCCGCGCTCATGGCGGCCACTCCCGCGCAGGCCGCCAGCACACAGGCGCCGGCCAAGCCGGTGACCGCCGTGAAGAAGCAGCTCGTCCCCGGTAAGGGAGTGACGTTCACGGAGCGCACCACCATCGACAACGGCCGGATGCGCGCGATCTTCGTCCGGAGCAGCGGCACCTTCCAGTTCAGCAAGTCCGGAATCGCCGCGTCGGCCATCACGGGCAAGCTCAACATCAAGGCCAGCGACCTGGGCGAGCTCAGCGAAGGGTCGCTGTTCAAGTCGCTCACCAAGCCCGAGCGCACGATCAGGATCGGCACCACCTCCTACCTTTCGGGCAGCATCTGGTCCGAGCTGCTGCCCAGCGGCAAGTACTGGTACAAGGCGCCCCACGGCCCTCCCGCCGGCTTCACCGGCATGTTGGGTCAGCCGCTGAACATCATCGAGCCGGCCACCCTCAAGACCCTGTTCAAGAACGCCAAGCCGGCCACCGGTGGCTACACGGGCAAGATCTCCGTCCGTGACCTGCGGAAGGTCTCCGCGTACTACCGCGCCTCGTCGCCCGCCACCACCTCCGCCAAGGCGCTGAAGGCCCAGCTCACCTGGAAGCTCAGCGTGGACGCCAAGGGGCTGCCGACGCGGCTGGTGACCACCGTCCCCGGAAGCGTCATGGCCATAAGCGAGAGCAGCCGCGAGAAGATGATCGTCGACACCCGCTACAGCGGCTGGGGCAACAAGGTCTCCATCAAGGCTCCGCCCGCCGACGAGGTCACGACCAAGCTGGAGGGTGACGGCGGCACCGAGCAGGAGAGCGTGGAGAACCTCGATCTGTTCAACCTGCTGAAGTAGAACCGGACCGGTCCCCCTGCCTTCGTGAAGCGGCGGGGGGACCGTTCTCGCCTGAGGGATGTCACCCCTTCAGGCGGGAGTCCCGAAGGCGGGCCCATTCCAGGGAGTGCCCGATCCCTTCTTCGACCGAGTACCGCGCCCGCCAGCCCAGCAGCCGTTCGGCGCGGTCGCTGCGGGTGTAGGCCCCGACCACGTCGCCAGGCCGTGGCCCGGTCTCCACGACCGAGATCGGCCGGTCCACGACCCGGTTGAACGCGTCGGCCAGCTCGCGGACGGTGGTGCCCGAGCCGGTGCCGAGGTTGATCACGGACGTCTCCGGGACCAGCGAGTCGAACCGCTCCAGCGCCGCCACATGCGCCGTGGCCAGGTCCCAGACGTGCACGTAGTCGCGGATGCCCGACCCGTCGCGGGTCGGGTAGTCAGTGCCGGTGACCTGGAACGACACGCCCTCCTCGGCCGCCTCGATCATCTTGCCGAGCGCGTGGCTGGGCCGCCTGAGCTGCAACCCGGTGCGCATCCGGGGGTCCGCGCCGATCGGGTTGAAGTAGCGCAGCGACAGCACGTCGATCGGCTGGGTCGCGGCGATGTCGGCGAACATCGCCTCGCACACCGCCTTGGTCCGGGCGTACGGGCTCTGCGGGTCGACCGGTGACTCCTCGTCCACGGTGTGGTCGTCGCCGGCCCGGTAGATGGACGCGGAGGAGCTGAAGATCATCCGCGTGCACCCGTTGCGCAGCAGATGGCCGACGAACTCCAGGCTCTTGGCCACGTTCGCCCGGTAGTAGCGGACCGGGTCGGCCACGGAGTCGGGCACCACGATCAACGCCGCACAGTGCACAACAGCCGCGATATCCGGATTTTCGGTATATATCTGGTCAATCAGTGCCCCGTCCCCGATGTCCCCCTCGTAGAACACCCGCCCTTCGACGAACTCCCGCCGCCCGGTCACCAGGCTGTCGAGGATCACCGGAGTGATCCCCGCGTCCAGGCACGCCGACGCGATCGTGCTGCCGATATAACCCGCCCCACCCGAGATCAGTACACGCACCCGAGCACCTTATCCACCTCACACCAAGGAGATCTCGTAC
This sequence comes from Nonomuraea sp. NPDC049714, assembly GCF_044465295.1. Lineage (NCBI taxonomy): Bacteria > Bacillati > Actinomycetota > Actinomycetes > Streptosporangiales > Streptosporangiaceae > Nonomuraea > Nonomuraea sp. NPDC049714. The sequence continues at coordinate 135,665 of NZ_JBITLM010000006.1, read as the reverse complement.
GGCGCGAAACCGGCCCGGCACCCCCGCCATGCAGGACATTTCATGAATTGGACCGTTACGCCATCGTGACGCGGCCTACGTACACGAAACTCCTGACTCACCTGTCCCATCTGTGCAGAACGCGTCACATGAACACCCAGTCCAGGAGTACGACCCGTGAACCGCTTCCCCCGGCTACTGACCATGGCCGCCCTGATCACCATGACGGCCTGTACGGCGGAAGGCACCTCCGTAACGCTGAACCCCGCTCAGCCCCAGACCGTTGAGGCGCCGGACGGCCGGGCCGCCGGAGCCGCGTCGGCGACATTCCGTACCGCCCCTAAAAAGCCCAAGCTGGGCATCGCCGACATCACCCCCATGGGGGAGAAGACCGAGAAGGTGGGCGTCGGCTTCCCGATCATCGTGACCTTCGACCGCGACGTGCGCCACCGGGCGGCCGCCGAGGCGGTGCTGCGCGTCGAGGCCGACAGGCCCGTCGAGGGAGCCTGGCGGTGGGTGTCGGCGCGCAAGGTCGTCTACCGCACCAAGACCTACTGGAAGCCGAACCAGAAGGTGCTGTTCAAGGCCCTGCTCAACGAGATCCCCGGCAACGAGGCCGCCAAGAACGTCAGTCGCCGCTTCGCCGTGGGCCCGGCCAACATCTCGCTCGTCGACACCCGTAAGCACGTGATGAAGGTCTACCGGAACGGCAAGCTGGCCAAGAAGATCGCGATCAGCGCCGGACGCGGCGGTTTCGTCAGGAACGGCGTCGACGTCTATCTGACCACCAGCGGCGTCCACCTGACGATGGGCAAGAAGGCCGTGGAGACCATGACCTCGTCGTGGATGGGCGTCACCGACCCCAAGGACCCGCGCTACTACAAGGAGCAGATCCCGTGGGCGGTCCGCATCTCCGACAGCGGTGAGTACGTCCACCAGAGCTACGGCGACTACCAGTATCTCGGCCGCTCCAACCAGAGCCACGGCTGCGTCCGCGCCACCCCGGCCGGCGCCAAGTGGTTCTACAACATCGCCCAGCGCGGTGACGTGGTCAAGATCGTAGGGACCAAGCGCAAGCTCGACTGGCGCAACGGCTGGAGCTACTGGCAGCTCAACTGGACCCAGTGGAAGAAGGGCAGCGCCCTGCGCACTCCCCAGACCTGATCCCGGGGCGCACTCCCGCGCACCGGAGTGCGCGCCCCCTCAGGGTCAGAGCTTCTCCACCGGCGCGTAGGCCAGCAGCAGAACCTTCTCTCCCCCGGACCCGAAGTCGATCTTGACCTTGGTCTTCTCCGCCACCCCGTCCACCGACACCACCGTGCCCAGGCCGAACGCGTCGTGCGAGACCCGATCCCCGGGATTGAGCGCGGGGATCGTCCGGCCGCCGCTCTTCTTGGCCGCCACCGCGGGCGCGGGCTCACGGCGCGTGGCGGCGCTCCAGGCGGACTTGCTCGGGTCCGTACGCCAGTCGATGAGTGACCCCGGCACCTCGCTGACGAACCTGGAGGCGGGGTTGAACGACGGGGAGCCCCAGGAGCTGCGCACCGCCGCGCGGGTGAGGTAGAGGCGCTTCTGGGCCCTGGTGATGCCGACGTAGGCCAGGCGGCGCTCCTCCTCCAGCTCCTTCGGCTCGCCCAGCGAGCGGACGTGCGGGAAGACGCCGTCCTCCATGGCCGTCAGGAAGACGACCGGGAACTCCAGGCCCTTGGCGGTGTGCAGGGTCATCAGCGTCACCACGCCCTGGCCGCCGTCGGCGTCGGGGATCTGGTCGGCGTCGGCCACCAGCGACACCTGCTCCAGGAACTCCACCAGCGTGCCCTCGGGGTTGGCGTCCTCGAACTCCGAGGCCACCGAGATCAGCTCGTTGAGGTTTTCCAGCCGCGACTCGTCCTGCGGGTCCTCCGACGCCTCCAGCTCGGCGCGGTAGCCGGTGGCGATCAGCACCTCCTCGGCCAGCGCGGACGGCGGCATGCCCTCGCCCTTGGCGATCAGCTCCTCGACCAGCGCGACGAACTCCTTGATCGCGTTGAGCGAGCGGGTCGCCATGCCGTGCGCCTCGTCGGCGCGCCGCAGCCCCTCCCAGAACGGGATCCGCTCGCGGGTCGCGAACGCCTCGACCATCGCCTCGGCCCGGTCACCGATGCCGCGCTTGGGCACGTTGAGGATGCGCCGCAGCGACACCACGTCGAGCGGGTTGGCGAGCAGCCGCAGGTAAGCCAGCAGGTCCTTGACCTCCTTGCGCTCGTAGAAGCGCACGCCCCCGACCACCTTGTAGGGCAGGCCGGTGCGGATGAAGATCTCCTCGAACACCCGGGAGGCGGCGTTGGTGCGGTAGAAGACCGCGACGTCGCCCGCCTTGACGTCCTCCTCGTCGCTGAGCCGGTCGACCTCCTGCGCGACGAACATGGCCTCGTCGTGCTCGTTGTCGGCCACGTACCCGATGATCTTGGGCCCGTCGCCCTGGTCGGACCAGAGGTTCTTCGGCTTGCGCGACTCGTTGCGCGAGATGACCGCGTTGGCGGCGGCCAGGATGTTCTGGGTGGAGCGGTAGTTCTGCTCCAGCAGGATGGTGCGCGCGTCGGGGTAGTCGCGCTCGAACTCCAGGATGTTGCGGATCGTTGCGCCGCGGAAGGCGTAGATCGACTGGTCGGCGTCGCCGACCACGCACAGCTGCGACTGGTCGGCGCCGGAGCGGACCAGCTCGCCGTCGGAGGTGCGCAGCTCGGGACGGCCCACCAGCTCCCTGATCAGGATGTACTGGGCGTGGTTGGTGTCTTGGTACTCGTCGACGAGGACGTGCCTGAAGCGCAGCCGGTAGTGCTCGGCCACCTCGGGGAAGAGCTGGAACAACGTCACCGTGTTCATGATGATGTCGTCGAAGTCCATCGCGCCGGCCTCGGTGAGCTTGAGCTGGTAGCTCTTGTAGGCCTGGGCGAGCGTCTTCTCCAGGTGGGAGCCCGCCCGGTCCATGGCGGTTTCGTAGTCGATCAGCTCGTTCTTGAAGTTGCTCACCTGGGCGGAGAACGACCTGGGCGGATAGCGCTTCGGGTCGAGCTCCATCTCGCGGCAGACCATCGCCATCAGCCGCTGCGAGTCGGCCTGGTCGTAGATGGAGAAGCTGGAGGGGAAGCCGAGCCGCTTGGCCTCGCGCCGCAGGATCCGCATGCAGGCGCTGTGGAACGTCATCACCCACATCGCCTTGGAGCGCGGCCCGACGAGCCTGTCGATGCGGTCCTTCATCTCGCGGGCGGCCTTGTTGGTGAACGTGATCGCCAGGATCTCGCCCGGATGCACCTCCCGCTCGGCCAGGAGGTAGGCGATGCGGTGGGTGAGCACCCGCGTCTTTCCCGAGCCCGCCCCCGCCACGATCAGCAACGGGCTGCCATGGTGGATCACGGCCTCGCGCTGCTGCGGGTTGAGGCCATCGAGCAAGGGGTGGTCAACAGAGACTCGGGTCGGCACGTCCCTAGGTTATGACCCCTCACCGACAAACGGCGCCCGGAATGCCGACAGCGGCACGCTGGTTGTGCCCATCGAACATCAAGAAGGGAAGGCCTGCTGCCCATGCTGCCCGAGAGTGAGATCAACAGGGTGCTCGTCGTGACCGCCCACCCGGACGACGCCGACTTCGGAGCCGCGGGCAGCGTCGCGCTGTTCGGCGACCGAGGCGTCGAGGTGACGTACCTGGTGGTCACGGACGGCGACGCGGGCGGCAACGAACGCACGCTCGACCACTCCGGCATGGCCGAGCTCCGCAGGGCGGAGCAGACCGCGGCGGCCAAGTGCGTCGGCGTCACCGACCTGCGCTTCCTCGGCTACCCCGATGGCACCGTGGTCCCCTCGCTCGATCTTCGTAAGGCGATCGCGAGGGTCATCAGGCAGGTACGGCCGGACGTGGTCATCACCCACCACCCCGACCGCAACTACCAGTTCGTCGCCCCCAGCCATCCCGACCACCGCGCGGTCGGCGGCTCCGCCCTGGACGCCGTCTACCCCGACGCCCGCAACCCCTACGCCTTCCCCGAGCTGCTGCGGGAGGAGGGGCTGGCGGCGTGGACCGCACGCGAGGTCTGGCTGACGGGCGGCTCGACGCCGAACCACTATGTGGACATCACCGACGCAATCGACCGTAAGCTGGCGGCGCTGCGGTCGCACGTCAGTCAGGTGGCGCATGTTGAGGGGTTCGCCGAGTTCGTCAGGGGCCGCTCGGCCGCCTGGGCCGAGCAGGCGGGCTTCGACGAGGGCCGCTACGCCGAGGGCTTCCAGGTCGTCCCCACGGCCTGACGCCGCCGATCAGGGCACGGACCCGGGCGGCACCACCCACAGCGACGGCTGCCCGGTGACCTCGGAGATGCGGTCGAAGTCCCGGTCGTAGTGGAGGACCGTGGCGCCGTGCACTTCGGCGCAGGCGGCGATCAGCAGATCAAAACCGCCGATGCCACGATGCTGCGACTTGCCTGCCAGCAGCGCCTGAACATCGAGCGCCCGCTCTTGGGCCTCGGCGTTCACCGGCAGTTGGCGGAAGTCCTGTCGCAGGTGGTGAGCATCGAGCTCGTACCCTTCCGGGTCACGCGCGCTGTAGAGGACTTCGAGGCGCGTCATCGTGCAGATGGCCAGCATCTTGTCGAGCATGAGTGGCTCGAGCGCCCGAGCGACGCTGGGATGGGGCATCCGCGCCAGAGCACTCTTGTCGATGAGGTAGACCACGCCCGCTGCTAGTACGCGTCCTTCATCAGGTCCGGATCCAGTAGATCCGTATTGTCCCGCAAGGTCCAGTACTCGAACGCTTCTCGACGCCTTGCCCGCTCGGCGACCTCCGTCAGAGCGACGTGGACCGTCTCCTTCATGTTGCTCGTCCCCAACTCCTCCTGGGCCACCTGTAGGAGCTCCTTGTCGATGTCGATAACGGTCCGCATGGGACACCACCTCCGTACCTCCAGCGTATATCACCAGTCGTGATCTTGATATACGCACTCTTCGTAATCTTCTCACCACGAAGAGGCGCAGGGAAGACGCTAGAGGCAGCCGGAAGCCCGTAAAGACGGGTGCCTCCAGGAGGGTGGGGACGATCTCTACCTCAGGTTGACATCTTCCATGTCGCGGAGGATTTTGCGCAGGCCAAGCCCGACAATCGGGACTTACTGTGAGGCATGCTCGCCTTATTGGCTCCGGCGGGTGACAACGGCAGCACTCCTCGGGCTGGGCTCGCACGTTTGAACCGCGCTGGTCGTGCTCGGCTTCGTCGGCCAGGTCGCCTGGACCGTCGAGAACATGTACCTCAACGTGTTCGTCTACGACCCGATCACCGACGTCGCTATCGCCATCGCCATCATGGTCGCCCTCAGCGCGGCGAGCGCGACGCCGGCGATGGTGCTGGTCGGGGCGCTGTCCGATCGGGTGGGCCGGCGGCGGGTGTTCGCGTCCGGCGCCGCCGCGCCTCGCCGTCACCAGCGCCGCCGCGCCTCGCCGTCACCGGCGCTGCCGGGCCCCCTCGTCACCAGCGCTGCCGGGCCTCCTCGGCCCACCCGGTCAGGCCGTCGAGCTCGATCCAGGCGCCGTCGTCGGCCCGCGCCCGGCCGCTGAAATGGCCGAAGCACTGGTGCGTCTCGGACCCCACGACGCCCAGCTCGGTGCGTGAGATCTTCTCGTGGAACGGGGTGAACTCCGCCTCCACCCGCTCCCCGGTGATCCGCCACGGCCGCAGCCAGTCCGCGCGGTCGTAGTGCCACGCCAGCTCTTCGCCGATCTTGTGCAGCCGCCCGTCGACGAAGAGCGCGTTCTCCGTCATGCCGGTCCCGTCGGTCCACTTCCCGCCGAGCTGGATCGCTCTCCCGGGCGCGCTGCCCGCCGCCCAGTTCCACACCATCCTGTACGGCCAGCGCCCCCGGCCGTGGTCGAGCACCGCGAACGAGTCCTCCTCGCGCACCAGGTGCTCCCCCGACGCCAGCACCAGCCGCCCGCGCACCGGCCGCCCCACATCCTTGACCGTGTACTGGAACAGGCGCGGCCCTCACGGCACCACCACCCCCAGCGACTCGTGCCCCTCAGGCAGCGGGATCTCCAGGTCCACCTCGACGCCCGGCGCCACCGCCCGCAGGGAAGTGCCGCCGGGGCTCTGCCGGATGTCGACGGCCAGCCGGCCGCCGCGCGCGCGGACCGTGCCCTCGCCGCTGCGGTCCGGCATCACCGTGCCCCGCGCCAGCGGCACCACGGCGTCCTGCGACACCTCCGCCCCGGTCGCGCGGTCGAGCACGTAGACGCCGTGCACGCCCGCGTAGTCGATGGAGGACGCCACGATGCCGATCACGTGCGCGGGGGTGACGACACCCCAGTACTCCCACCGCTTGGTCCGCCCCCAGCCACGCAGGTTGGCCCGATGCAGCGGCCGCCGCGTCCACCCGACCGCCTCCGGATTGAGCCGCCCGTCGGGCAGGCACAGATCAACGGGCGCGGTGACCTCGGGCTCAGACGTTCGGCAACTCACTGGGCACGGCCCCCATCAAAGCCTCAGAGGGGACCGTCGCCTCGAGGCGACGGGGGAATCAGGAGCGGGAGGGTCTCCAAGGCCCAGGCGTGCCCTGACCTGTCAGGTTCGCGCATCACGGATGTCCTTCCTGGTTTTGTCGGCGCCGGCCGATATCGTGGTGTTGTTGTTACCGAGCGTGATGGGAGGTGGGTGTGCGCAGGTCGTTCAAGTTCCTGCTGCGTCCCACCGCCCGGCAGGTTGCGGCGCTGGCGGCGTGTCTGGAGGATCACCAGCAGCTGTACAACGCTGCCCTGGAGCACCGCCGTGCCGCCTACGCCAAGGCGGGCGTGAGCATCCGGTACGGCGACCAGTCCGCCGAGCTGAAGCACATCCGGGGCGATGACCCCGACGGGCAGGGCCGGTGGTCGTTCTCCTCCCAGCAGGCCACGCTGCGCCGTCTGGACAAGGCGTTCGCTGCATTCTTCGAGCGCGTCAAGTCCGGGCGCACCCCGGGCTTCCCCCGGTTCAAGGGGCGCGGCCGGTTCGACACGGTGGAGTGGCCGAAGGACGGCGACGGCTGCCGGTGGGACTCCCAGCCGCAGCACCCGACCGCCACCTGGGTGAGGCTTCAGGGCGTCGGGCACGTGCGGGTCCATCGGCACCGCCGCGTGTCCGGCACCGTCAAGACGATCAGTGTGAAGCGCGAAGGCTCCCGCTGGTTCGTGGTCCTGTCGTGTGCCGACGTGCCCGCCGGACCGCTGCCCGCAACGGGCGCGGTCGCCGGGATCGACCTGGGCGTCGCCTCGCTCGTCACCACCTCCGACGGCGGCCAGGTGGCCAATCCGCAGCACCTCGCAGCCACCGCTGACCGCCTCGGGGACGTCCAGCGCGACCTGGCCCGCAAGCAGCGGGGCTCCAAGCGACGGCGCAAGGCGGTGGCCCGCGTCACCGCGCTGCACGCCAAGGTCTGCCGCCAGCGCCTCGACGGCGCGCACAAAGCCGCGCTCGCCCTGGTCCGCACCTACGACGTGATCGCGTACGAGGACCTGCGGATCACCAACATGACCCGCAGTGCCTCCGGCACGGTCGAGCAGCCCGGCCGCAAGGTCGCGCAGAAGTCCGGGTTGAACCGGAGCATCCTCGACGCGGGCTGGGGGGTGTTCCTGACGATCCTGTCGCACAAGGCTGAAAGCGCCGGTCGAGAGCTGATCGCGGTGAACCCCGCCAACACCTCCCGCACGTGCGCCCGCTGCGGGCACTGTGCGAAGGACAACCGCCTCACCCAGGCCGAGTTCGCCTGTACGGCGTGCGGGCACACCGCGCACGCCGACGTGAACGCCGCGATCAACATCTTGAGGGCAGGGCTTGCCCTTCGCCAGGCTGCGCAAGCGGCTTAGCGAGAAGCCGCTCCCTTCAGGGAGCGGAGGAGTCACCAGTCCTCGCCACCGTGGACGGCAACTCGCTCGATCCGCCCCCGATCGGCCCTGACCACCGCAAAGCCGACGGCAGCCTACCGGGCGCATTTCTCATCGCCACTCACCGATCATCGCCCCCGACGGGCCTGGATCAGTTCGTCGCCACCCCCGGACGGAGCTACGTCAGTTCGCCACCCCCGGACGGGGTTTTATCGGTCTTCGTTGCCGCGAGGCGGGCGAACAGGTAGCCCAGGGAGTTGGTCGCCAGGTGGAGCATGGAGGGCGCCAGGAGGCCGCGGTGACGGCGGAGTTCGCAGAACAGCACGCCGGCCACCGCCGTGGACACCACGCTGCCCGCCACCACCCGTGCGGTGTCCAGGTGCGCCGGTGACTCCCCCGCCGTGAGTGCCCCGAGCGCCGGGTTGGCGCGGGCCATGTCGATGGCGGGCAGGATGTGCCACAGTCCGAACAGCGCCGACGACACGGCCGTGGCGGCGGCGGTGCCGTGGGTCTGACGCACCATGCCGTACAGCGCCCCCCGGAAACCGACCTCCTCCAGCAGGACCGTCCCGAACGGCACCTGGACCAGCGCCTCCTCCAGCACCCGTGCCCGCGTCAGCGACAGCGCCCGCTCATCCTGGAACAGGGGCCGGGTGCGTGACATGTTGATGCCCACGGTGTAGACCGTCGCCACCCCTGCGGCCAGCGCCCCACCGACCACCGCACCCTTACGCCCATGCTCGAACCCCAGCTCCTCCCACGACAGCCCCGACCGCCGGGCCATCGCGACCAGGGCCGCGGTCGCGGCGGCGGACGTGAGCGGCCCGAGCCTCGGCGCGACCTTGTTGTTGAGCACGTTGGCCGCGACGAGCACGGCGATCGAGCGGAGCAGCATGCCTGCACGCTACGTCGCCCTGCCGCCAACCGGCGCCCCGAGCCGGTTATGAGGCAGCGGAGTTACGCCAGCCTGCGGGAAAGCGGGAGCGGCGGCGCTCCTCCGCTGTCAGGCCGCCCCAGATGCCGTCTGTCTCGCCGGCCTTTAACGCATAGGAGCGGCATTCGGTCAGGACCTGGCAGGTGGCGCAGACGGCCTTGGCCTGGGCTTCCTGGACGGGCGAGGGCGCGAGCGGGAAGAAAAGCTCGGGGTCGCTGGACTTGCAGGCGCCCCTCCGCAGCCAACCGATCTCCTCCAAAGGCATGCGCCAACGCTACGACGCGCACATGATCAGTCGCATCATCCTGTGGGTTGACACGCATATACATCCCCTGCGGGGAGACGAGCGGCGTCCGTACGTCATCCTCGGCAGGCGCTCGTACACCGTCATGGCGGCGCATGGACGGCAGGAGGAGGTTCGACACCGTCGGCGGCCGGACGCACGCGCGCAGGCCGGCTGTCGGATCAGCAGGTCGGATCAGGAGAGCCGGATCAGCAGGGCCAGGTCAGCAGGCGGTCACGCCACGGGTGTAGCCCATGGCGAACGAACGCTGGCGTTGGTCGGCGGTGCCGTGGGCGGCGGGGTTCAGCCAGTCGTCCGTGGGGTCGCCGGCGGCTGCCAGGTTGAGCAGGAGTTCGTCCTCGTCCCCCGGCTCGGCGGTCAGGGCGCCGGAGTCGATCAGGGCTTTGAGGGTGCCGCCCGCGTAGCAATCGGCCTGGAGTTCGATCTGGACGTTGAACCGGAAGCTGGTCTGGAGTTGGGACTGCACGGCGTGGCCGAACTCGTGGGGGATGATCAGGTAGACGGAGCCGTCACCCATCTCGCTCCACAGCCCTTCCATCCAGGTCCGGTCGTAGGCGATGAAGTGGCCGACGGGGCAGTAGAAGGCGTTGTTGGGGACGGCGGGCTCGCCGCCACAGCTGGGGCCGGAGTCTCCCGAGTAGGGGACGAAGCGGGAAATAGGCTGATAAGTCCGGCCCAGTGCAGCGAACTGCTGCTTCCAGAACTCCTCCGTCAGGGCCCTGGCCCCCTGGACGTCGTCCTCGAACGAGTCGGCGCCGCGCACGTCTCTGGACGGCGCCTCGACGATCCCGCACCCGCCGAGCAGCACCACGAGCAGCGCGGCGAGGACCGGGAGCACCGCGGCGAGCAGCGTCACGCGCGGAAACGGCGTGGCGGAGCGAGGAGAGGAAGGCACGTCTGACGGGGGCGCCGGGGGTCGGGTCACGAGTTCAGACTGCCCACGTGTGCACCGGCTCATTCGTGTGCATGCGTTCGATGTACTCCAGCGTCATCGCGCGCAGTGCCTCGTGCCGGTCGCCGCCGAGCGCGCGGACCTTGTCCACCTGCCAGGTCGCCCCGGTGCGGCCGCTCAGGCAGCGGCCCTCGATGACGCCGAGCAGCCTGTCGGCGACGGCCCCGTCCACGCCCCAGCGGGCGAGCCCCTCGTGGGCCATGGGCAGCAGGCGGCGCAGGATCAGCTCGGCGGCGGGAACCTCCCCCAGGCCCGGCCAGTACAGGCGGGCGTCCAGGCCGTGGCGGGCCGCGGTGGCGAGGTTCTCCTCGGCTGCGGCGAACGACATCTGGCTCCAGATCGGCCGCTCGGCGTGCGGCAGGACGCTCATCAGGCCGTAGTAGAAGGCGGCGTTGGCGGCGACGTCCAGCACCGACGGGCCGGCGGGGAGCACCCGGTTCTCCACGCGCAGGTGCGGGCTGCCGTCCACCACCGCGTAGACCGGGCGGTTCCAGCGGTAGATGGTGCCGTTGTGCAGGGTCAGCTCGGGAAGCTCCGGGGTGCGCCCGCGCTCCAGCTCGGCCCGGGGGTCCTCCTCCTCGCACAGGGGCAGCAGCGCCGGGAAGTATCGGACGTTCTCCTCGAACAGGTCGAAGACACTGGTGATCCAGCGCTCCCCGAACCACACGCGCGGGCGCACGCCCTGCGCCTTCAGCTCGTGCGGGCGGGTGTCGGTGGCCTGCTCGAACAGGGTGATCCTGGTCTCCCGGTGCAGCTCCTTGCCGAAGAGGTACGGCGCGTTCGCCGAGACGGCGACCTGAGGGCCGGCGATGGCCTGGGCCGCGTTCCAGTGCGCGGCGAACGCCGGCGGGCTGACCTGGAGGTGGAGCTGGAGGCTGGTGCAGGCGGCCTCCGGGGCGAGGCTGTCGGCGTGCGTGTCGAGGCGTTCGACGCCCTCGATCGACAGGTGCAGATCCTCACCCCTGGCGGCGAAGATCTGCTCGTTGAGCAGGCGGTAGCGGGGGTTGGCCGAGAGCGTTCCCTCGCCGATGTCCTGCTCGCGCAGCGTGGGCAGGATGCCGATCATGACCAGGTGGCCACCTTGGGACCTGGCCCGCTCCTCGGCGTAGTTGAGCCGGGCGCGGACGTCGTTCTCCAGGTGGAGGGCGCCGTGGTCGCTGAGATCCTTGGGCTCGACGTTGATCTCGACGTTGAACTGGCCGAGCTCGGTGGCCCAGTCGGGGCGCGCGATGGCGGCGAGCACCTCGGCGTTGCGCATGCACGCCTCGCCGTCCGAGTCCACGATGTTGAGCTCGATCTCCAGCCCCGCCAGCGACCGGTCATCCTCGAATCGGGACTCCCGCAGCATCTGGGCGAAGACATCCAGGCACCGTCGTACTTTTTCCCGATATTTCCGGCGATCATCCCGACTGAACGCGACGACTGGCACATCCCTGCCCATACCAGGAAATGTCGCACGCCAAGCTCCCCAAGACCAGCCCAAAACCCGCCCCGAGCCCGATCCTTGCCCGCTCCTGACCGCCCACATAACCGGCCCACGCCGGCCCTCGCCAGTCCACGGGCCCTGGCCGGTCCACACCGGGCCTTCAGTCCACGCCGGTCCACACCCGCCGTCCTCGCCGGTCCTCGCCGGTCCACGCCGGTACGACCAGGTATCCGGCACAGCCGACGCAGCGTCTCCGTGTGTGCGGCGCCGGCGGTCCGCCTCCCCACCCGGACCCGGCCGCGCACGCTGTCACCATGCCTGGACCAGGGGGTCCTGCTCGCCGGGCACCACCTGGCGGTGCCCGGTCCCAAGGTCGACGCGCAGCAGCTCCGCGCGGGCGCCGCCGCACGGAGGCAGCCCGGCCAGGGGCGAGCGGTCCATCTCGGCGGCCTCCCGGTCGACTCCGGCCAGCACGTAGCGGCCGGTGGGGTCGAGCACCAGCGATTCGATGTGCCCGCAGTCCAACGCCAGGACCTTCCTGACCAGCCGTGTCCCCTCGTGCAGGACGAGCGTTCGGGCCGGCCGGCCGAGCGCGCGCAGTTGCCGCCCACCGGGCAGGGTCAGGACCGGGCCGGCGAACTCGTGCTCGGCGGGGGTGGCGAGCTCACCGATCGCGCCCGTGGTCACGTCGAGGGTGGCCAGGGCGCCGGCCGCGACGCTGTGCTCGGGGAGCGCGAGACTCCGGTCGTCCAGCCACTGGAGACGAAATCCGCTGACCGGCCATTCGCGTTCCAGGGTTCCCGCGAAGTGGCCATCGTCGGTCGTCCGCCCGTAGGCGATCCGGCCCTCGGCGGAGACGGCCAGGCCGTTGACCATGCCCTTGAGGGTGGGGGTGAGTCGCTCGCCGACGGTGATCCGCCCGTCTTCGCCCATGGACAGCCGGTAGAGGCGGAAGTGACGGCCTGACGGGTCGCTGAGCGCCGCCACGTAGTGGCCGGGTTCGGTGTCGCGGACGATGAGATCGTACTGCGCGTAGGTGCGCGTCGCCTGCGGCAGCAGGCTCATCGGCTCTCCGGAATCCAGGTCGAGCACGTACGGCCGGCCCATGCCGGCCACCGCGTAACGCGGGGTGCCATCGGCGTTGACCGGCAGCCCGATCAGCGCAGCGGGCAGGAACACGGCCAGGAGGACGCCCGCCACGGCCAGCCCGGCCGCACGCAGCTCGGCCGGGCGCGGCCGGATCCCCGCGCCCGCGATCCCGGCCAGCAGGACCATGGTGGCCGGGGAGAGCAGCCAGGCCAGGATGACGCGCGGCACCACGAAGGACGGCGGCGCCACCTGCGCGTGCATGCACTCCTGCCACATGAAGGGCATATCGGGAGACAGCCGCTCCTCGGCCTCGGCCACCGCGGCCGGGAGCAGGGCCACCGTCAGTCCCAGCGTGGCGGGGAGCGAGGAACCGCCCCCGGGCCGCGACCGGATCGCCCAGAAGGCGGCCAGCGCCAGCAGGACGGGCTGGAGCCGGGCGAGCCAGTCGCCGAGGAAGCCCGCCACCTGGGCCGCCGGAACGGGCTGCGGCCAGTCCAGCGGCCCGGCACTGCTGCAGGTGATCATCACCGTCTCGGCGAACAGCGGCTCGACCAGCAGTTCCCACAGCGACAGCGCCACCGCTGCCGACCAGAAGACCTTCATGACGCGCATCGGGGGGACTTCCCGGACTCTTGGGAGAGGGAAGAAGTAGCCTAGCGGCCGGCAGCACCACGATGATCATCGGCGACGGCCGGGATCGGGCCCCTTCGCGCCTCGGTCCTCAGGAGCCGTTCCCAGCGCTTCACACCAGCCTGCGGGCCGTGGCCCAGCGGGACAGCTCGTGCCGGTTGGACAGCTGCAGCTTGCGCAGCACCGAGGACACGTGCGTCTCGACCGTCTTGACCGAGATGAACAGCTCCTTCGCGATCTCCTTGTACGCGTAGCCGCGCGCGATCAGCCTGAGCACCTCGCGCTCGCGCTGCGTCAGCGAATCGAGCTCGGGGTCGATGGAGGGCGCCTCGGACGAGGCGAACGCGTCGAGCACGAACCCCGCCAGCCGCGGTGAGAACACCGCGTCGCCGTCGGCCACCCGGCGGATGGCGTCGGTGAGCTCCTTGCCGCTGATGTTCTTGGTGACGTAGCCGCGGGCTCCGCCCCGGATGACGCCGATGACGTCCTCGGCCGCGTCGGAGACCGACAGGGCGAGGAAACGCACCTGGGAGCCCGCGCCGAGCACCCTGCGCAGCACCTCCTGGCCGCCGCCGCCCGGCATGTGCACGTCGAGCAGCACCACGTCGGGCTGCAGCTCGGCGATCGCCTTGACGGCCGTGTCGACGTCCTCGGCCTCGCCCACCACCTGGATCGAGTCGCCGAGCTCGGCCCGCACGCCGGACCGGAACAGCCGATGGTCGTCGACGATCAGCACCCGCGTCATTGCTTGTCCACCTTCATGGTCAACATCACTTCTGTGCCCTCACCCGGTTCGGTGCGAAGTCTGGCGGTGCCTCCGTGGCGTTCCATCCTTCCGATGATGGACTCCCGGATGCCCATCCTGTCGAGCGGCACCGCATCGGGGTCGAACCCCTTGCCCCGATCCTTCACGAAAATCGTGATGGTTTCACCCTCTACCTCCGCGTACACGGAGATGGACGGACTCCCAGAGTATTTGGCGGCGTTGACCATCGCCTGCCTGGACGCCTTGAGCGCGGCCGCGAGCCGGCCCTGGGCGTCGAGGTCGATGTCGCCCACGCAGACCACCTCGATCGGCACGCCGTGCGCGTCCTCCTCCTCCGCGGCGATCCTGCGTACGGCTGCCGCGAGGGTGGCGTCGGCGTCCTGGGCGGGCTGGTAGAGCCAGTTGCGCAGGTCGCGCTCCTGGGCGCGGGCCAGGCGGGTGACCTCCCGCTGGTCGTGCGCGACGCGCTGGATCAGGGTGAGCGTGTGCAGCACCGAGTCGTGCACCATCGCGGCGACCTCGGCCCGCTCCTCCTGCCTGATGCGCTCGCGCCGTTCGAGCTGCAGCTCCTTCCACAGGCCGGCGAGCCACGGCGCGGCGACGACCGCGAGCCCGCCGACCACCACCGCCGTGAGCAGCAGGCCCTGGCCGGCCTCCTGGATCCGGCCCTCCATGACCAGGAAGCCCACCCCGCCCGCGATGACGAGCAGCACGCCGAGCAGGGTGCGGACGCGGTTGGCCCGGATGCTCTTGGTCGCGCCGCTCACCCAGTTCTTGCGGCGTTCGGGATCGGCCTGCTGCCACAGGATCAGCCCGCCGATGCCGCCCACCGCGAACGGGAGCATGCCGAGGCCGCCACTGGAGGCGCCGGTCAGGAAGCCGAACGCGAACAGCGCCACACCGATCGCGGTGAACGCCGACAGCTGGCTCCAGTCACGGGCAGGCGGCCGCCCTGCGTACGGCTCCCGTGGCGTGATCATCCAGAGCACGGCGTAGGCCACCATGCCCACCCCGTCGACCACGCTGAGCAGCACGAACACCAGCCTGATCACCACAGGGTCGAGCTTGAGCTGCGTGGCGAGCCCCTGGGCGACGCCGCCGACGAGGCGGCCCTCCATGGGTCGCATCATGCGGCGGAAGGGCGCTGCGGCGCCGGGCTCGGCGAGAGTCTTCTGGTCAGCCATAACATTTGCCATCGTCACATGTCGCGCGGTCGTGGGCATCAGGGAACAACCCCCGGGTCGGGTCAGGGGTCTCCCGGATGCAGAGCACCCGCCACCGGGTCCACGATGGTGACATGACGCATGCACCACCCCGGGAACCGGTCGCTCCCCCCAGCGCGCTGCGCCGCAGCAGCGAGGGGCGATTCCTCATGGGAGTCTGCGCCGGGTTGGGCCGGCACACCGGCATCGATCCCGTGGTGTTCCGCGTCGGCTTCGCCGTGCTGCTGTTCGGCTCGGGTATCGGGCTGTTCCTGTACATCGCCGCGCTGCTGCTGATGAAGGAGCCGAACGGCGGGCCCGGCCTCATCGAGCAGTGGACCCGGCGGGACTTCGACGCCGACACGGTGTTCGCGTTGCTGACGGCGGTGCTGGCTGTCGGCCTGGGCCTCAACGTCTCCACGGTCTGGCTGGGCACCGGCACGCTGGTGGTCGGCCTGGTGCTGGCCGTCTCGCTGCTGGCCGCGCACGCCCATGGCGTGGACCTGCTCGGGCTGGCCCGGTCCATGCCCGAGCGCCTCAACCGCAGGCGCCGGCAGGGTGGCCTGAACGAGCCCGCCGGGCCGGGCGCGCCCTCGGTCCCGCAGGCGCCGCCCCCCACCGCGCGACCGTTCCCCGAGCCCACCACAACGGCGCACGCGCACGCCGGCGCACAAGCGCCAGAAGCGCCAGAAGCGCCAGAAGCACGACAAGTGCCAGGGGCCCCAGCGGCGCCCGAGCCGACCGCGAAGCCCGAGGAGACCGTCCGGCGGGCGGTTCCGGAGCAGGACGAGTCCACCGCCACGACGGCGGAGTTCCCCACGGCCGCCGCTCGGCCCCTGCCGGTCGACAACGACGAGATCCATACCTATGGGACGCTCTCTGCCGGGGCAGAAGACCGGCCATCCGGCGAAACGGAGAACCCTCCGTACAGGACACGCGCCGACGAACCGCGCCACCCGGACCCGTACCCGTACCACGCGCCGAGCGGCGAGCCGCGACGCCGGCCGGGACCGTACGAGCAGCAGCGTCCGATGCCCGGGACCGCGGCGCACGCCGCCTACGGCGAGCCGTTCGCGCCGCGCGGCCCGTACCAGCCGCTCGACCCGATGCGGCGGGGCGGCTACTCACCGTACGACCCCGCACTGTACGGCCGGCCGGTCAGGCCGCCGCGTGAGAAGCGTCCCAAGTCCTTCATCGGCGTCATCACCATCCTGCTGGCCCTCATCGTTGGAGGAATCGTCGTGGCGGTCCAGGCCGCATCACCTTCGGGAGTGCATCCCACGCTCGTCGCCGGCGCGATGCTCGTCACCATCGGCGGCGGGCTGCTCATCGCGGCCTGGTGGGGCCGGGGCGCCGGGCTGGTGGCCGCGGGCACCGTGGTCGCGATGCTGATCGGGGTGGGCCTGATGTTCGGCGGGCTGCCGTCGAAGGTCGGCGCGTCGGTCTGGCATCCGACCAGGGCGGCGGAGTCGGGCAGGCTGTACGACGCGGGCGTGGGCGACGGCCGGCTCGACCTGTCGGAGCTCCGGCTCGAACCGGGTTCGCGGGTGACGTTCAACGCCTCGGTCTCGGTGGGCCAGTTGACGGTGATCGTGCCGCCGACGGCCAGGGTGGAGGTGCACGCCACCAACAAGCTCGGGGACATCCAGGTGGACCAGTCGCTGCGGGGTGGCGTGGACGTCCGGTTCGACAAGGTGCTCACCCCCGAGGTGAAGCCGGAGGAGGACGTCTCCACGATCGTGCTGAACCTCAGGGGCGGCGTCGGCGACCTGGAGGTGCGCCGTGGCGCGTGATCTCGACAGGCCGCGCCGGTTGCACCGGACCGACTGGATGGCGTTGCTGAGCGGCATTCTCTTCATCGTGCTCGGCATCCTGATTTTGACCGGTTCGATCACGGATGCGCTGATCCTGTGGCCGGTGACGGTGGTCGGACTGGGTTTCGCGGGCCTGGTGGCGATCCTCGCGAAGGTGATCCGCAGCAAGTAGCCCTTGACCGGAACCGACCCCGGCGTACGTTGGCGTTGTCCGCCTTTCCCCTGCTCCTGAGGGAGGACGTATGCCCCGAGTCACCGTCACCGTCGACGGGATCACCTACGGGGAGGATGTCGAGCCGCGGCTCCTCCTCGTTCACCTACTGCGAGAACGGCTGGGCAAGACCGGCACTCCTGTCGGCTGCGACACCAGCAACTGCGGCGCCTGCACCGTGATGCTCGACGGCGTGAGCGTCAAGAGCTGCTCGGTGCTGGCCGTACAGGCCGACGGCTGCGACGTCGTCACCATCGAGGGTCTGGGCGCGAACGGCGCCATGCATCCGATGCAGCGGGCCTTCCACGAGGAACACGCGCTGCAGTGCGGCTACTGCACGCCCGGCATGGTCATGGCCGCGATCGACCTGCTGAGGGACACCCCTGACCCGTCCGAGGAGGCCATCAGGCAGGGCCTGGAGGGCAATCTCTGCAGGTGCACCGGCTACTGCAACATCGTCCGCGCGGTGCGTCGGGGCGCCCAGGAGATGGGGCAGGCGGTGAAGAGCTCATGAGCGAGGTCGGCCGGCCCAGGAAGCGCAAGGAGGACGCCCGGTTACTGACCGGGCGCACCCAGTGGACCGACAACCTGAGGCAGCCGGGGATGCTGCATGTGGCGTTCCTGCGCAGCCCGATGGCGCACGCGAGGATCACCAGGGTGGACGTGTCGGGGGCGCGCGGTCTGCCGGGGGTGGTCGCCGTGTTCGGCGGCCAGGATCTCGCCGAGGAGCAGGGCAGCCTGCCGTGCGCCTGGCCGGTGACGGAGGACGTGTTCATCCCGGACCACCCGCCGATGGCGGTGTCGGAGGTCCGTTACGTGGGCGAGGCGGTGGCCTGCGTGGTCGCCACGGACCGCTATCTGGCGGCTGACGCGCTGGAGGCGATCGAGGTCGACTACGAGCCGCTGCCCGCGGTGGTCGACCTGGCCGAGGCGCTGGCCGAGGACGGCCCGAAGGTACACGAGCAGGGCAACAAGGCGTACTCGATGAAGATCGCCATGGGCGACGTCGACGCCGCCTTCAGGGACGCGCCCGTCGTCATCGACCGGACGTTCGTGCAGCAGCGCCTGATCGGGGCGGCGATGGAGCCCAGGGCGGTGGTGGCCACCACCGACGGCGACTCCTTCACGCTGTGGTCGTCCACCCAGATCCCGCACGTCCTGCGGGTGATGCTGGCGCTGACCACCGGCATCCCGGAGCACAAGATCCGGGTCATCGCGCCGGACGTCGGCGGCGGGTTCGGCACCAAGCTGCAGGTCACCGCCGAGGAGGTACTGTGCCTGCTGCTCACCCGCAAGCTCGGCAAGCCGGTCAAATGGAACGAATCCCGCTCCGAGGGCAACCTCACCGTGCACCAGGGCCGCGGCCAGATCCAGCACATCCGGCTCGCGGCCGAGGCCGACGGGCGCATCCGCGGCCTGCAGGTGGACCTGCTGGCCGACATGGGCGCTTACCTGGTGCTGCTCACACCGGGGATTCCGCTGCTCGGCGCGACGATGTTCAACGCGATCTACAAGATGGACGCGTACGAGTTCGGCTGCACCGGGGTGTTCACCACGAAGATGCCGACCGACGCCTACCGCGGCGCGGGCCGGCCGGAGGCCACCTTCGGCATCGAGCGGATCATGGACGAGCTGGCGGCCGAGCTGAAGATGGACCCGCTGGAGGTGCGGCGGCGTAACTGGATCAGGCATGAGGAGTTCCCCTACACCACCATCTCCGGCCTGACCTACGACTCGGGCAACTACGAGGCGGCGACCGACCGGGCGCTGTCGCTGTTCGGGTACGACAAGCTGCGGGCCGAACAGTCGGACCGGCGGGACCGGGGCGATCCGGTCCAGCTCGGGATCGGCGTCAGCACGTTCACCGAGATGTGCGGGCTGGCCCCGTCCAAGCTGCTGGGCACGGCACGATACGCGGCGGGCGGCTGGGAGCACGGCTCGGTGCGCATGCTGCCCACCGGCAAGGTCGAGGTCATCACCGGCACCTCGCCGCACGGCCAGGGGCATGTGACCGCGTGGAGCCAGATCGCGGCCGACGCGCTCGGCGTGCCGTTCGAGGACATCACGGTGGTCCACGGCGACACCGCGATCTCGCACAAGGGCATGGACACCTACGGCTCGCGCTCGCTGGTCGTCGGCGGCGTCGCGGTGCTGCAGGCGTGCGAGAAGGTCAGGGAGAAGGCCCGCAGGCTGGCCGCGCACGCGCTGGAGTGCTCACCCGACGACCTGGAGTTCGCCGACGGCGCGTTCACGGTGCGGGGCACCGACTCGCGGCAGACGATCCAGGAGCTGGCGTTCGCCGCGTTCGCCGCGCACGACCTGCCCGACGGGGTGGAGCCCACGCTGGACTCCGACGCCACCTTCGACCCGGACAACTACTCCTTCCCGCACGGCACCCACCTGTGCGCCGTCGAGGTCGACACCGAGACGGGCAGGGTGTCGATCCGCTCGTACGTGGCGGTCGACGACATCGGCAAGGTGGTCAACCCGATGATCGTCGAGGGCCAGGTGCACGGCGGCATCGCCCAGGGCATCGCGCAGGCGCTGTTCGAGGAGGCCGTGTACGACACCGAGGGCAACCTGCTGACCAGCACGCTCGCCGACTACCTGGTGCCGTCGGCGGCGGATCTGCCCGATTTCACCACCGACAGGACCGAGACGCCTGCCACGAGCAACCCGCTGGGCGCCAAGGGCGTCGGCGAGGCGGGCACCATCGCATCCACGCCGGCCGTCGTCAACGCCATCGTGGACGCCCTGCGCCCGTACGGCGTGCGGGACGTCACGATGCCGTGCACGCCCGAGCGGATCTGGCGGGCAGTGGAAGGAGCGCGGCCATGATCCCGGCCCAGTTCGACTACACCCGTCCCGGCTCGCTCGCCGAGGCGTGCCAGGAGCTCGCCGCCGACGAGGAGGCCAAGGCGCTGGCGGGCGGGCAGTCGCTGCTGCCGCTGCTGCGGATGCGGCTCGCCTATCCGTCCAAGCTGGTCGACGTGGGGCGCCTGCCGGAGCTGGCGGGCGTGCACGATCGCGGCGACCACGTCTTCATCGGCGCGATGGCCACGCACGACGAGGTGCTGCGGTCCGGCGTGGTCAACGCCGACTGCCCGCTGCTGGCGCTCGCCACCGCCACGGTGGCCGATCCCGCGGTACGGCATCGCGGCACGTTCGGCGGCTCGCTGGCACACGCCGATCCGGCGGGTGACGTGCCCGCGGTGGTGGTGGCGCTGGACGGCGTCCTCGTCGCGAGGTCGGCCGAGGGCGAGCGGGAGATCCCGGCGGCGGAGTTCTTCGTCGACTACCTGGAGTCGTCGCTGCGGCAGGGCGAGATCCTGGTCGGGGTGAAGATCCCGAAGCTCGGGGCCGGGTGGGGCTTCCACTACGAGAAGTTCCAGCGTACGGCGCAGGCCTGGGCGATCGTGGGCGTGGCCGCGGCGGTCAGGCGCTCCAACGGCGCGATCCAGGAGGCCAGGATCGCGCTGACGAACATGGCTCCGACACCGCTGCGGGCGCACGCGGCCGAGACCGCGCTGCAGGGCCTGGAGCTGGCTGACGGGGAGCCGCCCGGCGGGGAGTCGGGCCAGGTTCGGCAGGCGTGCGCGGAGGCGGCGGCGGACACCTCGCCGCCGGGCGACCTGCACGCCCAGCCCGACTATCGCCGGCACCTGGCCCGGGTGCTGACGCATCGGGCCGTGCGGAAGGCCGCCGGGTCCGTCTGATCCGGTTCGCGTGGGGGCGCACCTCTTTCGAGGCGCCCCCACGACACGTACGCTCGCAACCAGCGGGAAGGAGCGGATCGATGGCGATGCGGTTCGAGCACGAGTTCACTGTCCCGGTTCCGGTCGAGCAGGCTTGGGCGGTGCTGCTCGACGTCGAGCGGGTCGCGCCGTGCCTGCCGGGGGCGACGCTGGATGTCTTCGAGGGCGAAGAGTTCACCGGCAGGATGAAGGTCAAGGTCGGGCCGATCACCGTCACCTATCGGGGCTCGGCCAGATTCGAGGACGTGGACAAGGACTCTCACACGCTCACCCTGCGGGCGTCCGGCAAGGAGTCACGGGGTTCCGGCACGGCGGCCGCCACCGTCAAGGCACGGCTCACCCCGGGTGAGGGCTCGACGGCGGTGGCCGTGGAGACCACGTTCAACGTGACGGGCCGGCCCGCGCAGTTCGGGCGCGGGGTGATGGCCGAGGTCGGGTCGAAGCTGATCGACCGGTTCGCCGTCAACCTCGCCGAGTTACTCGCCGAACCCACCCCGGAGACGCCGAAGGAGGCGCCGAAGGAGGCGCCGGCTGAGGGAGCGGCGGTCGAAGGGGCGTCGGTCGAGGGGGACCGTCACCTGGTCGCCGTACCCGAGCCTGACGTACGTCCGTCGGGTACGACCCGCACCTCGCTGACGCCCGACGAGGAGGCGCTCGACCTGCTGGAGATCGCCGGCCGGCCGCTGCTCAAGCGGGTGGCTCCGGTGCTCGGCGCGTTGGCGGCGCTGGTGTTCGTCGGCTGGCTGATCCGTCGACTCACACGCTGATTTTCGGCAAAAAGCCCATCAAGTACGGACACACGTCCTGAACTGAGGGAATGCCACCCCCATGACTCTCGGGGGGATGGCATGCCGGACTGCACCGTCGTCGTGATCACCTACAACGACGCGCCCCGTCTGCCCAGGGCCGTGCGTTCGGTGCTGTGCCAGTCGCTGCGCGACCTTGAGGTGATCGTCGTCGACGACGCGAGCACCGACGAGACGCCCCGCGTCGTCGCCGAGCTCATGGAGAGCGACTCCCGCGTGCGCTACGTGCGCAGACCTGCCAACAGCGGCGGCTGCGGCGCGCCCAGGAACGACGGCCTGGCCGCCGCCACCGCGCCGTATCTGATGTATCTCGACAGCGACGACGAGCTGCCCAGGCACGCCTGCAAGAGCCTGCTCACCGAGATCGAGCGGACCGGCGCCGACTTCGTGTCCGGGCAGATCTCCCGGCTGTACGAGTCGAGCGGGCGGCTGCGCCCGTACTATCCGACGCTGTTCGCCAGGCGGCGGGTGGTGGCGGGCATCGGCGAGGAGCCGGAGCTGTTCCTGGACTCCTTCAGCACCAACAAGCTCTACGACGTGCGCTTCCTCAGGGACAGCGGGCTGCGCTTCCCCGAGGACATCCACTACGAGGACCACCCCTTCGCCACCGAGCTGTACGCGCTCGCCCGCCGGTTCGCGGTCGTGCCGTGGGTCGTCTACCACTGGCACCGGGCGTGCGGCGGCACCTCCATCTCGCTCAGCATCAAGGAGATGGACAACGTGCGCCACCGGGTCGTCGCGGCCCGGCGCAGCGACGACGTCCTGCGCGCCCACGGCCTGGCCCACCTGCTGCCCGCGCGGCGGTTCCGCTTCCTGCACCAGGACCTGCGCGTCTACCTCAACCCGCTGCCGACCAGGGACCGGGTCTGGGTGAAGGAGTTCGCCGCGATCGTCAGGCCGTACCTGGAGGAGTTCTCCCCCGAGGTGTTCGACCGGATCGAGCCGATGGCCCGGGTTTGCTGCCACCTCATCCTGGACGACCGGATCGACGACCTCCGCATCGCCGCCGGCTCGCTCACCGGGCCGAGGGCGGCCCCGCGCGCCGCCGTCCGGATCGACGGCCGCACCTACTGGGGCACCACGGTCTCCCCCGGCATGGACATCACCGACCTGCGCCTGGCCGAGCTGCCGTTCTCGGCCGCCCGGCTGCGGCACGAAGTGGCGGAGATCGCCCAGGCCGGCGACCGGGTCAGGATGACCGTGCACACCTACGACCCCTTCGGCGCGCTGCCCGTGGACTGGAAGGCGTTCCTGCGGGCCGGCGGGAAGCGGATCCCGATCGAGCCGCAGGCGTCGGGCGAGGGCGGCTACGTCAGCGAGATCACGTTCGAGCCGAAGGGGAAGTGCGACCCGCGCATCGGCTTCACCCGGCTCTCCGACGGCCGCACCACCACCGACCGGCTGCTGGTCGACTCGGCCATGAAGCCCATCGAGCTGCCGGGCGGCACGGTGCGGGCCGAGGGGTACGCGGCCTACCTGTGCGTGCGGGCGAAGCGGACCAGGCGGTCCTTCGCGCGCAGGCTCGGGCGCAAGGCGCTGAAGAGGCTCAGCACGCCGGCGATGAAGCTGCGCGTCTACAAGGCGCTGATCAAGGTGCTGCCGCCGCGCAGGGACCTGGCGCTGTTCGAGGCCGACGTCGGCAAGGGCTACACCGGCAGCCCGCGCGCCGTCTACGAGGAGTTGCGCCGCCGCGACCTGCCCATCGAGGTGGTCTGGTCGGTGGCCAAGGGACGCCGCAACTTCCCCTCCGACGCCCGCCTGGTACGCCGCGGGAGCTGGGCCTACATCTGGGCCATGGCCCGCGCGGGCTACTGGGTGGACAGTCACGGCTTCCCGCTCGACTACCCCAAGCCGCGCCGTACCCGCTACCTGCAGACCTGGCACGGGCAGGGGATCAAGTCCATCGGGTTCGACGCCCCCGACCTGCGCGCCGACTTCGACCGGCCGCGCGAGCGGTGGCGGGCGGCGGTGGCCCGGTGGGACGCGCTGGTGGCGCCGAGCGCCGAGTTCGCGCGCCGCTTCGTGCCGTCCAACGGCTACACCGGCAAGGTCTACCGGTGCGGCACGCCGCGCTGCGACGCGCTGATGCGCGGCGAGGTCACCGACGACGTCAGGCGCCGCCTGGAGATCCCGCCGGATCGCAAGGTCCTGCTGTACGCGCCCACCTACCGAGACCGGGCCAAGGGCAGCGGCCGGTCGGTCCGGGCGGACCTGGCGCTGATGGCCAGGGAGCTGGCGGACGAGTGGGTGCTGGTCCTGCGCACCCATCCGGTCGAACGGTTCCGGCCGCCGGAGCACCTGCGGCACTTCGTCCGCCCGGCCGGGTCCTATCCCGAGATCAACGACCTGATGCTGACCTCCGACGCGCTGCTGACGGACTACTCGTCGGTGATGTGCGACTACGCGCTGACCGGCAAGCCCATGCTGTTCCTCATCGACGACTGGGACGAGTACCGGCTGTCGGAGCGGGGCGTCTACCACGACCTGCCGTCCATCGCCCCCGGCCCGTGCGTGACCACGACCGAGGAGCTGATCGGCAAGCTGCGCGACCTGCCCGCCGTGCACGACTCCTACGCCGACCGGTACGCGGCCTTCCGCGAGCTGTGGTGCGCCGAGGAGCGCGGCGACGCGGCGCACCGGATCGTGACGGACTTCTTCACCGGGAGCGAGCGGTGAACAGGGCGGTCAACATCGTTTTCACGTGCCTGGACGCCGACACGCTCGGCGGCGTCCAGCAGGTGACGCACACGCTGGCCCAGGGGCTGGCCGGGCGTGGGCACGAGGTGCACGTCATCGGCCTGCACCGGTCCGCCGCGCCGTTCCGCTACGTCGACGAGCCCCGCTACCGGCGGCACCTGATCAGCCGGAGCCCGGTGCGCCCGCAGGGACGGCTGGCCCGCAGGCTGGCCGACCGCCGGCTGACGGAGCTGCTCGGCCTGATGCGGCCGGGGTACGCGGTGCTGACCTCGCCCTCGGTGGTGACCCGCCTGTCGGGCCTGCTGCCCGGCTCACTGCGGCCGATCGGCCAGTACCACGGCTCGTACGAACATGCCCGCGGCTGCTGGCACCTCGGCTCGATCAGAAGGCACTACCCGAACCTCGACCAGGCCGTCTTCCTCAGCGACGACGACGCGCGGCTGTTCTCCGAGCACGCGCTGCTGCCCAATGCCTGGGCGCTGCCGAACCCGCTGGCCGCCTGGCCGGAGAGCACGTCACCCCTGACGACGCCCCGCGTGCTGGGCGTGGGCCGGCTGGAAGGGGTCAAGCGGTTCGACCGGCTGATCAGCGCCTTCGCCAGGTCCGGCGCGCCGCGGCCGTGGCAGCTGCACCTCGTCGGCGACGGCGGCGAGCTCGAACGGCTACGGGCCCACGCCGCCCGCGAGGGCATCGTGGACCGGGTGGTCTTCAGAGGCCGGGTGCCCGCCGCGCTGATGCCCGAGGAGTACCTGGACGCCTCGATCCTGGCGGTGACCAGCGAGCACGAGGGCCTGCCCGTGGTGCTGCTGGAGTCGGCCGCGTACGGGGTGCCGGCGGTGGCGTTCGACGTGTCGGGCGGCGTCAGGTCGGCGGGCCCGGTGCTGGTCCCGCCGGGGGACGTGGACGCGTTCGGCGCCGAGCTGGCCCGGCTCATGGGGTCGGAGCGGGAGCGGCGGCAGGTGGGCGCCGCCGCTCGGGCCAGGACGGCGGCCTTCCGGCTCGACCCCGTCCTGGATCGCTGGGAGTCGCTGTTTCAGCACATCGAGCGCTGAGTCACCCGGCTCGCTCGGCCAGCTCCGGCGACTCGTGGCGCTGCTGCGGAACCCCGGCGATCGCCCGCTGGCCGGAGGTGAGCATGGCCGCCACCGGGCTCGGCTCGCGCAGCCGGTTGAACCGGTCGCGCATGGCCTTGCGCATCCGGCTGGCCCGGCGCTTGGCCATCGTCTTCTGGCAGGCCGCCAGGTGCTCCTTGGCCGCCGGCGCCGCCCCGGTGAGCTCGTAGCCGTGGGCCTCCAGCCGCTCGCCCAGCACGTGCTCGCAGAGCGCGATCTCCCACGCGTCCAGGCGCTTGGCCCAGCTGCCCACCCGGCTGCGGGTGACCTCGCCGTGCGTGTTGCTGTGCCACACCTTGTGCACGGGCACGGCGATGCTGGCCGCCTCGCGCGGCGAGACCATGGACGGCGCGAAGTCCTCGCCGAGGAACTCGCAGAGCTTCTTCAGCTCGGTCGAGGGATCGTCGGTGAGGTGCTCGTAGCGCAGCTCGAAGTAGCTGTCCTCGGGCATCGCCCGCCTCAGCCGGTCACCCGCGTCGATGGCCTCGGCCCAGGTGGAGACGGCGTGGAAGGAGTCGTGCGTGTACCAGGGCATCTCCTTCAGCGAGGCCACGCAGTCGCGGCCGTCCCTGATCAGGTGGATGAACTGGGCGTCGGGGAAGAGCCTGAGGAGCAGGTCGGTGTGCTTGACGTAGCTGGGCCGCTTGTCGCCCCAGCGCGGCTTGCCGAACCGCTCGGCGTACATCCGGAACGCGGTCCCGATCACCGAGCCGAGCGAGCCGGGGCCGGCCACGGCCTGCTCGATGAAGTCGTTCTTGTCGATCTTCAGCTCGCGGAACTTGGTGCTGCGGTCGGTCGCGATCCACTCGGCCAGCGAGCGGCGGCGCGAGGCGTCGCGCAGGTCGCCGAACGAGCGGCGCCGGTAGTAGGCGGGCATCAGGAACCGGGTCTCCGGCGGCACCGCGAGCCGCGGGTGCGAGTGCAGCATGAGCTGCAGCATCGTGGTGCCGGAGCGCGGGCAACCTATGACGAATACTGGCCGATCGGACATGTCGAACCCCCCGAAAACTTAGACGAGAACGTGCTCTCGGCTCCTCTGGGGCACCTCGTGCCTGCGCGTGAAGAGCCACATCCGGTAGACAAGGAAGATTTCGTTGGCAAGCAGCAGGACGCTGGCTACCACCGAGATCGGGATCAGCGCCGCCGCCCCGATGAGCGGCGCGATCACGAACACCGCGGCGTGAAACTCGATGCCGCTGATGAGATGCGAGCGAACCCGGCGACGGGCCAGGAACCTGTTGAGCCGCCGCAGGAAGGACGGCATCCGCCGGACCGGCCGGCCCAGCCTCGGCGCCGGCACCAGGCCCTCCAGCTCCGCCTCGGCCCGCCCTTCCCTGATCGCCTCGCGAACCCGCTTCATCTGCGGCGCGTTCACGTACCTGAACAGGTCCAGCACGGCCAGCGCCGCGCCGAGCACGATGTAGCCGGCGTCCCCCGTCAGCGTGTACTGCCCGTAGGCGAGCCCCGCCGCGCACAGCACCACCCTGACCCGGTCGCCGACGTAGTCCAGCCAGAGGCCGAAGGGCGTCCCCGTGCCCTTGAGCCTGGCCACCTTGCCGTCAACACAGTCGATCATGAAGCTCAGGTAGAACATCACCGCCCCGGCGGCCAGCCGGTCCGTCGCCAGGAACACGGCCGAGACCAGGCCGAGGGCCAGCGAGAAAACCGTGAGCTCGTTCGGCGTGATCCGCGTGCGGTTGGCGACCACGAGCGCGACCCGGCAGGCGACCGGGTCCACGAAGTACACGGTCCACCAGGAGTCTCTCCGCTTGCGTGTCTCGTGGACGTCATCGAGCGAATAGGTCCTCATGGACTACAGCATGGCCACGAGTCGCGTTTGAACTATTACTCTCTGGAACTACTGGGGGATGTCCATGCCTCTTCTTGACCATCCCGCCACCGAAAGCCGCCAAGTCCGCTTCTTCTCGGCATCCCGGAACACCGCCTTGAGCACGAGCCCCCGCGTCTCGGTGCGCGCGTGCAGCCGCCAGGTCGGGCCGCCGCCTTCGAGCCGCCGTGGATCGACCGTGGCCACGAAGCCGTGACTGCCGGCCCGTTTCAGCTCCAGCGGCACCTTGCGCCTGCCGTCGGTGAGCCACAGGTTCAGCCGGTCCGGCCCCCGTTTGACCCGGTGGAGCGCCACCTGCCCGCGCAGCACGAACTCCCTGCCGGTCCACTCGCACGTCTCGACGGTGGCCAGCAGCTTGATCTCCGCCTGCGCGTCGTACACCTCGCGCGGGATCGCGAGCCTGCGGTTGCGGAAGTACGGGTAGTCGCCGTACCACTTCGTCTCCCGCCAGCCGCGCGGCACGATGCGGGTGCCCTCGGTCGCGGCCCGCCGGAAGTTGCGCACCCGGCGCAGTTCCTTGATCAGGCCGCGCCGTACCAGGTGGAGTTCCAGCCGCCGCAGCGACGGCGCGGCGGCGAGGGCGGAGGGACTCAGCTCGGCCAGCCACTGCCTGGCCAGGTCGAGCACCGGCCCGGCGTCCAGGCCGCCCTCCAGCGCCTGGAAGAGGAACAGGATGTCCTTCTCCAGCACCAGGCTGTCGAAGGCGTCCGTCAGCTCCGGGGCCGTGTCGTCGAGGAAGGCGCGCACGGACCGGATGGCGGCCAGGCGCTCGGCCAGGTTGGACAGCTCGGTGCGCCGCTGGGTGATCGACACCTCGCCGCTGTCGCGCCTGCGCCAGTGGTAGACGACGTCGTCGAGCACGTCCACGCTCGTCGCCAGGACATGGGCGCGCATCGCCACCGGCACGTCCTCGTAGATCCCGGCGGCGAACGTCAGCCCGCGCCGGCGCCAGAAGTCCGCCCGGTAGACCTTGTTCCACACCGTGCGGTCCCTGACCAGCGAGCGCCTGTCCATGATGTGCGTGCACAACACCTTTCGCCTGAACACCTTCTCGTGCAGCGACGACGGCCCCGGCTCGCCGTCCTCGATCCGCAGCACCCCGCCGCACGCCAGGTCCGAGCCGGTCTCCCGCAGCGAGGAGACGAGCAGCTCGTACGCCGACGGCGGCACGACGTCGTCACCGTCGGCGAAGGCCAGGAAGGGGGCGCGGGCGTGCCGCAGGCCCAGGTTGCGGGCCGGCCCCGGGCCCTGGTGCGGCTGGTCCAGCAGGGCGAAGCGGGAGTCGCGGGCGGCGAAGTCCTCCGCCAGCCGCCTGCTGCCGTCGGCCGAGCCGTCGTCGACCATGATGACCTCGAAGTCCTCAAGCGTCTGGGCGGCCAGCGACTTCAGGCATTCGGCCAGGTACGGCTCCACGTTGTAGATGGGGACGACGATGCTGAGCAGGGGGATCATGCCGCACGCTCCTTCGGTCACTGGGTCAGATGAGGGCAGGATGCCTCGGCGTTCCCCCGGGGAAGCGATTCTTTACGCTACGTTGTGCAATGGATCGAACGCAGCACGTAAGGAGGGGCGGTGCTCAGAGACGTCGAAGAGCACGAACTCCCCGCGATGCGCCGCTGGCGCAACCACCCGCGGGTGCGGGCGTCCAGCTTCACCACCCACACGATCACCAAGGCCGAGCACGCCCGCTGGTGGGCCATGGTCAGGAACGACCCGGCCAGGCGGGTGCTGATCTACGAGCACCGGGGGGCCGCCGCCGGCGTGGTGTCCTTCTCCGGCCTGACCGCCGGGGGCAGGAGCGCCGACTGGGCCTTCTACCTCGACCTGGCCGGGCTGGAGCGGTCGGGCGAGCTGCTGGCCGCCTGGATCGGGCTGGAGCGCGCGGCCATCGAGCACGCCTTCGGGCCGCTCGGCCTGACCACGCTGCGCGGCGAGGTGCTCGCCTGCAACGAGCCGGTCCGGCGGCTGCACCGCCGGTTCGGGTTCGCCGAGGTCGCCGGTTACGAGCTGGAGCTGGCCGGGCTGTGCCGTGAGGTCGTCGCCGTCGAGCTGACCAGGGAGAAGGACCCATGATCGAGATCGCGGGCCGGGCCGTTGGGCCCGGCGAGCCGCCGTTCGTCATCGCCGAGATGTCCGGCAACCACAACGGCAGCCTGGAGCGCGCGCTGTCGATCGTCGACGCGGTGGCCGCCAGCGGCGCGCACGCGCTGAAGCTGCAGACCTACCGCCCCGACACGATCACCGTCGATTCCGACGGCCCCGCCTTCCGCATCGGCGCATGGCACGACCTGTGGGGCGGCGAGCGCCTCTACCAGCTCTTCGAGCGCGCCCACACCCCCTGGGACTGGCACCAGCCGATCTTCGCCCGGGCCCGGCAGCACGGGCTCATCCCCTTCTCCTCGCCCTTCGACCCCACGGCCGTCGAGCTGCTGGAGAAGCTCGACGCCCCCGCCTACAAGATCGCCTCCTCGGAGATCGTCGACCTCCCTCTGATCAGGCTGGCCGCGGCCACCGGCAAGCCGCTGATCATCTCCACCGGGATGGCCTCCATCGCGGAGATCCACACGGCCGTCGCCGCCGCCAGGTCCGCCGGCTGCGACCAGCTCGCCGTCCTGTCGTGCACCGCCTCCTACCCCGCCTCTCCCGCCGAGAGCAACCTGCGCTCCCTCCCGCTGCTCGCCGCGATCACCGGCGCGGTCACCGGCCTGTCCGACCACACCCCCGGCCTCGGTGCCGCCCTCGCGGCCGTCGCCTTCGGCGCCTGCCTGATCGAGAAGCACGTCACGCTGTCACGGGACGCCGGCGGGGTGGACGCGGCGTTCTCCCTGGAGCCGCACGAGCTCGCCGCGCTGGTCGTGGAGAGCGAGCGCGCCTGGCAGTCGCTGGGCTCCCCCGTCATCGGCCCCCGCCCCAGCGAGCGCGAGGGGCTGCGGTTCCGCCGGTCCCTGTACGTGGTGCGGGACGTGCGAGCCGGTGAGCCGGTGACCGAGCTCAACGTGCGCTCCATCCGGCCCGCCGGCGGCCTGCCCCCGGACGCCGCGGCCGACGTGATGGGCCGCGCCTTCACCCGCGACACCCCCCTCGGCACCCCGCTCACCTGGGACCTCCTCTGACGCTGGGGTCCAGGAGGGCGTCGGCGACGCGTTCGCGGCCCCGGCCGTCGATCAGGCTCCTGCCGCGCCTGCCGTACTCCTCCCGTAGCGCCGGCGTGGCGAGCAGGCGGGCCAGCGTGGCGACGGCCTCCGGGCCGGGCTCAGGGCCGAGGCCGGCCGCCAGGCCGCCGCGCACCAGCGCCTCGTACCCGGCCGACTGGTTGTCGGCCACCCAGGTCAGCGCGGTGGGGACGCCCAGGTGGAGCAGTTCCCAGCTCGCGGATCCGGCGGCGGTGAGCACCAGGTCCGCCTCGGCCATCAGCTCGGGCAACCTGTCCGTCGGCGGGATCACCCGCACCCGCCCCTCCGCCCCGAAGGGCACCGGACTGACCACCGCGGCCTCGTACGGCAGTCCCGTCCGGCGCAGGGCCGCCGCCCAGGCGGGCGCGACTCCGGCGCTGTCGGTGCCGCCGAAGAAGCAGAGCACCCGCGGCACGCTCCGCGCCCACGCCGACCGGCGGCAGCGCCGCACACTGTCACGCAGCAGCACGTACGACGCCCCCGCCAGCCGCCTCGCCCCACCCGGCCGCGACGCTCGGGACCCCGGCAGCGCGGGGAAGGGGCGGTGTTCGGCGCCGAGATTCTGATCGAGGTAGAGGTCGGCCTCCTGCCCGAGCGGATCCCCGTCGATGATCGCCAGCACCACCGGCCCACGCCCCGAGAGGCCCGCCCACGAATCGCGGCCCGCTCGAAGGGCCGCCCCCGTACCTGGGGCGAGCGTGTAGGAGTCGAGCACCACGGCGTCAAGGCACAGCTCGTCCACCAGGGAGGCCAGGAGCGCGGGCTCGCGCGGGGCCGGGACCAGCGGCAATCCTCGGGCCCGTAGCTGCTCGGCGGCCCACGGCGAGCCGGACACCGCACCGAGGAAGACCACCTCGACCCCGCGCGCGGTCAGTTCCTCGGCGAGCGCGACACACCGCACCAGGTGGCCGACGCCGATCGCGGCCCCGGCGTCGCAGCGAATACCGACCCGCCGCATCGATGGGGGCTCACTCGCGGTCACGCGTCCTGCAGCTCCTTCTGGGTGATGTGCGCGTTGAGGCGGCATACCTCCGGTCTGGCCCGCAGCCAGGCCACCAGGGCCCGCATCGGGACGCACCCATCGCCCAGCTCCCCAACCACGCGCGAGATGAGCCGCCAGTCGTCCTCGGTGTCCAGGGTCACCCGGAGGTCGGCGGCGCCGGGCGGGTAGGCCAGGCCGAGCAGGCGGGCGTCGCCGGGGTGGGAGTAGACGTAGGAGGTCACGTGGGTCCGGTGGTAGCCGTCGGCGCGCTGGTCGGCGCGGCGCAGGGCGGGCAGGCCGACGATCTCCACGTCGAGCCCGCGCGGCAGCGTTCCCGCCAGGCCGGTGCTCAGGTAGTCGAGCCCCGGCAGCGCCCGGTAGACCTGGGCCGCCTCGCGGATGATCGCGGGGTCGAGCAGCGGGCAGTCGGCGGTGAAGCGCATGACCGCGTCACCCGGACGCCCCGCCATCACCTGCACGAACCTGGTGAGGACGTCGTCCACCGGCCCCCGGTGGCAGGGCACGCCCAGGGCCCGGCACTCGGCCGCCACCGCGTCGTCCTCCGCCCGCACCGTGGTGGCCACCACCAGCTCGTCGACCGCCTGCGACTCGCGTACGGCACGGACCACCCACCCCAGCACCGTGCGGCCGCCGAGGTCGCGCAGGACCTTGCCGGGCAGCCGCGTGGACCCCATGCGAGCCTGAATGATTCCGACAATACGCACCGATGCCCCATTTCCCCGTGTGACTGTGCGTCATTGATTGGCTGCGTTATGCTACCGGCCAGGCTTCTGGGCCGTAGCCGCTAGTTCGGGGGACCCCTTGAGCATTCTCAGTGGATCGTCAGTGTTGGTCACCGGAGGCACGGGGTCCTTCGGCAGGACGTTCATCCGCCACGCGCTCGACTCGCTCGGCGTGCGCAGGATGGTGGTGTTCTCGCGCGACGAGCTCAAGCAGTACGAGCTCCGCCAGCTTCTCGGCGAGGACGAGCGGCTGCGCTACTTCATCGGCGACATCCGCGACAGGGAGCGCCTGACCCGCGCCATGCACGGCGTCGAGTACGTCGTCCACGCCGCCGCGCTCAAGCAGGTCGACACCGCCGAGTACAACCCGTTCGAGTACGTCCGGACCAACGTCGGCGGCTCGCAGAACGTGGTGGAGGCCGCCATCGACTGCGGCGTGCGCAAGGTCGTGGCGCTGTCCACCGACAAGGCCTCCAGCCCGATCAACCTGTACGGCGCGACGAAGCTGGTCGCCGACAAGCTGTTCGTGTCGGCCAACCACTACGCCGCCAGCCACGAGACCCGTTTCTCCGTGGTGCGCTACGGCAACGTGCTCGGCAGCCGCGGCTCGGTGGTGCCGTTCTTCCAGCGCCTGGCCGCGCAGGGCGGCACCCTGCCGATCACCGACAAGCGGATGACCCGCTTCTGGATCACCCTCGACCAGGCCGTCAGGTTCGTGGTCGACTCCTTCGAGCTGATGCAGGGCGGCGAGCTCTACGTGCCGCGCATCCCGAGCATGCGCATCCTCGACCTGGCCGACGCGCTGGCGCCGGGCTGCCCGATCGACGAGATCGGCATCAGGCCGGGCGAGAAGCTGCACGAGGAGATGATCAGTCCCGACGACGGCCGCAGGGCCCTGCGCCTGGCCGACCGCTACGTCGTGCAGCCCACGATCGCGGACTGGGGCTACGTGCCGCCGGCCGGCGGCGAGTCGCTGCCCGAGGGGTTCGCCTACCGCTCCGACGCCAACGACCGCTGGCTGTCGGTCGACGACCTGCGCGCCCTGGTCCCGGCCGGCGCCTGATGCTTCCTTATGGCCGGCAGTCCATCGCCGAGGACGACGTCCGGGCGGTGACCGAGGTGCTGCGCGGCGACTGGCTGACCACCGGCCCGGCGGTCGGCCTGTTCGAGTCGGAGCTGGCCCGGTGGACGGGCGGCGTGCCGTGCGTGGCGGTCACCTCGGGCACGGCGGCCCTGCACGTCGCCTATGTGGCCGCCGGGGCCGGGCCGGGCGACGAGGTGATCACCTCACCGCTGACGTTCGTCGCCACGGCCGCCACCGCCGCGCTGCGCGGCGCCCGGGTGGTCTTCGCCGACGTGCAGCCCGACACCGGCAACCTCGACCCGGACTCCGCCGCCGCCCTGGTCACCGGCCGGACCCGCGCGATCACCGCCGTGGACTACGCCGGTCATCCCGCCGACTACGACGAGCTGCGCGCGCTCACCGACCGCTGCGGCGCGGTGCTGATCGGCGACGCCGCCCACTCCATCGGCTCGGTCTACAAGGACCGGCCGGTGGGCGCGCTCGCCGACCTGACCACGTTCTCCTTCTTCCCGACCAAGACCGTGACCACGGCCGAAGGCGGCGCGGTCGCGGCGGCCGACCCCGGCAGGCTCGCCAGGGCGGCCAGGTTCAGAAACCACGGCCTGGTCAGGGACCCGGTCGAGCAGCGCGACCCCGACCACGGCGGCTGGCACCAGGAGGTGCACGACTTCGGCCTCAACTACCGGCTGCCCGACGTGCTCTGCGCCCTGGGCGTCAGCCAGCTGAGGCGGCTGGACCGCTTCCGTGCCAGGCGTGCCGAGCTGGTCGCCCGCTACAACACGCTGCTCGCCGGGCTGCCCGGCCTCACCCTGCCCGCCCAGCGGCCCTACACCTCTCCCAGCTGGCACCTCTATCCCGTACGGATCGGCGACGGCCGCAGGCGCGAGGTCTACGAGCGCATGCGGGCGGCCGGCATCGGGGTGCAGGTCAACTACCTGCCGGCCTACTGGCATCCGGTCTTCGAGGACCTCGGCTACCGGCGCGGCCTGTGCCCGGCGGCCGAGGCCTACTACGCCGAGCAGCTCTCGCTGCCGCTCTTCCCCGACCTCACCGACGCCGAGCAGGACCGGGTCGTCGAGCGCCTGACCGCCGTCCTGGCCTGACTCAGCGCTCCAGCAGCAGCAGGCAGCCGTCGTCGCTCCTGTCGACGAGGAAGCTGCGGCCCTCGACCCGCACGGGCTGACGCTCCTGGGTGCGGACAAGGGTCCGGATCGCCCGCCCCTGGTCGACGACGACCTCCCACCACGACTCCTCGCCGACGGACTCGTCGATGCCCGCCAGCGGCACCCGGGCGTGGAACTCGCGCCCCGCCAGCGTCGCGGGGAAGTACATCTCCTCGCCGTCGCTCCTGCGCACCAGCCTGACCACCGGCTCGCCGTCGCCCGGATCCGCCAGCTCGCCGGAGAAGACCAGGTCACCGCCGTCCACCTCGCAGTGCCGTACCAGCGCGCCGGCCCGGCGCAGCCGCAGCCCCCACGCGCCCCTGAAGGCGAGCGCCGGGACCAGCCACACACCCGCGCGGCGGCGCGGCGGCGGAGCTGCGGGCGGCAGCCGGCGGTCGCCGCGCACCTTGCCCTCCAGCCGCAGGCCCGGCCCCTTGAGCCCGACGCGCAGGTCCCAGTGGCCGAGCCGGGCGATCCGCTCAGGCGTCAGGGCGGCCGGGTCGAAGGCGAACCGGAACGGGAACGCGTGCTCCGGCACGCACCCGCCATCGGGCAGCTCGACGTTCTCCCAGGTCGGGGACGCGCTCTCCACCGAGAGCGGCATCCGGTCGCCGGTCCTGCGCTCCTCCAGCCACACGCTCACCCGTACCCGGTCCAGCTCGCTCACGTCGAACCGGCCGACGCCCACCCGGCCGGCACCGCGCAGCACGCCGCCGCGCCACTCCAGCTCCACCAGCCTGGCCGTCGGGCTCAGCTCCTCCGACACCTCCGACAGGTGCCCCGGCAAGGCCGGATGCCGGCCGTACCAGCGCTTGCGCAGCAGCCCCGCGGAGCCGACCGGCGGGTGGAGGAGACCGTCGCGCGCCTGCGCGAAGACGTGCGCCACCTCGTCCAGGCGGCGCTGGTGCAGCAGGTGCACCAGGAGGCGGAGAGCGTACGGCACGCGCGGCAGCACGTCCGGCCGCACACTGTCGAGATACCGGACGACCAGGTCCACGAGGGCGTCGTCGGCGTCGGCGCCGAGCCCGGCGATGGCCTCGACCGCGACCGCCATGTCGATCTCCAGCGTGTCCCGGTCGAACTCCGGCCTGAGCCTGCGCGCCCGCGCGTCCAGCAGCGCGGCCGTCTCCAGCACCGACAGCAGGCGATCGCGCAGGTTGTCCGGCTCCAGGCGGCGCTGGGTGATCGAGGCGCCCGGCTCGTCGCGCTGACGCCAGTGGTAGACGACCTTGTGCAGCACGTCCACCGCGCCCGCGCCCACATGGGCGGCGATGGCGACCGGCTGGTCCTCGTACATCCGGTCGGGGAAGCTCAGCCCGAGCGCGTCCCAGAAGGAGCGCCGGTAGACCTTGTTCCACAGCATGCGGTCGCGGATCAGCAGCCGGTGGCGGGTGATGTGAGTGCGGGCGGCCGGCTCGGCGAACGCCTCCCTGTGCGCCCACGACGGGACGAGCAGGTTGCGGTGCAGGCGCATGACGTTCCCGCAGGCGAGGTCGGAGCCGGTCGACTCGAGCGAGGTCACCAGGCGCTGGAACGCCGCCCGCGGCACCATGTCGTCGCCGTCGACGAAGGCCAGGTAGCGGCCGCTCGCCTCCCGCACACCCGCGTTGCGTGCGCGCCCGACGCCGAGGTTGGCCTGCTGGATGAGGCGGATGCGCCCGTCCGCCGCCGCCCTGGCCGCCACCACGGCGGCGCCGTCGTCGCGGCTGCCGTCGTCCACGCAGATCACCTCGAAGTCCCGGAACCGCTGCGCCGCCAGCGAGTCCAGGCAGGGGCCGAGGTACTTGCCGACGTTGTGAAAGGGCACGATCACGGAAAGGACCGGCACGTGAGCTCCTGTTCTTCAGCCGGACGGTTCTTCAGCCGGACGCTTCAACTTCGCCGGACGATTCTGCTTCAGCCGGACAGTTCGGCTTCGACCGGACGGTTCGGCTTCAGCCGGACAGCAGGCGCATGACCCTGCGGGCCACCTTGCGCGGCCGGGACAGCCGTCGTGACAGGCGGTAGCCGAGCGTCCTGCGGTACGCCGAGGCCTTGCGCTGGGTCCTGCGCAGCTTGGCGCGCGCCCTGACCAGCTCCCGCTCACGGTAGGTGAGCTTGGTCTCCAACCGGCCGATCCTGGCCAGGGCCGCGGTGAGCTGGTCGGCCAGGCGGTCCCGGGTCCGGAGCAGGTCACGGTAGGCGGGAGCCGTCCCGCCCGGCTCGGCGGGCCGGCCGAGCTCGGCGTCCAGCTTGCGGGCCAGATCGAGCTCGTCCTGGTCGAACGAGCGTCCGGCCATCCCGCAGAGCGTCAGCGTGAGCTGGTCGGCCTGCAGCGGCCACGGCCACGGGTGGTGATGCCCGGCGGCCAGCAGACGGACCGCGAAGCGCCACAGGATGCGGCAGAGCACCACGTCGGGGGCGGGTGACGCCTGCGGGGCCGGGCCGTCGCCGATGACGGCGAACCGCTCGCCGTCCCACACCAGGCTGTCGGTCGTGGCAGCGGCGTCCCCTTCCTCCTCCACCCACCGGGCCAGCGCGGCGAGCAGCTCCCGCACGGCCCGGACGTCCTCGCGGGCGCACGCCTCGACGAGGATCTCCTCCACGACCCGCCCGGGCGGGATCGCCCGCTCCTCCCCTTCGGGCAACCGCCGCACGGCGACCGGCCGCGATCTCTCGTGCGTGGCCTGCGCGGGGATCACCTCGTGTACGGCATGGCCTTCCTCCATCAGGCCGAGCGGCAGGTTCGTCGGCTCGGGCGTGGCCGGCGGCCTGGTGGCCACGGTGAGCCAGAGGGGCGCGAGCTGTTCGCCCAGGCGGTGCCTGAACACCAGCCGGGTCAGCCGCAGCGGGTCGGCGACCAGCATGCGGTCCTCGGCACGCGCGCTCAGCGGGAACGCCAGCGCCTCCGGCAGGTCATGGCCGAGCGCCTCCCGGGACAGCAGCGCGCGCGGCGCCCGGCTGTCCGGGTAGGCCGAATAGCACCGCCCCACCTCAAGCCCGGCCGACTCCAGGCCGGCGTCGAGGGCGGCCGGCCCGTCGGGGTAGGTCGGGTCGAAGCCGTGCGGCTCCCACTGGTCGTCGCCGCTGTCCCGGTCGGGAGGCCGTGCCTCGATGAACCTGTCGACGCCCAGGTCGTTGCGGACGCCGAGCACCAGCCGCCCGCCCGGTGCGACGAGCGCGGCCAGCGCGGCCAGCGACTCCCGCCAGGACCCGGCCGGCGCCTCCGCCGAGTGCGTGCGCCGCAGCCCGTCGAAGGCCAGCACCAGGTCGTACGGCTCGTCGCCGGTGAACACCTCCAGCCTGCCGCAGTACACGGCCAGACCGGGGTGGCGTTGGCCGAGCGCGCGGGCGTCGGGGTAGGAGCGCAGCAGCAGGGCGGCGGCCGGGGCGCGGGCGACCACCTCGTCGACGAGCGCCTGCGGATGCGGGCCGACCATCAGCACCCGCCCCGGCCCTGGCCCTGGCCCTGGCTCCGGGATCAGTCTGGCGATCAGCTCCAGGGCCACGCCTTGCCAGTCGGTGAAGCCCGACGGGTTGGACAGGTCGGACCACAGCAGCATCTCGCCGCCGATCAAGCGGACGTTCTCGGATGCCTCGGTCATGCGCATCGCACCCGCTTCCAGCCGAACATTCGCCGTAGCTCCTCAGGTGTCGCCTGATAGTCGAATCCCAGCTCCCGCCGCGCGGCCTCCCCGGCCAGCTCGGGGTCGACGCGGACGCCGTGCAGCTCGGGCCAGAGCCGCAGCCGACGCGCCGTACCGCCGTATTCCGGCCGTTCGTCCTCCAGCTGCATCGGATCCCCGTAGACGGCCACCTCGCAGCCCACCGAGGCGCCGTAGAAGAGGGCGCTGCCGAGCCTGTTGGAGGCCACCCTGCGATGGCGTCTGAGCTGGGTGAGCTGCTTGCGCAGGAAGTCACGCCCGCCGCCGTCCCAGCGCGACCCCCGATCCCCGTGGCAGATGACGCGGAACCCCCGCGACTCGTAGGCCTGTCGAATGTGGGGATTCGCGAATTCCAGCCAATATAGGCAGATTGTCACGCGGCCGGACTCCACATCCTTTATTTCGGCGGCGAGGCGCGCGTGGTCGCCGCTGACGGTGTGTTTCTCCCAGCCATGAAAGGGATACCAGATCGTGCCCTCGCGTTTGGCCTTGGCTCCGAGATCCGGCTCCAGGTCGAGCAGATAGATCCAGGGCGCGCCGATGAGATAGTGGCCACGGCGGCCCATCGACCATCCCCTGCGCCGGAGCACATCTGACCAGACAAAACGAGGATATCCGGGACTACACCAGTGATCATTCGGCGGAAATCCATGCAGATAGTTCCAGCCGTGCTGAAGGAATCCATGGATGCGCTTAGGTGTTTCGTCCGCCAAACCGCAGTATCGCGCGAGTATGCGGGAGTGACCGTACCAGTGATTGGATTCGTCCATTGTTTCCCCTTTAGCGGTTGGCGCGCCCCATCCGACGTTCCCAGCCCCTCAGGGACGCCACGCGCCGTTATACGGTTCCATTACTCGCGACGGGGGCTTGGTTTCAGTTGACCCGGGATCACGGCTACACTACGTCTCGTCTTGACGACAGAGAGTGAGTGCACATGAGCCATCTCGACCGCCTGCGTGCCGTCTTCCGCAGCTCGCTTAACCTTCCGTCCGACGCCGAGGTCGACGGCCTCGAATACCGCGCCATCCCCCAGTGGGACTCCCTCGCCCACATGTCGCTGATCGCCGCGATGGAGGACGAGTTCTCCGTCATGATCGACACCGACGAGATGATCGACATGAGCTCGTTCACCAAGGCAGCGCGGCTGCTGGAGAAGCATGGCATCGGCGCAGCGGCCCTGTGACCCCCGCGTCGTCCTGGTCACCGGCTCGACCACGGGCATCGGCCGGGCCGTCGCCATGCGGCTCGCCACGACCGGGCGCACCGTCATCGCCCACGGCCGCGACCTCGACCGGACGGCCAAGGCCGCGGCCGAGATGGCCGCGCTCACCGGCGGCCACGTCGAGGCCGTCCATGGCGACGTCTCCGACCCCACGGCGGTCTCCGCGATGGCGCGCGAGATCCACCAGCGTCACGGCCGCCTCGACGGCCTGGTGGTCAACGCCGGCATCCACGCGGCCGGTCTGCTCGGCATGATGCGCGGCGAGACGATCCGCGGCCTCTTCGAGGTCAACGCGATGGGCGCCACACACACCCTGCAGGCCATGGTGCGGCTGCTGCGCAGGGGCACCAGCCCGTCCGCCGTCCTGGTCTCCTCGATCACCGGCCGCGAGGGGGCCGCCGGTCAGGCCGTCTACTCCGCCACCAAGGCCGCGGTCCTGGGCCTGGCCAAGGCCGCCGCCAAGGAGCTCGGCCCGGCGGGCATCCGGGTCAACGCCGTGGCGCCCGGCTACATCCAGACCGGCATGCTGTCCACGCTCGACGACGACGCCCGTGCCGCCACCGTCGCCGCCACACCGCTCGGCCGGCTCGGCACCGCCGACGACGTGGCCGCCGTCACCGCCTTCCTGCTCTCCAGCGACGCCTGTTTCATCACCGGTCAGGTCATCGGGGTGGACGGCGGGCTGGTGCTGTGACCGATGGGCGCCCCGATGGATTACCTGCCGCACCCGCACGCCCGCCTCATCGTGGCCGGCGAGCCGGGCGATCTCGGCGGTGGCCGGCTCGCCGCCCGGGTGAGCCGCACCGCCCAGGCCCTGGCGGAGCTGCCGCCGGGCCCGCTGTTCTGCGGCATGCGCAACGACCTGCCCTCGGTGCTGCGTTACCTCGGCGCCTGGCAGGCCCGCAGGCCGGTGGCCCTGCTCGACCCGGACCTGTCCGCCGCCTCGCTGGCCGCGCTCGTCACCCGGTTCAGGCCCGCCGCGCTGCTCGGCTTCGCCCAGGCCCCTCACGGCCGCAACATCCCGCACGGCACGACGGCGGTCCGCCGCACCCCGCGCTCGGGCGCCGGCGATGAGGTGGGCGAGCCGCATCCCGAGCTGGCCGTCCTGCTCGCCACCTCCGGATCCACCGGCAACCCCAAGCTGGTGCGGCTGTCCCGGACCGCCGTGCTGGCCAACGCGCACGCCATCGCCGAGGCGCTGGCCATCGGGCCCGACGAGGTCGCGCCCACCAGCCTGCCGCTCCACTACAGCTACGGCCTCTCGGTGCTCAACAGCCATCTGGTGGCGGGGGCGAGCGTGGTGCTGACCGACGCCGGACTGCTCGAACGGTCCTTCTGGAGCTCACTCGACGATCACCGGTGCACCTCGCTGGCCGCCGTCCCCTACCAGTACGAGATGCTGCGCCGGCTGCGCTTCGACCCCGCCGAGCATCCCGCGCTCATCACCCTCACCCAGGCGGGCGGGCGCCTGCGGCCCGATCTGATCGACGAGTTCGCCGCCAAGGCCGACCTCTACGTGATGTACGGCCAGACCGAGGCGACGGCGCGCATCGCCGTGCTGCCGCCGAAGCGGCTGGCCGATCGGCCCGGCTCGGTGGGGCAGGCCGTTCCCGGCGGACGGCTCACCGTCCAGGAGGGCGAGGTCGTCTACCACGGGCCCAACGTGATGATGGGCTACGCCGAGACGGCCGCCGACCTGACCAGGGGCGAGGAGCTGGGCGGCGTGCTGCGCACCGGCGATCTCGGCCGGCTGGACGACGACGGGTTCCTCTACCTCACCGGCAGGGTCAAGCGCATCGCCAAGATCTTCGGCGTCCGGGTCAACCTCGACGACGTGGAGCGGCTCCTGCGTGACTGCGGGCCCGTCGCGGCGACCAGCGGCGACGACCGGGTCACCGTGTGGGCCGAGGGGCTCGACACCAAGGGCTGCGCCGCCCTCGCCAGGCGGCTGGGCACCGAGCTGCGGCTGCACTGGAGCGGCTTCGACGTCCGAGGCGTCGACCGGCTGCCCCTGCTCACCACCGGCAAGATCGACTACATCGCTCTGGAGGCCAGGACGTGACCGTATTCACGCTGTCCGCAGCCGAGAGAGAGGCGGCCCTGCTGCCCGAGCTGGCCGCGCTCACCGAGCGGCATCGCCGCGCCTGCGAGCCCTACAGGCGGATCCTGGACGCGAT
Source organism: Nonomuraea sp. NPDC049714 (assembly GCF_044465295.1). Classification (NCBI taxonomy): domain Bacteria; kingdom Bacillati; phylum Actinomycetota; class Actinomycetes; order Streptosporangiales; family Streptosporangiaceae; genus Nonomuraea; species Nonomuraea sp. NPDC049714. The sequence continues at coordinate 94,070 of NZ_JBITLM010000006.1, read as the reverse complement.
CGGCTCCGCCGCACCCTACTCGCGGGTGGCCGATCTGCCGTGGCTGCCCGTACGCCTGTTCAAGACGCACGAGCTGCGCAGCGTGCCGGAGGAGCAGGTGTTCAAGGTGCTCACCTCCAGCGGCACCACCGGCCAGGTGCCCAGCCGCATCTACCTCGACCGGCAGGCCGCGGCCACGCAGCCGCGCATGCTGGCGGCGACGTTGCGCGCGGTGCTGGGCGAGCGGCGACTGCCCATGCTGATCGTCGACAGCCGCTCGGTGGTGCGCGACCCGACGCTGAGCGCTCGCGGCGCCGGCGTGCTCGGCATGATGAACCTCGGCCGGGACCACACCTTCGCCCTCGACGAGCGGGGCGTGCTCAACCACGGGGCGGTGAAGGGCTTCCTCGCACGTCACGGCGGCAAGCCGTACCTCATCTTCGCCTTCACCTTCATGGCCTGGCTCCACCTGCGCGAGCTCGGCCTGGACCTGTCGCAGGGCGTGCTGATCCACTCCGGCGGCTGGAAGAAGCTCGCCGAGCAGTCGGTCGACACCGCCGAATACCGCCGGCGGCTGGGCGAGGAGTGCGGCCTGCGCCACATCCACAACTTCTACGGCATGGTCGAGCAGATCGGCACCGTCTTCCTCGAAGGGCCCGACGGCGGCGGCCTCTACTGCCCCGACTTCGCCGACGTGGTGATCCGCGACCCCGACACGTGGCAGGAGGCGCCGCCAGGCGTGCCGGGGCTCATCGAGGTCGTCAGCACGCTGCCGACCTCCTATCCGGGACACGTCCTGCTGACCGAGGACCTAGGCGTCGTGCACGGCGTGGACGACGGGATCTGGCCCGGCAAGCGCTTCTCCGTGCTCGGGCGGCTCCCCCGCGCCGAGGCACGCGGCTGCAGCGACACCCACGGGCTGGCGGCCGCGTAATGCTCGACGTCAGGTTCCCCGCCGGTCCGCCCGTGCCCGTGGACGACCTGCTCGACCAGGTGACGGCCGGCGGCCGCCTCTCGGTCGGCGACGAGCGGATCCGTGACTTCCTCACCGCCTTCGGCAGGCGGCTGCTGCGCCCCACCCTGTCGCGCCGGCACCCCGAGCTCGGATCGCTCGGCTTCTTCCTGCGCCGCAGCGAGCTGCTGCGCACCGTCGAGGGGCTGCGCGGCGAGCATGTACGGGTGCCGCGCGGCCTGGTCTTCCACATCCCGCCGGCGAACGTCGACACCATCTTCGTCTACTCCTGGGCGCTGTCGGCGCTGATGGGCAACCGCAACGTGGTGCGCCTGTCACCCCGTGCCGGCACCGTCGCCGCCACCATCGTCGAGACGCTGCAGGAGACGCTCGACGACGCCGATCCCATCGTCGCCGCGACCCAGCGCATCGTCTGCTACGACCGCTCCGAATCGATCACGGCCACCCTCTCGACCGCCTGCGACCTGCGGGTCATCTGGGGCGGTGACCGCACCGTCGACGAGGTGCGCAAGCATCCGCTGCCGCCCTACGCGCGCGACCTCGCCTTCCCGGACCGGTCGTCGTTCGCCGCCGTCCGGGCGACGGCCTGGCTGTGCGCGCCCCGTGCCACCCGGCAGACGGTCACCGAGGGGTTCGTCAACGACTCCTACTGGTTCGACCAGGCCGCGTGCTCCTCTCCGCGCACCGTCTTCTGGGTGGGGTCGCGCGCCGACTGCGACGCGGCCCGCGCCGACTTCACCACCCACCTGTCGCACACGGTGACCGAACGGGGCTGGGCGGTCGACGCCGCCATGGCGGTGGAGAAACGCGTGTCCACCTACGGCCTGGCGGCCGACGGCTCTGCCGGCGCCATCGACTTCCACGGCAACGCCCTGGCCAACGTCACACTCGCGACGGCCGTGGCGGCACCCCGGCGCTGGCTCGGCACCGGCACCTTCGCCCACGCCCGGCTCGACTCCCTGACCGAGCTGGTGCCCCTGGTGGGCCGCCGGGACCAGACGCTGACGCACTTCGGCTTCCCCCGGGCCGAGCTGCTGGAGCTGGCGCAGGCGCTCGCCGGGCGCGGCGTCGACCGCATGGTGCCCTTCGGCGACGCGCTGAGCTTCCACCGCGTCTGGGACGGCGTGGACCTTGCGGCCGAGTTCACCCGTCTGGTCACCGTCTCCGCCTGACCTCCACCATGCCACCCGCCACACCCCGCCCCCTCCCACCTGCCACCCCATCAGCACACCGCCCCTCCCACTTGCCATCCCATCGGCGCACCGCCTCCTCCTACTTGGCACGTCATCGGCTCAGTGCCCCGGCGGACTTGCCACGTCATTGGCGCACCGCCCTCTCGCCCCGAGGCTCCGCCGGGTACCTTCCAGATCTTCCAGGCTGGCCGGCCTGTCCCCCGCCGCCTCCCGGGCCCTCCCGACCGGCAAGCCTTGCCTCCCTTCGCCCCGAGGTCTCGCCGTCTGTCCGCCCGACCGCCCTCCACCTCCCGGACAGCCGGGCTGTCTGGAACCGCCTTCCCACCTCCCGGACAGCCGCTCTCTCGGACCGCCGCGACGTCCTCCCGGCAGTAGGGAGCGGAACTGAGAGAGCTGAGTGGCCGAGGGGGCTGAGGGGCTGAGGGGATTGGGTCGGCGATTGGGAGGGGTTTGAGGGCGGGGTTTAGGGGCGGGACCTTTAGGGCTTTGGGACGCGGCCTCAGGACGGCGCCTCGGGACACGGCCTCAAGACACGGCCTCAGGACGGGGTTGAGGTGGGAAAAAGGGGGTGGGTGGGCTGAGGGTGCGGTGCTGACGTGCCTGGGTGGGTGGTTCTGCGGTGGTGGGCTCGGGGCGGGTTGCCTTGGTGGGCTGGGTGGATTTTCGGGGGGGATGTATGACGGTTGTGGTGTCCGGTCGGGCGGTTGCTTCTGTGGGGCGGAGGAAGGGGCGGAGGCCTGGCGCGGGGTGGGTGCCGGCGGGGTTGGTGCTGGTTGCGGCGGTGGTGGTGCTGTGCCGGTTCGGGGTGCCGGTGGAGGAGGTGGGGGCGTTTGCTGGTCATGTCGGGATCGGGGTGATGCTGCCGGGCATGTTGCTCTGGCGGGCGCTGGGGCCCGGGGGTGGGTCGCTGCCCGCGGACATGGCGGCAGGGCTGGCGCTGGGGTACGCGGTGGAGGTGCTGGTCTATATCGTGGCGCGGGCGGCGGGGGTGCCGCTGGCGGTGGTGGTATGGCCGGTGGTCACGATCGGGGCGTTCGTCGCCGTGCCTCGGCTGCGGCGGCATTGGCGCGGGCGCGGGGTGCGGGTGCCGATCGGGTGGGCGTGGGCGATGTCGGGCATCGTCGGATATCTGCTCGCATGGACCACGCAGCAGTTCTACCGCGTGCACGGTCTGGCGTGGCCGGGCAACGCAGGCCCGTACGTGGATATGTCGTACCATCTGGCGCTTTTGGGAGAGATCAAGCACCATGTGCCGCCGACCTTCCCGACGGTGCTGGGTGAGCGGCTGTCGTACCACTGGTTCGTGTACGCGGAGATGGCCGCGACGAGCTGGGTCACCGGGATCGAGCCGCAGACGCTGCTCTACCGCCTGACCGCCCTGCCCATGCTGGCCGGGGTGGCCGTGCTGGTCGCGGCCGTCGCCTGGCGGTTGACCGGACGGCCCTGGGCGGGGGTGGCCGCGATCCTGGTCACCTGCTTCGTCTGCTCCCCGGAGCTGCACCAGGGCGGCCTCGACCTGTTCACCACCCGGTCGCTGTTCACCGCGTGGCTGAGCCCGACCCAGAACTTCGGCGCGTTGCTGTTCGCCCCGGTGGTCCTGCTGTTGATCGGCTTCCTGCGTTCCGGGCGGGGGCGATGGGTGGCCGTGTCGATCTTGCTGCTCGCGTTGACGGGCGCCAAGGCAACGTTCCTGCCGCTGGTTCTGGGCGGGCTGGCGCTGGTGGCGGCGATGTCGTGGGTGGTGCGCCGGCGGCTGGACCGTACGGCGCTGATCGCGGGGGGCATCGCGCTGGCCTGCCTGGCGACGGCGCAGTTCGTGCTGTTCGGCGGCGGGTCGCAGGGCATGACGATCGCGCCGCTGGACACCATGCGCCGGGCCTGGGCGACGGCCGCGGGCCTGACGAACTCGGAGATGGCCGGCGCGCCGCTCGGCGACCTGCTCGGGCTGGGGACCCTGCATCTGGCCTGCCTGATCTGCGTATGGGCGGGGCTGGCCGGCCTGGTCGCGCACCGGGCCGTGCCGTTCCACGGGGGCGGGCGGTGGGGGATGCTGCTCGATCCGGCGGTGCTGTTGCTGCTCGGCATCGGGGCTGCGGGGGTGGGCGCCATGCTGGTGCTCGGGCATCCGGCCGCCTCGCAGCTCTACTTCCTGGAGGGAGCCCGGCCGTACCTGTCGATCGCGGCGGTCGCCGGCGGGCTCGCGCTCGTCCGGACGTGCCGGCGGCTCTGGCCGGTGGCGGGGTGCGCGCTGGTCCTGGGCACGGTGCTGGCGGTGACCGTCAAGGCGGTCATGGGCCCGCCCGTCCCCGTTCAGCCGGACGATCTGGCGGCCATCGCCCTGCCCTATCTGGCGCTCGGGTGCGCGGCCTGGGTGGTCTGGCTGGCGCTCGTGTGGTGGCGCCGGCCGCTGGCGCTGGTGCTGGTGGCGCTGGCCACGGGTTACGTGATGCCGGACACGGCCACCAAGATGGTCGAACAGCTCGGGCCGCCGGGACAGTTCGCGCCCACGATGCCCGAGGGGGGCATGGAGGCGGCCAGGTGGCTACGGGATCACTCCGCGCCGGACGACGTGGTGGCGACCAACGGCCACTGCCGCCCGCTGCGCACCCCCTACTGCGACAGCCGCCACTACTGGGTGTCGGCCTACAGCGAGCGGCGGGTGCTGGTGGAGGGGTGGGCCTACGCGGAGAGCACGCTGTCGCGGGCGCCGCTGACCGACGAGTCGTATCTGAGCCTCGGGTTCGCGGATCCGGGCCGGCTCGCGGCGAACGACTCCGTCTTCCTCGCGCCGTCTGCCACCAATATCTCGCGACTCGTACGTACATACGATGTTGAATGGCTTTTTGTCGAAGGGAATGCCCCACCTCTCGGGCAATTCGCCCGGTTGCGGTTCCGTAGTGGCGCGTGCGCGATCTACCAGCTGTGATCCTGCCCTGAAACCCCCATCGCCAGCACGGAGTAAAAACCTCGCCTGCTCCGAGAATGTCGAGCGGAAATCACCCGTCCGCGCGTGGTCCGGCTGAGCACCATTTCCGTAGTCCCGGCCACAAGCGATCAGGGGAACCCATGGAAACGCGCGTGCGCCCAGACCTCGGCGTCGTCGGTGGTCCGGCCAGACTCGCGACCGTCGACATCGTCATTCCCGTGCTCAACGAGGAGCGGGCGCTGCCCGGCTGCGTCCGTACGCTGACCGCCTTCCTGTACGAGTCCTTCCCGCTGCCGTGGCGCGTCACGATCATGGACAACGGCAGCACCGACGGTACCTGGGCGATCGCCGAGGCGCTGGTCGCCGAGTTCGACCAGGTGCACGCCAGGAGGCTGGCGAAGGCGGGGCGGGGGGCGGCGTTGAAGGCGGCCTGGCGCGACAGCCCGGCCGACATCGTCACCTACATGGACGTCGACCTGTCCACCGGGCTCGGCGCGCTGTTCCCGATGGTGGCGTCGCTGGCCAGCGGGCATTCCGAGATCGCCGTGGGCACTCGCCTGTCGCACGGCGCCCGCATCCGGCGCTCGCTGAAGCGGGAGGTGGTCTCGCGCGGCTACAACGCGCTGCTGCGGTTCGGATTCGGTGTCGGGTTCAGCGACGCCCAGTGCGGTTTCAAGGCGGCCAGGACGGACGTGGTCAGGCCGCTGCTGGAACGGGTGGAGGACGACGCCTGGTTCTTCGACACCGAGCTGCTCCTGCTGGCCGAGCACAACGGGCTGCGCGTGCACGAGGTGCCGGTGGACTGGGTCGAGGACCTGGACTCACGGGTCCGGGTGGTGAAGACGGCCATCGACGACCTCAGGGGGCTGGCCAGGCTCTCCTGGTCGATGTCGCGCGGCCGGGCGGTGGTCGAGGTGCCCCGGCCGGCCGAGCCCGCGCCCACGCATCCGGACGCGGTGGTGGCCGCGCCCCGGGCGGCGACGCTGGCGAAGTTCGTCTCGTTCGCCGCCGTCGGCGCGTTCACCACGCTGCTGTACGCGCTGCTCTATCTTCCGCTGAGGGGGTTCCTGTCACCGGTGACGGCGAACCTCGCCGCGCTGATCCTCACCGGGGTGGTCAACACCGAGGCCAATCGCCGGTGGACCTTCGATCGCCGGGGCGGCAAACGTACCGGACTGCATGCCAGGGCGGGGGTGGTGTTCCTCGCCAACTACGCGCTCACCACCATGGCGGTGCTGGGCCTGCACGCGCTCGTCCCGGCGGCCGGGCGGCTGCTCGAAGTGAGCGCGGTCGTCGCCACCTACGGCGCGCTCACCCTCACCCGTTTCCTCGCACTCGACCACTGGGTCTTCGCCCGCTCACGGAGCTGATTCACTCTTGGACGCCACGGAAATCCGGCAACTGGTCGCGCTTGAGCGTACCCACTGGTGGTATCGGGAGCGGCGCGCCATCCTGCGCCGGGAACTGCGCGCGCTGGGCCGGCCCGGACGCGCGCTCGACGTGGGGGCGGCGGGCGGCGGCAACACCGAAGTGCTGGTGGAGCAGGGCTGGGACGCCACCGCCACGGACAGCTCGCCGGTGGCGGTGGAGATCGCGCGTGAGCGGGGGCTGAGGGCGGTGCCGGCCGACGCGCGCGGCCTGCCGTTCGAGTCGGCCAGCGTCGATCTGGTGACCGCCTTCGACGTGCTGGAGCACGTCGAGCAGGACCATCTGGTCACCGAGGAGATCGCACGGGTGCTGCGGCCCGGCGGGCACACGCTGATCGCGGTGCCGTGCGACATGGAGCTGTGGTCGCCGCACGACGACGCGGTCGGGCACGTACGCCGTTACTCCCGCGACTCGCTGGTCAGGGTGGTGGAGAAGGCGGGGCTTCAGGTGGAGCGGGTCTGGAGCTGGAACGTTCTGCTGCGCCCGCTCATCGCCAGGCATCGGCGCGGCTCCACCGGTAGTGACCTGCGGCGGATGCCGGCCGTCATCAACGCGGGCCTTTCCGCCGTGGTCATCGCCGAGCGATATCTGCCCGTCCAGTCCCGCAGAGGCGTGACCCTTTTCCTGCGTGCCCGTCGAGACGAAAGCCCGTTTGGTCATAAAGTGTCGCTGTGTTGATTCAGGGCTTACTCGCTACCTCGTTAGTGCTCTCCGGGTCCCCCGCCGCCGCCGTACAGGCGAAGGTCGACTGCGCCAAGGTCAAATGCCTCGCGCTCACCTTCGACGACGGGCCTGGCAAGACCACCCCGGCCCTGCTCGACGTGCTCAAGAAGGAACGCGTCAAAGCCACGTTCTTCCTCGTGGGCAAGCGGGTCGACGAGCGGCCCTCGGTCGCCAGACGCACCCTCGCCGAAGGGCACGCGATCGGCAACCACACCTACTCGCACCCCTGGCTGCCGAGCAGGCTCGAAGACGACATCATCCAGGAGCTCAAGGCCGCCCAGCAGGTCATCAAGGACGCCACCGGTCATACCCCGACGATGTTCAGGCCGCCGTACGGGCGCACCAACGACCGCGTGCTCTATCTGGCGGAGCAGTTCGGTCTCGCGCAGGTGATGTGGACGGGCACCACGCTGGACTGGGACCTGAAGGACGCCAAGAAGATCAAGGCCGCGGTCCTGCGCCTGGCCAAGCGCGACGGCGTGCTGCTCATGCACGACACGGTCCCGCAGACGGTCAAGGCCATGCCGGGGATCGTCAAGGAACTGAAGAAGCGCGGCTATCACCTGGTCACCGTGCCGACACTGCTGGGCGTCAAGCGGCTGAAGGCGGGGACCAGCTACCCGTAGCGGGGTGAGCCCTCCGGTGGCGCCACGTACCGCCTGTGCCTCGGACCCGACGCCGCGTCAGTGGCGTGGCAGGGTGGCGAGCAGCAGGTTGGGATCGGTGGCGGTGGTGAAGGCCGCGCTGAGTACATGGAGGGTACGCCCCCGTACGGCGACCGAGGTGGGGTTCTGCAGGCCGTCGGAGGCGGTCAGCAGCGTGGTGACCTTCCCCTTGGGACCGACGCGGACCACGGAGCTGATGCCGTGGAGCGTGGCGATGACCCGGTCGTCGCCCGACCCGGCGAAGGCGAAGTCATCGATACCGGCCAGCCCTTCGGCCATGACCTTGATCGGCCCGGGGCGCCCGTGCCGTAGCGGGATCCGCAGCAGGGTGCCCTTGTCGAGGTTGCTCGCCCAGACCGCGCCGTCACGTACCTTCACGCCGTTGACGCCGATGAAGCCGGTCGAGGCGAGCTGCGGCGCGGACGACCACACGCTCGCCCGGTGATCGCCGAGCCGGACGGTGGAGATGGTGCCGAGCGCGGAGTCGGTGATGTAGAAGGTCTTCGACCGCTCGTCCAGGGCGAGGCCGTTGGGCAGCCCGGTGGCCGGCAGCGCGGCGACGCGGGTCGGCGTGCCGCCCTCCCGCAGCCTGTACAGGCCGGTGGTCTCGGCCGCACCGCTGGCGTACAGGAAGTACAGCGTGCCGTCATCGGTGCGGACGATGCCGGTGGTCAGCGCGAACTTCAGCACCGGGGTGTCCACGCCGCCGTCCATCGGGGCCGGCATGGTGGCCAGGATCCGCGTCGTACCCTTCCTGGTGACCATGGCGACCTGCCGGGCGGCCGCGAAGGTGACGTACGCGGTGCCGTCGGGTGAAAGGGCGATGTTCTCCGGCGTCTGGCCCTTCGCCAGGTCGAAGTGCACCGCGATCCGGGACGGCACCGCCTCTTGCTGTGCCGCCGCGGGCCGCAAGCTCCCCGTGGTGGTGGCCGATGCCGTTCCCCCGGCCAGGGCCGCCATGAGGGCCGCGGTGACGACTGCGGCTGTGGTCATGTTCTTGCGCATGCTGTCCTCGTTCTCCATAGGTCTTCTTGGGCACGCTGAATACGGCACTCGTGCCGAGCGCCCGGGATTTCTGCTAACAAAGGTGACTTCCTACTGCCGGGTCGGGCTGTCCTGCCTGGCGGCCGACCCGGTGGCGACGCTGTGCACCAGGAGCGTCATCGCGGCATGCGACGGCGATCCGACCTCGGTGGTCGCGACCACGATCCGCTGATCTCCCTCGGAGCGCAGGCTCTGCTGGGTGACCTTCATGGCCCCCACCAGCGGATGGCGCATCTCGTAGACCTCCGCCCCGCTTCCGGCCTTGACCCGGTGATCCGCCCACATCGCCGCGAACTCCGGACTCTTCACCAGCAACTCGCCGACCAGTGCCGCCAGCAGGGGGTCGTCCGGATGCTGCCCGGACACCATCCGCAGCGTCGCCACCACGGCGCGGGCCTTGGCCGGCCAGTCGGTGTACAGCGCCCGGGTGTGCGCGTCCAGGAACATCAGCCGCGCCATGTTCGGACGCTGCGCCGGACGATCGGGCCCGGCCACGGTCACATGCCCGGCGAACAGGGCGTGTCCGGTGACGTTCCAGGCGAGCACGTCGCTACGCCGGCCGAGCACCACCGCGGGCACATCCCCCAGTGCGGCGACCAACTGCCGCACCGCCGCCGTGACCCGCTCAGGAGCGGGTCGCCGCCCGCCGGGCCGGCGCCGCGTAGAGGCGGCCAGCTCGTGCAGGTGCGCCCGCTCGGCGTCGTCGAGCCGCAACGCCCCGGCGATCGCGTCCAGCACCTCGGCCGAGGCGTTGAACGACTGGCCCTGCTCCAACCGCGTGTAGTACGACGCGCTCACCCCGGCCAGCAGAGCCAGCTCCTCGCGGCGCAGCCCCGACACCCTGCGCTGGTCGCCGTAACTCATCAGCCCGACGTCTTCGGGCCGGAGCTGCGAGCGGCGGGTGCGCAGGAACTCGCCGAGGTGTCGCTTCGAGGTCATGCCCCCATAGTGGCGGCCGGTCCGATAACCAACCACTCCCTCCCAGGGATACCCAGGGTCGAACAGCGGTTGACCTCAAGTTCGGTCGAGGTTGCATCCTGTCGGGTGACATCGAGCGACAAGTGGGGGCGACATGCGGGTTGTAGAGGCGACCGAGTTCGGTGGACCGCAGGTGCTGGTGGCGCGGGAGGCGCCCGACCCGGTGGCCGGCGCGGGACAGGTAGTGATCGAGGTGGCCGTCGCGGACGTCCTGTTCCTCGATGCACAGTTGCGGGCGGGCTGGGGCGAGGGCTTCTTCCCTGTGACGCCGCCTTACGTGCCGGGTGACGGGGTGGCCGGGCAGGTCCTCTCGGCCGGGGAGGGGGTGGATCCCGGCTGGGTCGGCCGCCGGGTCGTGGCCAGGACCGGCGCGCCGAACGGTGGCAGCGACCCCATCGTGGCCCCGACCGGCGGCTACGCCTCTCGGGCCGTCGCCTCGGCCGAGGCGCTGATCCCGGTGCCCGATGGGCTCGACCTGAGCCAGGCGGTGGCGCTCCTGCACGACGGCCCGACCGCCATGGAGCTCATCGGCGGCGCCGCGATCCGGCCGGGCGAGTGGGTGCTGATCAACGCCGCGGGCGGCAGCCTGGGCGTCGTCCTCGCACAGCTCGCCCTGGCGGCGGGCGCCCGGGTGATCGGAGCCGCGCGCGGCGCGCGGAAACTGGACCTGGTGCGGGAGCTCGGCGCCGAGGCGGCGGTGGATTACACCGAGGACGGCTGGCCCGAGCGGGTGCGTGAGGTGACCGGTGGGCGGGGCGTGGACGTGGTGTTCGACGGCGCCGGTGGCCCTCTCGGCAGGGGTGCGCTGGAGGTGACGGCGAGCGGCGGCCGGTTCTTCGCCTACGGTGCCGCCAGCGGCGACTTCGCCGAAGTCACTCCCGACGAGGCCGCCGGCCGGGGCGTGCGCCTGATCGGGATCATGGATCAGCGGTCCGACGCGGCGGAGGTGAAGCGGCTCACCGAGCGGGCCCTCGCCGACGCCGCGGCCGGGCGGCTCAGCCCGTACGTCGGGCAGACGTTCCCGCTGGAGCGGGCGGCCGACGCGCATGCCGCGATAGCCGCCCGCACGGCCATCGGCAAGACGCTGCTGACGTGCTGATTCCGCCGCTCACGTCACACGTGGGTGGCGCAGGCGGCGAGGATGTCGTCCCAGCTGGCGAGGTCGAAGTGGCCCTTGCCCTCGATCCAGTGGAAGTCGACGCCGGGGATCGTGCGTTCGAGGTGGCGGCCCATCTCCTGGGAGACGAAGATGTCCTGGTCGCCCAGCCAGATGTGGGTGGGCACGGTGACGGCCGTCAGGTCGAGGTCCCAGTCGCGGAAGGCGATGAGAGCCTCGTGGGCGCCTCCTCGGCTGCCCTGGCGGAAGGCCTCGATCTCTGACCTCCGCAGGTGGTCCGCCAGGTGGGCGTCTCGCAGGGCCGCGCGGTCGGCGGGCGGGACCGAGGAGCGCATGATCGCTGAGAACAGGGCCGGCCAGTGCTTCGCGCACCAGCCCAGGGGGGCGAAGGCCACCCGCATGGTCCAGCCCGCCCGGCGGGCCAGGGCCGCGTAGCAGAGGTCGAGGGTGTGCATGCCGGCCCGGATCTCGGGGGTGGCCACCGGGCCCCACGGGCCAAGAGCGCCGATGAAGGTCAGGCGGCCGGGAAGGAGGGAGCCGCAGGCGAACAGGTGCGGGCCCGCGCCGGAGTGGCCCACCACGCCGAACCGCTCGAAGCCCAGCGCGTCGGCGAGCGCACTTACGTCGTGGGGCCAGTCACGGAAGGTGCGGTGCCGTTGGTACGTGGACCGTCCGTATCCTGGCCGGTCGGGGGCGATGAGCCGGAATCCATGCCGTTTCGCCGCCTGGTCGGCGAACGCCCCTTCGAGGCGGCTGCCGGGGGTGCCGTGGAAGTAGAAGGCGGGGTAGCCCCGAGGATCCCCGAACTCGGCGTAGGCGAGCTCTCGTCCGTCATCCAGTCGCACCATGTGCAGCTCCGGAGATTTGGGCGACCCCCCAGGGCGATCGCCCAAATTCTACCCCTGAACGGCTACTCCCACTCGATGGTGCCCGGAGGCTTGCTGGTCACGTCGACCACCACCCGGTTGACGTCCCTGACCTCGTTGGTGATGCGGGTGGAGATGCGCGACAGCACGTCGTAGGGCACCCGCGCCCAGTCGGCCGTCATCGCGTCCTCGGAGGTTACGGGCCGCAGAACGACGGGGTGGCCGTAGGTGCGGCCGTCGCCCTGCACGCCCACCGAGCGGACGTCGGCCAGCAGCACCACCGGGCACTGCCAGATCTCCCGGTCCAGGCCGGCCCGTGACAGCTCCTCGCGGGCGATCGCGTCGGCCTCGCGCAGCAGGTCGAGCCGCTCGCGCGTCACCTCGCCGATGATCCGGATGCCGAGGCCGGGCCCTGGGAACGGCTGCCGCCAGACCATGGCCGACGGCAGGCCGAGCTCCTCGCCCGCGCGTCGTACCTCGTCCTTGAACAGCGTCCGCAGCGGCTCCACCAGCTTGAACTGCAGGTCCTCGGGGAGCCCGCCGACGTTGTGGTGCGACTTGATGTTGGCGGTGCCGGTGCCGCCGCCGGACTCGACCACGTCGGGGTAAAGAGTGCCCTGGACGAGGAAGTCGACCGGGCCGTCGGCCATGATGGCCCGCTGCTCGTCCTCGAAGACGCGGATGAACTCGCGGCCGATGATCTTGCGCTTCTCCTCGGGGTCGGTGACGCCTTCGAGGGCCTTCAGGAACCGGTCGGCGGCGTCCACGACGCGCAGGTTGACGCCGGTGGCGGCGACGAAGTCGCGCTCGACCTGCTCGGCCTCGCCCTTGCGCAGCAGGCCGTGGTCGACGAAGACACAGGTCAGCCGGTCGCCGATGGCGCGCTGGACGATGGCTCCGGCCACCGCGGAGTCGACGCCGCCGGACAGCGCGCAGATCGCGCGCCCCTCGCCGACCTGCCGGCGGACCGCGTCGATGGACTCCTCGACGATGTTGAGCATGGTCCACGTCGGGCGGCAGCCGGCCGCGTCGAGGAAGTGCCTGAGCACCTGCTGGCCGTGCTCGGAGTGGAGCACCTCGGGGTGGAACTGCACGCCGTAAAGGCCGCGCTCGGGGTGCTCGAAGGCGGCGACCGGGGTCTCGCTGGTCGAGGCCGTCACCGCGAAGCCCTCGGGAGCGGCGGCGACGCTGTCGCCGTGGGACATCCAGACCTTCTGCGTGGCGGGCAGCCCGGCGAAGATCACGCCCTCGGTCAGCACCTCCAGGGCGGTGCCGCCGTACTCGGCGACGCCCGTGCGGGCCACCTCGCCGCCCAGCGCCTGGGCCATCGCCTGGAAGCCGTAGCAGATGCCGAACGTGGGCACCCCGGTCTCGAACAGGCCGTGCGGGACGTCCGGGGCGTTGTCGGCGTAGACCGAGGAGGGCCCGCCGGACAGGATGATGGCCTTCGGCTTCTTGGCCAGCATCTCCTCGACCGGCATCGTCGAGGGAACGATCTCGGAGTAGACGTGGCACTCGCGCACCCGCCTGGCGATCAACTGTGCGTACTGCGCACCGAAGTCGACGACGAGCACTGTGTCGAACTCAGACACCGAGAGAACCCCCCAAAAGGCGAATGCGGTGCTCTCAGTCTATCGGCCGCACGCTCAGACAATCGCGCCGAGGAGCCCCAGCGGCGGAGAGCCCAGATCGAGCATCGCCTTGTGGAAGCGCTGGAGCGTGAAACCCGCGCCCCACTCGCGCCGCGCCTGCTCGCGCAGGTCCATGATGACCAGCTTGCCCCAGGTGTAGCGGCCGTACGTCGGGTCGAACGAGGCCCGCCTGGCTTCGGCCAGCGCCCCCGGGCCCACCAGGTGGGTGTCGGTCTCGAAGCGCCTGGCGGCGTCCTCGACGGTCATGGCCCCGGTGTGCACGCCGATGGCGCAGGCGAGCCGGGTGACGCGGATCAGCGCCTCCACCCAGACGCCGATCTCGAAGCGCGGGTCCTGCGCCTCGAAGCCCTCCTCCACGCAGAGCTCCTCGGCGTAGTGCGCCCAGCCTTCGGCGAACGACATGGACTGCAGCAGCCGCCGCACGTCCGACCCGGCCCGGCGCAGGGCCAGGCCGTGCGAGAAGTGGCCGGGCGCCACTTCGTGCACGTTGATCGCGGGCAGGGTGGTGTCGCTGAAGATCTCCAGCCACTCCTCGGCGTCCTGCTCGGGCCAGGAGGGGTCGGGCGGGGTGATGTAGTACCACGACGGGCCCTCGGGCTCACCCGGCGCGTTCCACGACATCATCGCCATCGCCCACCGGCGTGACTCCGGCGCGAGGCCGACCAGGCACTCGCCGTCGTGGTAAGGCACCAGCTCCTTCTCGGCCGTGAACGCGATGGCCTTACGGGTGCCGACGCGGGCCGCCTCGATCACGCCGTCGGCGTCGGGGTGGCGCTTGACCAGCTCGCGGACCACGTCGAGGGGCGCCCGGTCCCGTTCGCCGAGTTTGGCGCAGCCGTCGGCCAGCCGCTCCAGCAGCCTGCCGCGCTCGGCGTCGGCGCGCTCGGCCAGCCTGCCGAGGTCGACCTCCAGCCCTTCGCCGGCGCCCATCAGCCGGGCCAGCGCCGGCGCGCCGAGCGAGGCGTCCGGGTCGCCCTCGGCGGCGGCCCGCTCGATGTGCGTGACGAGCTCGCCGTGGGCCTTCAGCGCGGTCTCGTCGGTGATCCCCGCGGCCAGGCCCCTGACGGCGCCGAGCAGGGAGCTCGCGACCGGGGCGCTGAGCCGGTCGAGCGCGGTGACCGCGTGTCGTACGGCCTCGGGCCAGCGCGCGAGGTGGGCCGCCTTGGCCGCGGCGCGGTCCGGCTCCGGGCCGTAGTCGCGGTCGTAGCAGGCCAGGTCCAGGTTGGACAGATGGCACAGGGGGTTGCGCCGGTGCAGCTCCAGCTCGCCGTACTGGGCGCGCAGGCTCTCCTCGAACACGCGCATGTGCCGGGCGTCGTACGGATCCTCCGGCGCGGCGCCCTCACCCAGCCGTGCCAGCCCGGCCCGCACCCCGTCGGGCGAGAGGTCCTGGATCATCCCGTCGTACTCGTGCCTGCCGCCCGTCTCACGCGCCTCCGCCACGGCCAGGTCGGTGATGGCCCGCAGTCGGGGCTGGAGTTCCGTCATGCCCGCGACGCTAGCGCAAGCAGCGCGATCTTGGAATCGGGTACGGGCGCCGCCGCTCTGATCGTGAAAGAGTCGGTGAGGTGAGCTGGGATGTCCGGGCGCTCGACCTGCTGCAGGCCGGGCCGCCCACGCCGTTGATCGAGTTTCCCGTCGCCGTGCCCGGGGTGCGGCTGCTGCTGAAGGACGAGTCGGCGCAGCCCACGGGCAGCCTGCGGCACCGGCATGCCCGCGCGCTGTTCCGGCAGGCGGTGCTCGACGGGCTGCTCGGCGAGGGGACGACCGTGGTGGAGGCCACGGGGGGCAACGCCGCCGTGGCGCAGGCCTGGTACGCCAGGCGGCTCGGCCTGCCGTACATCGTGGTCATGCCGGGGGCGCGGAGCGAGGAGCGGGCGCGGCCGGTGGAGGAGCTGGGCGGCGAGTGCCGGTTCGTGACGCCGCCGGTGGCCATCTACGACGCGGCGCGGAAGGTCGAGGGGCACTTCCTCGACCAGTTCGGGCGGGCCGCCGAGCACGACCTCGCCGGCGAGCTGTTCGCGCAGGTGCGACCGGACTGGGTGGTGGTGGGGGCGAGCACCGGGGCCACGTCGGCGGCACTCGGCCGATGGCGGCGGGAGCACCAGGCGGACGGGCCGTCGACCGACCCCACGGTCGGGCTTACGGACGAGCCCGCAGGCGGGCACGCGGACGCGGACAGGCACGCGGGCGGGCCCCGGGTCGCCGTGGCGGATCCCGAGAACTCGGCGTACTTCCCCGGCTGGACGCTCGACGTGCCCGACTACGCGACCGGGATGCCGTCCCGGATCGAGGGGGTCGGCCGGCCCCGGATGGAGCCGGGGTTCCGGGCCGACCTCGTCGACCTGGTCGTCCCGGTGCCCGACGCGGCGAGTGTGGCGGCGGCCCGGCATATCAGGGAGGTGACCGGGCTGCCCGTGGGCGGCTCGTCCGGCACCGCGCTCTGGGCGGCGCTGGAGCTGGCCGAGCGGATGCCCGGGGGCGGCACCGTGGTGTCCGTACTGGGCGACGCGCACGAGCGGCATCTGGCGACCTACCACGACGACGGATGGGCCGCCGCGAAAGGGCTGGACGTACGGGCGCACCAGGAGCGGCTGCGGCGGCTCAGCCCAGCGGATGGCTGACCCAGACGTTGGGCTCGACGTAGACGGCGTAGTCGCGCTCGACCTCGCAGTGCACGGGGCTGAGCGCCCCCGGCACCTCGATCTCGCCGGACCGGTCGAACGGCAGTCCCGTCCAGCTCCGCCACTCCTCCAGCGTGCCCGGCACGACCATGGAGCGCGGCGCCACCTTGACGATCTTCCCGCCCACGCGGGCGTGCACCCGCAGCCAGGCGTCGTGGGGCAGGCCGTCGGCACGGGTGCGGAAGGCGTACTCGCTCATCGGGGTGTGCGGTTCGAGGTGTTTCTGGTTGGGTCTGACCGGCGCGAGGAGCTCGTCGAAGCCGAGCCTGACCGCGTTGTCGCGCATGGCGAGGACCATCCGCGAGGAGATGCCGTGGCCGAGCAGGTCACGGCGGACGGTGATCTCCAGGGCCGAGATCCGGTCGGGGCGGGTGCCCCTGTCCCTGGCCAGCCGGCCTCGGCGGATCACGCCGTCCCAGCCGTCGTCGGGCGGCTCGGCGCCGTCGAAGGTGAAGGGCATGGTGCACCCTCGCGCCACGAGCCTGCCGGGTTCGCCGTCGTCATCGGCCACCAGCACGTATTCGGGGTACATGCGGGCGGCGACGTCGTAGAAGAAGTCGGCGAGCGGGTCGTTGAGCATGAACTCCTGCCAGGAGTTCTCCATGTCCCACAGTGTGGAGGCGAACTCGGGGCGCTCCGCCAGGGTCGTGATCCGGAGAGTCATGCGAACTATCCTCACACTTCGCCGGGCCACCCGGCATGCCACGGCGTTATGCATCCAACTCATCGCTAAATTCGGCGATCCCGGCCGTACGCCGAAATTTCGGGTGATGGTGGCCGGGATCGCCGTAGATCAGTCGCAGGCCACGCCGCTCAGGGAGAGCCTGCCGTTGTAGTCGTCGCCCGGCCCGGTATGGTCGCCGTGCTTGGCGTGGATGCTCACGCAGATGTTCCTGCCGTACACCTTGACCGGTCCGGCGTGGTACTTGAAGCGGCCGACGTCCTTGTCGTAGTTGTTCTTCCAGTTGTCCTCCGCCCACCTGGAGTTGTACATCTCCAGGTACATCGGGGTCTTCTCGCCGTACCTCTGGTGGTCGGAGCGCTTGACCAGGGCGGCGCAGTTCCACCCGGTCCGCGCGTTGTAGAAGAGCTTGACGTCGCTGATGTAGTACGTGCCGCCGTCGAGCGCGTCCTTCATCGGCACCTTCCAGCTGCCGACCTGCGTGCCGCTGCAGCCGTACGCAGCGGCGCCCGCCGCCGGGGAGGTGATCAGGTGCAACGCCATGGCGGCGACCCCGGCCAGGGCGACGGTCAGTGTCCTCTTGAGCATGGTAAAACCCCCGAAAGAGACAAATTTCCGCAAAGTCCCCTAACCACCTCCCCGGGGGCCGCTAACCACCAGCGTGTCGTTCGTTACCGTTTTGCGACCTCCATGACTACTGATCAGTAGGTTTTGTCGATGGGCCAGTATTGACGCATGCCTGACATCGCACCGCTGAGACCGGAAGATCCACGCAGCCTCGGCGGCATGGACCTGCTCGGCCGGCTGGGCGAGGGCGGGCAGGGCGTCGTCTACCTGGCCACCGACCCCTTGGGAGCGCAGGTGGCGATCAAGTGGCTGCGCTCCGATCAGGCCGCCGACCAGGTGAGCATCGGGCGCTTCCTGCGCGAGGTGGAGGTCGCCCAGCAGGTCGCGCCGTTCTGCACGGCGGCGGTCCTGGGCACCGGCGTCGAGCTCGACCGGCCCTTCATCGTCAGCGAGTTCATCGACGGCCCTTCCCTGCAGCAGGTCGTCCAGCAGGAGGGCCCCCGCGGCGGCACGACCCTGCACCGCCTGGCCATCGGCACCGCCACCGCCCTGGCCGCGATCCACCAGGCGGGGATCGTGCACCGCGACTTCAAACCGGCCAACGTGATCATCGGCGCCGACGGCCCCCGGGTGATCGACTTCGGCATCGCCCGCGCCCTCGACGCCACCTCCACGCTCAGCAGCATGCCGGTCGGCACCCCGTCCTACATGCCGCCCGAGCAGATCATGGGCCATCAGGTCGGCCCGGCGGCCGACCTGTTCTCGTGGGGCGGCACGATGGTCTACGCCGCCTCCGGCAAGGCCCCGTTCGGCAGCGACACCATGCCCGCGGTGCTCAACCGGGTGCTCAACAAGCCGCCCGATCTGAGCGGGCTCGACGGCCCGCTGCTCGATGTGGTCATGGCGTGCCTGGACAAGGACCCGGCGCGGCGGCCCACCGCCGAGCAGGTCATCATCCGGCTGCTGCAGCGGCCGGTCCCCCAGTCGGGCATCCTCGCACAGGGCTCCGCCGCCGCGATCCCCGCCGGGGCGTGGCCCGCACCCGCGGCCTATCCCACGCAGCCGCCCACCGCGCCCGCCGGACAGCCCCGGCCGGCCCGCGCGCCGAAGGTCAAGCCCCGGACGGTGCTCGTCATGGGCGCGGCCGTGGGGTGCGCGCTGCTGCTGCTCGCCGGCGTGGTGACGGTCAACCAGCTGAACCGGACCACGGCCAGTGCGTCCCTGACGAGTCAGGCCCCCACCCCCACCGCCCCGGCGCCCGCCGTGCCCGCCACAGGCACCCCCCTGAAGGTCCCCGGCGGCTCGATCACCATCTACGAGAACGAATCCGACCCCATCACGCTGACGTCCTACGAGGTCTACGACGAAAAGGGCAAGGAGTGGGTCGACTACGCCCGGCAGTCGCTGAACGGCACCTTCGTCAAATACCCGAACAACAAGGAGTCGATGGTCTCGCCCGACGGCCGCTACCTGGCCACGCGGGGCAAGGACTACTCCTCCGACGACTTCGACTTCATCGAGATCATCGACCGCCGGTCGGGCGGCGAGGTCACGGTCAAGACCGTCCGCTCGCCCCTGCAGAGCACGATCCGGTCATGGTCCAAGGACGGCTCCAAGATCCTGCTCAACGTCGAGGAGAAGACCGGCGACGAGTGGTACTACGTCGGCTTCGCCGTCGTGGACGTGGCCACGCACGAGCGTGAGATCGTCATGGCCCGGGACAAACAGGTCCAGGAGACCGCCTTCGGCTGGGACAACGAGGAGAAGGGCGTCGTCAACGTCTACGGCGACCAGGACAAGGGCCTGCGCTTCTACGACACCGCCGGCAAGGTCACCCGCGAGGCGCCCGGCATCGGCACGCTCGCGTCCGGCACCATGGACATCTTCTCCCCCTCGGGCCGGACCTTCGTCACCGACTGCCCCGACGGGGGCGACGGCGACCACTGCCTCTGGGACTCCGCGACGGGCAAGCGGCTGCGCACCTTCACCTCCGAATGCGACAAGGTGCTCGGCTGGTACGACGAGACCCACCTCTACTGCTGGGAGCAGGACAACGCGGCCAGGGACAACGTCCAGGTGGTCGACTTCAAGGGCAAGCTCGTCCGCAAACTGATCGACATCGGCGAGGACGTGGACTACAGCCCCATCTACACGATCGACGTCCCCGGCGGCTCCTGAACCGGTCGCCGCCGGAATCCGTCAATGAGGGCATGAAGACGCTGACGCGCCCGGTGCTGGCCGCCGCGGCCCTCGCGACGGCACTGGCCGCCTGCACCGCTCCCGCCACCCCGGACGACAGACCACGGCAGAGCCTCGGCGCCGTCCGCCTGGTGGCCTACAACGGCTGCGACGACCTGCTCGGCGGGCTGCGCGCCAAGGCAGCCGAGAACGTCGGCCCGTGGGGCTTCGGCGGCCCCCAGGTCATGTACATGGAGGACGCGAGCGCCGCCAGGCAGAAGGTCGCCCAGACCCCCGACCACTCCATGACCAACACGCACGAGGCTGGCGTGGACGAGCCGGACCTGGTCAAGACGGACGGCGACCGCGTCTACACCGTCAGCGGCGGCACCCTGCGGATCATCGACACCGCCACCAGGAAGGTCACCGCCTCCCTCGACCTGTCCACCGAGGACGCGCCCGGCTACGCGCCCGCCGACCTCCTCGTCTCGGGCGAGCGGGCGCTGGTCCTGTTCCAGGGCGGCGGCGCCACCATGAAGAGGGGCTTCGCCCCCGCCGGCGAGACCAGGTACGTGCTCGTCGACCTCGCCGGCAAACCCAGGGTGCTCGGCTCGGTCAAGCCCGAGGGCACGCACGTGGACGCCCGGATGGTCGGCTCCACCGTGCGTTTCGTCACCCGGAGCCAGCCGGACATCACCTTCCCCCAGACCAGGGACCAACTGCCCGAGGCCGAGCGCACCCGGATCAACCAGCAGGTCGTACGGCGCGCGCCGCTGGCGGCCTGGCTGCCGGAGATCGAGATCACCGACGCCTCGGGCACGGTCAGGAAGGAGCCGGTCCCCTGCGAGCGGGTCAGCCACCCGGCCGACTACACCGGCACCTCCCTGCTGACCTTGCACACCCTCGACCTGTCGCAGGGCCTCACCGCCGCGGGCACCACCCCGATCGGGCTGGCCGCCGACGGCGACATCGTCTACGGCACCGGGCAGAGCCTGTACGTGGCGAGCAATCCGCGCTGGTGGTTCCCGATCCAGCCTGCCATCGCGGAGAGCGAACCCACTGGCGAGGTGCCCCCCGCCACCGAGCCGGTACCGGTCGAGCCCACACCCACGCCCACGTCCTCGGGCCCGCCGCCGGAGGAGACGGAGGTGCACCGGTTCGACGTGAGCAAGCCGGGCGCCCCCGCCTACGTGGCCTCCGGCAAGGTGCCGGGCCGGCTGCTGAACCAGTACTCGATGTCCGAGCACGACGGCCACCTCCGCGTGGCCACCACGCTCACCTCTGGGGACGGCAGGTCCAGCGCCAGCGGCGTGCACGTGCTCGCCGCGGACACGCTGGCCGAGGTCGGCCGGGTCGGCGGGCTGGGCGAGGGCGAGCGCATCTACTCGGTCCGGTTCATCGGCCCGGTCGGCTACGTCGTCACCTTCCGCCAGGTGGACCCGCTCTACACGCTGGACCTGCGCGACCCGGCCAAGCCCGCGGTGACCGGCGAGCTGAAGATCACCGGCTACTCCGCCTACCTGCATCCCAGCGGCGACGGCCGGCTGATCGGCATCGGCCAGGAGGCCAGCGACCAGGGCCGGACGCTCGGCACGCAGGTCTCGCTGTTCGACGTGCGGGACCCGGCCGCGCCGCGCAGGCTGTCGCAGTTGTTCCAGAAGGACTCCGGCTCGGAGGCCGAGTGGGACCCGCACGCCTTCCTCTACTGGCCCCAGACCGGCACCGCGGTCATCCCGCTGAGCTCCTACGGCGACGGCGAGCAGCGCAGCGGCGCGGCGGTGTTGAAGATCACCGACTCGGAGGTGAGCCGGGTCGGCATGATCGAGCATCCGGCGGGGCGCGCCGGCGAGTACCCGCCCGGCATCCAGCGCTCGATGATGATCGGCGACTCCATCTGGACGTTCTCCTACGCGGGCGCGCAGGTCAACGACGCCGCCACGCTGGACCGGCAGGCATGGATCCCGCTCGGCTCATGACCCCTCGGCGACCGGCTCGATCTCGGGGGCGCCGAGCCTGATGGCGTCGGCCGCGTGGTCGGTGTCCTGCTCCTGCGACAGACGCTCCGCCTCGACCCGCTTGGTGAAGTACTCGACCTCGCGTTTGACCTGCTCGGCGTCCCAGCCGAGCGGGCCGGCGAGCAGCTCGGCGGCCTCCTGCGCGACGGCCACGCCGCGGTGGAAGGTCTCGATCGAGACGTGGGTACGGCGCGTCAGCACGTCGTTGAGATGCCTGGCGCCCTCGTGGGTGGCGGCGTAGACGATCTCGGCGCGCAGGTAGTCGTCGGCCCCGTGCAGCGGCCTGCCCAGTGACGGGTCATGCTCGACCAGCTCCAGCACCTCGTCGATGAGCGAGCCGTAGCGCTGCAGGAGGTGCTCGATCCGGGCCACGTGCAGGCCGGAGGTGTGGGCGAGCCGGTGGCGGGAGTTCCACAGCGCCTGATAGCCCTCGGCGCCCGCCAGCGGGATCCGGTCGGTGCAGGAGCGCGGGACGCGCTGGTCCAGGCCGTGCGCGACGGCGTCGACGGCGTCCTTGGCCATGACCCGGTAGGTCGTGTACTTGCCGCCGGCGATCATGACGAGCCCCGGCACCGGGTGGGCCACCACGTGCTCGCGCGACAGCTTGGACGTCTCGTCCGACTCGCCCGACAGCAGCGGCCGCAGCCCGGCGTAGACGCCTTCGACGTCATCCCTGCTCAGCGGCACCGACAGCACGGCGTTGACGTGGTCGAGCAGATAGTCGATGTCCGCCCGGGACGCGGCCGGGTGCGCCTTGTCCAGCGTCCACTCGGTGTCGGTGGTGCCGATGATCCAGTGCCTGCCCCACGGGATCACGAAAAGTACGGATTTCTCCGTACGAAGGATGAGTCCCGTGACGGAGTGGATGCGGTCGCGCGGCACCACCAGGTGGATGCCCTTGGACGCCCGCACGTGGATCTGCCCGCGCCCGCCCACCAGCTCCTGGATGTCGTCGGTCCACACTCCGGTGGCGTTGACCACCTGCTGCGCCCGCACCTCCATCTCGTGGCCGGACTCCATGTCCTGCACCCGCACCCCGGTGACGCGCTCCCCCTCCCGCAGGAAGCCCACCACCTGCGCCCGGGGCGCCACGTGGGCGCCGTAGGTGGCGGCGGTCCTGAGCATGGTCATCACGTAGCGGGCGTCGTCGACCTGCGCGTCCCAGTACTGCACGGCGCCGGTGAAGGACGAGCGCTTCAGCGCGGGCGCCAGCCGCAGGGCCCGGCTCCTGGACAGGTGACGGTGCCCCGGCACACCCCTGGACACCCCGGTGGCGATCCCCAGCGTGTCGTACAGGGCCACCCCCGCCCCCACGTAGGGGCGCTCCCACCCGATGTGGGTCATCGGGAACAGGAACGGCACCGGCCGCACCAGGTGGGGTGCGATCCGCTGCAGCAGCAGGGCCCGCTCCTGCAGCGCCTCCCTGACGAGCTCGAAGTTGAGCTGTTCGAGATAGCGCAGCCCGCCGTGGATCAGCTTGGACGAGCGCGAGGAGGTGCCGGAGGCGAAGTCCCGCGCCTCGACCAGACCCACGTCCAGGCCGCGCGTGGCGGCGTCGAGCGCGATCCCCGCGCCCACCACCCCGCCGCCGACCACGACCACGTCCAGCTCGCGCGCGGCCATGGTCTCCAGTGCCGCACTACGCTCGACGGGACCCAGCCGGGCCACGCGTTTACCCGCCGCCATGACTCTCCTTGAGATACGGGGCCTTGTCTCCTTGCGCCCCCATACTTACCCGTTCATCGAGCCGCATGTAACGCCGCGGGCTACGTACGGACCCCGATCACGCGCGGATCAAGCACGGATCAGGCACGGATCAGGCACGGATCACCGTCACTCCGGCGTCGGTGAGCCGGGCCGCGACCAGGTCCGGAAGCTGTGCGTCGGTGACGAGGGTGTCGATCTGCTCGATGGGGCAGATACGGGAAAATGCCTTCTTGCCAATCTTCGAGGAGTCTGCCACCACCACGACCCGCGCGGCCCGGGTGATGAGCAGATGATTCACGCTCGCCTCGCCCTCGTGGTGCGCCGAGGCGCCGAGCTCCACGTCCAGGCCGTCCACGCCGAGGAAGGCCACGTCGAGCGTGACCTGCTCCAGCACACCGGAGGAGAGCGGGCCGATGAGCTCGTAGGACTGCTGCCTGGCCACCCCGCCGGTGACCACGATCTTGACGTGCTGCCGGACCGTGAGCTCGGCGGCGATGTTCAGCGCGTTGGTGACGATGGTGAAGCCGGACTCCAGCGTGGACCGGGTGGCCAGGACGCGGGCCAGCTCGGAGGTGGTGGTGCCGCCGTTCAGGCCGAGCACCGCGCCGGGCTTGACCAGCTCGGCGGCGGCCTCGGCGATGCGCTGCTTCTCGCCCCCGCGCCTGGCCGTCTTGTAGCGCAGCGGCAGGTCGTAGCTGACGCTCTGGGCCACCGCGCCGCCTCGCGTGCGCATCAGCATCTGCTGCTGGGCGAGCTGGTCGAAGTCGCGGCGGATGGTGGCGGTGGAGACGTCGAGCGCCTGGGCCGCCTCCTCGACGGAGAGCCGGCCTTCCTGGGCGAGCAGTTCGAGGATCGCGTTCCAGCGGTCATAACGGGACACGATCTTCTTCCCTTCGCCGGAATCGTCAGGTGGCAAGCGTGGCACACGGGCTGGACCGGAGCCACTGATGCCCATTTAAGCTTGCTTCTGGTATAAAAAGTGCAGAAACAAGCAAATCTGGAGGTAGCGGTGACCAGCCACACCGAAGCCGAGATCGCCTCACCGATACTTTCCTCATGAGCCTCACTCTCGCCGACGCCCGCATCGTGACCCCCGAGGGAGTTCACGAGGGGTGGCTGACCATAGAAGACGGCCGCATCACACACGTCGGCCACGGATCCGCCCCCCGAGCCGGGCACGGCCTCGGCGGGCGGCACGTGGTGCCGGGCTTCGTCGACATGCACAACCACGGCGGGGCGGGCGGCTCCTTCCCGGCCGGCGAGCAGGACGGCGCGCGCGAGGCCGTGGCGCTGCACCAGCGGCACGGCACCACCACCCTGGTGGCCAGCCTGGTCACCGACTCCCTCGACCGGCTGTCCAGGGCGGCCGCGTCGCTGGCCGAGCTCTGTGACGACGGCCTGCTGGCCGGCATCCACTTCGAGGGTCCGTACATCTCCAAGGCGCGCTGCGGCGCCCACGACCCCGCGCTGCTGCGGGAGCCGTCGCCGCAGGAGGTGGCCGGGCTGGTCGAGGCCGGGCGCGGGCATGTGCGGATGCTGACGATCGCCGGCGAGCTGCCCGGCGCCCTCGACACGATCCGGATGGCCGCCGCCGAAGGCGTGATCGCCGCGCTCGGCCACAGCGACGCCGACTACGACCAGACCCTGGCGGGCATCGAGGCGGGCGCGACCGTCGCCACCCACCTCTACAACGCGATGCCGCAGCTCGGCCATCGCGACCCCGGCCCGATCGCCGCGCTGCTGCAGGACGAGCGCGTCACGGTCGAGCTGATCAACGACGGCGTGCACGTACACCCGGCCATGCTCACCCTGGCCTGCGAGGTGGCGGGCCCCGGCCGGACGGCGCTGATCACCGACTCGATCTCGGCCACCGGCCTGAGCGACGGCGAGTATCTCCTCGGCCCGATGCGGGTCGGCGTCGTGGACGGCGTCGCCCGCCTGGTGGAGGGCGGCTCGATCGCGGGCTCCACGCTCACCATGGACGTCGCCTTCCGCCGCACCGTCCAGGAGCTGGGCCTGTCGCTCCCCGACGCGGCGCAGGTGGCCTCCCTGACCCCGGCCCGCGTGCTGGGCCTGGCCGACCAGGTCGGCTCGATCGCCGTCGGCAAGTCGGCGGACCTCGTAGTGCTCTCCGACAAGCTGGAGGTGGCCGGAGTGATGCAGCGCGGCGCCTGGATCACGGAGCCCCGATGATCCTGACCGTGACCCTCAACGCCGCGCTCGACGTCACCTACGAGGTGCCCCGGGTCGACTGGGACGGCGTCAACCGGGTGGCCACCGTGCATCGGCGGGCCGGCGGCAAGGGCGTCAACGTGGCCCGCGTGCTGGCGGCGCTCGGCCAGGAGGTGCTGGTCACCGGCCTGGCGGGCGGGCCGACCGGCCTGGCGGTGGAGGCCGACCTGCGGGCCGCCGGGCTGCCCTCGGCGATGGTGCCCATCGCCGCCGACTCCCGCACCACGCTCGTGGTCTCGGACACGCAAAACCCTTCTGACGGTACGCGGACCGCGCTGTTCAACGAACCCGGGCCGCAGGTGACCGACGACGAGCTACGAAATTTCGTGACAACGTATGAGGCGATGTTGGTAGACGCGCAGGCGGTGGTCCTCTCCGGCAGCCTGCCACGCGGTGTCCCCGCCGACACCTACGCGAGGCTGGCGGCCCTGGCCTCGGCCAAGGGCGTGCCCGCCATCGTGGACGCCGACGGCGAGCCGCTGCGCCACGCGCCGCAGGGCAGGCCCGCCATCGTCAAGCCCAACGCCGAGGAGCTGGCCCGCGCCGTGCCGGACGGCACCGTCGAGGAAGGCGCCCAGGCACTGCGCGACCAGGGCGCCGAAGCCGTGGTCGTGTCCATGGGCTCGGCCGGGCTGCTGGCGGTCACCGCCGAGGGCACGCTGCGCGCGCGGATGCCGTACAAGGTCGAAGGCAACCCGACGGGGGCCGGCGACTCGCTGGTGGCGGGGCTGGCGCTGGGCCTGGTCGAGCCGTCATCGTGGCACGACATGCTGAGGACGGCGGCGGCGCTCGGCGCCGCGGCGGTCGCGTCGCCGGTGGCCGGCGACTTCGACCGCGACGTCTTCAGCGACGTACACCCCCTGATCGAGATCGCATAAGGAGACCGTCATGCCCCTCGTCGCAGTCGGCGACATCATTCGCGACTCACCCGCCGGGGTGGGCGCGTTCAACGTGATCCAGCTTGAGCACGCCACCGCCATCGTGGCGGGCGCGGAGGCGCTCGACCTGCCGGTGGTGCTGCAGATCAGCGAGAACTGCGTCCGCTACCACGGCGAGCTGGAGCCCATCGCGCTCGCCTCGCTCGCGATCGCCCGGCGGGCCGAGGTCCCCGTCGCGGTGCACCTCGACCACGCCACCGACCGCGCGCTCGTCGAGCAGGCCGTGCGGCTGGGGCTGGGCTCGGTCATGTTCGACGCGTCCGCCCTCCCCGACGAGGAGAACGTCGCCGTCACCGCCGATGTGACCGCCTGGTGCCACGAGCGCGGTGTGTGGGTGGAGGCCGAGCTCGGCGAGGTCGGCGGCAAGGACGGCGTGCACGCTCCCGGCGCCCGCACCAAGCCGGACGAGGCGGCCTCCTACGTGGCCAGGACCGGCGTCGACGCGCTGGCCGTCGCCGTGGGCACCTCACACGCGATGACGACCAAGGACGCGGTGCTCGACCTGGCGCTGATCGCCGAGCTGCGGGCCACCCTGGCGGTCCCCCTGGTCCTGCACGGCTCCTCGGGCGTGCCCGACGAGACCCTGCGCCAGGCCGTGAGCCAGGGCATGAAGAAGATCAACGTCGCGACCCACCTGAACAAGGCTTTCACCGGCGCGATCCGCGACTATCTGGCGCACGACGAGAAGGTGGTCGACCCGCGCAAGTACGTCAACGCGGGCCGGGACGCGGTCACCCGCGAGGTGACGCACCTGCTCGGCGTCCTCACGGGGTGAGCTCCTTGCGCATGGCCACGGCCGAGCGCCCCTCGACACCGACCCGCCCGGTCTCGACGTAGCCGAGCGACTCGTACAGCGCGATGTTGGTGGTCATCTTGACGTTGGTGTAGAGCCGGAGCGCGGGCAGGGCGAGCCGCCGTGCCCGCTGCTCGGCGTAGGCCAGCAGCATCCGCCCGAGGCCCCTGCCGTGCCGTTCGGGCCGGACCGCCACGTTGTCGACGAGCAGCACGCCGTCTTCGGGGATGAGCACGATCAGGCCGTCGAGCTCGGGCTCGGTCACGTACACACACCCCGCCTCGATGAGCGCGCCGTAATCCGCCTCCATCGGCATCGGCCGCATGCCGATGATCGGCACCCACGGCTCGTAGGCGTCGTGCACGAGCTTCTCGACGGCGGCCCTGTCAGCCGCTCCGGCCTGGCGCACGCGGGTCATCCTCCTGCTCCCAACTCGGCGAGGACCCGTTCGGCCTGTCTGCGGAAGGTGCCCGGCGGGTTGCGCGGCCCCTCACCCGACAGCAGGAACAGCCAGGTCAGGGCGTGCAGCCTGCGGCACTCGCGCAGCCGCGCGCGCTCGGCCGCCGGCAGGTCGAAGTGGCGCAGGACGTCGATCTCGCCGTCCACCCACATCGACACGTGCTGCGACAGCTCCGCCAGCTCGAAGGCCCGGTCGCTGCGGCCGGAGTCCTCGAAGTCCACGATCCGCACCCGCTCGCCGTCCCACAGGAAGTTCGCCAGGTTGCCGTCGCCGCCGCCGAACACCGGCCGCGCCCCGCCGTCGTCCGGCCGCCACCGCTCCAGCCACTGCTCCAACCACTGGCAGCCCTCCCTGACCGCCCGGTCGGCCAGCGGGTCCTTGCCCGGCCAGCGCTCGCACCACTCGCGCGCCTGCTCGGCGAGCGCCTGAGCGTGCCAGTTGCGCAGCGGCACCTCGGCCAGCACCTCGGGCGGCACCGCGGCGTGCAGCTCCGCGATGGCCGCGGCCATCTGGCGGGCGTACGCCGCGGGCTCGGGCAGTCCGCGCACCGGCCGGCCCTCGATCCGGGACATGATCACGCAGCCGTGGAAGGAGATCGGCCTCGGCGCGAGCCCCGGAGCGTAGCGGGCCAGCAACGTCAGCGCGCGCCACTCGCGTTCGGCCGCGTGGGGCCTGTCCGCTCTGTAGTGCTTGGTGACGACGTCACCTCGCACCTCGATCGTGTGCGTCCCTTGCAGATCGGCCACCTCCGCATGTTAGGCGAGCAGGCGGTCCACGGCGCTCGCGACCAGGCCGTGGATCTCCTCCTCCGTGAAGATGTCGGGCAGGGTGAGGCGCTCGACGATCAGCCAGTTGAGCGCCGCGTAGAGCAGCAGGACGGTCGTGGTGTCGCCGGGCAGGCCGGACTCCAGGTGGTGGCTGACGTTCGCGTCGATGTCCGCGCGGATCCGCTGGGTGAGCACGGCCCGCAGCTCCGGCCGTCTGGTCGCCTCCAGCCGCAGCTCCAGCAGGGCCAGATAGCCGGAGCGGAAGGCGGAGACCCGGTCGACGATCTCCCGCATGAGCGCCAGCAACCGGTCCCGGTCGCGCGGCCCCTCCATGCTCAGCGCGAACGTGCGCGCGTCGGGTTGTAGCCGTTCGTAGATTCTGCTTCCCACCTGGGTGAAAAGCTCGTCACGGTTGGCGAAGTAGTTGGTGGCGGTGCCGACGGGCACCTTCGCCGCCGCGTCCACGGCCCTGAACGTCAGCCCGCGCGCCCCCTGCTCGGCCAGCACCTCGATGGCGGCGTCGATCAGTGCCGCCCGCCTGGCCACGTTCTGTCGCACCACTTGACACCACTCCAGATGTAGTACTACGTTCTAACCACTTCACCTATAGTACTTCATCAGGAGTGATCAGGTTGCGAAAGCTCGTCTACTACGTCGCCGTCTCCATCGACGGTTACATCGCCGGCCCCGGCGGCGAGTTCGACTTCTACCCGGTGGCCGACGACCTGGCCGCCTACCTGAACGACCGGCACCCCGAGACCATCCCCACCCAGATGCGGGCCGAGATCGGCCTGGACGTGCCCAACAAGCGCTTCGACACCGTCCTCATGGGCCGCGGCACCTACCAGCCCGCCCACGACATCGGAGTCACCAGCCCGTACGCCCACCTGCGCCAGTACGTGATCTCCAGCACCATGCCCGAGGTCACCGATCCGGCGGTCGAGCTCGTCCCCGGCGACCCGATCGGCCTGGTCCAGCGCCTGAAGAAGGAGGACGGCATGGACATCTGGCTCTGCGGCGGCGGCAAGCTGGCCAACTCCCTCCTGCCGGAGATCGACGAGCTGATCGTCAAGTGCTACCCGGTGGTGGCGGGCTCGGGCATTCCCGTCTTCGACGGCGACTTCCGCCCCACGCCCTTCGCCATCACCGGCACCCGCACCTTCAGCAACGGCACGGTCCTCCTGGAGTACGTGCGCGGCTGATCACCACGGCAGCGCCCTCCCGTCACGGAAGAACCCGCCCGTGGGACCGCCGTCCGGCAGCTCGACCGCCCACAGCACACTCCGCGCCCCCTCGGCCACCGGCCGGCCGCCCGGCCCGCCCATGTCCGTGGCCACCCACCCGGGGCAGACGGCGTTGACCAGGACGCCATCCGGGCGCAGCTCGGCGGCCAGCATCCTGGTCAGCGCGTTCAGCGCCGTCTTGGAGACCGCGTAGGCCGGGGTCCCGCCGCCCATGCCCGCCAGGGATCCCAGCTCGCTGGAGACGTTCACCACCCGCCCGTGGCCGCTCTCGCGCAGCAGCGGGAGCAGCGCCAGCGTCACCCGCCAGGCTCCCAGCAGGTTGGTCTCCAGCGCCTCCCGGACCACGTCCAGATCCGCGCTCCCGGCCCACTGCCAGGTGTCGTAGTGGACGGCGGCGTTGTTCACCAGCACGTCCAGCCGCCCCAGCCGCTTGCCCACCTCCCGGGCGAGCGCGTCCACCGACGCCTGGTCGGTGACGTCCAGGCGCATCGGCACGGCCCCCGGCAGGCCTGCCACCGCCCGCTCCGCCTTGCCCATGTCCCTGGCGGTCAGCACGACCGTGTCGCCCGCTTGGCAGAGCTGCCTCACCAGCTCGTGCCCGATCCCCCGATTGGCGCCTGTCACCAGGCAGACTCGATCCACCCCAGGCCCCCTTTCCCTCGCACACCCCCTACGTACCCAAACCTGACGGAAGCCTCGGGACGGGGTGGGGGTGGGGGTGGGGCCGTACAGGCGTGCGAAAGGCGCGCCACGGCGGTGGCGCGCCTTTCCGGGAGGGGGTCAGCGCTGGGTCGGCGCGACGACGACCTCGACGCGCTGGAACTCCTTGATGTCGGAGTAGCCCGTGGACGCCATGGTGCGCTTGAGCGCGCCCATGAGGTTCATCGAGCCGTCGGCGACGCTGGACGGGCCGTGCAGGATCTGCTCCAGCGGGCCGACCGTGCCGAACTCCACCCGGCGCCCGCGCGGCAGGTCGGGGTGGTGGGCCTCGGAGCCCCAGTGGAAGCCGCGGCCCGGCGCCTCGGCGGCCCTGGCCAGCGGGGAGCCGACCATGACGGCGTCCGCGCCGCAGGCGATGGCCTTGGCGATGTCGCCGGAGGTGCCCATGCCGCCGTCGGCGATCACGTGCACGTAGCGGCCACCGGACTCGTCCATGTAGTCGCGGCGGGCCGCGGCCACGTCGGAGATGGCCGTGGCCATCGGCACGGCGACGCCCAGGACGTTGCGGGTGGTGTGGGAGGCGCCGCCGCCGAAGCCGACCAGCACGCCCGCCGCGCCGGTGCGCATTAGGTGGAGCGCCGCGGTGTGCGTGGCGCAGCCGCCGACGATCACCGGCACGTCCAGCTCGTAGATGAACTGCTTGAGGTTGAGCGGCTCGGCCCGGCCGGAGACGTGCTCGGCCGAGACGGTGGTGCCGCGGATGACGAAGATGTCCACGCCCGCGTCGATGACCGCCTTGTGGTATTGGACGGTGCGCTGCGGTGACAGCCGCACGGCGGTGGTCACGCCGGACGCGCGGATCTCCTCGATGCGACGCCCGATCAGCTCTTCCTTGATCGGCGCGGCGTAGATCTCCTGGAGTCTCCTGGTCGCCGCCTCGGTGTCGAGCGACGCGCACTCCTCCAGCAGCGACGACGGGTCGTCGTACCGGGTCCAGAGACCTTCGAGGTCGAGCGGCGCGAGACCGCCGAGCCGGCCGATCTCGATCGCGGTGGCGGGCGAGACGACGCTGTCCATGGGCGCGACGATCACGGGCAGCTCGAACCGGTAGGCGTCGATCTGCCAGGCGATCGAGACCTCTTCCGGATCGCGGGTACGCCGCGAGGGCACGAGGCCGATCTCGTCGAGCGAGTAGGCGCGGCGGCCGGACTTGCCCCGGCCGATCTCCACCTGCTGAGTCATGGATTACCTTCTGTGATAGTTCGGAGCTTCCACGGTCATCTGGATGTCGTGGGGGTGGCTCTCCTTGAGGCCCGCCATCGTGATGGGCATGAGCTCGCAGTCGGTGTGCATCTGGGCGATGGTGCGACACCCGGCGTACCACATGCCCTGACGCAGGCCGCCGACGAGCTGGTGGGAGACGGCCGAGACCGGGCCGCGGTAGGGGACCTGGCCCTCGATGCCCTCCGGGATGAACTTGTCCTCGCCGCCGACCTCGGCCTGGGCGTAACGGTCCTTGCTGAAGGAGGTGCCGCCGCGCTCGCGGTTGCGCACCGCGCCGAGCGACCCCATGCCCCGGTAGGACTTGAACTGCTTGCCGTTGATGAAGATCAGCTCACCGGGCGACTCCTCGCAGCCGGCCAGCAGCGAGCCGAGCATGACCGTGTCGGCGCCTGCGGCGATGGCCTTGACGATGTCGCCGGAATACTGCAGGCCGCCGTCGCCGATCACCGGGACCCCGGCGGGCGCGCAGGCGCGCGAGGCCTCGTAGATGGCGGTGACCTGCGGCGCGCCCACCCCGGCCACCACGCGGGTGGTGCAGATGGAGCCGGGTCCGACGCCGACCTTGACCGCGTCGGCGCCCGCGTCGACGAGCATCTGCGCGCCGGCCCTGGTGGCGATGTTGCCGCCGATGACGTCGACCTTGCTGTTGGCCTTGACCTGGCCGATCATGTCGGCGAGCCCCTTGGAGTGGCCGTGCGCGACGTCGACGACGATCACGTCCACACCGGCCTCGATGAGCGCCTTGGCGCGCACCTCGGCGTCGCCTCCGACGCCGACCGCGGCGCCGACCACCAGGCGGCCGTCGGCGTCCTTGGTGGCCAGCGGATATTGCTCGCTCTTGGTGAAGTCTTTGACCGTGATGAGGCCGCGCAGCCTGCCGTCGGGGTCGACCAGGGGCAGCTTCTCGATCTTGTTCTGCCGGAGGAGGGAGTAGGCGTCGTCACGCGAGACCCCCACGGGGGCGGTGACGAGCGGCATCTTCGTCATGACCTCGCGCACCGGCCGCGCCTGGTCGGTCTCGAAGCGCATGTCGCGATTGGTGACGATGCCGACGAGGATGCCGGACGCGTCGGTGACCGGCACACCCGAGATCCGGTACGTCGCGCAGAGCCGCTCGACGTCGGCCAGCGTGTCGTCGGGGCTGCAGGTCACCGGGTTGGTCACCATGCCCGCCTCGGACCGCTTGACCAGGTCGACCTGCTGGGCCTGCTCCTCGACCGACAGATTGCGGTGCAGGATGCCGATGCCGCCCTGCCTGGCCATGGAGACCGCCATCCGGGCCTCGGTCACGGTGTCCATGGCCGCCGAGACCAACGGGATGGACAGGGTGATGCCGCGTGACAGACGGGTGCGGGTGTCGGCGTCACCTGGCTGCAGGTCTGAATACGCCGGCACGAGCAGCACGTCGTCGAAGGTCAGACCTGTCGCGGTGAACTTGGACATGCTGCGGCCCCTCCCGCCGATGCGCTGAATGAGCCAAGTCTAGGGCCTGCGTCCAAACGCATGTGATGCCGGGAGGACGATGACCCCCACGGCCCGTCGTACTCCCGGCATCGTCAAGCGCCGAAAGGTGGGACGGTCGGTGTCACCGTCCCACCTCCGGCCACCGGCACCGGACCGAGCACGCGCCTCACGCCACCGAACCCCCCTCCGCGTCCTGATGGCCGACGCTGCCCGGCCCCTCGGGGTGCCGACGCAGAGTTAAGCCTGAGTTACGCAACGGCACAGCGCAACGTGAAAACGTGCAATTGCACTAAGCTGCACGCCGTACCGATGAGTCCCTCCGCAAGGAGCGGACAAGTGGGAAATGCCGGGTTATTCTCGCGGCACGCCTGTCCCCCCAACGGAGCCCGACACCATGCGCAGCGAGCATCAGACCATGCCCGAGCCGCTTGAGACGCTGGGCCTGGGCCCCACTCAGACGGCCCTCTACGCAGCCGTGCTGCGCCTGCACCGGGCCACCAGCAGCGAGCTCGCCGCGGCCATGGACGATCCGGTGGAGAAGGTCGGCAGGGAGCTCGACGATCTCGTCAGGCTCGGCGTGGTGGACGAGGAGTCGGGCGAGTACCTCGCCAGGCATCCGGCGGCGGCGCTCGGCCGGCTGATCGCCGAGCGGCTCGACCGCCTCGCCGAGGAGAGCCGCCGGATCGACTCCGCGCTCGGCTCGATCCGGGGCCTGATCCGCGACTACGACGCCGGTCGCGACTACCAGAGCGGCCCCTTTCCCGTGGAGCTGGTCAGCGGGGCCGACGTGCTGTACGAGAGCGTCGTGGGCATGGCGGTGCAGGCGCCGCCGATGACGCTGCTGAGCGCCATCCCCGACGAGCGAACCATGATCGACTTCGCCCGCAAGTACGCCGACACGTGGATCAACGCTCAGCGGCAGGGGTTGCTGCTCGTGCGGGCGGTCATCCCGGTCGGCACGCTGGTGCTCCCCGGCGTACGCGACCAGCTCACCCGCATGATCGAGGCGGGCGGCCAAGTGCGCACGCTCGACCAGGTGCCGAGCTGGTTCGTCGCGGCGGGCCCCGACGCGGCCGGCCTGCCCGCCCTATGGGGCGGCAACCTGCCCGACCACGCCTACAACTTCTATCTGATGCGCACCCCCATCGTGGTGGGCATGCTGCACTCCCTGTTCGACGAGCTGTGGGGGCGCGCCGTACCCTTGCCGTGGCTGCCGTCGGGCCGTGAGGGCGGCGGCATGGTGCAGGTGCTGCGACTGGCCGCACAGGGCATGTGCGACGAGTCCATCGCACGCCACCTCGGCGTGTCGGTCCGTACGGTGCGCGCGCGGTTCGCCGACGCCATGTCCGAACTGGGCGCTCAGTCACGCTTTCACGCAGGCGTGGAGGCCGCCAGGCGCGGCTGGCTGCGTCAATGACCGCCGCCGGCACCGCTTCGGTCATATGGTGGGAAGGTGCTGGAAGACGTCCCCCGCGACCCGTTCGCGGACGACCCTGACGACCCGTCCTCGGCGATGGGCGAGCTCGACGACACCGAGCCTCTCACCGCCGCCGAGCGGGACGAGGCGGTCACCGACCTGGCGGACGTCGAGGTCTTTCGCTCAGTGCTGGAACCGCAGGGGGTCCTCGGCCTCGTGCTCGACTGCCCCGAATGCGGCGAGCAGCACTTCTTCGACTGGGACCTGCTGCGCGGCAACCTGCGCCAGATGATCGAGCTCGGCCGGCCCCAGGTGCACGAGCCGGCGTACTTCCCGGACCCGGACGAATACGTCAGCTGGGAGTACGCCCGGGGCTACGTCGACGGCGTCATCGACACCGAAGAGCGCCGCTGACCGACCACGTCCTCAGCGCACTCCTGACCGGCCACGTCGCCGGAGCGCCCCTGATGGACCCGGTCACCGGAGCACCGCTGATCGACCACGTCGCCGCGCAGGACGGCGAGCACCCGAGCCGCGGGATCCCGGCAGTCGGGCGGCTCCCCCGCGGCGAGCGCGTCGAGCAGCGCGTCGCTCTCTTCCTCTGGCGTCAAGCCGACTCCAGCTCGGCCATCTGCCTCAGCCTGGCCAGCGCCCGATGCTGGGCGACCCGGACGGCACCTGGTGACATGCCGAGTACATTACCCGTCTCCTCCGCCGACAGGCCCGACACCACCCGCAGGAGCAGCAACTCCCGCTGATTCGGCGGCAGCCGGGCGAGCAGCCGGCGCGCGTGTTCCACCTCGATGTAGCGGACCACCGTCTCCTCCGGCCCCGGCCCGTCGTCGGGCCCGTCCGGAAGATCCTGAGTGGGTACGGCCGAGCGCACGGAACTGCGCAACGCGTCGGCCACCTTGTGCGAGGCGATCCCGAACACGAAGGACGCGAAGGGCCTCCCCATGTCCCTGTAGCGCGGCAGCGCGGACAGGACCGCGATGCACACCTCCTGGGCGACGTCATCGGCAATGTGATATTGCCCGGTAACGCGGCCCAGCCTGGCGCGGCAATACCGCACCACCATCGGACGCAACTCGCCGAGCAAGGATTCGATCGCACTGCGATCCCCCTGCACAGCGAGGCTCGTTAGTTCCCTAAGGTCGGAGTCATCCGTCCGTGCCGGAAGTCTCGACGCGAGCCTTACCCCAATTTTGGCGTCGGCGACGCTTCCCTCGCTCACGTTAGGCATGATGCCCGCACTGATCCGGCCTGTCGTCATCGCGAACGGCTACGGATTGGTCACATTGAAGAGACGATAACCGTCAGTAATCGCACGACAACACTAAGCCTTTCTACCTGGCAAGATATTTCACCTCATAACCCGAAATGCACGACATTCGTCAGATGCAGACGCTTAACACCTACTTCAGGTTTACTCCAATAAACCCGCATTCTTTCCCCAAGTTCCCCCACAACACAACAACCTGCGCTACATGACATACCGCCCTCCGGCCGGCCGGCGTCCGGCTCCCGTGACGTCCGGCTCCAGTACTGACTCCGACTCCAGTACTGACTCCGGCTCCAGCCCGTCAGGGCGTGGCCTCGCGGTCCACAGACCTGCTCTCCCGGCAGAGACCACACGAGTGCCTGTCGCGGACCACCGAACCAGGCCGGGCAGCCCAGGCGCGGGACGAGCGCGCCGCCGACGACTCACTCACCGCAGGAACACGTACGGCCATGCGGTGAGGCCAGTGACTGCAGAAACACGTACGGCCCGCACCGAGGGATCGGAGCGGGCCGTACGGCGGTGCGGGCAGGGCCGGTCACCGCGGAAACGCGTACGGCCCGCGCCGACGTATCGGTGCGGGCCGTACGGTGGTGCGGGTGGGGCTAGTGGCCGTGGCCGTGGCCGTGACCCTGGCCGGCGGAGGCCTCCTCCTCCTCGGGCTTGTCCACCACGAGAACCTCGGTGGTGAGCAGCATGCCCGCGATGGAGGCGGCGTTCTGGACGGCCGAGCGGGTGACCTTGACCGGGTCGATGACGCCCTGCGAGAGCAGGTCGCCGTACTCGCCGGTGGCGGCGTTGAGGCCGTGACCGGGCTTGAGCTCGGCGATCTTGTGCGTGACGACGTAACCCTCAAGGCCGGCGTTCTCGGCGATCCAACGGGACGGCTCGACCAGCGAGCGGCGCACGATGGCGACACCGGTGGCCTCGTCGCCCGTGAGGCCGAGGTCGTCGAGCTCCTTGGAGACGTGGATCAGCGCGGAGCCACCGCCGGAGACGATGCCCTCCTCGATCGCGGCGCGCGTCGCGGAGATCGCGTCCTCGAGGCGGTGCTTCTTCTCCTTGAGCTCCACCTCGGTGGCCGCGCCGACACGCAGCACGCACACACCGCCGGCGAGCTTGGCCAGGCGCTCCTGGAGCTTCTCGCGGTCCCAGTCGGAGTCCGACTGCTCGATCGCGAGCTTGATCTCCTTGACCCGGTCCTCGATGGCCTTGGCGTCACCGGCGCCGTCGACGATGGTCGTGGCGTCCTTGGTGACGACGATGCGACGGGCGGTGCCGAGCACCTCCAGACCGACGTTCTCCAGCTTGAGGCCGATCTCCTCGCTGACGACCTGGCCACCCGTGAGGATGGCGATGTCCTGCAGCATCGCCTTGCGGCGGTCGCCGAAGCCGGGGGCCTTGACGGCGACAGAGGTGAAGGTGCCGCGGATCTTGTTGGTGACCAGAACGGCCAGGGCCTCGCCCTCGACGTCCTCGGCGACCACCAGCAGCGGCTTCTTGCTCTGCGCGATCTGCTCCAGCAGCGGCAGGAAGTCCGCGATGGAGGAGACCTTGCCCTGGGTGAGCAGGATGTAGGCGTCCTCCAGGACGGCCTCCATGCGCTCGGAGTCCGTGACCATGTAGGCCGACAGGTAGCCCTTGTCGAACTGCAGGCCCTCGGTGAACTCGAGCTCCATGCCCATGGCGTTGGACTCTTCGACGGTGAGCACACCGTCCTTGCCCACCTTGTCGAACGCCTCGGCGATCAGCTCGCCGATCTGGGCGTCCTGCGCGGAGATCGTCGCGACATTGGCGATCTCCTTCTTGTCCTCGACCGGACGGGCGCTGGCGAGCAGCTTGTCGCTGACGGCCTTGGCGGCCTGGTCGATGCCGCGCTTGAGCGACAGCGGCGAGGCGCCGGCGGCCACGTTGCGCAGGCCCTCGCGGACCATCGCCTGGGCCAGGACGGTCGCGGTGGTGGTGCCGTCACCCGCGACGTCGTTGGTCTTGGTGGCAACTTCCTTGGCGAGCTGGGCGCCGAGGTTCTCGTAACGCTCCTCCAGCTCGATCTCACGAGCGATGGTCACGCCGTCGTTCGTGATCGTCGGTGCACCGAACTTCTTGTCGATGACGACGTTGCGGCCACGGGGGCCGAGGGTAACCTTTACGGCGTCCGCGAGGGCGTTGACGCCGCGCTCAAGCGCGCGGCGGGCGTTCTCGTCGAATTCCAGGATCTTCGCCATTTTGCTGAGAGTCCTCTCCTGGCGTCGAAGGCCCCGAACGCGGTATGCGCCCGGGGCCCCGACACAACCGGCTTACTTCTCGATGATCGCGAGAACGTCGCGGGCGGAGAGCACGAGGTACTCCTCGCCGCCGTACTTGACCTCGGTGCCGCCGTACTTGCTGTAGAGGACGATGTCGCCCTCACTGACGTCGAGCGGAATCCGCTTGTCGCCGTCCTCATCCCAGTTGCCGGGACCCACCGCGAGGACCTTGCCCTCTTGCGGCTTCTCCTTGGCGGTGTCCGGGATGACCAGACCGGAAGCGGTGGTCTGCTCTGCCTCAAGCGGCTGAACCACAATGCGGTCGCCGAGCGGCTTAACGGGAACCTTGGTGGCGGTCGTCACGATCGGACCTCCCCTTCAGATTTGAATGATCTAGAAGAGGCGACCAGCGGGGCCTGCCGTCGCGGGTGCCAGACCTGCCTCGTCGCACATTGGCACTCTCAAGGGGAGAGTGCC
This sequence comes from Nonomuraea sp. NPDC049714, assembly GCF_044465295.1. Classification (NCBI taxonomy): domain Bacteria; kingdom Bacillati; phylum Actinomycetota; class Actinomycetes; order Streptosporangiales; family Streptosporangiaceae; genus Nonomuraea; species Nonomuraea sp. NPDC049714. The sequence goes on along the minus strand of NZ_JBITLM010000006.1, from coordinate 55,432 downwards.
AACAGGAAACATATGCAAGAGGGGCTTGACAGTCAACACGAACTCGTCTGCTGAGAGCGATCAGGGGCCCAAGTCTTCTCCGAGGTGACCCCAGGTTGGCACACTGCCTGGAGTCCCAGCCTAGGGGCATTCGGGACGATCCCCCCGCACGTCACGTCGGCGCGCCGCACCGGCTCGCGACCTCCGGGAAGTACGGCGGACCGGCGGGTCCGGTGAGGGCGCTAACGTCGTATGTCGTGGACCTTGAGGCCTTTCGTGAGCTGCTGACGCCGCGCGGCCTGCGGGCGCTCGGCGAGGCCGAGGAGCTCGTGGGCGCCGACCCGGTCGTGGCCGCCACGAAGCTGCGCAGGACCTACGACGCCGCCCTCACCTCGGCCGCGCTCACCCAGGCCGGGCTCAGGGACCGGGCGAGGGCGAAGTTCGGCGCGAACGCGGCGCGGATGTACTTCACGCCGCACGGCCTGGAGCAGGCGACCCGCGCCGAGGTGGCCGAGCACCGCGCCCGCCGCCTGGCCTCCGGGACCGGCCTGCGGGTGGTGGACGCGTGCTGCGGCATCGGCGGCGACCTGGTGGCGCTGGCCCGCGCGGGCTGCACCGTGGACGCGGTGGACACCGACCCGCTGACCGTCGCCGTCGCCACGGCGAACGCCGAGGCGCTCGGCCTCGCCGACCGGGTCACGGTCACCCTGGCCGACGCCGCGTCGGTTACGCCAGAGGCGTACGACGTGCTGTTCGCCGACCCCGCGCGCCGCACCTCCAGAGGCAGGACGTTCGACCCCCTGGCCTACTCGCCGCCCTGGCCGGTGGTGCTGGATCTGGTGTCCAGGTCGCGGCGCGCCTGCCTCAAGGCGGCCCCGGGGATCCCGTACGAGTTCATCCCCGATGACGCCGAGGCCGAGTGGGTGTCGTACCGGGGCGAGGTCAAGGAGGCCACCCTCTGGGTCAGCCGTTCTGCCGACGCGGCCGAGCGGACGGGCGCGGGCAGGACGGACGCGAGCGGGGCGGGTTCGAGCGGGGCGGGCGCGGGCGGGGCGGGTGAGGGCGGGGCGGGTGAGGAGCGGATCGGCAGGCGGGCCACGTTGCTGCCCGGCCCGCACACCCTGGCCGCCACCGGCGTGCGGGCGTCCACGGGACCGGTCGGGCGTTATGTGTACGAGCCCGACGGAGCCGCCATCCGCGCGCATCTCGTCGGCGAGGTGGCCGAGCTGGTGCACGGCCGGCTCCCCGACCCGATGATCGCCTACATCTCCGGCGACGAGCCGATCGACACTCCCTGGGCCGCGAGGTACGCAGTCGACGAGGTGCTGCCCTTCTCTCTCAAACGCCTCCGCACCGCACTCCGCGACCGCCAAATCGGAAATGTCACCATCAAAAAGCGCGGCTCGGCGGTAGATATCGAGCGCCTGCGCCGCGACCTCCGACTTTCCGGCGATAAATCCACCGTAATCATCCTGACCAGGATTATGGACAGGCCGTCAGTCATCATCTGTGACCCCACCCCACCTGCATAAATGACAAAGCAGGGCGATTCATCGATAAGCACGACGTTCTCTCTCGCCCCTGACGGACCTTGATCGAAAGGCTATGGTGGCGGGCGGGAGTTCTCCCCCTATCGCGGTGAGCCGTGTTCTCCTTCTTCCATTTTGCAAACCGGACTCGCTACGCGGCAGACCGTCGACGAGCGAAGGAGCCTTTCGGTGGATCATTCGAACCACACCACCCTTCTGCAAGCAGGCGGCCAGACCGCCATCTCCGACAGGATGCGGGAGTTGCTGGCGCGTGCCGCGCAGGATCACGTGTACGAGCAGCGCACGCAGGGAGCCGTCCTCGACGAGATCCGCCAGCGGCTTGAGGGGATGGAGTGGCTTCTTCGCGAGGTGCGCGAGCGCGAGCTGGGAGGTCTGAGCGGCACCCTTGAGACGGTGAGCGGACGCCTCGACGACATCGCCGCCAAGCCGCCGATGTGGGCCGAAGGGCTGGCGCAGCACGTCGAGGCGGTGCGCGACCACGTCGACGCCGTCGGCGAACAGGTCGACGGCGTCGACTCCCGGGTGGAGTCGGTGCACGAGCGCGTGCACCCGGTCCTGGAGCTGCCGAAGCTGCGCGCCGATCTCAGCGTCGTGAGCGAGGGGGTCGAGGAGACGCTCAGCCGGCTGCAGTCGGTGCTCGAGGTGACCGACGGCATGACCCGGCGGATGGGCGACTTCACCACCAGGCTCGCCCAGGTGAGCGCCGGCATGGAGGTCGCCGCCGGCCGGTTCAACCGGATCGACAAGTCACTGGCCGAGCTCAACGCCCGCACCGACCGGGTCGAGGGGGTGGTGCTGGACCTGTCCGACAGCTTCGACGAGCGGCTGGCCGCGACCGCCGAGCAGCTCACCGCCTCGACAGACCGGGTCAGCGTCAAGGTGGACGCCGTCGAGCAGCGCCTGACCGGCCGCCTGGACGACACCGAGCAGTCCCTCGGCGTCCGGCTCGACGACACCGAGCAGCGCCTCGCCGGCCGCGTGCACGACCTCTCGGGGCGCGTGGACAGCAGGGTCGACAAGGTCGACGGCCGGCTGGTCGCCATCGACTCCCGCCTGACCAGCGTCGACAACCGCTTCGAAAGCGCCGACGAGTCCCTGACCGACCTCGGCACCCGCCTGGCCGGCGTCGACCACCGCTTCGAAAGCGCCGACAGGTCCCTGACCGACCTCAGCGCCCGCCTGCAAGGTGTGGACTCACGGCTGACGTCCGTGGACACCCGGCTCGTCTCCATGAACGACGAGCTGGACGCCCGCCTGGCCGGTCACGACGGGCGCTTCGACGCCCTCGACGAGCACCTGACCGAGACCGCCGCCCGCGGCGAGGACCGCTTCAACGGCCTGGACACGCATCTGAAGTCCCTGGACGAGCGGCTGGAGGCGGCCGAGGAACACCTGACCACCCGGGTCGACGGCCTCGACGCCCACCTGACCGGCCTCACCACCCACTCCGAGCAGGTCGGCGAGACGCTGGAGTCCGTGGGCCGCCGCATCGGCCAGCTCCCCGAAGCGCTGGCCATCGACGAGCGCCTCGGCGAGCTGCTCGACTCCCACCGGGCCGACCACGCCGAGCGCCTGGCCGAGGCGGCCGCCGCGCTCACCGAGGCGGTCAGCTCCCGCCCGGACCGCGAGGCGCTGGCCGAGACGGTGTCCGAGACGGTGACCGGCATCGTCGAGCCCGCCACCGCCGACCTCAACAAGCGCCTCGGCGCCCTGGAGGAGACCATGCTGGCCCTCGCCGAGGCCCTCCTGCGGCCCACCCGCGCCAAGGACTGAGAGCCGCGACGGGCAGGCTCAGACGTGGGCCGTCGTGCTGGGCAGGCTCAGACGTGGACCGTCGTGATGGGCATCGAGGAGTCGGCGGGGATCTCCAGCGACGACGGGGTGACACCGGCCGCCACCAGGTCGGAGCCCAGCGCGGCGACCATGGCGCCGTTGTCGGTGCACAGCCCGGGGCGGGGGACGCGCAGCCGTACGCCGGCCGCGTCGCACCGCTCCTGGGCCAGGGCGCGCAGCCGCGAGTTCGCCGCCACACCGCCACCGATCAGCAGGTCGCCCACGTCGTACTTACGGCAGGCCTGCAGCGCCTTGCGGGTCAGCACGTCGACCACCGCCTCCTGGAACGAGGCCGCCACGTCCGGCACGTGGATGCGCTCCCCCGCCGACTCGCGCGCCTCCACCCAGCGGGCGACGGCGGTCTTCAGCCCTGAGAAGGAGAAGTCAAGCGTGCCGTCGTCCATCTTGCCCCGGGGGAAGGCGACGGCGGTGCCGGAGCCCGAGGTGGCGGCCTTGTCGATGTAGGGGCCGCCCGGGAACGGCAGCCCGAGCACCCGTGCCACCTTGTCGAACGCCTCCCCCGCCGCGTCGTCCACGGTGGAGCCGAGCGAGATGACGTCCTGGGCCACGTCGGGCACCAGCAGCAGCGAGGAGTGGCCACCCGAGACCAGCAGGGCGATGCACGGCTTGGGCAGCGGCCCGTGCTCCAGCTGGTCCACCGCGACGTGCGCGGCCAGGTGGTTGACGCCGTAGAGGGGGATGCCGAGGCCGAGCGCGTAGGCCTTGGCCGCGGCCACGCCGACCAGCAGCGCGCCGGCCAGCCCCGGCCCGGCGGTGACCGCGATGGCGTCGATGTCGGAGAACTTCAGCCCGGCCTGGGCCAGCGCCGCCTCCACGGTGGGCGTCATCGCCTCCAGGTGGGCTCGCGAGGCCACCTCGGGCACCACGCCGCCGAAGCGGGCGTGCTCGTCCATGCTGGAGGCGATCGTGTTGGCCAGCAGGGTGTGACCGGTGACGATCCCGATGCCGGTCTCGTCGCAGGACGTCTCGATGCCCAGGACCAGCGGTGCGTCAGCCATCCAGCTTTCTCCTCATCATGATCGCATCGGTGCCGTCGTCGTAGTAGCGGCGCCGGACGCCGATCTCCTCGAACCCGAAATGCTGGTAGACGCCACGAGCGACCGGATTGTCCTCCCGGACCTCCAGGAAGACCTCCCGTGCGCCCCGCTCCCGCGCCTCCCGCAGCAGCTCGGCCAGCATCGCGCCGCCGATGCCGGTGCCGCGGTGGGACTCCAGCACCGCGATGGTCTGCACGTCGGCCTGGTCGGCGGCGACGGCAAGCCCCGCGTAGGCGACGATCTGGCCGTCGGCCTCGGCCACCACGTAGTGCCTGGTGCGCGGCTGGTCGGCGAGCTCGCCGCGCATCATGCCCTCGCTCCACGCGTCGTACGGGAACGTCGCCTGCTCGATCGCCATCACGACCGGCAGATCGGCCACGGTCATCGGCCGCAGCTTCACGCCGTCACCCTCTTGGGCGTGCCGGGCACGACCGCGTCGGGCCGGCGCAGGTAGACAGGGTGCGGCTGGTCGAGCGGCGTCCCCGCCGCGATGCGCTCGGCCGCGAGCGCGGCCAGGAAGCCGGCGTACGGATAGGCGGGGTCGTGCGCCTGGCCGAGTGTCTCGGGGTAGAGCCCGGCGCCGGCGCCCACCACCGGCAGTCCGTCGACGGGGACGTCGGCGGGCCGGACGACGGACGGGCCGTCGAGCCTGGTGCGCCGGTCGGCGTAGCGGGCCCAGAACACCTCCTTGCGCCGCGCGTCGGTGGCGACCAGGAACGGCTCGTCCAGGCCGCTGCCGAAGGCGACGGCGTCGAGGGTGCAGATGCCGTAGGCCGGCACGCCTAGCGTGGTGGCGAGGCCCTGCGCGGTCATCAGCCCGACCCGCAGGCCGGTGTAGGGGCCGGGGCCGCTGCCCGCGACCACGGCGGTGACGTCACGCAGCGACACGCCCGCTTCCGCCAGCACCCGCTCGACGGTCGGCGCCAGCAGCTCGCCGTGACGCCGGGCGTCGATCGTGGTGGATTCGGAGAGCACTCGCTCCCCGTCGTGAAGCGCGGCGGTGACGGCGGGGGTAGCGGTATCGAAAGCCAGGACCAGCACGACTGACTAGCCTACCCGCAGTGCAGGTCAGACCCAGCCGGTTCGTCGCCTGAGCCACTCCAGCGCGACGACGCCCTGCGCCCGCTGGAACGCCCTGAGCGTATGCAGGCCGGGCGGAGGCGGCTGCCGGCCCTGGCTGACGAAATAGCCGGCGAGCGCGGCGATCACCTTGGTGACGCCGGGGTTCGGGTCGGAGAAGAGCTCGTGCGGCGGCGGCCCGCCCTGCATGCCGACCGACGGCAGCATGGCCACCACGTCGAACCAGGGCGCGCCCACGCAGGCCCACGGCCAGTCCACGACGTAGACGCGCTCGGGGGTGAGCAGGACGTTGTCGGCGCGCACATCACCGTGCAGGAGTGTGTCGCCCGCCGCCGCCTCGGCCCAGCCGGACTCCAGCCCGGCCAGCGCGTCGAGGTGGCGCAGCGCCCACGGGTCCAGCCCGGTGGCGTCCCCGGCGCACATCCAGCGCCAGCCGTGGAAGGAGGCGCCGAACGCCTCGGCGATCGGCGGCGCGTCGATCGGGGACGGCGTCAGCTCGGCGGACATCCGCTCGACCGCCGACCTGACCCGGTCGAGCTCGTCGCGGCGCCACGGCAGCGCCGGGTGGCGGCCCTCGACGTCCTCGAACGCCAGCACCACCCAGCCGTCGACCTCGAAGGTGGTGAGCAGGCGGGGAGCCGGGACCGAGGCGGGGAGCGCGGCGGCGATCCGGGCCTCGGCGCGGTAGATGCGGACGGCCTCGGGGTTCGGCTCGGGGCCGACGGCCTTGACGAAGAGCCGGCGTCCGTCGGCCCCGCGCAGCCGCACCGCCGCCGCCGGGGAGAACCCGCCCTGCTGCGTGACCGCCTCGGCCACGGGCCCGCCGAGCAGCTTCTCGACCGCGGCGCGCACGCCCGGGTGCACCTCGGCCCACGGGACTCGGGCTCCCGCCGCGGGCGGGCTGGTGTCGACGCTCATGCACCCCATGCTCCCGGAGCGCGCAACCGAATTTCAGGCGCGGGAGGCGTACACGATGATGTTGTCGAGATACTCGCCCGCGGCGCGGTCGAACTTGCCGCCGCAGGTCACCAGCTTGAGCCCGTCGTCGACGTACACCCGCCTGAGCGGGAAGTCGTCCTTGTGGACCTGCTCGACGTCGTCGACCTTGTACGTGACGACCTTGCCGTCGCTGCGCTCCACCTTGACGATCTCGCCCTTGCGCACGTTCCTGAGCTTGTAGAACACGGCCGGCGCGGTCTTGGTGTCGACATGGCCGACGATCACCGAGGCGCCCTTGTCGCCCGGCACGGCGCTGCCGGTGTACCAGCCGGCCATCTCGGGCTTCTCGTAGGGCGGCAGCTCGACCTCGCCGTCCTTGAGCCCGAGCTTCATCAGCGGGGCCTCGATGTCGATCGAGGCGATCTCGATGCTCTTCGGCACGATCGCGGCAGCCGTCTCGGGGGTGGACTGCATGCTCTTGCCGAAGGCGACCAGCACCAGCCCGGTCACGGCGCCGGCGAGCACCACCCGCCCGGGACGCGCCATCGCTAGGACCGGCTGCGGCGCTTGACCGCCACCCCTATCCCGACGGCCATGGCCAGGCCGAGCGCCAGGCCGACGCCGCCGAGCGGGATGGAGGAGCCTTCGTCGACCTCCTGGCCGAAGGTGCCGCCGCCGCCCGCCCTGGGCGCCCTGGTGGGCACGTCACTGGGCAGCGGGTCGGCTCGGGTGACTCTCAGGGTGGCCCGGCCGACGTGGTTGGTGCCGTCGCACTTGACGTCCACGGGGTAGGAGCCACGCTTGACGGTGCCGGAGACCTGGGCCTGGCCGCGCACCCACGCGCCGGAGGGCGAGCCGGTGGCGGCCGGGGTGGCGGTCGCGGACGTGGCGGGGGATAACGAGACCCCGGACAGGAAGGCTCTGGAGGTGGCGGTGCCGGTGTGGGCGGGGCCGCCCGAGGGCTCGGGGCAGTTGGCCAGGATCCACACGGTCGAGGTCTCGCCGGCGGTGACGCTGTCGGGGTTGAGCTGGACCGAGATGGCCTGCCGGGTGGCGGTCGCCGTGGGGCTGGCCGACGTGGTGGCCGCGGGGCTGCCTGTGGGGCTGCCCGTGGGAGACGCGGTCCCGGTCGGAGTCTGTGAGCTCGCCGGTGGTGTTTGCGCCTCCGCTGCGCATCCCACGAGGCCGATCATGACGATGGCTCCCGCGTACGCGACTCGCCTGACCCTGAGCACCCGTCGCACCCCACTCCGCCGTCTTTCACCAAGCATCCATCAAACTATGGATGCCGCCCCTCCTGAATACCCAGAATTTCTGGGCCAACCCTTACCAATGATCATGTTTCCTGGCATCGGCGAGTCGCGTCAAGGGTGACAGGATGATCGGGGCTTGGTGGCGGTTTTACTCTTAGTCCGTTTCAGACGGCGTGTCGTCCACCTTCACGCCCGCCCATCTGGGTCCGACGCCGCGCAGCGTGACCATCCGCGCCTCGTCGCCGGCCTCGCGGTCGATGTGGATCTCCAGCCGCTCCTCGGACAGTCCTTCGACCAGACCCTCGCCCCACTCGACGACCGTCACCGACTCCTCCAGGGAGGCGTCGAGGTCGAGGTCGTCCACTTCGAGGTCGCCGCCGAGCCGGTAGGCGTCGGCGTGCACGAGCGGCGGGCCGCCGCACAGCGACGGGTGCACCCTGGCGATCACGAAGGTGGGCGAGGTGATCGGCCCGCGCACCTTGAGCCCTTCGCCCACGCCCTGCACCAGCGTGGTCTTGCCGGCGCCGAGCGGGCCGGACAGGACCAGCAGATCACCCGGCCTGAGCAGGGCGGCCAGGCGGGTGCCGTACGCGCGCATCTCCTCCGCTGTGGGCAGTCTCACTGGATCTCCACCTGCTTGATCAGGTCGCGCAGCGCGTCGTTGACCACCCCGGGGCGCTCCAGCTGGATCAGGTGGGAGGTGTCGGGCACCTCGGTGAGCTGCGCCTTGGGCAGCGCCTCGGCCATCGCCCTGCTGTGGTCGGGCGGTGTCAGCCAGTCCTTGTCGCCCACCACGATCGCCGTCGGGATCGGGTCGAGCACGTGCAGCGCCGACAGCTTGTCGTGGTTCATCAGCGCGGGGTAGAAATCGGCGACGACCTCGGTCGGCGTCCCCCTGATCATGGACTCGGCGAAGTCGACCAGGGTGGGGCTGATGTTGCGTGAGTCGCCGAAGCCCATGTAGCGGGTCATCAGGAAGGCGATGTCGCTGCCCACGTCGCGGGTGCGGTCGACCAGCGCGCCCCTGCGGCCCAGGAGGGACACCGTCGTGGGCGCCACCTTGTGGACGACCTTCGACACCAGGGCGGGCAGCCCGAGGGTCAGCTCGGCCAGCTTGCCGGCCGAGGTGGCGATCAGCGCGACGCCCCGGATCCGGTCGCCGAACAGCTCGGGCCGGCGGTCGGCGAGCGCCATGACGGTCATGCCGCCCATGGAGTGGCCGACGAGCACACACGGCCCCGGCACGAACCGCTCGATCACCTCGGCCAGGTCCTCGCCGAGCCGGTCGATCGTGCTGTCGTCGGCCGCGCCGCGCTGGGAGCGGCCGTGGGAGCGCTGGTCCCAGAGCACCATGCGGTGGGTGTCGCGCAGGTCCTTGCGCTGGTAGTGCCAGGACTCCAGGTTGAGGCAGTAGCCGTGACAGAACACGATCGTCAGCGGGGCGTCCTGCGGGCCGTCGACCTCGACGTGCAGCGCCTTGCCGTCGGAGGTTGTCAGGGTGTGCTCGGTGCCGCCGAGCTCGCCGAACGGCTCGTTCGCCTCAAGGTCCGGCCGCAGCCTGATCCGGCCCACGGCGTAGCGCTTGGCCAGCGCCGCCGCGGCCACCCCGGCGGAGGCGGCGCCGACGATCGCGCCGGCGATTCCGACCTTTCGGCGTGTTGTGGTCGTCATGGACCCCATCCTTCGTACACCCGCGGCACCCGCGATCCGATCCTGGTCACGATCTCATGCGTGATGGTGCCGAGGTTATCGGCCCACTCCTGAGCGGTCGGCTCGCCCTGGGTGCCCGGCCCGAACAGGATGACCTCGTCGCCCGCGACCATGGGGTCGTCGCCCATGTCGAGCACGAACTGGTCCATGCAGACCCGGCCCGTCACGAGCCTCCGGCGGCCGCCGGCCAGCACCTCGGCCTTCCCCGTCGCGTGCCGGAGTATCCCGTCGGCGTAGCCGAGCGGCACCAGGGCGAGCGTGGTCTCGCGATCGGTGACGTAAAGGTGCCCGTAGGAGACGCCGGAGCCCTCCGGGACCCGCTTGGCCATCGCGATCCGCGCCACGAGGGTCATCGCCTGTCTGAGCCCGAAGTCGCCCTGCTCGGGGATCGGGCTGAGGCCGTAGGCGGCGATGCCGCATCTGACGAGGTCGTAGTGGGATCTGGGCAGGGTCATGGTGGCGGCGGAGTTGGCCAGGTGCCTGATCACGTGGGATCCGGCGGCCCCCGCCTGCTCCGCCAGCTTCAGTGCCGTCTCGAACGCCTCCAGCTGCGCGTCGATCGCCGGGTGCCCGGGGATGTCGGCGCAGGCGAAGTGCGACCAGAGCCCGGCGATCTCGACGGCGCCCTCGGCCTGCAGCTCCAGCGCCCGGCGCAGCAGGCCGGGCCAGGCGGCGAGCGGCGCGCCACCCCGGCTCATGCCGGTGTCGGCCTCCAGGTGGGTGCGGGCGGTACGCCCGGTGCGCCGGGCGGCGGCGGCGATCTCGTCGAGCAGCCGCTCGTCGGAGGCGGACAGCTCGATGCCGGCCTGGAGCGCCTCGTCGAGCGGCTCCTCCGGCGTGATGAGCCACGACAGCACCGGCGCGGTGATCCCGCCCGCGCGCAGCTCCAGGGCCTCGGCGATGAACGCGGTGCCGAGCATGGCCGCCCCGCCCGCCAGCATGGCCCGGGAGGAGGGCACGAGCCCGTGCCCGTAGGCGTCGGCCTTGACGGCGGCCATCAGCTCGGCGCCCCCGGCGCGCTCCTTGAGCAGCGCCACGTTGTGCCTGATCGCGGCCAGGTCGACCCGCGCCTGCGCGGGCGTCGCCATCGGGTTGTCCATACCTACCAGTCTGTCAGTTCGTGCGCGTGGTCGAGCGGGGTTTCGCCGCTCAGCGCCCGGATGGCGGCCGGCACCGCCTCGGCCACCTCGGCCGCGGTGAGCGGCGCGCCACGGGCCGCGATCCGGGCCGCCAGCCCGTGCAGATAGGCGCCGCACGACCCGGCGTCGTAGCAGCTCAGCCCCTGGGCGAGCAGCGAGCCCGCGACGCCGGACAGCACGTCTCCGGTGCCGCCCGCCGCCAGCCAGGGCGTGCCGGTGCCGTTGACCCGCACCGGCGAGCCCTCCTCGGCCACGACCGTGGTGGACCCCTTGAGCAGCACCGTGACGCCGAGCCCGGCCGCCGCCGCACGGGCGTGCTCCAGCCTGCCCGCCTCGATCTCGGCGCGGCCGGCTCCGGTCAGCCGCGCCAGCTCGCCCGCGTGCGGGGTGATCAGGACCGGGCTGGTACGGCGCAGCGATGCGACATCCTTGGCCACCAGGTTGAGGCCGTCGGCGTCGACCAGCACGGGCACGTCCGAGGCGAGCACCCTGGCGACCAGTTCGCGTGCCCAGCGACCGGTGCCGAGCCCGGGGCCGAGCACCCACGCCTGCACGCGGCCGACGCCGTCGATCGACGGCTCGTCCAGCTCGGTGATGACCGCCTCCGGCCAGCGGGCGCGCACCTGCGCCGCGGGGCGGCTCGGACCGGCGTAACGCACCATGCCCGCGCCGGCCCGCAGCGCGCCGCCCACGGCGAGCACGGCGGCGCCGGTGTACTGGTCGCTGCCGGCGGCGATGCCGACCACGCCCCTGCGGTACTTGTCGGATTCGTTGCCGGGTCGCGGCAGCCGCCCGGCGACCTCGGCGCGGGTCAGCGCGGTGGCGTCCGGGCCGGGCAGGTAGGCGTCGAGCCCGATGTCGACCAGCTCGATCCGGCCCGCGAAGGCGGCTCCCGGATCGACGAGCAGACCGGTCTTGCGGGCCCCCATCGTCACCGTGAGCAGCGCCCGCACGGCCGTGCCCGCCACCCGCCCGCTGCTCGCGTCCACGCCGCTGGGCACGTCCACGGCGACGACCGGGCCCGGGGCGGCGTTGGCGGCCTCGGCGAGGCGGGCGTAGGGCTCGCGCAGCGCGCCGGACGCGCCGATCCCGACCAGTCCGTCGACGATGAGGTCGGCCGCGCCGACGACGTCCTCGCCCGCGACCACCCCGCCGGCCTCCTGGAGGGCGCGCAGCCCAGCCTGGTGCGTCCTTGAGCCGGCGAGCACGGCCTCGACCCTGGCTCCGCGCCGGGCCAGCACGGCGCCGGCGTAGAGGGCGTCGCCGCCGTTGTCGCCGCTGCCCACGAGGAGCACGACGCGGCTGCCGTACACCTTGCCGAGCAGGCCGGCGCAGACGGCGGCGAGGCCCGTCGCGGCGCGCAGCATCAGCGTGCCCTCGGGCAGTCGTGCCATCAGCGCCTGTTCGGCGGCCCTGATCTGGTCGGCGGAGTAGGCGGCGATCACCTGCACCAAGCTATCCTTCGGCGATCACGTAAGCCATCGCCACCCCGCCGTCATGGCTGAGTGAGACGTGCCAGCGTTTCACCCCGAGCCCGTAGGCGGCCTCGGCGACCTTGCCGCTCACGTGCAGCTCGGGCTTGCCGCTCTCGTCGCAGCGCACCTCGGCCTCCAGGTGCCCGAGGCCCTTCGGGGCGCCCAGGGCCTTGGCGACGGCCTCCTTGGCCGCGAACCTGGCGGCCAGCGAGTGTGTCGCCAGCGGCCGCTCGATCTCGGTGAACAGCCTCTCGCGCAGCGCCGGCGTCCGCTCCAGCGCGGCCTCGAAGCGCGCGATGTCCACGACGTCCACGCCGATGCCCAGGATCATCCCACCAGGCTAACCAGCTAGAAAGCGCCTCGTTGCCAAGGACCCCAGATGGCGAAGGACCGGCCCTGCTTGGACTGCACGTTCACGTACAGGGTGTGGCCGCCGGGCCCGAACGTGGAGCCCGCGAACTCCGCCCCCGCGTCACCCGCGACCGGGGCGAGGCGGCAGAAGTCGAAGACGCCGCCCGCGCGGGTGAGCCCGCGCAGGTAGTTGTCGCCCTCACCGTCCTCGGACAGCACCAGCGTCCCGCGACCGCTGACGGTCACGTTGTCCGGCAGGTCCAGCGTCGCCGCGCGCGGCGACTGGTAGGCGAGCTTGAGCCTGCCGCTCCACGTCTCGTACGCCCACACCTGTCCCCTGCCCTTGCCGAATCCGTCCGGCGGGGTGTCGCCCTGCGCCGTGTCCCCGCCCTGGGTGGAGACGAAGTAGACGGTCCCCTGGTGGTAGACGGCGCCTTCGAGCCTGGAGAAGATCGCCCCGCCCGCGGCCCGGCCCTGCTTGCCGACCGCCTGCACGGCGTGGTCGTTCGACGGTCTGCCGGTGAAGGACGGGTCGGGCTCGTCGATGTCCACCCATTCGGTGCCGAAGGCGGCGCCCGGCGGGTGGCCCACCGAGAGGTCGGCGCTCTTCCTGCCCTTGACGGCGAGCATCTGGAGCCTGCCGCCGTCGAGCAGGCGGCCCGCCTGCGCCGGATGCCTCGGCGGGATGTACCGGTAGAAACCCGAGGGAAAGCCGAAGTTGTCCTCGGTCAGGTAGAGGGTGCCGGTCTGGGGGTCGAACGCCACCGACTCGTGCGCGAACCGGCCCGCGGACCTGATCGGCCTGGCGGTCGCCCGGCCCTTGAGCGGCACCTCGAAGATGTAGCCGTGCTTCTCGGTGAGCTTGGAGTTGTCGCCGCCGGTGTGGTCGTCGCCCACGTCGGGGCCGTTGACGGTCTCCTCGCAGCTCACCCAGGCGCCCCACGGCATGGGGCCGCCCGAGCAGTTCATCATGGTGCCGTTCAGCGACGGCAGGCTCTTGAGCACCTCGCCGTAGCGGCTCACCCGCAGGGTGGCGGTGCCGCCCCCGGCCATCGGGTCGTAGGCCCTGGCCCGGTCGCCGAAGGCCCCCACGGGTCCGTTGACCTCGTGGTTGCGGACCAGGATCGCGCTGCCGCGCGGCCCGGCGAACGCGGCCATCCCGTCGTGCCGGCCCGGCACGGCGCTGCCGTCGGAGAACTTCTCCCCCGCCGCGTTGAACGACCTGTACTTGAAGCCGTCCGGCAGGTGGAGCCTGACCACGCCGTCACGCTGGTCCCGCACCGGCCGCAGCCGCCCGTATCCGGGCGCCGGCCTGGCGCCTCCCTGGGCTCCCGCGCAGGCGACGCCCGCGAACGGCCCGGCGATCCCGGCGGCGATCGTGGCCGTGCGGGTGAGGAAACGACGACGGTCCACATGGCCTCCAGGTGAGTTTGCTATGGCACATTAGCCGCAGGCCCGTCGACATGCCGACGATTCGACCGGGCGGCCTCCTTTCCCCGAACTGACTATCGGTAATCCCCCGTTTTCATCCACAGCCTGTGGATATCCCCCTCCACCCCCGGCCGGAGCCCGGCTCTGACGCCGTCGCTACGCTGCCAAGGTGAACAACGGCTACGTTGAACTGAGCAGGGAGCAGTGGAGCGAACTCCGCAAGAACACGCCCTTGACTCTCACGGCGGAAGAGCTCGAAGAGCTACGAGGCGTCGACGACCCCATCGACCTCACCGAGGTCACCGACATCTACCTGCCGCTGACGCGGCTGCTGAACCTCCATTTCACCGGCTCCAAGGAGCGCAGCAGCGTGCTGAGCGCGTTCCTGGGCCACGCCGAACAGCGAGTTCCGTACATCCTGGGCATCGCGGGCAGTGTCGCGGTCGGCAAGTCGACCACGGCGCGACTGCTGCACACGCTGCTGGCCAGGTGGCCCGAGCACCCACACGTGGAATTGATCACGACCGACAGCTTCCTCTACCCCAACGCGGTGCTGGAGTCCAAGGGCATCATGCACCGCAAGGGCTTCCCGGAGAGCTATGACCGCAGAGGGCTGGTGCGGTTCGTGGCCGAGGTGAAGGCGGGCGCGCGCGAGGTGCGCGCTCCGGTCTACAGTCACCTTGAGTACGACATCGTCCCCGGCGAGGCGCAGATCGTGAAATGTCCCGACATCTTGATCATTGAGGGACTCAATGTCCTCCAGCCGGCCCCGCCCACCTCATTGGCGGTCAACGACTACTTCGACTTCTCCATCTACGTGGACGCCAAGGTCGAGAACATCCGCAACTGGTACGTCGACCGCTTCCACAAGCTCCGCCGCACCGCCTTCGAGGACCCCAAGTCCTACTTCCGCCACATCGCCGAGTTGTCCTATGAGGAGGCCACCGCCTTCGCGGTCAACGTCTGGCGCGACATCAACGAACGCAACCTGATCGAGAACATCGCCCCCACCCGGGGCCGCGCCGACCTGGTCATGCACAAGGGCGCCGACCACGCCGTCACGCGGGTACGGCTTCGCCGCACCTGAAAGCCTCCTCGAACAGGTAGGTCGCGAACCTGCCCGCACACTCCTGATCGTCGATGTCGGCGAACCAGCACTCCTCGCCGTGATCGTGGCACCTGTAGATCTGCATGGTCGGCAGCTTCCCCGACCAGAGTCAATGAGAATTCAACGTTTGATCGACAGGTCCGGGACTCCACCCGTGGGCGCAGCGCGAATTCCAGCCCCAGGGAGGACGTCGTTCATCCTTTTGACCGACGCCGCGTCCATATCGCTGCCGGTAGGGTCCCGGACATGCACATCCTCGCTACCGAGGGGCTGACCAAACGCTTCCCCACCGTCACGGCGCTCGACGGGTTGTCGGTGACCGTCGGACCCGGCGTCACCGGCCTCGTCGGGGCGAACGGCGCGGGCAAGTCGACGCTCATCAAGATCCTGCTCGGCCTGCTGCCGGCGTCCGCGGGCACCGCCAAGGTGCTTGACCTGGACGTGGCGACGCGCGGCGCGGAGATCCGCAGGTTCGTCGGTTACATGCCCGAACACGACTGCCTGCCGCCCGACGTGTCCGCCACCGAATTCGTCGTCCATCTGGCCCGGATGTCCGGGCTGCCGCGCACGGCGGCCCGCGAGCGCGCCGCCGACGTGCTGCGCCACGTCGGCCTGGCCGAAGAGCGCTACCGGGCGATCGGCGGTTACTCCACCGGCATGAAGCAGCGCGTCAAGCTGGCCCAGTCACTGGTCCACGACCCCAAGCTGATCTTCCTCGACGAGCCCACCAACGGGCTCGACCCACGCGGCCGCGACGAGATGCTGGCGCTGATCAGGCGCATCGGCACCGAGTTCGGCATCAGCGTGCTCGTCACCTCCCACCTGCTCGGCGAGCTGGAGCGCGTCTGCGACCACGTCATCGTCATCGACGCCGGGCGGCTGCTGCGCTCCTCCGCGATCGCCGAGTTCACCCATGCCACCGAGTCCATCACCGTCGAGGTCGAGGACGGCGCCGACCTGCTCGCGGCCCGCCTGGCCGAGCTCGGCCAGACCGTCACCCCGCACGGCCGCCTGCTGGCGGTCCAGGTGCTCGGCCCCGAGACGTTCGACGCCGTCCGCGACGCCGCCGCCGACCTGGACCTCTGCCTGATCCGCCTGGAGCAGGGCCGGCACCGCATCGAGGACGTCTTCAGGGAGGAGGCGGCCCATGTCTGAGATCTACGACATCGGCTACCGCCACTACGACGGCCCGCGCCTGGGCCGCGGCCACACGGTGCGAGCCCTGACCGTGCACAGCCTGCGCGGCATCTTCGGCCTCGGCCGCACGGCACGCAGCAAGATCATGCCGTTCTCGCTGGTCACCATCATGCTGCTGCCCTCCGTCGTGTCCATCGCGATGATGGCGCTGGTCCAGCAGCGCGGCCTGGTGGCCTACAGCGGTTTCGCCGTTCTCATGCAGGCGGTCGTGGCGATCTTCCTGGCCGCTCAGGCGCCCACGGTCGTCGCCCCCGACCTGCGCTTCCGCGTCCTGCCGCTCTACCTGTCCCGGCCCGTCACCATCGGCGAGTACGTCGGCGCCAAGGTCGCGGCGATGACCGCGGCGCTGTTCCTGCTGGTCGCGGTGCCGCTGACGCTGATCTACGTGGGCGAGCTGCTGATCGACCTCCCGGGGCCGCCGGGGACCGGGGAGTACCTCGGCGCCGTGGCCATGGCCCTGGTCCTGGCGCTGCTGCTGTCCACCTTCGGCCTGGCGATCTCCTCGCTCACGCCCAGGCGCGGCCTCGGCGTCGCCTCCGTCATGGCCGCCTACCTGCTGTCCTCGGCGGCCGTCCCGGTCATCTTCGGCACGCTGGAGATGTCGGGCTACAGCTCCGAGGCCCGCTGGGCCTGGCTGGCCAACCCGTTCTGGCTGGTCGACGCCGTGCAGTCCTGGCTGTTCGGCACCCCGTCCCACGCCGAAGGCCCCTATCCCGGGGGCCCTGTCCCCGCTCTCCTGGTGGCGGCCCTCATCGCCGCCGCCCTGGCGGTCCTGGCACTGCGCTACCGGAAGGCGGCCTCGCGATGAAGATCGAGCTCTCGCAGGTCTCGCGCTGGTACGGCAACGTCGTCGCGGTCAACGACGTCACGATGACGATCGGGCCCGGCGTCACCGGCCTGCTCGGCCCCAACGGCGCCGGCAAGTCGACGCTGCTGCACATGATGGCCGGCTTCCTGGCCCCGTCCGGCGGCACGGTCACGCTGGACGGCGCCCAGGTGTGGAAGAACCATCACATCTACCGAAATATCGGCTTAGTCCCGGAACGGGAGGGCGTTTACGGCTTCCTGACCGGCTGGCAGTTCGTCCTGTCCGCGGCCAAGCTCCACGGCCTGTCCGACCCTGCCGGAGCCGCCGGCAAGGCCCTGGCCACGGTGGAGATGGAAGAGCCCAAGGACCGCCGCGTCGAGACCTACTCCAAGGGCATGCGCCAGCGGGTCAAGGTCGCCGCCGCGCTCGTCCACGACCCGCCGGTCCTCCTGCTGGACGAGCCCTTCAACGGCATGGACCCCCGCCAGCGGATGCACCTGATGGACCTGATCCGGTCCATGGGCGCCGCGGGCAAGACGATCCTGTTCAGCTCGCACATCCTCGAAGAGGTCGAGCGGGTCGCCCAGCAGATCGAGGTCCTGGTCGCGGGCAGACACGCGGCCACCGGCAACTTCCGCGAGATCCGCCGCCTCATGACGGACCGGCCACACCTGTTCAAGATCCGGTCCAGCGACGACCGCAAGCTGGCCGCCGCCCTCATCATCGACAGCTCGGCGGGCGGCGTCACGCTCGGCCCCGACGGCCTGGAGGTTCAGGCCGCCGAGTTCCGGCGCTTCGCCCAACTGCTCCCCCGGGTCGCCCGAGCCGAGGGCGTACGACTGCACCAGGTGTCCCCCGCCGACGAGGACCTGGAGAGCGTCTTCTCCTACCTGATCAACAGGAGCACCTGATGAATACCGTGGTCGCAGGCATCACCTACCGGGCGCTGCTGGGCAGGCGCAGGATCCTCCTGCTCCTGCTGCTGCCGCTCGCCCTGATCGGCCTGGCCATCCTGCTGCTCTTCGTGGGCAGCGCCGACCAGCGCTCGGCCCTGCTGCTGATGGACAAGTTCGCCATCGCCACCATGCTGCCGCTGCTCGGGCTCATCGCGGGCACCGGCGTCATCGCCCCCGAGATCGACGACGGCACCATTATCCACCTGCTGTCCAAGCCGATCTCCCGCCCGGTCATCGCCGGCACGAAGTTCCTGGTGGCGGCCTCGGTCCTGGCGCTGTTCGCCGCCGTGCCCACCTACTTCGCGGCCTGGCTCCTGGTCCGCAACGAGGACGGCATCGCCTCCGGCTTCGCCATCGGGGTGCTGGTGGCGGGCATCGCCTACGCCGCCGTCTTCCTGCTGCTCGGCGTCATCACCCGGCACGCCGTCGCCATCGGCGTCATCTACGCCCTCGTCTGGGAGACCCTCGTCGGCAGCTTCATCACCGGCGCCCAGAAGTTCTCCATCCAGCAGTGGGGCCAGGCCATCGCCGCCCAGATCTCCGACTCGCCGTTCCTCGACGCGAAGGTCACCCTCGGCTTCGCCATCCCCGCACTGATCATCGTCACGGCCGGCGCGGTCTTCTGGGCAGGCCTCCGCCTGCGCAAGTTCTCCCTCACCGGCGACGAGTAACCACCAGGCGCACGATCGTGGCGCTGTACCGTTGTGGCATGTTCGTGCGCCTGGCCCAACTGCGTCTCACTGAGTTCAAGACCTTCCGTGACGCAGTGCTGCCGCTGGGGGACATGACGGTGCTGATCGGGCGTAACAGCAGTGGTAAGTCCAATGCCCTCGACGGGCTGGAGGTGCTGTCACGCCTCGCCGAGGGGGGCGACATCGTCGATTCCCTCGACAGCAGGCGCGTGGACGAGGGCCCCGTGCGCGGAGGCATCGCAGGCTGCCCTCCACACACCACTGACACCTTCAGCCTGGGCTGCCAAGTGACAGACCTCGATCAGGCTGAGTCGGGGGGCTACTTCCTCATCGACTTCGACGTGACGATCCGCATGCGTCCCGAGCCTGAAATCGTCCGGGAAACGCTACGAGGTATCTCCACCAGACTCCGCCACACCCGCGATCCGCGCGAGCGCGTCTTTCACACACTGCTGCAGGCAGACAGCTCCGCCGCAGGAGGCGGGAGCATCGAGGCCCGCTGGTACAACGGGCGCCCCGGCCGCGACCCCAAGGCCTCTTTCCGTTCCTCCCGGCTGGTGACCGCGCAGCTGCCTCTCCGGCTGGAGCAGGCGACCGAAGCCGAGCGCCACGTGGCGGTCGCCGCGCAACTCGTCCTCGACACCCTGCGCGGCGTCTTTCACCTGGATCCCGTTCCGCATCTCATGCGGCTGTACGTGCAGGGCCGGGACATCCGCCTCCGCAGGACCGCGGAGAACATCTCAGCTGTCGTCGGCCACCTGAAAAACACCGACCCCGCCAGCTATGCGCGGCTTCTCCAGCACACGCAAGCTCTGGTGGACCATGAGATCTCCGATATCGAGGTGATCCGCTCGCAACTCGACGATCTCATGCTGGCACTACAGGAAGACGGCGCGCTCACACCGGCGCGCGAGATGAGCGACGGTCTGCTGCGCTTCATCGCCATCGCCACGACCTTGCTACGCCAGGGCATGGACCTGGATCTGAGCCGACGGGACTCCTCGGATCACACGGCGACGCCGCTGCTCGTCATCGAGGAACTGGAGAACGGACTACACCCGTCCCAAGCCTCTCAGCTCCTGCAGTTGGTGAAGAACGCCACCACGAAAAGCAGCGCGCAGGTCGTGTTCACCACACACAGTCCGGCGCTGCTGTCAGCGCTGTCTCCGGAGGATCATCAGGCCGTCGTGGTCAGTTCCAGGGACCGGAGCACCGGATTCTCCAAGCTCACGAAACTCCCCGAGCTATCCGGCTATCCGAGTCTCATGGCACAAGGTGATCTGGGCACGGTGGTCACATCCGGCCTGCTGGAACAGAAGTCCGATGACGACCGCGATTTCACGGAGTTCGATCGCCTCATGGGACTCGGCTGACGTGGGCCGCCGCGTGGAGTTCGTCGACACCTCCGTCCTGTGCGATCTTCTCGACATTCCGGGGAAGAACCAGGACCGCGCCATGGTGGCGCGCCAACTCGCGGACAAGCGCCAGTGCCGCCTGATCCTCCCGGTGACCGCCGTGATCGAGACCGGCAACCATATCGCGCAACTCTCCGACGGGAGACTTCGCCGCCAGTACGCGGACAAGCTCGCTACCCTGCTGAAACTCGTCATCGACGGCGATGCGCCTTGGGTTCTGCACACCGTGGAATGGGGCCCGGATTTTCTGCGAACGCTCATTGACGGCGCGGGGACCGGAATCCCGCTGTCCGATCAGGTGATGCGCAAGCTGGGGCTGGGCGACCTCTGCATACTCGCCGAACGTGAGCTCTACACCAGGCGGGTGAGCGGCGTGGAGACCGGCATCTGGACCCTCGACGATCAGCTCAGATCACATGCGTGACCTCCGGGTGCGGCGTGCCGCACCCGGAGGGTGTGTCAGACGCAGGCGACGCGGACGACGTCCGCGAGGCGCTCGGCGACCTTGGTGGCCTGGTCCTTCGAGGAGGCCTCCACCATGACGCGGATCATCGGCTCGGTGCCGCTCGGCCTGATGAGGACCCGGCCCGTCTCCCCGAGCTCCTCCTCGGCCACCGCGACCGCGGCCGTGAGCTCGTCGGCGGCGGACTTGCCCCGGTCCACGTCCTTGACGTTGATCAGGATCTGCGGCAGCGGCGTCATGATCGACGCCAGCTCCCGGAGCGACCTGCCCGAGCGCGCCACCACCGAGAGCAGGTGGAGCGAGGTGAGCAGCCCGTCGCCCGTGGTGGCGTGGTCGAGCATGATGACGTGACCCGACTGCTCGCCGCCCAGGTTGAAGCCCTCGGACTTCATGCGCTCGAGCACGTAGCGGTCGCCCACGGCGGTCTCGATCACGTTGATGCCCGCATCACGCATCGCCAGCTTGAAGCCCAGGTTGGACATCACGGTCGCGACCACGGTGTCCTTGGCCAGGCTGCCCTTGGCGTGCATGTCGGCCGCGAGGACGGCCATGATCTGGTCGCCGTCGATGATGGCGCCGGTGTGGTCGACGGCCAGGCAACGGTCGGCGTCACCGTCGTAGGCGATGCCCACGTCGGCGCCGCGTGAGACGACCACCTGCTGCAGCTTGTCCAGGTGGGTGGAGCCGTGACCGGCGTTGATGTTGAGGCCGTCGGGCCTGGCGCCGATCGCCTCCACCCTGGCCCCGGCCCGCAGCAGCGCCTCCGGGGCGACCATGTGGGCGGCGCCGTGAGCGCAGTCGACCACGATGTCCAGCCCGTCGAGCTGCCCGTTGACCGTCGTCAGGACATGGGAGATGTAGCGGTCCGCCTCGCCGTAGGCGTCGCGGACCCGGCCGACCGCCGAGCCGACCGGCCGGTCCCAGTCCTCGCCGAGCCGCCGCTCGATCTCGTCTTCGACCGCGTCGGACAGCTTGAAGCCGCCACGGCCGAGGAACTTGATGCCGTTGTCGGGCGCCGGGTTGTGCGAGGCCGACAGCATGACGCCGAAATCGGCGCCGAGCGCGGCCGTGAGATGGGCGACGGCGGGAGTGGGCAGCACGCCGAGGCGCAGCACATCCACTCCGGACGACGCGAGGCCGGCGACCACAGCGGCTTCGAGAAACTCTCCTGAAGCTCGTGGGTCCCGGCCTACGACCGCTACTGGCCGCTGCCGACGAGCGGCAGAGCCAGTAGCGGTGAACACGCCTGCATCGCCGAGGACGTGAGCCGCCGCGACCGAAAGGGCCATGGCGGTCTCGGCCGTGAGGTCGCGACCCGCGACCCCACGCACCCCGTCGGTGCCGAACAGACGCGCCAATTTAGCGCTTGCTGTACTGCGGAGCCTTACGGGCCTTCTTGAGGCCGTACTTCTTCCGCTCCGTGGCGCGCGCGTCACGGGTGAGGAAGCCGGCCTTCTTGAGCGGCGCACGGTTGGTCTCGACGTCCAGCGCCGTCAGCGCGCGGGACAGGCCCATGCGCAGCGCGCCGGCCTGGCCGGTCACGCCGCCGCCGTCGATGCGCGCGATGACGTCGAACGCCTCTTCGGCACCGAGCACCACGAAGGGCTCGTTGACGATCTGCTGGTGGACCTTGTTGGGGAAGTAGACGTCAAGCGAACGACCGTTGATCGTCCACTTGCCGGTGCCGGGGACGATGCGCACGCGGGCGATCGCCTCCTTCCGGCGACCGGTGCCGTACGAGTTGCCCGTGGTGATGGGCTTGCGCACGGGAGCGTCAGCACTTGCGGTGGACTCGGTGGTGTACTCGGAAGGGAACTCCTCGGTGGGGAACTCCTCCACCTGGGGCTCGACGGCCGTCTCGACACCGGTGGGCTCAGCCACGGTTCTCCTCTAACTCTTTCTCGGACTACTACTGGGCGATCTGGGTGATCTCGAACGGCACCGGCTGCTGAGCCTTGTGCGGGTGCTCGGCACCCGCGTAGACCTTGAGCTTCTTGGCCATCTTCCGGCCGAGGGAGTTCTTGGGCAGCATGCCCTTGACGGCCTTCTCAACAGCCTTGTCCGGCCGCTTCTCCATGAGCTCGCCGTAGCTCACGGAACGCAGACCACCTGGGTAGCCGGAGTGGCGGTAAGCCTTCTTCTGCTCGAGCTTGTTACCCGTGAGCGCGATCTTGTCCGCGTTGATGACGATGACGAAGTCACCGGTGTCGACGTGGTTGGCGAAGATCGGCTTGTGCTTGCCTCGGAGCAGGATCGCGACGTGACTGGCCAGCCGGCCCAGCACGACATCGGTCGCGTCGATGACGTACCACTGACGCTGGACGTCGGCGGGCTTCGGTGAGTACGTGCGCACGGTCGTAGCCTTCTTATGCTCGCGTCTTCGGCGCGCTGCCGGATGCGACAGCGCTGGGGTCGGTCGGTGCGGGCACACGACGGCCCGGACCTTCCGTCTCCTCAAGTGATGGGAGATGACGCCGGACGCGCCGCGCATCGGTCACGCTGGACCTATGCACACAACGAACGATTAGGTTACCCGCCCTGATGGACGCTGGTCAAAAGACCGGTAACTTCGCTGAGTCTACCCGACCACAGAACAGTTCTATTTCGTTTCCCTGCTATCCCTTCTTCACCACGACCCGACTTGCCTATCGTTGGTGGCGGTATGTGGCAGAGTTTTCACACCCGGCACACCCAGCGGAGCGCACGGCGCCGGAACCACCTGGGCGCGCTGGCCTGCCTCCTGGCGGCGCTGTTCACCGGAGTTCTGCTCGGCCGCATGGCCGGCGACCCGGTGCCGGCCGGCCACATCTACCTCAACGAGGCCACCCCCTCCCCCACGGCGAAAGCCTCCGTGCCCGCCCGCAAGAAGCCGCAGCCGCTGGTCGAGGCGTTGCCCAGGCAGACGACCACGATCGCCCCGCGCAGCAGGAACAGGGTCCGGCCGACCAGGAGCGCCGACGACCAGATCCCCGGATACACCACCGATGACCTCATCCGCATGCACGGCGACGAGCAGGCGCCCAGGAGCGTGCCCGGCGCGGCCGCCGAGGTCGTCCGCCTCACCAACGCCGTCAGGGCCAGGCACGGGTGCGGCCCGCTCAGGAGCGACGTACGGCT
Organism: Nonomuraea sp. NPDC049714; assembly: GCF_044465295.1. NCBI lineage: Bacteria > Bacillati > Actinomycetota > Actinomycetes > Streptosporangiales > Streptosporangiaceae > Nonomuraea > Nonomuraea sp. NPDC049714. The sequence continues at coordinate 31,878 of NZ_JBITLM010000006.1, read as the reverse complement.
GACCAGGGCCGCCCGCGCCCACTCGCTGGAGATGGCCCGCTCCGGCCAGTTCACGCACGAGTCCCCCAACGGCTCGACGCCGTGGGACCGGATGGAGCGCGCCCGCTACTACGCGGGCGCCGCCGAGAACATCGGCCGTGGTTACGTCTCCGCCGAGGAGGCCCTGAGCGGCTGGCTCGACAGCCCCGACCACCGTAAGAACATCCTCAATTGCGAGTTCAGGGCGATCGGCGTCGGCGTCGTGTCCGGCCCCGACGGCCCGTGGTGGACCCAGGATTTCGGACGCTCGTGACCCACGCACGGTAATGTCTCCGCATGGGTTTTCCCAATGAACGTGAAAGTGGCACGGAGAGCACCCCCCGCCGTTCGCGCCGTGCAAAGGCCCCGGAGAGCGCTCCCGGCGGTGAAGGCATGCCGGAGAGCACCCCGCGCCGGGCTCGCGGCGACGGCGATCCGGAGGGCACGCCGCGCCGCTCGCGCCGCGCCGCCGAACCCGAGAGCGCCCCGCGCCTGTCACGTAAGGAGCGCAAGGCCGCCGACACCGAGAGCGCCCCGCGTATGTCGCGCAAGGAGCGCAAGGCAGCCGAAGCGGCCGAGGCCGACGCAGGCACCTTCGCCGGCGCCTTCACTCCTGCCGACACCGCAGCGGCGCCCCCGTCGGGCGCCCCTCCTTACGGCCTCGCGCCCGGCCCCGCCGCCGGCTCCCAGCCCAAGCCCGACGAGCGCGTCGAGACCGGGCCGACCCACCGGACGTGGAGCCCCTACGACGACGAGAACCGCTCGCGCGGCCCGCTCTGGGCGGTGCTGGGCGGCGTGGCGGTGATGGCGCTCCTCGGCGCGGGCCTCGCGGTGATGTGGAACGCCGACGATCCGGGAGCCGCCGCCACCGACGCGGGCCGCCGCACGTCCGCGCCGATCCCGTCGGCGCCCCCTGGCAAGTTCGGCTACGCCGGTGAGCGTCGTACGGACCCGGACCCGCTCACGGTCAAGGAGCTGTTCACGGCCAAGAAGTTCACCGTCGCCGGCCGCTCGTACCAGATGACCATCACCAGCAAGGACAAGAAGTGTGGCGACGGCGTCCTGGGTGACAAGATCGCCAAGGCCCTGAAAGCGGGCAAGTGTACGCAGATGATGCGGGCCAGCTTCCGCGACAAGTCCGGCAAGGTGATCGGCACCGTCGGCGTCGCCAACCTCAACACGAGCAAGAACGCCTCCAAGGTGGCCCGCGCGGCGGGCACGGCCGACTACGTCAAGCCCCTGGCGGGCAAGGACGAGGTCACCAAGTTCCTCGGCTCGGGCAGCGGCGGGGCGAAGGTGTGGGCGCACGGCCACTACGCGGTCATGGTCTGGTTCCAGAGCAAGGACGGCATCAAGCCCGACAAAAAGTCGTCGAAGACGCTTTTCCAGGCGGCCGACGACATCACCAAGGCGACGGTCTTCAAAGCGCTCGACTCCCGCACCTTGACCGGCGCCCGGGCCACCTGAAAATCGCCCTTTCACCGAGTTAAGGTCGCAAACAGGACGATCAATCCGCCGGGAAGGTCCATACCTAGGGAACGATCTAGCGACTCTCGCTAGGCTCACCTTATGCGTGGCCACGGACCCGGGTCTGAGCACGAGCGTCGCAGGGAAAACGACGGCTCGGCCGCACCGTCGACGCCGCCGCCCAGCTTCGGCGGGCGGCCGTCGGGCGAGCAGCGCGTCCCGCGGTCGTACCCCGAGCCGCCGTCCGTCGAGGAGTCGGAGGGCTGGCTTTCTGTAGAGGGCGAGACGGGCGCCGCCGACGGATGGCAGCCACGGGACGGCGGGCCCCCCGCCGAGGCGTGGCTCTCCGTCGAGGACGAGCCCGCCGCCCCGGGCAGCGAGACCAGCCCGTCCCTCCCCCGGCCCCCCGTCCCCGGCGAGACCCGTCCCGCGATCGCCTGGCCCGGCAAGGGCGACCGGACGCGCCCCGCCGACGCCTGGCCACCGGTGGCCGCCGACGGCCCCACCACCTGGCTCCCCGCCAAGGGCGGCGCCCACGCCGCCGCCGAAGCCGAAACCCACCCCGCCCCAGCCCTGCGGCCCGCGACCGACACCGGCGGGACCGAGCCCCACCCCGCCTGGCACCCCGCCGACAGCGGCGCACAGGCCGCCGCCGGTCCCGCCTCCGAAGGCGAAACCCGACCCGCCGCCTGGCACCCCGCTGAGAGCGGAGCGCAGGCCGCCGCCCGTCCCGCCCCGGCCTTGTCGTCTGCGACGAACACCGGCGAGCCCGAGATCCGCCCTGCCGGGGCTTGGAGCGGTGCACAGGCTGCCGCCGCGCGGTCGCAAGGTGAGGCCTCCTCCACGCCGCCTCCGGGTGTGGACGACGTACGGGCCGCTCAGGGCGAACGGCTTCCCGCGCTGCCCGACTTCCCCGGCGCGCAGCCGTGGGAGGTGCGGGAGGGCGACGCCGCGCCGTACGACTGGTTCGCCGGACCGGACGGCTCGGAGGAGCCGCCCGTGTCAGGTGCGGGGGTCGACGCGCCCGCGCACCCAGGTCACGAGGCCATGCCCCAGCCCGCGAGGGAGCCGTGGGCCCCGGAGCCCGTGGTTCCGGGCGCGCCCCGGTGGGAGCCGCCGCCGGCGTTCACCGCCGCGGCGGCGGGCATGCAGGTGTGGCCCACGCCCGTCACCGACACGCCCGCCATGCCGCCCTGGCCCGCCGCGACCGGCGAGCTCGACCCCGGCGGCGAGGAGGGCCCGCACGACACGCCCCAGAGCGGCGGCCCCACGCGACGCGAGGCCGACGCTCCCACCGCCCCGGCTCCCCACTTCGACCCGAATGCCACAACCCAACACCCCCAACCGGCGTCACCCTTCAGCACCGGCCAGAGCACGCCGCCGCCCGCCCCACCGCACGGGACCGGCCAGAGCACGCCGCCGCCCACCGCACAGCCGGGCAACGCCCCGTACGGCACCGGCCAGAGCGCGCCGCCCCCCATCCCACGGCAGGGCAACGCGCCGTTCAGCACCGGTGCGGTCGCCGCGCACGGAGCGGCCGCGCCGTTCAGCGCGCCGGTGCCGGCCGACACGGACGAGGCCGCCTCGCCGTCCGCCGCCAGGAAGGCCATCCCGGGCAGGACCACCCCCACCCCAGGTCCCAAGCTGCCTCCGTCGCCGCTGTTCAACCCCAACCAGGGCATGGAGCAGGCGGATCAGCCCGCCGGTCCCGGCGACGTCCCGGTTTGGCCGCCGGCCCCGCACGGCGCGGAGCAGCAGGGCAAGCTGCCCGATCTCCCGTTCGACCAGGAGACCTGGGGCCAGCGCCCCGCCCTGGCCCTTCCCCCGGGCGGCGCCCCGTCCGCCGACCTCGTACCGCAGGGCGGCGCCGCGTTCAGGCAGCCGCCGTTCGCTCCGCTGCAGGTGGTCGAGCAGCCGGGCAAGAGCAAGCGGGCGTTGTTCGCCACCCTGGGCGTGCTGGTGCTGGCGGGCGTCGCGACCGGCGGCTTCTTCGCCGTCAGATCGGTCGGCGCGCCGACTCCGGAGGCGGCGGCCCCGACCACCTCCGCCGCGCCGTCGGCGACCCCCACGGCGGCCCCCGCCGTCCCGACGCCGGCCGAGGCCGCCGGCACCGCCATGCTCAACTCCGAGATCACCGATCCCAAGAAGCTGTCGCTGTCGGAGGCGTTCCCGAAGAAGAAGGTGAGCGCGGCGGGCGCCACTTTCACCAGGGTCAAGTCCGACGTGGCCGCGAGCTGCCAGGAGGCGGCCGCGGGCGCGTTCGCCGAGGCGCTGCGTGAGCAGAAGTGCAGCCGCGTCCTGCGCGCGACGTACGTCGACGCCAAGCGCCGATGGGCGGTGACGACCGGCATCGCGGTGCTGCCCAGCAAGGATGCCGCCCTGCGCGTCGACAAGGCCAAGAACCTGAGCCGCAACCTCTGGTTCCGCGCCCTGCCCGGCTCGCCGGGCTCGGGCGGCGACCGCGTGCACATCGCGGGCGGCTACGCGGCGGGGCTGGTGTGGGGCCGCTACATCGTCTTCAGCTACGCCACCCACGCCGACGGCCACACCCCGGAGGCGAAGGAGAAGACGCTGATCAAGGTCAGCAGCGCCTTCCGCGACCAGACGTCACTCGTCCTCGAGCGCCGCGTCACCGACGGCTGACGATGATCCGACCTGAGTCCCGACCCGGGTCCTGACCCGCCGGGTGGCCTTCGCCCGAGCCGCGAGCTCCGCCTCCGGCGGGTAGCTCACCTCTTCCAGGCACAGGCCGTGCGCGGGCGCCACATGCACCCCGGAGTCGCGTACGGCCTTCGCCAGCACCCGCGCCGGCCACTCGACCGGCCGCCGCCCGTCACCCGCGGCCAGCAGGGAGCCGACCAGCGCCCGCACCATCGAGTGGCAGAACGCGTCGGCCACGACGGTGGCGACCAGCACCCCGTCGCCGCCACGCACCCAGTCGAGCCGCTGCAGCTCCCTGATCGTGGTGGCGCCCTCGCGCTTCTTGCAGAACGCCGCGAAGTCGTGCTCGCCCAGCAGCCGGGCGGCCGCCGCGTTGAGCGCGTCCACATCGAGCGGCCGGTTGTGCCAGACGACCTCCTGCCGCCGCAACGGGTCGACGCCCCCCACGGCGTCACTCACCCGGTACGCGTACCGGCGGGACAGGGCCGAGAACCGGGCGTCAAAGCCCTCAGGAGCCCCTGTGACCCGAAAAACCCGTACATCTGGAGGAAGGACACCCCCGAGCCGTCGCACGAGCGCAGAGAGCCGCTCATCCGTTCCCAGCGGGCCGGCCCGGTTGCCGTCGAGCTCGGCGAGCGCCTCGTCGGCCACGTCGACGTGCGCGACCTGACCGCGGGCGTGCACGCCCGCGTCCGTACGCCCCGCCACCGTCAGCATCGGCGGCTCGCCGAGCCGCAGGATCCGGCCGAGCGCCTGCTCGATCTCCCCCTGGACGGTACGCAGGCCTGGCTGCCTGGCCCACCCGGAGAAGTCGCTCCCGTCGTAGCCGAGGTCGAGTCGGAGCCGTACCACGATCATTCCTCCAGACAGTCCCAACAGACGCTACCGCGCACTCAGGCGCGTGCCCGCACATGAAAAGGGCCCGGCCCCCGCGAAGGGGTCCGGGCCCGATTCTGTCGGCTTGGATGGATCAGGCCTCGTCCTTCTTCGCCTCGTCCTTGGCCTCGGCGGCGGGAGCCTCGGCGGCGGCGGTCTCCTCGGCGGGAGCCTCCGTGGCCTCGGCGGCCGGGGCCGTCTCCTCGGTCTCGGCGGCGGCCGGGGTGGTGTCCGCGGCGGCCGGAGCCTCGGTGGTGCGCGAGACGGTGACCGGGTTCAGCGGCTCGGCCACCAGCTCGATGACCGCCATGGGGGCGTTGTCGCCCTTACGCGCACCGATCTTGGTGATCCGGGTGTAGCCGCCCGGACGCTCGGCGAACGTCGGCGCGATCTCCGTGAACAGGTGGTGCACGACGCCCTTGTCCTTGACGACGGTCAGCACCTGGCGACGGTTGTGGATGTCGCCCTTCTTCGCCTTGGTGATCAGGCGCTCCGCCAGCGGCCGCAGGCGCTTGGCCTTCGTCACCGTGGTGCGGATCTTGCCATGCCGGAACAGGTCGGTGGCGAGGTTGGCCAGGATCAGCCGCTCGTGCGCCGGGCTGCCGCCAAGACGCGCGCCCTTGGTGGGCTTGGGCATTGCTCTCTCCTTGTGAGTTCACCCGCCCCGGCCGTACCAGGTACCGGAGTCGGGCCGGCCGCGTCGGGCGACGCGGCCGTCAGTGTCCCCCGCGCCGGCCGGACGGGCCGTCCGGCGCGGGGTCGTGAGGGCCGGAGCCCTCTCAGGTCAGTACTGCTCGGTCTCGACGTACGCGCTGTCGTCGTCGTCGTAACCGGCACCGGCGACCGCGCTCGGGTCGAACCCGGGCGGGGAGTCCTTGAGGGCCAGCGTCATCTCGTGGAGCTTCTGCTTGACCTCCTCGATGGACTTGGCGCCGAAGTTCCTTATGTCGAGCAGGTCCTGCTCGCTGCGGGCGACGAGCTCACCCACGGTGTGGATGCCCTCGCGCTTGAGGCAGTTGTACGACCTGACCGTGAGGTTGAGCTCCTCGATCGGCAGCGCCAGGTCGGCGGCCAGGGCGGCGTCGGTCGGCGACGGGCCGATGTCGATGCCCTCGGCCTCGACGTTGAGCTCACGGGCCAGGCCGAAGAGCTCGACGAGGGTCTTACCGGCGGAGGCCACCGCGTCGCGGGGCTTCATCGCCGGCTTGGTCTCGACGTCCAGGATCAGGCGGTCGAAGTCGGTGCGCTGCTCGACTCGGGTCGCCTCGACCTTGTAGGTGACCTTGAGCACCGGGGAGTAGATGGAGTCGATCGGGATGCGACCGATCTCCTGGCCCGGCTGCTTGTTCTGCGCGGCGGAGACGTAACCGCGACCGCGCTCGACGGTCAGCTCCATCTCCAGCTTCGCCTTGCCGTTGAGCGTGGCGATGCGCAGCTCGGGGTTGTGCACCTCGACACCGGCCGGGGGCGCGATGTCGGCGGCGGTGACCTCACCCGGGCCCTGCTTGCGCAGGTACATCACGACCGGCTCGTCGTGCTCGGACGAGACGACCAGCTCCTTGAGGTTGAGGATGATGTCGGTGACGTCTTCCTTGACCCCGGGAACGGTCGAGAACTCGTGCAGCACGCCCTCGATCCGGATGCTCGTCACGGCCGCGCCCGGAATGGACGACAGCAGCGTGCGGCGGAGCGAGTTGCCGATGGTGTAGCCGAAACCCGGCTCCAGCGGCTCGATGACGAACCGGGAGCGCGTGTCGTCGATCGACTCTTCGAGAAGAGTCGGACGCTGAGCGATCAGCATGAGTGGGTTCTCCCCTTTTTCGTGTGGCGCCCGCTATATGACGCCACTCCGATAAACAGCCTAGTTCGCGTACGGAATCCGTACGCGAACCAGAAGACGAGCTACTACTTGGAGTAGTACTCGACGATCAGCTGCTCCTGCACCTGGGTGTCGATCTGCTGGCGGACCGGCAGCTGGTGGATCAGGACGCGCAGCTTGTCGGGCACGACGCCCAGCCAGGCGGGGACCGTGCGGTCACCGGCGGTAGCGCGGGCCACCTCGTAGGGCAGGAGGTTGCGCTTGGTCTCGCGGACCTCGATGATGTCGTGCTCGCGCACGCGGTAAGAAGGAATGTCGACCTTCTTGCCGTTCACCATGATGTGACCGTGGCGGACCTGCTGGCGAGCGGCGTCACGCGACTGGGCGAACCCGGCGCGGTAGACGACGTTGTCGAGGCGGCTCTCCAGGATCTGGAGGAGAACCTCACCCGACTTGCCGCTCTTGCCAGCGGCTTCCTCGTAGTAGTTGCGGAACTGCTTCTCGAGGACGCCGTAGATGCGACGGGTCTTCTGCTTCTCGCGAAGCTGAAGCTGGTACTCGGACTCCTTGGGGCGTCCGCGACCGTGCTCACCCGGGGGGTAAGGACGGATTTCGATGGGGCACTTGGCGGACTCGCACTTGCTGCCCTTGAGGAAGAGCTTGGTCTTCTCGCGACGGCAGAGCTTGCAGTCCGCGCCCGTGTAACGAGCCATTTCTCAATATCTCCTGGGAATCAGACGCGGCGGCGCTTCGGCGGACGGCAGCCGTTGTGCGGGACGGGCGTGACGTCCTGGATCGAACCCACCTCAAGACCGGTGGCCTGGAGGGAGCGGATCGCGGTCTCACGACCGGAGCCGGGACCCTTGACGAACACGTCGACCTTGCGCATGCCGTGCTCCATGGCGCGGCGAGCGGCGTTCTCGGCGGCCATCTGGGCGGCGAACGGGGTGGACTTACGGGAGCCCTTGAAACCCACGTGGCCGGCGCTGGCCCAGGAGATCACGTTCCCGTTCGGGTCGGTGATCGAGACGATCGTGTTGTTGAACGTGCTCTTGATGTGGGCGTGCCCATGAGCGACGTTCTTCTTTTCCTTGCGGCGCACCTTCTTGGGCGCACCCTGACGGCTCTTAGGAGGCATTGGTTGCCTTCACTCCAGGTGGTTCGGTCGCGGCTGCGAGGATTACTTCTTACCGGGCTTCTTCTTGCCGGCCACGGTCTTCTTCTTGCCCTTACGGGTGCGCGCGTTGGTCTGCGTGCGCTGACCGTGGACGGGCAGGCCCTTGCGGTGCCTGATGCCCTGGTAACAACCGATCTCGATCTTGCGACGGATGTCGGCCTGAACCTCGCGGCGCAGGTCACCCTCGATCTTGAACGTCGACTCGATGTAGTCACGCATCGGGACGAGCTCGGTGTCGGAGAGCTGGTGCACACGGAGGTCGCCGCTGATCCCGGTGGCCTGGAGGATCTCCTGGGCGCGGGTGCGGCCGATGCCGTAGATGTAGGTGAGAGCGATCTCCAGCCGCTTGTCGCGGGGGAGGTCGACGCCAACCAGGCGAGCCATGGTCGGGCATTCTCCTTCGTTGTGGCGGAGGTCTTGCGCGCCACTTCCCCTCCCCATGCCCGGGGTGAGGGCCCCGGCCTCCGACCGGGGGTCTCCCGAGTGGTCCGTGCCGGTGAGGGCACGCCTGCTCGGGTGTAGCACGCGATTACTGGCTCAGGCTCCTCATGCGTCGAGTCCGCTCCCTGCTGGGGCGGACTCGGAGAAGCCTTGCGGCGACTAGCCCTGGCGCTGCTTGTGGCGCAGGTTGTCGCAGATCACCATGACGCGACCGTGCCGGCGAATCACCTTGCACTTGTCGCAGATCTTCTTAACGCTCGGCTTTACCTTCATTGTCCTTGTTCCTCAGACGTCTTACTTGTATCGGTAGACGATCCGCCCGCGACTAAGGTCGTAGGGGCTCAGTTCAACGACTACCCGGTCGTCAGGAAGGATCCGGATGTAGTGCATCCGCATCCGTCCGCTGATGTGGGCCAGGACCTTATGGCCGTTATCGAGCTGCACCCGGAACATAGCGTTCGGGAGCGACTCAACCACAGTGCCCTCGATCTCGATGGCGCCGTCTTTCTTGGCCAAAATCCCTCGCGTTTCACTGATCGGTCGTCTGAGGCTCCGGTTCACTAAGCAGCCGCGACCTCACGCTTCGAAGAGAGCGGCGACCGCCAAGGGTCGCCGACGCGTGGTAGTCATAGTGAGCCGACTAAGGAGTGTACGACACCTGAGAGTAGAACGCGAAACGCGTGCCAGGTGTCCTGACACAACCAGAGGCCAGTCTACCCGAACAATCTCCCACCTCACGCCATCTTCCCCTGCGCGGTGGGCGTTTCCTCACGGACGGCCGGACACGGCCTGGGGTCCGCTACTTCTTCTCCTGCGACCCACCGCCGAAGACGGTGCTGACCAGCAGGATCGCTCCCCATGGTCCCATCACCCACAGCGGCCAGGGATAGATGAAGTCGCCGGCCGTGAGGCTGATGATCAGCCAGATCACCCAGTTGATGGCGCTCGCCCCGGCCCACGCGCTCCAGGCGGCCCGCATGCCGGGGTGCATCCCCGTCTGCTTGGCCACCGGCTGCGGCGTGATCTTCGCCAGGCGCTTGTTGCGCAGGTCCACGTCCGGGAGGTCGGCCGTCAGCCGGGCGAGCTCACCGTAGGTCTTGCTCTTGTAGAGCTGTTCGAGCCGCTCGTTGAACTCGTCCATGGTGATGCGGCCCTCTGCGGTGTGTTCACGCAGCACTGCCGCCACCTTGTCCCGGTCGACGTCGGAGGCACGCATCTCGGGGCTCTGCGCCATACCACCACTCCTGGCCTCGTTTACGGCTGCGCCAGGCGCTCTTTGCCCCCATCCAGGGCGGTCAGCACCCAAGGACCATTATGTGTCACGGCGACGCTGTGCTCGAAGTGCGCGGACGCCTTACCGTCGACCGTCACGACGGTCCAGTCGTCGGCCAGCACCCGGGTGCGGTCCGAACCGAGGTTGACCATGGGCTCGATGGCCAGGCACATGCCGGGCTCCAGCACGGGGCCTCTGCCGGGCTTGCCATGGTTGGCGATCCACGGGTCCATGTGCATCTCGGTGCCGATGCCGTGGCCGCCGTACTCCTGAGGGATGCCGTAGCGGCCCTGAGATCTCACGTAACGCTCGATCTCGTAGCCGATGTCCGACAGGTGCCGGCCGACGGTGAGAGCCCTGATGCCGCTCCACATGGCCTCTTCGGTGATCCGCATCAGCTCGGTCAGCTTGGGGTCGACCTCGCCCACCGGGACGGTGACCGCGGAGTCGCCGTGCCAGCCGTCGAGGATGGCGCCGCAGTCGATCGAGATGACATCGCCCTCGCGAAGCTTGCGGGCGTTCGTCGGGATGCCGTGCACCACCTCGTTGTTCACCGAGGCGCAGATGGTGGCGGGAAAGCCCTGATAGCCCTTGAACGACGGGATGGCGCCCTCGCCCCTGATCGCCTTCTCGGCGATGACGTCGAGGTCGAGCGGCGTCATGCCCGGCTCCACCGAACGCTTCAGCAGGTCGAGCGTGCGCCCCACCACCAGTCCCGCCCCGCGCATCTTCTCCAGCTGCTCGGGCGTCTTGATCTGAATCCCATGCTTGTTTCTCTTGAACACGTACGGCACCCCCAGGCGCTTTCAACGGGCTGAGGCGGGAGCCCAATTCCCCCCACAATAGCCGCGAGGTGGCACGGATATCCGTGCCACCTCCGCAGTCGGTCGTCACATCTAACCTATGTAGGGCCGAATGGCATCCATGGCCCGTTGGGTTACCTCTTCGACCGGGCCAGTCGCATCGACCCCGACGAGGATGCCCTCGTCGGCGTAGTAGGCGATCAGCGGCGACGTCTGCTCCTGATAGACCTCAAGGCGGTGCCTGACGGTGTCTTCTTTGTCATCGTCACGCTGGAACAGCGCGCCGCCACAGGCGTCGCACTTGTCGTCCTGCTTGTCGTCGAACTCCACATGCCAGATGCGGCCGCACTGGCTGCACGTGCGCCGGCCCGCCAGTCGCCTGACGACCTCGTCGTCGTCGACCACCAGCTCCAGGACCAGGTCGAGTGCCTGTCCCCAGTCGGCCAGCATCTTCTTGAGAATCTCCGCCTGCGGCACGTTGCGCGGGAAGCCGTCGAGCAGGAAACCGTCCTGCGCGTCGTCCTCGGAGAGGCGATCACGGACCATGGCGATGGTGACCTCGTCGGGCACCAGATCGCCACGATCCATGTATGTCTTGGCCAGCTTGCCGAGCTCCGTGCCGCCGGAAACGTTGGCACGGAAGATGTCACCTGTCGAAATCTTCGGGATGGACAGGTTCGATGCGATGTACTGGGCCTGAGTCCCTTTACCCGCTCCAGGGGGCCCGACCAGAACGAGACGCACTACCGGAGGAAACCTTCGTAGTTACGCTGCTGCAGCTGAGCCTCAATCTGCTTGACCGTGTCAAGGCCGACACCAACCATGATCAGAATGCTCGTCCCTCCGAACGGGAAGTTCTGGCTCGCACCGGCCACCGTCAGCGCGACGATCGGGATCATGGAGAGCAGACCCAGATAGAGCGAGCCAGGCGCGGTCAGCCGGTTGAGCACGAAACCCAGATACTCAGCCGTCGGCCGGCCCGGGCGGATGCCCGGAATGAACCCACCGTACTTCTTCATGTTGTCCGCTACTTCAGCGGGGTTGAAAGTGATGGACACGTAGAAGTACGTGAAGAACACGATCAGCAAGAAGTAGGTGGCCATGTAGATCGGCGTGTCGCCGGTGGCCAGGTTCTGGGAGATCCACTGCACGACCGGGTTGGGGTTCTCGGCGTTGGCGAACAGCGAGGTCACGAGCTGCGGAAGGTAGAGCAGCGAAGAGGCGAAGATGACCGGGATGATGCCGGCCTGGTTGACCTTCAGCGGGATGTAGGTCGAGGTCCCGCCGTACATCCGGCGGCCCACCATGCGCTTGGCGTACTGCACCGGGATGCGGCGCTGCGCCTGCTCGACGAAGACGACCGCGGCCACCAGGAAGACGCCGACAACCAGGACCACCGCGAAGGAGAACTTGTTGGCCTGGAAGATGTTGGCGAGCTCGGAGGGGAAGATGGAGACGATGGAGGTGAAGATCAGGATCGACATGCCGTTGCCGACGCCCCGGTCTGTGATCAGCTCACCCAGCCACATGATCACGGACGTGCCCGCGGTCATGATGAGGACCATCGTGACGATCTGGAACACGTTGTCGGGATCGAGCAGCACGTCCTGCTGACAGTTGGGGAAGAGCTGCCCCGAGCGCGCCAGCGCGATGAACGCCGTCGACTGCAGGACACCGAGAGCGACCGTCAGATAACGGGTGTACTGTGTGATCTTGGCTTGCCCGGACTGGCCCTCTTTCTTGAGCGCTTCCAGGCGTGGAATCACGACGACGAGCAGCTGCAGAATAATGCTCGCGGTGATGTAGGGCATGATGCCCAGCGCGAACACCGACAGCTTCAGAAGCGCGCCGCCGCTGAACAGCTGCACCATTCCGTAGATGTTGCCGGTGTCGCCGGTACGGGCCTGATCGAAACAGGCCGCGAGGTTCTGGACGTGAACGCCCGGAGTCGGAAGAACCGAGCCGAGACGGAACAGCGCGATGATGCCCAGAGTGAAGAGCAACTTCTTGCGCAGGTCCGGTGTCCGGAACGCCCGGGTAAACGCGGTCAGCACGGTCCCTCCTGCGCGCCTATAAGGCGGTGTGAGTATGCGATGGTGCGGGGATCTGCCATCTGAAGTCTCAGGTCAGTCGAGCAGGACAGGATCCTGCTGTCTCGCGAACTCTAACGCACTACGGGCGTGGGGGCCCATTGTCAGAACCCCCACGCCTCGTAATGGCTCTTACAGCTCGGTAACGGAACCCCCAGCAGCGGCGATCTTCTCCTTCGCCGTGGACGAGAAGGCGTGAGCCGTCACGTTCACCGCGACCGAGATGTCACCGGTGCCGAGCACCTTGACCGGCTGGTTCTTGCGGACAGCGCCCTTGGCGACCAGCGTCTCGACGGTGACTTCGCCACCGTCGGGGAACAGCTCGCCGAGCTTGTCCAGGTTGACGACCTGGTAGGTCGTCTTGAACATGGCGTTGGAGAAGCCCTTGAGCTTCGGCAGACGCCTCTGCAGCGGCACCTGGCCACCCTCGAAACCGAGGGGGACCGTCGTACGGGCGCGACTGCCCTTGGTGCCGCGACCGGCGGTCTTGCCCTTGGACGCCTCGCCACGGCCCTTGCGGACCTTGGACTTGTTGGCGCCGGGAGCAGGACGCAGGTCGTGAATCTTCAGCGGAGCCTTGTCAGTCATGACTAGTCGACCTCTTCCACGGCGACGAGGTGCGTCACCACGGAGACCATGCCACGAATCTCGGGCCGGTCCTCCTTGACGACGACGTCGCCGATTCGCTTCAGGCCAAGCGAACGCAGCGAGTCACGCTGGTTCTGCTTGCCACCGATCTTCGAGCGAACCTGAGTGATCTTCAGGCGTGCCATCGACTAGCTCACCGCCTTCGCCGCTGCGGCCTCCGCGATGCCCTCACGCTGAGCCCTGAGCATCCGGGCCGGAGCCACGTCCTCGATCGGCAGGCCACGACGGGCGGCGATCTCCTCGGGCCGGGAAAGGCCCTTCAGAGCCGCCACGGTGGCGTGCACGATGTTGATCGGGTTGTCCGAGCCGAGCGACTTGGACAGCACGTCGTGGATGCCGGCGCACTCCAGCACCGCACGCACCGGGCCACCGGCGATGACGCCGGTACCGGCCGAGGCGGGGCGCAGGAAGACGACACCGGCCGCCTCCTCACCCTGCACGATGTGCGGGATGGTGCCCTGGATCCGAGGCACCTTGAAGAAGTGCTTCTTCGCCTCTTCGACGCCCTTGGCGATGGCCGCGGGAACTTCCTTGGCCTTGCCGTAGCCGACGCCGACCATGCCGTTGCCGTCACCGACGACGACCAGGGCGGTGAAGCTGAAGCGACGACCACCCTTCACGACCTTGGCCACTCGGTTGATCTTCACTACGCGCTCGATGTACGAGACGCCCTTGTCGGCGGCGCCGCCGCGGCGATCGTCACGACGGTCACGCCGCTCGCCACCGGTGCCGCCACCGCGACGCGGAGCTGCAGCCATCAGTGGTTCCTCATCTCAGTTGCCAGTATCAGTTGCGATTGCCGGGCCCGCATCAGAACTCGAGCCCGCCTTCGCGAGCGCTGTCCGCCAGGGCCGCGATGCGCCCTGCGTAGCGGTTGCCACCACGGTCGAACACGACCGCCGTGATCCCGGCTTCCTTGGCCCGCTGAGCGAGGAGCTCGCCGACCTTCTTGGCCTTCTCGGTCTTGTCCGCCTCGATCGTGCGCAGCGAGGAGTCCATGGTGGACGCGCTCACCAGAGTGTGGCCGACGGTGTCGTCCACGATCTGCACGAAGAGGTGACGGGTCGAACGGTTGACGACCAGGCGCGGACGCTGGGCCGTACCGACGACGTTCTTGCGGACGCGGCGGTGACGGCGGGCCCGCGAGACGGTGCGGGCAGCCGTGTGCTTGCCGAACGCAGTCTTCGGAGCCATGCCTACTTACCAGCCTTTCCGACCTTGCGGCGGATCTGTTCGCCCTGGTAACGCACGCCCTTGCCCTTGTACGGGTCGGGCTTGCGCAACTTGCGGATGTTGGCGGCGACCTCGCCGACCTTCTGCTTGTCGATGCCGTCCACATGGAACAGGGTCGGCTTCTCGACGCGGAAGGTGACGCCCTCGGGGGCGTTGACGATGACCGGGTGACTGAAGCCCAGCGCGAACTCCAGCTGCGTCGGGCCCTTGGCCTGAACGCGGTAACCGACTCCGACGATCTCCAGGGTCTTGGAGTAGCCCTGGGTGACGCCCTGCACCATGTTGGCGATCAGCGTCCTGGAGAGCCCGTGCAGCGCACGGACCTTGTTCTCGTCGTTGGGACGAGTCACTGCGATGGCGCCGTCGTCATCGCGGCCTACCGCGATGGGCTCGGCGACCCTGTGAGAAAGCGTGCCCTTCGGGCCCTTGACCTGGACATCCCGGCCGTCGATCGTGATGTCTACGCCGCCGGGCACAGGGATGGGCAGCCGTCCGATTCTCGACATGCTGTATTCCTCCCCTCTACCAGACGTAGGCGAGGACTTCCCCGCCTACACCACGCTTGCCGGCCTGCTTGTCAGTCATGAGACCGGCGGACGTCGAGATGATCGCGACGCCCAGCCCTCCCAGGACTCGGGGCAGGTTGTCCTTCTTCGCATAGACCCGCAGTCCGGGCTTCGACACCCGGCGCAGGCCTGCGAGCGACCGCTCACGGGTCGGACCGAACTTGAGCTCCACCACGAGGTTCTTGCCAACCTTGGCGTCTTCGACGGTCCAAGCCTGGATGTAACCCTCCTGCTGGAGGATCTCGGCGATGTGCGCCTTGATCTTCGAGTACGGCATCGTCACGCTTTCGTGATACGCCGAATTCGCATTGCGCAGACGTGTGAGCATGTCTGCGATCGGGTCGGTCATCGTCATGGCCAGTGGCCTTCCTCGCCGCGGTTTCCAGTCGGCCAAGTTTCAGCGTCCGGCACTGCTGCCGGGCACTGCTCTGCCGGTGGACCTTCGGCGCGGTCATGGGTGCTCTCTGCGAGAGCCCCTGGAATTGACATTTACGGATATGTACGGCCAGCAGCCGCCTTCGGGGGCGACACACGCCGCCCCCAAGGGTAACTACCAGCTGGACTTGGTGATACCAGGCAGCTCGCCCCGGTGCGCCATCTCGCGGAAGCACACACGGCACAGGCCGAACTTCCTGTAGACGGCCCTGGGACGCCCGCAGCGGGTGCAGCGGGTGTAAGCCCGGACGTCGAACTTCGGCTTGCGCGCCGCCTTGGCGATCAGCGACTTCTTCGCCATATCAGGCCTCCTTGAACGGGAAGCCGAGAAGCTTGAGCAGCGCCCGGCCCTGGTCGTCGGTCTTCGCGGTGGTCACGACCGTGATGTCCATGCCCCGCGGCCGGTCGACCTTGTCCTGGTCGACCTCGTGGAACATGACCTGCTCGGTCAGCCCGAAGGTGTAGTTGCCGTTGCCGTCGAACTGCTTCGGCGACAGGCCGCGGAAGTCCCTGATGCGCGGCAGCGCCAGCGACAGCAGCCGGTCAAGGAACTCCCACATGCGGTCACCGCGGAGAGTGACGTGCGCGCCGATCGGCATGCCCTCACGCAGCTTGAACTGCGCGATGGACTTGCGGGCCCGGACGACGGCCGGCTTCTGGCCGGTGATCACGGTGAGGTCGCGGACAGCGCCCTCGATGAGCTTCGAGTCGCGAGCCGCCTCGCCGACACCCATGTTGACCTTGATCTTCACCAGGCCGGGGATCTGCATGACGTTCTCGATGCCGAAGTCCTCGCGAAGCTGAGCCGCGATCTCCTCGCGGTACTTCGTCTTGAGGCGCGGCGTCGGGCGCTCGGTCTCAGTGGTCGTGGCAGTCATCAGCTGTCCTCACCCGTCTCGTCGGCCTTGTCGGCCTTCTTGTCGGCGGGCTTTTCGGCGGGCTTGTCTTCCTTGAGCTTCTTCACGTTGCTCACGTGAATGGGAGCCTCCATGGTCTGCACGCCACCCGCCTGGGTGCCGCGCGGACCCTGCTGCTCCTTCTGGTGCTTCTTGATCATGTTGACGCCCTCGACGACCACGCGGTCCTCGCGCGGGAAGGTGGCGATCACATGCCCCTTGGCACCCTTGTTCTTGCCGGCGATGACCTGGACCAGGTCGCCCTTCTTCACATGCAGCTTCGGCATTACAGCACCTCCGGCGCGAGCGAGATGATGCGCATGAACTTCTTGTCGCGCAGCTCACGGCCCACCGGGCCGAAGATACGAGTGCCGCGAGGGTCACCGCTGTCCTTGATGATGACGGCGGCGTTCTCGTCGAAGCGGATGTAGGAGCCGTCGGGCCGGCGGCGCTCCTTGACCGTGCGGACGATGACGGCCTTGACCACATCGCCCTTCTTGACGCCCGTGCTGCCGGGCAGGGCGTCCTTGACAGTGGCGACGATGACGTCACCGATACCGGCGTAGCGTCGGCCCGAGCCACCGAGAACGCGGATGCAAAGAATCTCCTTGGCACCCGTGTTGTCGGCGACCTTGAGCCGCGACTCCTGCTGGATCACGTTTTAACTCCTGTTAGTCGCGCCGGTTCTCATCGCTGAGCCTGGCGGAACCCGATGTTGTCTTGTTCCTCCGGCCACAGCGCCACGCGCACGCTCGTCCGTACCTCTCGATCCGGACGGGCGGGACACGCGGCGCCGCACCGCAGGCGACGCGAGGCCTTGTTCGTGAACACGTTCTTGAACACGGCCCCGCGTCCTTGGACGCCGTCATGGGGATGTCGCCATCCCCACGAGGCGCGGTATATCCGAGAAGTGAGTGTTACTTCGCCTTCTCGAGGATCTCCACGATCCTCCACCGCTTGGTGGCGGAGAGAGGGCGGGTCTCCATCAGAAGCACGCGGTCGCCCACGCCACAGGCGTTGGACTCGTCGTGTGCCTTGTACTTGGTCGTACGGCGGATGACCTTGCCGTACAGACGGTGCTTGACGCGGTCCTCGACGACGACGACGACGGTCTTGTCCATCTTGTCGCTGACGACCAGGCCCTCGCGGACCTTGCGGAACTTACGGGCGTCGACTTCGGCGCCCGTCTCGGTGGTCTCGGTCTCAGCCATCGCTCGACTCCTTCTCGACCGTGACGATGCGAAGCTCGCGCTCGCGCATCACGGTGTAGATACGGGCGATCTCGCGGCGGACGGCCCGCAGCCGCCCGTGGCTCTCCAACTGACCGGTCGCTGACTGGAAGCGGAGGTTGAACAGCTCCTCCTTGGCTTCCTTGAGCTTCTGGACCAGGGTGTCCTGGTCCTCCACTCGCAGCTCGCCGGCGGTCAGGCCCTTAGCCATCACGCCTCACCCACTTCACGCTTAACGATCTTGCACTTCATCGGGAGCTTGTGAATCGCGCGCTGCAGCGCCTCACGCGCCACAGTCTCCGTCACGCCGGACAGCTCGAACATCACGCGTCCGGGCTTGACGTTGGCGATCCACCACTCCGGAGAACCCTTACCGGAACCCATGCGGGTCTCGGCGGGCTTCTTCGTCAGGGGACGGTCGGGGTAGATGTTGATCCACACCTTGCCGCCACGGCGGATGTGCCGGGTCATCGCGATACGAGCGGACTCGATCTGGCGGTTGGTCACGTAGGAGTGCTCAAGCGCCTGGATACCGAACTCGCCGAAGACGACCCTGGTGCCGCCCTTGGCGGCTCCGCTGCGGTCAGGCCGGTGCTGCTTGCGGTGCTTGACCCTGCGCGGGATCAGCATGGTCAGCTCCCTTCAGCACCCGGCTGCGCAGCCGGGCCGGTCTCGGGGGCGGCCTGAGCGGCCGCCTCAGTCCTGGGGGCACGGTCGCCACGGCCACCACCACGGCGAGCGCCGCCACCGGCGCCACCACCACGGCGGGGACGGTCGCCGCCGCCACCCCGACGGTCGTCACGCTCACGACGCTGGCCGGCCCGAGCACCGGCGGCAGCCGCCTCGCGCTCGGCGCGGCTCGTCGGAGCCTCACCCTTGTAGATCCACACCTTCACGCCGATCCGGCCGAAGGTGGTACGGGCCTCGTAGAAGCCGTAGTCGATGTCCGCGCGGAGCGTGTGCAGCGGCACCCGGCCCTCGCGGTAGAACTCCGACCTCGACATCTCGGCGCCGCCCAGACGACCGGAGCACTGGACACGGATGCCCTTGGCGCCGCTCTTCATGGCCGACTGCATCGCCTTGCGCATGGCACGACGGAACGAGACACGGCTGGACAGCTGCTCGGCGACACCCTGCGCGACGAGCTGGGAGTCGATCTCGGGGTTCTTCACCTCGAGGATGTTGAGCTGAACCTGCTTCTTGGTCAGCTTCTCCAGGTCGCCGCGGATACGGTCGGCCTCCGCGCCGCGGCGGCCGATGACGATGCCCGGACGCGCGGTGTGGATGTCGACCTGAACGCGGTCGGTCGTACGCTCGATCTCGACCTTGGAGATGCCGGCCCGCTCCATGCCCTTCTGCAGCATGCGACGGATCGCCACGTCCTCGGCGACGTACGCCTTGTACAGCTTGTCGGCGTACCACCGGCTCTTGAAGTCGGTCGTGATGCCGAGGCGAAACCCGTGCGGGTTAACCTTCTGGCCCACTATCGGGTCCTTCCCTTCGGCTCGCGGGACTCCACGATCACGGTGATGTGGCTCGTCCGCTTGTTGATCCGATAGGCGCGACCCTGTGCGCGCGGCCGGAACCGCTTCAGGGTCGGGCCCTCGTCGACCCACGCGCGGCTCACGACGAGCGTCTGGGGGTCGAGATCGAAATTGTGCTCTGCGTTCGCCATGGCGCTGGAGAGCACCTTGTAGATCGGCTCGCTCGCCGACTGGGGAGCGAACTGCAGCACGGCCTGCGCCTCCGAAGCGGGCAGCCCGCGAATAAGGTCCACCACACGGCGGGCCTTGAGGGGCGTGACGCGGACGAACCGCGCCTGAGCCCTGGCTTCCATCGCTTACTCCTCTTACTTCTGAAGGCGCTTATCGCCGGCTGCGGCGGTCATCCTTGACATGGCTCCGGAACGTCCGCGTCGGGGCGAACTCTCCGAGCTTGTGGCCGATCATCGACTCGGTGACGAACACCGGGACGTGCTTGCGGCCGTCGTGCACGGCGATCGTGTGCCCGAGCATGTCGGGGACGATCATGGAGCGCCGCGACCACGTCTTGATGACGGTCTTGGTGCCCTTCTCGTTCTGCGTATCCACCTTCTTCTGAAGGTGGTCGTCAACGAAAGGACCCTTCTTAAGGCTACGTGGCATTTCGGCTGCTCCTACCGCTTCTTCTTGCTGCGCCGACGGATGATCAGCCGGTCGCTCGCCTTGCTGGCCTGACGGGTGCGGCCCTCGGGCTTACCCTTCGGGTTGACCGGGTGACGACCACCGGAGGTCTTACCCTCACCACCACCGTGCGGGTGGTCAACGGGGTTCATCGCGACACCACGGACGGTCGGGCGCTTGCCCTTCCACCTCATGCGGCCGGCCTTGCCCCAGTTGATGTTGGCCTGCTCGGCGTTGCCGACCTGGCCGACCGACGCGCGGCAGCGCACGTCGACCATGCGCATCTCACCGGAGGGCATACGCAGCGTGGCGTACTGGCCTTCCTTGGCGAGCAGCTGGATCTGCGCTCCCGCGGAGCGGCCCAGCTTGGCGCCACCGCCGGGACGGAGCTCCACCGCGTGGATGAAGGTACCGGTCGGGATGTTGCGCAGCGGCAGGCAGTTGCCCGGCTTGATGTCGGCCGCGGGGCCGTTCTCGATGCGGTCGCCCTGCTTGAGGCCGGTCGGCGCGATGATGTAGCGCTTCTCGCCGTCGGCGTAGTGCAGCAGAGCAATATTGGCGGTGCGGTTGGGGTCGTACTCGATGTGAGCGACCTTGGCCGGAATGCCGTCCTTGTCATGCCTACGGAAGTCGATGATCCGGTAGGCGCGCTTGTGACCGCCGCCCTGGTGGCGTGCGGTGACCCGGCCGTGTACGTTACGGCCGCCCTTGCCATGAAGGGGTGCAAGCAGCGACTTCTCAGGCTCGCTGCGGGTGATCTCGGTGAAGTCCGAGACACTCGAGCCGCGGCGACCTGGGGTCGTCGGCTTGTACTTACGGATGCCCATCTTTTTCGTTCATCCTTCGTCGATATCCAGAATCCAAGAACTCTGGATCTCTTGTCTCAATCGTGCGAGACCCCAGGCCGTCGTCGCCAGAGGCGACACCATGGGGATCGCGGGGGGCAGCGCCCCCCGCGTATCAGCCGATCTGACCGAAAATGTCGATCCGATCGCCCTCGGCCAAGCTCACGATCGCGCGCTTGGTGTCGGGACGCTTGCCGAAACCGGTCCGGGTGCGCTTGCGCTTGCCCTGCCGGTTGATCGTGTTCACGCTGGTGACCTTGACCCCGAAGATCTTCTCGACCGCGATCTTGACCTCGGTCTTGTTCGCGGTCTTCTTCACCAGGAACGTGTACTTGTTGTTCTCATCGATCAGGCCGTAGCTCTTCTCAGAGACGACCGGCTTGATGATGACGTCACGCGGGTCGACGACCCTCGCCAGGCGGCCCACAGGCTTCTCGGCGGTAGGGGCGGCGGCCTGCTGGTCGGTGCTGTTCTCCATCAGGCGTCTTCCTTCTCGCCCTGGCCCAGCCGAGCCACGACCTGGTCGTACGCCTCCTGGGTGAAGACCACGTCGTCATAGCAGAGCACGTCGTAAGTGTTGAGCTGCCCGGAGTCCAGCAGGTGGACCTCGGGAGCGTTACGCAGGCTCAGCCAGGTCAGCTCGTCGGTGTCAGCGACCACGACGAGCACGGACTTGGCCTGGGTGATCGCGCGCAGCGCCTGGAGAGCGGTCTTCGTCTTCGGCGTCTCACCGGAGACGAGGCTGCTCACCACGTGCACGCGACCGCCGCGAGCCCTGTCGGACAGGGCGCCACGCAGGGCGGCGGCCTTCATCTTCTTGGGCGTCCGCTGCGAGTAGTCACGCGGAACCGGACCGTGGACGACGCCACCGCCGGCGAACTGCGGCGCACGCGTCGAGCCCTGACGGGCGCGGCCGGTGCCCTTCTGGCGGTACGGCTTCTTGCCGCCGCCCCTGACCTCACCACGGGTCTTGGCCTTGTGCGTGCCCTGTCGGCGAGCGGCGAGCTGGGCCACGACCACCTGGTGGATCAGCGGAACGTTGACCTTCGCGCCGAAGATGTCCTCGGGCAGGTCAACCGTGCCGGTCTTGGCACCGCTGGCGTCGAGGACGTCAATGCTGGTCACTTGGCAGCCCCCTTCTTGGCAGCGGTGCGAACGAGAACCAGGCTGCCGTTGGCGCCGGGAATCGCACCCTTGATCAGGATGAGACCCTTCTCGGCGTCCACGGCGTGAACCTTGAGGCTCTGCACGGTGGTGCGGACGTTACCCATCCGGCCAGCCATGCGCAGACCCTTGAATACGCGGCCCGGGGTGGCGCAGCCACCGATGGAACCCGGCGAGCGGTGCTTGCGCTGCGTACCGTGCGACGCGCCCAGACCCTTGAAGCCGTGGCGCTTCATGACACCGGCGAAGCCCTTGCCCTTGCTCTTGCCCGTCACATCGACGAACTGGCCGGCCTCGAAGGTGTCGGCCAGCAGCTCCTGGCCCAGGTTGTAGTCGCTCGCGTCGTCAGTGCGGATCTCCGCGAAGTAACGGCGCGGGGTGATGTCGTGCTTGCGCAGGTAGTCGCCGAGCGGCTTGTTGACCTTCCGCGGGTCGACCTGTCCGAAGCCGAGCTGAATGGCGGCATAGCCATCCTTCTCGGCGCTGCGGACGCGGGTCACCACGCACGGACCGGCCTCGACCACGGTGACCGGAACCATCCGGTTGTCCGCGTCGAAGACCTGGGTCATGCCGAGCTTCTTGCCCAGGACGCCCTTGATCGTCTTAGCCATGTCAGTGCGTTCCCTCAGAGCTTGATCGAAATGTCGACGCCCGCCGGGAGGTCGAGCCGCATGAGCGAGTCAACCGTCTTGGGCGTCGGGTCGATGATGTCAATGAGCCGCTTGTGCGTGCGCATCTCGAAATGCTCGCGGCTGTCCTTGTACTTGTGCGGCGAGCGGATGACGCAGTACACGTTCTTCTCGGTCGGCAGCGGCACCGGGCCCGCGACCTTCGCGCCAGTCCGCGTCACCGTCTCGACGATCTTCTTGGCCGAGCTATCGATGACCTCGTGGTCATAGGCCTTAAGCCGGATGCGGATCTTCTGTCCCGCCATAATGGCCTCGGTGTCCTTCGCTGTCGTCTGAAAAAGTATCGTGCGGCCTTTTGCCGCGTGCGGGTCGAGCCCGCACGACTCCACGAAGCAGACGCAATCGATCTGCCTTTTCTTCCGTGATCCGGCAGTTACTTCGGTCACTGGACCGAAGCGACTGCTGGATCACGGCTTTCCCCGTGAAGCCTTCCGGAACGGAAGCCGTATGGACTCCTGTCCCGATCGTGGCGCGGCGGCCGGCCCCTGATGTGGAGGCCGACCGCCACCCCGCGGTCGAACTACTTGATGATCTTCACAACCCGGCCGGCGCCGACGGTGCGGCCACCCTCACGGATCGCGAACTTGAGGCCTTCCTCCATGGCGATGGGCTGGATCAGCTCAACGCGCATTTCGGTGTTGTCGCCCGGCATGACCATCTCGGTGCCCTCGGGGAGGTTCACCACACCGGTCACGTCAGTCGTACGGAAGTAGAACTGCGGGCGGTAGTTGTTGAAGAACGGCGTGTGGCGGCCGCCCTCGTCCTTGGACAGGATGTAGACCTGGCCCTCGAACTCGGTGTGCGGGGTGGTCGTGCCCGGCTTGATGATGCACTGGCCGCGCTCGACCTGCTCGCGCTTGATGCCGCGGAGCAGCAGGGCGGCGTTGTCGCCGGCCTGACCCTCGTCGAGCATCTTGTTGAACATCTCGATGCTGGTGACGGTGGTGGTCGTCTTCTCCGGCTGGATGCCGATGATGTCGACCTGCTCGTTGACCTTGACGATGCCACGCTCGATACGGCCGGTGACGACCGTGCCGCGACCGGTGATCGAGAAGACGTCCTCGACCGGCATGAGGAACGGCTTCTCCGTCTCACGCGGCGGCTCGGGGACGTTCTCGTCCACGGCGTCCATCAGCTCGACGATGGTGTCGGCCCACTTCTGGTCGCCCTCAAGAGCCTTGAGCGCGGAGACGCGGATGACCGGCAGGTCGTCGCCGGGGAACTCCTGAGCGGACAGGAGCTCGCGAACCTCGAGCTCGACGAGCTCCAGGATCTCCTCGTCGTCCACCATGTCGGACTTGTTCAGAGCCACAACGATGTAGGGGACGCCGACCTGGCGGGCCAGGAGGACGTGCTCCTTCGTCTGGGGCATCGGACCGTCGGTGGCGGCGACCACGAGGATCGCGCCGTCCATCTGAGCGGCACCGGTGATCATGTTCTTCACGTAGTCGGCGTGACCGGGGCAGTCCACGTGAGCGTAGTGGCGCTTCTCGGTCTGGTACTCGACGTGCGCGATGGAGATCGTAATGCCCCGGGCCTTCTCCTCGGGCGCCTTGTCGATCTTGTCGAAAGGCGTTGCCGCGTTCAGCTCGGGGTAACGGTCGTGGAGCACCTTGGTGATCGCCGCGGTCAGCGTGGTCTTACCGTGGTCGATATGCCCAATGGTGCCGATGTTCATGTGCGGCTTGTTCCGCTCGAACTTGGCCTTGCCCACTGGTTCTCTCCTTGAGAATCTGACTGACTTTCGTCTGCACACTCGGGCCCGGGTGATCCCGAACCCCTAGGCGGCGGGACGGTCTCGCGACCATCCCGCCAGGGACCGGAACTATTCGCCCCGGGCCTTCGCGACGATCTCCTTGGCGATGCCCGGAGGCACCTCCGAGTAGGAGTCGAACTGCATGCTGTAGCTCGCGCGTCCCTGCGTCTTGCTACGCAGGTCGCCCACGTAGCCGAACATCTCAGACAGCGGCACGAGCGCCTGGACGACTCGGGCGCCGGCCCGCTCGTCCATCGCCTGGATCTGCCCGCGGCGACCGTTGAGGTCACCGATGACGTCACCCATGTAGTCCTCGGGCGTGGTGACCTCAACGGCCATCATCGGCTCGAGGAGCACAGCGTCAGCCTTGCGCGCGGCCTCCTTGAAGGCCATCGAGCCGGCAATCTTGAAGGCCATTTCCGAGGAGTCGACGTCGTGCGCGGCACCGTCGGTCAGCGTCACCTTCACGCCCACCATCGGGTAGCCCGCCAGCACACCGAACTCGGCGGCCTCCTGAGCGCCCGCGTCGACCGAGGGGATGTACTCCCTCGGGACACGGCCACCCGTGACCTTGTTCTCGAACTCGTAGCCGTCGTTGCCTTCGCCCAGCGGCTCGAGATTGATGATCACCCGCGCGAACTGACCGGAACCACCGGTCTGCTTCTTGTGGGTGTAGTCGACCTTCTCCACCTTGCGGCGGATGGTCTCACGGTAAGCGACCTGCGGACGACCGACGTTGGCCTCGACCTTGAACTCGCGACGCATGCGGTCGACGAGGATCTCCAGGTGAAGCTCGCCCATGCCCCAGATGACCGTCTGACCGGTCTCCTCGTCACGGCGGACCTGGAAGGACGGGTCCTCCTCGGCCAGTCGCTGGATCGCGATCGACAGCTTCTCCTGGTCGCCCTTGGTCTTGGGCTCGATGGCGACGTTGATGACCGGAGCCGGGAACGTCATCGACTCGAGCACGACCTGGTGGGTCGGGTCGGAGAGGGTGTCACCGGTGGTGGTGTCCTTCAGACCCATGACCGCCACGATCTGACCAGCGATCGCCGACGGGCGCTCTTCGCGCTTGTTGGCGTGCATCTGGTAGATCTTGCCGATCCGCTCCTTCTTACCCTTCACAGAGTTGATGACCTGTGAACCGGTCTCGAGCGTGCCCGAGTAGATGCGGATGTAGGTGAGCTTGCCCAGGTGCGGGTCGCTCGCGATCTTGAAGGCCAGGGCGGAGAACGGCTCGGCCGGGTCCGCGTGCCGCTCGACGACCTTCTCCTCGTTGCCGACCGCGTGGCCCTTGAAGGCCTTGAGGTCGGTCGGCGCGGGGAGGTAGGCGACGATCGCGTCGAGCAGGGGCTGAACGCCCTTGTTCTTGAACGCGGTGCCGCACAGGACCGGGTTGATGGCGCTGGCCAGCGTCGCGCGGCGCAGGGCCGCGACCAGCTGCTCCTCGGTGGGCTCGATGCCCTCGAGGAAGAGCTCCATCAGCTCGTCGTCGTTCTCGGCGACCGTCTCGATGAGCCGGTCGCGCCACTCGCGAGCCACCTCGGCGTGGTCGGCCGGGAGGTCGACGACGTCGTACATCTCGCCCTTGGCCGCCTCGGCGCTCCACAGGAGGCCCTTCAGCGTGATGAGGTCGATGACGCCCTTGAAGTCGGCCTCGACGCCCCACGGCAGCTGAACGACCGCCGGAGTGGCACCCAGCCGGTTGATCATCATGTCGACGCAGCGGTGGAACTCCGCGCCGACCCGGTCCATCTTGTTGACGAAGCAGATCCGGGGAACCTCGTAGCGGTCAGCCTGCCGCCACACCGTCTCCGACTGCGGCTCGACACCCGCGACGCCGTCGAACACGGCGACGGCACCGTCGAGGACGCGGAGCGAACGCTCCACCTCGATGGTGAAGTCGACGTGCCCCGGGGTGTCGATGATGTTGATCGTGTGACCGTTCCACTCGCAGGTCGTCGCGGCAGACGTGATCGTGATGCCGCGCTCCTGCTCCTGCTCCATCCAGTCCATCGTGGCTGCGCCCTCGTGGACTTCACCGATCTTGTAGTTGATGCCGGTGTAGAACAGGATGCGCTCGGTCGTGGTGGTCTTGCCCGCGTCGATATGGGCCATGATCCCGATGTTGCGGACCTTGGCCAGGTCAAGAGCGGTCGTGGTGGCCACTTCTCTCGCGTCCTCGTCGTCTCGTCGAACCCGCCGGGTTACCAGCGGTAGTGGGCGAAGGCCTTGTTGGACTCGGCCATCTTGTGCGTGTCCTCGCGCTTCTTGACGCTCGCCCCGAGGCCGTTGCTGGCGTCGAGGAGCTCGTTCATGAGGCGCTCGGTCATGGTCTTCTCGCGGCGGGCGCGGGAGTACTGCACCAGCCAGCGCAGGGCCAGGGTGGTGCTGCGCGCGGCGCGCACCTCGACCGGCACCTGGTAGGTCGCGCCACCGACGCGACGGCTGCGAACCTCGAGGGTCGGCTTGACGTTGTCAAGCGCGCGCTTGAGGGTGACGACCGGGTCGTTGCCGGTCTTCTCCCTGCAGCCCTCGAGAGCGCCGTAGACGATCGACTGCGCGATGGAGCGCTTGCCGTCCAGAAGCACCTTGTTGATCAGAGCGGTGACCAGCGGCGAACTGTAAACCGGGTCAGACATGAGCTGACGACGGCCAGGAGAACCCTTACGAGGCATAGTTAGCTCTTCTCCCTCTTCGCACCGTAGTGGCTGCGGCCCTGCTTGCGGTTGCGGACACCCTGGGTGTCCAGCGAGCCGCGGATGATCTTGTAACGAACACCCGGCAGGTCCTTCACACGACCGCCACGCACGAGCACGATCGAGTGCTCCTGCAGGTTGTGTCCCACACCGGGGATGTAGGCCGTGACCTCGATGCCGTTGGTGAGCCGTACACGGGCCACCTTGCGCAGTGCCGAGTTGGGCTTCTTCGGGGTCGTGGTGTAAACACGCTGGCACACACCGCGCCGCTGCGGACTCCCCTTGAGGGCAGGAGTCTTGGTCTTGGAGACCTTGTCCTGCCGGCCCTTGCGGACCAACTGCTGAATAGTGGGCACTGCCACTCCGTTTCGTGCTGGCCGGTGTTACGTCTTGTTGTGCAATTCGCAGGTTCTGCCGGTGTCATGACCTGCGCATTCGCTGTGCTTCCGCGCCCCCGCGCTCGGGCGTGTCGCGCTATCCGCAAACACATCCACGAGGACTACGAGCCAGGAAGCCGACCCGCGCTCCGATATGAGCGCACGATCGAGAGCCCGCTAGCAACGGGCACGAAGCTCTAGACTACCCAGGCCCGCACGACACGTCAAAACGGCGCGGGCAGGCTCTTGAAGCCTTCCCACTCCGGCCGGCGGGACCCATCCATCAAAGGCCCGGCTGCTGCTCCTGGACAATGATATAGGCACCGACCGCATGCCGTCCCCCATACCAAAGAATCATCGGTTCCACACACCTCTCGGGCGGCTTCGAGCGTGTCGGCAGCGCCCGGCACCCTGCGGACCCGCCTGCAGGGGACCACCCGACCGTTCATCCCCGCACAGCGCCGTACAGCGCCGAAGCCGTACAGACCGAAAAGCGCGCGCCCGGACCCCTCGGAGAGGGACCCGGGCGCGCGCCACGGCTACTTACGAGATGTTCACCGGTTGTACTGACCGAAGTCGTACTCCTCCAGCGGCACGGCCTCGCCGCTGCCGGTGCCGAAGGTGTAGTCCGCCGCGGAGCCGTCGTAACCGCCCACGGTGTACATGGCGGCCTTGGCCTCCTCGGTCGGCTCGACCCGGATGTTGCGGTACTGGGGCATGCCCGTACCGGCCGGGATGAGCTTGCCGATGATGACGTTCTCCTTCAGGCCCAGGAGCGAGTCGGACTTGGCGTGGATCGCCGCGTCCGTCAGGACCCTGGTGGTCTCCTGGAAGGAGGCCGCCGACAGCCACGACTCGGTGGCGAGCGACGCCTTGGTGATGCCCATGAGCACCGGACGACCGGCGGCCGGAGAGCCGCCTTCAGCCACCGTCTCGCGGTTCATCAGCTCGAAGCGCGGACGCTCCACGAGCTCGCCGGGCAGCAGGTCGGTGTCACCGGACTCCAGCACGTTCACGCGCTTGAGCATCTGCCGCACGATGATCTCGATGTGCTTGTCGTGGATCGACACACCCTGCGAGCGGTAGACCTGCTGCACCTCGGCCACCAGGTGCAGCTGCACAGCCCGCGGGCCGAGGATGCGCAGCACCTCGTTGGGGTTGACCGCACCGGCGACGAGCTGCTGGCCCACCGTCACGCGCTGGCCATCGGTGATGAGCAGGCGCGACCGCATGGAGACCGGGTAGGCGATCTCCTCCGAGCCGTCGTCGGGAGTGACGACGAGCTTGCGGGACTTGTCGGTCTCGTCGATCCGGACCCTGCCCTCGGCCTCGGAGATCGGGGCGACACCCTTGGGGATGCGCGCCTCGAAGAGCTCCTGGACTCGGGGCAGACCGTGGGTGATGTCGGCGCCCGCCACACCACCGGTGTGGAAGGTACGCATCGTCAGCTGCGTGCCGGGCTCGCCGATCGACTGGGCGGCGATGATGCCGACCGCCTCGCCGACGTCCACGAGCTTGCCGGTGGCCAGCGAGCGGCCGTAGCAGGTCGCGCAGACACCGATCTTGGCCTCGCAGACGAGCGCGCTGCGGGTGCGGACGGTCTCGATGCCGGCCTCGACCAGATCGGTGACGTGGATGTCGTTGATGTCGACACCCGCGGGTGCGATGACCTTGCCGTCGACCTCGACGTCCTCGGCCAGGATGCGGCCGTGCACGTTGGACTCGGCGTTCTCGGCCTTGACCAGGTTGCCCGACGCGTCGCGGTCGGCGACGTGCAGCGGGACGCCACGGTCGGTGCCACAGTCGATCTCGCGGACGATGACGTCCTGGGCCACGTCCACCAGACGCCGGGTGAGGTAACCCGAGTCCGCCGTACGCAGCGCGGTGTCGGCCAGACCCTTGCGCTGTCCGTGGGTGGAGATGAAGTACTCCAGCACCGACAGGCCCTCGCGGAACGAGGCCTTGATCGGACGCGGGATCGTCTCACCCTTGGTGTTGGACACCAGGCCACGGATGCCGGCGATCTGACGCACCTGCATCTTGTTGCCTCGGGCGCCGGAGTTGACCATCATCCAGACCGGGTTGGTCGCCGGGAAGGCGTTGACCATGTCGGTCTCGACGTCGGCCGTGGCGTGCGTCCAGATCTCGATGAGCTCCTGACGGCGCTCCTCGTCGGTGATCAGGCCGCGCTCGTACTCACGCTGCACCTTGTCGGCGCGGCGCTCGTAGTTCTCCATGATGTCGGCCTTGTTGGGCGGCGCGACGACGTCGTCGATCGAGATCGTGACGCCGGAGCGGGTCGCCCAGCGGAAGCCGGCGTCCTTGAGCGCGTCGAGCGCGTTGGCCACTTCGACCTTGGGATAGGTCTCGGCCAGCTCGTTGACGATCGTGGACAGCTGCTTCTTGCCAACCTGGAAGTTGACGAACGGGTAGCTCATGGGCAGCGTCTGGTTGAACAGGCACCGCCCGAACGTCGTCTCCAGGCGGATCGGGTCGCCCTGCTCCCAGCCCTCGGGCGCGACCCACTCACGCGGCGGCAGGACGTCCTTCATCCGGATCTGGATCTTCGCCTGAATCTCCAGCTCGCGGCGGTCGAAGGCCATCTGAGCCTCGGCGATCGAGCCGAAGACCCGGCCCTCGCCGATGGCGCCTTCCTTGTGCGTGGTCAGCCAGTAGAGGCCGATGACCATGTCCTGGGTGGGCATCGTCACGGGCTTGCCGTCGGCCGGCTTGAGGATGTTGTTGGTCGAGAGCATCAGGATGCGTGCCTCGGCCTGGGCCTCAGCCGACAGCGGCAGGTGCACGGCCATCTGGTCGCCGTCGAAGTCCGCGTTGAAGGCGGTGCAGACGAGCGGGTGAATCTGGATGGCCTTGCCCTCGACGAGCTGCGGCTCGAACGCCTGGATGCCCAGACGGTGGAGCGTGGGCGCGCGGTTGAGCAGCACGGGGTGCTCGGTGATGACCTCTTCGAGCACGTCCCACACCACGGGCCTGGCGCGCTCGACCATCCGCTTGGCCGACTTGATGTTCTGGGCGTGGTTGAGATCGACCAGCCTCTTCATCACGAACGGCTTGAACAGCTCCAGCGCCATCTGCTTGGGCAGACCGCACTGGTGCAGCTTGAGCTGCGGGCCGACGACGATGACCGAACGGCCGGAGTAGTCGACGCGCTTGCCCAGCAGGTTCTGGCGGAAGCGGCCCTGCTTGCCCTTGAGCATGTCGCTGAGGGACTTGAGGGGCCGGTTGCCGGGACCGGTGACCGGGCGGCCACGACGGCCGTTGTCGAACAGCGCGTCGACGGCCTCCTGCAGCATCCGCTTCTCGTTGTTCACGATGATCTCGGGCGCGCCGAGGTCGAGAAGCCGCTTGAGGCGGTTGTTGCGGTTGATGACCCGGCGGTAGAGGTCGTTCAGGTCGGAGGTGGCGAACCGGCCACCGTCGAGCTGAACCATCGGCCGCAGGTCCGGCGGGATGACCGGAATGCAGTCGAGCACCATGCCGCGCGGCGAGTTGGTGGTGCTGAGGAACGCCGAGACGACCTTGAGCCGCTTGAGGGCGCGGGCCTTCTTCTGGCCCTTGCCGCTGCGGATGGTCTCGCGGAGGTTCTCGGCCTCCTGAGCGAGGTCGAAACTGATCAGGCGGTCCTGAATCGCCTGCGCGCCCATGCCGCCCTTGAAGTAGCGGCCGAAGCGGTCACGCATCTCGCGGTAGAGCAGCTCGTCGCCCTCGAGGTCCTGGACCTTGAGGTTCTTGAAGCGGCTCCAGACCTCCTCGAGCCGGTCCAGCTCGCGCTGGGCCCGGTCGCGGAGCTGACGCATCTCGCGCTCAGCGCCCTCGCGGACCTTGCGGCGCTGGTCGCCCTTGGCGCCGGCGGCCTCGAGCTCGCTCAGGTCGCTTTCGAGCTTCTTCTGCCTGGCCTCGACGTCGGCGTCACGGCGCTGCTCGATGTGCTGCCGCTCGACGGAGATCTTCGCCTCGAGCGAGGGCAGGTCACGCTCACGCATGTCGGTGTCGACCTGCGTGATCATGTACGCCGCGAAGTAGATGACCTTCTCCAGGTCCTTCGGGGCGAGGTCGAGCAGGTAGCCCAGACGCGACGGGACACCCTTGAAGTACCAGATGTGGGTGACCGGCGCGGCCAGCTCGATGTGGCCCATCCGCTCACGACGCACCTTGGCGCGAGTGACCTCGACGCCACAGCGCTCACAGATGATGCCCTTGAAGCGGACGCGCTTGTACTTGCCGCAGTAGCACTCCCAGTCGCGGGTCGGGCCGAAGATCTTCTCGCAGAAGAGTCCGTCCTTTTCCGGCTTGAGAGTCCGGTAGTTGATGGTCTCGGGCTTCTTGACCTCGCCGTGCGACCACTGACGAATGTCGTCGGCCGTCGCCAGCCCGATCCGAAGCTCGTCGAAGAAGTTGACGTCCAGCATGCTTGCGATCTCCCCCTCAGACTTCTTCCACGCTGCTCGGCTCACGCCGGGACAGGTCGATACCGAGCTCCTCCGCGGCGCGGAAGACGTCCTCGTCGGTGTCACGCATCTCGATGGACATGCC